>NZ_JBMDKK010000020.1:0-73928 GCF_057809675.1 Sphingomonas sp. FG14 | reverse complement strand
ATCGGATCTGATATGCTCGGGCGGCCCATGCTCGATGAACAGATCGGTCAGCACGTCAATCACGTCGTTCGACCGGAAGCGCCGCAGCGGCACCATCGCCAGGCATTCCCGGCTGAACTCGTCGATAATGTCGAGCATTCGGAACTTGCGACCGTTGTGCGTCTGATCCTCGACGAAGTCGTAGGACCACACATGCCGCGATGCTCCGGGCGCAGCCGGATGCACGATCCGTCGCCGAGCCAGAGCCGCCGCCGTTTCGGTTGCCGCTTCGGCACTTTAAGACCCTCCCGCCGCCAGATACGCTCAACCACTGACAGGCTGACCTGCCAGCCCGCCTGGCCCAGCAAGACATGGATGCGGCGATAGCCATACCGGCCATAGTCCTTGGCCAGCGCGATGATGTCGGCTGTTAGCCGCCGCTCGTCGGCATCATCCTTCGGTGGATGGCGCTGTGTCGAACGATGCTGGCCCAGAACACGGCAGGTCCGTCGCTCCGATACCGGCAACGCGCGACGGATCTGCTCGATCGCCTCACGGCGACGGGAGGGACTCAAAAAGTCAGCTTCGACGCCTCTTGCAGGATCGCCTTGTCGAGCGCGAGGTCGGCCACCAGCTTCTTCAGCCGCGCATTCTGGCGCTCCAGATCCTTCATTCGCCGCGCCTGGTCGACCTTCAGCCCGCCATATTCCTTGCGCCACCGATATAGCGTCTGCTCCGCGATCCCGATCTGGCGGCAAGCCTCCACCGCTGTGCCGCCTCGCCCCACAATCACCTCTACTTCACGCAGCTTCGCTATGATCTGCTCCGGCGTAAACCTCTGACGTCCCATACATTTCTCCAATTCTCATGCCCAAATGGGCTCTCTTCAGAATTGGACCAGTTTTTCCAAGGTAGACCACTATCCCTCCGTCAGACCGATGCCAGCCTCACAGGAGGTTTCGGGCAACAGCGGCAAGACTGAGTGCAAGCGCGACAAGGCTGGGAATGATGACCGCCGCCCCGCAGATGAAGGCAAGGACGCCCACCCAATTCCAACTCGGTGCCTGCATCATCACTTCGTCCTTTGCCCAATGGTGTCCACACCACCATCCTTATCGCAAACGATTTGCCTCGCCCTCGGTTTCGGGTCGCCAATCATCAGGTTCGACAAGAGGCTGGTCTGACTTGGCGTCGGTCACGACTCGCTCGGCCGCTCCATCCAGATCATCATACTGCCCGGTGCGCATCGACCAAAGAAAGGCGCCCAGCCCAGCAAGGCCCATCAGCAGCGCGACCGGCACCAGCCACAGGATCCCGCTCATCGGGTAGCGGCCAGGGGAACGAGGGTCGGTGCCGGCGCTCGCCTGCTAAGCCGTGATCCGCGTGCTGCGGGAATTCGCAGAGAGTTCGCAACGACCGAAATCGACGAAAGCGACATGGCGACGGCAGCAAGCAGTGGGGTGACATAGCCCGCCATGGCCACAGGAATCACCAAAAGGTTATAACCGACGGAAAGCGCCAGGTTCTGGCGGACACGTTGCCGGGCCGCGCGCGCGATCTGCACAGCGCGCGGAACCGCATCGAGATCCTGGCCGAGATAAACAATATCCGCGGCCGCCCGACCGATGTCGGCGGCATTGGAAGGAGCCATCGAAACGTGCGCCGCCGCCAGTGCCGGTCCATCGTTCAGCCCATCACCCACCATCAAGGTCAGGCGCTGACTGTCCGCCAGCGCCTGAAGCCGCTCCACCTTATGCTGCGGCAGCAATCCGGCACGCCAGTGGGCGATACCGATCGCGTTCGCGAACCCCGACACAGAAGCAATGTGATCGCCCGAAAGCAGTTCGATAGGCAGCCCAAGCGCGTCAAGCTTGGCCACCGCTTCCCGCGCACTCGTCTTTTCAACGTCCAAGAAGGCAAAATGGCCGGCAAGCTCACCATCGACCGAGAACACGGTCTGGAAACCGCCACTCTCGCCCGTGCCTGGATTCAAAGCCCAATCGGCACGCCCCAGGCGAAACAGATGGCCGTTCCGCTGGCCCTCCAAACCCCGGCCCGGCAGCTCGGAAAAACTGTCCAGATCGAGGCCGGACAAGGCGCCGCCGTTGGCGGCAATCGCGCGTGCGACGGGATGGTTGGAACGCGACGCCAGCGCCATCACGATTGCGCGATAGGGTTCATCGATGGCGATCTTGCTCACTCGCAAATCGCCATGAGTGAGCGTGCCGGTCTTGTCAAAAATCACGGTATCGACCTGTGCAAGCCGCTCGAGCGCGCTTCCATCCTTGAGCGCGATGCCGTGCTCGAACAAGCGCTTCGCCGCGGCGACCTGAACCATGGGTATGGCGAGACCAAGCGCGCAGGGACAGGTCACAATGAGCACCGAAATGGCAATGGTCAGCGCCCGATGCCAATCGCCTGTGTCAAGGAACCACCCGGCAAACACGGCCAAGGCCAGCGAATGGATGATCGGCGAGTAATAGGCCGCAACACGGTCGGCGAGACGGCGATAGCGTGCTCTGCCCTGCTCGGCCGCTTCCATCATTCGCACCATTTCGGATAGAAAGGACCGCGCGTGGCTGTTGGTCACACGCACCTTGAGCGAACCATTGAGATTCAGCATGCCCGAAACGAGCGTGCTTCCCGGTCGTACCGGCACCGGCATCGCCTCGCCCGTGACCGCGGCAGTGTCGAGATCGCCCTCGCCCGCAAGGACAAGACCATCCAGCGGAACACGCTCGCCTGGCGCGACGAGGATGACATCACCCACCGAGACATCCTCGAGCGGTCTAAAAGCGCGCGATCCATCCGTGCCGATTACATTCGCGCCCGCAGGCGTCATTCGCGTCAGCCCGAGCACGGCCGAACGGGCCTTGTCACGCATGGCATGGTCGAGCGTTCGTCCGACAAGCAGGAAAAAGATCAGCGTCACGACCGCGTCGAAATAGGCATGGCGTCCGAAATGCAGCGTGTCGTAGATGCTGAGACCCAGTGTCAGGACGATGCCGATCGAGATGGGCACATCCATATTGGTGCGTCCCGCGCGCAATGCCGACCATGCCGACAAGAAGAAGATGCGCCCCGAAAAGAATACCGCGGGAAGCGCGAGCAGCGCCGAGATGAGATGGAACAGCTGCCGCGTAGCGGGGTCGGCGCCTGACCAGACCGACACCGAAAGCAGCATGATGTTCATCGCCGCGAAGCCGGCGACCGCTGTCGCGACGATCAGCCGGCGCTTTTCGGGATCGGCGCGTTCGTCCGGTTGGCTGAGAAGATTTGCCTCGAAGCCCGCCTCGTTCAGCGTTGCCAGCAAAGGCGGTGCACTCGCGGTTTGCGCTTGCCGCCATGTGACGGTCACACGCCGCGTCGATAGATTGACCCGAGCCGCTACGACGCCCTCGAGGTTACCAAGGATGCGCTCGATCTTCGCCATGCATCCGCCGCAATGCGCGGTCGGGACCGACAGTTGCGTCCTCATCGTTCCGTCATCCAGCGATTGGCTGGCGAAGATGAGTTCATCGACCGATTGCCCGGTCAATGATGTCGGCGCCTGGACGGCAGGCATGGCATGGCTGGCCATGTCTAGGCCTGCGTGTCTGAGACCGCGCGATAGGCATGCCATGTGGCATGTCCAAGCCACGGGAAGATGACGATGAGGCCGATCAAGCCCGTAGCCGCGCAGAGTATGAAAAGCGCAAGGACGATGGCGCCCCAGACGATCATCGGCGCAAGGTTGTTCCAGACGAGCGCCGTGCTTGTTCCCATCGCCGTGAGCGCATCGACCTTGCGATCGAGGAGCATCGGAATGGCAAAAACACTGATCGCAAAAGCGAATGAGGCGAACAGGCCGCCCACCGCCGTGCCGACGCCGAGAATAATCCATCCCACCGGCTCGGTCAGCAGGAAGGCGGTTATGTGAGGCAGGCCGGGAAAGGGGCGCACGCCGAAGAACAACGCATAGATGAGCACCGCGGATCGCATCCACAGTAGCATCAGCAGGCTGAGCAGGACCCCGGTGAAAAGCACCTGCGGGCCCGCCGCCGGTTTCACCAGGAGCATTTCGCGCAGCGACGTATCGCGTCCCGCTTCTCGGTTGCGGCTTTTCTCATAGAGTCCGATGGCCAGCAGCGGGGCAATGATCATGAAGCCGGCGAGCGCGGGAAAAAGAATATAGTCGCGGCCATACAGCGCGAGCATCGCGACAGCAGCGAGAGACAGAAGGAAAATGCCCAGACCGTAGGCCAGGCTCGGCATCGGCCGATGGAAAAGATCCTGCCATCCGGCCTTGAGCCATTGGAAGCCGATGGAAGCGGGAAGATGGCGCTGAAACCGCGCGCTCTTCGTCTCCTCGATGCCCGAGGTCTGGCTCAGCAAGCCATAAGAGGGGCTTTTATCGCTCATGTCCCGCTACCTTTCAGCATGCCGATTTCGCCGCGCGATACTGCCCGCTCCCGTTCGCGCGTTCCTTCAAATGTCCCACGCATTCGGGCTGCGAGCGAAAGGCGACGTAGAAAAAATGCGCGTTCGCAAGAACGAACAGCAAAAGGCCTGCTGCCACCAGCGTCCAGACCAGCCACCGGGATCGGGATCGCATGGCCGTCATCGCTGAGGCGCGCTCAGCGAATGAACATAGAGCGCCAATATCTTGATATCCGAGTCCGTAAGCCGCTCGTCCCATGTCGGCATATGCCCCTGGCGTCCGCCATGGACGGTCTCCACGATCTGATCGATGTCTCCTCCATAGATCCAACGCGCGTCCGTCAGATTGGGAGCGCCGACATCGCGCTTCCCGCGCGCATCCTCGCCATGGCAAATCGCGCAATTGGCCATGAAGACCTCGCGCCCCGATACAATCGACGTCCGATTGGCATTCGTCACGAACTTGGGATGCGACAAGGCGTAGACATAGTTGGCCGCCAGACTGACCTGATCGGCATCGAGTATCCCGTCGCGTCCGAACGAGGGCATCTGCGAGACGCGCCCCTGCGGATGCTCCACATTGACCCCAACACGCATGGTCTGCGCGATCGTCTCAAGGTCGCCGCCCCAGATCCAGTCGTCATCGGTCAGATCGGGATAACCATAACCCCCCTTGGCATTAATGCCGTGGCAGGCGGCGCAGTTGTCGCCGAACAACCGGTGGCCGGTGCTACGCACGATGGTCATGAGCCGGGGGTCGGCCGCGATCTGCTCGAGGTTCTCGCTTTCGATCCGCTTTATCCAGTCGGCCCGTCCCGCCTGCGAATCGACCAGGTGCTTTTCGACCGAGGTGCGCTGGTCGATGTTGAGAATTCCCTTGGTGTAGGTGTCGCCCAAGGGCCAAGTCGGCATGAGAATCCACCAGGCGAAAGCGAAGAGATGGGTGACGATCAGAAAAATCAGCACACCCTTGGGGACCGGCGTATCGAGCTCCTTGATGCCATTCCAGACATGGCCGGTCGTTTCATGACCGCTGACGGGATCGCGCTCTACGTCCATGGCTTGTCGTCCTGATCGAGAACGCTTTGTTTGGCTCGGTTGAACTTGCCACGATTGGACGGCCGGAACGTATAAATGAGGACACCGATCATCAGACCGATGAGGTAGAACAGCCCCCAGCTTTTCGAGAATGCAACAAGAGCCTCGTGGCTTATGTCCATGCCTGCCTCCTCATGTCATTTCACCGGCTCTGGCGGCTTCTGCGGCGCGGCCGTATTCTTGTACGGCACGTCGGTCAGCCGGCCGAGAACCTGAAGATAGGCGACGAGCGCGTCCATCTCGGTGACCTCGGTCGCCACATCGTCGAACACGCGAACCTGCGTTTCTTCGCCATACCGCTCGGTGATACCGGACGAGGTCGAGCTTTCCGGTGTCGCCTGGTCGAAGGCATCGACGCTCGCATTCTCGATCATGGCATCGGTGTAGGGCACCCCCGCGGCCCGCAGCGCCTTGAGGTGCAAGGGCAGATCAGCGAGGCGCAAGGGCGTCCGCGCCAGCCAGGGATAGGCCGGCATATTGGAATCGGGCACCACATCGCGCGGATTGGTCAGATGGGCGACGTGCCAGAAATCGGAATATTTGCCGCCAACGCGGGCGAGGTCGGGTCCGGTGCGCTTCGAACCCCAGAGCATCGGATGGTCATATTTGGATTCGACCGCGAGCGAATAGGGACCATAGCGCTCAACTTCGTCCTGCAGCGTCCGGATCATCTGGCTGTGACAGGCATAGCATCCTTCGCGCACATAGATGTTTCGCCCCGCCAGTTCGAGCGGCGTGTAGAGCCGCATGTCTGGCGCCTCCTCGACCGTCTCGTCGATCGTGAAAAGCGGAGCGATCTCGACGAGGCCGCCGACACTGGCAGCCGCGATGATGGCGAGCACGAAGCCGATCGCCGAACGTTCGAGCTTGCGATGAAACAGTTCCGCCACGGCTCAGGCCCTCCCCGCCGCCGTCGCGGCCTGTAGCGGGACGTCGCCTTCGAACGGCGCCTGGGCCGAGGCGGCGCGAATGGTCCTCCACATATTGTAGGCGCCGATCACAGCACCGATCAGGAACAGAAGGCCGCCGAGCGTACGCGCGATGTAATAGGGATACATGGCTCTGAGCGAATCCAGGAAGGAGTAGGCTAGCGTGCCTTCCTCCGTATAGGTCCGCCACATCAGGCCCTGGATGATGCCCGAGTTCCACATGGCAAAAATGTAGACAAGAGTGCCGGCAAGCGAGAGCCAGAAGTGCCACTCGACCAAGGCGGGCGAATACATCGCCTCGCGCTTCCACAAGGACGGCACCAGCGTGTAGAGCGAGCCGAAGGTGATGAGCGCCACCCAGCCGAGCGCGCCGGCGTGAACATGGCCAACCGTCCAGTCGGTGTAATGCGAAAGCGAATTGACGGGCCGGATGGCGAGGAACGAACCTTCAAAGGTCGAGATGCCATAAAACACCGCCGCGACCATCATGAAGCGGAGCGTCGCATCATCGCGCACGCGGTGCCAGGCGCCGTTCAATGTTAGCAAGGCGTTGCCAGCCGAAGCCCATGACGGCACGAGGAGCATCACCGAGAAGGTCATGCCCAGCGTCTGAACCCAGTGCGGTAGGGCGGTATAATGAAGGTGGTGGGAACCCGCCCACATGTAGAAGAAGGTAATGCCCCAAAAGCTCAGGATCGAGAGACGGTAGGAGAAGATCGGCCGCTGGGCCCGGATGGGCAGGTAGTAATAGAGCATGCCCAGGAAGCCCGCCGTCAGGAAGAAGGCGACGGCGTTATGACCATACCACCACTGCACCATAGCATCCTGGACGCCCGACCAGATGGTGTAGCTCTTCGCATGGCCCAGCGAGACCGGAATCGCGAGATTGTTGATGATATGGAGTATCGCGACGACGAGAATGAAGGCCATGAAGTACCAGTTGGCCACATAAATGTGTGGTTCCTTGCGGCGTGCGAGCGTCCGGATGTAGAGGATGAAGTAGGTCACCCAGACGATCACCAGCCAGATGTCGGCATACCATTCGGCCTCGGCATATTCCTTCGATTGGGTAACCCCGAGCAGATAACCGCTGGCCGCGAGGATGCAGAACAGGTTGTAGCCCACCAGCACGAACCAGGCCGAAAGCTGATCGGGAAGACGCGCCCGCGAGGTCCGCTGCACGACATGCAGCGAGGTGGCGATGAGCGCGTTGCCGCCAAAGCCGAAGATCACGCCGCTGGTGTGCACCGGTCGCAAGCGGCCGAAGCTCGCCCAGGCACTGTCAAACGTCAGGTCAGGGAATGCCAGCAGCGCGGCGACCCAGACCCCCACGAACATCGCCACCACCGCCCAAGCCATGCTGGCGATGATGCCGGCCTTGATGGGCTCGTCATAGTAGCTTTGCAAACGGGATTTTGGCGGTTCCGGTCCCCAGATGCCGCGGATTACGATGATGGCGCAAATGGCGGCAATGGCCAGGATCAGCCAGCCGTGGATTTCCATTGTGTCCTGATTGCCTGCCGCTGCGAGAACGAGGCCGCACAGACCGACGGCAACGGAAATGGCGAGCGCGATCTGGCGTTCGGTCTCGGTCAAGGTCAGTATCATGGCCGATCTATTTCCCCCCTCATCGGTCATCGCCACGGGCTGACAGCGCAGCAGCAGGTTCGCTCCCGATGGGAACACAGCTCGCGCCGAACCAGCAACACGCGGGTCGGACGGAAGTTCCCAACTATTGCCCTGCCGTCTCCCGCGGTAAACACCAAAAAATCAGTGGTCAGCGTCGCTCGCCACGCATCGCGGCCGAATTTGAACCTGTGTTTGGCGACGGCGCAATGGACTTTTGCCGATCAAGCTCTTGGACCGTTAAGCCTGTGTCCAAGACTGGCTCGACCTCCGTCTCCGATCGGTCAGGACTGAGCGGCAGCCGCTCTTCAGCATACTGCGGTCGAATCAGCGTATCGCCGCCAGGTATCGTCCGTCGTCGGCACGGAAGAGCACTGACCCATTGCTGTTGACGGACCATGAGGTCACATCCTGCAGAATGGCCAGGAACCTGGTTTCCTGGTTCCCGAGCGCCGGCACGCAAGCCCGGCGCGTCACGGCGAGCGGTCCGATCCGAAGCGACTGTTCCTCGATCGAATAGTCGCCGGTGAACCTGTTGCAGCCGGCCGATCCGCTCACTCGGCCGTCTTGCGAAAACTGCACCGTCACATTGGATTTGTCGATCAGACCGGTCTGATTGATGTCCTCCACCTTGAATTGCGGGCCGATCAAGCCTGAAGCCGCCGGGCGGTCACCAACGCGAACCATATTGAGCGTCCCCAGATCCTGCTCGAACCGCGTGGGATCGACCGAATGAACCGTATCCGTGGTCCATATCGGGTTGCCCTCGGGATCGGTAATCGTCGCACGGACTGCGTAACGCATGTTGGTCTTCAAGTCCTGTTCCTTCACCCTAATCGAAAATGGCAAAGGAACCTGCTGCCCTGCTGTCTCGCGCGTTTCCTTGGCAATGATCACCGATCTCGCATCGGCGCGCGAAACGTCCAGCAGTCTCACGTTGAATTTCGCGCGGGCGGGCAGAGCGATGCGCTGTCGATAGGATGCGTTGCCGGTTACGACCTTGTCTCTCAGCTCCGCAATGGGGGCTTGGGGATCGACGTATCGCGCGCCTGTCGCGCAGCCGCCGAGCGCGAGCATGGTCATCGCCAGTACGGCTGTGAATGGCTTGTTGAACATGGCGTTTCACTTTGCTGTGCGATTGGAGCGGAAGAGAGCAGGTCAGGCGGAACCCATGGCATCGGCAATAATGGGAGGGCTTCGAGCGGCAGTCCTGTGGGAATCGACTTCGCATAGGATGGTTCCGAACCACGAACGTCCGATGGCGGGCGGAAGATTGGGCTGGATTGGCGCGGGCGGCCCCGGCGGATATCTGATCCCCTCTTGGGAGACAGCCACTGAATTTTGGAACCACACGAAAAGCGCAGTCTAGAACCCGTGGCTTCCCGCCACTGCGCCGAGAACCGTGACAGCCGCGATACCCAGCAATATTCGGTGAAGTGTCTCCATTCGGGCAAAATCTGCGGCGGGCTTGACCGATGTCATCATTCGGCGGTGGAGAAACAGCGGCTCGATCACGAAAAGCATCGCGGCGAACACGGCCCACAGCCCTACCATCGCATGCATCCACCAGAAGCGAAGATCGAAAAAGCGGTCCCACATCTGCGCGCGATAGATCATCCAGAAGCCGCTCAGTCCTGCCAATAGCACCCAGATGCGCGCCTGCGCCGCAAAGCGCCCCTCCAGTCGATGAAAGGCCGCCAGCCGCTCCGCCGGCGGATTGGCGGCGCGCACGGACGGCATCACCACAAGCGTCACGAACGCCACGCCGCCGATCCAGACAAGGACCGCCAGGACATGAACGGCCCGGGCCAGGATGATGTCGTCCATGCCTCCGCTCCCTCAGGCCGCGAGCAGTTCGTCGGCCGGGCCGAAGAACTCATAGTGGATCCTGTCCGACGGCACACCCGCCAGCGACAGGGTCGAGACCGCATGACGCAGGAACGGACGCGGCCCGCAGATGTAATAGTCCGCTTGTGCGACCGGTGTGCTGGCGACCAACCATTCATCGGTAATTATGCCGGCCACATCGTAGTCGCTGCCCTCTGTTTCATCCTCGAGCGGGGTCTGGTGAAAATCGGTGATCGCGATCGATTGGCCATGGCTCGCCACAGCGCGGACATGGTCGCGCATCGCATGGGTGTCGCGGTCATGCGTGCCGTGGATGTAATGAACCGGCACTTCGGCGCCGTTCTGAACGAGGGCTTCGAGCATCGCCACCATCGGCGTCAGGCCCACGCCGCCCGACAGCAGTACGACCGGCCGTTCGACATGATCGGCGAGGAAGAATTCGCCAGCAGGCGCGGCCACCTTCAGGATCGTCCCGGGTTTCGCCTCGTCGTGCAACCAGCCCGACGCGAGCCCTTGCGGCTCGCGCTTGACCGAAATGCGATAGGTTTCGCCATTGGCGGCGGCCGAAATCGAGTAGTTGCGCTTGACCGGCGGATGTCCGGGAATTTCGAGCCAGAAGGTAAGATACTGGCCCGGCTTGTGGCGCATGACGGGGCCGCCGTCGACGGGGCGAAGGACAAAGGAATTGATGACGCTGCTTTCGCGCACAACGTCTTCGACGCGGAAATCGCGCCAGCCGTTCCAGCCGCCGGCCGCGTCCTTCTGTTCGGTGTAGACGCGCTGTTCCCGCGCGATCAGGATATTGGCGAGAAACCAGTAAGCTTCCCCCCAGGCCCCGAGGATTTCGTCGGTCGCCGCATCGCCCAGCACCGCCTTGATCGCACCGAGCAGTGCTTCGGCGACGTGCGGATAGTGCTCCGGCAGTATCTGGAGACCGACATGCTTTTGCGCGATGCGCTCGACCGCGGGAGCCAGCGCGCCGAGATTGTCGATATTGCTGGCATAGGCGAGAATGGCGCCGGTGAGCGCGCGCGGCTGCGAACCGGCGTCACCATGATGCGACTGGTTGAAAAGATCGCGAATGTCCGGGTTCTGGAACATCCTGGAATACATTTCATGCACGATATCCAGACCATGCGCTTCGAGCGCGGGGACCGTCGCCTTGACGAGCGCGATGGTCTGATCGCTGAGGGGCTGCGACATAAACTTCTCCTTGTTGGAAGGGATTCGAGTTTCCCGGCGATCAGGCGCCGGGCGGCTGATCATAGAAATCGACCCGCATTTTCATGGCGCCGATGGGCGTCACGAAGTGCGGCTGCTGCGGCAAGATCAATCCGGGCCGTTCGGGCGTCAGGACAACCTCCGACGGTGGATCGAGATAGGTCAGCCGAAGCTCACCCTCCAGAACGCGGATCAAACCCCAGACACCCGCCTTGGTATCATGGCGTGCCCGCAGGGCGGCCGGGAGCGTGTCCTGATCGAACACCGGCGTCGAACGATAGGGTAGAATGTCAGGCATGGGTGGGTACTCGCCGTTCGCAATGAATGGACCCGGCCTCGCCGTCAGCGACGCTTGGCCGATCGAGCCGAAAAAACATGGCAAGCTGCAGGCTCTCGGCAATCCGCTTCGCTTTCGCCTGCAGAGCCGCAGCTGCGTCGGGCGCCATCATCTCGTTTGTCGTACAGTCCCACAGCGCGAGCCAGCGGTCGAAAAGCGCTGGCGTTATCCTCGACCTGTGCTTCAGGTGCGCTGGCACGGGCTGGCCCTTGTATCGGCCACTGGCGAGCATGACGGATGACCAGAACGCCGCCAGCTTTTCGAGATGTTCCGGCCAGTCATCGATCGCGTCGTTGAAAATCGGCCCCAGGTCGGCATCTGCGCGAACGCGCGCGTAGAAGGCGTCGACAAGCTGCTTGAGCGCCTCATCCTTCAGTTCCAGCTCGGTCATTCGCCCGACTCCAATCATGTATCCGGAATGCATCTATACTTTTCCCTGAAAACATGCAAGATGAATACATCTTAATGCGACGAGCTGAGGAAGAGAGTGGGAACGCCCCATGAAACTGACCCTGTTCACCGACTATTCGATGCGCGTGCTGCTCTATCTGGGCGCGCGGCCTGACCGCCTGTGCTCGATCGGTGAGGTCGCGCAGGCCTACGGAATCTCGCAGAATCACTTGATGAAGGTGGTGAACCAACTCGCACGCAGTGGTGATGTGGAGAGTGTGCGTGGACGGTCGGGCGGCATCCGCCTGGGGCGGCCGCCCGAAGAGATCAACATCGGCGCACTCATACGCCAGACCGAGGACGGCTTCGATCTCGTTGACTGCGGCGGATGCGTGGTCGCGCCTGCATGTGGGCTGACGGGCGTGCTGAAGGAGGCGCTCGGCGCGTTCCTGGCGGTACTTGACCGCTATACGCTTGCCGACCTGCTGACGAAGCGGCGAGATCTCGCGTCGCTCTTCGAGCGTAACGCGGCCGATCGGTTCGAAACCCCTGCGGCGCCAGATGGATGATTGACGTCTTGGCGCATCGAAGCCGAAAAGGAGGAACGTGACATGTTCTGTCCAGAATGTGGTGAACCGGTCGATCCCGCTCCCTTTGACGGTCGTCGCCGCGCGTCGCGGTCATGGATCGCCGCAGGACTCCAAATCGGCGCGCGATGGGTAAAGGTATTGCGCGCTGGACGCTCCAAGCCGGACCGCACGCGGCAGTCCGCTTGCCCGTCTTGCTCCAATCATAAAACCACGAACACGGAAAGGAATTGAACGATATGGCCCTTCACCACGCAGCGCCCGGAGAAGTCGTCGATCTCTTGCCCGAGAACGTGACGACACATGAAGAACATTCCACAGCGATCGTGAAGGCGGACCATTTCGAAACCATCCGGCTGGTGATCCCGAGCGGCACCGAAATGCGCCAGCATCAGGTGCCGGGCAGCATCATGCTGCATTGCCTCGAGGGCCATGTGAAAGTCGAGCTCAGCGCAAGCTCGATCGAACTGCGGCGTAACCAGTGGGTCTATCTCGAAGGAGGCGCGCCGCACTCGGTCAAGGGCGCGGAAAACTCTGTGCTGCTTCTGACGATCCTCTTTCCGCCTGTAGAAGGATCACAGGCAAAAGCCGGCGCCGAGACCTTGGCGGTCGATGCCTATGACGATTGCGACTGTGTCGACCGGTGGGAAGCGGAAGGCGGTCCGGTCGTTCAATCGGATCAGCCTGCCCCCAGGAAGAATTGATCACGGGCGGCATGATGGCACGGCGCGCAGCGCGCTAGTCGCTTTGCTGTACCGCCTCGTAGCCCATAGGGGAGAACCATGGATCGAACACGTCAGCTCTGGATTTGGCTTCTATCATTGCTGGCAGTCTCTTTTGCCGTCCTGCTTCTGGTTGGCCGCGACATCAGCATTCAGGCGCCGCCGCTTCCCGCCAAGGTCGTGACCGCAAACGGCGAAACCGTCTTCACCCGTGCCGAGATGCAGCGTGGCCGCCAGGTCTGGCAATCTATGGGCGGCATGCAACTGGGCTCGATCTGGGGACACGGCGGCTACGTAGCGCCCGATTGGTCAGCCGACTGGTTGCACCGGGAATCACTGGCACTTCTCGATCTCTGGGCACAGCGGGATCTGGGCGGCGCCTTTGAGAGTTTAAACGAGGAACACAAGGCGCTCCTCCAGCGGCGGCTGCAAACGGAAATGCGCCGAAACACGTTTGAAGCGAGCACGGATACCATCACGATCAGCAACGATCGCGCGGTGGCAATCGAGCGGGTGGCAAAGCACTACGTCAATCTGTTCGGCAACGACCCCGCCACGGCCGAGCTGCGCGAAAACTATGCCATGAAGAACGATACGGTCCCCGACGCAGGGCACCGAGCCGCCATGACCTCCTTCTTCTGGTGGACGGCCTGGGCGGCCACAACGGAACGACAAGGGCGGACGACAACGTATACGAACAACTGGCCGAGCGAGCCGCTGGTCGGGAATCGCCCACCATCAAGTACATTCATCTGGTCGGCCTTCAGCGTCACCTTCCTGCTTGCCGGCATCGCGCTGTTGGGTTGGCACCATGCGGTGACGCACGGACGAAGGGAGAAGGAGCACGACCTCCCCGCGAAAGATCCGCTGCGCGAGATCGCGGTGACGCCTTCGATGCGGGCGACAGCCAAATATTTCTGGGTCGTTCTCGCACTGTTTCTCGCGCAGATCATGCTGGGTGCAATGACGGCCCACTATCAGGTCGAGGGGCAGCTGGTTTATGGCTATGAAGCGGCCGAGATCCTGCCTTATTCGATCACCCGCACCTGGCACACGCAGCTTGCCGTGCTGTGGATCGCGACAGCCTGGCTGGGAACGGGCCTCTACATAGCTCCTGCGATCTCGGGCCATGAACCGAGGTTCCAGGCTCTGGGTGCCAACATCCTCTGGGCCTGCCTCCTGATTATCGTCGTGGGCTCCTTTGCCGGGCAATGGCTCGCGGTGATGCAGAAACTGGGACTGGAGAGGAACTTCTGGTTCGGACACCAGGGCTGGGAATATGTCGATATGGGGCGCTTCTGGCAGTGGTTTCTCTTCATCGGCCTGATGCTCTGGCTTGTGCTCGTCGGCCGGGCGCTCTGGCCTGCGCTCAAAGAGAAGTCCGAATCCCGCCACATCACGATGCTGTTTTTCCTATCCGCCGTAGCCATCGGACTCTTCTACGGTGCCGGGCTGTTCTGGAATGAGCATACAGCGCTCTCCATGATTGAATATTGGCGTTGGTGGGTGGTCCATCTGTGGGTCGAAGGCTTTTTCGAGGTGTTCGCCACCGCGGTCATCGCCTTCCTCTTCACGCGCCTCGGCCTCATTCCGACACCCACCGCCACGGTCGCCGTCTTGTTTGCCACGATCATCTTCATGGCAGGCGGAGTGCTGGGAACGTTGCACCATCTCTACTTCGCGGGAACCTCGATCGCGGTGCTGGCGCTTGGCGCGAGCTTCTCAGCGCTCGAGGTCGTGCCGCTCGCCTATATTGGCTTCGAAGCTTATGAACACTGGAAGCTGAGCAGCGCGACACCCTGGATGCAGCGTTATAAATGGCCCGTCATGTTCTTCCTGGCGGTATCCTTCTGGAATCTCGTCGGAGCAGGCCTGTTCGGCTTCCTCATCAATCCGCCGCTGTCGCTCTATTACATGCAGGGTCTCAATCTGACGCCGCTGCACGGACACACCGCATTGTTCGGCGTATACGGCATGTTGGGCGTCGGGCTCGTCCTGTTCTGCCTGCGTGGCATGTTGCCGAACCTGATCTGGAACGAAGGCGTGCTGAAGACGAGCTTTTGGTGCTTCAACATCGGCCTTGCGTTGATGGCGCTCCTGACCTTGCTGCCACTTGGTACGCTTCAGCTGACCGCCGCGATTGACAAGGGCTACTGGTACGCTCGCTCGGCCGAGTTCATGCAGCAACCGGTGGTCGATCTGCTGGTGTGGCTGAGGGTTCCTGGAGATATCGTCTTTTCTGCCGGGGCGGTAGCGCTCGCCTGGTTTGTCGCCAGTCTTTGGCTCAGACCCCGGTCTGACGACAGCGAGGCGCAAATTGCACAGTGATCGATCGAGGAGTCCGATGCCGCGCAGTCCCAGCCAACCCTTGCTCGTGGGCTAGCCACGTTCTGTCGACAAACGCCACACTTGGATGCGAGTTTCGGTGAACCTTTTGTCCATGCGCACCAAACTTCTGTTCGCAGGTCTGGCAGCCGGGTCGATGGCTGCTCTATCCTCGCCCGCGATTGCTCAGATGCCGCCCGGCTCACGGGACTGTTCATTCCAGTCGCTATCGCCGGAGGAAAAGTCTCGGTACCAATCCCGTTACCGGCGCCGCGTGCGCGTCGATGGGCAAGCTTTTGCCGATAATGGCTGTATGAACAGGTGTGCATGACAGCCTCTGAGCGCAAAGCCCTCCGGCGTCCCCGCAAGGGCAAAAACTGCCGCGCCGTTTCGCGCCCCGTCACCAGCTTGGACGGATCCATGACAGTTGGCATCGGGCGCAAATGCGACTGACGCGCTCGATGCCGCACATGGCGATCATGGTGCGTTTCCAGGAGGGGACCAAATCCTACGCTAAGAATTTTGGCCAGCGATATTCTTCGCCGGTCAGGGTTATGTGCTCCCACCCCGCTCCTTACGGAGATCGAATCCACTGATCACTGAATTCTGACTTTAGAAACGTTTCTTGAATCGGGATCCATGGATGAAAAGGGGCCGACTCTCTGCATTCAGCGAATATTCGAACGCGAAGGCAGAAGGCCGGCCTGATCGATCAGAAGCTGATCGTTGCCGTGCCCCAAAAGCGGCGCCCTTCATCGAGCATCCAGTTGCCGTCGAGACCATCAAACCGGCCGCGGTCATCGACCGGCACGATCTTGTCGGTGACGTTGAGCACCGCCGCCCTCAGCGCGAAATTCTCATTGATCGTGAAATTGATGCCGACATCGAAGGTCGTGCTCCCTTCACGGGTGCGGGTGTTGAGCGCGCCGTTGCGGAACCCGCTGAAAGTCTGCTTGCCCGAGTAGTAGCCGAGCACATAGGCCGCGATCTGCTCGGTCGCTTGCCAGTCCAGGCGAACGTTGGCCATGTGCCTGGGCGTCTTGTCGAGCGGCGTTCCGTCAAGCGAACTGCCGTCGAAAGCGGGCTCGCCGCCACCCTTCCGGACGGAATCGGTGTAGGTATAATTCGCGGTCAGCAGCAATGCCGGGGTGATCGGCAGTCTGCCATTCACTTTGTCAAACGGCGCGCAAACGGGACCCCGTATAGGCGTTGAAGGGGGACCCCCTTTTCGAGATTGAGCGGAGGGTTGATGCCCTGCGCTGTGTGCGGCGGAGGTCGGGCGTAGCCCGGCCGGAGGCGTACACAGCGCAAGTTCGTTTTGAAGCTGGGGTGAGAGTGGCGGCTAACTGCGGTTTTTGAAGCGCCAGCTGTCGTTGCCGGTCTCGACGATATCGCAGTGATGAGTGACGCGGTCGAGCAGAGCCGTGGTCATTTTGGGATCCCCGAACACGGTAGGCCATTCGCCGAAGGCGAGGTTGGTCGTGATAACGACGCTGGTGCGTTCGTAGAGCTTGCTGATCAGGTGGAACAGGAGCTGGCCACCAGAGCGCGCGAACGGCAGATATCCCAACTCATCGAGCACCACCAGGTCGAGCCGTGAGAGCTGTCCCGCCAGGGTCCCGCCCTTGCCGATCCGGGCCTCCTCTTCGAGGCGTGTCACCAGATCGACGGTGTTGAAGTATCGTGCCCGAGCCCCTTTGCGCACGACGTTGGCGGTAATCGCGATGGCGAGGTGGGTCTTGCCGGTGCCCGTGCCGCCGACGAGCACGATGTTGCGACGCGCCGGTAGGAAGGAGCCATCATGCAGGGAGCGGATCAGTCCCTCGTTGATCGGCGTCCCTTCGAAGCTGAACCGCTCCAGGTCCTTCACCACCGGCAGCCGCGCGGCCGTCATGCGATATCGGATCGAGGCGGCGTCGCGATGGGTGGCTTCCGCGCGGAGCAGATCGGTCAGGATCTCCATGGTGGTGCGCTGGCGCTGGAGGCCGGTGGTGACGGCCTCGTCGAACGCGGCCACCATGCCCTTGAGGCCCAGGCCGCGCATTGTGTCGATCATCTCATGCCGCTGCATCATAGCCTCGCAGTCGGTCATAGCTGGCACAGTCGGCGATCGGCGGGTGACTCAGCATCCGGTCTTCCGAAGTGACGATGCTATGGGGCGTCGCCGGCTCGCGGCGACGGGAGAGGATGTTGAGGATCAGGTCGTCGCTGACCGTTCCGCTCGCCAGCGCTTCGCGCACCGCCGCCTCGACCTGCTCCAGCCATCGGTGAGCACGGCCGAGAGCACCCGCACGAACCTGCGATCCGCCTCATCCCCGTGCCCCAGCCTGCGTCGCAGGCGATGGAGGGATGGCGGCAACTCCCAGTCCTGGAACGGCGCGCCGTTGCGCAGGGCACCGGGCTTGTGGGCCAGAACCGGCAGATAATGCCAGGGATCGTAAATGGTGCGGTTCCGCCCGAAGTGACGCTCATGTTCCCCGACGATCTCTTCGCCGCAGCGGATGACGATCCGGCCCGCATAGGCGCGCACCTGCACCGTGCGCCGCGCCGCCCTGGACATGACCGAGTAGCGGTTGCGGTCGAAGCTGATGAGGCAGGTGCCGGTGACGGCATGCTCGCTCTCATGGAAGCCATCGAAGGGCGCCAGGATCGGCTGCAGGACAGGCCGCTCCATCTCCAGCGCCTAGGCCACGGTGATATCGCCGCGCTCGGGATGGGTGTGGTGCTCGGCCCAGCGCCGGCACTCCGCCTTCCTTCTCACGATCTGGCTTTTGAGCCATTCGAGCATGGAATCTTTTGCCATCATGGGCGTCGTCGTCGCTCTCGGCAGCATCGTCTACCGGGCCAGCATCCGCCGGTCATCAACGTAGGGGTCACGACGGTGGAGCGAGCGGTCGGCTCTTCAAGCCCAACGCGATCGGCTCATTTCTCGCTCACCAGTCGTGAACTAACGGCAAATTTGTCAGAATTTGAGGGTGAAAGTGATTTATGGCCCTCATTTTTGTTTCAAGCAGCGCCTGCCGAATGCATCTCTGCGATTGATGTCTTCTGCAAAAGCTTGTTGGCATCGGATGCTCGCTGATCACACCTAACCCGTAATCGTGCCTCTGGCTGACATACCCGACAAACGTATAAGCTCGCCATGCGCGGGCGTCACCAACCCAATTCCGCGTGCGATCCCAAGCGCACAAGCTGCAAGGTGTCGTCATCGGGCTTGCGGTAAATCAGCACGAGGTCGGGCTTTATGTGGCAATCGCGATGGTCGCGCCAGTCGCCGGTCAGCGCATGGTCGCGGTGGCGCGGTTCAAGCGGCTCGTCGGATGCCAGCGCCTCGATGATCGGGATCAGGTCAGCGTCCAGCGTCTTGGCGTGCTGCCCCTTCTTCTCCCGCTTGTAGTCGCGCTTGAACCGCCCGAAGCGTTCAATCGTCCGCATTGAGGTCGGCCATCAGGTCGACCACCGTGGCGAACCGCTTGCCCTTTCCCTCGCGCGCTTCCTTCATGGCCTCGATCGTCTCGGCATTGGGCACCAGCGGTTCAAACGGCAAGGCCTTGTCGCGGGCAACGCGGGTCAGCATCAGGCGCACGGCATCGGAGACGGTCAGCCCCATAGCAGCCAGCACGGTCGCGGCTTCCTCCTTCACCGCTCCGTCGATCCGGGTCTGCACAAGAGCGTTTGCGGCCATGTCGATTTCCTTTCTGCATGACGATGTAATGCAAGCGAACGCAAAGTGCAATCAGGCAAAGCCCCGGCTATCGACATGGCGACCGGGCTTCGCGTTTTTCACCTTCAATGCTGTGAGTGCCATCGGTTCGGGGCCCTGATCGGGAATGTTGGGGCCGTTCTCACACTTTCGGTGGGCAAACGGTCCCACAATCGTTCCACATTTTGGGCCAAATTCAGGCAAATCAGGGAGACGACCGCGAACAACTTACAAGACAAATCGTTGCTTTTTCAGTGTAGGTAGGGGTAGGGACGCCATCAGCTCGCTTGACACAAGGTTCTACACTCGACAGCGGGGTCCTCTACCACCGGGCAATTCTGCAGGATGCTGCAAACCGCGCGATATCAATGGCGGGCGAAAATTCGCTGACCGGCGCTGCCGAAGGCCACCACCGTATAGGGTTGGCGGGCAGCGCCTGCCACTTCCATGCCCTCCGAACCGATCGGCATCCCCGCAACCGCAATGCCTTTGACGCCCGCAGGACGGGTCGCCAGCAAGCGCTTGACGTCGGATATCGGGACATGGCCCTCGATCATATAGCCATCGACGATCGCGCTGTGGCAAGATGCCAGCGTCCGGGGCATGCCGGCCTTGCGCTGAAGCTCGCTGCGCGACGCATCGTCACGCATGACGACCTTGCGTCCCAGCTTCGCGCGCACGGCCTGCGCCCACTTCTCGCAACATCCACATCCCGGATCCCGGTGGACGACGATATCACTGGCCGCAAGCGCTACGCCGGGCATGGCGAGGAACAGCAAGGCGACGAATAGGCGGGTCTTCATGAAATGACTCCCGGAAGAACGATAAGCATGGGGCAGAGGCCCCTTCTTTTCTATACGCATCAATGCGCCCCTCCCCTCATCACGCAGATGATTTTACGATGGCGGGCGGCCTCCAGGCTAGCGGCAGGGACACAAGCAGCGCTAGCGATAGACCACCAATCCCCCACAGAACGAGCGGCTGCGCCCCGGGAGCGACGATGGCTATCGCCAGCGGCGCGAGCGCCTGCCCGATGCTGGCGGCGGAATGCTGGAAACCGAGCTTCACGCCTGAAGGGGCCCCGCCGCCGCTGATCCAGAAGCTGGTGACCAATCGAAGGGTTGCCGAGCTCCAGCCGGCAGCAACGATGATCCCACTGAGTTCGGCCATGCTCGCGGCGACAGGGAACAGGAAAAGCGCCGCAGCCAGCAGGCCGAGCGTCAGCCCCGCAAGCCGCCTCGGCATGGTCACCAGCCAATCGAGCCTCGCATGGAAGATCTGTGCTGCCAGCATGCCCAATCCGCAGAGACTGAGCATCCAGGCGATCTCTTCGCGGCTCAGCGAAATGACGCTCCGCGTCACCAGGAGATTGACATGCATCGCCGCCAGCCCGCCGCCCGCGACGATCGTGACGAAAAGCAGGATCAGCGTCGCGCCGAGCGTCGGCGCGGGCAGGTCTCCGCCATCGATGCAAGGTGCACACCAGCGCGGCAGACGCACGGCGCAAAGCGCCGCCCCGACGGCACCGATGCCGAGAGCGAGGATCATGAGGGGAGCGCGGGGCAGGATCGCGGCCGAGACCTCCGCCACCAGCGGACCGGCGAGATCGCCCAGAAACACGAAGGCGGTCAGCCAGGTGAAGCGGCGCGCCTGGTCCGCGCGCCCGCTTGCGGCAAAGCTCGCGCAGAGCAAGCCCAACGGTATGATGGCGGCCGACGCCATCCCCGCCACCAGACGCAATGCATAAAGCTCAGGCAACCCGACGAGGCCGATCGGCGCGGTCACCAGCGCGAGGATGACCAGCGCTGCGCGCAACATCGCCCGATAGTCGACCCGGTCCGCGATCCAGCCCCAGAGCGGCGCCGCCAGCAAGGCTGCCAGGGGATGGACCGCGGTCAGGCTCGCGACGTGAAAATCATGAGCGCTTGACGATAGCGCGCCACGAGCCGGGTCGACCAGTGCCGGAAGGAAGGCGAGAATGGCCGTCTGTCCCGCCGACGCCGCAGCCGCCGCGAGCAACAAGACGAAAAAGGAGGCCGGCCAGCGACCGTTGGCTTGCGATCCAGCCTTGTCACGCGGCGCGTTCGCGGTCGATCCCTCGAGTGGCCATCCGCGGATCACCACCAGGCGCGCAAGCCGATCACCAGCCTGTGTTCGGAAGGCCCTTCCCTGCGCAGGCGACGGAAATCGGCCGTGCCGTCAAATGCGCGCTCCCAGACGAAGCCGATATAGGGCGCGAACTTGCGCGACACCTCGTAGCGCAACCGTCCGCTCAGCTCGACATTGCTGAAGCCGCTGCCGAGCTGCCGATCGCTCGACCGCTTCGAATAGATATTGGTTTCCACCTGCGGCGTAAGGATCAACCGATTGGTGAACAGGACCTCATAGGAGGCCTTGGCGCGCGCCGCGAGACGCCCATCGGTTCCTACATAGCCGGTGAGCTGGACGTCGAACCAATAGGGCGCCAGTCCCTCGACGCCGGCGGCGAGCCAGGTGGTCGCACCCTTGCCGAGATCCTGCCTGACCCCGAGCAGCGTGCCCCAGAACGGGTTCTTGCTGTGCCACCACAGCGCCTCGACGCTGCTCTCCGGATCGAGACGTTGGTCGCGGGAGTTCTTGAGCCCCTGGCTGCGCAGCCAGAGCTTGTCATTGTCCTGACCCTTGGTGACGAGCACGGTCCAGCCCACGCCCTGACCCTCGTTGCCGCTGGTGAACTCGAGCTCATCCACAAGTATCTTGGGGATCGAGAGCTTGTCGGCCATCTCATAGCCCGGCAGCGTCGAGTTGCGATAGCCGTCGGCATAATCGTCCGAGTTGCGCGCGTCCGGCGGGGCCTTGCCACCCTGCATCGAGCCCATGTCCATCGTGGCGCCGTTACCGGACGCCTTCGTGTCGGTCATATCCATGCCCGGCATGTCCATGCCCGCATGCTCCTGAGAGCCTTGCGCGGAAGGTGAGTTTGGATCGGGAGTGGCCGTTTGGGCAGGGGTGGCGGCGGGCGACGGGGGCAAGGCATCCTGCGCGAGGGCGGGAGCCGTGATCGCCGGCGCCAGGAAGAGGGCAACGCCAAGAGCAATGCCGCGCGAGGGGATAATCCGGATCATGCGACCACCACCTCCCGGAACATGCCGGCCGCCATGTGATAGAGCAGATGGCAGTGGAAGGCCCATCGGCCCATGGCGTCGGCGGTGACGCGGAAGCTCACCCGCTGGGCGGGCTGGACCACGACCGTATGCTTGCGGACCTGGAAGGCGCCGTCCGGGCCTTCGACATCGCTCCACATGCCGTGCAGATGCATCGGATGCGCCATCATCGTGTCGTTGACGAAGGTGACGCGCAGCCGCTCGTTCGGCTTGAAATGCAGCGGCCGGGAATCGTTGAGCTTGATGCCGTCGAGCGACCAGATGAACCGTTCCATATTGCCCGTCAGATGCAGCTCGATGTCGCGCTCGGGCTCGCGCGGGTCGGGATCGCCGCCCGGCGTGCGCAGATCGGCCAGCGTCAGCACGCGCCAGCCGCGCCCGCGCAGCCCGGCGCCGGGATCGTCGAGATTGGTGCGCGGATAGTCGACGCGCATGTCGGTATTGGCGCCATATTCGGTGCGGGCGTGCCGTGCCCTGGCCGGCATCTCGGTCATGCCGTGCCCGGCATGCGCGTCGCCTCCCATTGCGCCCATCGTCGCCATCGCGCCCATCATGTCGACCGGCTCGAGCCAGGTCCGGGCATCGAGCGGCGGCACGGCTGCCGCCATGCCCGGGGCCGGTGCGATCGTGCCACGCGCATAGCCGCTCCGATCGATCGCCTGCGCGAAGATGGTGCGGGCGCCGCCCTCGGGCATGGTGAACTCGACGTCGTAGGTCTCGCCCGGGCCGATCCGGAATTCCTCGACCGTGACCGGCTCGACCGGCTGCCCGTCGGTCGATACGACCGTCAGCTCGACCCCGGGGATCCGCACGTCGAAGAACGTCGCCGTCCCCGCGCCGACGAAGCGCAGGCGCACGCGCTCGCCGGGCGCGGCGATACCGGTCCAGTTGCCGGCGGGCGGCGCGCCGTTCATCAGATAGGTGTAGGTCGCGGCAGAGACATCGCTGTAGTCGGTCGGGTTCATCCGCGAGCTGTTCCACATCCGCCGCCGCTCGAGCGCCTTGCCCAAGCCCATGGTGCCGACATCCTTGAGGAAATCGCCGGCGGTCGGCTGCGCAAAATTATAGTAGCTGCTCTGCTTCTTGAGATTGAGGAAGATCTGCAGCGGCGGCTCGTCCGACCAGTCGCTGAGCACGATGCAATAGTCGCGATCGGGCGCCCGCGCCGCCGGCGCCTGTTTCGGCTCCACGATGATCGCTCCATAGAGTCCCGTCTGCTCGGCGAGCGTGTGAGCGTGATACCAGTAGGTTCCGCTCTGGCGGACCTCGAAGCGATAGGTGAAGGTCTCGCCCGGCGCGATGCCGGCAAAGCTGATGCCGGGCACGCCGTCCATCTCCGCCGGCACGATGATGCCGTGCCAATGGATGCTCGACATCTCCTTGAGGCCGTTGCGCACACGGAGCGTGACCGTGTCGCCTTCGCGCAGGCGCAGGACCGGCGCGGGCACGCTGCCGTTCACGGCGGTCGCGATACGGCGTTTGCCGGTGAAGTTGACTGGCAGCTCGGCGATCTCGAGGTCGAACTCGGTCCCGCTAAGCTCGGCGGGCGAGACTGGGGCGGATCGCGCGAGAAGCGCCGGGGCGAAGCCGGCAACCGCGCCGCCGATCGCCAGCCCCTGGACGAAACGGCGCCGTGCGATCGGCCGGATATGTAAGGGAGACATGAACTGTACTTTCGCGAAGTCGGGTTCAGGCGAGGTCGAGGACGATCCGGCCCTCGATGTCGCCATGGTGCATGCGGGAGAAGACGTCGTTGATGTTCTCCAGCTTGTCTGCATGGACCGTGGCCTTGACCTTGCCGTCGCCGGCGAACGCCAGTGCCTCGAGCAGATCGAGCCGCGTGCCGACGATCGAGCCTCGCACGGTAATGCCGTTCAGCACGGTGTCGAAGATCGACAGCGGGAAGTCGCCCGGCGGCAGACCATTGAGCGCGACCGTGCCGCCGCGCCGGACCATGCCGAGCGCCTGCTGGAACGCCTTGGGCGAAACGGCGGTGACGAGCGCTCCGTGCGCGCCGCCTATCGCCTTCTTGAGCGCTGCCGAAGGGTCCTCGCTGTGCGCGTTGACCGTCAGTGTGGCGCCAAGGCGTGTAGCGAGGTCGAGCTTGCTATCGTCGATGTCGACCGCGGCCACATTGAGACCCATGGCACGGGCATATTGCACCGCCATGTGGCCGAGCCCGCCGATCCCTGAGACGACCACCCACTCGCCGGGTCGGGCCTCGGTGGCCTTCAATCCCTTGTAGACGGTGACGCCCGCGCAGAGGATCGGCGCAATGTCGAGGAAGTCGACATTGTCGGGAAGGTGACCAACATAGTTGGGATCGGCGAGGACATATTCGGCAAAGCTGCCATTGACCGAATAGCCGGTGTTCTGCTGTTCGTGGCAAAGCGTCTCCCAGCCACCCAGGCAATGCACGCAATGCCCGCAGGCGGTGTAGAGCCAGGGCACACCGACCCGGTCGCCTTCCTTCACATGGGTGACGCCCGCACCGACGGCGGCGACATGCCCGACGCCTTCATGGCCAGGAATGAAGGGCGGGTTGGGTTTGACCGGCCAGTCCCCTTCTGCCGCGTGCAGGTCGGTATGGCACACGCCGGTTGCCGCAATCTTGACCAGGATCTGCCCGGGGCCGACCGTCGGGATCGGCGCGTCCTCGATGACCAGGGGCTTGCCGAATTCGCGGACGACCGCCGCCTTCATGGTTTTCGCCATGTCCGTTTCTCCTTTTGAGCGAGGGGTCAGAACAGGCCGAGCGCGTGCTCGTCATAGGAGACGAGCAGGTTCTTGGTCTGCTGATAATGGTCGAGCATCATCCGGTGATTTTCACGCCCGAAGCCCGACGCCTTGTATCCGCCGAAGGCGGCATGGGCGGGGTACTGGTGATAGCAGTTGGTCCAGACCCGCCCGGCCTCGATCGCGCGGCCCAGACGGTAGGCGGTGTTGCCGCTCCGGGTCCAGACGCCCGCGCCAAGACCGTAGGCGGTGTCGTTGGCAAGTGCGATCGCCTCCTCGACCGTCTTGAAGGTGGTGACCGCCAGGACGGGACCGAAGATCTCCTCCTGGAAGATGCGCATGTGGTTCTGACCCACGAACACGGTCGGCTGTACGAAATAGCCCTGGTCGAGCGCACCGCCCGGCAGCGCCCTGGCGCCACCGACCAGACACTGCGCGCCCTCGGCCTTGCCGATATCGATATAGCCCAGGATCTTGTGGAGCTGGTCCTCCGACGCCTGCGCGCCGACCTGGACCGACGGGTCGAGCGGATCGCCCTGGCGGATCGCGGCGACGCGCGCCACGGCGCGCTCGATGAAGCGGTCGAAGATCGACTCATGGATCAGGGCGCGCGACGGGCAGGTACAGACCTCGCCCTTGTTGAAGGCGAACAAAGTAAAGCCTTCGAGCGCCTTGTCGAAGAAGGCATCGTCCTCGTCGAGCACGTCCGCCATGAAGATGTTGGGCGACTTGCCGCCAAGCTCCATCGTCTGGGGGATCAGATGGTCCGCCGCGGCGTGCATGATCTGCTTGCCGGTGACGGTCTCGCCGGTGAACGAGACCTTGGCGATGCGCGGATTGGCGGCGATCGCCTGGCCGACGGTCCGTCCCGGGCCGGTGACGACATTGAGCACGCCGGGCGGCAGGATGTCGGCGGTGAGCTCGGCGAACATCAGCAAGGTGAGCGGCGTCTGGGATGCGGGCTTG
Source organism: Sphingomonas sp. FG14 (assembly GCF_057809675.1). NCBI lineage: Bacteria > Pseudomonadati > Pseudomonadota > Alphaproteobacteria > Sphingomonadales > Sphingomonadaceae > Sphingomonas > Sphingomonas sp. FG14. The sequence goes on along the minus strand of NZ_JBMDKK010000020.1, from coordinate 47,899 downwards.
ATGACGGTGCAGTTGCCCGCCGCCAGCGCCGGGGCGATCTTCCACGCCGCCATCAGCAGCGGGAAGTTCCACGGGATGATCTGGCCGACGACGCCGAGCGGCTCGCGGAAATGATAGGCGATGGTGTCGGCATCGATCGTCGAGATGCCGCCTTCCTCCGCCCGGATGCAGCCGGCGAAGTAGCGGAAATGGTCGATTGCAAGCGGCACGTCGGCAGCGCGGGTCTCGCGGATCGGCTTGCCATTGTCGATCGTCTCGGCAAGCGCCAGCAGCTCCAGATTATCCTCGAGCCGGTCGGCGACGCGATTGAGAATCCTGGCGCGCTCGGCGGGCGCGATCCTTGCCCATTGATCCTTGGCGGCGTGCGCCGCATCGAGCGCGCGCTCGACATCTTCCGGCGTCGACAGCGCGAACTCGGCGATCTGGGCGCCATTGATCGGGCTCTTGTCGGCGAAATACTCGCCGCTCGCAGGAGCGCTCCAGCGGCCTCCGATGAAATTATCATAGCGGTGTCGGAAGGAGGCCGCCGCGTTAATGGTCCCGATCGCCTTCTCGAACATAACCTGACTCCATCTCTATCGATGGCCTGACGGAGTAGTCTCTTTGCCCGGGCGGCCTATAAGTAAGTTCCGCAGAAGGTAGTCTGGTATCGGTGTCGCGGGCTTTAAGGGTCGGACACGCCAACGGAGCCGATGAATATTCATCGACTCCTGAACCTATTCGCGCACGCCTGATCGGAATTATGCCGAGACAGGCGTTACTCGGCCGAGTCTTCTTTTGGCGAGGGCGGCGCTTGGCATTCCAATTCTGGCGTTACGCCCGGACGCGCTTTAGGCTCACCCAATCGCCTTTCTGAAGCGTCCCGTCCCTCACGCGGAAATGAGCATAATGGTCGTCGAAAATCTGGTCGACTTCGACATGACCGACAAGGCGGCGGTGGCGCGGCGTTGCGTGATAGACTTCGAGTATCTGCCCGATGTGCGCGCCATCGGCTTTGCCCAGGCAGGCCACTGTGCCGCCCGCATCCGTACGGACGATCTTGCCGCGCATGAACAAGCTATGGCCGATACCCTGTGCGAGGAGCGGCGTGCTGCCAAAGAGCAGAAAGCCAACAGCAGCACCGACGCCAAGATGCTTTCGCATCACTGTTTCCTCTCTCACGTTAGTTGCTCGGTCCCGGCTTTGAAAGCTGGGAGCACGGGGCGACGCTGGGCATCGTCAAAGAACTGGCCCGCCGCGGGGCGGCGGCGGGCCCTCAGCCCCGGGGGGTGTTTTATCGGGGCTGGAAACTTCACATGTCGCTCATCGGCTTGTCGGCCATGGGCTTGGCGGTCTTCTTCTTCGCGGCCGGCTTGGCCTTCTTCATCGGCATCTTGCAGCAGCCACTCTTCGCCTTACCGGCCATGCCCGAGCCGTTCGATGCTGGCGACCCGCCGGACATGCCGGCCATCCCCGACATGCCCTGTTGATCCTGCTGGGCCGGTTGCCCCTGCTGCTTCTGCGCGCCGGCCTGATGATCCTTCATCATCTGATCGTGCATCTGCTGCCCGCCATGATCCATGCCCTGCTGGTGGGCATGGGCCGGCGCAGCCTGCGCGGGCGCGGGCGTCGACTGGGCGAGAGCGGTGCCGGCGGCGAAGGTTAGCGTCGCGAAGAGGCTGACGGGCGCCGCGAGAAATGTCGTCTGTCGCATTGAGGGTCTCCGAGTGTTCTTCCTGTTGCCCGATCGACGTTCCGATCCCGGCAATTCCGAAGCTTCAATGCTGCTAGCGAGACGCTGTCTGTATACGTAAGTTACGAATCGAAATCCGATCGGCCGTGTGCCTGCTGGAGCAGGCGCGTAAAATGATGATCCGGGATCGATCAAAAATGTGACCCGGCCTGGTTTTCTCGTCCTGAGACCGGCCAGAAAAGCGATTGGCCCGCCGTGGGAACGGCGGACCAAGGCTTCGGTTGAAAGCGGCCATGATCTTGTCCGTCAACCTTGTCGTCTGATGGAATGATGGCAGGGTCAGCAACCACCGTCCGACCTGTGTGACATGCCGGAGGCGCCGTCCTGGTCCTGCGAATCCCGCATCGCCATTCGATGGCCCTGCATCATCTGGCCGTGCATCTGCTCCTTACCGTGAGCCATGCCCTGCATGTGGGCAGGATCGGGCTGGGCAGGCGCCGGCCTGGCCTTGAGGGTCTCCTCAAGATCGGGCATGCCCGGCGGCATCCCGTCCGCCAGCACCGGTCCGGCACTGACGGCGAGGAAGCCGAGAGCTGCGAGCGAAGCGATCATTGCCGTCTTCTTGCGCAAGTATCCATTCCTTCAAGTCTGGGTTTCTCGTTCGATCGAGCATATGCCCGGTCGATTGTCGCCCCTTCCGGAGCTTGCCCGTGAAATGGTGTCACCTTCCGCCTTGCTGTATACGTAATGTGCGAAGTCCGTCTCTGAGATGGCCATAAATTATCGCACTGGCATCGTTGTTGTGCCGATGTGTAACTATGGTTCGGACTCGAGAGCAGGACAGGTCGGCAACAGTGACTAATCCATGGCGGCCAGCAGACGCTCGAGAGGAATAGTGGCAAAAGTGGTGAAGCTGTCAGCAATGGCATAAGGCAGTACCAGCACCCGATTATGTACCATCGCGCCGCAGCTGTAGGCTACGTTTGGCACATAACCTTCGCGCTCATCCATGTCCGACCGCAAAAGCGGTAGCTTCGTCCGCGCCAGCAGCTTCGAGGGATCGTCACGGTCCAGCAGGCACGCCCCGATGCAATAGTTCCGAACGGCGCCGACTCCATGAGTTACGACCAGCCAGCCTTCGTCGATCTCGATCGGCGATCCGCAATTACCGATCTGGACAAACTCCCAAGGCCAGCGAGGTTCGATGGCTTTCGCTCCGCCACTCCAGTCGTGAATGTCCGCGGACGTCAGGAACCAGATATTTTCGTTATCCTCGCGCCCAAGCATGGCAAAGTGCCCGGCAATGCGTCGGGGGAAAAGCGCCATGCCCTTGCTACCGGTGGCATCCCCACGCAGCGGTCTGAGTTCGAATGTCCGGAAGTCCGGCGTGGACAACAACTCCTGCCGGACGGACTGGCCGCTAAATGCCGTATATGTACCGAAATAGGTGGCTCGGCCATCGTCGTCCAGGAAGCGGACCAAGCGAAGGTCTTCGATGCCACCACGCTGGCTGGGGGTTGTCGGAAAGATCACGATCTCCGAGAGATCGTGGCTGCCATCGCACTTGATCCGAATGCCCGCGTCCGGCCCGTCCTCGCCGGAGATGTTTTCAGTCTCCAGCACGAGCGGCATGGGGCTCGGAGGATTGATTGCTATGGTTCCGTCCGCGGCGCAAAACCCGGTGCGAAAGGTGACGGAGGAGATATGCCCCTCGCCCACGCCTCGCAGGGAAAGAATGAATCGGAGAGAGTTTTCAGGTACAGCAGACTGGTCAGGATGCAGGACGATGCTCGGATTGAAAAGCGCTGCTGCCTCATAGGAATATTCGTTGCAAAAATGGGCACCGATCAAGAGCGCCTGTTCATGGGTGACCTCGCAATCACAGACGATGATGCCATCAACCTCGTGGAACCGCCGCAAAAACAGGGACGGAACCTCACGATGCCTTCCCGAGAAATCATCAAGAATGCGTTGCAACTCATCGTGGAGCGATGCTGGGTCGAGCGCCAGGACGCGGTCGGCGATGCGCTGCGCACGTGGCTGATCCGGTACCGCATATTTATAGGTTTCCGTCGACGGCATATAGGGTCTGATCACTACCCTTGCTGGATTGGGGCGGAGCAATTCGGGTAGCCGGTTGACAAATTCGGCGGTTGACACTGACTTCTCCAATACAGATCGACCGTGGAGCGTTCACGCAATCGTAAAGATGGTGCTCGGCATTACCCGACTATCGGGTGGCGGCACGGAAGGCTCCGGCGATGGCGGGTGCGATGATTTCCGCCGTTGCCGGATACTCGGACTTTGTGCCACGTGCCATGATCGCTGTCCTGGCGTAGTTGTCGGACACACAAGCTGTGACCGGGGGCTCTGGCCTGAACGTGACTATGTGGGGCACGTGCGAAGCGCGCCGCTCAGCTCGACATGTCCGCCATCGTTCGGCAGCTCGCCGCGCATTTCTTGCAGGTGGCCGAGCAACGCGCGATCCGCTGGTCCGCGCTATGGCGTCCGCATTCCTCGGCGCAGCGCTCGCAAGCGTCGGCGCAGGCGCGGCAGACGATGCGGTGCAGGGCAGATTCCCGCAGCATCGAGTTGGCAGTCGCCTGGCACAGTTCCGCACAGTCGTTCAGCATGGCGATCAGCGACGCCGTAGCTGACGCGCCGCCTTGCTTCGTCAGCCAAGCGGCGGTTTCCAGGCACATGCGGTGCGAAGCCACGCAATCGTCGATGCAGTCCGTCATCGACATCGCCATCCCTTCCATTCGATGCTGCTGCGCCGCCGCCGGCGCAGCCAGCGTTCCGGCGGCGGCAAGGCCGGCGCCCGCCATCAGCAATTCGCGTCTCTCGATCATGATGCGCCTTCCATCTGCTATCGCTTGAGCGCTGTGCCGCATCCGGCGGCCTCAGCCGTAGCCGGCGACCCATCCGACGCCGCACGCGCCTTCTCCCGCGCCATCCGGGTTTCCTCCCAGGGCCAGTGGCCGTTGATCTCGACCCCGAGCGAGATGCTCAGGAAGGTCCGCACCAGCACAAGCCCGGCCAGCACGATGAGATCGTCGAGCGTCGGGTTGATCACCAGCGACTTGACGATGTCGCCGGCGACCAGAAATTCCAGGCCGAGCAGGATGCTGCGGCCGAGCGCCGATCGGAACGCGCTATAGGCCTCGGTTCGGTCGCCCGCCCTCGCCCGCCGCGCAAACAGAAAGGTTGCGAGCCCCGCGCCGACCAGGATGGTCAGCGTGCCCGCCAGTTCCAGGCCGATCACCGCAAGCCGGAAGAAGGCGCTCAGCCAGTCGGCCTCAATGGTGATCATACCAGCCTCGCTTGCGGATATTGTTGAAGCTGTCGGTGGCGTGACAGGCATAGCATTGGTCGACGCGCGCTTTCGATCCGGCTGCGCGCTGCGAGACCATGCTGAAATGCTCCATGAAGTGACTGGGCGGCGCCTTGTGGCACTCGGCGCACTGCGTCGAATTGACCGATGGATGGCGGTAATTGGCGATCTTCCAGCTGTCGGTCTTGTGACAGCTCGCGCAGTCGGTGCCGAACAGGCCCTGGTGCGGATCGCGGAACGCATGGCAGCTCGCGCAATTGAGCGCGGTCTCGGGGGTCAGGCTTCGAGTGTTTGTCGACATGCCCGCCGAAGGCTGCCGCCACTTTGCCATGTCGAGCAAGGCGGCGTGATCCATGCGGATGATGCCGCGCTCTCCCTCATGTTCGACGTGGCAGGAGGTGCACTGCGTCGCTTTCGCGTGGAACTGCGTCGACTGCTTCGTCCCGAAATCCGTGCCCGCATGGCAGGTGAGACAGGTCCGGGTTTCGACGCCCTTGCCCGGCGTGTGGCAGGCCGTGCATTGGCCGGCGAAGGACTGGTGGGCGCTCGAGAGCGGGCCGGGCGCTACGAGCTGCGCCACCAGGCCGGCATCCCTCGGCGCGTCCGATCGCATCCGGATCGCGACCGCGGCGACCATCACCAGCAGGGCTGCGATGAAGACGGCATAGGAAAGACGCTGCCAGCTCATAGCCAGCGCAGCCCGTAATAGATCGCCGCGCCGACGTGGAGCGCGAGCAGCGCGAAGATGAGACAGCCCAGCAGGATGTGCAGGAACCGCCATCGCGCGAACAGGGTGTTGGTCGCCTCTTCGGCGCGGATCGCGAATTCGGTATCGGCCAGCGCCGCGGCGATCCCCGCCCTGTTCTGGGGGTGCTGGCCCGCGGGCGCATCCCCGGCGACGAACAGATAGCGCCTCCAGCCCGACAGCGGCGCGGCTGCGGTATCGGCCTGCGCCGGCGCCGCCGGCTCCTCAAGGAAGGCGGCGCGAAGCGAGGCCAGTTCCGACCTGCGTCCGCGCAGCGCCCGACCAAGCTGGGCAAGCAGGTAGCGGCCGATGAAGCCGGTGATGACCGTCATCAGCAGGAGGACGGTCAGAAGCAGTCCGACCGGGCTTTCGAGCTTGTGCGCGGCGTGGACCAGACCCAGGATCGGCGCCAGCACGCCGGCATAGATGTGGATGGCGAGCAGGGTAGGCTTGCTGACGAGCCGGGAGAGCACTTTGTCGACCCAGGCGATGTGCTTGGCCGCGACATAGGGAAGCGTCAGCAGCATCAGCACGAGCGCTGCGATCCCGATGATCCCGCCAGCGAGGCTGCCCGGAAAGCGCGGTGACACATGCACGAGGTAGCCGAACGGGAACAGCAGCAGGAATGCGACCAGCAGGCCGACGGCGATGTCGCTGCGTTCGCGCATCAGGCTTCGACCACGAGCGGCGTGCCCGTGCCCTTCGCCTGGCACGCGAGCACATAGCCCTGCGCCTTGTCGGCGGGCGCGAGGCCGGACTCGACCTCCATCGTTACCTCGCCCTGCAGCAGCTTGACCACGCAGGCGCCGCATGTGCCCGCACGGCAGGCATAGGAGATCTCGACGCCCGCGCCCTCGGCCGCCTCGAGCACGGTCTCGTCCGCGGGCAAGGCCGCCGACACCCCCGACACGGAGAAGGTCACCGTGCTCGGCGCCACCTCGGCGCTCGGGGCCGGCTTATCCGCTGGCGCGGGCGCGGGTTTGACCTCGAGATCCTCGTGGTCGGCCGGCAGCGAGGCCGGACCGAACGCCTCGGTGTGCAGCTGCGCTTCGGGGACGCCAAGTTCCGCCAGCACGCCGCGCATCGCGCCCATCATCGCCGGCGGGCCGCACATATGGATCCGCCGGCTCGCGATCTCCGGCACCGCGGCCAGGATCATCTCGCGGGTGATCGGCCCTTCGGGGCCCATCCAGACGGTGCCGGGCGCGCGCTGCATCGCGGCGACGACATGGAGGTTGGGAAAACGGCGTTCGAGCCGCTCGAGCTCGTCGCGGAACACGAATTCCTCGGTCGACCGTGCGCCGTAGAAGAAGAAGATATCACCCTTCCACGCGGTGTCGGTGAGATAGCGCAGCACCGACATCATCGGGGTGATGCCGACCCCGCCCGCGATCAGCACGATGCTCTGGGCATCCGTTCCCGTGAAGGTGAAGGCGCCGAACGGTCCGCTGACCTTCAGCAGATCGTCGGCGACGACCTTGTCGTGCAGGTATCGCGAGACCACGCCCTGCTCCTCGCGCTTGACCGTCAGTTCGACATAGGCCCGCTGGGTCGGCGAAGAGGCGATCGTGTAGGAACGGCGCGCGGTCTTGCCCGCTTCGGGCTCTACCTCGACCTGCAGGAACTGGCCCGGCAGGAAGTCGAACGGCAGCCGGTCGGCGGTCGGGTCCGCGAGCCGGAAGGTCAGCACGCTCGGCGTCTCTCGCACGATCTGGACCACGCGCAGCTGCCCCGCCCAGCTTTTGGGCTTGCGCAGCGACGCCCCAGCGGGTGCGGCCGCATTGCTCGGCGCGAGCCCGGCGCTGTCGGCAACGGGTGCAGGCGCGGGCGCAACCCTGGTAGCGGGAGGGGCAGCCTTCGGCTCCGGCTTTGCTGGAACCTTGGCGGTGGCGACACCGCCGGCGATCGCCCCGATCCGCCGCAGGCGGAAGATCTGCAGCGCGATAAGCGTGGCGCTCACCAGCCCCAGGAACAGCATGAGAAGGAGGTGCGAGGGCGAGATGCCGAACCAGTGATCGGCATGGCCGGGCGCGGCCTGGTCGATGTCGAGCTGATCGCGCAGCCAGGCAAGCCCGACCTCCCGGGGCGGCTGCAAGCCTCCGATCGCGCCCTGCGCGGCGGTACCGGAGCGGAACAGGTCGGTCCCTTCGCGCATCCGGCGCGCCGCATCGAGCCGGGCCGAGACCGTTGTCGCACGCGCGCCGTCGGCCGAGGCGGCGTTGACCATCGACAGGCCCGTGCTTACCCGTTCCCCGGCCTGCGCAGCGACCCGCTGCCGGGCCGCTTCGTCGAGCGCGGGAAAGGCGAGCAACTGCGAAAAAAATGCGGTGCGGCGGGAATCGTGCCCATGTTCATTCTCGCCTTCGCCGTTGATCATGCGCTCCATCATAGAGTTCATCATCGAGGCCATATCGGAGGTGCCGACCTCGGGCTTTGCGGACATTGCGCCATCGGCCATCCCCGCACCGCCCGAAGTATCCCCATGATGTGCCGAATGGTCTTCGCCCTCCTGAGCGTGCACGCTCGCAGAGGGAAGGCTGAAAGCGAGCAACAACCCCAGACCCGAAAGGCGAAGGCTGGTCCAAACGCACATGTCGACCCCCTTCGCGCCCTTACATGTCCTTCATCGGCATCGCCGAATCCGCAGGCGCAGGCTCGGTCTTCGGAGCGCTGCTGTTCATGCCTCCCTGGCGCATCGCATCATGGTCCATGGCCTGCTGGTGATGCCGCTCCATCTCCTGTTCATTGGCCATGGCGTCCGAATGATCCATGCCGGCGGGATTTACGCTATCAGCGCCAGCCGCGGGTGCGGCGCTGTTGGCCGCAGCCGGCACCGTCTGATCGGTCTTGCGCTCACAGCCCGAAAGCGCCGCCATCGAGAGCAGGCTAACGCTGATTAGCGACAGTATGACTTTTCGATTTCCGACCATTGCTTCTTCCTTTCGTACTGGAGGAATCTCCGGGTGGGCCCGAGCCACCCGGAGCAGGAATCATTGTGCTTGGCGAAGAATCTTGCGGCACTGATCGTGCGACAGGTTCATGGGATTACGACCCTGCTGTTTCATCTCGCCATGGTCATGACGTGTCTGGAGACCCATATCGCCCTCCATGGCCCTACAGCTTTCGACCTGTGCGGAGGTAGGCGGCGTCGTCGCACAGGCGCCCAGAAGCAATGCTGGAACAATCCCAGCCACTATATGCATTCGTGTCATGATAAATCCCCTTTTAATAATGGTGTTTGTTCTTCCTGCGAGGCTTGCTCTTATATCTTTCGGTGATCAGATCTCCGCCTTTCCGTGAGGAACGTGAGAATAGGGCAATCGGAAACAGGAACTTCGCCCGGGCACTCATCGGCAAGCAATCGAAGCATGTCGCGAATATCGGACAGGCGCTTGAGCCGGACTTCGGCGTCCGTGATCTTGGCGAGCGTGATATCGAGCACGGCCTGCGCATGCGCGGTGTCCGATGCCCTGAGCGCCAGCAGCTGCCGGGCCTGATCGAGGGTGAAGCCAAGCTCCTGCGCCGAGCGGATGAAGTTGACGCGCTCGAGGTCCGTCGCGTCGTAGAGCCTGTAGCCCGCTGCCGTGCGCGCGGGCTCGCGCAGCAGGCCCATCCGCTCATAATAGCGGATCGTATCGCGGCCCACGCCTGCGGCCGCGGCCAGTTCGCCGATCTTGAAATTGCCCATGTCATCCGCTCGATCATGCCGGTTGGACCATGGTCCAGGGTCAAGCGGTTTCGCTTTGACCCCGAACGGTCTCCTCGTCGCCGGCGGCCCGCTGCCCCGACGCGTCGCATCAGGGCAGCCCGTGCCGCCGGGCCACCGGCTTGTCAGTTCTTGCGAAGCTCGACGATGTCGTGCTTGGCAGGCGTGCCGTCGGCGACGGACACGTGCGCGAAGTGATCGTCAAAGATATGGTCGATTGTCACATGGCCGACGAGCTGGCGGTGATAGGTCGGCGCCACGCCCTTGGACGGACCCGGATGGGTCACGACGCGATAGACCTCGAGCTTCTGGCCGACCTCGGCGCCATCGGCCTTGCCGATGCAGACGACCGTGCCGTTGCTGCCCGTGTCGACGATCGAGCCGCGCATGAACAGGCTGTGCCCGATGCCCTGGGCCATAGCGGGGACGGCAGCAAGCATCGAAATGCCGGCAAGCGCGACCATGAGAGTTTTTCTGACCATATTCACCTCCTTGGATGGTAAGCCACCGCCCGGACTTTGCCGAGGGGAAGAGCGTCTCTTCAGGCTTGGGACTACGGTCCCGGGTCCAGCCTCGATATACGTAGAGGCCGCAGCCGATCTTCTTCCCCGGGCCGGATCTTTATTGACGCGGAGTTGACGGAATCAGCCGTCAGCACTTCAAAATCCGCGCGGCGCGAGACTTTGGTTGGCTGCGCCCGCGAAACCCGCTAGATATCGAGGCCCGTGAAACGCCTGCTCGCCCTCCTGCTCGTCATCGGAGCGCTGTCCGGTCTCTTCGGAGCCCAGATGGCGGCCGCGCACAGCGTGCCGCAGGCGGCAGGCGCGCCGCTGGCCAAGGGCATGGATGCGGACTGCATGGCGATGATGGCCAAGCAGCAGCCTGCGCCCAGCGAAAAGCCCTGCAAGGGCCTGACGCTCGATTGCATCGCCGCGATGGGGTGCGTGATCCCGCTGGTCGCAGCGGACCTGGCAGGCGGCGTTGCGCCTGCGCGTCTCTACGACGCGCCCAGCTTCTGGACGACCGACACGATATTGACCGGCAAGGCGGTTGCGCCCGAGCCGGATCCTCCCACCAGCCTTGCCTGATTGAACGAGCACGGGCTGCGCGCATCGATCGATGCGTGCGCGCCCGGTTTCCTTCTTTTCAGTCAAAGGTTTTCGTGATGATCAAACTGCTTCCGGCCGCCCTTGTGGCGGCCCTCAGTCTCGCCGCGCCTGCGCTTGCAACCGACGCGAGCCGCACGCCGCAAGGCCATTGGGAATGGCGGTCGGCGCCGCAATATGGTCCGCGGGCGACTGGCCCTGCGCGTGTCCGCATATGGGTGCCCGACAGCCGGGACATGGCCAGCTGCGATTGCGCGATGATGCAGGCAAGCGCCGCCGACTGCATGCGCGGCGCAGTCAGGTCGGACAAGGGCTAAACCCGCTCCGGAGCGGCGCGTCACATCTTGGCGCGCCGCCTCTGTCATGAGGGGATGATATCCATGATCATGATGCCGAGGCGCGCTGTGCGACGCCTGTTGCTCTCTATCGGTGCGACGCTTGCGAGCGCCTGGGCCGTGCCGGTGTCGGCCGGCCCGCTCACCTACGAGCAGGCAGTGAGGCTCGCTGCCGCCAACGCGCCAAGCCTCAAGGCGCGCGCGGCGGCGACAGCCGGCGCCCGCTCTTCGGCGGTCGCGGCCGATCGCCTGCCCGATCCGACGCTCGACCTGGGCCTGCAGAACTTCCCGGTGAGCGGCCCCAATGCCGGCAGCTTCACGCGCGACGATTTCACCATGGCGACGATCGGGTTCAGCCAGACCTTCCCCAATCTCGCCAAGCGCCATGCACGCGCCGCGCGCGCCGCGGCCGATATCGGTATCGCCGAGGCGGGCGAGCTGGTCGAAGGCCGCAACGTGCGGCTCGAGACCGCCCTCGCCTGGGTCGATCTCTATTATGGAGAACGCCGGCTCCGGCAGCTCGACCTGCTCGATGCCAGCCTCGACGACCTGCAGAAGACCGTGACCGCACGCCTGGCGTCGGGCAGCGCGCGCCCGAGCCAGGCGCTCGAGCCCGACCAGCTCCGCGCCGCCATCGCCGATCGCCGCGCCGAGATGGCTGCGGTGGTGGCGCAGGCGCGGGCCCGGCTCGCGCGCTATACCGGCGACCCCGACCCGCAGGCGACGGGCGACCCGCCGATGCTCGATGTCGATCCGATCCGGCTGCGGGCCGGGATCGATGCGCTTCCCGCCCTGCGCGCGCAGGACGCGCGGATCGCAGTCGCCGAAGCGGACGTGCGTCTCGCGCGCGCCGACAAGCGCCCCGACTGGAAGGTCGGCGTCACCTATGGCCGGCGCGATCCCATGTACGGCGACATGGCCTCGGTCGGCGTGTCGATCGACCTGCCGCTGTTCGCCGGCAAGCGCCAGAACCCCAGGATCGCTGCAAGCGAGAGCCTTGCGCAAGGGGGTCGGTTCGACCGCGAGGCGATCCGCCGCGAGCTGGTGGCGCAGCTCGACGCCGATCTCGCAGACCATGCCATGCATCTCTCCCGGTTGCGCAATGCCCGCGAGACGCTGGTGCCACTCGCCAGGCACCGCGCCGAGCTCGACCGCGACAGCTATGGCGCCGGCAAGCTCGACCTTGGCGCCGCGCTGCTCACGACGCTCGGGCTCGCGGAGGCCGAGGTCGAGGCGCTCAACCGCGAAGCCGACGTCGCGCGCGACGCGGTCCGCATCACTATCACCTATGGGGAGGAGCGGCCATGACGCTCGATAAATCCGCGCTGCGCTGGGGCGCATCGATCCTGGCTGTCGCGCTGCTGGCCGGCGGCACAGGCTATTGGGCTGGCCATCGCCAGGCACCGCAATCGGAGGCGACCACGCCCGCCGGGGCAGGCAAAGTCCTTTACTGGTACGATCCGATGTTCCCCAACCAGAAGTTCGACAAGCCCGGCAAGTCGCCCTTCATGGATATGCAGCTCGTGCCGCGATACGCGGACGGAGGAAGCGCCGGCGCGGCCCCCACGGTCGCCGTCGATCCCGCCGCGCGGCAGAGCCTGGGATTGCGGGTCGTCGCGGCGAAGATGGGCAGCCTTGCCTCGGCCCTCGAGGTCACCGGCACGATCGACTTCAACCAGCGCGACGTCGCCGTCATCCAGGCGCGTTCGGGCGGGTTCGTGAGCCGCGTCTATGCGCGAGCGCCCGGGGACGTGGTCCGCGCCGGCGCGCCGATCGCGGACCTGCTCCTGCCCGAATGGGGCGGCGCGCAGACCGAATATCTGAGCGTCAGGCGGCTCGGCAAGCCCGATCTCACCGCGGCCGCGCGCCAGCGGCTGCGGCTGATGGGCATGTCCGACGGCCTCATCGCCAGCGTCGAGCGGAGCGGTCGGCCGAACGGCGTGGTGACCATCACGACGCCGATCTCGGGCACGATCCAGACGCTCGACGCCCGTGCCGGCGTGACGCTCGCCATGGGCCAGACGCTCGCCCAGGTAAGCGGGCTCGGCACCGTCTGGCTCAATGCCGCGGTGCCCGAAGCGCGCGCGGGCGATGTCCGGGTCGGCCAGAATGCCAGCGCCACGCTGGCGAGCTTCCCCGGCGAGCGCTTCGCCGGCCGGGTGATCGCGATCCTGCCGACGACGCAGGCCGACAGCCGCACGCTCACCGTGCGGATCGAGCTGCCCAACCGGGACGGGCGGTTACGGCCGGGCATGTTCGCCAGCGTCGTGCTTGGCGGCGATGCCAAGCCGGCGCTGCTGGTGCCGAGCGAGGCGGTGATCCGCACGGGCAAGCGCACGCTCGTCATGCTCGCCGCAGGCGACGGGCGCTATCATCCCGCCGAGGTCCGCATCGGCCGCGAGGCGGGCGGTGAAACCGAGATCCTTGCCGGCCTGTCGCCCGGCGAGAAAGTCGTCGCCTCGGGGCAGTTCCTGATCGACTCCGAGGCGAGCCTGTCGGGAATCGAGGCGCGGCCGATCGGCGGCGGTGCGGCATCGGCGACCATCGCCGCGCCGAGGTCGAAAGCCACGCTGTACGAGACGACGGGCAAGATCGAGCGGCTCACGGCCAATGCGGTGACGCTCAGCCACGAACCGGTCCCCGCGCTCGACTGGCCCGCGATGACGATGACCTTCGCGCTCGCCGATCCGGGCATCGCGCGCGGCTTCAAGGCGGGCGACCGGGTTCGGTTCGGGTTCGACCGGCCCCCGGCGGGACCGACGCTGCGGCGTATGGCGAAGGTGGCGGGCCGATGATCGCCCATCTCATCCGCTGGTCGGTCAAGAACCGCTTCTTCGTTCTGATCGGCATGCTGGCGCTGGTCGGCGCGGGCCTCTGGGCGGTACGATCCACCCCGATCGACGCCCTCCCCGATCTGTCCGACGTGCAGGTCGTCATTCGTACCAGCTACCCGGGTCAGGCGCCGCAGATCGTCGAAAACCAGGTCACCTATCCGCTCACCACCACCATGCTGTCGGTGCCAGGCGCCAAGACGGTGCGCGGCTATTCCTTCTTCGGCGACAGCTTCGTCTATGTGATCTTCGAGGACGGCACCGATCTCTATTGGGCGCGCAGCCGCGTGCTCGAATATCTGAACCAGGTGCAGGGGCGCCTGCCGGCGAGCGCGCGCAGCGCGCTCGGGCCCGACGCGACCGGGGTTGGCTGGGTCTATGAATATGCGCTGGTCGACCGCACCGGCCGGCATGACCTGTCGCAGCTGCGCGGTCTGCAGGACTGGTTCCTGCGCTATGAGCTCAAGACCGTGACCGGCGTCGCCGAGGTCGCCAGCATCGGCGGCATGGTCAAGCAGTATCAGATACTGCTCGATCCGGTGAAGCTCGCGGCCTACGGGGTGACCCACGCCCAGGCGGTCGAGGCGATCCGGCAGGCCAATCAAGAAGCGGGCGGGTCGGTGCTCGAGCTGGCCGAAGCCGAATATATGGTGCGCGCCTCAGGCTATCTGAAGACGCTCGACGATTTCCGCGCGATCCCGCTGAAGACGGCGGCCGGCGGCGTGCCGATCCGCCTCGGCGACGTCGCCACGATCCAGATCGGCCCCGAGATGCGGCGCGGCATCGCCGAGCTGAACGGTGAAGGCGAGGTCGCAGGCGGGGTCGTGATCCTGCGCTCGGGCAAGAATGCGCGGGAGACGATCGCGGCGGTCAAGGACAAGCTCGCGGACCTCAAGAGGAGCCTGCCGCCGGGCGTCGAGGTGGTGACGGTCTATGACCGCTCGCAGCTGATCGACCGTGCTGTCGAGAACCTCACCCACAAGCTGGTCGAGGAGTTCGTCGTCGTGGCCCTGGTCTGTGCGCTCTTCCTCTGGCATGTCCGCTCGGCGCTCGTCGCGATCCTCACCCTTCCCTTGGGCGTGCTCGCCGCCTTCGTCGTGATGCGCTACCAGGGCGTCAACGCCAACATCATGTCGCTCGGCGGCATCGCCATCGCGATCGGTGCCATGGTCGATGCGGCCGTGGTCATGATCGAGAACGCCCACAAGAAGATCGAGCGCTGGGAGCAGGACCATCCGGGCACGCATCTCGACGGCGAGACGCGCTGGATCCTCGTCACCGAGGCGGCGGCCGAGGTCGGGCCGGCGCTGTTCTTCAGCCTGCTGATCATCACGCTGTCGTTCATCCCGGTGTTTACACTGGAGGCGCAGGAGGGCCGGCTGTTCGCGCCGCTCGCCTTCACCAAGACCTATGCGATGGCCGCCGCCGCGATCCTGTCGGTGACATTGGTGCCGATCCTGATGGGCTGGCTGATCCGGGGGCGGATCCCGCCTGAGCAGGCCAATCCGGTCAATCGCTGGCTGACCGATCTCTACCGGCCTGCGATCGACTGGACGATGAAGCGGCCCAAGACCGTGCTGCTGATCGCGGCTTTGGTGTTCGCGACCACGGCCTGGCCGCTCAGCCGGCTCGGCGGCGAATTCATGCCCAACCTCGACGAGGGCGACCTGCTCTACATGCCCTCGGCCCTGCCCGGTCTCTCGGCCGCCAAGGCGAGCGAACTGCTCCAGCAGACCGACCGGCTGATCAGGACGGTGCCCGAGGTCGAAAGCGTGTTCGGCAAGGCGGGGCGTGCCGAGACCGCGACCGACCCCGCCCCGCTCGAGATGTTCGAGACGACGATCCAGTTCAAGCCCCGCGACCAGTGGCGACCAGGCATGACGCCCGAGAAGCTGATCGACGAGCTCGATCGCCGGGTGAGGCTTCCGGGGCTCGCCAATATCTGGGTGCCGCCGATCCGCAACCGCATCGACATGCTCGCGACGGGCATCAAGAGCCCGATCGGGGTCAAGGTGTCGGGCAGTGATCTCGCCGAGCTCGACCGCATCGCCCATGATGTCGAGACCGTGGCCAGGACCGTGCCGGGCGTCAGCTCGGCGCTCGCCGAGCGGCTGACCGGCGGACGCTATGTCGATGTCAACATCGACCGCGCCGCCGCTGCGCGGTTCGGACTCAACATCGCCGACGTGCAGGCCATCGTCTCGGGCGCGATCGGCGGCGAGACGATCGGCGAGACGGTCGAGGGCCTCGCCCGCTATCCGATCAGCGTGCGCTATCCGCGCGAATTGCGCGACAGCCTCGACGGGCTGCGGGGGCTACCGATCCTGACGCCCGCGGGCCAGCAGATCACCCTCGGCACGGTCGCCAATGTCACGATCGCCGAAGGGCCGCCGATGCTCAAGACCGAGAATGCCCGGCCCTCGACCTGGGTCTATGTCGATGTGCGCGGGCGCGATCTCGCCTCGGTGGTTGGCGATCTGCAACGCGCGGTGGCGAGACAGGTTCGGCTCTCGCCGGGGGTCAGCATCGCCTATTCGGGCCAGTTCGAATATCTCGAGCGCGCGGTCGACCGCTTGAAGCTGGTCGTGCCCGCGACGCTGCTGATCATCTTCGTGCTGCTCTACCTCATCTTCGGCCGCTTCGACGAGGCTGCGCTGATCATGGGCACGCTGCCGTTCGCGCTGACCGGCGGCATCTGGACGCTCTATCTGCTGGGGTTCAACCAGTCGGTTGCCACCGGGGTCGGGTTCATCGCGCTCGCCGGCGTCTCCGCCGAGTTCGGGGTGGTGATGCTGATCTATCTCAAGAATGCGCTGGCCGAGCGCACGGCTAATCCGGACGCCGCCGAGGTGAAGGCCGCGGTGCGCGAAGGCGCGCTGCTGCGCGTCCGGCCCAAGGCGATGACGGTCGCGGTGATCCTCGCCGGCCTGCTGCCGATCCTGCTGGGATCGGGCGCGGGCTCGGAGGTGATGAGCCGGATCGCGGCGCCGATGATCGGCGGCATGCTGAGCGCGCCGCTGCTGTCGATGTTCGTCCTGCCCGCCGCCTATCTGCTGCTGCGCCGGCCGAAGACCGACCCCATCCATCAACCCGCTTCATCATGAAGGAGACGATTATGAGACATGCACGACTGACCCTCGCCCTCGGCCTTGCCGTCCTGACCGCCGCGTGCGGCAAGAAGGGCGAGACCCCGGTTACAACCGAAACCAACCAGGCGGCGCCTGCCGCGACCATGAGCGGCGACATGGGCAACATGTCGATGGCGCCTGACGCGAACGCCGCAATCAAGGCCAAGGGCCATGGCACCGTCACCGCGATCGACAAGACGGCGGGCACGATCACGCTCAACCACGGCCCGATCCCCGAAGCCAAGTGGCCGGCGATGACGATGGCGTTCAAGGCGGCGCCCGCGATCACCGATGCGGTCAAGGTCGGCGACAAGGTCGATTTCGACCTCTCGCTCAAGGGCAGCGATGGCGAGGTCACCGCGATCACAAAGCAATGATCCGCTAAGTTCGACCAAAAGAAGCTGGTTGCGTCGCCGCTCCGGGGCGGCGACGCCCCTGCCGGCCGTCTGCCTGGCCGTGCGCCCGGTCTACGGATGCGATCGGCAACGCCCAACGCCAGCCGCGTTTCCCTGCGCGATCACAGGCAGTTTGAGCAAGCTTCGCGGATCGCACATTGAACGTGCAAGCCGCCCTTGCCCGCGATAGCCTGAGCGGCAAGGAGCCAGTTCAGGATGACCGAGCCAGTATGACCTTGTTACCCACGACACATCATGATCTCTTGAGCGAGCTTGTCCGTCGTTGGCGAGACGATCCGGGCGCCACCTATCGCTCCTGGTTTCTTTGGGACGAACGCCTGAAAAACTTCCGCTCCATCCGTCGGGGGCTGCAGCAGGTGGTCGTGGAAATCGAAAGTGGGCGGTTCGGCGTCGCCTATCGCGGCTCGTCACTGGAAACGGTTGTCCACTCGATCGCCGAACAGCGGCAGATCTTCAAGGGCGCCGACCATGCCTGGCTGTGGAAGCCCAAGCTGCGCATTCCCGACATTTACGAAAGCCCGGACAATCAGCGGGCGTTCGGTCGCCTGCTCGACAATTGCTCGTGCTGCGATACCGCCGAGGAGATCATCAGCCACATCCGCAGCATAGACGCGCTCAAGATCAAGGGGCTGGGGCCGGCGGCGGCCAACCTGCTCTATTTCCTTCACCCGACGCTGGTGCCGCCCTTCAATACCGCGATCGTCAAGGGCTACAATGCCGTCACCGGCGCCAAGGTGAAGCTCGGGTCATGGGATCATTTTCTCGCCATGCGCGCCGGCATCCTCGACCTCAACGACCGTTACCGCGAGTTGCTCTCCAACGATCTCGGCGCGATCGGCGGACTGTTGTTCGACATTGGCTCGGGCCGCTATCCCGCGCCACCGCTGGAGGATGACGCAACGGCGGCCGACGACTGGCTCGGCAGATTGGAACATGCCAGAGCGGAGGCAAGCCGGCTCGACAAGACAGCCGCCGCGCAGGGCGAAACCGATCGCACGCACGCCGAAATCCAGGCCTGGCTGCGCGACCTCGGCCATGCCCTCGGTTACGATGTGTGGATCGCCGCCAATGACCGCGGTCGACTTCACGCTGGCTGCCCGCTTGGACAGGGATGCCTCGAGCGCCTTCCAGACGCCATTGCGACCTCTCCCGGAGCGGACTCGATCCGCCTCATCGACGTGTTGTGGCTGGCGAAGGGTGGCGACGGCGTCGCCGCCGCGTTCGAGGTTGAACATTCGACCTCGATCTACTCGGGGATCGTGCGCATGCTCGATCTGGCGCTGTCGGGGAGCGATCTGCACGCTGCCGCCGGGCTATTCCTGGTCGCACCGAATGCGCGCGAGCAGGACGTTCGCGCGCAACTCCGTCGCCCGGCTTTCAGCCGTATTGCCGATCTCGACTTCGCCTATCTGCCCTATGGCGAGCTGGAGAGAAACAGGGACGCGATCGCTCGTTTTGGAACGGGATTGAAGGCCATCAAGGCGATCTCAAGCCCCCTTCCCTGAAAGGGGGCGTTTGCGGGAGGGGGCGGAATCCTACGCCAAGCTCGCCCAGATAGCCGGCGCGAGATCTTACTTGTTGCTGCCTTCTACGGTCGCGCCAGAAAGGCGACGGCTCAGTTCTATCCGGCGATGGCTACGCATTTTGAAGGTGTCTGGCCCAACGCGCCGATACTCAATGAAGCCGAGAGAACGCCAAAATCGCTCTGCCGCTTCATTCGCTTCCAGCACGGCCAACCGAATCTCTGTGGCACCTCTCGCAGCGGCCCAGCTTTCGACCGTCGAGTAAATTGAGCGTCCGACGCCACGACCACGCTGTGCGGCATCTACGATCATGAAGCCGAGATACCATGTGCCATCACGCGGATAATCGCGGAGGATGGCCGCGATTGCATATAGGCCGCCAGGCCCCTTCCATCCCAGGACAGCTTGATTGTGGGCGCTCTTTTCGGGCGGCACATCGGAGAAAAGCTCGCGAGCATCGTCCAGCGTGGGCGCGGCCCCGTCCTGCAACAGGAAATAGTCGCTGCAACGGTTGTACAGGTCTGCAACGTCTGCGGCGTCCGCTTGGGTAAGTTTGATCGGGGCTCCCGTCATCATCATCGCGTTTTGGCAGCAAGCACGCGCTGACCGTAATCCCGGAGTTCCCCGTTGGGACCGACATAGCGGTAGAGAGTGACGCGCTCGATCCCGAGTTCCTTGCAGAGGTCGGAAACGGACGTGTCGCGTTGGGCCATAGCAGCCTGAGCGAGCCGCACCTGGGCCTTGGAGAGGGCGAACTTGCGGCCACCCTTGCGTCCCCGCGCGCGGGCAGCGGCCAGGCCAGCCATGGTGCGCTCGCGGATCATATCCCGCTCAAACTCCGCCAGTGTGGCAAAAATGCCGAACACCATCCGGCCCGATGGCGTCGTGGTGTCGATCTGCGCGCCCTTGCCGGTGAGCACCCGCAGACCGATACCGCGATCCGACAGATTCTGCACCGTGCTGACCAGGTGGGTGAGCGTTCGGCCGAGCCGGTCGAGCTTCCAAACGATGAGGACATCGCCGTCGCGCAACGATTTCAGGCAGGCGGCAAGACCGGGGCGATCATCACGGCTACCGGATGCACGATCATCATAGATATTGCCTGGCTCGACACCGGCAGCGCGAAGGGCATCGTGCTGCAGGTCGAGCGACTGCGAGCCGTCGGCTTTGGACACGCGGGCGTAGCCGATCAGCATGGATCACAAACGAAGGTTTGAGGCGGTGACGAACATGAGCACATAAGATTGGGCTATTGTGTATCTTAACCAGCATCTCAATCAAGCTATCTCAAACCGTAGCTCGGAAAGAATAAGGAGCATGTATGCCGCGTCGCGTGACCCTGACCGATCGACAGCGCGAGGCGCTGCTTCACTTGCCGGTCGATCAAGGTGAGCTGCTGCGGCACTATACCCTCAGCGATGAGGATCTCGGGCATATCCGCCAGCGCCGGCGCGCCCACAATCGTTTTGGCTTCGCGCTGCAACTGTGCGTCCTGCGCTACCCGGGCCGGGTGCTCGCTCCTGGCGAGTTGATCCCGGCGCAGGTATCGGATTTCATCGCGGCCCAGCTCGGCCTGACCAGCGACGATCTACTCCTCTATGCCGCGCGCGAGGAGACCCGGCACGAGCATCTGGCGGACCTTCGCCGAATCTACGGCTATCGCTCCTTTTCGGGGCGGGGCGCACGGGATTTGCGCGAATGGATCGCTCGGGAAGCCGAGGCGGCGACATCGAATGAGGATCTTGCCCGTCGCTTCGTTGCGGAGTGTCGCCGCACCCGCACGATCCTTCCCGGCTCCTCGACGATCGAGCGCCTTTGCGCCGATGCGCTGGTTGAGGCCGAGCGCCGGATCGAGGATCTTATCGCCCATCGCATCACGCCAACCCTGAGCGAGAATTTGGCTCACCTGTTGGAGGATACGGTGGATGGTCGCGTCACGCGCTTCGTATGGCTGCGACAGTTCGAGGTTGGCGCAAATTCAGCAGCCGCTAACCGGCTGATGGATCGACTGGAATATCTTCAAAGGTTCGATCTTCCGGCGGATTTGCTGGACGGCGTGCCGGCGCATCGTGTGACCCGGCTTCGCCGGCAGGGCGAGCGCTATTACGCCGACGGCATGCGTGATCTGCCCGAAGACAGGCGGCTTGCGATCCTCGCTGTCTGCACCCTGGAATGGCGGTCATCGCTGGCCGATGTCATCGTGGAGACCCACGATCGCATCGTAGGCCGTCTCTATCGGGCCTCCGAACGCCTTTGCAACACCAGGATCGCCGACGAAAAGGCGGCCGTTCGGGACACGCTGAAGTCCTTTGCCGAAATCGGTGGTGCTTTGCTTGGAGCGCAGGACGATGGCACGGCCCTGGACGGGATAATCGCCACCGGGCCTGGCTGGGAACGGTTCAGAACCCTTGTCGCCACGGCCTCCGCGCTGACCAACGTGCTCGCGGCCGACCCGCTCAGCCGTGTGCTGGACGGCTATCACCGTTTCCGCCTCTACGCGCCCAGGATGCTGCGCCTGCTCGACATGCAGGCGGCGCCGATCGCCACGCCTCTTCTGACGGCCGTTGCGATGCTGCGTAACGGGATCAAGGTCGATCCGCCGGTGGATTTTCTACGTCCCAACTCGAAATGGCATCGTCATCTTCGCGCTGAGCCCAGCGGCGACCACCGGCTTTGGGAAATCGCGGTGCTGTTCCACATCCGCGACGCCTTCCGGTCCGGTGACATATGGTTGGCGGGATCGCGCCGCTATGGCGACCTCAAGCAGCTTCTGGTCCCGCCACAGGCGATAGAGCAGACCGCGCGGCTCGCCGTGCCGCTGCGACCCGGCGAATGGCTGGCCGAGCGCAGGGCTCGACTGGATACACGGCTGAAGGAGTTTGGCCGCGCGGCGCGAACCGGCACGATCCCAGGCGGCATCATCGAGAACGGCAAGCTGCACATCGACAAGCTGAGGGCCGACACGCCCGAAGGGGCCGAGGATCTCGTGCTCGATCTCTATCAACAGCTCCCGCCCGCGAGGATCACCGATCTGTTGCTGGAAGTCGATGAGCGAACCGGATTTTCCGAGGCGTTCACGCATCTGCGCACCGGCGCGCCCTGCAGCGACCGGATCGGCCTGATGAACGTGTTGCTGGCGGAAGGCGTCAATCTCGGTTTGCGCAAGATGGCGGCGGCGACCAACACGCACAGCTTCTGGGAATTGCTGCGGATCGCGCGCTGGCATGTCGAAGGCAGCGCCTATGATCGGGCGCTCGCCATGATCGTGGAGGCCCACGCCGCCCTGCCCATGGCCGCCTTCTGGGGACAAGGGCAATCGGCATCCAGCGACGGGCAGTTCTTCCTTGCTACCGAGCAGGGCGAGGCGATGAATCTGATCAACGCGAAATATGGCAACGTCCCGGGCCTCAAGGGATACAGCCATGTGTCCGATCAATATGCGCCGTTCGCAACCCAGGTGATCCCGGCAACGGTCAGCGAGGCTCCCTATATCCTGGACGGGCTGCTCATGAATGACGCGGGCCGCCGCGTTCGCCAGCATTTTGCCGACACGGGCGGCTTCACCGATCATGTGTTCGCCGCCTGCGCCTTGCTGGCGTCACCTCAAGCTTTGTACGCTGAACAACGATTTTCCGGACATAATGTGAACATTGGTGTCAGGCAGCGGCGCGAAGGTACTGGTAGAGGGTTTCGCGGCTGATGCCCATGTCGCGCGCGATGGTCGCCTTGCGTTCACCGGCGGCAACGCGGCGGTGCAGATCGGCAATCATCTCATCCGAGAGCGACCGTTTCCGCCCCCGATAGGCGCCGCGCTGCCGAGCGATCGCAATGCCTTCGCGTTGCCGTTCGCGGATCAGGGCGCGCTCGAACTCAGCAAACGCACCCATGACCGAGAGCATCAGATTGGCCATCGGGGAGTCCTCCCCCGAGAAGGACAGGCTTTCCTTCTCAAACTCGATCCGGATACCTCGCTTGGTGAGGCCCTGGACCAGCTTGCGCAGGTCATCCAGATTGCGGGCCAACCGATCCATGCTGTGGACGACGACGGTATCGCCTTCGCGGGCGAAAGTGAGCAGAGCCTCAAGCTGGGGGCGGTTGACGTCCTTGCCCGATGCCTTGTCGGTGAAGGTCCGATCGAGCGACTGACCTTCCAATTGGCGATCCACATTCTGATCGAACGTGCTGACCCGGACATAGCCGATCCGTTGCCCCTTCACTGCGCACTCTCTCCATCAAAATGTCAGGTTGAAATCTATGATACGCAACGACATTCGTCAACAAATTCCGTTTAGTACCCTAATCTGACAGAAACCGCGGTAGCGCCCTGACGTCCGGTTAGGCTATACTCCAAGCTGACATCACAAAATCAAATCCCTCAAAGATGGCGTCAATTGCCTTGATGGGGTAAAAACTGGAGTGCTTCCAGGATGGGACATTCGGCAACGTCATCTCCAGTGCATCTGGCTAACGTGGTCGCCAGCGTCACCTCTATCTTCTGCAAATCTGCAATGCGGCGGCGGACATCTTCAAGGTGGAGTTCGGTTCTCGCCATAACCTCCGCGCAGGTTTGTGCACCGGTATCGGTGAGCGACAACAATGACCGTATCTCATCCATTGCATAGCCAAGGTCGCGCGCGCGCAGGATGAACTGCAACCTTTGCACCAGTTCCGGCGAATAGACGCGGTAGCCGTTGGAACTGCGAGGCGGCCCCGGCAGCAATCCCACCTTCTCGTAATAGCGGATGGTTTCGAGATTGCAGCCTGTTTTCCGGGCAAGCTGGGCACGCAAGATGCCGACCTGTTGCTCCATGAAAATACCTCTTGAGTCTGTAGTGGCTACAGAGCCTACACTGCGAATCACTCAGTTGGAACAAGGGATTCAAGCCATGGTCTCAACGCCGGAAGCGGGACAGCCAGCCCTCACCGAAAACCACGAGCCGAAGCAGGCAAACTGGGTTGCGGCGGGCGCATTGATCGGCGCGGGGCTCGCCTCGGCTTGCTGCGTCGTCCCGCTACTGTTGGTTATGCTCGGAATTTCCGGCGCGTGGATCGCCAACCTGACGGCGCTCGAACCTTACAAGCCCTATGTCGCAGGCGTAACGCTCGCGCTGCTCGGCTACGGCTTCTGGCATGTCTATTTCAAGCCGAAACCGCCCTGTGAAGACGGTTCCTACTGCGCTCGTCCACAATCGGCTTGGACCACCAAGGCGGTGCTGTGGCTGGGCCTTGCCGTCGCCATCCTGGCGCTCACCATCGACTGGTGGGCACCCTGGTTCTATTGAAAGGAAATACCCATGAAAAAGACAGTATGTATCGCTATGGCCGTGCTGGCTATGGCTGGCGGCGGGGTCGCCTATGCAGTTAGTGGCACGGCGCAAGATCGCCCCGCGGCTACCGCAACCGCTCAGAAGCAAACCACCTTTGCCATAGAGAACATGACCTGCGCCACCTGCCCGATCACCGTGAAGAAGGCGATGGAAGGCGTCGCCGGGGTAACGGCGGTCACGGTCGATTTCGCAGCCAAGACCGCGCGCGCAACCTATAACCCGCGCCGCACCAATGCTGCTGCGATTGCCGCTGCATCAACCAACGCGGGTTATCCGGCGCGCGCTATTCAAAACTGAGCGGGGCGCCGCCAGCGCCTCAAGAAAGCGATAAGCAATGAACGACTGTTGCAACCGCCCCGGGCAGGAAGGATTTGACGTGGCCGTCATCGGCGCGGGTTCTGCCGGGTTCTCCGCCGCGATCGCCGCTGCCGATCTGGGCGCGAAAGTGGCGCTCGTCGGTCACGGCACGATTGGCGGCACCTGTGTCAATGTTGGCTGCGTTCCTTCCAAGACGCTGATCCGCGCCGCCGAAGCGGTGCATGGTGGGCTTGCCGCCGCGCGCTTTCCCGGCCTTGGGGGCGCTGTCCAGATGGATGACTGGTCCGTATTGGCGGCGTCGAAGGACGATCTTGTCACGACGCTGCGCCAAAAAAAATATGTCGATCTGCTGCCCGCCTATGACGGTGTGAGCTATATCGAGGGCAAGGCACGCTTTGCCGATGGTGCGCTGATTGTCGGCGATGCGCCCATGAAGGTCGGCAAGGTCATATTGGCGATGGGTGCGCACGCCGCCGTGCCGCCGATTCCGGGGATGGACAGCGTGCCCTACCTAACCAGCACATCGGCGCTGGCGCTGGATCGCTTGCCCAAATCGCTGCTGGTGATCGGTGGCGGGGTGATCGGGGTAGAACTGGGACAGATGTTTTCGCGTCTGGGCGTTGATGTCACCATCTGCTGCCGAAGCCGCCTGCTCCCCGAAATGGACCCGGAAGTGAGTGCCGCGCTGAAAAACTATTTGGAAGCCGAGGGCGTGCGGGTTTGCGCAGGTGTCGGCTATCAGCGTATCGCCCAAACACAGAGCGGGGTCGAATTGACCTGCGAGGGGCATTGTGACACCGTCGCGGCGGAACAGGTGCTCATCGCCACCGGACGCCGACCCAATAGCGACGGGCTTGGGCTGGAGGAGCGCGGCATAGTGCTTGCCCGTAATGGTGGAATCGTCGTCGATGACCACCTCGAAACGTCGGTTCCAGGCATTTACGCGGCGGGCGATGTAACGGGACGGGACCAGTTCGTCTACATGGCCGCCTATGGCGCAAAACTGGCCGCGCGCAACGCGGTGACGGGCAACCAATACCGCTACGACAATTCCTCCATGCCATCCGTCGTCTTCACCGACCCGCAAGTCGCCAGCGCCGGCCTCACTGAAACGACAGCACGGGCGCAAGGCCTGGACATCAAGGTTTCGCTGCTCCCGCTCGATGCTGTGCCAAGGGCACTGGCAGCACGCGATACGCGGGGTCTCATCAAACTGATTGCCGACAAGGCGAACGACCGTTTGCTGGGCGGCCAGATCATGGCACCCGAAGGCGCGGATTCGATCCAGACACTGGTGCTGGCGATCAAACACGGCATGACCACCCTGGAATTGGGTGCAACGATATTTCCTTACCTGACCACTGTGGAAGGCCTCAAACTGGCGGCCCAAACGTTTGATAAGGATGTCGCCAAACTGTCTTGCTGCGCCGGGTGATTGCTCGGGGATCAACCGGCAACGAATGGCCTCCCTCCAGTGCAAGCCGCTTTGGTGTCAATTTTGTTATTCGCCTCAGCGGGAGAGCAAAATGGCACGACGCCGACTTCTGACCGGAGACGAGCGCCGGCGCCTGTTCGATCCTCCTGTCCAAGAAACCGCGATCATTGGGCATTATACCCTTTCTGCGGAAGATGTTGAATTGGTTGGGCGCCGCTATGGTCCAGCAAATCGCCTCGGTCTGGCTGCACAAATCGCTTTGATGCGACATCCCGGCTTTGGTCTGCAACCCGAGATCGGGCTTCCCGACGTCATTCTTCAGTACCTCGCGGCACAGTTATTCGTCGATCCTTCCTCCTTCTCTGCATATGGTCAGCGCGCGCAAACCCGTACCGATCATGCCGATCTCGTGGCGCGTTATCTTGGCATACGCCCGTTTCGACGCGGCGACCTGGCACTTGCCCTGAATCTTGCCGCGCAAGCCGCCGAGTATACAGACAGAGGTGAACCGATTGTTCGCGCCCTCATGGTTGGCCTGAAGGGTGAGCGGTTCATTCTTCCGTCAGGCGACACACTGGAACGCGCCGGTCTTGCTGGCCGGGCACGCGCACGCAAAGCTGCCGCAGCCGCAATCGTCGAAGGCCTCAGCTCTGCTGAACTGACACGGCTAGACGAACTCGTAATCAACAACCCGGATTTCGGCATGACACCGCTGGCGTGGTTGCGTAATTTCGAAGAAGCCCCGACTGCGGCCAATATCAATGGCTTGCTTGAGCGCCTGCGCTATGTTCGCGGCATAGGTATCCACCCGGTAGTTGGGGGCGCCATTCCGGAATTCCGCTTTGCCCAATTTGTCCGCGAGGGCGGCGTGGCACCGGCATTCCTGCTTTCGGATTACAGCGTCAATCGCAGGCGGGCGACGTTGACGGCCGCAGTGATCGACCTTGAGGCCAGACTTGCCGATGCCGCGATCCAAATGTTTGACCGACTTATCGGCGGCATGTTCACGCGCGCGCGGCGTGGGCGCGAGCGTCGCTACCAAGATAGTATTCAGTCGGTGGGGCAACTCATGCGGCTGTTTGGCGCCACGATTACAGCACTTGATGAGGCTGTCCAGAATGGCGGCGATCCGCTCGAATTGATTGACGAAGCGGTGGGCTGGCACCGGCTTGTTGCGGCAAAGGCCCAAGTAGATGCCCTTGCTGATCTTGCCGGCGAGGACGCACTGGTAACGGCAACCGAGCGTTACGCCACGCTACGGCGTTTCAGCCCGGCATTTCTGGACGCCTTCACCTTCAAGGCGTCTGGAACAGGGACGGCACTGATCAAAGCCATCGATGTCATTCGCGATGCGAACACACGAAAGTCGCGCGACCTTCCCGATGGCGTTCCACTGCCATTCCCCAATCGGCAGTGGAAGCGTCTCATCACCGAAAGCGGCCGTATCGACCGCCGACGTTATGAAATTGCGATCATGGCAACCTTGCGTGATCGTTTGCGCGCCGGTGATGTATGGATCGAGGGAACCCGCAACTATCAGCGCTTCGATGCCTATTTGCTGGGTCGGCGCGACGCCGCCAAAGTGGCGGATGTGCTTCCGTTCGATTCAAATGCTGCATCCTACCTCGCTGACCGGGCACGAAATCTTGACTGGCGGCTGCGCCGATTTGCCAAGCAGTTGAAAACAAACAAGCTTGAGGGAGTGTCGCTCGAACGAGACCGGCTCAAGCTTCAGCAAATGCCGCCTGTCACCCCACCGGAAGCTGAAGCCCTCGATCGCAAGCTCGATACCCTGCTTCCCCGCGTGCGCATCACCGAGCTGCTGCTTGAAGTCGCCGAACGCACTGGTTTTTTGAACGCATTCCGTGACCTGCGCTCAGGCAAGGAGCACGACAACCCCAGCACGGTACTCGCCGCAATTCTGGCTGATGGCACCAACCTCGGGCTGGAGCGGATGGCCAATGCCAGCGAAGGCGTCAGCTATGCCCAACTCGCATGGACCCACAACTGGTATCTTTCACCCGAGAACTATCAGGCCGCGCTGGCCATGATCATCTCAGCCCATCACGAATTACCCTTCGCGCGGCATTGGGGCGCTGGCACCAGTTCGTCGTCCGATGGCCAGTTCTTCCGGTCGGGGCGGAGCCGTTCAGGGGCGGCGGACGTCAATGCCAAATATGGCGCCGAACCTGGCGTGAAAATCTATTCTCACCTTTCCGATCACTTCGCATCATTCGGATCACGGATCATGTCCGCGACGGCAGGTGAAGCGCCTTACGTGCTCGACGGGCTTGTCCTGGGCGCCGGCAACCTTCCGTTGCATGAGCACTATACCGATACCGGCGGCGCCACCGATCATGTTTTCGCACTCTGCCACCTACTCGGGTTCCGCTTCGCGCCACGGCTGCGCGATATTGGCGACCGCAAGCTGGGTTCGATCGCTGCGCCATCGACATACAAGGGCATCGAAAATCTGATGGGCCGCACCATCAAAACGGCAGCGATCGAGGCCGATTGGGATGACATCGTCAGGATTGTCGCCTCAATCAAGGATGGCACGGTGGCGCCGTCAGTAATCTTGCGAAAACTTGCCGCCTACAAACGCCAGAACAGGCTGGATTTTGCATTGGCTGAACTGGGCCGTATCGAGCGCACTTTGTTCACGCTCGATTGGCTTGAACAACCGGAACTGCGACGTGCCTGTCAGGCCGGTCTCAACAAAGGCGAGGCGAGGCACACGCTTGCCGCCGCCATCTATACCAACCGGCAGGGTCGGTTCACCGATCGCTCGCTGGAAAATCAGGAATTTCGCGCATCTGGGCTGAACCTGCTGATTGCGGCGATTTCCTACTGGAACACGGTCTATCTCGACCGGGCCGCCCAGCACCTCAACGCTGTCGGCACGACGTTCGATGCGGCACTGCTTGCGCACCTTTCTCCGATGGGCTGGGCGCACATCAGTCTGACCGGCGATTACCTCTGGGAGCAGGCCAGGCGACTTCCAGCAGGTGAATTCCACCCACTCAACGAGCCAATGGCGCGGTTGAAGCGTGTAGCGTAGCCCATGTTCCGCTTATGTCCGAGAAATCGTTGTCTGGCGAACAAACCTTGAGGTGACGCCTTGCTCGGCTACAGGTTCGCCCCCCGTATCCGCGATCTCCCTCAGAAAAGACTCTATGCCTTCACGCCCAACGCGACGCCGGCCAATGTGCGAGCGCTGGTCGGAGGTAAGATCAATGAACCGCTCATCGAGCGCAACTGGCCCGACATCCTGCGCATCATGGCGACGATCGCAGCGGGGATCGTCGCCCCCAGCCAGATTCTTCGCAAGCTCGCCTCTTACCCGCGCCAGAATGAGCTGGCCCTCGCATTGCGAGAGGTGGGCCGCATCGAGCGAACCCTGTTCATGATCGACTGGATTCTTGATGCCGGCCTCCAGCGCCAGGCTCAGATCGGCCTCAACAAGGGTGAGGCCCACCACGCCCTAAAGCGCGCCATCAGCTTCCACCGCCGAGGTGAAATCCGGGATCGATCCGGCGAAGGCCAGCACTATCGCATCGCCGGAATGAACCTGCTCGCCGCCATCATCATATTCTGGAACACCATGAAGCTCGGCGAGGTCGTCAATACCCGGGCCGCCAGCGGTACCCATATCGCGCCTGATCTACTCGCCCACGTCTCGCCGTTGGGATAGGAACACATCAATCTAACCGGGGAATATCGCTGGCCCAAATCCTTAGCGTAGGATTCCGCCCCCTCCCGCAAACGCCCCCTACGATTGAGAAGCGCGGCGGAATCTCTTAGATTGATCGCTGGAGGCTTTGTTCGCGGAGACGCGCACATTGCC
Organism: Sphingomonas sp. FG14; assembly: GCF_057809675.1. Lineage (NCBI taxonomy): Bacteria > Pseudomonadati > Pseudomonadota > Alphaproteobacteria > Sphingomonadales > Sphingomonadaceae > Sphingomonas > Sphingomonas sp. FG14. The sequence goes on along the minus strand of NZ_JBMDKK010000020.1, from coordinate 18,176 downwards.
TTCTTTTCGTTTTAGGAAGCGCTGCCCTAAGCGACAGAAGCCAGAGCTTTGACAATGCGGCATTCCGCGATGGAGCCGACCATGTATCTTGATCCTATCGGTGCAGACACGCGATGATGGCGGTCACGACGGCGGTGGTTTCCGCGACGTCGCGCACCCTCACTGTGTCGAGGCCGATTTCAGCAGCGGGATAGTCATTCCCACCGGGGAATATCGCATCCCCAATGAACAGCATCCCGTCGAGCGGGACACCGCTCTCGGCACTCAGGCGCTTCAGGCCATAGCCCTTGTCGATCCCTGCTCTGGTCACGTCGATCGATGTCGTGCCACCGAGATTGATCGAGAGCTCCGGCAGCTTCGCGCGCAACGTGGCCTGCAACGCGGTCCTCTTCTTTCGGTCAGGATCCCACGCTTCCTTTTCCTTCAGCGGCGCTGCCTGCCCCAGGCCCGAAAAGGTGATCTGGCTGCCCCGGTCCTCGATCCGTTCGCCCCAGATACGTTCGTCGGCGAGACCGGCATCGGTCAGCGCCTGATCGAAGGCCGTGCGGATCTTCGCCTTCTCCGCGTCGTCGAACAGTTCGGCATAGACCGCGCGCCAAGCGCCATTGATGAACCGATAGAGTTTCGTGCCTGTGGTCGGCATCAACCAGAGACGGTCGAGCGCGACGCCGGCAGGAAGGCGCGAGGCGATCTGCTTTTCGAACTGCGGCCAGTCCCCGCCCGAGATCACCGCCACATCCGTGATGGCGAGCAATCGGGCGAGGATTGCGGCCATATCCTCCGATAACGGCCGCTTGCTCTCGGCAAGCGTGCCGTCGAGGTCGAAGGCGATCAGCCACTTCATGCCGCCTTCCCTGCCGGATCGCGGTAGGCGAGCAGCCTGAGCGCATTGATGACGACGAGCAGCGTCGATCCCTCATGAACCGCCACCGCTGGCCCAATGCCGAGGCCGAGGATGGTAGCAGGCACCAGGAAGGCGACGACACCCAGGCTGACGAAGACGTTCTGCCGGATGATTCCACGGGTATGGCGGCTAAGACCGACTGCGAATGGCAGGTGCGCCAGATCGTCGGCCATCAGCGCCACGTCGGCTGTCTCCAGCGCAACGTCCGACCCCGCCGCGCCCATCGCGATGCCGACCGTGGCGCTTGCCATCGCCGGCGCATCGTTCACGCCGTCGCCCACCATCGCGACCTTGTCTTCGCCGGCGAGCTTCTTGATCGCGGCAACCTTGTCTTCGGGCATGAGGTCGCCCCACGCTTCGTCGATCCCGACTTCGTCGGCGATCGCTTCGGCGACTTTCTGGTGATCGCCGGAGATCATTATCATCCGCGACACGCCCATCTCGTGCAGCCGACGCAACGCGGTCTTGGCAGCTTCGCGAGGCGTGTCCATCAGGCCGATCGCGCCCAGGTCGCGGTCCCCCTTGCGGACCACCATTGTCGTGCGGCCGTTCTCGCGCAGCTTCGCGATTGCGTCCTGCGCGCCCTGCCCCAGCGCCGGAATGCCCTCACTTCCGAACATCTCGGCCTTGCCGATCCACACCGTCTCGCCATCCACGCTCGCGGTGACGCCCCGACCGGTCAGGCTCTTGAGGTCGCCGGCAGTCGGCACGGCACGATCGTTCAGACGTTCGCGGCCGTCCTTGACGATCGCTTGGGCCAGGGGATGGTCGCTCAACGCTTCGACGGCGACAGCCAGCGCCAGCAACTCGCCTTCATCGGCGCCATCGACGGGCACGACATCAGTGATGCGCGGACGACCTTCGGTCAGCGTGCCCGTCTTGTCGAAAGCGATCGCTTTGAGCGACCCGAGGTTTTCGAGCGGTGCACCGCCCTTCACGAGCACGCCGCCCCGCGCTGCACGGGCAACGCCCGACAGGACCGCGCTCGGCGTTGCGATCGCGAGCGCGCACGGGCTTGCCGCCACCAGCACCGCCATCGCGCGATAGAAGCTGTCGCGGAACGGCTCGTCGACGACCACCCATGCGAACAGCAGGAGCACTGACAGGACCAGGACGGCGGGCACGAAGATCCGTTCGAACCGGTCGGTGAAGCGCTGCGTCGGCGACTTCTGCGTCTCCGCTTCGCTCACCATCTTCACGACCTTGGCAAGCGCGCTTTCATTGGAACGGCGTGTCACCTCGATCTCGATCGCGCCGCCGCCGTTGATCGTACCAGCAAAAACCCGGCTTTCCGCGTCGACTGCATCGGGCTTGGCGCGTGCCGCTGCGGCATCTGCGACCGGCACCTTGTCGACCGGGATGCTTTCACCCGTGACCGGGGCCTGGTTGATCGCGCTGGTGCCCTTGATGACGAAGCCGTCGGCAGGCAGGCGCTCGTTCGGGCGGACGATGGCAATGTCCCCGACGACCATCTGCTCGACCGGGATTTCGCTGGTCTGCCCGCCGCGTCGCACGGTCGCGGTTTCGGGCGCGAGCTTCGCCAGCGCCTCGATCGCCTTCTTGGCGCGGCCCATTGCATAATGCTCAAGCGCATGGCCGAGGCTGAACAGGAACAGCAGCAGCGCACCTTCGGCCCATGCGCCCAGCGCAGCGGCGCCGGCCGCAGCGACCAACATCAGCGTGTCGATCTCGAACTTCTTCATCCGGAGGTTGTCGATCGCCTCGCGCAGCGTGAAGAATCCGCCGAAGAAATAGGCTGCGATATAGCAGGCGGTCGGCAGCCATTCGGGCGCGCCAGCGACCAGCCTCTCGATCGCGTAGCCGATCCCCAGCAGCGCGCCACAGGCGAGCGCGAAGATCAGCTCGGTATTGGGGCCGAGAAATTCGGCGTGGCTATGGTCGTGGCCATCGCCGGGGCCGTGCTTCTCTTCGCCCGCGCCGTGGCCCCCGGGGCCGTGGTCGTGGCCGGCATGTTCATCGGCAGCGACCCGCTTGCCCACCCTCACCTTCAGCTTGCGAAGCGCAGCGCGCACCTCCTCTTCGGTGGTTTCGCGGCGATCATATTCGACCCGGACAGACCCGCTGGTGCTGGCGCTTGCCTGGACCACGCCGGGCAAGGCGCACAGCGCATCGCTGACCGTGCGCGCCCGACGTTCGTGGTTGATCCCCGTCACCTGCCAGATCGCATGGCCGTAGCGCTCGGTGATTTCGGCACCTGCGGCGCGCACCATTTCGCGCAACCGTGGCAGCGGCAGCTTGGCGGCATCGAAATGGATGCACAGCGCCGCTGGCGTGTTGCCGTCGAGACAGATCACATGCGCCCGCTCGACACCTTCGCGCTTTGACAGGGTTGATACGAGACGGTCCAGGCAGGCATCGGCCGCGTCAGGAAGGTCCGGCAACAACACTGGAATGTCGAGTTCGAGCTTGTCGTTCATGACGACCTCCTTTCGCTTTTCTTGGTTTCGGCGCGCGCGTCGCGCAGGATTTCGACACCGCCCTTGATGGCGATGATGGCGGTGGCGAAGCCGACCAGCAGGTCCGGCCAATTGGTACCCAACCACAGCACCAGCACGCCGGCGATCAGGATGCCGCCGTTGGAAATGAAGTCGTTGAAGCTGAAGGTGGTTGCGGCCCGGAGATTGACGTCCGGATCCTTGAGGCGCTGGAGCAGCCGCAGGCAGAGGTAATTCACGACGCCGGCGATCGCGGACATGACCATCATGGTAGGTCCGATGGGCTCGCTGCCCTGCACGTAGCGCCGTCCGACATCGATCAAGATGCCGCCCGCGAAGATCAGCAGCATGACGCCCGAAGCGACCGCGGCGCGTGTCTTCCATGTCTGGCCCCGGGTGAGCGCCACAAGGCTCAGCGCATACACAGCCGTATCGGACAGGTTGTCGACGCCGTTGGCGATCAGCGCGCTCGAGTCCGCGAAGAAGCCGGAAACGAAGAAGCCCGCAGCGATCGCCGCGTTCAGCAGCAGGACGATCCACAGTGTGCGGCGCTCCTGCCCGCCATTGTTGTCGTTGCCCGGGATCATCCCATCATCTCCTCAAGTGTCAGCAGGGCCAGGAAGCCGACGAAAAACATCGAGCTGATGAGCGGGGTGTCGGGTTTCTCGTGCGCCTCGACCAGCAACTCCTCCGTGACGAGGTAGAGCAGCGCCATCAGCCCGAAGCTGAGGAAGCCGGCGATCATCACCGGCGACAGCGCGGCGACCGGCACGGCAGCGAGCGCGCCGATCGGCAGCAGCAGGGCCAATGCCGAGACGATCACGATGATGCGCAAGCGCGAGCGATAGGTTTCCGCCAGCTCGTCGGTCAGCGTCAGTCCCAGAAATAACACTTCCAGAGTGAGCGCGATCGTCAGCAGGAGACCTGCCTTCTCGCCCGCCACGAAAGCGAGGCCGAGCACCAGGCCGTCCACCAGAATGTCGATGCCGATCGCGGCGAGTAGCGCCATCGGCCCCTTGAAGCGGGCCTCAAGAGCCTTGAGCCCCAGCATGGTCGCGACGCCCGCCGCCCCGCCGATCAACGTCGCGCTGGGCGATGCCTCATGCTTGACCTGCGGCAGGATTTCGGTCGCTGCCGCCGCGAACACGACGCCGGCAGCGAGATGCTGTAGGCCCGCCACGAGGCCAGGTTTCAACTTGGTGCGGCTCGCGACAATCGCGCCGAGCACGACCGCCAGCACAGGCGCAAGCGTATAGAGCAGTGCCTGCATTTCCTAGGACTCCTCCGGGGTTCGGTGGCAGACGCGGATCTTCCCGCGTCGCGTGAACGCGATCGATCCGCCCGCCACGACAGCCCGCGAATGGTCGCCGCGAAACTCGTCACCGGTTCGCTGCGCGCGCAGGATCTCGGTCCTGCCCTTCGGCAGCCAGGTGACGGCCATTTTCAAGCCTTCATCGATGAAGTCGACATCGGCGCGTGTGCCGTCGTCGCAGTACATGATGCGCTGCGCGATTAGTTTCGACGTCAGATGCTTTTCATGCGCCGGCTCGGTAGGCTGGGTCGGCGCTGGATTACACGCCCCTATAACCGCCCCGGAGACGAGAACGACGCCGAGGCGCGCGATCGCCAGACCGGCCCGATTCAGGCCGCACAAGGTTGTCACATTTGAAATCGACGTGTCAGACATCGGTCTCTTCCGACGAAGCGCCCTGTGGCGTTCGAAGGCAGGGCAGTTCATCGCGTGCCTTCCTGCTCGCAGATCCGGGTACGGCCATCGCCTTCCACGATGGTGAGCTGCGACCCCTTGAAGGTCGCGGTGGCTGTTTCGCCGACATATTGCAGGCCCTGCGCTGGCGCGGTCAGCATCATCGGCGGTCCCCCGTTGGAGCGCCGCAAATCGATCTGCAGGCCGTTGTCCTTGTAATCGACGAACAGCGGTTCCCCGTCGGAACAGCGATATCTATGCCGCCCCATTTCCCCGGTCGTCACGGCGCTGTCGGACGAATGGATCTGCTGCTCCGTTGGCGGGGCTGGCGGCTTTCTTTCCGAGCACGCCGCGAGCCCGACAACGAGGATGACGGCGGGCAGCACCCGCTTACAGTGCATCATCATCGCGCCTTCCTCCTGTAGCGGAAGGGGACGCGCTGACGATTGATAGCCCGGGCAGGCTGACCTACCCGCCAGCGGAGATAGGTTGCGAGGCGATCGTCAGATTCGACCATCAGGGATCGCAGGCGGCGCAACATCATCGCCGCGAACGGCAGGGAGAGCGCCCCGCGCAGCGTGCAGCTATGCGTTAGCCTGGTGCCGCCATCGTCCCCCGCCAGCTCGTACCGCTCTTCGAGCGTGAACAGATAGGGGATGCCGCAGGACCAAGCGAAGGCGTGCGGTTTATCGAATCGATCAATCCGTGCTGGCGTCCGAATTGGCCGGGTGATGCCCTGGATCGCAAAGGTGCATTCTGTGTCGCCGAGCCGGGACGGATCATCGAGAAATACGAGCGGACTCCACGCCCGGCGATGATCCGGATCGGTGAGTGCCGACCAGATGCGCAGTGGCCCGCCGTGAAGCATCGAGCTGGTTATGGTGCGAGGCATATCCCCATCTCCCAGAGATGGGCGGGGCGATCGCGGATCGCCCCGCCCATCCATCAGGCCAAGTTGTTCACGAAGGTCTGACCGTGGTCGTCCCCTTCATGCTCCTCATTGTAGTGCTCGGGTTTCTCGATCACTTTCTGCCCGAACCGGGCATAGAGTGTCGGCAGCACGAACAGCGTAAGAAGCGTCGCCGAGATCAGACCGCCGATGACGACCGTCGCCAAAGGCTTTTGAACCTCTGCGCCGGCGCCTTCGCCCAGCGCCATCGGCACGAAGCCGAGGCTGGCGACTAGCGCGGTCATGATGACGGGTCGCAGACGCTGCATCGCGCCAACATGCGCGGCTTCCTCGCGGCTCATCCCTGATCGGATCAGATCTTGGATCGAGCTGACCATGACGAGGCCGTTGAGGACCGCGATGCCCGAGAGGGCGATGAAGCCCACTGCCGCCGAGATCGAGAAGTCCATGCCCCGCAGGAACAGCAACAGGACGCCGCCCACCAGCGCGAAAGGCACGCCGGTGAACACGATCGCGGCGTCGCGGACCGATCCCAACGCCCCGTAGAGGAGCAGCAGGATCAAGATGAAGCAAGCCGGAATGACCAGCTTCAGCCGTTCGCTTGCCGATTGGAGGTTCTCGAACTGGCCGCCCCATTCGAGATAGGTGCCGGCAGGCAGCCGGAGTTGGCTGCCGATCGCCGCCTGCGCATCCGCCACGACGGATCCGACGTCGCGGCCACGCACGTTGGCTTGCACCACCACGCGCCGCTTGCCGTTCTCGCGGCTGATCTGGTTCGGACCATCGACCACCTTGATCTCGGCGACGCTGGACAGCGGTACATAGCCGCCGCCTGCCACCGGCACCTGCACCTGTTGGAGCAGGCCGATGTCGGCACGCTGCGCCTCCGACAGGCGGATCACCACGGGGAAGCGACGGTCGCCCTCGAAGATCTGGCCCGATGTTCGCCCGCCGATCGTCGCAGTCACGGTGTCCTGCACATCCTGAGCCGTAACGCCCAACCGCGCCATCGCGTCGCGGTTGACGCGAATGTCGAGCATGGGAAGACCGGTCGTCTGCTCCACCTTCACGTCCGCTGCGCCTTGCGTTCTGCGCAGCACCGCCGCGATTTGCTCGGCCGTCCGGTTCATCTGGTTGAAGTCGTCCCCGAACACCTTCACCGCGATGTCGCCGCGCACGCCGGCGATCAGCTCGTTGAAGCGCATCTGGATGGGCTGGGTGATCTCGTAGGCATTTCCCGGAATCTTCGCGAGATTACCCTCGATCCGGCTGACCAGCTCCTCCTTGGGAAGCTCAGGATCCGGCCAATCCTTGCGCGGCTTCAGGATGACGAACATGTCGGTCGCGTTCGGCGGCATCGGGTCGGCCGCCAGCTCGGCGGTGCCCGTCTTGGAATAGACGAATTGCACCTCCGGCTGCTTCGACATCATCCGCTCGATCGGCACCTGCATCGCCTGGCTCTGCTGGACCGACGTTGCCGGAATGCGGAGCGACTGGATCAGCAAATCGCCTTCGTCGAGCTGCGGCAGGAACACCGAGCCGAGCGTAGTGAAAGCAAGCGCCGCCACCACAAGGCTTCCCACACCCGCACCGATCGTCAGCGTCGGGCGCTTCATGGCCCGGTCGAGACCGGGTTCGTAGCGCTTCTTCAGCCACGTGATGATGCGGCCGTCCTTCTCCTCGACCTTCTTCGACAGCCAGATCGCAATCATCGCCGGCACGAAGGTGAGAGAGAGGATGAAGGCGAAGGCGAGCGCGATGATGACGGTCAGCGCCATCGGTCCGAACGTTTTACCCTCCACGCCGGTCAGCGTGAGCAGCGGTACGTAGACGAGGATGATGATTGCCTGCCCGTACACAGAGGGACGGATCATCTCACGCGCAGCGGCTGCCACGGTCGCGAGCCGTTCCTTGACGCTGAGCAATCGGCCTTCATGATGCTGTTGCTCGGCAAGCCGGCGCAGCGCGTTTTCGACAATGATGACGGCGCCGTCGACGATCAGACCGAAGTCCAAAGCCCCAAGGCTCATCAGATTGGCCGAGACCCCAGCGCGCAGCATACCAAAGCCTGTCAGCATCATGGTGATCGGGATGACCAACGCCGCGATCAGGGCCGCACGGAAGTTGCCGAGCAGCAGGAAGAGCACGACGATGACCAGCACCGCGCCTTCGGACAGGTTTTTCGCGACCGTCTTGATCGTCGAATTGACCAGCTCGGTGCGGTTCAGCACCGGCTGAATTACGACGTCAGGAGGCAGCGAAGCGTTGATCGTCTTCAGTTTCTCAGCGACCGCGGTCGACACGATGCGGCTGTTCTCGCCGATCCGCATGATCGCCGTGCCGACGACGACTTCGGTACCGTTCTCCGATGCCGAACCCATGCGGATCGCCTGACCCGTCTTCACAGTCGCAACTTGTTCGACCGTGATCGGCACGCCGTTACGTGTCGCGATCACGGTCCTGGCCAACTCGCTGGCATTGCGAACGAGCGCATCCGAGCGAACAGCCAGACCTTCGCCATTGCGATTGACGAAGCCACCGCCGACGCTGGTGTTATTGCGCTCCAGCGCATTTCCCAGGTCCGTCAGCGTGATGCCGAGCGAGGCCAGCTTCTGCACGTCGGGCACGACGAGGAACTGCTTGGCGTAACCGCCAATCGAGTCGACACCGGCGAGGCCCGGTGTGGTCTTCAGAAGCGGCGTCACGATCCAGTCCTGCGCGGTGCGCAGGTAGGTCGCCTTGTCCTCTTCGGTCGTCAGTCGCTCGCCCTCTGGCGTGATGTAGCTGCCATCGGGCTGTTGGCCCGGTTCACCGGGCTTGTGCTTGTCGTCCTCGCGATGATCGAGACGAACGGTGTACATGTACACCTCGCCCAGGCCTGTCGCGATCGGACCCATTTCAGGGTTCACGCCGTCGGGCAGATTCTCTTGCACGCCCCGCAGACGCTCGCCCACCTGCTGGCGGGCGAAATAGATGTCCGTCGCGTCCGAAAAGACCGCCGTGATCTGCGCGAAGCCGTTGCGGCTCAACGAGCGCGTATATTCCAGGCCGGGGGTGCCGGCGAGCGCGGTTTCGATTGGAAACGACACCTGCTTCTCGACCAGCTCGGGCGAGAGGGCAGGCGCGCGGACGTTGATCTGGACCTGATTGTTGGTGATGTCCGGCACCGCGTCGATCGGTAGCCGGTAGAGGGAAAAGGCGCCGATGGCGGCGACGATGACGGTGAGGAGCAGGACTAGCCAGCGCTTCTCGACCGCCCAGGTTACGATACGGGCGATCATGGCTTAATCCTCGTGGCTCGCTTCGCCCTTGCCGATCTCGGCCTTGAGCGTGAAACTTCCGGTGGTGGCGATCTGTTCGTTGCCGGTCAGGCCCGACCGGACGATCACCGTGTCGCCCGACGCATCGCCGAGCTGGACCGGGGTCGCCTTGAAGCCGGTGGGCGTGCGCACGAACACGACCGACTTGCCCTCGAAACTCTGGACCGCCGTCGTCGGCACGCGGACCGCCCCGCTCCCGCCGCTGCCCGTGAGCTGCACGGCTGCCGTCACAGGCTCGCCGACCCGCCATTCGCCACCGCGATTGTCGAGGGTGGCGAGCGCAGGCACGAGCCGCGTCTGCGGATCAAGCGCCGGCGACACGAAGGTCACGCGGGCGGTCGCCTGACGGCCTGCCGCCTTCACCAGCACCGTATTGCCGGGACGCACCCGGCCCGCATCCTCGGGCTTGAGATTAAGCGCGATCGACACCTGGCTCAGGTTGGCGATGCGATAGAGTTCGGCATCCGCCGCGACCGTTTGTCCCAGCGTCACGGGGCGCGCAATGATCTGGCCCGAGATCGGCGCGGCAATGCCGAGCCGGTTGAGCCCGCCGCCGCCGACACCCGCCGCCGAAACCATGCTCTGCGCCTGCGTCAGGGCGATCCGCGCCTCCGTCGCCGCTGTGCGGGCGGCGATCAGATCCTGTTCAGGGGAGACTCTCTGCGCGAACAGCCGCTGTTCGCGCGCGAGGTTCGAATTAGCGAGCTGAAGCCGCGCCCGCGCCGCCTCGACCTCGCCCTTGATCTGCGCCGCCTCGCGGCTTTCGATGACCGCAATGGTCTGGCCGCGTCCGACCGATTGGCCGAGGTTACGGGTGAGCGCGACCACGCGTCCCGCAATTGCGGCCGAGACGACCTGCGTTCCCTGTGGGTCGCCCTCGATGATCGCGGGCAGCTCGATCGTCCCGGCCCCGCCGATGATCGGCCGTCCGACCTGGACGCCCGCTGTGGCGATCTGGTCGGCACCCAATGTGACGACGCCTTCACCGGCATGACCGCCTTCAGCACCGCCCTTTTCCGTGCCCGCTGCCGTCTCATTGGCAGCTGCGCCTTCGGCAGTTGCCTCGTTTCCGCCATCCTTGCCGCCGCAGGCAGCCAAGAGCAGGGCGAGCGACGCCGCGCCCGCGAGATAAAAGCTCTTCATCACTGATTCCCCCCATTGGGCGCACGAGCGGTCAGTCGCTCCACTTGCGCGCGGGCATTCTGGTAATTGGCAAGCGCGTCGATCGCGGCGACCCGCGTTTCGGCGAGCGTGCGTTCAGCATCGAGCAATTCGAGCTGGCCGAACTTGCCCTCGCGATAGCCGATCCGCGCGATGCGGGCGGCCTCCTGTGCAGCCGCCAGCGCCGGCCCCGACGCCGCACGAGCCGTCGTTGCGGCATTGGCCGCCTGCGCCTGCGCGTCCGTGATCGCCTGTTCGATGTCGAGCGCGGTCACGCGGCGCTGCGCATCCGCCTGGGTCCGCTGCGCGGTCGCCTGCGCAATCGCGGCGCGACCATTGTTGAACACCGGGATCGGGATCGACACGCTGAACACCGCCGCCATGTCGTTGGTCGCTTCCAGGCGGCGGATCGACGGCCCGACGTTCAGGTCAGGCACGCGATTGGCGCGCGCGAGCCGCACGCCGGCTTCGGCAATGGAGAAATCCGCGTTGGCTGCCGCCAGCGCGAGTGTGCCGGTCGTGTTGACCGGTGCCAACGGCCCATAGACGTTCACATCGGGAAGGCGATCGAGCAGCGTGTCATCGAGCAGGCCGTCGATCGGCCGTCCGATCCGACGCGCCAGATTGGCGCGGGCCGCCTCGGCCAAGCGAAGCTGCCGCTCCACATTGGCGTCGGCATTGATACGCGCGACATCCGCGCGCTGTTGCTCGAGTGGCGATGCCCGCCCTGCCTGCACGCGAACGCTCGCGGCCCGCAGCGCATCGCTGGCGATCCGGGCCTGATCGCGGGCTGTCATTACCCGGCGATCGGCCGCGACCGCTTCGACATAGAGCTGCGTTACCTGAAGCCGGACATCCGCCGCGATGATCGCGGCCTGGATCTCGGCCCGGGACAATTGCGCATTGGCGACCGCGACGCGGGCGCCGCGCTTGCCGCCTAGCTCGATCGGGATCGCAAAGCCGACCGTGGTTTCCGCGCTGCGGACCCCCCGATACGGCCCGGAGCCGATGACATTCTCGACTTGGCCTTGAACCACCGGATTGGGCCGCAAGCCGGCGACTGTGCGACCTGCACGGGCCGCGTCGATTCCAGCTGTCGCCGCTTCCGCAGCAGGGGCCGAACCGCCCGCTGCACTGACCGCTTGGTCAAGCGTGTAGACCGGCGCATCCTGCGCAACAGGCGCGGACGGTCCGACCTGCGCCTGCGCCATCGTGGCGCAAGACGCTGCGGCCAGCATGGCCGCGAGGATACGATTCATGAAAATAGGACTCCTGACGATGATCGACAGGGGCGCGCCAACGCACGCCCAAATCGGACGTCAGGCTTGGGGGGGCCTCAAATGGACCATGCCGGTGCGGCCGTCGAGCGACGCAGAGGCGGAGATTGTCGGCTTGGGCACTGTGAGGACGGGGGTATATTCCATCGTCGTGCGCGCAGGCGCGCCGACGTCGTGTCCGTGACAATAATTGTGATGATGCGGGACATTCTTGTCCGAGTCCGATGGCACCTGATCGATGTCACCGGCGGTATGGACCGTGAACTCAACGCCCGCGATGCTTCCCCCCGCCAGATCGGCGGCATGGGCCATGCCGGAGAAGCTGGTCAGGACCAGCATCAGGCATGTCAGGAAAGGCAAAAAGGCTCGCACTAGCTTGCCTCTATCACGGAAGGGTTTTCATGTCATTGCACTAATTCGAACCAAGGGTCACTGAGCCGGAACCCGAGCGGGATCGGTCGCGCCCGTTCCAGGCGAACCCGACCGCAATGGCGACCGCCATCAGGAGTTGCGCCAGCACCGATTGCCAAGTGGGAAACACGCCGAGCATCGACAGCCGTGGCACGTCCGCGAGCGGTGCGATGTTGATAAGGCCGGCTTCCTGGAGCGCGGCGACGCCTTTACCCGCCAGCACGACGGTCAGGACCGCCATGAGCCAGGAGCTATAGCGGAAGAACTGCGCGATCGGCAGCTTGCGACTGTAGCGAAGCATGGCCCAAGCGATCAGGCTGAGCAGTCCAATCGCCGACCCGGCCCCCGCGAGAAGCATCCCGTTGTCACCTTGCGCCGAAAGCGCGGCATAGAACAGGATCGTCTCGAAGACCTCGCGATAAACTACGACGAACGCCAGCCCGAACAGGAACCAGCCCGACCCGCCCGAGAGCGCCCGCGACATCTTCTCGCGAATATAGCGCTGCCACTGATCGGCCTGCGCCTTGCCGTGCATCCAAATCCCGACCGAGAGCAGCACGACCGCGGCGAACAGCGAGCCAAACCCTTCCGTCAGCTCCCGGCTCGCACCGCTGATCCCGATCGCATAGGTGGCGACCGCCCAGGTGATCCCGCCCGCGATGATCGCGCTGACCCAGCCGCCATGCACGTACCGCAGCGCCTCGCCGCGCTCGGCTTTACGCAGGAACGCGATCATGGCGACAACGATGAGCAGGGCTTCGAGCCCTTCACGCAGCAGGATCGTGAACGCGCCCAGGAACGTGGACGCTTCGGTGGCGGCATCAGGCGCGAGCGCCGCTTCCGCATCGTCGAAAAGGCCGCCCAGTACTGCGACCTTCTCCGCGAGATCATCGGGCGACGCGCCCCGGTCGATCGAGGCGCGGAACTCCCCCATCGCGCCCTCGATTCGACCCATCAGCGTCGCGTCGCGCGCGGTGAGTGTTGGCTCGATCGGCTCGAACCCATCGAGATAGGCCGACAGCGCCAGCTCTTTCGCCATGCGCGCATCGCCGCGCCGCGCAGCCGCCACGCTTTCGGCGAGTTTGGCGCGGGCGACCGCGAGCGAGCCGGGAGCCTGTTGTATCACCTGTTCGGGATGACGACGCAGGAACGCGAGCACTGGGTCAGCCTTGGCGTCGCCGATCGCCGCGCCGAGCGCGGCCGGGGTGAGCGCGACCAGGGTTTTCAGGTCCGGAATGCGCCGGCGAAGGGTCGGGTCGGATTTCCAAAGCCGCTCGCCTTCGCGCGCCTGCGCATCCGTGAAGGCGAAGCTCCCGGCTCGGAATGCTAACGCCCAGCGCTGATCGTTGGGCAGATCGGCGAAGCTCTGCATCGCGGTCCCGTCGATGCCTTGCGTCACCACCTGATAGAGCGCGAACACGCTGCGCTGGCGCGCGCGCTCGGCATCGGTGAAAGCAATCGGGGGCGTAGCGAGCTTGGCGGCGTCAGGGCCACGGCCGTTGCCCGTCATCCCGTGGCAGGACGCGCAGGATTGTCGGAACAGTGCATCGCTGGAGACGAGGTTCGGAGCCTTATCGGGCGCGAGCGGCACCGGGTAGGCGCGCAACAGATCGGCCGCGAGCCCGTGCGCCAATGTTGCCACCTGTTCAGTCGGTCCCTTTTCCGCGATCACCGCCTGGAGGTTGGCAGCCCGCTGGATGAGGGCTTGACGCTCCGGCTTCGCCGGCAGGCCCTGAAGCCGTGTCGAGACCGACGCGGCGAACTCCGTCATCTCGGCATATTCCGACGTGCTCTTGATCCGACCGTTGGCGACCGCGCCGCCATAATCGACGGCCATATAGTCGAGCAGCCGCCATGCGGTTTGCACGTCGCCGGGTTCGGCGATTGCCGCAGCAGGGATCAGCAGCGCCGCGAGCGCGGAGAGCAGCCGCAACGAGAGCATTGCCCGGATCAACGCGAGCAGACGCACTACCGCTCTCCCAATTCGCGCCGAGCGCCAGTGACGATTTCATAAGCGGAGTGGAGGAACAGGAGGGCGATGAGGCCGGCGACGGCGAGGTCCGGCCAGGCGCTTCCTGTCCACGCCACCAGACCGGCCGCGGCGATCACCGCCACGTTGGCGAGCGCGTCGTTGCGGCTGAACAGCCAGATCGCGCGAACATTGGCGTCCCCTTCCCGGAAACGCGCAAGCACCAAGGCGGACACGACATTGATCGCGAGCGCGACAACGCCGATTGTGCCCATCAGTTCGGCATCGGGCGCGGTTGCGTTCAGGGCGCGCCAAATCGCGAAACCGATTACGCCCACGCCAAGCGCACCGAGAAACAACCCCTGCGTCAGCGCGACCTTTGCCCTCGCCCGTGCGGACCAGGCAAGCGCGAGAAGACCGATAAGGCTGATCGACCCGTCCCCGAGAAAATCGAGGGAATCCGCTTTCAGCGCTTGGCTATCGGCGATGAACCCGCCGAACAGCTCGGCGACTCCGAAGCCGAGGTTGAGCACCACGACGGTCAGCAGCGCACGGCGATAGGCCGGATCGGTTTGCGCGCGCGCGGGCTCCCCGTGGCACCCGCAGCTTTCGGTAGAAGCATTCATGCGGCCTTCCTTACCACCTCCAGTCGCTGTAGAAGCAAGCGAAATGTGCGACACGTTCGCATAAGCAAGGATGGCATGATGAAGCCGGTGATGATTGGGCAGCTCGCCAGCGAGACCTCGACGAAGGTGACGACGATCCGCTTTTATGAGTCGATCGGGTTGCTCCGATCCGCCCCTCGCACGGCGTCGGGTCGCAGAACCTACGATGCCAGTGACATTGAGCGTTTGCACTTCATCCGCAACGGTCGCCGGCTTGGCTTCTCCGTCGACGAGATCCGTTCGTTGATGGGGCTGGCGCAGAACCCGGACCAGGATTGTGGTGCCGCCTCAGCTATCGCTGCTCAGCACCTCAAGGATGTGGAGGAGAGACTGGCGCAACTCGCGGTGTTGCGGGATGAGTTGGCAATGCTCAGCCAGAGCTGCACCAAGGCGCGCATGGCCGATTGTCGGATCATGAAGGCGATCGGCAAAGGCCACCCTCAAGCCGATCAATAATAATCGGCCAGCCTGAGCTCGCGCACATCACCCGAGGCCATCGTCAGCTTTACGAGGGTGCCAGCAGGCCGGGAGCGCACTTGCCAGAGCTCCCCACGCGTATAGTTCGCATCGATCGAATGGCCGTTCACCGCCACGATCCGGTCGCCGACCGCCCAGCCAGCCTTTTCCGCGGGACTGTTCGCCGCCACATGAACAACGGTGAGCGCCGTTGGTGAGGCTGCGAGGCCAAGGCCGCTACGGTCCTTCAGCATCGGCAGGCGACGACGAGGACCGAGTGGCCGGAGCCACACGAATCCGGCGGTCACGTCGAACACCACGTCGAATTGAGCGATCAGCGGTAGGCCGACATTGCCAACCGTGCTGGTGGAGAGCCAAGCTCTCATCCCGAGTGTGGGGACGTTCGAGACGCCAAGCCCTTCGATGTTGATGTTCTGGATCGTGAAAGCATCGTTGATACGCACACCATCGACGCCGCCGATCGCCGCGGTCGAGACGAGCTTCCCGTTCAACAGCCCTTGATCGCGGGCATAGGCCGACGAGAGCATCAGCGCGGCCGAGCTGCCAAGATCGATCATCAAGGGCACGGGAGGCAAACCCGAGACGGAAGCTCGAATGAACAGCTCCTGCTTGGCACCGCGCCCGAGCGCGACAGCGCGCCAGTCGGGACCGGCGAGAAACGTGCCTGACTTGACGACCGCCATACGCCTTTTCGCGAAATCGAGCGCGATGCAGCTACCCGTGAACATATCGGCACCGAGGAGGATATCGATCGGTCGTCCGAAGGCCGCCGACACTGAACTCAGATCACCAACGACGGCAAAGGGTAAGCGACGGGTTTCGCGGGCGAGCTGTACGTCGATGTCGCGGACCAGCAGCACCGGGGCCTTGGCGCTCAGCCCGCTAATCATGCGCCGCTCACCATCGTTCAAGCCGAGCTTCGCCGCGAGCGCCGTGCTCATGATCGACGCGCCGCTGCCACTGTCGAGCACCGCCCGCACCGGCACTCCGCGCACTTGTGCCGAAACAAGGAGGGTATCACCCGTGCCGACTTCCAGCGGCTCCCATTCGAGGTGAGCCGCACCGAAGTTCCACGAGCCCGCAGACCGGGAAGTCTGTCGCGCGAGCGTTGGAGAACCGAGCACCAAGCCGGTTCCACAGGCCACCAGCCGCGCCACTAATGAGCGTCGAGACATACCGATTGCTTCAACACGGGCCGTCAAAAAGCCACCTCCAGCCCCCCGTCCGCAGGAGAGCAAATTGCGGTTACATGCTCCAGCCACTGGAGGAGCAAGTGCTTTTGGTGCGCCCGAAAATCCTCAGAAGCGCTTGGAGAACTTTAGATGAAGGATGGTGCAGACCGCTTAGATGCCTTCCCGATAACGAACGGTTCCGGGGGACGCTGGGCCGATCGGGACCGCGAACGGTGTAAACGCTCGCGCTAAGTGGCGGCATTCTGATCGCGCTATTTGTCGGCGAGCGTCGCTACGCGGCTACCGGCTTGGTCTCGGCCGATCGCACATAGGCGTAGAGTTTTGGCTTGGAGATGCCGAGCATCGAGCAAATCTTGGCGATCGGCATCGTGTTCTCGTGGTAGAGCCTGACGGGCAGGTCGCGCTTGTCCTTGCCGAGTGCGGCCGGCCGGCCACCCTTCTTGCCGCGAGCGCGGGCTGCGGTGAGACCGGCCTGGGTCCGCTCGCGGATCAGGTTGCGCTCGAACTCCGCCAATGCCCCGAACAGGTGGAAGGTAAGCTTGCCCGACGTGGTGGTCGTGTCGATCGCCTCGTGCAGGCTCAGCAGCCCGACCTTTTCCTCGTCGAGGTAGGTCATCCATCCGATCAGATCACGGAGCGAGCGGCCGAGCCTGTCGAGGCGCCAGACCACCAGTGTGTCGCCGGCGCGAAGCAGCTCCTTCACCTTTTCCAATCCAGGGCGAGCGGCAGTCGCCCCGGAGGCCTTGTCGGTGATGACCTTCTCGCAGCCGGCAGCCTTCAGCGCATCACGCTGGAGGTCCAGGTTCTGCTCGGCGGTCGATACGCGGGCGTAACCGATTTTCATGCGTAGGGCCGGTGGCGCCCCGATCGGGCGCGGTTTGGGAAGAAAGTCGTCATCGGCAGGTCTATGTTGCCCTAGTTTTCTTTACCGGGTAGATTTACGTCGAACAGGCCGGTTTGGCAACGCGAGCGGACTCGCATGGCGATGGGCAGGCAAATCTCCGTTTTCCTTACCTGCGACACGGACCGTCGGCGGTGACGCATCCGGCGCTTGTCCCGCCGCTGGCGATCGAGCGCTACCGCGTCCTTGAACCGCACCTCGCCGATGGCATCCCGCTCGCGGACCTCGCCCGCACCGGCACGCTGAGCGAGCGGACGTTGCAGCGCTGGCTCGGGCGCTACCGTGCCGAAGGACTTGCCGGTCTCGCGCGTCTGCCGCGCAACGATCGGGGCAGGCTGCACCTGCCGGAACATCTGGTCGAACTGACCCGCACTCTCGCCACCAAGCGCCCGCGACCCCCGGTCGCCGCCATTCACCGAAAGGTGCAGGAACTCGCCATCGCGCATGGACACCGAACCCCCAGCTATGCGGCCGTCGCGCGTGTCGTCAGGGCGATACCGGCAAGCCAGATCGCCGCAGCCTCCGATCCGGCCGTCTACCGCGACCAGCACGAGCTAGTGCATCGGCGCGAAGCCGCGACCTCGAACGAGATGTGGCAGGCCGATCATACCGTTCTCGACATTCTCGTGCTCGATGATGCCGGAACCCCGGTGCGTCCTTGGCTGACCGTCATCGTTGACGATCACAGCCGAGCCATCGCCGGTTACTTCCTCAGCCTCGATGCCCCCAGTGCCCTCAACACGGCGCTCGCCTTGCGGCAGGCGATCTGGCGCAAGCCCAATCCCGAATGGATCGTCAGCGGCATTCCCGAACAGCTTTACGTCGAC
>NZ_JBMDKK010000002.1:0-883640 GCF_057809675.1 Sphingomonas sp. FG14 | reverse complement strand
TCGAGATCGAGATCGTGTCGCCGCCATTATAGTTGGCGGTGGGGTTGTAGGTGAGCCCTGTTCCCAGCGCCGCGTTGATCGCGGATGCCGTGCCCGTGAAGCTCATCGAGGCATCCGAGGCGCCGTCGCCCGTGATGAAGCTGAGGCCCGACGTGCTCGCCAGCGTCATCGTGCCGTGCGCCACCGACAGCGTCACCGTCAGCGTGCTCGCATCGACATCCTTGACGGTGATCGCGTTGCTGTTCGCCGTCGACAGCGTGATGCTGGCATCCTCGTTGATCGTCTGCGTACCCGGCACGCTGTTGACCGGCGCGTCGTTAACCGCGTTCACCGTCTGGCTCAGCACCACCGTGCCGGCCGAATAGGCGGTGGTTCCGCCGGTCGCGCCCACGCCTGCGATGTTCACCACCTGCGCATCGGTGATGCCGAAGCCCAGCGAGTTGTCGATCAGATGCACGGTAAGCGTCGGCGCGTTGCCGTTATAGTCCGCCGCCGGGGTGAAGCGGAACAGCGTGCTGTTGTTGAACAGCTTCGCCGCCGCGTCGGATACGCTGCCGATATCGGTCCAGCCGCCGCCATTGTTATATTGCCACTGGCCCGTGCCCGCGCCCGAGCCGTTGGCGGTGACCGCGACACCCGAGAACGCCCCCGGCGACGACGCCCCGCCATTGGGGATCTGGTTGTCCGCAGCATCCGAATATTGGCCGGAGAACAGCGTGTTCACGCTCTGCCCAGCGCCCGGCGTGTCCTCGTCGATCGCCGTCGCCGATTCCGTGCCGTCGCCCGCCACCACCGGCGCGTCGTTGATCGCCGCGATGCTGATCGCGATCGAATCGCTGTCCACCTGCGTCCCGCCCGAACCCGTCTGGCCAAGATCGCTCGTCTCGAACGAGATCGCGTCGCTGCCGTTGAAGTTGGGGTTCGCCGTGTAGACCAGCCCCAGGCCCAGCGCGGTGTTGATGTCCGCGATCGTCCCGCTGAACGACATGCTGCCGTCGCCCTGCGCGTCGAAGAAGGAGAGACCCGCGATATTGTTGAGCGCCAGCGTGCCGTGCGCCACCGACAAGGTCACCTTCAGCGTCGTCGCATCGACGTCCGACACCTGCAGGTTCGTCAGCGTGAAGCTGCCATCCTCGTTGATGTTCTGCGCACCCGCCACCGTGTTCACCGGCGCGTCGTTGACCGCGCTCACGTTGAACGTGATCGTGTTCGCCGACTGGTCGGTGTCCTGGCCGCCATTCTTGGTGCCGCCATCGTCCTGCACCTGGAAGGTGAAGCTCGAGAACGGCGTGCCGTTGCCGTCCTGGATCGGCGTGTAATAGAGCCGGCCCAGCGCGATATCCGCCGCCGTCACGATCTGGCCCGTGGTCACCGCCGTTGCAGCCGCGCCCACGCCGACGCCGTCGGCATCGTACCACAAGGTGCCCGGCACCGGGATCGTCGTCACCTTCACGCCCGCGAAGTCGTCGCCATTGACGTCGCTAAAGCCGAAGCTTGCGGTGTTGAACGTGTAGGTCGCGTCCTCGTTGATCGTAAAGGCATTGTCGGTGCCCGCCGGCGCGTCGTTGATCGCCAGCACGTCCACCGTCGTCGTGAAGCTCAGCGTGTCCGCGCCCGTGTTCGCCGTCCCGTCGCCGTCCACCAAAGTCCATGTCAGCGTCCGAACACCCTCCGTCGGGCTGATCCCGCCACTATTGGTATAGCCCAGCGCGCGCACCAGCGTCTGCACCGCCGCCGGCGTCGCATCCGCATCGAAGGTGAACACCAGCGCCGCGCCGTTCGTCCCGCCGGTGAAGGTCGCGATCTGCGTGCCGCCCACCGACACCGCATTGCCCGCAACGCTCACGGTGCCGCTCGTGTCGATCACCAGTTCATCCTGCGCGGTCACCGCGCCGCCCGTGATCGCCACCGTCAAGGTGCCGCCGTCGAAGTTCGCGCTGTCGATGTCCGCAATCGTGCCGTCGCCGCCCACATCCAGCTTCGCCGGCGCATTGCCCTCGATCCATGTCGCCGCGTCGCCCGACAGGTTCGTCCCCGTCGGCGCGTCGTTCACGCCCGTCACGTCGAAGGTGAAGGTGTTCGGGCTCTGGTCCGTGTCCTGACCGAGGTTGGCGGTCCCGCCATCGTCCTGCACCTGGAAGGTGAAGCTCGCATAGGGCGTGCCGTTGCCGTTCGCCGCCGGCACATAATAGACATGGCCAGCGTTGATCTGCGCCAGCATGACCGTCGTGCCCGCGCTGATCACGGTCGGCAGCCCCGCACCGCCGCCATCGAGATCGATATAGATGGTGCCGGCCGCCGGAACCGTGGTGAACACCACGCCCGCCAGATTATCGCCATCGACATCGCTGAAGCCGAAGTCCGACGCCGCGAAGGTGTAGGTCGTATCCTCCAGCAACGTCGCCGTCTTGTCAGTACCCGACGGTTCGTCGTTCACTGACACCACGGCCACGCTGCTCGTGAAGCTCAGCGTATCCGCGCCGCTGTTCGCCTGTCCGTCGCCGTCCACCAGGGTCCAGGTGACCGTGCGTGTCGTCGTGTTCGGATCCTGGCTCGTATTGTTGTACGTGATCGCCCGGACAAGCGCCTGCACCGCCGCCGGCGTCGCATCCGCGTCGAAAGTGAAGGTGATCGAGCCGCCCGTCGCCACATAGGTGCCGATCTCCACGCCGCTGACCGACACCGTTCCCGGACCGGTCGTCACGCTGCCCGTCGTATCGATGCTCAGCGCATCCTGGCCCGCCACATAACCGGTCGTGATCTGGACGGTCAGCGAGCCGCCGTCGAAGTTTGCGCTGTCGATGTCCGCGATGGTCGCATTGCCGCCCACATCCAGGAAAACCGGGCTCGCACCCTCGGTGTAGCTCGCGCTATCCCCCGACAGGTTCGTCGACGTCGGCGCGTCGTTCACCGGCGTGATGGTGCCGCCCAGGACAACCGTGCCCGAAGAATAAGCCGAGGTTCCACCCGTCGCGCCAACGCCCGAGAGGTTGACCGTGCCGCCGTTACCCAGCGCGCCGATCGAGCCATCGATCAGGCGCACGGTCAGTTCCGGTTGCGCACCGTTGTAATTGGCGGCCGGATTGAAACGGATAGAGGCACTGGCGCTGAGCACGAAGGCCGAAGACTCCGATGCCGAAGTCGGAATCACCGTCCAGACGCCGGCGTTCAGATATTCCCAATTGCCCATCGCCGGGGTGGCGTCATTATCGACCACCGCGATGCCCGCCATCGCCGTCGAGGTGTTGCCACCGGGGGCGGGTCGCTGATCGTCGGTCGCGTCGGAATATTGGCTCGCCGCGAACAGGCTGGAAACAGTTTGCCCTGTCGCGGACGGTTGATCCTCAAGGATCGTCACGCTGCTCTCGGTGCCATCGCCCGACACCACCGGGGCATCGTTGACCGAGGTAATGGTGATCGTCTTGCTGTCCGTATCCGATTTCGAACCGCCGTCGCCGGTATAGCCATTGTCGGTGGTGACGATCTGCAGCGAATCCGAACCGTGGAAATTGCCGGTCGGCGTATAGGTGAGCCCGTTCGCGGCGAGCGTCGCGTTGATCTCGTTGAGCGTGCCGGTGACGGTAACGCTCGCCGTGCCGTTGCTGGCAATATCGCCGGCGACGAGGCCGCCCGCGACATTGGTCGCGAGCGTAAGCGTACCGTGGGACACGGTGAGCACGACCGTCACGTCGTCAAGCGCCGGGTTCGCGTCGGGATCGGAGATCGAGATGCCGGTCACGGCGACATTCGTCGCATCCTCGACAAGCGTCAGCGCGCTGCCGACGGTGTTCACCGGCGCATCATTGACATCGGCGATCGTGATCTGCGTGGTGCCGCTGTTCTGCGAACCACCCGGAACATTGGCGGCGCCGTCGCTGACCGTCCAGGTGATCGTGCGCGTGGTGTTCAGCCCGTAATTGGTGGGGTTGTCGCCGGTCGACCAGAAATTGATCTGGCCCAGCACGCTCTGGTAATTGGCAATGGTGTCGTAGCCGGTCAGCGTGAGCGTTTCGGTCGCCGCATTCCACGAAACCGTGATGTTGGTGCCGGCGATCAGGCCGGAGATCTGCCCCGCCGCGCCATAACCGAGATGATCGTCGTTCGCGCTGCTTTCGTTGGAGCTGAAGGTTCCGCCCGTCACCTGCACGGTCGCGGACGCGAGATGATCGCCATCGACGTCGGCGATCGTCGGCGCGCCGGTCAGGATCGCGATCCTGCCGCCCTGTTCGGGGATTTCCGTGCTCGTGGCGGTCAGGTTCGAAAGCGTCGGCAGATTGTTGAAAGCCAGCCCGCCGAAATTGGCCGCGTTGCTGGTGAAAGCGGGTTTCGGATCGATGACGTTGATCAGCGTTCCGACGGTGCCCGCCGCGTTGAGCTGATAGATGAGTATCACATCGTCGTTGCTGCCGCCGCCATGTTCTTCGGACGTGACATAGAGTTGCCGGGTCGCGGCATCGAACTTCAGATCGCCTGGGTAGAAATTCGGCGTCGAGAAGTTGAGCGTGAGCTTGGTGGCCGTACCGGAGCTTGCGTTGGCGTTGATATACCAGATGGCATTCTGGCTCGCATCGAAGCCGGAGCCTCCCTGCGGCGTATTCGACTGGGTGGTGAAATAGACGAGGTTATTGAGCTCATTCACCTCGACCGAGATGACATAGCCGTTCGTTGCATCGTCTTCGAACTGGGCATCATCAACCAAGGGCGTAATGACCTTGGTTGCCAGGTCCATCCGATAGACGCCCTGCTCCAGGCCATTCAACTGCTCAGTGAAGTACAGAGTATTCGCCGTGCGGCCGAGGGCGAAGTCACGAACATCGAGCAGGTCCAAGCTATGCGACGGGTCGATCGGCTTGGTGGCGTCAGTGTCGGCCCGGACAATAAAACCATTGTCGGTGATCACGCCGGTCAGCGGATCATATGTATACTGCTTGATGCCTGTCAGATTGGTATCTGCACCATCCGCATCTTGAATCCCGACATAAATGTGATGACTAAAAACATCAACATACAGGGCATTGACGATTTCGTCGTCATTCGAAAACGGATCTTCCGGATCGGTCTGACCGACGACATTGTCCACACCGTCGAACGTCACCAGCGTCGTCACCGCTCCACCGGTCAACGAACCACGCACCAACCGGGCATCCTGGCCCAGATTGCCATTGTTGATGATCGCGAAATAGAAGCCCGCCGCGGTATCGACCCCCACCTGTTGCGGCGTGCTGTTGATCAGGTCCAGCGACGGAACATTGTCGACGATGATGGTCTGGATGCCGCCGTCATTGTTGGCGTAGGTCAGCCGCGTGTCGCCGGGGTCGCCCTGCGTCAGGAAATAGACTTGGCCGGTCGGCTTGGTGCCGAACGCGCTCAGGCCGTCTTCGGCAGCGCCGGCGGCCAGCAGGTAACTGGCGCCGTCGACGGTGACCGCTCCCAGCGTCGACCCGCCGTCGAGCACGCGCGTGGTCGTGTCCGCGATTTTCTCGACAAAGGTGAGCGCGCCGCCCGCATCGATGCGGAACAGGCTGACGCCGGCGAAGCCGCCCGTCTCCGTGCCGCTCACGGCAAGATAGCTCGTCTGGCCGAAGGTCACCACGCTGACGCTGTTGGCCCCCTGCAGATTGAACTCGACGTTATCGCTCACATTGGCGACATTGGTCAGCACGCCCGCGCTGTTCATCGAGAACACGCTGACGCCGGAATCGGCGGCGCCGGCGACGAAGACATAGGTGGTGCCGTTGACGACCGCGGTCGTGATATCGCTGACGCCGTTGAGGTTGAGCGTTCCATTGTCCGCCACGCTGCCGACATGGGTCAGCGCGCCCGCCGCGGAAACCTGGAAGACACTGACGCCATCGTCGGTTCCGCCGCCAGCGATCAGGAAGCTGTTGGCGCCGACGGTGACCGTGGCGAGCGAGGACACGCCATCGAGCTCATATGCCGCATTGTCGGCGTCGGTGACGTTGGAGACATTGGTGAGCGCGCCATTGCCGGCCACACGGAAGCCGCTGATGCCGTCGTCATTCGCGCCCGCGGCGAACATAAAGGTGTTGCCGCCAACCGTGATGGTCGCGGTATCGGTCACCCCTGCAAGCCTGAGCGGACCAGAATCGACAACATTGGCGACGTTGGTCAAACCGCCGCCGACGGTGACGCGAAACACGCTGACGCCGCCCTCCGTCGAGCCCGCGACGAAGAGATAGGTGTTGCCGTCGACGACGCCGATCGAGAGACCGCGCGCGCCGCCGAGATGCGCGCCGGCCGCATCGGTGTCGTCGAAATTGGTGAGGTTCGTCAGCACGCCGTCTCGCGACAGGCTGAAAAGGCTGATGCCGTTATCGTCCGCGCCGGCCGCGAAGACATAGGTGACGCCACCGACGTCCGCCGAAACGACCGAGCTTGCGCCGTCGAGCTCCAGGCCGCCGCTATCGGTCACGTTCGACGGATTCGAATAAAGAAACGCCATGGCTTCCACCCCCAAATTTCGAGTCACATGGTCTAAACGCCCATTGTGACCGCCCAACGACTAGGATTGTTCAATACGAGCGGAGTGAACGCGATGACACCGACAGCCCCAGCCGACCGGACACACCAAACTCCGGGCACAATTCGCCCCAGCTCGCATTGCAACCCCTATTGGGATGCATTCATGGCACAGGACTTTCCCTGCCGCCAGCATAAACGCCGGAGGTGAAACGA
Source organism: Sphingomonas sp. FG14 (assembly GCF_057809675.1). Taxonomy (NCBI): domain Bacteria; kingdom Pseudomonadati; phylum Pseudomonadota; class Alphaproteobacteria; order Sphingomonadales; family Sphingomonadaceae; genus Sphingomonas; species Sphingomonas sp. FG14. The sequence continues at coordinate 876,944 of NZ_JBMDKK010000002.1, read as the reverse complement.
TCTTTTAATCAGGAACGGAAGGAATACCCCACCTCAGGCAAGGCATATATTTCGGGAATCCTGAAAGTCAGCGTTTGACACAGCCACGCGCTCGGCACAAAATAGTGCGGCCGGATGGGGGAACGTAGCGCCGGCATCAAATGGCGCACCGAGGTCGCATATCCCGACGGAATCTGTGGACGGACAGCAGGCGCTTGTCCGATTAAGGGAGGTGCACCGATGTCGCAGCCTTATGTCGGTGAAATCCGTATGTTCGGCGGCAATTTCGCGCCCGCTGGATGGGCTTTCTGCAATGGGCAGCTTATGCCGATCTCGGAAAATGATACGCTCTTCAATCTGATCGGCACCACCTATGGCGGCGACGGACAGGAAACCTTCGGGCTTCCCGATCTGCAAGGACGTATACCGGTCCATGCCGGCCAGGGCCCCGGCATCTCGCAGAACTACGTATTGGGAGAAAAAGCGGGCGTGGAAAGCGTGACGCTGACCACGCAGCAGATCTCGAACCACACCCATACCCCCCAGATCTCCAATGCGCCGGGATCAACCTACGCACCGACGGGCAGCACCGTGCTCGCTAACAGCAACTCGACAAGCGTCAATGTCTATAAATCCCCGGCGGACCTGCTGACCGGCCAGGTGGCACTGAACGCCGCAAGCATCAGCGCGATCGGCGGCAGCCAGCCGCACACCAACATCCAGCCGACGCTCGCCATCAGTTATATCATTTCACTGTTCGGCGTCTTCCCGAGCCAGAACTGAGCCGTCCGGCCGGCGCGACGTCGCGCATCAATTTTTGGAGCTGCTCATGACCAGTCCCTTCGTTGCCGAGATCCGGGTCTTCGGATTCAATTTCGCTCCCACAGGCTGGGCGCAGTGCAATGGCCAGTTGCTGCCGATCTCGCAGAACACGGCGCTTTTCTCGTTGCTCGGCACCTATTATGGGGGTGACGGCAAATCGACCTTCGCCCTCCCCGACCTCCAGGGCTCCGCCGCGACCCATCAGGGGCAAGGCGCAGGGTTGCAGGATTGGTTTCTGGGCCAGATGGAAGGCAGCGAGTATGTCACGCTGCTCCAGAGCGAGATTCCCCTTCACACTCACACGCTGAGCGCCACCACGGCGAACGCCAACAGTGCCGCCGCCGCCAATGCCCAGCTCGCAAAGGCGATCAAGGGCAATCTCCAGGCGAGCAATACCGCGCGAATGTACAGCAACATCGCCACGCCCGCGACGCAGATGAGCCCTTATGGGCTCGCGATAGCGGGTGGCAGCCTGCCCCACAATAATATGATGCCGTATCTGACGCTTAATTTCTGCATCGCCCTGCAAGGCGTTTTTCCCGCACGAAACTAGAAAGACGACGTCATCATTCCCGGCCGGCGCCGGCCCAATATTTCAGGAGTTCGAATATGGCCCAGCCATTTATTGGTGAGCTGAAAATGATCAGCTGGAATTTCGCGCCGAAGGGTTGGGCATTCTGCAACGGCCAGTTGCTGCCGATCAACCAGAACCAGGCGCTGTTCTCGCTGTTCGGCACCATGTATGGCGGGAATGGCCAGACGACCTTCGCGCTACCCGATCTGCGCGGCAGGGCGCCCATTCACATTGGCAGTGGCTTCATCCAGGGACAGGCTGGCGGCCAGGAAGCACACACCATAACCATCAACGAGATGCCCCAGCATACCCATTTCCTGACCGCCGACGGCGTCACCGTGGCGACCAGCAACGTGAATACGCCAGCCGCCGGCCGATCGATCGGCCAATCGATCGGCGTCCCGAGCCAGGGATCCAATTTTTCAGTGAATATCTATGATACGGCGGTGCCGGGTGCGACGATGGCGCCGGGAACGGTTAGCAGCATCGGCGGCAGCCAGCCACACGAGAACCGCCAGCCTTTCCTGGTGATCAACTGGATCGTTGCATTGCAGGGTGTATTTCCTTCGCGGAATTGACGCGCACGGATGGTCATGCGCCCTCTCGACAATCCGCCTATCGCAAATGAAATGGATCGCCCGTTAATCCGGCGGAGCTGTTGAGATATACGGTGGCCGGTGCCGCCCCAAAGCGCGACAGGCCTCTCGGCGCGGTCTCCCGCGTCTCAAATATCAATAAGGAAAATCGGCCCGGGCTTCGCCCGCCGTCAGACCCCGACGATCCGCACGGTTCCGCTGCCATGCGCCATTCCGCGCATGCGCGGTGCGGCATCGCGCAGTTCGGTGATCATCGCTTCGCGCTCCGCCGGCAGGCTCGGCACCACGGCCAGCACGCCCCGGGCAGCGAAGCCGCGCGCGGCATCCTGCGCCGCCGCGATCGTCGTTCCGGCATCGGGCACCAGCACGACCACATCGAGGTCGCGTCCACCGGCCGGAGCGGCGAAATATCCCTCGACATCCCGGTTGCCATCGATCGGATAGCGCCCCGTGAAGACCCGTACGCCATCCTCACCGGTTGCGCCGACCGAAGCGATCGCGGGCATCGCGGTTCCGGCGATGGACAGGGCAGCCGCGGTACCGACAGCACCGCCCATCGCGCCACGACGCGTCACGGCAGCCGAGAAAGGCGTTTCGAACGTTTCGCTTCGATCGGTCATGAGCAGGCCTCCCCGCGCCGTCCCCTGGGCGCTCGACGCAGACTACCGCGCCAGGCTCCACCGCACAAGCGAGCGTTTACGATCATCCGCGCAGCCGATGGCCCAGCAGCACTTCCGCGACATGCCGCCGCCCGCCCGTCCGCTCGAGATGGACATAGACGTCGACAGTGCTGCGCACATAGTGGTGGACATCGTCACGGCTGAGCCCGGCGCCCGCCTGAAGCACCAGCAAGGTGATCTGCTCGATCGCCCGCGCGGCGCCGTCGGCATGCACGGTCGTCATCGATCCCGGATGACCGGTATTGACCGCGCGCAGGAAGGTGAACGCCTCCGGCCCGCGCAACTCGCCCACGACGATGCGGTCGGGCCGCATGCGCAGCGATGCGGAGAGCAGTTCCTCCGCCGTCACCCGCGCCTCGCCCAGTTCGCTGCGCGCCGCGAGCAGCCCCACGGCGTTGGCATGGCGCATGTGCAGTTCGGGCGTATCCTCGATCAGGATCAGCCGCTCCTCCGCCGGGATCTCACGGATCAGCGCATTCAGGAACGTCGTCTTGCCGGTGGAGGTGCCCCCCGAAACCAGGATATTGCGGCGCGCGCGCACCGCTTCGGCGAGCAGCCCGGCGATATCGCCCGCATCGAGCAGCGCCGCCAGCCGGCTATCGATATCGGCAGCACCGCCCGCCCCGTCGCGTCGGGTTTCGTTGAAGGCCCCGCCCGCGACATAGTCCGCAAGCGAAAGATCGGCGGACACATGCTTGCGGATGGCGAAGGCAATCGGGCCGCGTGTCGCGGGAGGCGCGACGATCTGAACGCGCGCGCCATCGGGCAAGGCGGCGGAGAGCAGCGGATGCGCGCGGCTGATCCCCTGGCTGGAAAGTGCCGCGATCTGCCGCGCGAGCCGCGCCAGCGTCGCTTCGTCGAGCGCGGGCGCATCATGCCGCTCGATCGCGCCGGACAGGCTCTCGGTCCAGACCTCGCCCGGTCGATTGACATACACGTCGGTCACGTCGGCACGGTCGAGCATCGGCGCGAACGGCGCCAGATAACTGCGCAGATAGACCGCGCCTTCGGCTGCCGCCGCGTTCATCGCCGAGCTTCGACGCTCGTGAAATCCAGATCGCGTGCGACGAATACCGTGATCGCGGCGCCCTGCTTCACCTTCAAGGTCGGCTGGATCGGCGCATTGTTCTGCTGTCCGAACAACATGGTGCCCGGCATCGCGATGATCACATCGCGTTCGGTGTTGCTGTTGCGGGCCAGATTGACGCCGATGTCGAGCGCGGTCTGCAGGATCGCGGCGCCGAAGCGCTCGAAGAAATGGCTGTTCACCTTGCCGCGCACGCCGATGCGGCCGAGCGGATCGGCGGCGGGCGAGCCGATCGCGATCGTCACGCCGTCGGGCCGCACCAGCCGCGTCCAATTGACCAGCGCACGGTTCTGGCCGGGCTGAAGATCGGCCTGATACTGGCCGATCAGCCGGCTGCCGCGCGGGATGAGCACGCGGCTGCCGTCAAAGCCGCGCACATCGCGCGAGACGAGCGCGCGCGCCAGGCCCGGCCGCGTCGAATCGAAGGCGGTTTCGAGCACCGCCGGGATCAGCGTTCCCTGCGGCACCGTGGTCGGGCGGTTGCGCATCACCGTGGCGCGCGACCGGCCGCCGGGGGCCGTGCCAAGCGTTGCGGCGCCCGCAGCCGCTGCAGCTGCGCCGGTGCCAGCCCCTGCCGGTTCCTCCACATCGCCGGCGGTCGCATCATAGACGAGCGCGCTATCCTCCGCCGCGCGTGCCCTAGGCGCCGGCGCGGGCTGCGGCATCACCGGCTGCATCATCGGCATCGGCGGCGGCGAATAGATGCGCTGCGGCGGCGCCGAAGGCGGCGGCGGCAGGATCATCACCGGCTGTGGCTGCGGCCGTGGCGGCGCCGATGCCTGCACAGGAATCGGCGCGGGCGGCACGAACAGATCGGGCAGAGCCGATGGCGCCCCCACCAGATCGGCCGCGCGGGGCTTGACGGCAGGTGCCATCGCCGCGCGACGGCGCACGTCGAGCACGCTGAACAGCAGCAGCGCCGCGAGCACTATGCCCGCGGCGATCACCCAGCGCGGCAGGCCGCTGCCGGGCACCGCGACCACCGGCCGGACATCCGCCTGCCCCGTGTTGCGCGGATCGATATCGTGCGGGTCTGCCATCAGCGCGGCGGCCTTTGCGGTACGCGCGTGGCGGTCGCGAACGTCTTGCCCCGGCGGAAGACCAGGGTGTTGTTCACATCGTCGATGACATAGCGGCCGTCACGGATGCCGCCGTCGACGACGACTTCCTTGCCCTCCGCGTCGAGCGCGAAGACGGCGGGCAAGGTCGCGTCCGGAGCCCAGGTGACATAGGTCTTGGTGCCATCATCGCTGATCGCATTGGGCCGGAGCGGCTTCGCCCCGCTCAGCCGGTAGCGCCCCTCCTCCGCCGCTTCGGCGACGCTCGCGATCGCGGGCACCGGATAGCGGAAGCGCACTGCATAGGGCGCAAGCCCGCCATAGGCCGGCATCAATTCGAACAGATAGCTGCGCGCGTCGGTCACCACGGTCAGGTTGGTGGTACCGCCCGGCTGGGCAAGCTTGATGAACAGATGGTCGCCACGCTTGTTGGGCGTCACCTGCCATGTCGAACTGTCGCCTACCGCGACATTCTCGATCCGCTCGTCGGGCGCGAATTCGACGGTGAGCTGATAACCGCTGGTGACTTGGAGCTGGACGATCTGGTCGGGATCATAGAGCACCGACTGGATGCGCGGATCGCCCGGCCCCGGCTCCGGTCGCACCTGCGCGACGGCGGTCACGGGCAACAGCAGCCCGATCAGGATCGGCCAGCGTTTCATGACGCCGACGCAGCCCTGGCGATGGGCGGCGGCGCGGGTGCGGCGGGCGGCGGCAGCGCTTCCGCGTCGCGGCGATAGCGGACCACCTGGAAGCCCAGAGGATTGACGAAGCGGTCCTCGGTCGAAAGCGGCTCGGTCGAGAAGCGATAGCGGATCACCGAGACCCAGGGCTGGGCGGGCTCGGTACGGCCATTGGCGTCGCGCCGCTGGGTATCGAATCGCACCAGCGCGGCATTGCCGCCGAGCGGAGACACGCTCTTCACGCGCGTCTCGATCACCGTGGAGCGCGGCAGCCGGGCCAGCGGGCTCGCCGGGTTGGAGACCTGCACCCCCGCGATATAGTCGCCGCGCGCGGCATCGGCGGACCACAAGGCGGTCTTGCGATAATTGGCCTGGAGCGCGTCGATATCGAAGCTTTCGCGCGCCATCACATATTGGACGAGAAAGGACTGGGTGAGCGCCGCATCGGGCGCGAGCTTTTCCCCGTCGACAGGCTTCAGCGCCTGGACATAGCCGGTCTGGCGATCGACGAGCAACGTATAGGGCACCACCGTCTTGAGCGGCAGCAAGGCGATCAGCGCGGCGGCTTCGAAGATCGCGACGACCATCGCCGCGATGGCGACGATCCAGGCGATCCGTCGCGAGCGATCGAGCGCGTCGCGCCGGTCCTTCGCCCAGCTATCCCCCTCCTGATAATAGGCGTCGAGCGCTTCTCGTGACGTCTTTTTCATGCCGTTCCATCCCGCCGGGCCGCGGCCGCCGATACACGGCTATGGGCGCCACGTCGAAAGCTTTGGCCGAGCCGCACCGCGACGGGCACGACATCCTCTCGCGCACGTGCCGGCGCGGTGGACGCGGCGCGCGCCAGATAGGCGGTTTGTGGCGGCGGCGAAGCAGCCTCGCGCCGCTGGTTCGCCGCCACCGCATCGGCGATGGCGATCGCGCGGTCGCGCGTACCGGGCATCACCCCGCCCCGCATGTCCGTCGCTGGTTCGGCCAACAAGCGCGACCGGATCGTTTCCGCGAACCGCCTGGGCAGCCGCTGCAACGGGGCCGGAAAACGGAAACCCATCGCGATGCGCGCCGTCACCACCAGCACGGCGAGCAGGGCAAGCGCGAAGACGAGCGAAAGCGCGAGCAACTCGGTCGAAACGCCCGGCGTGGCGATGCCGTCGCGACGCAAGGCGAGCACGCCCGCCAGCCAGGGCGAGACAAGCGCCACCTGCACACCCAGCACGATCGCGGTCGCCACCGCGCCCAGCGCCGCACCGCCGAGCGCGCGCACCCATCCCTCGAACACGCCACGCGTGCCGCCGAACAGCAGGAACAAGGCGAAGAACGGCCCCAGCGCCAGCATCAGCCCCGCGATCAGCCGCACCGAGGCGAAGGCCGCGACCGTCGCGGTCAGATAGACGGTACGCGCCTGGCCAAGCAGCTTTGCATCGCGCACCGGATCCCAGCGCGGACGCTGCTGCAACTGGTTGAGGCGCTGCATTTCCTGCTGCTGCTGCTGCGGAGTCAGGCTTTCGGTGGGGCCGGCCATCACGTCGGCGTCGGCGGGCTTACCAGTGCCCAGCTTCGCAAGCTCGGCCATCTGGTTGTCGACGCCCTGAAGATACAGAACAAGCCCCCCGCCCGCCCCCGGCAGTTCCGCCGGGCCGCCGATATTCGCGGCCAGCTCCGCCGGCCCCTTGAGCGCGACATTATAGGCCAGGGTGCGAAAGGCGGGCCAGCTTGTCGCGAGCAGCAGGACGATGCCGATCTTGACCGCCGCCATCAACGCTTCGCGAACGCCCGGTCTCTCCCCGAGCAGCATGCGATAGCCGAACAGCGCGACGAAGATCGTCAGCACGCCGGTCAGCATCATCGCCATGCCCGATCCGGGGGCGTTCAGCGCCTGATAGCCGCCCGCGCCGATCGCCAGCGCCTGGCAATCGAGATGCACGAGCAGGCTGCTCAGAAAGGCGGCGTCGGAGATCGCGGGGCAGATCGCCATCACACGCGCTCCAGCAGACGCGGAATCCAGTCCGCCGGATCGTCGCCGCTTTCGGCACGGATCTCGTCGAGCAGGCGCACGGTACGCTCGCGGCCCGACAATATCGTCAGCAGATCACGTTCGCCCGCCAGGTTGAGGCGCGCGACGACGCTGTCCGCGCCGTGCTTGATCAGGAAGCAATGCGCATCGTCGGGCAAGGTGCGCACGATCTCATGCTCATGCGCGGTCAGCCCGAAGCCACCGACATAATCCTCCGCGCGCGCCTTGGGATTGGCCATGAAGATCTGGGTGGCGGCCTGTTCGATGATCGCGCTGGCGATCCGGCTTTCCAGCGCATCCTGGGCGCTCTGCGTCGCGAATCCGACAATGCCGTTGCGTTTGCGGATCGTCTTTTCCCAATCCTTGATCCGCCGCACGAACACGTCGTCGTCGAGCGCCTTCCACCCCTCGTCCACCACGATGATCGCGGCGCTGCCGTCCAGCCGCTCCTCCACGCGGTGGAACAGATACATCATCGCGGGAGTGCGCACAGCCGGATCGTCGAGGATCGCGGTCATGTCGAAACCAACCGCCTCCGCCGACAGGTCGGTCAGGTCCTCCGGATTGTCGAACAGCCAGGCCCGCTCGCCATCGCCCCACCAGGGCCGCAGCCGCGACCAGAGATCGTTCGCATGGGGGCGATGCCCGCCACGGAGCAGTTCGGCCAGATGGCGCAGCCGGCGATGCTCGGGCGGCTGCGCGAAATTGGCATCGACCGCGTCCTTGATGCTCGCCATCTCGTCGACATCGGCGCCGCCCGCCAGTTGCGCAAGCCAGTCGATCAGGAACTGGCGATTGACGGGATCGTCGTCGAGCTGGAGCGGGTTGAGACCCGCGCTGGTGCCCGGCCGCAGCAGATCGTAGCGCCCGCCGATCGCACGAATGAACAGTTCCGCGCCGCGATCCTTGTCGAAGAAGATGATGCGCGGCCGGAACTTGCGCGCCTGGGCGAGCAGGAAGTTGAGCGCGACCGTCTTGCCCGATCCGGACGGGCCGATGACGGTGAAATTGCCGAGATCGCCCTGATGGAAATTGAAGAAATAGGGGCCGGCGGCGGTCGTCTCCAGCAGGCTGACCGCTTCGCCCCAATGATTGGCGTCGGCGCGGCCGATCGGGAAATTGTGGCTGCTCGCGAACCCCGCAAAATTGCCTGTCGAGATCAGGCCGCGCCGCGCGATATATTTGAAATTGCCCGGGAACTGCGCCCAGAAAGCGGGTTCGAGCGCGATATCCTCTCGCACCGCGATGATGCCGAGATCGGCGAGCGACGCCAGGGTTTCCGCGACGCCGGCATCGACCTGTTCGGGCGTGTCGCCATGCACCGCGACGGTCATGTGATGTTCACCGAAGCCCGCGCGGCCGGCCGCGACCTCGTCCTTGGCGGTCGACAATTCGGCGCGCAGGCTCAGTGCTTCGTCCTCCGCCGAGCGCATCCGCCTGAGCGCCAGGTTCATCCGCCCAAGCGCGGCCTGACGATCGACAAAGCCGAAGGATTGCGAAACCGTGATCTCGAACGGCAGGCGCAACAGCGCATCGAGCATGCCCGGCGCGGTCTGCCCCGGATAATCCTTGATCGACACCAGGCTGAGGAAGCCACGCGGCGTGGCGCCCGCCGCTCCCAGCTCGATCATGTCCTGCCCGAAGCTGATCCGGCGATACGGCAGATAGGCGCCCGCATCCTGCATCGGCAGAAGCACCGGGCGCATCTCCGCATTATAGAGCGACGACAGGAATTCCAGCGGCTCGGAACAGGGCCCTTGCGGCGTTTCGTAGACGCTCAGCAGTCGTGGCGCATAGCTGCCGAGCTGCGCCAGCAGATTGTCTCGCGCGCTGTCGAGCTGCCGCAGTTCATGGCCGATCGCGGCATCGCCATCGGATGCCGCGCGTCCCATCCATTCGCGCAGCCGGTCCGCCATGCCGATCCGCCCTTGCAGCGGACGGCGCACGAGCGTCAGGAACAGATCGTTGACGTACAGCCGCTTGTCGGCGAGCCGCTTGCGCCATGCGCCATCCAGCGCGGCCGAGAAATCGTCGGGATAGCCCGCCGCGAGCGCGACGTCCGCGCGACGGCGGACGACATGATGATAGACGGCGAAGCGAGACGACCCGATCGCCTGCAGCATCGCATCGCGCAGCATCTTGCGATAATTGATCTCTTCGGTGTCGGCGGTCTCGAACAACAGGCCGCGCAGGTGGATCACCTGCATCAACAGGCCGTCACGCGTCTCGATCGTATGATCGTCGACATGCCGGGCATAGGGCAGATGGTGCCCCGCCGGTTTTTCGTTGGCGATGGCCCGCCGGTCCCGCGTCAGGGCCGGTAGGAGTTGCATCGCCAGATCGCATGGTTGCGCACGCGCGGACAGTTCCTGACCCGCACGAGCCAGAGATCGAGGAAACGCGGTTCGCGCAGGCACAGGAGAACGCCGACAAGGTGCACGACCAGCGCCAGGGCGAGCGCCCAGAGCGAGCGGAAGATCAGCAGCATTTCAGTGGCAAGCACTGCATTGAGCACGAAATAGCTATAGGTGACGCCCGCGAACATCTGGGGCCGGGTAAGCGCCACGAATACCGGATCGTGATCCAGGCCGTTCATGGATCAATTGGCCAGGCTGGCGGTGGACTGGATGCCAGCGACGATGCTCGCCGCACCGAACAGGATGAAGCAGCCGAGGATCACCGTCGCGCCATAACGCCAGTTGATCCGTCCGGTGAGCATCAGGAAACCGACCGAGGCGACGGCGATCACGGCGACGACGGTCGCGACGGTACCGAGCAAGGTACCCTGCAACCAGTTGACCGCGGCGACGAGCACGCCCGATCCGGCGGGATCGGCCAGCGAATCCTGCGCGAAGGCCTGGCCCGACCACAGGCAGCAGGCCGCCACCATCCACGCCGTCAACGCCCTGAATTTACGAAGCAACAAGCGGTATCCCCCCATCTTCCGCGATTCGCCCATCAGCCACAGTGCGCGCTCACCCGGACCTTGCCAAGCCCGGGCGTGCCTGCTCCGATCAGGCGCCCGCCGGTGGCCGCCACCCCATCCGCTTGTGCGTCGCCGATGTCGACATATGCTCGACGAAACCCAGCCGCCGATACAGCGCCTCCGCGCGCGGATTGTCGCGCGCGACATGGAGTTCGATGGCGGGCGCGCAAGCCTTGATCCAGGCAATCAACGCCGCGCCGATCCCTTTGCCGCGGATCGCGGGATCGAGCGAGATATCGACGAGATGCCAGACGGTGGCGGCGCGATCGAGATAGAGCCTGCCGACCGGCTGGGCAGAGGCGGCGGATCGGCCGCGCAGCACGATCATATAGTCGCAGTCCGGAAACTGCGTGGTGAAATGGGCTCGTTGATGATCGAACTGACTGTCGAGAAAACGCTCGCGCGCCTCGATCGGCCAGTTGGCCCGCGCCAGTTCCTCGGCGCGATGATCGCCGTAGAGGCGCCGCAGGAACGACAGATCGTCCGCCGTTTCCGGACGAAGCAGCACCTCCTGCCGACGCAATGCCTTGGGCACGGCGCCGGCAAGCAGGACGGACGACGATTCAATCATCGCGAGACGGTATCATTCCCGCGACGCGGGACGGTTTGTCACGATGCCTGGCGATCGCCGCCGGAAAGCAGTTCGCCTTCCAGCCAGCCCTTGAGCGCGCTCTTGGGGGCCGCGCCGACCTTGGTGGCGGCGGGTTCGCCATTCTTGAACAGGATCATCGTCGGGATGCCACGCACGCCGTAACGCGCCGGGGCATCGGGATTGTCGTCGATGTTGATCTTGGCGATCGTCACCTTCTCACCCAATTCCTCCGAAATCTCCTCGAGCGACGGGCCGATCATCTTGCAGGGGCCGCACCATTCCGCCCAGAAATCGACCAGCACCGGCCGGTCGGCGGCAATGACGTCGTCGTGGAAGCTCGAATCGCTGATCGCTTTGGTGGCCATTTGGCTAACTCCTTCTGTCGGGTCCCTATCTAGGAAGACTGTGGCGTTCGCTCAACGGCCTTGACCCAAGCTTTGCTCCATGGGTGACAAGCCGGGCTTGTGGCGCGCCAGCAAGGCTGGTTCGAGCGGGATCAGCGTGGGACCGGCCGTATAGAGCAAGGCGGCCTCGATCCGCCGTCCGGGAAAGATCACGCGCAGCGCCTCCGCATAGGCGGACATCTGGCGCAGGTGATGAACGGGCGCCACCTCTGCGGACACGGGCACGCGCCGGCCCGTCTTGAAATCGACCAGGCGGACGACCGCGTCACCGACGATCAGCCGATCGACCGTACCCGCGATCACATCGCCGCCGACCACGGCCGCGATCGGCGCCTCGGCCAGCGCGCCGGGTGCGAACAGGTCGGCATGGCGTTCGATCACCGCCAGGGCGGATTCGACGATCGCGTCGCGCTCGCCGGGATCGTCCACGCCCGCGCTGTTCTCCAGCCAGCGCAGCGCGCTCGCCGCACGCTCGGCAGGCGGAACCTCGGGCAGGCGCTCGAACAATGCGTGGAGATGGCGGCCGCGTTCGGCGGCGGCGCGCATGCCGATGGTCGGTGGCGGGCTCGACGCGTCATCGTCGCCGAGCGAGGAGGGCGCGAGCGGGCGCGGCGGACGCGCCTCGATCGGCGCGGGCCGGCGCAGCCATTCGGGCAATTCGGGATCGGTTGCGGGCTGTCTGGCGCGCTCCTGCCCCGCCGCGGCCTGGCCATCGGCGAAATGACGCACTGGCCCCCAGGGCGCTTCCTCCACCGCTTCGACGTCGAGCGCGGCCATGGCGCGTTCGACCGCCGCGTGCCAGCTTTTTTCGGGCGCAACGCCCTTGCTGCGCGGCCCGAGCGCACCGCCTACCACCAGCCATTCCTCGGCACGCGTGAGCGCGACATAGAGCAGCCGCCAATGCTCCTCCATCTCGCGAGCATCGGCGAGCGCCGCCGCATCGGCGAGGCTGCCAGTGAGTTCATCCTTGCGCGGTCGGAAGACGGGCACGGGATGGACGCCATCGACAACGGGCCAGTCGAGCTTGCCGCGCGGGCTCAATGCCGGGTCGACCGTCGCGTCGGCCAGGATAACAAGCGGCGCCTGCAATCCCTTGGCGCCATGCGCGGTCATCACCCGCACCGCGTCGAGCGGCTGCGAGGGATCGCGCTTGATGTCCTCGGTCTCGCGCTCGAACCGGTCGAGAAAGGCCTGGAGCGTCGGCGTCGCATCGCGTTCGAAGCCGAGCGCGGCGTTCATCAGTTCCTCGATCGGGTCGCGCGCCTCCTGGCCCAGCCGGCGCAGCAGCTTCCGGCGGCCATCGAGCGGGCCGGAGAGGATTTCCTCAAGGAAGCGATAGGGCGTCGTGAAGTCGGCGCGACGCAGCATTTCACGCAATTCGGCGGGCTGGCGATCACCGAGATGTGCCCAGAGTGGGCCGTCGCGTCCGCGCGCGGCCGCATAGAGATCGTCCTGCGACCAGCCGATCAACGGCGACACCAGCAGCCCGGCGAGATTGAGGTCGTCGTGCGGCTGGATCGCGAAACGCACCGCCGCGAGCAGATCGCGGACGGCAAGCGGCGCATTGAGCCGCAACCGGTCGACACCGGCGACAGGGACCCCCTCCGCATGTAGCCGCGCGACGATCAGCGAAGCGAGTTCGCTGCGTCGGCGCACCAGGATCAATATATCCTGCGGTTCAAGCCGCTTGGGACGGCCGCGATTGTTGATCCACAGCCCGGCATCGAGCCAGGCCTTGATCTGGCGCGCCAGCAGGGTCGCGAACCGTCGCGTCGAATCCGAAAGCCAGCTTTCCTCGCCCTCGATATCGCCATCGGCGGCGGTTTCAGGCGAAACCGGGCCCCACAAAGTGACACGCCCCGGCCCGGCCACCGCGCTGCGATGCGGCTCCAGGTCGATCATCCCGCTGAGCGCGCCTTCGCCAAGCTCGGCCAGCACCCTATCGACGAGCGCGAGCACGGGCGCGGTCGAACGGAAGGATTCGGTCAGCGACAGATCATGGACCTCGCGTCCCGCTTCGGCCGCGCGTCCGGAGAAAAAGCCCTGCGCCGCGCGAAAATAGACGGGATCGGTGCCCTGGAAACCGAAGATCGCCTGTTTGAAGTCGCCGACCGAAAAGATCGTGCGGATCTTCGCCGCATCGTCGGCATCCTCGGCAAAGAACTCCTCCGCCAATGCGCGAATAATCGTCCATTGTGCGAGATTGGTGTCCTGAGCCTCGTCGACCAGGATATGATCGGTGGCCTGATCGAGCTTGAAGCGGATCCATTCCGCCATATGAGACTGGGCGAGCAGCGACACGGTGCGCCGGATCAGATCGTCGAAATCGACGACGCCAGCGGCGCGCTTCGCCTCAGCATAAGCGCGCGCATAGCTGCGGCCGGCATCCAGCCCCTGTGCCAGCAGCGTCGCCAGGCCCGCGCGGGCACGCAGTCCGAGCAGTTCAGCGCAGCGGCCATGCAGTGCCATCGCCGCATCCTCATAACCCGGCACCTGCGGTGCCTGCCCCGACTTGAACGATCGCGGATCGCCATCGGTCTTGGCCCAGACAAGATGAAGCTCACCCAGCCGCTCGGCGCGTTCGGCAGGATCGAACGCCAGCCATTCGCGGATCGTCGCAGCCCGCCCCTGCCCGCCCTTGGTCGCCCAGCCGGCATTCGCCTCGGCGATGAAAGCCAGTTCGCCATCGAAGCCGGCACATGCATCGGCGATCATCGCCTCGACATCGCCGTCCGGCACGTCGAGCGCGGCGCGCACCGCCCGGCCGATATCCTCGCCCAGCGCCTCCATCGCGTCTGGCGCGCGCGCGCAATTCGCCAGGAAGCTCTCGGCCCCGCCCTCGCCCAGCCTCAGGCTCAAGGCACGCAATGCTTCGGTCAGCACGGTTTCGCCCCGCGCCTCCGCCGCAACGAGCATATCGGCCATGGTCTGGCGCGCGAGCGCGGCCTCCTCGCGCGCTTCCATGGCGCGGAAACCGGGGATAAGCCCCGCCTCGACCGGAAAGCCCGAAAGCAATGTCTGGCAGAAGCTGTGGATGGTCTGGATGCGCAGTCCTGCACCGCTGGCGTCGAGCACTTTCGCAAACAGCTTGCGCGCGGTCACCATCAATTCGGGCGTGCCCCGCTCACCCAACGCCTCCAGTTCCGCGAACAGTTCAGGCCCCTTCATCCGCACCCAGGATGCGAGCCGGGCATGGATGCGGTCCGCCATCTCGGTCGCGCCCGCCTTGGTGAAGGTCAGGCAGAGGATCGAGGACGGATCGGCGCCGCTCAGCAGCAGCCGCATGACCCGCGCCGAAAGCACCTGCGTCTTGCCGGTGCCCGCCGAAGCCGACAGCCAAACATTCTCGCGCGGTTCGGATGCGAGCCGCTGATTGCCGCGGAGCGCGACGGGCGCGGCCATCTAGCCCTCCCCCTCTTGCACCGCCGCCTGAACGGCGGAGCGCTCACGGCCATACCATTCGTCGAGCCGCATCAACTGGTCATAATCGCCATAGGGCGCATATTCGGGATGCAGCTTGGCGGTGAACGGCTCGTCGCCTGTGAGCCAGCGCGCGGCGGCGGCGGCGAAGCTTCGCTCGGCCAATGCAGTGAAATCGCCGGTCGCGACCTTGCCGCCCTTGGCATCCGGATGAACCGGAGAGCGCCGCGACCCGAACTGTCCGCGATCCTTGGCCAAAGACCAATATTCGAAGGCGCCCGCCTTACCCGACACGCCTTCAAACCCGCCACGCTCGGCGATCAGGCCAAGCAGGCCGAGTTGCATCGCGAACCCTTCCGCGACAGCCGCGTCCGATGGCGGTTTGCCAGTCTTGTAATCGATCACGGCGAAGCCGCCATCGGGCAGCCGATCGATCCGGTCGGCACGGCCGTCGAGCGCGATCCCCGCGATCTCCGCCTTGCCCCAGGCTTCCGCTTTCCATGGTTCACGGCCTTCGGCGCGGCCCGCCTCGATCTCGCGTCCGATCCAGTCGAGCGCTTCCATCACGCGTGGCTGCCAGAGCGCGCGCAACAGCGGGTGAACCTCGGCGCGCGCAAACAGCGCCTCCGCGATCGGCAGCAGCCGGCCGGGCGCCCAGCCCTGCTTCGCCCAATCCTCCAGCACCGCATGGATCGCGGTGCCGCGCCACGCCGCGCTCGGATCGGCATCGATCGGATCGAGCGCGCGCAGGTCGAGCATCTTCAGCGCGTAAAAGGCGTAGGGATCCGCCTTCAGTCGATCGACCTGGGTGACGCTCAAAGCGGTCGGCCGATCGCTGACCGGCGGTGCGGGCGCCGGCTGTTCGGCGGGCTTGAAGTCATCGGGCTTGTCGAGCGAGCGCGCCCAGGCGCCGGCATCGTCGATCCGCGTCATCTCTCCCGACATCGCCTCCATGCGCAGCCAGAAGCGTGAGGCGATCGTCGGCGCGGAAGCGTCGCGCCGCGCCCGCGTCACCACCACCTGCGGCGCACCCAGCGCGCCCGCCAGATCGTGCGCGGCGATGCCGATCCGCCGTTCGAGACTCGGCAGTTTCAGCTCGTGCCGCGCGCGCGGCGCCAGCCACGGATCGGGGCTGGGCAGACCGGGCCAGACGCCTTCGTTGAGCCCGCCCAGGATCATCAGATCGGGCTGTTGCAGCCGCGCCTCGATAGCGCCCCAGATCGAGATACGCGGATGCCCGCCCTGGGGCGGGCGCACCGCGATCTCGTCCATCATCCGCCGCAACAACGCCGAGATGGCGTCGATACGCACGCCGTCCGGCCCATCGGGCGCATGCGCCTCCAGATCGGCGAGCAGATCGGCAGCCTCGCGCCCGGCGGTGCCCGACCAGGCGGCGTCGCCGGCCAGCCGCGTCGCCGCCTCGCGCACCGCCTCGATCGCCGCCGACAGGCTCGATGCCGCCGCGAAGCCGGTCTCGAGCGGCGCGAGCAGGTCGCGGATCTCGGTCCAGCCGGGCAGTGCACGTTTGCGCACCCGCTGCTCGCGATCGGTGCCGCCGGCCAGGAAATTGTCGATCCCGCCAAGCCCGGCGGGTGGACGCGGACCACGCAGCGCCACATCGAGCAGGCGGACATGATCGAGCCAGGCCAGCCGCCCCTCTCCGCTCCGCACGAGGGGATGTTTGAGCAGCGCAAGCAGCGGCACCGGCGCGAACCGTTCCGCCGCCGCCTCGACGATCGCCAGCAGTAGCGCGCCTTCCGGCTTCACCGACAAGGGCTGGCCCGCCGAGTCATCGGCCTCGATTCCCCATCGCTTCAGATGCGCCGACACACGGGTGGCGAGTGCACGATCGGGCGTGACCAAAGCGGCGGTGCGCGCGGGCGTTTCGAGCGCCTCGCGCAGCATGATAGCGATCGCCTGAGCCTCCTCGGCCGGCGTCGCGGCTTCGAGCGCACGGATGCCCGCCAGATTGCGCACAATTTCAGGATCGCCCCATTTATCCGAATATTCGGCCGGGGTCAGCGCGTTGGCGATCGCCTTGCTGCGCGGCGCGCGCGCATCATGCCCACCGCCCCAGCGCCAGACATCGACCTCGCCACGCGCCAGCGCCATGCGATCGAGCAGCAGCTTGAGGTGGAACTGCGGATGCGTCTCGATCGAGCGGCGCCGGAAGCCGGTGACGGGATCGGGATCGAACGGGCCAAGCGCATCCCATTCGGCATCGGGCATCTCGTCCGCCAGGCTGAGCCCCGGCAGCACCACCATGCCGCGCTCCATCCGCGCGATCACGCGCAACAGTTCGGCGGCGGCGGGCGGCGGATTGGTGAGGCCCGCCGCGACGACGAAGCCGGGCGGCGGCACAGCCCGCCAGCGCGTCGCGACCCGCCTGAGCAACCGGTTGCGCCGATCGGCCAAGTCGATCCGACCGATCCGCGCCAGCGCATCGGGCCATTGATCGAGGATGACGGTGAGCAGCGCCAGCGATTTCTGCCAATGCGCCGAAAGCTCGCCCGCGACGTCGAGCGTACGCAACCGCGAGGGGGCAACATCCTCCACCAGCATCTGATCGAGCGTGCGCGCAAGGTCGGCCGCCAGCCGCAGGGCCTCCGCCGCGTCCACCGGCTCGCCGATACGCAACCGCTCGCGCTGGACCAGCCGCGCCAGCATCATAAGTCGCCGCATCGGTTCCACGGCAGGTGGCACCGGATCGCCGCTGCCGATCGGATCGAGCGCGCTGCCCAACCGTTCGTCGAGCGCATCGTCGCCGATCGGCACCAGCCGGGGCAGCAGCAATCCCCCCTCGGATCGGCGGACGAACGCCTCGGTGACGGCGCGCGCGGCGCGGTTGTTAGGAACGAGCACGATGCCCTGGGCCAGCCCCAGCGGACTCTCGCCATGGGTCCGCAGCAATCCTTCGGCGAGCGCGTCGGCAAAGGCCCGGTGATGCGGGATGGTGAAGACGGCTGGCCGGGTGCGCTCACCCATCGGCGAGCATCGCCTCCGTCTTCTTCACCGCGCCCGGCGTGCCGACATCGAACCAGAGCCCCTGATGGACCAGCCCGTACAACCGTCCCTCCGCGATCGCGCGTTCCCAGAAGACCATGGTCGAGAAGGGCCCTTCGGGCGGATCGCGCAGCAGCCGGTGCGAGACGATCTGGACGCCGGTATAAACGAATGGTGCCACCTTGCCGCGCCTGCGCCGGCTGGTGATCCGCCCATCGGGATCCATATGGAAATCACCCTGCCCGCCATGGCAATTGGCACGCGCCAGGGGCACCAGCAGCAGCAGCGCGTCCATCTCGTCCGCATTCCAGCGCTGTTCGAGCAGGCGGATCGCATCGGTCGGCCCGTCGATCCAGAGATTGTCGCTGTTGACGCAGAGAAACGGATCCTGGGGGATCTGCGGCAACGCCTTGACCAGTCCGCCGCCGGTTTCCATCAACTGCCCGCGCTCGTCGGACACGGCGATCTCGATATCCGTCACCTTGTTGCGCAGATGCGCTTCGAGCGCGTCGGCCAGATAATGGACATTCACCACGGCGCGGCTGACCCCGGCGGAACGCAGGCGGTCGAAGGTCCGATCGAGCAGCGAGCGGCCCGAGACCTCCACCAGCGGCTTGGGCCGCGTCGCCGTCAGCGGCCGCATGCGCTTGCCGAGACCGGCGGCCATCACCATCGCGGTGTCGAGCCGCGGGGCCGCGGTATCGGGCCGCAGCGAAAGCGTTTTCTTGACGGTCATCGCGCCGCCATCTCCATCAGCGCGGCGCCGCGCTTCTCGGATGGAATATTGGCGTCGAACCAGTCCTTCACCGGGCCAAGCGCGGGATGCGCAAGATCGCGCTCCAGATAGCCCCAGACCCGCGGCAGATAATCGAGATAGCGCGGCTTGCCATCGCGCTGCCACAGCCGGGTGAAGATGCCGACGATCTTGGCGTTACGCTGCGCGCCGAGCAGCGCATAGGCGGTGTCGAAATCGCCATCCACGCCCGCCTCGTATTTATAGAGCGCGAGCATCTGCGCTTCGAGCGGTTCGGCGACGTCTCGGCGTGCGTCCTGCAGCATCGAGACGACGTCATAGGCGGGATGGCCCGCCAGCGCGTCCTGAAAATCGAGCAGGCCGAGCCCGTCCAGGCCCTCCACGCCTTCGATGAGCATGATATTCTCTGCATGATAGTCGCGCAGCACGGTCACGCGATGATCCCGGTAAAGATCCCCCATCACCGCGTCCCAGGCCGCGTCGTAGCCGGCCTGATCGGCGGAGACGCCCACCGCCGGGCAATACCATTCGGTCACCAGCCGCGCCTCGCGCAGATAATGGGCGCGGTCATAGACCGGCACGTCCATTGCGGGATGACGATGGAGCCGGGCGAGCAGCCGCATCGTATCGGCATAGATGCGATGCTCCGCCTCGGGGGCGGCATCGATCACCTCGCGCATGCGCGCGTCGCCGAAATCCTCGATCAGCACGAGGCCGCGCTCCAGGTCGCGCGCCAGGATTTCGGGCGCGCGAAAGCCCAGGCCCAGCAGATGCTCGGCCACCTTGATGAAGGGGCGCGGATCCTCATGCGGCGGCGGCGCGTCCATCAGCACCGCCTGCCGCCCGGGGGCGTGCACGCGAAAATAGCGTCGGAAGGACGCATCGCCGGCAAGCGGGCGGATTTCCGCTCCTCCCCAGCCATGCGCGTCGAGAAAGGCGGGTGCTGCGTCGGGCGGAATCATATCGGCGGCCATCGGCTCTCCCAAGACGCGGGCACGGTGGCTGTCAAGACGCGCGCGCCATCCGCCGTGCGCGACAAGGCGAGTTGCAGCGTCTGCGGCCACAAGCGCCCGGCACGTTCCGGCCATTCGATCAGCAGCAAAGAATCCTGAAGCAGATCATCGAGCCCGAGTTCCTCGACATCGCCGGAGTCGTCGATCCGGTAGAGATCGACATGGGTGACCGGAAAGCGCGTCTCCGGCACATCATAGGGCTGGACGATCGCGAAGGTGGGGCTCGGCGCCTCCCCCTCCAGCCCCAGCGCGGCGAGCAGCCCGCGCGCGAGCGTGGTCTTGCCCGCCCCCAGATCGCCCGACAGCGCGATCACATCGCCCGGCCGCGCAACGCTCGCCAGCGCCGCGCCAAAGGCAAGCGTCGCCGCCTCATCAGCCAGTGCGATCATCGCGGCAGCTCGATCGTCGTCATCGTGCCGCTGCCCGGTTCGGAATAAAGCGACAGCTTCCCGCCATGCGCCTCGACGAACTGGCGCGCGAGCGGCAGCCCCATGCCCAGAGTGTCATCGCCGTCACGGGTAAGCTCGGCGCGGCTGAAGGGATCGAAGGCGCGCGCCTGCTCGCGCGGCGTCATCCCCGGTCCGTCGTCCGACACCACGATGCGCGCGATCTTCGCATCGCCGCCGCCGTGAAGCAGGATGCGCCCGCCGCCCGGCGTGTTCGCCAGCGCATGGCCGAGCAAATGCCCGATCGCCTGACGCAGGCGCCGCGCATCACCCTTGATGCCGCCGAGCGCGGGATCGACCTCGACCGCGAAATCCATATTCTTCGCCTTCATGGCCGGCCCCGCCTCGTCCGCCGCCTGTTGCGTCACTGCGATCAGATTGACGGGCGCCATGTCGAGCGCCAGCGCGCCAGCCTCGCTTTGCGTCAGATCGAGCACACCATCGATCAGCACGCTCAGCCGCGCGACCGAGTCGAGAATGGCGGAGACATAATCCTTGGCCTGGTCGCCAAGTTCGCCGGCATAGCCTTCCTTGAGCATCTCGGCGAAGCCGCCGATCGAGGTGAGCGGCGTGCGCAGTTCATAGCTCATATTGGCGACGAAGGCGGTCTTGACGCGATCCGCCTGCTCCAGCGCCTCCGCCCGGTCGCGCAGGGCCTGTTCGGCCTTCCGGCTGTCCGAAATGTCGAGCATCGTGAACAGCGCATTGCCGTCGGGCAGCGGGACCGCAGCGAACTCGAAATGGCGGCCGTCGGACAGCGACACACGCCCGCTGCGCTGGCGTCGCTCGGCGGTCGCGGTGCGGACAAGCTCGCGGATGAGCCCCGCGCGTTTGGGATTGGCGAGCCGTTCGGCCGCGACATCCGCCAGCACATCGATGCGTGGATGAGTGGCGAGGAATTCCTCCTCGAAATCCCAGATCTCGCGGAAACGCTTGTTCCACAGGTTGAGGCGGCCATCGGCGGCGAACACGCCGATCGCCTCGAACAGATTGTTGAATGTGGCGGTACGCACGCGCAGCAAGGTGTCGCGCGCGCTTTCGAGCTGCACCTGTTCGGTGCGATCCTCGAAGATCAGCAGCAATCCGCCATCGGGCAAAGGCTGCGCGACGACGCGCAGATGCGTGCCGCCGGGCAGCAGCCAGCTTTCCTCGCTGGCGCCTTCGGTGGAGGTGAACCAGGCGCGGCGCTCGGCCTTCCAGCTCGGGAAGTCGCGGCTTTCAGGAATGCGGTCCGCCTCGCGCATGCGTTCGATGATGCGATCGAATTCGGGGCGGTCGGCCAGCCATTCGGCCTTCATCGCGAAGATGCGCTGAAAGGGCTGGTTGCAGAAGACGAGCGCGCGATCCGGCCCGAACTGGGCGACACCGGCCGACAGCAGATCGAGCATGTTGCGCTGGGCATCGCGGAAGCGGCGGAAGGCGCCACGCACCTGCTCGGTTTCCTCGATGTCGATCGCATAGCCGGCAACCCCGGCATCGCCTAGCGGCACATCGACGACGCGCATCGTTCGCCGCGCGCCGCCAATCGTGGCCGGCACGGTGCGCGTCAGCACCTCGTTCTTGTCGCGTGCCTGCGCGGCCATGGCGAAGGGCGTGCGCCCGCCGCTCGCCTCCACCAGTTCCAGCCCGCGCTCGATCACGTCATTGGCGCTCATCCCCTCCACCGCCTTCACATAGGCGCTGTTGACAAGCGTCAGCCGCAGATCGGGCCCACGATACCACATCGGAAAAGGTGAGGCCTCGATCAGCCCGGAAAGCGCCTCGAACGCCTTGGACAGTCGCGCCGCCTCATTGCCAAGCCGGCCAATCTCCGCCTGGCTCTCTGTGGCATCGAAGAACCACAGGATCACCCCGCCCGGTGCCGACAAATCCGCCGCGGCGACGGCGCCACGCACCAGCAGCGTCCGCGACGATCCGCGTGCGCGCACTGCCCGGACGAAGCCGCGCGCAGATTTCTGCGCGACCGCGACGTCGCGCACCAGCCCGGCCGAATCCTCGTCGCTCAACCCGCCCTCGGGCGTCGTCAGATCAGCGAGGAAATTGGGGATCCGCGCAAGGCCCAGCCAATCGGCCAGCCGTTCCGGCGCCTCGATCCGGCCGTCGGGCCGCACCATCATCGGCAGCGCGGGCGCGGAATCGAGCAATTGCTGCAACCGGTTCGCCTGGATGCCGGCATGGCGCGCGCGGCGGCGCATCGCCAGCCCCGTCACCACCGCCCATGCGGCGATGCCGAGCCACACCGCCAGCACGATGCCGGCGATGACGGGTACAAGACCGGACTCGGTCAATGTCGGTCCGCGAAGGGATCAGGCGATGTCATCACGTTTGTTCTTAGAACAACCGCGCGCCGCTGCAATCCGGCACTTCCATGACTATTCCCAGAAATAGGGCAACCGCTTGCCCGTGCCGGTCGCCAGCTCGTTCATCGTGGCGGCATCATAAAGCCGCCCGCCGATCATCACCTTCGACACCTTGTCGCTGTTGCGGATATCCTGGGTCGGATCGGCGTCGAGGATGACGAGATCGGCGAGCTTGCCGGCTTCGAGCGAACCGACGTCACGATCATAGCCGAGCGAGCGCGCCGAACCGATCGTGCCCCCCTTCAACGCCTCGACCGGCGTCATCCCGCCGCGCACGAACGACCAGAGTTCCCAATGCGCGGCGATGCCGGGTTCCTGGCCATGCGCGCCTATCGCGACAGGCACCCCACGCGCCGCCAGCTTGCGGGCCTCGTGGGCATTGTCGTCGTCGACATAATCCTCCTCGGGCGCGAGCGTGCGTCGTGCGCTGCCCGCCGCCAGATAATTGGGCGGCACGTGCCGGGTCAGCAACGGGTGTTTCCAGTTGTCGGTATGGGCGCGCCAATAAGGATCGCCCGCCGGGCCGCCATAGGTGACGACCAAGGTGGGTGTGTAGCCGACCTTGGATTGCGAGAAATAGCTCAGCACATCCTCGTAAAGCACTGCCTGCGGGATATTGTGCTCGAGCGTCGTGTTGCCGTCGGCGATCAGCGCCATGTCGAAGCCGAAGAGCGACCCGCCCTCCGCCACCGAGCGCATATTCTCCTCAAGCGCGGCGGCGACGACCTGCTGGCGCTGGTCGCGGCGCGGCTGGTTGTAGTTCTTCACGCTATGTGCGCCCTGCGCCTTCAGCCGGCGGACATGCGCGCGCGCATCGTCCAGGCTGTCGATCTGCGCATAGCCGGTCGGGCTTTTCGCGCCATAGATCACATCGGCGGTCGAGAAGGTGCGCGGCGCGACGAGCATGCCGGCGCGCTGCATTTCGGATGCCGGGAACACCAGAGCCGCGTCACTCGACGGATCATGGGTGGTGGTGACGCCCAGCGCCAGATTGACCAGGCTCGACCAGTTCTGCTGCGGGGTCAGCTCATCCTCGCCATAGGGGCCGTGCGCATGCGCATCGACGAGCCCCGGAATGATCGTCTTGCCCGCCGCATCGACGATTTTAGCGCCGGCCGGAATCTGTACTTGCCCGCGCGCGCCAATCGCGGCGATGCGGTCGCGCTCGACCATGATCACGCCATCATCGATGATGCCGCCGGCATCGTCGCGCATCGTGACGATCCGCGCGCCGGTGATGGCCACACTGCCCGACGGGCGCGCGGCGGGGACGGTCATCGACAGCGAAACGCCCGACCTGGGCGGCTCGAATTTCGCGGGCTTGGCATCGCCCGCAGGCGGCGCCGAGGCGAACAGGCTATCCGTGCGCGCCGTGAACAGCGTCGGCCCCAGGCTCCAATGGAACTGCTCCCCGCCATTGCTCCAGTTCATATAGTCGGCGCCGTCGCCGCTGACACGCGTGACGGGCAGCGCCCCGCCCTTGGCGCTGGTGCCGACATCCTGCGTGCCGGGCATCATCGGGGTGACGAACGCCTCGTAATTCTCGCGGAACGCGAAATAACGGCCGTCGGGCGAGACTTCATAGGCGTTGACGAGTTCGCCGGTGGCATGGACGCGCTTGTTGCCGCCCTCCATATCGGTCGAGACGAGCTGTCGCTTGCCCTGCGACACCTCCGTCATGAACAAGCGATCGTCATCACCGCCGAATTGCGGGCCGCTGGCGCCACGCGACACCCGCACCGGCGCGCCGCCCGCTGCGGCGACGCGGTAAATGCCCGGATCGGTCTCGCCGCGCGGCGAGGTGAGCTGGCCGCCGTCATTCTTCTCGAACGCTATGGTGCGGCCGCTCGGCGAGAAGCGCGGTCGCGCATAATGACCGCCCTGCCCCACCACCGTCTTCACCGCGCCCCCGGCGGGCGCGACGGTGCGGATCTGGCCGAGGCCCGCATCAGTCCAGGCGACGAACACGATGGTCTTGCCGTCACGCGACCAGGACGGCCACAATTCGCGCTCCCCTGCCTCGCCGCGCGTCAGGCGGCGCGGCTGGCCCGTCGCCATATCCTTGATCCACAGCTTGCCGAGCGTTTCGAACACGACCTGGCGGCCATCGGGCGAGACCGCAGCATAGCGCGGCATCTTGGTCACGACGCTGTCCGGCGCGACCGCGACAGGCGGACGCGGCGGATCGATCAGGCTGCGCGTGTCCGCGACATGAAAGGGAATCTCGCGCGCGCCGCTACCATCAGCATTTACCCGGCGGATCTTGCCGCCTGCCCAGAACACCAAAGAGCCGGAATCGGGCGTCCACGCCATGTTGGGATAGACGCCATGGACTGCCCAGGTTTCCTGCACATCCTGATCGAGCGCGTCATAAATCTTCCGTTCGGCGCCCGTTTCCAGATCCTTGACGTAAAGCTTCGAACGAGCGCGCTCACGGCGGACGAACGCGATCGACTTGCCGTCGGGCGACGGCGTCGGCCGCACCGATCCGCCGGCGCCCGATACGACGGTCTCGACCTCTCCGGTCGCCAGTTCGTAGCGTTCGATCGCAAAGAGCTGCGCGTTGGAATTCTGCGCATATTCGAAGATCGGGCCGGGCGTGGTGTTGCGGGCGTAATAGACGTAGCGGCCATCACGCGAATAGATCGGCTCACCCAGTTCCTTCTGGTGCTGTTCGTTGGGCCGCTTGACCAGCAGCACGCCGTTGCCACCCGAGACATGATAGAGCCAGACTTCACCGGTGCCGAGCGAGCGGCCGGTCGTGAAGTGCTTGCGCGCGGCGATGAAGCGGCCGTCCAGGCTCCAACTCGGCTGGCTCAGTAGGCGGAAATCCTCCTTGGTGAGTTGGCGCTTGTCGGAGCCGTCGACATTCATGATCCAGATATTGTCGCCGCCGCCACGGTCGGAGGTGAAGGCGATGCGCCGGCCGTCGGGCGAAAAGCGCGGATGCATCTCGTACGGCAGCCCTTCCGCGATCCGCGTCGGCGTGCCGCCCGCGATCGGCATGGTGTAGATATCACCGAGCAGGTCGAAGACGATGGTCTTGCCGTCCGGGCTGACATCGACATCCATCCAGGTGCCTTCGGTCACATCGATCGGAATCTGGCGGACCTTGAGTCCCGGGGGATTGGCAACATCCCATTTCTTCGCCGGCTCCTGCGGGGTGGCGGTGGGCTGGGCCGGAGAGGCGGTCGGCGCCGACAGCGCCGTCGCGGCCAGCAGAACAGGAAGATAGCGCATGGAAGTCATCCCAAGGAGGTTCGGAAAGAAGATTGGTCGGACCGTGCGATCATCTTATGATCGTCTCCATGAAAACATGTCGGCGATCAATGGTGGACGATCAGTCGGCGGGTTTCGAGGGTCGTGAACGATAGCCGTGCAGCGCCGGCCCCAGTGCCTGCTTCAACGGCCCAAGCCATTTTTCGTAATTGCGCCAGGTATGAAGGCCGTCGCTGTTGATCGGCCGGCGCACCTGTTCCGAACTGGGCGTATGGACGGCACGCCGGTTCTCGAAGAAACGCAGGCAGGCGTCATCGAACGGAAGCTCCAGATAGTCGAGCAATCGCCGGACCTCGGTTTCGAGATCGTCGACCAGGCCCTCGTACATCACGCGGTGGATCCTGCCGGGAAGCACCCGATCGAAATGATCCATCATGCGGACATAATCGGCATAATAACGGCCGATATCGGTCAGGTCGTACGAGAAATTGATCCCCCAATTATAATGCTGGGAGAAATTGGCGAAGCCGCAGCCCATCGGATCGCGACGGACATCGACGATCTTCGCATTGGGCAGGATCGCATGGATCAGCCCTGTGAAGACCCAATTGCTCGGCATCTTGTCGGTGAAAAGCGCGCGATCGCTCTGCCGATGGCGCCGCGTCGCCTCGATATAATGCCGGCCGCGCTCGTGTAAGGCCGCGTGCGAGAGATCGGCGATCCGATCGAGATAGCCGCCCGCCGGCGCATCAGGCGCGAGTTCGCGCGCGATCCGTTCCAGGTCGAACAGTTCCTCGGTGCCCTCGATCGCCGGATGGCTGGCCAATATCTGTTCGACCAATGTGGATCCCGATCGCGGCAGGCTGACGATGAAGATCGGATCGCGCGCGGGAAAGCCGGTATCCGCGCGCGCCGCGAAGAACTCGGGCGTGAAGACAGCCTCCGCCTTCAGCACATTGGCGTGCAGCACCTCCGGATCATAGGGCGTCTTCTGGCGACGAAGCGCACTACCGTGCTGATAATGCGCGAACGCCTCGTCGAAATCGCCATGATCGTGCAGCGCCTTGCCCAAGGCGAAATGCAGGTGGAGCAGGTCGTCATCATCCTGATCATCGTGATCGAGCGCCGATTTCATCCGATCGATATCCACGCGATCGAACCTTACCGTCTTCAGGTTCGCGAGCCCGAACCAGGCGTTGCCGCGCTGCGGCTCCAGGTCGACCGCCTTGCGATAGGCGGCGATCGCCTCGTCGATCCGGCCGATCGTCTTCAGGATGAAGGCGTGCCCCATCCAGCCGCGACCATCGTCCGGATGCGCGCGAACCAGCCGGCGATAAACGGTCTGCGCCTCCTCCATCCGCCGCGACTGGAGCAGCAGATTGCCCTTCAGCGACAGGGCGGGCAGATGGTTGGGATCGCGCGCGAGCACGTCATCGAGAATGATCGCAGCTTCGTCCTGGCGACCGGCCTGGTTGAGCAGCTTGAACAGCGCGATCCGGGCTTCGAGATAGGCGGGCGCCAGCATGAAGGCGCGCCGGTAGAGATTCTCCGCCTCCTTCGTCGCACCGCATTTTTCCGCGATCGTCCCCAGGATCAGCGCACCGCCGGCATCCTCGGGATTCTCGCGCAGATAGGGCCGGATCAACCGTTCGGCCTCTTCGAACCGCTCGTCGGCGATCGCGCGTTCGGCCGCGGCTACGGCCGGATGACGCAAGCCGATCGCGATCGCCCTGAGTTCCGCGCTCTCGGCTTCACGCACATTGCCCAGCCGCCGAAGCGCGGCGGCGAGCACGCGATGGGCGATCGCCAGATCGGGCTGATCGCGGATCAGCGCGCGCGCGCGCGCCGATGCCCCGCCGGCATCTCGATCGATCGACGCGACTATCTCCCTTAGCGCCAGATCGGCATTGACGACGGTCTGTCGGCGCGCGCCCGCCACATCCCTCTCCGCGAAATTCAACAGCTTGAAGAAGCCTAGAGCCTGATCGCCCGGGGTGGAAGCATTTCATGCATCTGCGGGCAGGCACATCACGGCATTCGAGCAAGACGGGCGCCGCACCGGCAGCGCCCGCAAGTCACCCAGCCGAAACAGCCGATCAGAAACTACGCGTGACGTTCAGATAAAGCTGCCGTCCCAGAATATCGTAGTTGCTGGAGTTGAAGTAATTCCCGATCCGCGTGAACTGCCCCGCCGATGTCGGGTAAGAGCTGATCCGCGGCGGTTTCGTGTTGAACAAATTGGTCACACCCAGGGTCACCTGCCCCACATCTTCCCAGCGGAACTGGACGGACAGACTGTGTTCCCAATAGGCCTCCGCACGCAGGTCCGTCACCACCTGCCCCAGGAAAGGCGCGACCGCCAGTTCGTCATCGTTCGAATCCTGCGGTCCGACATATTCGAGGCCATAGCGCAGGACGATCTTCTCGGACGGCAGTGTGTAACGAAGGTCGAGAGAGGCGACCCATTTCGGCCCCGCACCCGCACCCTGGACGCCGAGCGTGCCGTTATAATCCTCCGGATCGTCGGTGGCGAATAGCTGGAAGATCTGGTCGATCATCCGCGTTGCCTGCGCATGCGCGACGAACTTGCCGCCGAACAGATCGGTCGCATAGCGCAGATCGAAATCGATGCCGCGCACGCGTTGCTGCGCCACATTGAGATACGGATTATCGAACGCGTCGAGATTGCCGCGCTGCGGATCGCTTGCGGGCAAGCGTGGACTGATCAGCGAGCAATATTGGTTGTTCGGCCCGAAATCGTCGGCTTCGTAGCAGCGTGTCAGCACGAGATTGTTGAGCACGGTCACCTCGTCGCGCACCAGCACGTCGAAATAATCGATCGCTAGCTGGAGATCCGCGACGGTGCGCGGCGCGGTCAGCACAACGCCGCCGCCCCAGGAGCGCGAACGTTCCGCCTTCAACAACCCCGCCCCGCCCTTGGTGGTGACCGTCGGGCCGGACGTCGCGATAAAGTTCACCGCATTGGCGCCCAGGATCGGCGTCAGCGCCGCCAGACAATTCTTGTACACCGTCGACGAAGCATCGAGCGCTCCGAAGCCGGTGCAGGGATCGACATTGCCGCCGTAGAATCCCGTCTGATCCGCGACATATTGCTCGTACAGGTTCGGCGCGCGGAACGAGGTGCCATAGCTGCCACGGAACCGCACCTCCTCGATCGGCGACCAGTTCGCATTGAAGCGATAGGTGGTTTCGGCGCCATATGACCGGTAGTGGGTATAGCGGCCGGAC
Source organism: Sphingomonas sp. FG14 (assembly GCF_057809675.1). NCBI lineage: Bacteria > Pseudomonadati > Pseudomonadota > Alphaproteobacteria > Sphingomonadales > Sphingomonadaceae > Sphingomonas > Sphingomonas sp. FG14. The sequence continues at coordinate 848,005 of NZ_JBMDKK010000002.1, read as the reverse complement.
GCTGCCAGTTCGAGGCGGTAGAAGAACGGCGTGTCCCTGAGCAGCGGGATGTTGAGCTCGCCATAGACTTCGTTGACGATGTCGCTGCCGCGCGTGTTGCCTGCGGAGCTGTAATTGTACAGCGTGCCGGCGAGCGCCGCGGCGGATGGCCGATCGTTGATGTAATCATAGCGATGCTCGTAACCGATCGCCGCCCCGACCTTGCCGGCAGGGAGTTCGAATAGGGTGCCGTCGAAATTCAGCGAGAATGTCTTCTGCTTGAACGTCGTATGGCCGACATGATGGGTCCAGAGATAATCGAATACATTGTCCGGGATTTGCCCGTTCAGGAGGATCGACGGGCTGTACAGGTTGAGCGGCACGCAGTTCGCGCCCGCGACCAGCGCGCCGTTCCTGACGTTGGATGCGCAGGTATAGGAATTACCGGCACCGGCCTGCCCCGGCTCGGCGATCGTGATCAGATTGGCCGGCGTTCCGGCCGGCGCGATCACGGTCTGCAGCACATTGTTCAGCCGGGTCACGTCGATCTGCTGCACGCTGTATCGCGCCCGCGTATATGAATATTGGAAATTCGCGTCGTAGCGCCAATCCCCCAGTCCGATATCTCCCCGGATGCCGACATTGCCACGCGCGAAATCGACGCGCTGGGAACTCCGCGTCGTCCTGGTCGGGACGATGAACGGCGTGAAGATATTATAGCCGGCGGCGGCCAGCGAGTTGGGGAAGAATGGGCTGGTCGGATAGCCATAGACCGAGATCGGCGTGCCATAGTAGCTGCCGCCATAGATCTGGTTGTCCGGCGAGAGCCCCCCGCCGCTGAGATTCAGCTGATAAGTATTGTCCTGATAGGATTCGCGACGGGTGAACAACGCTTCGCCATAGATTTCGGCATCCCCCAATATACCCAGTTCGTGCGCGGCGTTGAGATAGCCGGTATAGGTGCGGATCGGCGACAATAGGTGATCGCGCAGCTGCGTCTGGCTCGGGCCGACACGGTCGATGCCGTTGACCGCCGCGATCGTGTTGATGTTGCCGTTGCGATAGGTGAGGCGACTGGCCGGCACGGTGAAGCTCTGCGCGATGCCGTAACCGCTGGCGATCCCCACGCCGCCGCCCGTCGTATAGGGGAAGCATTGCAGTTGCCCCGTATTCGGATCCTTCTGCCCGACTTCAGCCCCCGTGGCCGGGCTGAAATAGAGATCGCGCGGGCAGGCGAATGCCTTGCGATCGCCCACGCGCAGGCCGGTCGTTTCACGATATTCGAATGCGGCGGTGATATGCCCGCGATCGAACACCTTGCCAGCCGTGGCGGACAGGCGATAATTCCGGCCCCCGCCGCCATGCTGGACGGGCTGATTGGTGAAGGCGTCGAGCGTCAGGCCGTCGAACCTCGCATCGGTGATGATGTTCACGACACCGGCGATGGCGTCGGAACCATAGACCGCCGACGCGCCTTCCTTCAGCACCTCGACGCGATCGACGATGGTGCTCGGCAACACGTTCAGATCGGCCGAAACAAGCTGAGGCCCCGCGCCTGCAGGCGCAAGCCGGCGACCGTTGAGCAGCACCAGCGTGCGCGAGGAACTCAACCCGCGAAGGCCAATCGTATTTGCCGCCGGACCGCCTTCGGAAACGAAGCCCAGGAAGGATCCATTGATCTGCGAGGTACCCGAAGTGACCGTCGAACTCTGAATCGCGTCCGCCGTCGATGTCGATCCGGCGAGGATGCGCTCATCGCGCGTGACGACGGCCACCGGCGCCGGCGTATCGAAATTCGAACGGCGGATACGGGAACCGGTGACGACGATGACTTTCTCGTCGCTCGTTTCCTGCTGATCTGTTTGCGGAAGTGATTGAGTCGAGTCCTGCGCAAGAACCGGCTGAGTAACGAGCGCAATTGCGATAGCCGACGCAGTCAGCGAAAGCTGATAAGCACGAAGCATATTTTCCATCCTTCCCAGACAAGGACAGGAAAAGACTAATCCTCCATTGGCCTGCGCCAACAATAAAATGACTCTCCGGGCGAAATCGGAGAGTCATGTTGCTCAATTGCAACAAAACATGTCCCGCACAGCTCTCGCCGTACGGGACATGCAGGGTCCATCATGCATGGATTTCCGCCGCTTGCGGCGGAAACCGGCATCAGTAGCGGTAATGATCCGGCTTGAACGGCCCTTCGACCGGCACGCCGATATAGTCGGCCTGCTTCTTGGTCAGGGTGGTCAGCTTCACGCCCAGCTTTTCAAGATGGAGCATCGCGACCTTTTCGTCGAGATGCTTCGGCAGGACATAGACCTCGTTCTGGTACGCGGTCGAATTGCTCCAAAGTTCGATCTGCGCGAGCACCTGGTTGGTGAAGCTCGACGACATCACGAAGCTGGGATGACCCGTGGCGTTGCCCAGGTTCACCAGGCGGCCCTTGGACAGGATGATGATCTGCTTGCCGTCCGGGAATTCGACCAGGTCGACCTGCGGCTTCACTTCGGTCCACTTGTAGTTGGAGAGCGCCGAAATCTGAATTTCGCTGTCGAAATGGCCGATGTTGCAGACGATCGCCATGTTCTTCATGCCCTTCATGTGATCGGCGGTGATCACATCGGCATTGCCCGTAGCGGTGCAGAAGATGTCGGCGCGGGCTACCGCTTCCTCCATCGTCACGACCTCATAGCCTTCCATCGCAGCCTGCAGCGCGCAGATCGGATCGATCTCGGTCACCAGCACGCGCGCGCCGCCATTGCGCAGCGACGCGGCCGAGCCCTTGCCGACATCGCCGAAGCCGGCGACGCAGGCGACCTTGCCGGCCAGCATCACGTCGGTGCCGCGACGGATCGCGTCGACCAGCGATTCCTTGCAGCCATAGAGATTGTCGAACTTCGACTTGGTGACGCTGTCGTTCACGTTGATCGCGGGGAACGGCAGTTCGCCCTTCTTCGCGATGGCATAGAGGCGATGGACGCCGGTCGTGGTCTCCTCCGAGACGCCCTTGATCGCCTTGACCGTCTCGGTCAGGTAACCGGGCTTCTTCGCGACGAACGCCTTGAGCGCACGCTGGAACTCGACCTCCTCGTCATTCTCGGGCTCGGGCAGGGTCGCGCCGGCTTCGATGCGCGCGCCCCACAGCGCGAACATTGTGGCGTCGCCGCCATCGTCGAGGATCATGTTGCAGGTCTCGTCGCCCCAGTCGAAGATCGAGCCGACATAGTCCCAATATTCGGCCAGGCTCTCGCCCTTGATCGCGAAGACGGGCACGCCCGACGCGGCGATCGCGGCGGCGGCATGATCCTGGGTCGAGAAGATGTTGCAGGTGGCCCAGCGGACATCGGCGCCGAGCGCGGTCAGCGTCTCGATCAGCACGGCGGTCTGGATCGTCATGTGGAGCGAGCCGGTGATGCGGGCGCCCTTGAGCGGCTGAGCGGCGCCATATTCGCTGCGCAGCGCCATCAGGCCGGGCATCTCGGTTTCGGCGATGTTGATTTCGGCGCGACCATAATCGGCGAGCGAGATGTCCTTCACGACATAATCGTTGAAATCGGCAACGGGTGCGGTGGCCACGAAAAATCTCCTGATGGCATGGGATCGCGCACGCGAAAAAGCGGGCGACCGATCGCCGGCCAGATAGCCGCCGCCGCCGCCAAAGGCAAATATAAAGATGTCTTTATATCATGCCTGTCCGCTGATCGGGGACAGCAGGCTGGCATCGACGCCAGCCGAGGCATAGCCGGCATTCCAGCGCTGGCCGGCCGAAAGCTCGAACAGCAGTTCGTCATTCGCGGGCACGGCGAACCAGCCATGCCGCGTCATCTCCTCGTCAAGCTGGCCGGACGACCAGCCGGCATAGCCGAGCGCCGCCACCCAATGGCGCGGCCCCGTACCGGCCGCGATCGCGCGCAGCACGTCGATCGTGCCGGACAGCACCCATCGACCGGCGACATCGACGCTATCCTGCCCACCCCAGTCCGGACTGTGCAGGACGAAGCCGCGCCGGGGCTCGACCGGACCGCCGACATGGATCGGCCGGTCCTCGGACACGCCAGGCTCGATCTCGAACTGTCGCAGGAGATCGTGGAAGCCCAGTCCGTCGACAAGCGAGCCGAGCCCGATGCCCAGCGCGCCATTCTCATCATGAGCGCACATTGCGATCGCCGCCCGTTCGAATCGCGGATCACCGATACCGGGAAGCGCCAGCAGAAGCTGGCCGGAGAGATAGGCTGGCATATCCATGTCGCACTCTATAGAGCGCTCCCGGCGGCCGGCCAATGCGGACGCTCAACGCTCCGCCCGGTTTTCGGAACCCAAATACCAAGGAGAACATGCCATGACGATCAAGCCCGGCGACACGCTTCCCGACGTCAGCTTCACCGTACCCGGCGAGCAGGGCCTTGAGCAGGTCGACACCAACGGCTTCTTCAAGGGCCGCAAGGTCGCGCTGTTCTCGGTGCCCGGCGCCTTCACCCCAACCTGCTCGGCCCGCCACCTACCCAGCTATGTCGAGAAAGCCGAGGAGCTGAAGACCAAGGGCGTGGATGCGATCGCCTGCACCGCGGTCAACGATGCGTTCGTAATGGGCGCGTGGAGCAAGTCCGTCGGCGCCGACGGCACAGTGACGATGCTGGCTGACGGCAATGGCGATTTCGCCAAGGCGGTGGGCCTGGAAATGGACGGCACCAAGTTCGGCCTTGGCCATCGCGGCCAGCGTTTCTCGATGATCGTCAATGACGGCGTCGTCGAGGAACTGAACGTCGAAGCCCCCGGCGAATATCGGGTGAGCTCGGCGGAGCATATGCTCGGCCAACTCTGACCGGCGAATGTTTCTGCCGCGCGCGGACAACAATCCGGCGCGCGGCAGGGACATTTTTACAGCTCCCGTGCGTTCGCGACGTGCAATTCCAGATGGGAGACACGTCATGGCGACAATCGAAAGCGGCACGATCGACACTTCGGCGACCAGCAGCGCCGCCCCCAGCCATTCGCAATTCGATGCGGCCCTGGAAAAAGGCCGCGAATATCTCGACAGCGCGGTAAATGCGGCGCGCGAGAACCCGTGGACCGCAGCTGCGGTCGGCGCGGGCGTGGTCGCGACGGCGGCCGCCACCGCCTATGGCGTGACCAAGCTCAGCCAGCGCGGCAATGGCAGCGCGCCGGCTTCGGCGAAATCGAATAAATAACCTGTGGATGCCGGGGGTTTCGCCCCCGGTGCCCTATGAGGCGCCGAGTATGGCCTGGAACGCGCGGATCGCAGAGGCTTCGCCCTCGGCCGCATTCCAGACCGCGCCGCTGACTGCCAGGAAATCGGCGCCGGCTGCGATCAGTGGCGGCGCGTTGGCCGGTGTGATGCCGCCGATCGCAACGCAGGGCAGTTCGAACACCGTTGTCCACCAGCTCAGGATCGATGGATCGGGGCGATGCCGCGTTTCCTTGGTTTCGGTTGGATAGAAGGCACCGAAAGCGACATAATCAGCCCCCGCATCGCCTGCATCCATCGCCAGATGCCGACTGTCGTGGCAGGTCACGCCGATCTGAACCGAGGGGCCAAGTTCGGCGCGCGCGTCGCGTGCGTCACCATCGCCCTGCCCCAGATGAACGCCGTCGGCCCCCAGCCTCTTGGCGAGGCTGACGCTGTCATTGACGATGAAGGCGACCTCACGGTCGCCGCAGATGCGCTGAAGCGGCTCGGCAAGGCGGGCAGCCGCATGCTGATCGACATTCTTCACGCGGAACTGGAAAGCCGCGACCGGCCCGGCATCCAGCGCGCGTGCAAGCCGCTCCGCAAAGTCGCCGCCGACGTCGAGCGGCGAGATCAGATAGAGCTGGCAGGCAGGTCGGCGCGTATCGCGCTCGAAACGGTCAGCGAAACCAGGATCGAGCGGGCCGAGCAGATCGTCATTTTCATCCATGATTCCGCCCTATCGCGCCAGAGCGCTTTGCGGAAGCCGTATCGCGTTCAGCCATCCGGCAACGCCTCAATCATATGGCGGCAACCTCTTGCCCTTGAGCTCGACCACCATGTCTTCTGCGATCGCGGCTGAATCAGCGTCCCCAAGAGCCCGCAATTCGGAGATACGCTGTTTCAACTTCGTCTTTCGCTCGCGCGTGGCTGCTGCAGAGATCATCGCATATTCCCGAACCGCCTTCACCCACAGCGCGTCGTCGGCCGGCACATCTTCCGCATCTCGCGAGAAGCTGCTGCGATACGGCCTCAATACGCCCCGTTCGTCACGCTTCAGAAACAGGACGAGCTTCATACCACGTGCGAAGATGTAGCGGACACATCCGCCCATCATCGCATCGGGATTGGGTGTGCGAAGTTCACGGGGATCGCTGTATCGGGCGCGCATTCTGCTACCATCGTCGAGCAGGGCGCCCATGATCTCCACCGTTTCCGGAAGAGCATCGCCCTTGATCAGTGTCGTTGGCCTGGCAATCACGGTCCCGTCCCAACTGCCCTTCCCCGGACGCTCGCTCTCGACGGCGGCAACAACAATAACTTCCGCAACGGCCGCAAGTTCGAGATTGGTGGGGACACGATATCCAGGCGCCATCGAGCAGGCGATAGCCGGAACCGCGTTCGCTGCCGCCATCGCGGCGAGGGCAAGGCGTATTCGCTTCATGGCTCTCATCTATTCCGCGCGGACGACACACGGAAGCAGGATGATGTTCAGCCACCGCTCATGCCCATGTCGCCACACAGGCCCTATGAAGAAACTGGCCCGTCTGTCCGCCCTGTCCTTGCTGGCCGTCTGCGCGACGAGCGCATCGCCACGCCCCCATGAAGGCCCGGCACGGATCGGCCAGCGGGTGTATGTCGACGGCATCACGGTTCGCCCCGATCGCGTGATCGAGGACAGCCGCTGCCCCGCAAATGCCGATTGCATATGGGCGGGGCGCGTGGTGCTGCGCGCAACGGTGACCGGCGGCCGATGGAAGCGCACGCTCGACCTGATCCCCGGCAAGCCCGTGCAGCTCGCGGATGGCGCGCTGACACTCGTCTCGGTCGCGCCCGACAAGATGATCGGCCGGATCAAACCGCGCGATTATCGTTTCCGCTTCAGATTCGACGGTGGATTCTAGAGCGGCCTGCGCGAAATATGAATCGCGCACCCCGCTCTAGATGCCCGCTCTAGATGTTTGTGATCGCATCGTTTTTACGGAAAACCGGTTCCCACTTTTCCGCACGATGCTCTAAGGACTAGCCGTCTATCCCGACGCCACCGACCGGGCGGGTTTCCACGAAGTTTTCGAAGCTTGCGATCAGCGGACGCCCTTTGGCGATCGAGTCCTGCACCGCAGGCAGTTTCAGCGAGTCCGCATGATGCTGTCTGGTCCGCCAGACCTCGCTGATCCAGATGCCATCCTCGTCCTTCGCGTCCTCGGCGACGATATAGGTGATACAGCCGGGCATGTCGGAAGTGCCCTGGGTCAGCAGCGCGATGAGATCGGCGCGCTTTCCCGGCTGCGCCTTCATCTTGCCGATCAGGCCGTAAAGCGCTTCCTCCATCGCACCGCCCTCCTTCGCGATTGCGGCGCCACCGAGCATCGCCAGCGCAATGCCGGCGAGCACGGGGCGCCGCGTGATCGTCATCTCAGGCTGCGACGAGCGATTTTTCAGTCGAGGCGCGGTGAATCTCGTCGATCGCGCCGCCCAGCGAACCGTTGAATTCGTCGTCGCTCATCTGGTGGCGAAGATCCTCGAGCAGCGCGCGGCTGAAGCTCGCGATCATGCCGCGATTCCTGGCGAGTTCGGCGCACGCCTCGGGACGTGCGAAGCCGCCCGACAGCGCCACGACGCGCAGCACGCGCGGATGATCGACCAGTGCGTCGAACAAGCCCGCCTTGGCCGGGATCGACAGCTTGAGCATCACCTTGTCGTCGCCCGGCATCGCGTCCAGCGCCTTCAGAAGCTCTTCGAGCAGGATCTGGTCCGCGTCGGCGCGCTCGGGGCTCTTGATGTTGATTTCGGGCTCAAGCATCGGCACCAGCCCGGCGGCGAGCACCTGCTGGCCCACTTCGAACTGCTGCGCCACGATCGCCGCAATCCCCTCGCGGTTGGCGAGGTTGATCACCGAGCGTTCCTTGGTGCCGAACACGCCCAGCGCCTTTGCACGCGCCAGCAGCGCATCTAGCTCGGGCATCGGCTTCATGAGCTGGACACCATTCTGTTCGTCCTCAAGGCCCTTGTCGATCTTGATGAACGGCACCACGCCGCGCTCGATCAGCGCCTGGGGCGTCGGCTTGCCGTCGACCTGGCCGTCCATCGTCCGTTCGAACAGGATCGCGCCCAGCACCTTCTCGCCACTGAAGCAGGGCGAGGTGATGATGCGGCTGCGCATCGCATGGATCAGGCCGAACATCTCCTCGTCGTTCGACCATGCACCCTCTTCGACACCATAACCCTTCAGGGCCTTGGGGGTCGATCCGCCGCTCTGGTCGAGCGCGGCGATGAAGCCCTGCCCCTCTGCGATCCGGGCGGTCATTTCGGAGGTCTGCATGAATTCTCCCTTAGCGAGCAAATGAGTCTGACGCGGCTGATAGCCGCGCGAATCGGCATGGGCAACGATGGCGCGACGAGCGGGCGCGCCGGCACGGGCATTCGTCGTAGCGGCGAACGCCTGAAGAGAGTCTCAACGCGGCGAAAGCGCCGCGACGCCCGGCAGCACCTTGCCTTCCATCCATTCGAGGAAAGCGCCGCCTGCGGTCGAGACAAAGGTGAAATCGCCGGCAACGCCGGCATGGTTGAGCGCCGCCACGGTGTCACCGCCGCCCGCCACCGACACCAAAGATCCTTCCTTGGTGAGCGCTGCGGCGGTGCGCGCGAGCGCGACGGTCGCGGCATCGAAGGGCGGCGTTTCAAAGGCGCCCATCGGGCCGTTCCACACCAGGGTCCGGCAGGTCTTGAGCACGTCCGCCAGCGCCTCGGCCGCAGCAGGGCCGACGTCAAGGATCATCTCGTCAGCCGCGACCTCGTGGACATTGACGGTGCGCGTCGGCGGATTGGGCGCGAATTGCGTCGCGACAACGACGTCATAGGGCAGATGGACGGTGCAGTTCGCCTTGTCCGCCGCGTCGAGGATTTCCTCCGCCGTGCCGGTCAGGTCGTGCTCGCACAGCGACTTGCCGACATCGACGCCGCGCGCGGCCAGGAAGGTGTTGGCCATGCCGCCGCCGATGATCAGATGATCGACCTTGGCGACCAGATGGCGCAGCACGTCGAGCTTGGTCGAAACCTTTGCGCCGCCGACGACGGCCGCCACAGGATGCTCGGGATTGCCCAGCGCCTGTTCGAGCGCGGCGAGTTCGGCTTCCATCTGGCGGCCGGCGAATGCGGGCAAGGCGCGCGCCAAGCCCTCCGTCGACGCATGGGCGCGGTGCGCCGCGGAAAACGCGTCGTTGACGTAGAAATCGCCGAGCGCGGCCATGCCCGCGACCAGCGCCGGATCGTTCTTTTCCTCGCCGGCATGGAAGCGCGTATTTTCCAGGATCGCGATCTCGCCCGGATTCATGCCCGCCACGGCGGACTGCGCGATCTCGCCCTGGCAATCCGGGATGAAGCGCACTTCGCGACCGAGCACTCCGGAATAAGTGCGCGTCAACAGCGCCAGCGACATGGTCGGGTGGATCTGCCCCTTGGGGCGGCCGAAATGCGCCAGGATCAGCACGATCGCGCCGCGATCCGCCAGTTCGGTCACCGTGGGCAAGGTCGCGCGCATCCGGGTGTCGTCGGTCACACGGCCATCAGCCACGGGCACGTTCAGATCCTCGCGCACCAGCACGCGCTTGCCGGTCAGGTCGCCCATCTCGTCCATCGTGCGATACGCCGCCATCATGTGTCTCCGATCTCAATTTCAATAGGGTCGCCCACCCGGATATCTCCAGGCGCGATCACCCGTGCCAGCGCACCACCACGCCAATGCGGGGTCAATGCCGTTTTCAATCCAGGGGAAATCTCGTCCATGCGGCTGCACGGATCGCATTCCTGCGTGATCAGCAGCTTCAGGTCCGCACCGATCCGCACGACCGCGCCTTCGGTCTCGAACAGATCGATGCCATCGACCAGCAGATTGGCGCGCCGCGCCCACCAGTCGATCTCGACGCCAAGCTCGGCAGTGGCAGCCGTCCAGTCGTCCTTGCGGATCAGCGAAACCTGCCGCCGTCCCTTGCCGCCGGGCTTGACGATCCCACGGAAATCGCCGTCCAGGCCGCCTTCCATCGAGACGCGGAGATGATCCACCGTCTCGATCGGTCCGCGCGGCCGCCCGTGGCGCGCAATGCCCAGCAGGCGGCCGCCGGTCATCCTCAGATCAGCGCCGCCATCGCGGTGGCGGTATCGACCATGCGGTTGGAGAAGCCCCATTCATTGTCGTACCAGGAGACGACACGAACCAGCTTGCCCTCGATCACGGCGGTTTCGAGGCTGTCGACCGTCGAGCTTGCGGGATTGTGGTTGAGGTCGATCGAAACCAGCGGCTCGTCGGTGAAGGCGAGAATGCCCTTGAGCGGGCCACTTTCCGACGCCGCCTTCAGGATCGCGTTGACCTCGTCACGCGTGGTGTCGCGGCCCGGCGTGAAGGTCAGATCGACCAGCGAGACGTTGGGCGTGGGCACGCGGACCGAAGACCCGTCCAGCTTGCCCTTCAGTTCGGGCAGAACCTCGCCCACCGCGCGCGCGGCGCCGGTGGTCGTCGGGATCATCGACATCGCCGCCGCACGCGCACGGCGCGGATCGCTGTGGATCTGGTCGAGGATCTTCTGATCGTTGGTATAGGCGTGGATCGTCGTCATCAGACCACGCTCGATGCCGATCGAATCGTTGAGCACCTTGGCGACGGGCGCCAGGCAGTTGGTGGTGCACGACGCGTTCGAGACGATGGTATGCTCGGCTGTCAGCTTGTCGTTGTTGACGCCATAGACGACGGTCAGGTCGACGCCCTTGGCGGGCGCCGAGATCAGCACGCGCTTGGCGCCGGCATCGAGATGCTTCTGCGCGCTCTCACGATCGGTGAAGAAGCCGGTGCATTCCAGCGCGATATCGACGCCCAGATCGGCGTGCGGCAGGTTCGCGGGATCACGCTCGGCAGTCACGCGGATGCGCTTGCCGTCGACGACGATATCGTTGCCGTCGACCTCGACGGTGCCCGGATAAGGGCCATGGACCGAATCGCGCTTGAACAACTGCGCATTCGACTTGGCGTCCGCCAGGTCGTTGATCGCAACCAGTTCCAGCTCGCTGCCGCCACGCTCCAGGATCGCGCGTGCCACCAGGCGTCCGATGCGTCCGAAACCGTTGATCGCAACCTTGACTGCCATGTCATACTCCTCGTTGAAGACCGGCCAGCCGCAAAGGGCCGGCGAGCGTCATGCCCGGTCGTTGAGCGCCGCCAGGATCTGCGGCGTAATCTTGGGCGCGGTCAGCCCGAAATGGTCGTACAGCACCTCGGCGGGCGCGGAGGCGCCATAACCCTCCATGCCGAAGCGCAGCCCGTCAATTCCCGTGTAGCGTTCCCACCCCATGGTGGAACCCGCCTCGATCGAGACGCGCAACACGCCATCGGGCAGCACATCGCGGCGATAATCGGCCGGCTGCGCGTCGAAACGAGACCAGCACGGCATCGAGACGACGTCGGCGCCGATGCCTTCGGCTTCGAGCGCCGTGCGGACGGCGACCGCGATCTCGACCTCCGAGCCGCTGGCGATCAGCACAACGCGGCGCTCTGCCTCGGCCGCGACGAGACGATAGGCGCCCTTCGCGCTATAATTCTCGCGCGCGTCGGTGCGGAGCTGCGGCAGGTTCTGACGAGTCAGCGCCAGCAGCGACGGACCATCAGCCTTCTCGAGCGACAGCGCCCAGCATTCCGCGGTCTCGACGACGTCGCACGGACGATAGACATCAAGATTGGGAATCAGCCGCAGCGACATGACATGCTCGACCGGCTGGTGGGTCGGACCGTCCTCACCCAGGCCAATCGAATCATGCGTCATCACATAGACGACGCGGATCTGCTGGAGCGCGGAGAGGCGAATCGCCGGACGGCAATAATCGGAAAAGACCAGGAAGGTACCGCCATAGGGAATGACGCCGCCATGGAGCGCCATGCCGTTCATCGCTGCGGCCATGCCGAACTCGCGAATGCCGTAATAGACATAGCGGCCCGAATAATCGTCGCGCGTCAGCGGACCGGTCGTCTTGGTCTTGGTGTTGTTGGATCCGGTGAGATCTGCTGAACCGCCCACCGTCTCCGGCACCACGGCGTTGATCGCCTCCAGCGCCATTTCGGACGCCTTGCGCGTCGCGACGGTCTTGGGATCGGCGATCAGGCCGTCGATATAGCTCTTGATCCCGGCGCCGTCGGGCAAGATGCCCGCCATGCGGCGCTCGAACTCGGCGCGGTCGGCATGGCCGGCCAGCCGGCCTTCCCAGGCGGCGCGCACCTCGGCGCCACGAATACCGGCCTTCAGCCATTCATCGCGAATGTCCTGGGGCACGTCGAAGGGCGGCCATTGCCAGCCCAGCGCCTCACGCGTGGCCGCGACCTCGTCGGCGCCGAGCGGGCTGCCGTGCGTCGCCGACGTGCCCTGCTTGTTGGGCGCGCCCTTGCCGATGATCGTGCGGCAACGCACGAGCGACGGGCGTGAATCGGCAAGCGCTTCATCGAAGGCGCGCGCGATATCATCCATGTCGTGCCCATCGCACGAAACCGTGTGCCAGCCCGACGCATCGTAGCGCGCCTGAACATCTTCGCTCGACGACAGGCTCACCGCGCCGTCGATGGTGATGCGGTTATCGTCCCACAGCACGATCAGGCGACCAAGGCCCAAATGGCCGGCCAGACCGACCGCTTCATGGTTGATGCCTTCCATCAGGCAGCCGTCGCCCGCAATCACCCAAGTGTGGTGATCGACCAGGTCGCCGCCGAAACCGGTATTGAGGTGCCGTTCAGCCAGCGCCATGCCGACGGCGGTCGCGAGCCCCTGGCCGAGCGGACCGGTGGTCGTCTCGATCCCGGCGAGCTCGAAATTCTCGGGATGGCCGGCGCACGGGCTGCCGAGCTGGCGGAAATTGCGGATATCGTCGAGCGTCGGGCGCGCATAGCCGGTCAGGTGCAGCAGCGAATAGGCCAGCATCGAGCCATGCCCCGCCGACAGCACGAACCGGTCGCGGTCCGCCCATTTGGGCGCCTGCGGATCGAACTTCAGATAGCGGGTGAACAGCACCGTCGCGACGTCCGCCATGCCCATCGGCATGCCGGGGTGCCCGGAATTCGCCGCCTGCACGGCATCCATCGACAGCGCCCGGATGGCGTTGGCGAGATCGCGAGGCGAGACAGTCATGATTTTCCCCGATGGGACCGGATGAGGTCGGTGGCGCGGGCGCCGAGTCGCGCCGCGCGGTTCCTTTGTCCGCTGCGCGCCGGGGCGTCAACCTGCGTGGGGCTGGCGCCTGTCATGTTTCTGCCACACTTGCCCCGCCGCGCAGCCGTGGTATTTCACACGGAATGTCAGAAGACCGGCTTATCCTCGCAATAGGACGGATGGAACGGGCGCTGGCGCGGGTCGAGGCGGCTGCCGTCAATCCCGTGGCGCCCGCCGTTGAAGCGAATGGCGTGGACGAGAGCGTCCATCGTTCGTTGCAGGAGAGGCACGACCGGCTGAAGACGCGCGTGGAAGCCGCGATCACCGCACTCGACGGAATCATCGCGAAAGGCTGAGGGATGGCCGAGGTATCGATCCAGATCGGAGGGCGCGACTACTCCGTGCATTGCCGCGACGGCGGGGAGGATCATCTCCGCCGCATCGCGGGCCTTGTCGACGCGAAGGCGCAGGACGCGGAACGCGCGGTCGGCGGCGTGAACGAAACGCGGCAATTGCTGTTCGCGGCGCTGCTGCTGGCCGACGAGCTGAACGAACGCAAGACTGCGGCGCCGGCCCCGGTGGCGGCACCGCCGCCCCCTCCGGCTCCTGCCGCCGAGCCCGCGAAACCCGCCGCCTATCAGCCCGATTTCGCGCCGATCATCGAAAAGCTCGCCGCCCGGCTCGAAAGTCTGGCGGAAAGGCTTGAGGGTGGCCACGCCAATCCCTAGATTGGGACATGGCGGGCACTGCCCGGTACGAGCCTTCGAACATCCCTGAGGCTATTCATCATCCATGGGGGCTGTCCCTGAGCAGATCCAGGTCTGTCTTATATGGTCCCCACCTGACGTATCGGGCGTCAGAGGATATTCCGGCATACGGCCATGGTGGTCCCGCCAACCGCCCTACCCCATATGATCGATAAGAAAGCGATTCGCGCCGAGCTGCGGCGACGCCGCGACGCCCATGTGGCGGCGCTGAACGACGCGGCCTGCCAACGCGCGGCGCAAGCGGTCGCGACCAGGCTGGAGGCTGAGATCCGCCGGGCGCGCTGCGTGGCCGGCTATTTCGCGCTGGGCAGCGAATTTCCGATCCATGCCGCATTGGCGCGCGCCGCATCGCTCGGCGTCGCCACCGCGCTTCCCATCGTCACCGCGCGTGATGCCGCGATGCATTTCGCGCCGTGGCGGCCCGGCGATGCGCTCAAGGCCGGCTGGGCCGGACTGGCGCAGCCGGACAGCGAAACGGCAGTAACGCCCGACCTGATTCTCGCTCCGCTCGTCGGATTCGACCGCGAGCTGCGCCGAATCGGCCAAGGGGCGGGCTTTTACGATCGCTATTTCGCCGATTCGCCAGGCGCCCGCCGAATCGGCATCGCCTGGGCATGCCAGGAAATGGATGCAATCCCCGCCGATCCATGGGATGTGCCGCTCCACGCGATCGTCACCGAAAATGAATGGATTGGACCGAAGTCATGACGCCAAGCTGGCGCAAGCCCGTGGGAATGCTGCTGATCCTGTTGATCGTCGGGCTATGGTGCGTGATCGCGGTGACATTGGTTGAGGCGGCCGCCCTGCCCGTCTGGGTGCAGGGAATCGCATTCGTGGTCATGGGCCTTGCCTGGCTTTGGATCTTCCCGATGCGACGGATGCTGCGCTGGATGGAACTCGGGCGCTGGCGGGACTGAACGGGCCGGACCGATTCGACGAATCATCTCCGTCCATCGACCATTCACGGAGCGGCCGCAGCGACGCGTAAGGGCGTCCCCAAAAGGGGATGATCTCTATTTCCGAATGCTTCTGGAGGGGCGGCCGATCCGATCGATCGACCTGCTCTTCCGCGCCGAAAATGGCGCGAGTGACGGGGCTCGAACCCGCGACCTCCGGCGTGACAGGCCGGCGCTCTAACCAACTGAGCTACACCCGCTTGCGCGGTGAGGCGTGGCAACTAGGCGAG
Organism: Sphingomonas sp. FG14; assembly: GCF_057809675.1. Classification (NCBI taxonomy): domain Bacteria; kingdom Pseudomonadati; phylum Pseudomonadota; class Alphaproteobacteria; order Sphingomonadales; family Sphingomonadaceae; genus Sphingomonas; species Sphingomonas sp. FG14. The sequence continues at coordinate 832,708 of NZ_JBMDKK010000002.1, read as the reverse complement.
GCTTGGGGGACTGTCAAGCGCCTCAATCAGAGGTTTTTTGATAAGGCTCCTGAACCTCGTCATCGGCGTGCGTCAGCGTGCCTTCCTCGAACAGGAAACCGGCGATATCCGGGCGCCCGGCAGCCGCCATCACCGTCTTGACGATGATCAACAAAGGTACGGCGAGCAGCGCGCCGGGCGTGCCCCACACCCATCCCCAGAAGCTGAGCGAGATCAGAATCAGCAGCGGATTGATCGTCAGCCGCCGCCCGACGACCATAGGCGTCACGACATTGGCCTCCACCATATGGAACACGACCTGGATGAATGCAGGCAGCAGCGCCCACCACAAATCCGAAAAGGTCATCAGCCCACCCATGGCCAGCAGCAGCGCGGCGAGAATCGGGCCGAGATAGGGAATGTAATTGAGGATCGCGACGATGCCGCCCCACATCAGCGGAGACGGCATGCCGATCAGATAGAGCGCCGCCGCGACGCACAGACCCAGCACCAGATTGATCGCGGTGATCGTGCCCAGATAGGCCGAGGTCGCATCGACGAGATTCTGGATGACGCGCGCGGTCGCCAGCGCGCCGTCGAAACTGCCGCGGCTGGTGATCGTCTGCTCGCGCAGGCGCGTCCAGCCAGCGAGGAAGAAATAGATCAGCAGCAGCGCGAAGAACATCTGGATCAGCGCATAAGGCGCCGAGGTCGCGACCAGATCGAGCAAGGAGCGCGGCGCCGTCACCGCCACCGTCTGCGCCGCCGCCACCGGACCGCTGGCAAGCATCGCGATGCTGTCGTCGATGAAGCGCTGCAGATTCGCGTAGAAATCGATCACCGGGGCCAGATTGGCCTGGATCAGGCCGATACGCTCCGGCAGCACGCGGAACCACTCCGCCGCCGGCACAACGATCGAGACAAGCACGAGATTCGCGGCGACCAGGAACAGCAGCACGCAGAGCAAAGCCGCCAGCGACGACGGCAGGCCGCGCCGCTGCAGCCATTCGAGCCCCGGCACCATCGCGATCGCGATCACCAGGGACGCGGTGACGGGCAGGAAGAACTCCGCGCCCGCACGCAACGCGAAAGGCAGGCCCAGCAGCAGGCCGATACCGGCGATCAGCGTCAGCGCGGCAAGCAGCCTGTCGCGATGCCAGTCGACGCGATGGACATGGCCATGCGACGCATCAACATCCCCATTTTTGGGGTTCTTCCCGCCATTCTCCATACGTTGAAACCTAGTCCCGCCTTGCGATGCTGTCATCAGCGAACTCGGCGCGACAACAGGGTTAATCCTTTGTTTTCCATTTTCTGCGATCCCGTCTGCGGGGTTCGCCCCACGGGGGATTTCGAAGTCTGACCGGACAGCCTCGGGCACACGGCCCGCCGCATCCGCACGCGCGCCGTCCACCGGGAAAATTTCGTCCGACGGAGACCGCATGAAGACGCCTTTTCTGTTTGCCCTTGGCCTGATTGTTCCCGGCACCGCGCTGGCGGCCGATCCGCTGGCGCTCACGAGCATGGTGTTCGTGGAAAAGACGTCGGCAACCGGCCAGGGCCGCAACCGCATCGTGCTCGAACAGCCCGGCCGCATGGCTTCGGGCGACCGCCTGGTCTTCATGCTCAATTATCGCAGCGCCGGTTCACGCTCGGTGGGCGATTTCGTCGTCACCAATCCGATGCCGGCGGCCGTCGCCTATCAAGGAACGTCGGATCCCGGCGCGGTCGTTTCGATCGACGGCGGCCGGAGTTGGGGCCAACTCGACCGACTGAAAGTGACCGAGCGCGACGGCACCGTCCGCAACGCCAGGCCCGAGGACGTCACCCATGTCCGGTGGACGCTCAATCCCGCTGCCGGCCCGGCCGGACGACTGATGTTCCGTGGGGTAGTTCGGTAAGGGTACGACGGGAGAATTCAGAAACCCGTTCGGGCTGAGCTTGTCGAAGCCCTTGCCCTTCTGTTTCGGCGCCCAAGCCAGGACAGCGGCTTAGACAAGCTCAGCCCGAACGGATTTGAAACGCGGATCTATTTCTTCAGATCGCGCGCGATCGCGGCCCTGGTGGCCTTGCCATAGGGCGGCTTGATCCCGGCAAGCTTCGCGACATCGATCTTCGGCTGGCGATAGACGCTCTTGGCATGGCTGAAGGTGCGGAAACCGTCCTGGCCATGGTAGCTGCCCATGCCCGAGGGGCCAACGCCGCCAAAGGGCAGGTCCTCCATCGAGACGTGGAAGATCACGTCGTTGACGGTCGCCCCGCCCGATATGGTGCGATCGAGCACCATGCGTTCCTCGGCGGCGTCCCTGCCGAAATAATAAAGCCCCAGCGGCCTATCGTGCGCGTTGACATAGTCGATCGCCTCTCCGACCGCGCGATAGGTCTTCACCGGCAGGATCGGCCCGAAAATCTCCTCCTGCATTACCGTCATCTCGTCGCTGACGTTGCGCACGATATGGAGCGGCATCTTCTGCCCGTTCGACGACGCGAAATCCTCGCCCGCCGGATTGACCTCGATCACCTCCGCCCCCTTGGCGCGAGCATCGTCGAGATGCGCCTTCAGCCGGGTCACATGCCGGCCGTTCACCACCGATGTATAGTCCGGATTGGCGAGCAGCGTGGGATAGAGGGCCGACGCGGCGGCCTTGACGCCCTCCACCATCGCCGCCTCATTCTCCTCCGGCACGAGCAGATAATCCGGCGCCAGGCAGATCTGTCCGGCATTGAGCATCTTACCCAGCGCGATGCGTTCGGATGCTTGCGCAATATTCGCGCCGCGCCCGATGATGGTTGGCGATTTGCCACCCAGTTCGAGCGTGACGGGCGTCAGATTGTCGGCGGCGGCATGAAGGATGTGTCGGCCGATCGCGGTCGCGCCGGTGAAGATCAGGTGATCGAAGGGAAGCGCGGAGAAGGCCTTGCCTACCTCCGGCCCGCCCGAGAAAAAGGCGAGTTCGGTCGCGTCGAAATAGCGCGGCGCGATCTCCTCCAGCAGCGCGGCGACCCCCGGCGTATATTCGGATGATTTCACCATCACCCGATTGCCCGCGGCAAAGGCGCCGCCGATCGGCCCCATCGTCAGTTGCACCGGGAAATTCCAGGGCGAGATCACGCCGACGACGCCCTTGGGCTGATATTCGACATGCGCGCGTGCGCCGAGCAGGCCCAGCGGGAAATCCAGCTTGCGCCGTTCTGGCCGTGCCCAGCGGTCGACATGGGCGATCGCATGTTTGAGCGCGCGGATCGACGCGACGATATCGGTGATCTGTGATTGCTCGCGGCTGCGATGCCCGAAATCGTCGGAGAGCGCGTCGCAGAGCGCATCGCTGTTGTCGACGAGCAACGCGACGCAGCGCTTCAGCCGATCCTTGCGGATCGCGATCGGCACCGGAAGTTCGGCCATGAACGCCGCGCGTTGCGCATCCAGAACAGCCTGCATCGCCCACTCCCGTTTCAATTTGGAACTGAGACTGGCGTGGATCGGCCGACTTGTCGACTCCCGATCAGAGTGCCGGCGCGCGCCCCTGCCATAACAGCCAGAGCGGCCAGGCTGCGACCGCGAGCATCGCGCCGAAGGCGATGCGCGTCGTCGCCCGCAATCCGCCCCGCCGGGCGCCCTGGCCGAGCGCTGTCGCAAGGCCGGCGAGAGAGGCGAGCAGCAATATGAAGGGCAGCGCCTGCCAGCCCAGCCATGCGCCGATGCCCGCGAGCAGCTTCGGATCGCCCCCGCCCAATCCTTCACGACCGCGCAACTTACGGTAGCTCCAGCCGACCAATGACAGGCCCAGATAGCCGGCGGCCGCACCGATGATCCGGCCATGGAGGTGATCGGGCTGGATCAGCGCCGCGACGATCAGGCCGATCGCCATCAGCGGCAAGGTCAGCCGGTCGGGAAGCCAGAAATGCTCGACATCGAGCACCGCGAGCGCGAGCAGCATCCAGCCGAAGATCGCGCCCGACAGGCCGATCAGGTCCGGCGAGACGAAGAACGCCGTGGCACCGATCAGCGCGGCGGCGATCTCGATCGCGACCAGCCGCCCGTCGATCCGCGCACCACATCCCCGGCATCGGCCGCGCTGGATGAGGAAGCTGAGCAACGGCACCAGTTCCGCGGCACCGAGCACGCGTCCGCACGCTTCGCAGGCGGAGCGGCCGCCCGTGGTCTCGCCACGCGGCCAGCGCGTGACGAGCACGGCGATGAAGCTGCCGAAGATCGCGCCGAGCGCGAAGCCGGCAAGCGGCAGCCATTCGGTCGGCATAACCTTAGCGCGTCGCCCCAAGGGGATCGGCCTGCACCTACCCGCCCGCCTGTGCGACGATCCGTTCCGCCTGCTTCAGATGCGGCCGATCGATCATCTTGCCGTCGAGCGACAGGGCGCCGGCATCGGGATTCTCGGCGAAGGCCGCGATCACCGCGCGGGCATGCGCCACGTCCGCCTCACTGGGCGTGAAAGCATCGTTGATCACCGGAATCTGCGTCGGGTGGATCGCCATCATGCCAGTGAAGCCGTCACGCCGCGCGCGCGCCGCATAGGCCGCCAGCCCTTCCAGATCGCGGAAAGCGGGATAGACGGTCTCGATTGGAGCGACGCCGGCTGCGGCCGCGCCGAACAGCGTGAGCGAGCGTGCAAGCTGATAGGGCGGCGTATAGCTGCCATCCTCCTCACGCGAGGTCGATGCGCCGATCGCGGCGGGCAGATCCTCAGCCCCCCAGGTGAGACCGGCAAGCCGCGTCGTGACACCGCCATAAGTGCCCATCTGGAAGATGGCGGCAGCCGTCTCGCTGGCGATCGGCAGGATGCTACATCCTTCCGCACCCGCCCAGTCGAGCTTCGAATCAAGCTCCTTGAGCGACGCCGCGCCCTCCGCCTTGGGCAGCATGATGCCGTCCGGTTTGCCGGGCAGCACGGCGGCGAGATCGTCATCGGCCATCCCCGAATCGAGCGGATTGATCCGCACGAACAAAGGCACGGTCCGCTCGCGATCGAGAAAGGCGCGGATGGCCGCGCGCGCTTCGTCCTTACGCGTCGCCGCCACCGCATCTTCCAGATCGAGGATCAATGCGTCGGCGCCTAGGCCAAGCGCCTTCTCCATGCGCTCCGGTCGGTCGCCGGGCACGAACAGCAGCGAACGGAGCCTCATGCCGGCTTCTTCCGCAGCAGCGCGGCACGCAGGCAGCGGCAGACGACCTCATCGCGCTGGTTGATGAGTTCGTGCAGGAAGGTGACGATGCCGGCATCGCCGTGAGAGCGGCTGCCACGGACTTCCTCGACCAGAGAGGTCGCGCGCATCGTGTCGCCGATAAAGACCGGCTTGGGCATCGTCACCTTGTCATAGCCGAGATTGGCGACGAGCGTGCCGAGTGTGGTGTCGCCCACCGACAGGCCGACCATCAGCGCGAAGGTGAAGGTGCCGTTGACGAGGATCTGGCCGAACGGGCTGGCCTTGGCGGCCTCCACGTCCAGGTGCAGCGGCTGCGGATTGTGCGTCATCGTCGAGAACAGCAGGTTGTCGGTCTCGGTGACGGTGCGGCGGATCTCATGCTCGATCCGATCGCCCACCAACCATTCGTCGAAATATCGTCCGGCCATTGCTGTCAGTCCTTAGCGTTACGGCGCGTCCGTAGAAGCGGCGCGCGTAGGGTTCAACCGTCAGTCGAGAGTCAATTTGAAGCCGTAATGGCTCCTCTCCCATCCCAGTCGCTCATAGAAGCGGTGCGCGTCCGGCCGGTTCCGCATCGATGTGAGCTGGACCATGCCGCAACCGCGCGCCCGGCAGCGCTCGACCGCCCATGCGATCATCACGCTGCCCAATCCCTGCCCCCGCAAGGCGGTGGCGATGCGCACCGCCTCGATCTGGCCGCGCCAGCGCCCGCGATAGGAGAGGCCGGGCAGATAGCTGAGCTGCATCGTCCCGATCACCTGATCGTCGCGCTCGGCGGCGATCAGCTCCTGATTGGGCAGCGACGCGATCGCATCGAAGGCGGCGAGATAGCCGGGATCGAGCGGCAGCCGCGCATCCTCTCGCAAGGCGCCGTTCCGATCGTCAGCCAGCAGAGCCACGATCGCGGGCAGATCATCCCGAACCGCTTCCCGGATCAGAAGCGCCCCGGCCATGGTTATTCCGCCTTGTCGATCCGGACGAGCAACGCACCTTCAGATACCTGCCCGCCCGTCTCGGCATTGAGCTCGGCGACGGTGCCGTCGAAGGGCGCAGTCAGCGAATGCTCCATCTTCATCGCTTCGAGCGTGACGAGCTTCTGGCCCTTGGCCACCGCATCGCCCGCCGCGACATCGATGGCGATGATCCGACCGGGCATCGGCGAAAGGATCGCGCCGTCCGATGCCCCTGCCCCGCCCGCGGAACCGCGCGGTTCATAGCGGCGAAAAAGATAGGTCTTGCCCTGCATCGGATGGATCGCGACGCCGCCGATCACATCGGTGAAGACGGGATCATAACCAGGGCCCGCCCCGAATTCGACCAGCGCGCCCGATTCATCGGCTAGCCTCAGCCGCGTATCGGCCGCGCGGTTCAACCTGAAGCCGGAGCGCCGCGTCCAGACCGACGTGCCTTCCGCCGGGAACAGGGCTTCGGCTGCACTGTTCAAAACGCCATCGTTCGGCGGATCGATCGCCGTCAACCGCTCGAGATTGTCGCCGATATAACCCGTCTGCACATTTCCGGAGAGAAACGCGTCTTCGCGCAGCAGCTTGACCAGAAACGCCGCATTGGTGCGGACGGGCCAGACCGAAAGATTGAGCAGTTCGTCGGCGACGCCTTCGGCCGCTTCCTCGCGCGTCTGCCCATGAAAGATGATCTTGGCGATCATCGGATCGTAGAACGGACTGATCTCGTCCCCCTCGATCACGCCGGTGTCGATGCGTGCGCCCGAATGAAAGGCATCGAGCGAGAAGCGCGTCAGCGGGCCGGTCGACGGCAGGAAGCCGGTCGCCGGATCTTCCGCATAGAGCCGCGCTTCCATCGCCCAGCCGTCGATCGACAGTTCGTCCTGGCGTTTCGGCAGCGGCTCGCCGCTGGCGACACGAAGCTGCCACTCGACCAGGTCCTGGCCGGTGATCTCCTCGGTCACGGGATGCTCGACCTGAAGCCGGGTGTTCATCTCCATGAACCAGATGCGGTCGGCGCGCAGCCCTTCGCTGGCGTCGGCGATGAACTCGATCGTGCCGGCGCCGACATAATCGACCGCCTTGGCGGCGCGCACCGCGGCGGCGCAGATCGCCTCGCGCGTGGCTTCGTCCATGCCCGGCGCCGGCGCTTCCTCGATCACCTTCTGGTGGCGGCGCTGAAGCGAACAGTCGCGCTCGAACAGGTGGACGACGTCGCCATGGGTGTCGCCGAACACCTGCACCTCGATATGGCGCGGGCTCAGGATATATTTCTCGATCAGCACGCGATCGTCGCCGAAGGACGAGGCCGCCTCACGCTGGCACGACTGCAGCGCATCGGCGAAGTCGGCCGCCGCGTCCACGCGCCGCATGCCCTTGCCACCACCGCCGGCGACCGCCTTGATCAGCACGGGATAGCCGATCGCATCGGCCTCCGCCTTCAGGCGATCGGGGTCCTGATCCTCGCCAAGATAACCGGGCGTGACAGGCACGCCGGCCGCGATCATCCGTTCCTTGGCCGCATCCTTCAGCCCCATCGCGACGATGCTCGACGGCTTGGGGCCGACCCAGACCAGACCGGCATCGATCACCGACTGCGCGAAGCCCGCATTTTCCGACAGAAAACCATAGCCGGGATGGATCGCCTCGGCGCCGGTCGCCTTGGCGGCGGCGATGATCTTCTCGCCGATCAGATATGATTCGCGCGCGGCCGAGGGGCCGATATGCACGGCCTCGTCCGCCTCGCGAACGTGCAGCGCCTTGGCGTCGGCGTCCGAATAGACCGCGACGGTGCGGATGCCGAGGCGGCGCGCGGTGCGGATGATGCGGCATGCGATCTCGCCGCGATTGGCGATGAGCAGGGATTGGATCACGTCAGTCCTCGCAACCGGTTGTGCGCTGCGACCAGGTGACGTTCAGCACCTTCCACTGGCCGTTTTCGCGAAGCATATCGAAATGATTGACGCCGCAATGATGCGGCTTGCCGTCGACCAGCAAGACGTAGCGCCCCCAGACCATCGCAATATCGCCGTCGATGTCGATCGCGGGATTGGTCATGCGCTCTTCCAGATGCTGCGGCCCCGGCTTGATGCCGCCGGCGAAATCGGCCCAGCTCATCCGCCGGATCGTACGGCCGCCGTCGGGCTTTTCGATCGCGACGGTCGCCATGCCCTCGGGACGGACGTGCGTCAGGATCGCCTGTCCGTCATGCGCCGTCAGCCCGGCGAAGATGCCGTTGACGGGCACCATCACCGCCGCCTCGTCGCTGCGATCGAACGGGATCGGATTGGCGGGCGGTAGTTTTTCGGACTGGGCGGCGGCGAGTAGCAGAAGCGGAAGGATTGGGGTCATGTCTCGATCCTCACATCCGGAACACGCCGAAGGCCGGGCGATCGGCGATCGGCGCTTCGAGCGTCGCGGAGAACGCCAGACCCAGCACGTCTCGGGTCTGGGCCGGATCGATGATGCCGTCGTCCCACAGCCGCGCGGTCGCGTGCCAGGGATTGCCCTCGTCCTCGTAACGCTGGCGCACGGGCGCCTTGAACGCTTCCGCCTCTTCGGGCGTCCATTTGTCGGCATCGCGGTGCACGGTCGCCAGCACCGAGGCCGCCTGTTCGCCGCCCATCACCGAGATGCGGCTGTTGGGCCAGGTGAACAGGAAACGTGGGCTATAGGCGCGGCCGCACATGCCGTAATTGCCCGCGCCGAAGCTGCCGCCGATCAGCACGGTGATCTTGGGCACGGTCGCCGTCGCCACGGCCGTCACCAGCTTGGCGCCATGTTTGGCGATGCCTTCGGCCTCGTATTTGCCGCCGACCATGAAGCCCGAGATGTTCTGGAGGAACAGCAAGGGGATGCGGCGCTGGCAGGCGAGTTCGATGAAATGCGCGCCCTTCACCGCGGATTCGCTGAACAACACGCCATTGTTCGCCAGGATCGCGACCGGAATGCCCCAGATATGCGCGAAACCGCAGACCAATGAGGTGCCGTACAGCGCCTTGAACTCATGGAATTCGCTGCCGTCGACGATGCGCGCGATCACTTCATGCACATCATAAGGCGCACGCACATCCTGCGGGATGACGCCGTACAGTTCTTCCGGCGCATATTTGGGCGCGCGCGGCTCGACGCGTTTCACGCCGGGATCGTGCGCATCATTGAGTGTCGAGACGATGTCGCGCACGATCGTCAGCGCATGCTCGTCATTCTCCGCGACATGATCGACAACGCCGGACTTGCGGCCATGCAGATCGCCGCCGCCCAGATCCTCGGCGCTGATCACCTCGCCCGTCGCGGCCTTCACCAGCGGCGGACCGGCGAGGAAGATCGTGCCCTGATTGCGGACGATCACCGTCTCGTCGGACATGGCAGGCACATAGGCGCCGCCGGCGGTGCAGCTTCCCATCACGCAGGCGATCTGCGGAATGCCCAGCGCGGACATGTTCGCCTGATTGAAGAAGATACGACCGAAATGCTCGCGATCGGGGAACACCTCCGCCTGGTGCGGCAGGTTGGCGCCGCCGCTGTCGACCAGATAGATGCACGGCAGCCGATTGGCCTCCGCGATCTCCTGCGCGCGGAGATGCTTCTTCACCGTCATCGGATAATAGGTGCCGCCCTTCACCGTCGCGTCGTTGGCGACGATCATGCACTGGCGGCCGGACACGCGGCCGATGCCGGCGATCATGCCGGCGCCCGGCACCTCGCCTTCATACATGTCGCACGCGGCGAGCTGGCCGATCTCGAGAAAGGGCGAGCCGGGATCGAGCAGCCGTTCCACCCGATCGCGCGGCAACAGCTTGCCGCGCGACACATGCCGCTCGCGCGACGACGCGCTGCCGCCGAGCGCCGCTTTCGCGACATCGGCATAAAGCTGGTCGGCCAGCCCGCGATTATGCGCGGCATTGGCACGAAACCCCTCGCTGTCGGGGGAAAGCTTGCTGTCCAGTACGGGCGCGCTCACGCCTTTTCCTCCTTGGGGTCCTTGCCCATGATCAGATAACGCCAGACGCCGATCAGGTTGATGACGAGCAGAATGATGTTCTGCACGCCGATCCCTTCGCTTTCGTCCTGCAGGAAGCCCCAGCCGATCAGCGCGATCGACGAGGTCACGAAAATCACGAATGCCCATCCCGTCGGCCGCCGCCCGAGGTTGAGCGACACGATCAGCGCCGCCACCACGCCAGCCGCCGCGCCATACCATTGCAGCGCGGTCAGGACGGTTTCGTTCATGCGGCGCCGATCAGCTCGCGACCGATCAGCATGCGCCGGATCTCATTGGTGCCGGCACCGATATCGAGCAGCTTGGCATCGCGCATGTAGCGCTCGACCGGCCAGTCCTTGGTATAGCCCGCGCCGCCCAGCGCCTGGATCGCTTCCAGGCTGACCTTCACCGCGTTTTCCGACGCCAGCAGGATCGCGCCCGCCGCGTCGAAACGTGTCGTGCGTCCTTCGTCGCAGGAGCGCGCAACCGCATAGACATAGGCGCGCGCCGATTGCAGCGCGACATACATGTCGGCGACCTTCGCCTGCATGAGCTGGAACGCGCCGATCGGCTTGCCGAACTGTTTGCGCTCGCGGACATAGGGGATGACGGTGTCGAGGCAGGCCTGCATGATGCCGAGCTGGATGCCCGAAAGCACCGCGCGCTCGTAATCCAGGCCCGACATGAGCACGCCGACGCCACCGTTCAACGGCCCCATGATATTCTCGTCGGGCACGAAACAGTCGTTGAAGACGAGTTCCGCCGTCGGCGAACCGCGCATGCCCATCTTGTCGAGCTTCTGTCCGATCGAGAAGCCCGGCATATCCTTTTCGATCAGGAAGGCGGTGATGCCGCGCGATCCCTCACCCGTCTTGGCATAGACGACCAGCGTATCGGCATAGGCCGCGTTGGTGATCCAGAATTTGGTGCCGTTGAGCATGTGGCCGCCATCGCACTGGGTGGCGCGCAGCTTCATGCCGACCACGTCGGAACCGGCACCGGCTTCGGACATCGCCAGGCTGCCGACATGCTCGCCCGAAATGAGCTTGGGCAGATATTTCGCCTTCTGCTCAGGATTGGCCCAGCGGCGGATCTGGTTGACGCACAGATTGGAATGGGCGCCATAGCTGAGCCCGATCGATGCCGATGCGCGGCTGACCTCCTCGCACGCGATCACATGTTCGAGATAGCCGAGGCCAAGCCCGCCCTCTTCTTCCTCGACGGTGATGCCGTGCAGGCCCAGCGCGCCCATTTCAGGCCACAGCTCCTTGGGAAACCAGTCCTTGGCGTCGATCTCCGCCGCCAGCGGGGCAATACGGTCGTCGGCGAAGCGGCGCGTGGTCTCACGGATCATCTCGGCATTCTCACCGAGCGCGAAATCGAAATCGGGGGTGGCGGTCATCGCGTGTCTCTCCTGGCGGGCAGGCTATCCCATGGCAGTGACGCTGTCATAGCTCGATGTGCATTATCGTAAAAATTGAAATCGATCCGCAATTAGCATAGGAAAATCCTATGATCAGCCGCACCCATCTGCGCCAGTTCCTCGCCGTCGTCGATGCCGGCAGCTTCACCCGCGCAGCGACCCAGATCAACGTGACCCAGCCGACATTGTCGGCGGGCATTTCCGAACTGGAGAAACGGCTCGGCACCCGACTGTTCGCGCGCAGCAATCGTCGCGTCCAGTTGACCGAGGCGGGCAACCGGCTGCTTACCCATGCCCGCGCGATCGAACGCGAATTCCGCGCCGCGGAGCAGAGCGTGACCGGCGTCGCCGCTCCGCTCCAGCCCGTCCGGCTCGGTATATTGCCTAGCATAGCGACCACCGCGCTCGAAGCCGTGCTGTCGCGCTATCGTGGCGCCGATCCGATCGAGATCACCGAAGGCGACGAACGCAGCCTGATCGCAGCACTCGGCGATGGCCGCATCGATCTGGCGCTGACGCTGGTGCGCGCGGGCGATACGCGGTTCGAGACGCTGCCGCTGTTCACCGAGGATTACCGCCTCGCCCTTCCCGCCGGCCACCCGCTCGCCACACGCGCCAGCGTTGCGCCGGAGGAAGTGGCTGGCGAAGCGATGATCGCGCGCCGATCATGCGAGATGCTGGCGGAGACCAGCCGCTATTTCACCGAACGCGGCGTCCGTCCCCCTTTCAGCCTGCGCTCCGGCAATGACGATCGTGCGATGGCGATGGTGCGTGCGGGCATCGGCATCACCGTGGCGCCGGCATCGCTGGGCGGCGAAGGCATTGCGATGCCGCGACTCGCGGGCTTCGACGCGGTGCGGCAGATCGGCCTGCTGTTCGGATCGGTGCGGGCGCTCAGGGAACATCCGTTGACCGAAACCCTTGGGACGCTTGGGCAAAACATTCGGACGGCCGACGATGTTGCAGTTGCGAAGGCGACGTCCTAGATCGCCTGCAAGATATCAACCGAGGAAGCTGAACATGAGCACCGATCCCGTCGTCATCCTGTCCTATGCGCGCACGCCGATGGGCAGCTTCCAGGGCAGCCTCTCGGGCGCGAGCGCGACCGATCTCGGCGCGACCGCGGTGAAAGCGGCTGTCGAGCGCGCGGGCGTGGCGGGCGATCAGGTCGAGCGCATCTATATGGGCTGCGTGCTGCCCGCCGGCCTTGGCCAGGCACCTGCGCGCCAGGCGGCGCTCAAGGCCGGCCTGCCCAATTCGGTGGAAGCGACGACCGTCAACAAGATGTGCGGATCGGGCATGCAGGCCGCGATCATGGCGGCCGACGCGCTCGCGGCCGGATCGGTCGACCTGCTGATCGCGGGCGGCATGGAGAGCATGACCAACGCCCCCTATCTGCTCACCAAGCATCGCGGCGGCGCGCGGATCGGCCATGACCGCGTGATGGACCATATGTTCCTCGACGGCCTGGAAGACGCCTATGAGCCCGGCCGCGCGATGGGCAGCTTCGCCGAGGAGACGGCGGGCGAATATCAGTTCACGCGCGAAGCGCAGGACGATTACGCGATCGCCTCGCTCACCCGCGCCCAGGCGGCGCAGACCTCCGGCGCGTTCGATCGCGAGATCGTCGCCGTCGAGATCAAGGGCCGCAAGGGCGTCGAGACCGTCGACAAGGACGAGCAGCCGCTGAAGGGCGACGCCACCAAGATCCCGACGCTCAAGCCCGCCTTCGCCAAGGACGGCACGATCACCGCCGCCAACGCCTCGTCGATCTCGGACGGCGCCGCCGCGCTGGTGATGACGCGCCAGAGCGTCGCCGACAAGCTCGGCGCCAAGCCTGTCGCCCGCATCGTCGCCCATGCCGCGCATGCGCATGAGCCCGCCAAGTTCACCACAGCCCCGGTCGGCGCGATCACCAAGGCGCTCGACAAGGCGGGCTGGAGCGTCGGCGACGTCGACCTGTTCGAAGTCAACGAAGCCTTTGCCTGCGTCTCGATGATCGCGATGCGCGACCTCGGCATTGCGCACAACAAGGTGAATGTGAACGGCGGCGCGACCGCGCTCGGCCACCCGATCGGCGCATCGGGCGCGCGCATCATCGCGACATTGGTCGCCGCCCTCCAGAATCGCGGCGGCAAGAAGGGCGTTGCGGCGCTCTGCATCGGCGGCGGCGAAGCCACGGCGGTTGCGGTCGAGTTGATCGTTTGAGTTTCAGGCATCCATGTCGCCCCAGCGAAAGCTGGGGCCCGTGCGATGCCGGACAGATCAGCGAATTCTTGAATATCCTATGGATTCCAGCTTTCGCTGGTATGACGGTTTGTGATTATCGCGCGATAATGACGCGTTCTACTTTCCGTCCGCGCCCCACAGATAGCGCGCCTCGACAAAGCCCGCGCGGCCGTTGACGTCGATCCGGCACCAGCCCTGCGTGCATTCGGAAAGCTTGCCGATCACGCCGGGTTCGGCGCGCCAGTTGACCTTGCCAGCGCTATCGGGCGACGCACGAAGGGTGCGGATTTCGCCCGTGACCATCGCTGTACGATCCTCGCTCAGCAGATTGGCCTGCATCCAGCCCTGCACCCCGTCAGGATCCTCGACCTTGCGCCAGTTGGGATAGGTCTCGACCACTTTCACCGGGAGCCCTGCGCGCTGATACAGCCAGCTCGCCGGAAAGTTGCGCCCCGGACCGGTGCGCATCCGTGCTTTCGCGGCAGTGATCGATGCCCAGTAAGGCGGCTTCTTCTGTGCGGCCGCATCATTCGCGGCAACCACGAACAACGCCGGCACGACCAGTGTGGCCACGGCGCGCAATCGCACTTTTCCCCCGGAAATTTTCATGTCGTCCTTTTTGCAAAAGCGTCGCGCGCCATCAAGCATTACCACCATATGATGGGAGGGAGCGCTTGACGGAAGCCAGCCAGCGCGCCTAGCCGGTTCACATGACCCCGTCCGAGCGCATCGAGCACCCCAAGGTCGCCGTTACCCGCCGCCTTCCCGCGCCGATCGAGGCGCGGATGACCGAATTGTTCCTGGCGACGCTCAATCAGGACGACGAACCAATGGATCGCGGCGCGCTGGCGGCAGCGATGGCGGAGGCCGATGTGCTGGTGCCGACGCTGACCGACGAGATCGATGCAGACCTGATCGCCGCAGCCGGACCCAGGCTGAAGCTGATCGCCAATTTCGGCAATGGCGTCGACCATATCGACCTGAAGGCGGCACGCGCCAGGGGCATCATCGTCACCAACACGCCGGGCGTGCTGACGCAGGACGCGGCGGACATGGCGATGGCCCTGCTGCTTTCGGTTCCGCGCCGGCTGGTCGAAGGCGAGCGGACCGTCCGCTCGGGCCAATGGGCCGGCTGGGCGCCCACCGCGATGCTCGGCCATCGCATCCATGGCAAGACGCTCGGCATCGTCGGCATGGGCCGGATCGGCCAGGCGATCGCGCTTCGCGCGCGCGGCTTCGGCCTGTCGATCCGCTATCATAATCGCCATCGCCTGCCCGATGTGGTCGAGCGCGCGGTCGATGCGTCGTTCGACGAGTCGCTCGACGATCTGCTGGCCGCGTCGGACTTCGTTTCCGTCAACTGCCCGCACAATGAAGAAACCCACAATCTGATCGATGCGCGACGGATCGCCCTGATGAAGCCGAGCGCATGCCTGATCAATGTCGCGCGCGGCGAGATCGTCGACGAGAAAGCGCTGATCTCGGCGCTGGAATGGGGTCGGATCGCGGGCGCCGGGCTCGACGTCTATGCCCATGAACCCGCCGTCGATCCGCGACTGCTCGCGCTCGCCAATGTCGTGCTGCTGCCCCATATGGCCTCGGCGACGATCGAGGCACGCGAAGCCACGGGCGAGAAGGTGATCACCAATATCCGGATGTGGGCGGACGGGCATCGCCCACCCGATCAGGTGCTCGAAGGTTGGGCGTGAATCGCCACGTCACCTGCCATGTGCACTGATATGCCACTGGAGTTCGCGACTTTTTAACGCTGTTTCCGCTAGCACCCTGCCCAACGAGATTCGGGGACAGACCATGCGTAACGGGTTGAAGGCGTTTTTCTGGATCGGCCTGGCCGGCCTGTCCGCATCCCCAGCGACGGCGCAGCTTACCGTGGCGCCGGACAGCGGCGATACCGGCTGGGTGCTTGCGGTCGCGCCGATCGCACTGCTCGGCATCGTCGTCGGCTTCGCGTTGCGCCATGCCGGGCTCGCCCAGCAGCGCTCCGCGCCCGATGCCGCCTTGTCGCCATTCGCCATCGCCGCTGCCATACCGCTGCTCTGGGTCGCGCTGGGCTACAGCCTCGCCTTCGGCCCCGGTTCCGCCTGGATCGGCGGCGTCGGCAACCTGTTTCTCGGCAATCTGGCGGATATCCGCGAAGGCACGACCATTTCGGACGCGGCATTCGCACTGCTCCAGACGGTATTCGCGATCGCCGCGCCCACCATCATCGCCGGCGCGCTGATCGGGCGAGCCCGTTTCGGCTGGATACTCGGCTTCTCGCTCGCCTGGTCGCTGCTTGTCTATGTGCCCATTTCCCGCTGGATCGGCGCCGGCTGGCTGGCCGGGCTCGGCACGCTCGATTATGCCGGCGGCCTGACCCTTCATCTGTCGGCTGGGGCCTCTGCATTGGCGGCCGCATGGATGGTGGGTGCAAGACAGGGGTTCCGAAAAACCGCCCTGCCCGCACATTCGCCCGTGCTCGTGCTGGCGGGCAGCGCGGTGATCTGGATCGCACTTCTTGTGCTTGCCGGAGGATCGGCGCTCGCGGCGACCGACGATACGGCGCGCGCCATCGTCAACGCGCATCTGGCGGCCGGCGCCGGCGCGCTCGTCTGGATCGGCACGGATGCGATCCGGCGCCGCAAGCTCGATGCGCTGGGTTTCGCCAATGGCGCGTTCTCGGGTCTCGCCGGTGCCGCCACCGTCGCAGGCTATACCGGGCCGGTCGGCGCGATCCTTGTCGGGCTCACCGCGTCCTTGCTTGCACGCCTCGTCATCGGACTGGTCGCGAAATTGCGTATCGACGATACCGCGCAAGTCGCCGCGACCTTCGGTGTCGGCGGCCTCGTCGGCGCGCTGCTGCTGCCCCTCGCGATGCTGCCCGCGCTCGGCGCGCCGGTGTTCGAGGATGCCGCGCCGCTCCTGCAACAGCTCGTGGCGCAGCTCGTCGCGATCGTCACAATCCTGCTGTGGTCAGTGCTCGGCACGCTAATCACCGGCTATATGGCGGCGATGCTGGTGCCGATGCGCGACGATGAGGATGCCGAACCGGCGAGCGTCGCAGTGGACGCACAGCCGTAAAAATCGGGGCCGAACTTAACAGGCCCGGCCCCGACATGATCAGAAACTGGCTCGGTAAGCTCAGTCGCCCGTCAGGATACGATCGACAAGCTGCTTCACCGTCGGCACGAACCCGTTCGAATAGAAGGGGTCCTGCTTGAACTTGTAGGCCGCATGGCCCGCGAACATCAGATTGTCGTTGGGATCGCCGCCATGCGCGATATCCTGCAAGGTCTTCTGAATGCAGAAGCTGCGCGGATCGGCCAGCCGGCCTGTCGAATTGGTCTCGCTGTCCATCCAGGACGAGAAGGAGCATTGGCTGAGGCAGCCCATGCAATCCGCCTGATCCTTGCGGATGATCGCACGCTCCTCCGGCGTCACGAAGACGAGCGTGTTGTCCGGCGTCTTCAGCGCTTCAAGATAGCCCTGGCCGAACCATTCGCGGGCGCGCAGCAGATCGTTGCGCGTGACCCACATATGCTTGCCCTTGACGCCGACATCGAGCTGGAACTGATGATCGCCCGCCGCTTCGGTGGAAAAGGCGATCTGGCGTTCCGAACGCGCCACCAGATTCCTGAGGAAGGGCGTCATCACCGCCGAGGAATAGAAGCCCGTCGGCGAAAAGCGATGGAGCAGCACATCGCCCGGATCGAGCGTCATCAGCTTCGATTTCCAGGCTTCCGGAATCGGGCTTTCCTGGGTTAGCAGCGGACGCGTGCCGAACTGGAAGGCGATCGCGCCGAGTTCGGGATTATCGATCCAGTGGTTCCAGTCACGCAGATGCCAGACGCCGCCCGCCATCACGATCGGCACATCATCCGAAATGCCGCCTTCGCGCATCGTATCACGCAGCGCCTTGACGCGCGGATAGGGATCCTCCGGCTTCAGCGGATCCTCGGCGTTCGACAGGCCGTTATGCCCGCCCGCCAGCCACGGATCCTCATAGACCACCGCCGACAGCCATTCCGCCGCCTTGTGATAGGCCCGCTTCCACAGCGCGCGGAAAGCGCGGCCGGAGCTGACGATCGGCAGATAGCTGGTCTCGTAGGACGCCGCGATCTCCGACAGCTTATAGGGCATGCCGGCGCCACAGGTGACGCCCGCCACCATGCCGCGCGTCCGCTCCAGCACGCCGTGCAGGATGCGCTGGGCGCCGCCCATTTCCCACAGCACGTTGATATTGATCGCGCCCTTGCCCGAAGACAGTTCGAACGCGCGCTTCACCTGCTCTACGGCGCCCTCGATCGCATATTCGATCAGTTCCTCATGGCGTTCGCGCCGCGTGCGGCTGCGATAGACCTGCGGCACGATCTTGCCCGTCGGATCATAGCTGTCCGCATTGACCGCGGAGATGGTGCCGATGCCACCGGCCGCGGCCCAGGCGCCGGAGCTCATATGGTTGCTCGCCGAAATGCCCTTTCCGCCCTCGATGATCGGCCAGACCTCGCGCCCGCGGTAGCTGATGGGCTTCAGACCCTTGAACAACACGTCACTCCCTTGATTTGTCCCAGATATAAGCGAAAGACGCGCCGAATGCGCGGTAAAAATCGGTTTAACCGGTCAGTATGCCGGACCGGCCGACAGCGCCGCCGTAAAGCGCCGCATAGCGCGCGATCATTTCTTCCTCGTCATACTCCCCCACCGCGCGCGCGCGGTTGGCGGCCCCTACGCGTTTCCTGAGGCTTTCGTCCAGTGCGAAACGGCGCAGCGCCGTTTCGAAGGAGGTTTCGCTGAGCAGCTCCCGATTTTCGCCGGAAACCATCGAGAACACATCGCCAACATCGGGAGAGGCCACCGGCAAGCCTGCGGCCATCGCTTCGACTGCCGAGATCGGGAACTGCTCGCTCCTGGAGGACAGCGCGAAAATGTCGAACAACCCGACATAGCGCCATGGCCGATCGAGAAAGCCCGGCAGATGCACGCGGTCCGAAATCCCCGCCGCCGCTGCCGTGGACAGGATAGCCTCGCGCTCGGGGCCTTCTCCCACGATCACCAGGCGCACGAACTCCGGCAGGGCGGCGACCGCCTTCACCAGACGCGGCAGATCCTTGACCGCGCGCAACCCGGCGACCGATCCCACGATCACATCGCCGCGACGGCGCACGAAGCCCGGAATGGCGCGGGGATCGCGCTGGCCGGCATAACGCCGCACATCGATGCCGTTGGAGATCCGCCGCACGCGCCAGTCGGGCTGCTTCCATGTCCCGAACGCTATGGTCTCCAGCTTCACCGACGGCACCACCAGCGCCTGCGCGGCGGGCAAGGCGATCCGGCGGAAGATCGTGCGATCGGTCTTGAGCCGGACGGCCTCGTCCT
Organism: Sphingomonas sp. FG14; assembly: GCF_057809675.1. Lineage (NCBI taxonomy): Bacteria > Pseudomonadati > Pseudomonadota > Alphaproteobacteria > Sphingomonadales > Sphingomonadaceae > Sphingomonas > Sphingomonas sp. FG14. The sequence goes on along the minus strand of NZ_JBMDKK010000002.1, from coordinate 813,591 downwards.
CGTTGAAGCCATCCTCATGATGGATCAGCGGCGGCAAGCCGCGCCCGAACAGCCGGCGCGCCATAACGCCGTCCATCGCGCCCCAGTTATAGCTCAGCACCAGATCGAAGCGGCGCATATAGCGCGCGATCGCCTGATACCGGGCCACGGAGGGGCGCCCCGTCAACGACGGCGCATCCTGAGGAAAATCGGTGCGTATACCCGGATCGATCGCGGCCCGCGCGCCCAGCGCGCTAGGAACCCCGCTCACGATCGTGTGCCGCGCCCGCTTGCCGAACGCGTTCATCAGGCGGACGGCCCGTGCTTCCTTTCCGCCGAGGTCGAAGCTCGAGTGGAGGTGGAGGATGCTGAGCGCCATCGCCTTCAGCCGGTGATGCCGGACAGAAACCGGTCGATCGCGCGGATCGCGACCGGCTCCTCCAGAGTCGGCGTATGACCGACGCCCGGCACGATGACGCTCTTGGCGTTGACCAGCCGCTTCTTCATCCGGGCGAGTGTCTCCACGCCCAGCACGTCCGATCGCTCGCCGCGAACGATCAGCATCGGGATTTCGGCCATCGCGTCGAGCGCGGGCCACAAATCCACCCCGGCTTCCCCGCCCGGCGCGCGGAACGGCTCGGCGATCTTCGCGTCATAATCGGGAACGATGCGGCCCTGCTGATTAAGGCGATAAAGCTGCTTCGCCATGCGCAGCCACTGTTCCAGCCCGTAATCGGGATAGACGTCGCGATTGAGTTCACCCACGGCGCGCGCCGCATGAACCCAGGTCGGCCAGGCCGAATTGCGCCCCACATAGGAGCGGATCCGGTCGAGCCCGGCCTGCTCGATCACCGGCCCCACATCATTGAGCAGCACGCCGGCCAGCCGCTCACGGTGCGTGGCGGCGAGCAGCATCGCGACGATTCCGCCAAGCGATGTGCCGAAGACGATCAGCCGATCGAGCGAAAGTTCGCCGATCAGCCTGTCGAGATCCTGGGCGTAGGTGAGCGGCACATAGCTCATCGGATCCTTGGCATAGGCGCTTTCACCGCGCCCGCGCAGCTCGACGCAGATGACCCGGTAGCGCCCCGCCAGTCGCTCCGCCACGCCCTCGAAATCGCGCGCATTGCGCGTGAGCCCTGGAACGCACAGGATCGGCGGGCGTTCTGAAGCCCCCGCATAATCACGATAATGCAGGCGCAGATTGTCGTTCGACCACCAATATCCGTCACTATACGCGGCCATGGTTGCGCCCTTCCCGTCTTCGCCCCCATATCGCGATATGGACAGTATCCGGCAAGCAACTCCCTACACGCCCGAATCCGCGATCCTCGCGCTGGGCGACGCGATGTACGATCCCGTCACCGCAGCCGATTTCCCGAAGACGATCCTGCGCTTCCGCAACGATCGCGCGGCGGCGGAAATCGGGCTCGACGGCCTGGACGATACCGCATGGATCACGCATTTCGGTCGCTTCGAACCGCTGCCGGGCAACCTGACCGAACCGCTCGCGCTGCGCTATCACGGTCATCAGTTCCGCGCGTACAATCCCGATCTGGGCGACGGGCGCGGCTTCCTGTTCGCGCAGATGCGCGGATCGGACGGCCGGCTGATGGACCTCGGCACCAAGGGATCGGGGCGAACGCCATGGAGCCGTTTCGGCGACGGGCGGCTAACACTGAAAGGCGGCGTGCGTGAGATCCTGGCCACCGAGATGCTCGAAGCCCTGGGCGTCAGGACATCCCGCACCTTCTCGCTGATCGAGACGGGCGAAGCGCTCCAGCGCGGGGACGAACCCTCCCCCACCCGATCGGCGGTGATGGTGCGGCTGAGCCATGGCCATATCCGGATCGGCAGTTTCCAGCGGCTCGCGCATCTGCGCGACGCCGAAACCATGCACCGGCTGATCGATTACACGCTCGATCGTTATTTCGACGATGTCCCCGGCGAGGACGGCGCCGCACGGCTGCTCGGCCATGTCGCCCGCAGCGTGGCGCCGCTGGCGCCCAGCTACGTCGCTGCCGGTTTCGTCCATGGCGTGCTCAACACCGACAATATCAACGTCACCGGCGAAAGCTTCGATTATGGCCCATGGCGTTTCACGCCCTTCTACGATCCCGCCTTCATATCCGCCTATTTCGATCATCATGGGCTTTACGCCTTTGGCCGCCAGGCCGAGGCGATCCATTGGGACGTAATCCAGCTTGCCGTGGCATTGCGCCTGGTCGCCGATCAGGAGGCGCTGGTATCCGCCATCGAGCCTTATGCCGGCCATTATGAGGCCGCGCTGATCCGCCACCTGCTGTGGCGCCTGGGCGTGGCGCCGCGTGGGGATACGGAGGACAAGGCCCTGATCGGCGGGATGGAACAGGCGCTGATGGCGGGCACCGTCGAAATCGATCGCTTCTTCTTCGACTGGGCTGGGGGAGACCGCCGCGCTCCCTCTCCCGCCGATGCCCTATACGCCGATCCGGTTTTCGACGATTTCCGGGCCCGCATTGTCGCCTATGCGCCGGCCCGCGCGCTCGATCATCCCTATTGGTCCGATGCAGCGCCCTGCTCGATGCATATCGACGAAGTCGAGGCGATCTGGTCTCGCATCGCCGACGCCGATGACTGGTCCGCGTTGCACGACAAGGTCGCGGCGGTCCGGCGCATGGGCGATGCGATGGGCGCCATGCCTTGACCTACCCTGTCCAAAGGTGCTGGAGAGGGCATTGACTGGCCAGAGTAACCCATGAATCCGCAGGAAATCGTCTCTTTCGAACCCGCCACCGGCGCCATCCTGTGGCGCGGTGCGATCGGCGATGTCGATGCCGAAGTGGAGACCGCACGCGGTGCCTGGGCCGAATGGGCGTCGCGCCCGCTGACCGTGCGGATCGAGACGATGCGTCGTTTCGGCAATGTCATGCTCTCGCGCGCCAGCGAATTCGCCGATCGGATCGCCCGCGAAACGGGTAAGCCGCTCTGGGAGGCACGGACCGAGGTCGAGGCGGTGATCGCCAAGGTCGACATTTCCGTCGCTGCCTATAACGAACGCACGGCGCAGCGCCGGCTGGACGGCGCAATGGGCGTGCGCAACGCGGTGCGGCACAAGCCGCATGGCGTGGTCGCGGTGCTCGGCCCCTATAATTTTCCCGCGCACCTGCCCAACGGGCATATCGTGCCCGCGCTGATCGCCGGCAACGCCGTGGTGTTCAAACCATCGGAGAAAACGCCGGCGACCGCCGAACTGCTCGTCGAATGCTATCGCGCGGCGGGCGTGCCCGAAGGCGCCGTGCGCCTGCTGATCGGTGGCCCCGCCGAGGGCAAGGCGCTGGCCGCGCATGACGGGATCGACGGGCTCTATTTCACCGGATCGGCGCCGACCGGCCTGGCACTCAGCCGCCTTTACGCCGAGCGGATCGACCGGATCCTGGCGCTGGAGCTGGGCGGCAACAATCCGATCGTGCTGTGGAACCCCACCGATATCCACGCCGCCGCGGTGGTGATCGCGCAATCCGCGTTCCTGAGCGCGGGGCAGCGCTGCACGGCAGCCCGGCGGCTGATCGTCGAGGACGGCAAGCAGGATGCGGTGCTCGCCGAACTTGGCAAGCTGGTCGACCGCATGATCGTCGGCAGCCCGCACGACGAGCCTCAACCCTTCATGGGGCCGGTGATCGACAATCATGCGGCGGATTCGCTGCAGGAAAGCTTTCTTGGCCTGATGATGAAGGGCGGCCGCCCCTTCCGCCGGCTCGACCGGCCCGTCGACGACCGCCCGTTCCTGACCCCGGCGATCATCGACGTCACCGATGTTTCCGACCGCCCCGATGTCGAACTGTTCGGCCCGATCCTCCAGGTCATCCGCGTCGCCAGCTTCGAGGATGCGCTGATCGAGGCGAACAACACCCGCTACGGCCTGTCCGCTTCGCTGATCGGCGGCGCACCGGCGCTTTACGACCGGTTCTGGGCGAATATCCGCGCGGGCGTGGTCAACTGGAACCGGCCGACCAACGGCGCGCCCTCCAACGCGCCGTTCGGCGGTGTCGGCCTGTCGGGCAACCACCGGCCGAGCGCTTATTACGCCGCCGATTATTGCGCCTATCCCGTGGTTTCATCGGAAACCGAACAGGCACGCGCATCGATCGGCATCGGATTGCGCGATCCCTCCAGCGGGTCCTGACACGGACATTGCCTGTCCCCGCCGCACCGCCTATCCCGCCGGAAAATCAGGAGGGGCGATGATGATGAAGCGTCAATATCTTGCAGCGGGCGCGGCGCTCGCGGCGGCCTTGCTGGCACCGGCCGCATCCGCGCAGCAGATACCCGGCCCCTACGGCCCCGCCGTCACGCTCGCCCAGGCGCGCACCATCGTCGATGCCGCGCATCGCGAAGCCAAGGCGCGCAATTTCCGCATGGCCTTTACGGTTGTGCTGCCATCGGGCGAACCGATCCTGCTTGAAGTGATGGACGGCACCCAGTCGGCCTCGATCGTGGTTTCCCAGCAAAAGGCGCGCTCCTCCGCGCGATTCCGCCGGCCGACCAAGGCGTTCGCGGATTCCGTCACGAAGAACGGTGCGGCCGTACTCAGCCTGGATGGCGTCGTCGCCGTCGAGGGCGGCGTGCCGATCCTTTCCAACGGACTGGTCATCGGCGCGCTCGGCATCAGCGGCGGAACCTCCGCCGAGGATGGCGAGATCGCCGCCGCCGCGCTGGCGAGCGCAAAGCTCAACTAACCACCCCCAAAAAAACCCTGCTTTGCGTCAAAGGCGGCGAACGCCCATCTGTCCGCCCATGGATGGTAAAGTGCGTGACCTAACCTCCGGGAAAGTCATCCTGGTTGGCGCCGGCCCCGGCGACCCGGAATTGCTGACGGTGAAAGCTGTCGGCGCGATCGGGCGTGCCGATGTGATCGTGCATGACGGACTGGTCGATCGCCGTATCCTGGCGCTCGCGCCGGCATCCGCGCGGCTGATCTCGGTCGCCAAGAGCCGCGCCCGGCACACGCTGGCGCAGGAGTCGATCAACGCGCTGATCGTCGCGGAAGCGCTGGGCGGCGCCACGGTGATCCGCCTGAAGGGCGGCGATCCCTTCATCTTCGGACGCGGCGGCGAGGAAGTCGAAGCCTGCCATGCGGCCGGCGTACCGGTCGAAGTGATTCCAGGTATTTCCGCCGCGATCGGTTGCGCCGCGGAAGCGTTGCTTCCCCTGACCCACCGCGACGCCGCGAGCGCGGTCAGCTTCGTCGCCGGCCAGTGCAAGGGCCTGACCGAACAGGACTGGTCCGGGCTTGCCGGCAAGGGCCGCACCCTTGTCATCTATATGGGCGTCGCCACCGCCGAGCAGATCGCCGACAAGCTGATCGCCGACGGCGTCTCGCCGGCCATGCCGGTGGCGGTGCTGGAAAAGGGCGGCCGTCCCGATCGGCGCGCGCTGCGTACCTTGCTTGCCGATCTTGGTGGCATGATCGCGCGCGATGGCGTTGAGAGCCCGGCGCTGATCGTGGTGGGAGAAGTCGTGCTGCGCGCCGATGCGGAAGATCGGCTGGCGGCATTCGAGAAACAGGCGGAGCATCTTGCGTGAAGATATTGACGGGCAATGATTTGCCGACGGGCGACGTGATCTGGTGGACCGGAACGGACTGGTCGCGCCATGTCGAGGAGGCGGCGGATGTCGCCGAAGAGGGCGAAGGCATCGCCCGCGCCGAGGAAGGCGCGCGCCGAGTCAACGCGCCCTATGTGATCGAGGCGACCGCGACCCCGGGAGGCCCCCGTCCCGCGCATATCAAGGACCGCGTGCGCGCGCTGGGCCCGACCGTCCGCCCGGACCTGACGCTGAAACCCGCCGACCCCGATGCCGGCAACTGGGTGATCTGACATGTACAAATACGACCAATATGACCAGTCGATCGTCGACGCCCGCGTCGAGGAGTTTCGCGACCAGGTGAACCGGCGCCTGTCCGGCGCCCTGTCGGAGGATCAGTTCAAGCCGCTGCGGCTGATGAACGGCCTCTATCTGCAGCTCCACGCCTATATGCTGCGCGTCGCGGTGCCCTATGGCACGCTCGACGGCCGGCAGATGCGCATGCTCGGCCACATCGCGCGCAAATATGATCGTGGCTATGGCCATTTCACCACGCGCCAGAACATCCAGTATAACTGGATCAAGCTGGAGGAAGCGGCCGACATCCTCGCTGATCTGGCGAGCGTCGAGATGCATGCCATCCAGACCAGCGGCAATTGCATCCGCAACATCAGTTCGGATCAATATGCTGGCGCGGCGGCGGACGAAGTCACCGATCCGCGCCCCTGGGCCGAACTGCTGCGCCAGTGGAGCACCTTCCACCCCGAATTCAGCTACCTGCCGCGCAAATTCAAGATCGCGGTGATCGCGTCGGCCGAGGATCGCGCGGCGATGCGGCTGCACGATATCGGCATCGAACTGGTCCGCAACGAAGCGGGCACGCTGGGCGGCAAGATCTTCGTCGGCGGCGGCATGGGCCGCACGCCGATGATCGCGCCCGAGATCAAGGATTTCGTGCCCGCCGAGGATCTTCTGAGCTATCTGGAGGCGTGCCTGCGCGTCTATAATCGTCACGGCCGCCGCGACAATATCTACAAGGCGCGGATCAAGATCCTCGTCCACGAGATCGGCGCCGACGAATATCGCCGCCAGGCCGAAGAGGAATTCGCGCACGTGAAGACCCTGGGCATCGATCCGCCCGCGGCCGAGCTGGAGCGGATCAGCGCCTTCTTCGCGCCGCCCGCCTTCGAAACGGGCCTGAGCGACGATCTCGATCTGTCCGATCCCGATTTCCGCCTGTGGGTGCAGCAGAATGTCGCCGCGCATGCCCAGCCCGGCTATGCGATCGCGAATATCAGCCTGAAGCCGGTCGGCGGCATTCCCGGCGACGCGACCGCCGACCAGATCGACGTCATGGCCGATCTCGCCGAACGCTACAGCTTCGACGAACTGCGTGTGACCCATGCGCAGAACATCGTGCTGCCGCACGTGCGCAAGACCGACCTTTATGCGCTGTGGCAGACGCTCGACGAAGCGGGGCTGGCAACGGCCAATCTCGATCTGATCAGTGACATCATCGCCTGCCCCGGCCTCGATTATTGCAGCCTCGCCAATGCGCGCTCGATCCCGGTTGCGCAGAAGATCGCGCAACGTTTCGCCGATCTCGACCGGCAGCGCGATCTGGGCGAACTCAAGCTGAAGATCAGCGGCTGCATCAACGCCTGCGGCCACCATCATGCCGGCCATATCGGCATTCTCGGCGTCGATCGCAAAGGCACGGAGAATTACCAGCTCCTGCTCGGCGGATCGGGCGCTGAGGACGTGTCGCTCGGCAAGATCACCGGCCCCGGTTTCGACGAGGACGGCATCGTCGATGCCATCGAAAAGGCGACCGATACCTACAAGTCGCTGCGCCAGGACGGCGAGCGTTTCGTCGACACCTATCGCCGTGTCGGCATCGAGCCCTTCAAGGAGGCGATCTATGGGTGACCCGCTGAGCTTCCGCACCGACGCCGCGCATGAAGAGCCGGCGGTGACGCTTGACGCCTTTCTCGATCAGTCGAACGCGACCTCGGTCCGGCTGGAACCCGACGAGGATGCCCGCGCCCTACTGCCCTATCTCGACCGGCTCGCGCTCGTCGAGATCGCGTTCCCCGGCTATCGCGACGGGCGCGGATATTCGGCGGCGCGCATCCTGCGCGAAGCCGGTTATCAGGGCGAGCTGCGCGCGCAGGGCGATGTGCTGGTCGACCAGATCGCCTTCATGCGGCGCTGCGGCTTCGACAGTTTCGCGCCCGAAAAGCCGCTCGACCCCGCCGTCGTCGAAGCGTCGCTGGCGCGTTACGATCATGTCTATCAGAAGGCGGCGGACGCGGCGGTGCCGGTCTGGAAGCTGCGTCATGGCTGAGGCGCGCGTGCGCGACCGGATCGACGTGGCTCCCCGCTTCACCACCGCCGACGCGATCCGGCTCAACAACATGTTTCGCGGCGTCGAGCCTGTCGAGATGCTGCGCGTGCTGCTCGGCGAAAACATGCTTGGCGATGTCGCGGTGGTGTCGTCGTTTGGGGCGGAATCGGCGGTGCTGCTGCACATGATCGCCACGGCCGCACCGGCGACGCCGGTATTGTTCCTCGATACCGGCAAACATTTCCCCGAGACGCTCGCTTATGGCGGCGATCTTGTCGAGCGCCTGGGCCTGACCGACCTCCGCATCCTGACCCCCGCCCCCGCGACGATCCTGAAGAAGGACGAGACCGGCCTGCGCTGGTCGTACGATCCCGATGGCTGCTGCGAGATCCGCAAGGTCGTGCCGCTCGAAACCGCATTGGCAGGTTTCGACGCCTCGATCACCGGGCGCAAGGGTTTCCAGTCCGCGACGCGCTCAGGCCTGCCGCGCTTCGAGATTGACGGAGACCGGCTGAAGGTCAATCCGCTGGCCAACTGGACCAAGGCCGATCTCGACGCCTATTTCGAGGCGCATGATCTGCCCCGGCATCCGCTGGAGGCCGAAGGTTACCCATCGATCGGCTGCGCACCCTGCACCTCCAAGGTCAAGCCTGGCGAAGATCCGCGTGCCGGCCGCTGGCGCGGCTGGGACAAGGTGGAATGCGGCATCCATGTGCCCGTCGCCGACCCCGACGACCCCGCAAACCAGCCGGTATTCTGAACCACAGGCCGTTCAATTTTTTCCCTTTGAGCGGTCGCGCCAACGGGTTACTCTTTTGCCGCGTCCAACCCCAGTGCCCGTACGAGGCGCAGGGCGGCGCACGGTCGCGATCCAACAGCCTGCCGGGCAGGGGGAATGCGCGTGCCGATATCCTCGTTCAGCACCAGGTTGCTTGCGGCAGGGTCGCTTGCGCTCGCCATTCCGATCGCGTTCCTGTCGGGTGACAGCGCGACGGTCGCCGCCGACCATCTGGATCCGCCGACGCGAACCGATCCGGATCTCGACACACTGCCCGATTTCGCGGCCGATATCGCCGATGTCTATGCCTGGCATACCACCAGCCATGTGATCATTGCGGTCACCTTCGCCGGGCCGCAAGCCGGCAGGGCCGCGAGCTATGATCGCGACGTGCTCTACAAGGTCAACATCTCCAACGCCGGCGCGCGCAGCGATCCCGAATTCGTGATCCGCGTCCGTTTCGGGCAGAACGGCACGGCCAATGGCGTCCAGTTCGAAAATGTGCCGGGCGCCGCAACCGCGATCGTCTCCGGACCGGTCGAAACCAATATCGCGAGCGGCGGCGCGATGCTGCGCGCGGGCCTGTTCGAGGATCCGTTCAATTTCGACCTGCTCGGCTTTCGCGCGACCCGCTCGACGGGCACGCTGCAGATGCGCAATGATCGCGATTTCTTCGCCGGCAAGGACGATACGGCGATCGTCATCCAGATGCCGCGCGCGGCGCTGGAGAACGGCACGCATCCGCTCGACATTTGGGCGACGAGCGCCCGCTTCGGGGGGAATATCTGATGCGTCGTCTCCGCCTCGGCGCGAGCGCGCTGGTGATCGCCATGCTCCTCCCCCTTGCTGGTTGCGGCGGCGATGGCGGTACGCTGACGCCGGGGCCGACACCCACGCCCACGCCGACATCTCCCGCGCCGACACCGACGCCGACCAGCTTCAACGTGCAGCCCTGCCTCGATCAGATCGTCACGCCCGGCAACAGCGTGACCGCGCTGATCATACCCGACACCGTGAAGCTGGACCTCAATCTGCCCCCCAGCTTCCCCAATGGCCGCCGATTGCAGGATCAGGTCGTCGACATCACCCTGTCCTACCTGTTGCTCGACATGCGGCGTCACAATCTGCGCACGCTTGCCGATCTGCCGCTCAATCCCGGCCGCAACGACGCGACCTTCCTGCCCGATTTTCCCTATCTCGCTCCACCGCTGGGCAAACCGCCGATCGCTAGCGGCGCCGCACCCAGCTATGATTTCAGGAAGGATCCCGACAGCGCCTTCATCTCGGTCGATCGCATGGGCATGCCCGCGATCGCGACGGCGCTGATCGGCACATCGGCCAAGATCCCCTATAACGACAGCAATACCGGCGAAGACGCGGCCGGACGCTGGACCGCCGAGATCAAGGCGACGCTCACCGGCCTGCACACTATATTGGGCGACGATCTCGCCCGCCTCAGCCTGGTATCCTGCGCCACGCCCGCCTGAGCGCCGCGCGGCTGCTGACAGCGGCGGCGCTGATCGCGGCGGTCGCCGCCACACTTTCGATCTGGCCGCATGGGAACGATACGGCCATGCGCACCGCGCGCATCCTGCCGCCAACAGTCGCCCCCTCCAACCAGCGCGATGCGGTCGCCCTGCTGGAGCGCGATCTGGCGACCGCACGCGCCGACGCGGCGAAGCGGGCGGACGATTGGTTGGCGCTCGAGAAGATAGCGACGCTGTCGATGGCGCATGCCCGGCTGACCGGCAGCTATGACGATTTCGCCGCCGCCGGCGCCGCGCTCGATCGTGCTTTCGCGGTTTCCGGTCCCCGCGCCGGCCCACATCTGACGGCCGCCGCATTCGCGATGCAGACGCACAGGCTGGGCGCGGCGGAAGCGATGCTGGCGGAAATCGACCGTTACGCCATGCCCGCCGAACCGGAAATCCGCGCGGAGGCGGAAGCGATGCGCGGCGACATCGCGCTGTATCGCGGACGCTATGCGGTGGCGGCCCGACACTATGACGCGGCCGAAGCACTGGCGCCAAGCGCGGGCCTGTTCGCGCGCCGGGCGATGCTGCAGACGTATCTGGGGCAGCCGGACCGTGCCTTCGCGGTCCTGGATCGCGCCGAACGCATGGGCAATTTCACGACGCCGCAGGCAGCGGCTGGGCTGAAGCTCCAACGCGGCACGATCCTGCTCAGGATCGGGCGATGGGATGATGCGGAACGCGCCTTTGCCGGGGGCGATGCTCTGTTCCCCGGATATTGGCAGATCGAGCAGAATCGCGCGCAGATGGCGGCGCTGCGCGGCGACATCAATGGCGCGATCCGGCTCTATCGCACCGCGATCGCGCATGGCGGCGCACCGGAAACGATCGACGCATTGGCCGCGCTTTACCGCGCACAGGGCGATCACGCACAAGCGGATGCCCTGTCGCGACAGGCGGCGCATTTGTGGGATGCGAGGCTGAAGGCGTTCCCGGAGGCGGCGCAGGCCCATGCGCTCGATCACTATCTCGCTTTCGGCCCAACCGCGCGGACGCTTCGCCTCGCGCTCGCCGGCTTCCACGCCCGCCCGCACGGTGCCTCCGCGATCGCGCTCGGCTGGGCATTGCTCGCCAATCGCCGCGCGGACGATGCGCTGCGGATCGCTCAGGCGGTTTCGCAAAGCGGCTGGGTTTCGGCGGAACAGCATATGCTCGCCGCCGACGCCCAGGCGATGCTCGGCCGCGGCGGTGAGGCCGCCAACGAACGGGACAAGGCCATCGCCATCAATCCCCGGATCCTCGATCGCCGATCCGCGATGATATGGTTCGGCCATTGATACCGAAAACCGATGCGATCGGGCGGACCACCGCATTGGCGGTGCTGCTGCTTTTATCGCTCCTGCTCCTCGGCCGCCCCGCCGCCGCGCATCTGACACCGAATAGCGAGGTCACTCTCGATTTTTCGCCCGATCACATCATCGGACACGCCGTCATTCCACAGGGTGAACTGGAATATGCGATGCGCGCGAAGCTGGTGTTGGATCGGCATGGTCAACTCGCCGATCCATCGAGGCTTGCCGCATGGCTGAAACCGAAGATCGGCGCAGCCTCGCCTGGCGGACACGCCTGGTCGACCAAGATCACCGGTCTCCGGATCGGTTACGATGTCGGGCCGCCCGATCTGCGCTTTATCATCAGGCTGACACCGCCGCCCGGCACATCTCCGCGCCGGCTGATCTTTCACTGGGAACCCGTGCTGGACCGCGTTCCCAATCATTTCGTGCTGGTGCTGATCGGCCGTGATTTCGAAGGCGGACATGTCGGTGCGGAAGCCAGACTGGTCGGCGGTCTCCAGCCCGGCCGCACCACCTTGCTTGTGGATCGCGGCAATCCCAGCCGCCTTCGCGGTTTCCTGGCCTCGATCGGCCTGGGCATGCACCATATCGCGGCGGGGCATGATCACCTGCTGTTCCTGATGACCTTGCTCATCCCCGCGCCACTGATCGCGCGGGGACGGCGCTGGAGCGGCTATGCCGGACTGAAACCGACGATCCGCCATCTGATCGGCGTCGTCACCGCATTCACCGTCGGCCATTCGCTGACCCTGATCGGCGGAGCGTTCTTCGATTGGCGATTGCCCGCGCAACCCGTCGAGGCGCTGATCGCACTGTCGATCCTGATCTCCGCGCTCCATGGCTTCCGGCCGATCTTCCCGAGACGCGAAATGTTCGTCGCCGGCGGCTTCGGACTGGTCCACGGCCTTGCCTTCGCCACGCTGATCGGCGGCCACGGCCTGGGCGCGGATGAAAAGGCGCTTTCGATCCTGGGTTTCAACCTCGGCATAGAGATCGTTCAACTGCTTGTCGTTGCCTGCACCGTGCCGGCGCTGATCATGCTGGCCCGGACCCGGCATTATCGGGCGTTCCGGCTCCTCGGATCGACCATCGCCGCCGTGGCCGCGCTGGCATGGCTGGGCGAGAGATTGAGCGGCGCGGACAATCGATTGGGTCGGACGCTCGACATGCTGCTGGGTCACGCCCCCTGGGCGATCGCGATCCTCATGATCATCGCCTTCACCCTCCATCGCCAAACCCGTCACGAAAGCGTCACATCACGGTCCTAACCCGCAATTTCCCCTGGGGGATTGGCCATGCCCGAAAACCTCCTCTCGCTCGGCGAAACCGTGATGCGCCCCGGCCTGATCTGGGGCTGCGCCGCGAGCGGGGACGGGATCACCGCCATCGAGGATTGCGACGCACCGGCCGATGGCGGATTGCGCTGGCTGCACCTGAATCTGTCCGATCATCGCAGCCTGCGCTGGATCGAGGAGAAGGCGAAACTGCCGCCGCTCATCCGCGACCTGATGCGCTCCAAGGACGAAATCCAGCGCGCCCTTGTCCAGAAGGGGGTGGCCGGCCTGGTCCTTCACGATTTCGAGCGCGACTTCGATGTCGACCGGACCAACCGTATCGGCGCGCTCCATGTCGCGATCGGCCCGGCGACGATCATCACCGGCCGCTTTCACCCGCTCCATTCCGCTGACATCGTCCGCCAGCGCCTGCTGGCCGGCGAACGCTTCACCGGGCCCGCCGATGCGCTGGACCTGCTGATGGGATCGCTGACCGACGGGCTGGCCCGGATCGTCGCGGGCATGACCGCCGAACTGCTTGAGGACGAGGACGAGTTCCTGACCCGTGGCGCATTGCCCGACACGCGCGATCTGGTCGCGGTCCGCCGGCGCGCCGCGCAGATCCACCGCATGCTGGCGGGCATGCGCGCGGCGTTGCAGCGGCTGCACGAGGATCCGGCACTACCGGCCACGCTCGCGCCGGTCGCCCAACGTTTCCATCAGCGGCTGCACACGCTCGACACCGATGTCGTCGGCGTGCAGGCCCAGTTGCGATTGTTGCGCGACGAACTCGATCTCCAGGCGGCGCAACGCACCAATCAGAACATCTATTTCCTGTCGATCATGACCGCGCTGATGCTGCCCGCCACGCTTGTCACCGGCTTTTTCGGCATGAACACGGGTGGCCTGCCGATGACCGGCGACAATGGCACCTTGGCCGCCGGCGCGCTGGCCGTGGCGTCGTCGCTAGCAACCTATCTGCTGCTCAGGTTGCTCGGCTTTGTCCGGCGGTAGGCGGAATGCATCCTAGTTGAACTGCTGCGGCAGACGATCGTCATCGATCGGATCGGAGAAGCGCGTGATCTTGCTGTCGAAGCGCATGCGCACCGATCCGGTGGCGCCGTGGCGCTGCTTGGCGATGATGAGCTGCGCCATGCCGCTGATCCGAAAATCCTCCTGAAGCCAGGCGTTCCACGCATCATGCTGGTCGGCGGTCGAGTTGGCGTCGGGCTCGGCCGGCTTCTTGAACGAGTGATAATAGTCCTCGCGATAGACGAACCAGACCATATCGGCATCCTGCTCGATCGAGCCCGATTCACGAAGGTCGGAGAGCTGCGGGCGCTTGTCCTCGCGCTGCTCAACGGCGCGGCTGAGCTGAGACAACGCGATCACCGGCACGTTCATTTCCTTGGCCAGCGTCTTGAGGCCACGGCTGATCTCCGAGATTTCCTGCACGCGATTGCCGTCGCTGCTCTTGCCCGAGCCCTGGAGAAGCTGGAGATAGTCGATGATGATCAGCCCGATATCGTGGCGCCGCTTCAACCGGCGCGCGCGTGTGCGCAACGCCGCGATGGTGAGGCCCGGCGTATCGTCGATGAAGAGCGGCAGATTTTCGAGTTCGCCGGAGGCACGCGCCAGATTGCGGAACTCCTGCTGGCTGATCTTGCCCATGCGCAGGCTTTCGGACGAGATGCCCGATTGTTCGGAAAGCACGCGCGTGGCGAGCTGGTCGGCGGCCATTTCGAGGCTGAAGAACGCGGTCTTCGCGCCGATCGACTTTTTGGGTTCGATTCCGTCCTCCATGTCGCGCTGCCAGCGATGCGCGGCATTGAAGGCGATGTTGGTCGCCAGCGACGTCTTGCCCATGCCGGGTCGTCCGGCCAGGATGATAAGGTCGGAATGGTGGAGGCCGCCGATCCGCTCGTTGATGCAATTGAGGCCCGTCGTGACGCCGGACAGACCGCCACCGGCATTGAGCGCCTTTTCTGCCATCTCCACTGCGGTGCGGCTGGCCTGGAGGAAGCTCTTGACCGATCCGGTCTCTCCACCCTCTTCCGCGACCGAATAGAGCGCGACCTCGGCTTCCTCGATCTGCTTCTTCGGATTCACCTCGTCGGTGGTGTCCATCGCCTTGGTGACGAGATCGCGGCCCACCTGAATCAGCGCGCGAAGCTGCGCCAGCTCGTAAATCTGTTCGGCGAAGTCGCGCGCGCCGATCAGCGCGGCGTTGCTGCCGGTCAGCCGCGCGAGATAGGCGGGGCCGCCCAGTTCGCGCATCGCCTCGTCGCTTTCGAACATCGGCTTCAGCGTCACCGGATTGGCGACCATGCTGCGCCCGACCAGCTTCAGCACGCCGTCATAGATGCGGCCATGCACCGGCTCGAAGAAATGATCGCCGCGCAATTTCTGCATCACGTCTTCGGCGACGCGGTTGTCGATCATCATCGCGCCCAGCAGCGCGGCTTCCGCCTCGATATTGTGCGGCAATTCGACGGGTTCGCCCTCCTGGGCGGCAACGATTCGGAACGGTTCGGCCATATGTCGCTTCTCGCGCACCCGGAGTGCCGGCTCAACCCACAGCAAGGCTGTGGAAAACTTTGTGGAGAAGCATATCATCCCCTGTCTCTTCGCCAAAGCGGCAATCACGGGGTGTTGAGGCGCCCGCCCTTCCCCGATAAAGCCCCCCAATGGCGGATCCGCGCATCATCGATATCGAACTGGACCAGGCGACGATCGTCTGGCGCTCGGCCGATGTCGAGCAGGAGCGCCGCATCGCCATTTTCGACCTGCTCGAAGGCAATCATTTCGCGCCGCAGCGCGAGCATGAGGATGGCTATAGGGGGCCCTATGCCGTCCGCCTGCGTGTCGAGGAGGGCCGGCTGGCAATCGATATCGGACGCGAGGATCGCACCCCGCTTGAATCCCTCATCCTCGGGCTCGGCCGCTTCCGCCGGCCGATCAAGGATTATTTCGCGATCTGCGACAGCTATTTCCAGGCGATCCGCAATGCGACGCCGCAGCAGATCGAAACGGTGGACATGGCCAGACGGGCCATCCACAATGAAGCGGCTGAACTGCTGATCGAGCGGCTGGCGGGCAAGATCGACGTGGACTTCGATACCGCGCGGCGCCTGTTCACGCTGATCTGCGTGCTGCACATCAAGGGGTAGAAGGCGGGGGCATGGCGGCACGGACGTGGAAGCGGAGGCTGGGCTTCGCAGCCCTGGCCCTGGCGGCGCTCGCCGCGCTGGCAGGCGCGCTCTACGCCTATGCGCTGCAATGGCGCCCCTCGATCGAAAAATATCCGTTGCAGGGCGTGGACGTCTCGCATCACCAGGGCGAGATCCACTGGCCGAGCGTCCGGGCCTCTGGCGCCGAATTCGCCTATATCAAGGCAACCGAGGGCGCCGATCACCGCGACACCCGCTTCGCCGACAATTGGCAGCAATCGGAAGCCGCCGGGCTGAAACACGGCGCCTATCACTTCTACACGCTTTGCCGGCCGGCGATCGACCAGGCGACAAACTTCATCGCCACGGTCCCGCGCGAGGAGCTGGCGCTGCCGCCTGCCGTCGACCTGGAATTCGGCGGCAATTGCGCGGCTCGCCCTTCGCGCGAAACGCTGATCGCCGATCTGACCAGCTTCCTGCAGATGATCGAGGCGCATGCCGGCAAGCCCGCCATCCTGTACGTCACCAGCGAATTCGAGGATGCCTACGCCGTCAGCAGCGGCATCCACCGTACCCTGTGGTTGCGGCGTCTGTTCCTGCCCCCCAATTACGGCGAACGTCCCTGGGTGATGTGGCAGGCATCCTCGGTACGGCGTATCGAAGGAATCGAAGGCCCAGTGGACTGGAATGTGGTGCGACCATGAGTGAGAGTGAGACTGCCGCACGGTTGATCGACGCGGCGCGCATCGCCGCCGCCAACGCCCATGCCCCATATTCGCGCTTCGGCGTCGGCGCGGCGGTGTTGCTCGACGATGGCAGCGTGGTGACGGGCACCAATTTCGAGAATGCGAGCTATGGCCTGTCACTGTGCGCTGAAACCGTCGCACTCGCCAAGGCGAACAGCGAGGGCCGGCTACGCCAGGTGGTCGAGATCGGCGTGATCGGCGGCATGCTGGACGCCGACGGTACGATCGCGGGCACCGATCCGGTGCGCCCCTGCGGCCGCTGCCGGCAGATATTGAACGAGGCGGCGCAACTGGCCGGGCGCGATATCACGATCCATTGCGCGTCGGCCGACGGTGAGACGATCGAAACCCACCGGCTGTCGGACCTGCTGCCCCATGCATTCGGGCCGGCGGATCTGGGGATCGGATGAACATTATCCCTTGCGTCATTCCCTCGAAAGCAGGAATCCCGCTTCTTCTTTCATCGGTGAACAGCGAATATGTCGATTCTGAGTGATAAATGGATCCGCGAACAGGCGACGACGACCGGCATGATCGAGCCGTTCGTGGAATCGCAACGGCGCGACGGCTGCATCAGCTACGGCCTGTCATCCTATGGCTATGACGCGCGTGTCGCCGACGAGTTCAAGATCTTCACCAATGTCGACAGCGCTGTGGTGGATCCCAAGGATTTCGCGTCGAACAGCTTCGTCGACCGCAAGACCGACGTCTGCATCATCCCGCCCAATAGCTTCGCGCTTGCCCGCACCGTCGAGTATTTCCGCGTGCCGCGTGACGTGCTGGTGATCTGCCTGGGCAAATCCACCTATGCGCGATGCGGCATCATCGTGAACGTCACGCCGCTGGAGCCCGGCTGGGAAGGCCATGTGACACTGGAATTCTCCAACACCACCCCCTTGCCCGCGAAGATCTACGCGAACGAGGGTGCGTGCCAGTTCCTGTTCCTGCAAGGCAATGAGCCTTGCGAGACGAGCTACGCCGACCGCGCCGGCAAATATATGGGCCAGCGCGGGGTGACCCTGCCGAAGCTGTAAAGAACGCAACATATATCCTGTCGCTCCAGCGGAGGCTGGAGCCCATGCGATGCATGACAACACACCGGAACGGACAAGATCCGATAGGCTCCAGCTTTCGCTGTAGCGACAGGAAGAACCCTAACCCTACCGCCCCGCAAAATCGGTCGAGCGGCCAAGGCCCTTCATGGCGAGCGCGTGGCTCCAGGCCGGCTTGCCGCTGCCCAGCGCCATCAGCACGTCGGGTTGCGCCAGCACCGCGTTATAGAGGTCGCGCGCCTCGGCGACACGGTTCGTCTTCTTGTAGACATAGGCGAGGTTGATCAGAACCGACGGCTCGTCGGGTTCCGCAGCGCGCTGCGCGATCAGGCGCGTTTCCGCCGCCTTCAGGTTCTTCGCCGCGATCTGGTCATAACCATAGGGATTGGCGTCCTGCGCGTGCGCCGCGCCGCCGATCATCGCCATCGAAGCCACAATCAATGCGCTCGCGATCCGCTTGTTCATCATCCAGCTCCTTGTTCATGACGCCTAGATGACGTCTCTGTTTCACATTTATGACACTTCAATGTCATATTGATGAAAACGCGGCCAATGAATTTTCTCTCTCAATCCAAGGAAATCCGCGGGTTCCCACGCGTTGATCTATCAGGTTGGCGCTGAGACCATTGCAGGCTAGCCTGTATCCGCCAAGAAACAGGGAGGACGCCATGATCGTCATCAACGGTTTCGTCGCGCTGATCGGCCGCATCTTGCTGTCGGCGCTGTTCATTCTCGCCGGCTTCGGAAAAGTCGGGGATATCTCAAGTTTCGCCGGTTATTTGACGTCGCTGGGGCTGCCTGCGAGCCTCGCCTGGCCAGCCGCGATCTTCGAGATCGTCGCCGGCTTCGCGATCCTGTTCGGCATCTTCACGCGGTTGTTCGCTCTGTTGCTGGCGGGTTTCTGCATCGTGACGGCACTAACCGCACACAACGACTTCGCCGATCCGATGCAACAGGCCAACTTCCTGAAAAATATGGCGCTTGCCGGCGGCTTCCTGATCCTTTTCGCCTATAACGGCGTCTCGCACAGCCTGGACAGCCTGCGCGCCCGCCGACGCGAAGCCGTCGTCCATCGCGAGACGGTGGTCGAACGCGAACCCGTGGTAGTGCGGGAAACACCAAGGGTCTGATCGCCGGGGGTTGAATGCGCCCCGCCCGCCATGCACTCTCTCCCAAAGGGAGAGTGGCATGGCCGGCATCGCGCGTGATTTCGACATTGTCGTTTACGGAGCCTCGGGCTTCACGGGGCGACTCGTAGCCGAATATCTGGCCACGAACTACAAGGCGCCCGACGCGCCGCGCTGGGCGATGGCGGGCCGCTCCGTCGAAAAGCTCGCCCAGGTCCGCAAGGAGATCGGTGCGCCCGACGATACGCCGCTGATCGCCGCCGATGCGTCCGATCCGACGAGCCTGGCGGCGATGGCGGCGCAGGCGCGCGTCGTCCTCACTACCGTCGGCCCCTATCAGCTTTATGGCAACGAACTGGTCGCGGCCTGCGCGCAGGCCGGAACCGACTATGTCGACCTGTGCGGCGAACCCGCCTGGATGCGCTACATGATCGATGCCAACGAAGCAGCGGCCAAGGCGTCGGGCGCGCGCATCGTCTTTTCCTGCGGTTTCGATTCGATCCCCTTCGACATGGGCGTCCATCAGCTTCAGAAGGCGGTGATCGCACGGCACGGCAAGCCCGCGCCGCGCATCAAGGGCCGCGTGCGCAAGATGCGCGGCAGCGCATCGGGCGGCACGGTCGCGAGCATGAAGGCAACGATGGCCGCCGCGACCAAGAGCCTGGACGTCGTCCGCCTGCTCAAGGATCCCTTCGCGCTGACACCGGGTTTTGCCGGACCGCACCAGCCCAGCGGCCTTGTCCCCGAATATGACCGGGCGGAGGGCGTCTGGGCCGTCCCCTTCATCATGGCGCCGATCAACACCAAGAATGTCCACCGCTCGAACCAGCTTCTCGGCCATCTCTGGGGAGAGGATCTGGTCTATGACGAGATGATGCTGACGACATTGGGCGAAGCCGCCCACGCCGCGGTGGAAGCGATGGCGAAGCTCAATCCCTTTGGCGACGGCAAGTCGCTGGAGCCCGGCGACGGCCCGAGCAAGGAAGAGCGCGAGAACGGCTTCTACGAGATCGTCTTCACCGCCGAGGAACTTCCGGGCGGCGAACCGATGAAGCTGGTCGTCACCGGAGATCGCGATCCGGGTTATGGATCGACAAGCAAGATGATCGCCGAAAGCGCGCTCTGCCTGTTGCGTGACGTGGAAGGCCCCGGCGGGATCTGGACGCCGGCGAGCGCGATGGGCGATGCGCTGGTCGCGCGACTGGAGGCCAATGCCGGGCTGAGTTTCAAGATGGATGGCTGATTCCGTGGTTCGGCCAGCCTGACCGGTTGAACCTTGGTTCAGCCCGCCTCGATTTCACCCTAGCCCCGATCTCACCAGGGCCGCCGCGCCAGGAAGATCGGCGAACGTTGCACCCGTCCGTCGATCAGTTTGGCTTTCATCGTCCGCCGCAACGTATCGGCGCCGTCGCGGGTCATGCAAACGACACGCGTTCCGCCCGACATCAGGGGCTCGATCACACTGATCTCGATCTTCGCAACCGTGCAGGCGGCGACCACAGCGTCCTGAGTGGCATCTAGATTGATCGCGCGGCTCATCGGGCGATGCGCCGGATGACGGATGGGATTGCTTGTGACTTCATGATGCTCACCTTGCCTGTGCCGGACCGTTCACGGTCGCACTGCATTTCGCGAACAGCCGGCTGGACCTGTTCGCGCAGTGCTCCAAGCGAAGGCGCGGATGGTCCCCCAGTCACGAGATGCTCTATGAAGGCGCAGGTGATAGGATAACCTAGCACGCTATCGCGCGCGACCCAGCATCAATTCTCGTCGGGGAGGATCGGAGTACGGGAAAGCCGGACGATATCGTTTTCGCACAGGTCAGTTCCAGCTCGATTGCGCCATCCAGCG
This sequence comes from Sphingomonas sp. FG14, assembly GCF_057809675.1. Classification (NCBI taxonomy): domain Bacteria; kingdom Pseudomonadati; phylum Pseudomonadota; class Alphaproteobacteria; order Sphingomonadales; family Sphingomonadaceae; genus Sphingomonas; species Sphingomonas sp. FG14. The sequence continues at coordinate 792,875 of NZ_JBMDKK010000002.1, read as the reverse complement.
CGCCAGCTTGCCGTCCAGGCTGCGCATCACCAATCGAACGTGCAACGCCCATATTACCCCGAACCCGGCCACCCAGAACTGGATCGGGCTGTTTCGTGCGGCAAAGAAATAGGTGCCCGCGATCAGCGCCGCCCAGAAGATCAGGATAACCCGGATATCGAGCGAGAAGCGGATCGCCTTCCAGCCGGCGGGTAGCACCGCGATATTGGATCCGACCTCGGGCAATTCGGTCTCGGCGTTGCGGACGCGCGCGACGGTCCCGCGATCGACATAGCCGAAAGCGTCCCATCTCGGCAGGCGCGTATAACCTTCGCCGCGCGAGAAACTGAACGCGTCCGACGACAGCCGGTCGACCTGATAATGCTCGCCAAAACCCCGCTCGATCCGCTCGAACCGTTCGCCATCCAGTGCCGCGAAAGGCTGTTCATAGGCGACGATCCCCGTCACCAGAGCCTTCCAGTCGATTTCCTTGCCCCCGCGCATGGCGCCCAGCTAGTGCTTCCCACCCCCAGGTTTCAAGAGCGGCCGATCTGTGCAGCGACGGGTGGCCATGCCATGCTGGCTTCTCAGCAACCGAGTCGTGCCAAAGGGGCTGGGCCATGACCGATCTCGACACATTCATCGCCGGATTGCCCAAGGCGGAACTACATCTGCATATCGAGGGCAGCCTGGAACCCGAACAGATGTTCGCATTCGCCCGTCGCAATCGGGTGGAAATTCCCTTCGCCAGCGTCGAGCAGATCCGCGATGCCTATCGCTTTTCCAATCTCCAGGATTTTCTCGATATCTATTATCAGGGCGCGGACGTGCTCCGCACCGAGGCCGATTTCCACGACCTTGCCCTCGCCTATTTCGATCGCGCCGCCGCCGACACCGTGCGCCATGCCGAGATCTTCTTCGATCCGCAGACACACACCGATCGCGGCATCCCGTTCGGCGTCGTGGCGGACGGATTGCTGGCCGGCATGGCGGAAGCGCAGGCGCGGCATGGACTGACGTCGAAGCTGATCCTGTGCTTCCTGCGACATCTCGACGAAGATGCCGCGTTCGAGACGCTGCGCCGGGCGGAACCCTGGCTCGACCGCATTGCCGGTGTCGGGCTCGACAGTTCCGAGCTCGGCCATCCGCCGGAGAAATTCGCGCGCGTCTTCGCGCGTGCCGGTGAGATGGGATTGAAGCGCGTCGCCCATGCCGGCGAGGAAGGGCCGCCCGATTATGTCGTCCAGGCGCTCGACCTGCTCGCGATCGACCGGCTCGACCATGGCAATCGTTCGCTGGAGGATCCCGCACTCACCCGCCGGCTCGCGGAAAGCGGCATCACCCTCACCGTCTGCCCACTCTCCAACCTCAAGCTCTGCGTGGTCGGGGATCTGGCCGATCACCCCATTCCCCGCATGCTTGAACTCGGGCTAGCCGCGACGATCAATTCGGACGATCCCGCCTATTTCGGCGGCTATGTGAACGACAACTACCGCGCGCTCGCCGCGCAGGGCACGTTATCCGCGGCCGATATCGTGACATTGGCGCGAAACAGCTTCACCGGCTCTTTTCTTGACGCAGCCGAAGTCACCCGCCACCTCGCCGCGATCGACGACTATGTCTCGGAGCATGGCTGATGCCGATCTTCACGCCTATCCCCTATGAAGATTTCGTCGCCGACGTCCGCGCGATCGCTACATCGCTGACGGAGAGTGACTGGCAGCCCGATTTCCTGATCGGGATCGGGCGTGGCGGACTGGTGCCCGGCGCCTATCTGAGCCATGCGACCGGCATCAACCTGCTCTCGGTCGATCATTCCGCGAAAGTCCACGGCTTCGGTGACCAGCTTCTGCAACAGCTCGCCGCCAAGTCTGGCCAGGGCAGGAAACTTCTGGTGATCGACGACATCAACGATTCCGGCCGGACCATCTGCTATCTGCGCGACGCGATCGACGATGCCGGTGGCGTCTCGGAGAATGTGCGCTTCGCCGTGCTGCTCAATAATATCCGCTCGGCGGCGCGGGTCGATTACTGGTCGCGTACCATCGACCGCGCCACCACCAAGGACTGGTTCGTCTTTCCCTGGGAAGCAATGGCGCCGGCAACGACGCATGCGGAGGATGCCGCCGCAGTCCCGGAGCGCATCGCCTGACGGCGGCACGCTTTCAGAAATCGATCCCGAAGCGCGCGACCAGCGTGGCGCCGGCATGATTGGAAGCGCCGGAATCGATGCTGCTATTGGCGTAGCGCAGACCTGCCATCCATTGCCCCTGGCGATAATCGAGCGCCACGCCGTGATCCCAATAATGTCCGTCAGGGCGCAGACGCCAGGCGCGGAGCGGATCGCGGATGCTTCCCGACGAACGCCCGACATGGCCTGACACGGTCAGCGGTGCACCCGGAATACCCAGCAACGCTTCGGCGCCGAGATAGAGATTATCGCCGCCGATAGCACCCTGACGCGGGGCGTAGCGCGCGAAAGCCCCGATATTGGCGGGACCGATCAGGAAACCGGCGCTGACGCCGAGTTCCGCATAATCCTGCCCGGATGCTCCTGGAAAGGCGTGATAGGTCGCATCCGCCGTCAGGCTCCACCCGCCAATCTGACGCGTATAACCCGCACGGAGATCGATCACGCCATCGGCACCGCCATGCCGACGGCTTCCCCATAGTGAAACCGCGACCGCGTCGAGCGCCAGGCCGTCGACGACCGGAACAGAGACGCTTGCGCGCAGCACCGGATCGCCGTTGCTCCAGCTCAGGCCGCGCCGTCGTTCGTCACTTGCGACCTCGACCGAGGCTGACAGGCCACCATCATCCTGAGCGAATGCGGGCGCGGTGACGCCGGGAAGCAACAATGCCGCAGCCAACAAGATAGGTCGGTTACGCGACAGCAAGGTTGTTCCAGGTGAAGGGTCAGTTGTTCGCCATGTTGCGAACGGCATCGAGCTCCGCCAGCAGTTGCGCGCGATCCTGTTCGGCAACCGCCAGCAATTGCGATCGGACAAAATCGCTCCGGCCCGCCACTTCACGCTCGATCCCCTTCGCCTGTTGCGCGCAGGCACCGGGTGCGCTGCCGGAGAGCTGTTGGCCTCCCGACAGGAGACGCGTCAAGGCACCTCCCTGTTCCAGCCGCCGTTCGACCTTTACGGTGGCCGTCCAGCGGCAACGCTGGCCATCCATCCGGTTGGGCGTCGCCGCACCGATCGTCCGCATCCGGATATCGGGCTGCGCGCTGTAGATCGCCTGGACTGGCCCGCCACGATGCTCGACCTGCACATTATGCGTCGTCGCCGCCGCCGCGAGCGCGATGAAGATGTCAATCATGCCGTTCTCCTGCATGATCCGGGGCTTTTGCCCTCGGACCGTTGCAGGCGCATCTAGGGACGCTGTGTTGCTGCTCCTTTGCTGGCCGATGACAAATGCTGCCTGAGCCGCATGGATGCGGCCTTTCGTGATCGCGCCGGCAATCCAGCGTCTATCTGAGCCACCCTTTCTTCTTGATATAGGCGAGCGGCAGCAAGGCGGCGAGCAGGGTCAGCAGGATCGTGACGGTGAAGCCCCATTCCCAACTGAGTTCGGGCATGACCGCGAAGTTCATGCCGTAAAATGTCGCGATCAGCGTCGGCGGCAGGAACACGGCAGTGATGATCGTGAACACCTTCACGACCTGGTTCTGCTTGGCGTTGAGGCTCGTCATCACCGATTGCTGGAGATAGCGGACCTTGTCGTGCTCGAAGCCGGCATGCTCCTTGATGCTCTGGATATCGGAGATCAGCGTCTCGACATCCCCGCGCAGCTCGACGTCCCCGGTGTCGAGTTCCGCGCGCAGATAGCGCGCCGCGCGTTCGAGCAGCAATTGCCCCTCCAGGATGCGCGAGATCAGTTCCTCGCGATCGTTGAGTTCCGCCATCGCCTCGCCGATATCGTCAGCGGTGATCTCGCGACCATCGGCATCCACGCCATCCCCGATCTCGCGAATGCGCACGCTCATACACTCCAGCGCGGCGCTCGCCAGCTCGACGATCCGGTTGGCGGAGGAATTGCTCGCCTGAAGCAGCGCGAACATAACGCCCTTCGCATCGCGCGGCAGCTCGGCTCGACGGGTGAGGATCGCGGGTGCCCGGTCGAAGGGTGCGAAGCCCTCCGCCGGCTCGATCGTGACGAGCGTCGCATCGCCGAGCGCGAACAGGACATGATCCTGGCGAACCCCGTCCGCTTCACGCACCAGCACCGAGACCGGCAGGTAGATGAAATGCGCATCTTCCTCATAGCCGGTTTCGGGGGGCGGAAAATCGCAGCCGAATTGGGCCTGTACACGGGCAAGCGCCGCATGTTCGTCGCGGCGCAGCCGGTGCCACACCGGCGCCAGGCCGGCCTGATCGATGGTGTCGATCGCGTTCATGGCCGATCCTCCTTTGCCGGCGCCGCATGCGCGGGCGAGGTCGACGAGGTGCTCGTCGGCTTACCGACGGGCTGCAGATAGTGGATGGCGAGCATCACGGCGCAGATGATCACATAGAGGATGATCACCGACAGGATCACTTCCCGTTCCAAGCTGGCCGAGGGGTTGCGGTGTTTACGCATGATCATGCCCTCCCCGATCAGGCCGCGCGACGCACATGGGCAACGCACAGCGCCCAGCGCCGCGGCACCGGATTTTCGTCGGCCATGCGCGGCCGATCCGCGATGCGGATCCAGCGCGCGACGATCAGCCCGCTCTCGTCGCGCGACCAGCGCATCGCAAGGCGCGGCGCCGCCGGCATGATCGCACGCGCAAGGCCGAAGAAGCGCGCACGCGCCGCGCCATCGCGGCGGGCAAAGGGAATGAAGCTCTTGGTCATTGCTCGTCTCCTCGCGCCCGGATGGGCGCGGGACGAGCGGGACGCGACTAGCGGCCGACGCCCGCCCGGCGAGCCATGCCGGACGCGTTCTGGTTTTCCGATGCCGCGGCGACGGGGAAGACCGGCGCCGCGACGCTACTAGAGTCGCTGTCCATGGTTCCTTACCTGGGTTGCGTCAGACGCCCGGGACTCGGGCGTCGCGCGGTTGATGCGCCCATGGATGCACGGGGTCAAGCGGAACCCGCCCGTCACATCTTCTGGATCAAGCGCCTTTGATCGGCCTATCGTGACCTCAGTGCATGAGGGTGAAGAATGGATACGGAATTGTCGTTCGACCGTTTGGGTATCGTCGGAACGGGCCGGGTTGCCCGCGCCCTCCTGCTCGCGCTGACTCCGATGTCCCGATCCACGCCGATAGTGTTCGGGAGATCGCCCGAACGCACGCAGGATGCGATAGCGGGCAGCCCCGCCCGCATCGCCACCGGCATGGACATGTTGGTCCGCCAATGCGACGTGATCGCCATAGCGGTTACGGACGATGCCGTTGCCGACATCGCGATCAGCCTGGCCGAGCATTGTCGGCCGGGACAACGGCCCTTCACCTTCCATGTCAGCGGACGCAGCGGCGCGGATGCGCTGCACCCACTGGAACACCTGGGTGCGCTCACCGCCGCGATCCATCCGGTTATGGCGTTCACCGGCGATCCGCGAGTCGAAGTGGAGCGTATGAAAGGATCTCCGTTCGGCGTCACCGGATCGAGCCCGGCGGCGTCAGCGCGCGCCGCCCGACTTGTCGAAGCGCTTGGCGGCACACCCTTCATGATCGAGGAAATATTGCGCCCTCTCTACCACGGCGCGCTCAGCCATGCCGCGAACCATCTCGTCACGCTCCTCGCCGGTGCGGCCGATACACTTCGGGCGGCGGGTATCGACGCACCCTATAAGGTGCTGGCCCCGCTTGCCCGAGCATCCCTGGAAAACAGCCTCGAACTCGGATTTTCGGCCTTGTCCGGCCCGTTGTTGCGCGGAGACGAAGCGACCATCCGAAACCACCTCACCGCCTTCGGAGACCATCACCCCGCCATATTGCCAGCCTATCGCGCGATGGCGCTTGCGACCGTGGATCGGCTGGAAGACGAAAGCGGCGTCCGCCCCCACCCCTGCAGACGCGATCTGGAAGGACCGTAAACGGGCCTCGACGGACCAGGATCAGCCGCGCTCGACCACGCGCGCGCGATTGAGGATGCAACGGAGCAGTATGTTCGCGCCGGCCGCCAGATCGGCCGGATCGGCATCCTCCAGTTCGTTGTGACTGACGCCGCCGGCGCACGGCACGAAGATCATCGCGCTCGGCGCGCATGTCGCGATGTGGATCGCGTCATGCCCCGCGCCGGACACGATCTCCATCGCGTCCACGCCTAGATCCCGCGCCGCCGTCGCGACCTCCGCAATGCAACCAGCATCGAACCGGAGCGCGGCGAAGCGGGAGGTTTCGCGCAGTGCCACATCAACCTTATGATCGCTGGCGACGGCCGACATCGCCTTACGAAACGCCTGCTCCATCGCATCCAGCACCGCATCGTCCGGCGCTCGGAAATCGACGCTGAAGATGACGCCGCCGGGAATGACGTTGCGGCTATTGGGATGAACCTGCACTTGCCCCACTGTGCCGCGCGCATGCGGCGCATGGACAAGCGCGATCTCGACGACGCGCCGTATCAGCACGGCTGCCGCCTGTAGCGCATCGCGGCGCAATTCCATCGGCGTCGGCCCGGCATGCGCCTCGAACCCCGTCACCTCGCAATCGAACCAGCGCTGCCCTAGCGCGCCGGTGACGATACCGATCGTCCGGCCGGCATCCTCGAGCACCGGCCCCTGTTCGATATGCGCCTCGAAATAGCTGTCGATCGCTGGCCGGTCGCATGACGGGCCGGCAAAATCAATCCGATCGAGCGCCTCGCCGACGCTGATCCCGTCACCATCACGGGCGGCACGGGCATCGTCGAGCGCGACGGCACCCGCGAACACCGCCGATCCCATCATAACCGGAACGAAGCGTGATCCCTCCTCATTGGTCCAGACCACGACTTCGACCGGCGCTTCGGTCTCGATGCCCAGATCGTTCAGCCGGCGCAGCACTTCCAGCCCGGCCAGCACACCGTAATTGCCGTCGAACTTGCCGCCCGTCGGCTGGGTATCGATGTGCGAACCCGTCATGACGACGGGCCGATCGGGATCGCGGCCGCCACGCCGCGCGAAGATGTTGCCGATCGGATCGACACGGATCGAACAGCCCGCCGCTCTCGCCCATTCGACGAACATTTCGCGTGCGCGGCGATCCTCGTCGGTCAGCGCGAGGCGGCAGACGCCGCCTTTCGGCGTCGCGCCGATCGTCGCCAGATCCATCAGAGACCGCCACAGGCGATCGCCGTCGACGGCGGGGAAATTCGACCCCGGCATCATGACCGCCTAACCCGCCGCCGGCCAGCGACGCGCGATCAGATCGTACATCGCCAGCAGGCCATGCGCCTCGCCGCCTTCGGGGCGGCCATCCTTGCGCGAGAGATTCCAGGCGAAGATGTCGAGATGGATCCAGGGCGTGCCCGACGCCACGAAATTCTGGAGGAACAGCCCGCCATAGATCGCGCCCGCGGCCGAGATCGACCCGATGTTCATGTCTGGGATATTGATCAGGTCCGCCGACTTCCCCTTCAGATGTGGCGCATAGGGCGCCCAGAGCGGCAACCTCCAGAGCGGATCGTCCGTCGCGGCGGACGATGCGGCGGCCTCTGCCGCGAGTCCGTCGTCATTGGTCAGCATCGCGCCGATATCGGTGCCAAGCGCGGTGGTGGCGGCGCCAGTCAGGGTCGCGAAATCGATCAGCAGATCGGGTGTTTCAGTGACCGCTTCCGCCAGCGCGTCGGCCAGAATCAGCCGGCCCTCGGCATCAGTGTTGCCGATCTCCACGCTCAGCCCATTGCGGGCCTTGATCACGTCGAGCGGGCGCATCGCATCGCCCGACAGCGAATTCTCGACCGCAGGCACCAGCACGCGCAGGCGGACGGGCAATCGCGCCGCCATGATCATCTGCGCCAATGCAAGCACATGCGCGGCGCCGCCCATGTCCTTTTTCATCAGCAACATGCCCGGCGCCTGTTTGAGGTTCGATCCGCCGGTGTCAAAACACACGCCCTTGCCCACCAGGGTCACCCGGGGGTGCGATGCGTCGCCCCAGCGCAGGTCGATCAGGCATGGCGGCTGGGTGCTGGCGCGCCCGACGGCATGTACGAGCGGATAATTCTCGCTCATCAGATCGTCGCCGGTGATCACATCCAGGGTCGCGCCGCCCACGGAGGCGATCCGGCGCGCCGCATCGGCGAGATCGTTCGGAACCATCAGATTGGGCGGCAGATTGATCAGATCCCGCACCAGCGTGGTCGCTTCCGCGAACAGGCGCACCTGCGAACGGTCGGCCCGTTCGGGCCAGACCAGCCGGGCCTTTGGCGTATCGTCCGCGCGCTTTAGCCGATCGAAGCTGTAGCTGCCGAGCGCCCAGCCCAGCGCCGCCTCGGTTGCCGTTTCAGCCGACAGACCCGCGATCTGATAGACGCCCGAGGGAACCGCCATCGCCACGGCCGCAGCCGAACGGCGCGATATGCCGTCGCCGACGCCGGCCCACACGGAACCATCGGCATCGGGCAGTTGCACCACCTGCCCCGTCGCACCGGAGAAACCCGACTGCTCGATCCGCGCCTGGACCGGAGCGGCCTGGCCGGCCAGCAAGCCGGCCAGATCGGTAGATGCGACAAGCCGGAGCGGCGTCGCCACAGGCGCATCATCAACAAGCATATCAAGGCACATCACGCTTCTCCCAATCGCCCGTCGCATGCGGGCTGGTGAATTGAAGACATCACCGCCTCATTCGACACGCAAGAAGCGTCTGTCTTGAACAGATCAAACCTTCTCGCTCAGGCCTGGGTGAGCAGCCGGGTATCGAGATAACCGTCCAGCCCTTCATTGCCGCCTTCGCGGCCATGGCCGCTATATTTGATCCCGCCGAACGGCGTTTCCACCGTCGATATCGAGAAGGTGTTGAGGCCGAGCATGCCGACACGCACGCTATTGCCGAGTTCGGCCAGCGTCGTGCTCGACTGGGCGAAGGCATAGCCTGCAAGCCCGTAAGGCGTTTCGTTCGCGCGCTCGATCGCTTCGGACAGGTCGGCGAAGGGGGAAACCGTCGCGATCGGGCCGAAAGGCTCCTCCTGCATGATCTGCGCGTCCTCCCCGATATCGTGCAGGATTGTTGGCGCGAAGAAGAAGCCCTGATTGCCGACCCGTTCGCCGCCCGTCGCGAGCTGCGCACCGCGCTGCCGGGCATCGGCCACCAGCCGCTCCATCGCCTGGACGCGACGGGGGTTGGCGAGCGGCCCCATCTGCGACTGCGGATCGCTGCCGGGACCGACGCGGATCGCCGACGCCGCCTTCGTAAATTCCTCCAGAAACTGGTCGTGCACCGCATGATGGACAAAGAAACGCGTGGGCGAGACGCAGACCTGCCCGGCATTGCGAAACTTGGCCGCGCTCGCCTGGCGTGCGATGGCTGCGACATCGACATCGTCGCAGACGATCACCGGTGCATGGCCGCCAAGCTCCATGGTGGTGCGCTTGAGTCCCTCGGCGCTGAGCGTCATCAGGTGGCGACCCACCGCGACGGAGCCGGTGAACGAGATCTTACGGATGACGTCGGACGCGATCAGGTGCGACGACACCTGCGCCGGCACGCCGAACACCAGCGCCAGCGCGTCGGCGGGCAAGCCCGCTTCGTACAGCGCCTCGACCAGCAACATCGCGCTCGCGGGCGTTTCCTCCGACGGCTTCAGGATCAGCGAGCATCCCGCCGCCAATGCCCCGCCCACCTTGTGCGCCGCCATGAACATCGGGAAATTCCAGGGCGTCAGCCCCAAAGCGGGGCCGACCGGTTCGCGCACCACGATATGCCGCACCGCCGGATTGCGACCCGGCACGGTGCGGCCATAGACGCGGCGTCCTTCCTCCGCATACCAGTCGAGCACATCGGCGCAGGTCATGACTTCGCCCTTCGCCTCGGCAAGCGGCTTGCCCTGTTCGGCGGTGAGGACACGGGCATAGTCGTCGGCGCGGGCGCGAAGCACGTCACCCGCACGGCGCAGGATCTGCGCGCGCGCCAGCGGCGCGGTGCCGCTCCACGCGCCGAAACCCCGATCGACCGATGCGAGCGCACGATCGAGATCATCGATCGTCGCGTGCGGAACATGGCCCAGTACTTCCTCGGTCGCGGGATCGATCACCGGTTCCGACGCGCGATCGGCCGCCGAAATGGCGGTGCCCGCGATATGCATGTTGATCGTCGGATACATGAGTCGATTTTCTCCCTGACTTCAAAGGCGCGTCAGCTATGGCCGCGCGTTCGACGACGGCGCAAGCTCGATGATCGAACGGCCATAGGACGGCTTGAGTGTCCCCTTCATCCAGTCGGCGATCAGCGGGAAATAGCCGGCGGCGAAGCGCGTTCCTCTTCGCGTACCATCCGGCTCCACCTGATATTCGCGGATGCCGTGATCGACGTCGGGAAACACGGCCAGATCAATCGGCTTGCCCGCGCGCTGCAATTGCCGAAGCTGGGCGATCGAATGCGCGCTCGGCGCCTCGATATCGTTGACAGCCATCATCCAGAGCTGGGGAATGGCGAGCGCCTTGAGCGTGCCATAGGCATCGTGTTTCCAGATGATGTCGAGATTATCGTAGCGATCCCGGCCCGAAGCCCGAAGCATTTCGGGCGTTTCCCGCAGCATCGGGCCACTATATTCGCCCTCGAACGCGCCGAACCACGGCTCACCGCCATAGCGCCGCTTGATCGCCTCAAGCCGATCGAAACCCGCCGTGAAATGCGACGCGACAACGGCGCCGGTGGCATCGGTGACGATGCGTGCCTTGGCGATCACATCCTCGCCATAGCCCTTGCGGCGCAGCTCGTCGGCGACCTGTTCGGCATCCTCTCCCAGCGTTGTCTCGATCAGGCCGTAAGCGACCATGACGAAGTCGATCGCGGTCTTGCGCGCGGCGAGCGGCGCTATCCAGCCGCCCTGGCTGGCCCCGAAAAAACCGATCCGGCGATAGCGATTTCCCGCCATGCGCCGCGCAGTGTCAGCCGCCACCGCGGCATCCTTCGCCAGCCGCTCGAAATTCTGCGAATACTTGCCTTCCGACGATCCGGTGCCGCGCTTGTCATAAACCAGGGCCGCCACGCCCTGCGCCGCGAGCAGATAGGGAAAGGAATAGACGCCGATCGCGCGGCTGTTCTCGGATCCGTGGACCAGAACAGCCAGCGCCGCTCCCGATTCGGCGTCCGGTTCGATCAGCCTGCCGCGCAATGTCGTGCCATCGCTCGTGAAAGTGACGGGCGTCTCGCGCAGCCTGAACCGCGCCCAGCTCCGCGCCGGCGCGGCTCCGATCGTGATCGCGATCTCCCCGCTGTCGCAACTCTTCGCGCTCAGAACGGCATCCGCCTTTCCCGTCGGAGTCCAAAGGATGCCGGCATAACTGCCGTCCGCCCTGGGCGTCAGCGCGCCGTTCGAACCATCGACGCCAGTGAAGCGCAATGTGCCGGGTGCGTTCGGCGGATTGGTTTCGGTGAGCGCGGCGATCTCCGTTCCCGCGCCATAGGCTCCGACCAGGCATGACGGCGCGGCTATTGCCGCATCGCCTGTCATCGCGATCAGCAGCAATGCCACCATGCGGATCTTCAGCATCTCATTTCCTCTCTCAAGGGCGCGTCGCAACGATGGCGTCCGCCAATTCGTCGATCGCGGCTTCGGTGGTGGACCAGGAACACAGGAAGCGGGCGTGCCCGTCGGCCAGGCTGTAGAAAACCCAGCCCAGCGCCCGCAGCCGCGCACGCTGTTCCGCGTCCATCGCCAGGAACACGGCATTGGTCTCGACGGGATGGGCCGGCGCGGTGGCGAGCCGGTCGATCAGCCGCCGCGCCATCCGGTTGGCATGGCGGCTGCGTTCGATCCAGGCGCCGCTTTCGAGCATTCCGATCCAGGGCGCGGCCAGGAACCGCCCCTTGGACAGCAAATGGCCCGATTGCTTGATGCGTGCGACGAAGTGCCGATCCCTGCCCTTGTCGAGCAGCACGATCGCTTCGCTGCCAGGCATGCCCGCCTTGGTGCCGCCCAGCACCAGGATCGAGATGTCCAGCCGCGCGAGCGCACGCAGATCCAGGCCCGCCGCAGCCGCGCAGGCGAGGCGCGCACCGTCGAGATGGACGGCAAGCCCATGATCGCGCGCCACCCCGACCAGCGCCGCCAACGCGTCCAGCGGATAAAGCACACCATATTCGGTCGGGTTGGAGATGGAGAGCGCGGCAAGCGGCTGGTCCGACGAGGAGTCGGGGCGCGTCAGCAGCTTCTCCAGATCGGCCATGGCGATCCGGCCATGATCACCCCCGACCGGGACCAGCCCGAGCCCGCCGCCAAAAAAGCCCGGTGCCCCCGCCTCTCCCCGACGGACATGGGCATGCCCGTGCACCGCCACAGCCTGGTGCGATCCACACAGGGTCGCCAGCGCCAGCGCATTGGCGGCGGTGCCGGTGGGCACGAAATGGACGGATGCATCGACATCGAGCAATTCGCGAACAAGCCTTGACGCATGCGCGCTTGTCGCATCCTCGCCATAGGCCTCCACCGCCCCAGCGTTGGCGTCGACAAGCGCGGCCAACGCCTCCGGTGCCATGCCCGCCGTATTGTCCGACGCGAAATCGAAACGCGGCGTCATTGCGCTCTCCCCGCAACCGGCGCGGATTGCGCGTCGAAACTGTAGCCGATGGCGGCGAAACGGGCGCGCAGCGCGGCGACGGCATCGCGCAGCGCAGCGCCGTCGTCGGTGCGCGACGCCTGCGCGATGAGATCGGCGATCTCCGCCATCTCAGCCGGCGCCATGCCGAGTCGAGTGACCTCATGCGTCGCCACCCGGGCGCCGCACCGGCGCCCCAGCGCCATGTCCCCCGGCAGCGCGCAATCCGACAGGAAGATATTGGCCCCATGGCACGCCCGTTCGAAACGGCTCGCCTCCTCCGCATCGCCGAAACGAAGGAAAAGCTGATGCGTCCGGCTGACACCGCGATCGACGCCGATCACATCGAACCCGCGCGCGGTGAGCGCCCGGCCGAGCGCCTGCGCATTGGCAACCATCGCGCGCGACAACGCCCCGCCGAAGGCCAGGGTTTCGGAAAGCGAGACGGCAAGCGCGGCATATTTGTTGAGGTCGCGCGTCTGCAGCAGACCCGGAAAGCAGATCCGCACGACCCGGCGCGCGATCTCAGCATCGTTGGTCAGGATCAGTCCGCCGACAGGACCGCCCATCACCTTGTGCGTGCTGAGCGTGACGACATGTGCGCCTTCCTCCAGCGGACGCTGGAAATCGCCCGCCGATATATGGAGGCCCAGATGCGCCGCATCGTACACCAGGATCGCGCCGACGCGATCGGCCAGGGCGCGAAGCGCACGCACCGGATAGGGGAACAGCACCTTGCCACCGCCGATCACGATCAGCTTGGGCCGATGCTCGTCGATCAGGCGCTCGGCGGCATCGAGGTCGATCTCGAAACAGGCTGACGCGATCGGCAACGGGATGGGATCGAGCCGCAACACTCCGGCGACGCCGATGCGATGATAGCTGAAATTGCCACCGCCATCCTCGTCCTGCGCCAGGATGCGATCGCCAGGTTCGAGCAATGCGGCGAAAGTCGCCATATTGGCCATCGAATTGCTCACCGGCCGCCATTCGACATGGGCGGCGCCGAACAGGCGGCGCGCCAGCGCGATCACGGTCGCCTCGATCGCATCGACATGCTCGTTGAGCGGGCCGTGCGGATATATCTTGTCGCCTGGGATCCCTTCGGTCAGCCGCGTCGCCAGATCGCTGTCGAGCAACGCGCGCGCGCGTCGGGAGATGAGCCCTTCGGCAGGATTCAGGTTCAGGCTTGCCGCCCCGCGCCAACGATCCTGTACATCGACAAGCCGCTCGATATGCGCGACGATTCCGTCGGGCGAGAGCTCGTCGATGATGGCGGCCTGCCGGTCGATATATTGAGCGGCAGGAAGAGTAAGGACAGGATCGATCACGATGGTGCACGCTCACGCATTGCGGCGGCGGCCGACATCGCGACGATCGCGGCGACGGCGGCCATGCCGGTAACGACAAGGAAATAGGCGGCGGGCGACACGGTTTCCCAGGTGCCGCCCAGCCAGCCGGCGATACCGAGGCCCAATGCCTGGACGAGGAACCACAGGCTGATGAAGACGGTGGTCAGCGATGCCGGCGCCAGACGGACCAGCAGCGCCTGGCCGATGGCATCGAAATAGAGTTCCCCCACCGCCAGCAGGACCAGCGCGGCGATCAGCCAGGGCATCGCCGCCATGCCCTTCCCCGCCATGCCGGCGGCCGCGACGAGCAGTGCGAAGGAACCTGCCAGCAAAAGCGCGCCGAACGCCATCTTGCGCAGTTCGTGGCGGCCATCGGCACGGCGGTCGCGGCGGGACCAGATCCAGGCCAGCAGCGGCGTGAACAGCACGATGATGATCGGATTGACCGACTGGAACCAGGCGGCGGGTACGATGAAGCGCTCTCCGGCCCAGCCGATGCCGCGATCCACCGATTGGCTCGCCCAGATCGCGATGGCGCCGCCCTGCTGGCCATGCGCCGCCCAGAACAGCACGCCGCTCACGAAGATGAGCGCCAGCAACGTCCAGCGCCCCTTCTGCCCGGTGCCCGCCGCCATGGCGGCATCGTCGCCGGTCTGGTCGGTTCGATCCTGCTCGACCACACGGATCATGTGATTGCCGAACAGATAGATCAGCGCCGCCAGGCACATCACACCGCCGCACAGCGCGATCGCGCTGCGCCAGCCATAGGCCTGGCCAATCAGACCGCAGATGATCGGGGCGAAGATCGCACCGGCATTGCAGCCCGCCTTGTAGAGCAGGAAGGCACGATCCCGGCGCGGATCGTCGCGGTGATAGATCGTGCCGATCTGTGAAACGAGCGACGGCTTGAACAGGCCGTTGGCGAGCACGACCAGGGTCAGCGCCGGAAACAGCATGGCCGGCCAGATCAACAGCAGATGCCCGGCCGCCATGCCGGTCGCGCCGATCAGGACGGCGCGGCGCACGCCGAGCACGCGATCCGCCAGCACCGCGCCGACCAGCGTGATCGCAAAGGCGGCGGCGGTCGACAGCGAATAGATCTCGATCGCCCGCCCCGCGCTGTAACCGAGTTCGAGCAGGTAGAAGACCAGGATGGTCCGCATCCCGAACAGCGCGAAGACTTCCCACAATCCGGTCAGGACGATGATCGTCAGCCCGGGCGGATGCCCCGGAAACAGGCGCGGAAGCGTGCGATGCGATGCCGGCTGCATGGCTCTAGAGAACCGCCATCGCCTGTTCGGCGGCGCGGCGCCCCTCGTCGGTCGCGGCGATCCAGTTCTGCTGTCCGTTCAGTTCGGAATGGGCGAAGGCGATGCGGCCATGCGCGGTGCGGATGATGTCGCGCGCCGGCGGAGCGCCGTCGCTGCCAGTGTAGAAACCCGGCTGCGGGCACAGATAGGCATGCCCCCAGCGATTGAGGATGATGCCGGCAATGTCGGACTGGCGGAAACCGCTGGCGCCGAACAGGCGCGCCATCTGGTCGCGGATACGGCGTTCGTAATCGGCATAGCTGGTGCCGAGCATCTCGTACCGGCCGCGCGCGGCCTGTTCCTGGATCGTCCCTTCGCCGGGATAGAAGACAGGCACGTAGAAGGTGATCACCGCCGGCTTGTCGGGATCTAGCGGCGGACGATCGCGGCCCACCGCCATCGCCGCGCGGATATTGCAGCAATAGCCGAACCCGTCGAACCAGCGGCATGCTGTCATGCCGAGCGCGGCCAGGAAGCGCCAGTTGCGGACGGCAACGTTCGCCACCAGCAGCGGCGTGCGATGGAACTGCCCATAGGCGGCGCGGTGCGGCTCGGGCAGATCGGACACGATGTTGCGCGTGACCCAGCTGCCGCCGGCCATGACGACGGCGCGGGCGGTCAGGCCGAACAGCTTGCCGTCTTGCGCATAGGCGATCCCGACCCCGCGCGCGGCATCGGCCGGGCCGTCATGCGCGACGCGGATCGCCGTCGCGCCCAGCCGCATGCGAACCGGATTGCCGGGGCGATCGAGCGCCGCGAAATCGACGCTTTCGTTCATGATCGCATCGAGCGACCGGTCGCCCCGCAGCGCTGCCGGGATCAGCGTCTTGATGAAATGGCGGGTCAGCACATCGTTGCCGCCCGGGAAGCTATGCTGTTCGGGTTCGAGCAGTTTGGCGAGATCCGCAGGCGTGCGGAAACCCGGCATCGCCGATCCATAGGCCGCCCGTGCCGAGGTGACGTCGCAGCCCATGCCCGAAATCGCGGACGCGACGATCGGATCGGCATAGGCCGTGACCTGCGGGCTCAGCCCCATCACCTTTTCGATCAGGTCCTTGTAGCTCATGCTGTCGAGCCAGCGCTGGAACCCCGCCTCGCTGCGGTCCATGCCGCCATTGGGCGCGACCTGCGAACGCCATTTGACGAAATCGGCCTTCACCGCATCGAAATAAGGCGCGCGCGCGAGATCGTCGCTCCAGATATCGCGCGCCCATCGCCCGGCGCCGCCCGGTTCGCCGAAGAACCAGCCGAAGGACGGCGAGCGATCCTTCCAATATTGGAACTCGAAATTGTCCTTGCTGAATTCCAGCGCCTTCGCGCCGCCGCTTGGCGAAAGATAGTCGAAGTCGCGCGGCATGCCGATCGCGGTGAACACGTCATAGCCGCGGCTGCCGGGGCGGGCGGGAACCGGAAAGGAGTTGGCGCCCTGCGGCCCGGCAAGCCGGATGCCGCCGACATCGAATTCGTTGCGCTTCGCCTCCCCGCCGAAGATCGCGTGATTCTCGATGATCAGGCAGGATCCACCGGGCCGTTTTCCGATAAATTCGAGCGCCGCCGCCATGCCGCTGAGCCCGCCGCCGATAATGACGAGGTCATAGGTCTCGCCCGTCGGCCTCGTGCGTGGCGGTGTGTCATAGGCGCCATCACGCACCAGATGACCGGCGGCCTGCATCGCGTGGCTGTTGCCATGGGCGCGGGCATAATCGCCCACGCCCCCGAAACCGTCCCAGGCAGCGGCTTCGTCCAGCGGTGCCTCCGCCGCCGAGCATCCGCCGGCGGCCAGCGCCGTCGCAGCGACCAGTGCCCCGTTGACGAAATCGCGCCGGGTGACGCCATCGTCCGAACGGAAACCTCCCAAAGCCATCTCCCGATCCCCCAACCGTCAGAACCGCGTCGTCATTCCGACGAACAGTTGCCGACCCAGATCATATGTTCCCAGGAAGGTGTTGGAGAGTCCCCGATTGTTCGCGCCCGCGGCCGTGTTCGGCACCACCGGCGGGCCATTGCCCGTGAGGTTGATCACGCCGGCCCGCAGCGCGAACGCCTTGGCGATATCGAACTGGGCGGTCAGATCGAGATAGGATTCGCTGCCGATGCGATGCGCCACCGCGTCGCTGACCGTCCCGCTGAAGCTGTCGACGTCGAGCGTGACCGCACCGACATAACGCCAGCGCGCGGTGATCTGCACATCGTCGTTCGGCGACCAGCTAAATCGCGTATTGATCCGCCATTTCGGATTGGGCTGGCCGCAGACGAAGCCATAGGTGCCCGCGCATTGCTGCACCGGGGAATCGAGATTGAGTTTCTGATCGTAAGTGCGGACATGGGTGGCCATCACCGACAGGCTGAAGCGGCCCGGCAGGCCCAGGCCGAGATCGTCGAACCGGCCGCGATAGGCGAGTTCGGCATCGATGCCCTTGGTGCGCAGGAAGCCGATATTGGAGTTGAGCAGCGAGATATAGCCGTCCGCCTTGGAAAGCCGGCCGCCGCCGCTCGCACGGCCCGAATCGTCGCGCACGATCTGCTGGCAATAGATATTGGCGGCATCCTGGGTCGGATTCTGCCCCGCCCCCGTACCGTAGCAATTGTCGAAGATGTTCTGCGCGGACGCGCCGAACGGCGCGATCGCTCCATCCAGCTTGATGTCGTAATAGTCGATCGTCGCGGACAGTCCAAGCAGCATGCGCGGTTGCAGCACGACACCGAACGAGATCGTGTCCGATTTCTCCGGCCGCAACCGGCGATTGCCGCCGACGAGCGTGGTGCATTGGGTGCTGAAGCACTGGAAATTGATGTTGCCGTAATTGGCCGCCGGAACCCCGGTCGCCCGGCACAATGCGGATGCCGCGGTCGCTGCGCTTGTCTCGCTGGCGAAGCAGGGGTCGAGCGCGATGTCCGCCGATGGCTGAGCCGGGGCGAAGAGCTCGCCGATATTGGGCGCCCGCACCGCGCGCTGGAACGAGCCGCGGAAGCGGATATCCTCGATCGGTGCCCAAACCGCGCCGTATTTATAGGCGCTGACCTTGCCCGCCAGATTATAATCCGAACGGCGATAACCACCGTTGATCGCCAGCAGATGCATGAACGGCGCGTCCTGCGCGATCGGCGCGTTCGCCTCCACGAACAGATCGTGCGTGCTGATCCGTCCGGCGGTGGGCGGGATCGCGCCGAACACGACATTGTTGCCGACCGCCAGATTGTCGTCGGGCCTATAGGACGCGCTTTCGCGCCGATATTCTGCGCCGATCGCGATGGCGACACCGTCCTCCGCCCATGGGCTGCGAATACCGACCTTGCCGAGATCGCCGGATAGCGAACCGGTCACGACATATTGCGACGATTCCGAATTCGCCTGCTGTTCCAGCGCGACGAAATTCGCGGCCGCGCTGCTGACCGCGCCGGGCGCGGTGGTGAAGATATCGAGCGGCACGCAGCCGCCGCTGGGATCGATGCAACTGCCATTGGGATTGACGAGCAAGGCCTGCTGCACGCGATTGAAAGAGAAATCGCCGAGCAGCCGCTGCGTCCAGTCGACATGGCCATATTGACCCGACACGTCGTAGGAGAAGCCCGATCCCAGTTCGCCCTTGGCGCCAACCACGATCTGGAACTGCTGGTAATTGTTGCGTTCCTGGATGAAGCCGCTCTCGATGAAGCGACGGCCGAGATTGATCGACGCCACGTCGTTCGGGCCGAAAACGCCGGGGCCGAACAGGATGCCGCGCGCCTGGCTGGACAGGAAGGGATTGCCATAATTGACGTCGACAACGCCGGCAAAACCCGGCTCGCCAAGCTGGCGATCCACCTTGTTCTGGGAAAAGGAGACGCGGAAATAGGGCGCGAACGCCGACGCCACATCGTAATGCCCCACCGCCCCCAGCAGATAGCGCTGCTGCGGCACGATCAGATAGCGATTGGCGTTGTTGTTGAAGCGGCTGCCGTCATAGGGGACGAGTTGGCGATTGGCGTTGAACATCAGCCCGCGATCGAGATCGCGCCCCGCCGTGATGACACCGCTGCCCGTCGGGATCAGCGAGGTGCCGTTCGACGTGAAGATCGTACGCGAAAAATCGCGGGCCGAGGCCAGGATCGGGTTGCGGTCGGTATAGCCGGCATAGGCGGTGATGTTGCCGCGCCCGTCGCCGCTGTTGACGCCGAACATCAGATTGGCGTCGAAGGAATAGCCGTCGCCCGCTCCGTAAAGGCTGTTCTGCGCGTCGATCTCGATGCCTTCGAAATCCTGGCGCAGGATGAAGTTGACGACGCCGGCGATCGCATCCGAACCATAGACCGCCGACGATCCGCCGGTCTGCACTTCGACCCGCTTGATCATGTTGACCGGAACCGTGTTGGCATCGGGCACGCCCGAGAAATCGACAGCGGGCAGCCGCTTTCCGTCGATCAGCACCAGCGTCCGCTGATCGCCCAGATTGCGGAGATTGATGGTGGTATTGCCGTTGCCGTTATTGTTCGTCGCGGCCGATCGGCCGGGCGTCGCGGACGGCAGGTCGCGGATCAGCGCCTCGGCATTGACCACCGCCTGCGTCTTGATCTCCTCATATGAGGTGACGCTGATCGGCGCCGCCGACTGGAGGCCGGGTGAAATCAGCCTGGTGCCAGTCACCACGATATCGGTGGCCGGCTCCTCATCGGCCGCCGTCGCCTGTGCATGGACGGCGCCCGATGTCAGCAGGCCGCAGAGTGCCGTTCCGACAAGCATCGTCCTCATGTGGCAATGCCCCGTATGATTCGACGAATAGATGCTCATGCTCACTCCCATCTTGTCAGTGGAGCGGTTCGGCCTTTCCGGTCACGATACCGACATCCCTGATTTGCGTTATGGTCTATCTTGCAGCCTCACCCTGCGGCGGAAGTCGATCCACGTCTTGTCTCGATCAAACATCCAGATTGACTTGGATCGAGGGGAAGCACAGTTTTCATCTCACCCGATCCGGTGGAGCAAGAGAGCCCGAGCGCGCATGACGCGAGATGCAGAACCCCTGTCGCAGGGCCGTTTCAGAGGCCGCGCCACGCAGTCCCGTGACAGCGAACGGTTCACGATCGGCCATTGGTTCGCCAACAATCCGGATGGCTCCACCCATCCGCATTCGCATGAAGCGGCGCATTTCCTGTGGATCACCAGCGGCCGCTTCGAATCCGAAACCGCCACGCCCAACCGTTCGCTGCCGCCGATCATCTACACACCCGCCGATATCGTCCACAGTGATCGCTTCATCGGCAATGGCAGCTTCTTCTCCGTATCGGTCGCGAACGATACGCTTTGGGAAATCAAGGATTTCCGGCCGCCCGACCGGGCGTTGCAGCCGCATAGCTGGCGCGCGCGCTGGATTCTGCGCGATCTGCTGCGCCTGTGCGGATCGACCAATGATCGCGACGATGGCGAGATCCAATCGCTGTGTTTCGAACTCCTGTCCGAAATATGCCAGTTCGACGGCGAGGCGGGCATACCCGGCTGGTTCCGCCGGTTCCGCGAACAGGTGCGGGAAAGCTATGGGGAGTCGCTCAGCGTGAATGGGCTGGCCCGCGACGCCGGCGTCCACCCCATCCATCTGACCCGCGTCTGCCGCAAGCTGATGGGATGCACGCCGCTCGAATATATCCGCTACGTCCGGCTATCGGCCGCGGCCGAGGCGCTGCGCAGGGACGACATCTCGATCTGCGACGTCGCCTTCGATACCGGCTTCGCCGACCAGAGCCATCTCAACCATGCGTTCCGGTCCGCCTATGGTGCCGCCCCCGGACAATTCAGGCGCCAGTTGAACGCGACCAAAAGATAATCCCGTTCGGGACGCCCCTACCCCATGAACTCCGCGCGAATGGCCGCGTCATGTTCGCCAAGCGCCGCGACCCGGCCGGCCGCCGCCGGCTGCCCGTCATGGATGGCGGCGGGCGCGACCAGCTGAACCGGGCCGGCCGGCGTATCGACATCCGCAAAGCGCAGATGCGGGTGCCTCGCGGCCTCGGCGATCCCGTTCAACCGCCCATAGGCGATGCCGGCGCGTTCGAGCCTAGCGATCGCCTCGTTCAGCGTGATCGCCAGGAAAACGCCGGCGACAAGCGCATCCAGCGCAGGCCGATTGGCCACACGGTCCATATTGGCGGCGAAACGTACATCGGATGCGAGCGCGGGCTCTTCCATGAACAGGCTCGCGAACCGCACCCATTCGGCATCGTTCTGGACCGAGATGATGACCTGTTCGCCACCGGCGCAACGAAACGCGCCATAGGGGGCGATCGTGGGATGCGCGACGCCGCTGCGCGCCACTTCATGCCCGCCATGCAGATATTGCAGCAGCGGCACGTTCATCCAGTCGGCGATGCTGTCGAACAGCGACACCTCGATCGCGCGCCCGACACCGCTCCGTTCGCGCCCGAGCAGCGCCTCCAATATCGCGCAATAGGCGGTCGTCCCGGCATTGATGTCGGCGACCGACACGCCGACCCTGGCGGGCTCGCCGGCGCTGCCGGTGATCGCGCACAGGCCCACTTCCGCCTGAACGATCAGGTCGTAGGCCTTCAGCTTCGCATTGGGGCCATTGGCGCCGAAACCGGTGATGTCGCAGGTGATCAGACGGGGAAAGCGTTCACGCAGCGCGGTCGAGGAAAACCCTTTCCTCGCGAGCGCCCCGGGTTTCAGATTCTGGATGAAAACGTCCGCGCGCGCCAGCAGCGCATCGAGCAATGCCCGGTCCTCGTCATCATCGAGATCGATGCGAACCGATTCCTTGCCGCGATTGAGCCAGACATAGTAGGCGCTCTGCCCCTTCACATAATCGTCGTAACGCCGCGCGAAATCGCCGTCGGGCCGCTCGACCTTGATCACGCGCGCGCCCGCTTCGGCCAGTCGCCAGGACGCATAGGGCGCGGCGACGGCCTGTTCGACCGAGACCACGGTCAATCCCGACAAATCGCGCATCACCAGTTCCGATCCATCGTCGACGCCAGCATGGCGAGCAGCCGGTTCTGTTCGTTGCCGACGATGGTCATCGCCTCGTCCACGCCCATGCCGGGTTTCGCCAGCATCATATCCGCCTGAGTCGCGACCGCGACATGGACGCAGGTCTGCGCCGACACTTCGGTCTCCACGCAACTGCCGCCCAGATAGGCCCCCGCCCCATGTTGCCGGCAGGCGAGCACCGCCTTCACGCTGTTGGCGATGCTGCCGAGATCGGGGGTCTTGATCTGCAGGATATGCCCCGCGTGCTCGGCGGCAAAGAGTTCGACATCCTCCAGTGTGTTGCACCATTCGTCGGCAACGATCCGCGTCGAGACGCCCTTGGCCTCAAGGCATTCGACCAGCGCCTTGTACCCCGCGACATGCGCATCGCGGCTGCCGAAATCGGCGGGAGATTCGATCTGCAACGCGAAGGGCGCCGCATCCTCCGCTGCCACCGCCAGGAAATCGGCGATCGCCTCCACGTTCAGGCCGAATTCCAGCCCGATCCAGCCATAAAGGTCGAAATGCAGGATCGGCCGATAATTCTCGCCGCCCAGCACGATGCTCCGCGCGGCGACATGACGGATGAATTCGCGGAAAACCTCGCCACGACGACCGAATTTGGCGGCGGCGTTGATCAGCCCGTGCGGCAGGATATCGCAACCCTTCAGGATCATCTTGTCGACATTGACGACACGATCGTCACCGCTCTGAGCGAAGATCGGCACGCGCTCCGGAACGACCGGCAGGCCGAAGTCACGGCACACCGTCTCCGCCATGGTTTCACGGCGCGCATGGGCGCTCGCCCGCAGCAGCGCCTGGCTGATCCCATATTGCAGGGCCATGCCCGGCGCGGGCTGCCCGTCCCCCGGCGCCAGCACAGCTTCGCAAGTCGAGCGAAAATCGCGCACCTCCCGCCCGATCAGGCGCGGCACGATCGCCGCGCGCGCAAAGACCTCCGCCTCCGCCGCATAGAAGAGCGGGTCGCGCCCGCCCGCCCCGGAATATTGGACGCTCATCGCATCGCCCCAAAGCACCGCGCCGTCGGAGAGGCGAAGGCCGATGCCAAGGACCTCGGCCGGTTGCCTTATCCGGCGGAATCCCGGCGTCAGCACCTGTCCACGATAGGTGAAGCCATCGCTCTCCACCCCGGCGCGAATAGCGGCCTGGTCGTCGTAGAAATAGGCACCGGTTCCGCGTGCGAAGATGACGTCCGCGATCTGCATCATGTTACCATCCATCAAGTCAGAGAATATGAGCGAAATGCGGCGGTTTCCGCATGTGCCAGTCGGTCACTGACTGGAAGGTCCGTCCGACATGGAACAGCAGATGCTCGCTGTTGGGCCGTCCCACCAGTTGCATGCCGATCGGCATCCCGTTCGCATCGATGCCGCAAGGCAGCGCAAGCACGGGCACGCCGAGATAGCTCAACCATCGCGTCCATCCCGTCATCGCTGCCACCCGCTCGAACGTGCCGGCCAACCGGCGCTCATCGGTTTCCGCGCGCGTCGGCGTCGGGAAAGCGAGCGTCGGAATGACCAGCACATCGATGTCGGCCATGCTTTGCCTTACGAAGCGCGCAAGATGCGCCGGGCGCTCGCGAAGCGCCTGATGATAGGCGATCGCGGGCACGAACAGGCCGCCCGACAGGCGCTTGCGGACATGTTCGGAATAAAGGTGGCGCCGGGACTGGAGCCCCGCCAGATGAACGGTGCTCGATTCCACCTTCTGGATCAGATCGGCCAGGCCATGGAGCCTGGCGATGTCGGGTAAAACTGCCCCGCTTGCCGGCATGCCCGTCGCGGCGAGCATATCGACGGCGGATCGCACCGCCTGCTCCACGATCGGGGATACCGGACGGCCTGCTGCCCGCACGGCATAGCCGATGCGCACCTGTCCATCGAACGGCTTAGCGGGTGGGCGCGCGGCGATCAGATCGAACAGCAGCGCGCAATCATCGACGCTCCGCGCGATCGGGCCGACACAATCGAGCGAGGCTGACAATGGCATCGCGCCTGCCGCGTCGACCGCGCCCCAGCTCGGTTTCAGGCCGGTCACGCCGCAACAGGCGGCCGGAAGGCGGATCGATCCGCCCGTATCGGAGCCCAGCGATCCAGCGACGATCCCCGCCGCCACCGCCGCCGCCGAGCCGCTGGAGGATCCGCCCGTGACATGATCGGGATTCCACGGGTTGCGGCAATCGCCAAAGACCAGATTGTGTCCGGTCGGCCCCAACGCATATTCCGCCATCTGCAGCGCGCCGAACGTGACCGCGCCGGCAGCCTCCAGCCGCGTGATCGCGGTTGCCGTCCGCCGTGGCGGCCGTTGCTGGCGCATGCGCGCCCCGAACGAGCAGCGATGATCGCGCCGGTCGAACATGTCCTTGTGCGCAAGCGGTATGCCATCGAGCGCGCCTTTGCGCACTCCGCGAAGGGATGGCGCCACGTCCGAACCTTCTCCATTCTCGGCGGGAATCGCAAGATTGAGCACCGTGTTGAGATCGGCCATCGCGCGCACCGTCTGCGTGAAAAGCTCGGCGCGAGATACCTCCCCCCCATCAAGGGCGGCGCGGAGCCCGGCCAGCGTCATGCGGCCGCCTCGTCGTCCGGAATGGTCATATCTGCGACATGGGCGATGATCCCCGCCGCGAGATCGAGCGCTTCGCTCCGCACATCATCACCCAGTTCGGCAACGGCAAGATGTTGCAATTCTTCCAGATCGATCCCGGCCCGCGCCATGTCCGCCTCTCCGTCAATTCGGATACGCCCTGCGAGCGTTCGGCGCGGAGATTAGGGTTCGATCCATAAGCGGGCAAATAGCGCTTCAGTCAAAACAATATCTCGAAACAAGATGGATATGATTGCCATAACGCCAAGAATCACTGGAATCATAGAGAATATTCGCTAATCATCGATCTCGTTTTCCGATGACATCCGGGGCATATTGGGATGATCGACTTTCGTCAGCTCCGCTATTTCAAGGGCGTCGCGGAGGCGGGCAGTTTCACCAAGGCATCCGCCCGTCTGAACGTGGCGCAGAGCGCGTTGAGCCTGCATGTCCGCCGGCTGGAGGATCGGCTGGGCGTCAGGCTGTTCGTACGTGAGCCCGACGGCGTCCGACCGACCGCCGCCGGCGCGAAACTGCTCGATCATGCGCGGATCATCTTCGGCCAGCTCGCACTCGCGGAGCGCGAGGTCGGCGAGGAACGCGCGAACCCCAGCGGGATCATATCGATCGGCATTCCGTCCGGCGCGGCGCGCGTCCTGGCCGGGCCGCTGCTCAGCGCCGGCAAGACGGCGTTGCCGCGCATATCGATCCGCATCGTCGATGCGATGACGGGGTATCTCGAAGACTGGCTCGCCGATGGGCGGCTGGACCTGGCCGTGCTCTATCGGCCTTGGGACAGTTCGGACGCGCACGCGCAGCTCGTGAAGGAAAGCTTCTATCTGGTGTCGTCCGCCGACGCGCTCGCCGACGAAACGACGATCCGCTTCGAAGCGCTCGCCGGGCTGCCCCTCGCGCTACCGTCCGGCAGCAACAATGCACGCGCCTTCATCGCCGCCCAGGCCAGGGAACGCCACCATGATCTGAGGGTCGAATATGAACTCGACTCGCTCAGCAGCATCCTCGATCTCGTCAAGGCATCGCGCGCCCATTCCATCCTGACCCCGCCGGCCTTCCTGCACGAATGGCGACGCGGCGAGGTGCGCGCACGCGCGATCGTCGATCCGCGAATCCATCGTTCGGTCGTGCTTGAAGCCCGCGATCGCGATGCCGAAGACGGTGCACGTGCAGCCGTCGAAACGGTGCTGCGCGAGACCATATGCACGCTTGTCGCCCAGGGCGATTGGCTGGGGGACCTGCCATGATCCCCCGCCCCCTCCCGCGCTATTTCCCGCTCTTCATATAGTCCGCCGGAATGGGATGCTCGGGCGTCTCCGGGCTCCAGATGATGTTCAGCACCCACCAGCGCTTGCCGTCGTTGAAGAGCTGAACGCTGTTGATGCCGCGCATGAAAGGCTCCGCATCGCTCGCCTTGCGCCGTGCGGCATAGGTGGTGAAGATATGCGAGATATTCCCGTAGCGTTCCTCGCGATAGGCCAGTTCGACTTCGTGAAAGCCGTTCTTCTCCAGATTGGGGCCGCTGATGTTGACGTAATCCTCCGGCGTCATCACGCGAGCGCCGATCTGGCCGGTCTGCGCATTCTTGCCCGTCGGGATCATCTGCGCCTTGGGGTGGAAGAGCGAGCGGAAGCGGTTCCAGTCGCGCTTGACACCGGCGTCGCCCGAAATGACCTGATAGAGCGCCGTCACCACCGCGTGCGGGGACGACACGTCTTCCGGGCGCGGAGCCGGTACCTGGGTGGACGGATCGACCGGCGCCGCCGCCGGCTGCGCCGTCGCGACGCCTGGCAGCGTGATCCCCAGCCCCCCTGAAAGCAGCAGCACCATGGCCGCACACCGCGCCTTGCCCGTCATGATTTTCATGTCCAATCCTCCCCCTTTGCGCGCCACCGCGCGATCGACCCTTCATCCATGCGCAGCATAGGGAATAATGCGGCCGGTTTTCGACCGATAAATCCCTGTCTTCGACACCCGACATCCAGGTCGCGATCTCCCGCTTGACGACCGACGCCGCACAATGCTTCCTCCGTCCGAAATTCGAAAAGGAAAAGAGGATGCGTTCAGGACCGTTCACCGCCACTGCTTGCGCGCTGCTCATGATGACCACCGGCGCCCAGGCCGCAACGCGGACATGCGAGAGCAAACCCACGGATGAGGTCGACGTGGCGGCCATGGTCAAGGATTTCTTTGCCGCCATCGAACGACGCGATCTGGCGGCGGCGGCAGCGATGACGACACCGGGTTTCCATTCCTTCGACGTCGCCAAGGCGTTCACCGGCCCGGAACTGTTCGCGATGGTCGGCGGCGCGCAGCAAAAGGGCGTCACGCTGGAATTCGGCATCGCCACGGTCGAGGCGCATGTCGCCTGCAACACCGCCTGGGCGATATGGAAGAATGACGGCAAGATCGCCGGCACGCCGACGTTGTGGCTGGAATCGGCTGTGCTCAGCCGCACCAAGGCCGGCTGGCGCTTCGAATTCTATCATTCGACCAAGGTGCCGCCGGCGAAATAGCGCTGGCTCGTTTCAGCTCCCTAGTCGACGATGAAGATCTTCGCGCCCTTCTTGGTGACCGAGCGGTGCGGCGCATCGCCGGAATCGGACACCTGATAGCTCATGCCCGGCGTCAGCACGAAGCAGCGCCCGTCCTGTAGTTCCGAGGTCAATTCGCCTTCGAGCACGAACAGGACATGGCCACGTTCGCACCAGTGATCCGCCAGATAGCCGGGCGAATACTCGACGAGGCGCACACGCAGGTCGCCGATCTCGAAGGTGCGCCAGATCGCCTCGCCCGTCTCTCAGGGATAGGTCTTCGCTGGCACGGTCGACCAGTCTGTGACGGTGAAGGCAAGATCGGGAATCTTCATGACCAGCGCTTGTACGGGATCGCGCCACGCCGCGCGAGCACGATCCATGCGCTATCCATCGGATCATGCGGACTTGCATTGCATAGAAATTCCATCACCAATCTAGCTAGAATCACATATTTTTCGTCGCCTGAAAATTTAAAACATCAGCAACAATTCGGAAACATGATCTTCTGCATCCCGAATTTTCGGGTTTTTCGAGCGGATATTCCGAAGGATATTGGATCGATATACTGATCCTGTCCCAACTTATGCTGTGGGCTCGATGACCATATCTTGAATCCGACCATTTCACGCATATCATAATGGTGCGGACCGGGCCCCTCTGGCGATCGATCGATCGTGATGTCGGACCGCATCGGGCAGCTCCGATGCTGGCATGGCTGGGTTCCTTTCCTCATGCTCGCGGCCGAGCGTCCGATCGATCAACGTATCGAATTGGAGGCAGTATGAGTGCTGTGTTTTACCGGTTGAGCCTGATGCATCGTCGGCTGGACGAAGAGATCAAGCGCGAAGCGAAGCGACGTGTGCCCGACGGGTTCCGCCTGTTGCGGCTCAAGAAGCTGAAGCTCGCGGTCAAGGATCGCCTGACCGGCCATTGGCGTCGCGAACTGGCGGTCGCCAACTGATCGCACGCCACGACGAGCGGTCCGGATTCTCCGGGCCGCTCCATCCTCCCCACTGAATACAGACCGAATGCGGCGAGCCATCTGGCTTTCGGACGCGGTGCGCGCCCCACCTTGAATGCGACCGGAAGCATCTCATGACAAGCGAGTAGACATGACCCCTGACGAGGCATTGCAAACCCTGCGCGACGGCAATCGCGCCTTCCTGAACGGTGAAATCCAGCCCGATATCGGCTCGGCTCGGCGACTCGAACTCGCCAAGGAGGGTCAGGCGCCCTTCTGCGCCTATGTTTCCTGTTCAGACAGCCGGGTTCCGCCTGAACTGCTCTTCGGGCGTGGCCTGGGCGAACTGTTCATCATCCGCAATGCCGGCAACACGGTCGATACCGTGGCGATGGGCTCGATCGAATTCGCGGTGGCCGAACTTGGCGTGTCGCTGGTGGTGGTGATGGGTCATGAAAGCTGCGGCGCGGTGAAGGCCGCCATGTCCGTCGTCAGCGACAATGCGCGCTTTCCCGGCGCGATCGGCAACATGGTCGAGCCGATCATTCCCGCCGTGCTCGAAGCGCGCGGAGAAGCGGGCGACGCAACCGAAGCGGCGGTGCGGCAGAATGTCCGCCGCGTCGTGCGCAAGCTGCGCGAGGGCAGCGACCCCCTGCTCATCGAACCGCAAAAGACAGGCAAGCTGAAAGTGGTCGGCGCCTATTATCATCTCGAAAAGGGTGAGGTCGATTTCTTCGACCTGCCATAATAGCGGGCCTCGATGAGCCTGGCTCGTCGAGCCCCGGTATCAGCCCGCGCGGCGCTTGAGCGAACCGATCGAGGATGCGTCAGCATCTTCGAGATCGCGTATACGCCGGATATCCGGAGCAGATGCGCGCCTCTGCTCCGGACCAGCCGTCAGATGCGCGGCAACCCGTCCATGATCGCGGTCAACGCCAGCGCGTTCTCGCGCTCCATGGCGCTATGCCCGGCATTGGTGAAGACCAGGCCGGCCGGCTCCGCGCCGGCGCCACGCAGCGCCGCGACCAGGCGTGAAGCCTGGGTGAGCGGGCAGACCTGATCGAAGCGGCCATGGACGATATGGACCGGGATTGACGCCAGCGTGGCGGCATTGTCCTCGAAATGCGCGGGCGGCAGGAAGAGCGCGTTCGCGAAATAATGCGCCTCGATCTGCGCGAAGCAGAGCGCGAAATCGGCTTCGCCGAATTTGCCGGTGTCGGCGGCTTCCGGAATCATGTTCGAGGTGGCGCCTTCCCAGACCGACCAGGCGAGCGCTGCAGCAAGCTGCCGCTCGCGTTCCTCCGTAGTCGCGGGAACCATGTCGAAGATCGCCTTGTATGACGCCATCACGTCCTGCCGCTCCTCGGGCGTCAGGATCGCCAGGAAATCGCGCCACTCGTCGGGATAATGGATATAGGCGCCCGGCGTGGTGAGACCGTAGGGATCCTGGTGCCAGGTCGCGGCATTGCCCTGGTAGAAATAGTGAAGGTCCGCCTTCGACCCCAGGAAAATGCCGCGCAGGACGAGGCTGGCGCAATTGCCGGGATGCGCGATCGCATAGGCCATGGAGAGCGTGCTGCCCCAGCTTCCGCCAAAGACATGCATCGGACCGGCGATGCCGAGATGACCGCGCAGCTTTTCGATATCGGCGATCAGCAGCTCGGTGGTGTTGCGCTGAAGCGCGACCGCTGCCCCCGCCGAGGCGACATTGGGCTCGCTCTTGCCGCAGCCACGCTGGTCGAAAAGGATGACGCGATAGCGATCAGGATCAAAGAAGCGCGCCATCGCGGGCGCGCATGCGCCGCCGGGGCCACCATGAAGGAACATCACCGGCTCGCCGTCCCGGTTGCCATATTCCTCCCAGTAAAGTCGGTGCGCCGGCGCTTCATCGACTTGGAGCCAACCGCTGTCGAGCAGCAGCGGCTGCGGATATTTCCAGCCTTCGCCAATCTTGCTCGACGATTCCAGCCGCGAAAAATCCATGATCTGTCCTTTCCGGTTCAATCTTCGGGCTAGGCACGCCCGATCTTCGATCCGCCCTTTGCGAGAAACAGGCACGATCGGAAAGCCGGAATTTTTCAATAATGGAAAAACACGTTCAGCAGTTCACGAAGTTCGATCGCAACGGCAGATATCAGGACCATCAAGGGCCTGCCTGACGGCGGTGCCGACTGTGAAGTTGGTAGCGGAGGAGGGACTTGAACCCCCGACACGCGGATTATGATTCCGCTGCTCTAACCAGCTGAGCTACTCCGCCCCAAGGCCTGCGCCATAGCGCGGAGGCGGGCTATAGTGAGGCTTGGGGAGTCGGTCAACCACGGAACGGATGGCGCGATGCAACTTCCCATGAACCATTGCGATAATGCCATGCGGCAAGCCCGGAGATCGCGAGCGGCCTGGGCTTGAACCCTGCGGAAAGGCTGCGCTGGAGCGCGTGTGCGGCCATGGGCTTCACCTTGTTCTGGATGGTCACATGCGGTCGCCAGGGCGCGCGATCCTGCGGTAGCAGCAACGAATGGAAGGCATCGGCGAGCGCCTCGCGGATATCCTCCAGCACCGGGCTGAAGACGGCGAGCGCGGTGCCCCGGCCTAGATCCATGATCCCCGTGATCGTCGCTTCAGGCGGAGGCGCCCGCGCCGCCTCGCCCAACCGCGCGCGCAACTCCGGCGCCACCGAAGGCGGCAGATGGTGGAACAGCGTCAGATGCGCGTCGAGTTGGTTACGTTCGGCCGGATAATGTGCGGTTCGCAGCGCAGTGAGCCGCGCATGATCGTTCGCGCCGAACAGAGCCGACACGATGATCGGCGCGGATGCCCTATGCGATTCCGAGGATGCTCGCGCATCCGGGATCGTTTCGCTCAAACGCCGCGCGGGCTCGATCAACTTTCGATGAGACCTGCTCATCGAAAGTTGATCTATATCTCGACCTGGCTGCCGAGTTCGACCACGCGATTGGTCGGCAGCTTGAAGAAGTCCATCGCGCTTTCCGAATTGCGCATCATCCAGGCGAACAGCCGCTCGCGCCACAGCGCCATGCCCGGCCGCTCCGACGGCAGCAGCGTCTGGCGCGCCAGGAAGAAGCTGGTGTCCATCATCTTGAACTCAGCACCGCAGCCGGTGACGAGCTTGAGCGCCGCTGGCACGTCGGGTTCCTGCATGAAGCCGAACTTGATGACAAGGCGATGGAAACCCTGTCCCAGATCCTCCAGCATGCAGCGATTCTCTTGCACGACGAAGGGCACGTCGGCGATCTTCACGGTCAGCAGGATCACGCGTTCGTGCAGCACCTTGTTATGCTTCAGATTGTGCAGCAGCGCGTGCGGCACGCCATCGGCGGTCGACGTCATGAACACCGCGGTTCCGGGCACGCGCGTCGCCGAATTGGCGGCGGAGGTGACGAACACCTTCACCGGCATCGCCGCCTCGCGCATCCGCTCGATCATCAGCTTGCGGCCGCGCGACCATGTGGTGAGCATGGTGAAGGCAAAGAAGCCGACGGCGAGCGGGAACCAGCCGCCATCGGGCACCTTGGTCAGGTTCGCCGCGAAATAGGCGAGGTCGACGACCAGGAAGATGGTGAGCGCCAGCGTCGCACCCAGCTTGTTCCACTTCCACAGGCTGAACAGCACGACCGCAAGCAGGCAGGTGTCGATGAACATGGCGCCCGTCACCGCGATGCCATAGGCGGCGGCGAGATTGCTCGACGATCCGAAGAACAGCACCAGCACGATCACCGCGACACACAGAGCCCAGTTGATCACCGGAATATAGATCTGCCCCGCCGCGCTGGCGCTGGTGTGGAGAATCTGCATGCGCGGCATGAAGCCGAGCTGGATCGCCTGCTGCGTCAGCGAGAAGGCGCCTGAAATCACCGCTTGGCTGGCGATGACCGTCGCCATCAGCGCGATGATCACGAGCGGCAGACGGAAGGCTTCGGGCGCGAGGACGAAGAAGGGATTCTTGATCGCTTCGGCGGCGCCTGCGGGATCGAGCGACAGGATCATCGCCCCCTGCCCCAGATAATTGAGCATCAACGCGGGCAGCACGAAGAACAGCCAGGACACGCGGATCGGATTGCGGCCGAAATGCCCCATATCAGCGTACAGCGCCTCCGCGCCCGTCACGGCGAGCACCACCGAACCCAGCGCAAGGAACGCCAACATCTTCTCCGCCATGAAGAACTGTACCGCGTACCAGGGATTGAGCGCGATCAGCACCGAGGGATCGCGGATCACATGCATCAGCCCAAGCACGGCGATCGTCATGAAATAGACCAGCATGATCGGACCGAAGAGCTGGCCGACCCGCGCGGTTCCGCGCGCCTGGATAGAGAATATGAAGATCAGGATGGCCACCGCGATCGGCAGCACCCATGGGCCGAAATGCGGATCGACGGTGACAAGGCCTTCGGACGCCGACAACACCGACATCGCCGGGGTGATCATCGAATCGCCGTAGAACAAAGCGGTCGCGAACACGCCCAGCATCACAATCGGTGCGGTCCAGCGCTTGGCGCTGCCCGTTTCACGGTTGATCAGCGCGAGCAGGGCAAGGCTGCCGCCCTCCCCCTTGTTGTCCGCGCGCATGATGATGCTGACATATTTGATCGTCACCACGATCATCATCGACCAGAAGATCAGGCTCAGCACGCCATAGATATGGAGCTGATCGGGCGGGAGCCTGTGATGTTCGGACGTGAAGGTTTCACGAAAGGCGTAGATCGGGCTGGTGCCGATGTCGCCGAAGACGATGCCGATCGCCGCGACCGCCAGCTTCACCAGAGGCTGGCTGTCCGGTGCGTGTGAAGACCCTTGAGCCTCCACATCCGTTGCCGATGTGCTCATGGGGGCGTCAGCGCGCCAGAATTTCTAGGAAAAAGGCCATAAAAGACCGACTCTCAACCGCCCCGGCAATGGAGCCCGCGGGCCATTAGCACCTCGTTCATCGCACAGCAATATGCGCGCCATGCGAAGGCGCAGGGATGCAGATGCATCCGCGTCTTGCGACGCTCAATCCCCCGCCGCCAGCGTTCGGATTGTAAATTGGGTGACCAGCCGGTGGACTCCCGGCAATGCCGACAGGATTTCGCGGTGGACACGCTCATAGCTGTCGTCCGCGCGCACCAGCACCTTGATCAGATAATCGGATTCTCCGCTCATCAGATGTGCCTCGCGAACCTGGGTGGTTCGGGCGAGCGCGGCCTCGAACGCCATCATCGTCGCCTGTCGCTGATCGACAAGCGTGACCGAAACGAACACGGTCGAGGGATTGCCCTTCGCTGCGGCCGACAAACGGGCGCGATAGCCGAGGATGAGCCCATCCTCCTCCAGTGCCTTCACTCGCCGATGCGCGGCCGAAGGCGATAACCCGACACGTGCGCCGAGCTGTTCGCTGGTCAACGCCGAGTCGTTGACCAGCTGAGCGAGAATCTTGCGGTCTATCGCATCCATTCCAGATTTTCTTGCACAGATTCCCACAACTGAACAACAAAATCCCGAACAGCACCCTCACCGCCCCCCATTTTGCAAGCACTTCCCGCCCGATCAGGATTATTCTGCGCCAAATCCTGATACAGGAGAGAGCGATGCGCATCGGCGTTCCCAAGGAAATCAAGAATCACGAATATCGCGTCGGGATGACGCCCGCGTCGGTCGCCGAACTGATCGCGGCCGGCCACGACGTTGTTGTCGAAACCAGAGCCGGATCCGGCATCGATTTCGGGGATGACGACTATGTCGCCGTGGGCGCCACGATCGCGGCCACCGCCGCCGAAGTGTTCGCCAAGGCGGACATGATCGTGAAGGTGAAAGAGCCGCAGCCGCAGGAAATCGCACTGCTGGAGCCTCGTCATCTGCTTTTCACCTATCTCCACCTCGCCGCCGACAAGCCCCAGGCCGAAGGGCTGATGAAGTCGGGCGCAACCTGCATCGCCTATGAGACAGTGACGTCACCGAGCCGCGGCCTGCCGCTGCTCAAGCCGATGTCCGAAGTCGCCGGGCGTATGTCCGTACAGGTCGGCGCCCATTATCTGGAGAAGGAACAGGGCGGACGCGGCGTGCTGCTGGGCGGCGTGCCCGGAGTCGCCCCCGCACGCGTCGCGATCCTGGGCGGCGGCGTCGCCGGCGTGAATGCGGCACAGATGGCGGTCGGCATGCGCGCCGACGTGACCATCTACGACATCAGCAACGATCGCCTCGCCGAACTCGACATGTTCTTCTCCAGCCAGATCAAGACCGCCTATGCCAGCAAGGCGGCGATCGCGGCGGCGGTCAAGAACGCCCATCTCGTGATCGGCGCGGTGCTGGTTCCAGGCGCAGCCGCACCCAAGCTGGTGACGCGCGAGATGCTCAAGACGATGAAGCGCGGATCGGTACTCGTGGACATCGCGATCGACCAGGGCGGCTGTTTCGAGACCAGCCATGCGACCACTCATGACGACCCGGTCTTCGAGGTCGAGGGCGTCATCCATTATTGCGTGGCGAACATGCCCGGCGCGGTCGCCCGCACATCGGCCTTCGCGCTCAACAACGCCACCCTGCCCTTCGCCTTGCGGCTTGCCAATCTGGGCGCCGAGTCGGCGATGGCCGCTGATCCACATCTTGCGGCCGGCCTGAACGTTTCAGCCGGCAAGATCCGTCACCAGGCTGTCGCCGAAGCACTCGATCTGCCGTTCAACTGAGCCCGTCGAACATCCCATCCCCGCGAAAGCGGGGATGGCCTACGGAAACAGCGGGTTAAGACGCGCGCTGCTCAGGCGTCGGCGTGGCCGGTGCTTCAGCCGGTGCCGGCGGCCGCCCAAGTTGCACCTGCAGCGCTCCCAGCCGCGCCTCCAGATCGGCGCGCCACGGCGCCTGAGCTGGCGTGCGTGCGAGCAGAGCGCTCCAGATCGCCTCAGCCTTATCGAACTGGCCGGACTGTGCGAGCGCCAGCCCCATGAAGAAAGGCGGTCCGGGGTGCTCGGGAGACAGGGTGGCGCCAGTCTGGAACGCGTACTGGGCAGCCGGGGTCATCATGCCGTCGGCATGATTCACCAAGGCATTGCCTAGCCCGACCCACATATCCGCGCTTTTCGGATAGGCCCGGACACCGCCCAGCATCACCGTCACCGCGTCGCGCGTGGAACCGAGCCGGCCGAAGGTATCGGCGGTGTCGAGCCATTGCGCCTCTGTGCCGAAACTGCCCATCATCGCCTTGCGCTGCTCAACCAGCTTGGGATCGATCTCCGCTGCCGCGGACTTGGCGGCGATCGGCGTACCGGCAAGGCCGGGGCTGCCCTGCCAGGCATAGCCGGCGAGGCCGAGTAGCAAACCGGCGCCGACAAGTTCCCAGCTTTGCCGAGGCAAGCGGCCGATGCGCCACAGCGCCAGGAATGCCACGGCAGCCATCGCAATGACCATTACCCAGCCCATCACCGCCCCCTTCTGCGGAAACGCCCGCGCGCCAGCCAGACGCCCGCGCCCAGCAACAGCAATGGCGCGATCCACAATATGGCAGTGCGTCCCGACAATGGCGGATCATAGCTGATCCATTCGCCGTACCGCTCGATCATCCAGGCACGGATCTGGTCGGGCGTCTCGCCTTGCTGGATCCTTTCGCGCACCATCGCGCGCATATCCCCCGCCATCTCCGCATCACTGTCCGCGATCGACTGACCCTGGCAAACGACGCAACGCAGCGTCTCCATCAACGCGGTCGCCTGCGCTTCCTGCTTCGGATCGGCTAGCTGCGTATCGGCAAGCGCGGCGGCGGGCAGCGACGAATCCGCCAATGCCGGCCCTGTCGCCACAATCAACAGCAAGGCGAGCGCGCGCTTCATCGCGCCTTCCGAAGTTCATCAAGGATCATCGGCACATGTTCGGGACGGATATCCCCAATATGCTGATAGCGGATCATGCCCTTGCCATCGACCACGAAGGTTTCGGGAACGCCCGAGGAGCCGAGAGCGAGCTGGACGCGGCTGCCCATATCAGAACCGATCCGCTTGTACGGATTGCCATGCCGCTTCAGGAAGGCGGCGACATCCTCTGGCCGGTCCTTGATGGCGATGGCGTCGATCTGCACGCCCTGCGCGGCCAGCCCCTCAAGCACCGGTGCTTCAGCGATGCACGGCAAACACCAGCTCGCGAAGATGTTGAGCAGGCGCGGTTCGCCGCCTTGCGCAAGGTCCGCCTGGCTCAAGCCGGCAATGCCTGGCGTAGCGGCTGGCAGCGTGAACTGAGGAAGCGGCTTGCCGACGAGCTTCGAATCGATCGTCCGCTGGGCCGGATTGACCAGCCCATAGGCGACGATCCCGAAAAACAGGCCGAAAACCGCCAGCGGCAGCCATAGGAGCCAGCTTTTCCTCATCACGCATAAGCCTTTCGATCATGGGCGCGCCGCTCGCGCCGGACGCGACCGACAAGCGACAACAGGCCACCGAGTGCGATCATGCCGCCACCTAGCCAGATCAGCGTCACCCATGGTTTCCACCACAGGCGAAGCTGCCAGCGGCCCTGTTCATCCTCCTTGCCCAGCACGGTGTAGAGCTGACCGTCGATCCGCGTCGCGATCGCGGCTTCATTGGTTTCAGTCGGCGGCGACGAGAACATGCGCGCCTGCGGCTTGAGGACGAAGGGTTTGCCGTCGCCACGAACGACAGTGAGCGTCGCTTCCAGCGCGGTCCAATTGGGGCCTGCGATCGGTTCGATCTTGTCGAAACGGACGGTGAAGGGGCCGACCGTCTCGCTCTCGCCCAGCCGCGCGGCGACGAGCGTTTCCTTGGTGAAGCTGCTTTCCGCCGCCATGCCGACCATCGAGACGGCGATGCCCAGATGCGCGATGACCATGCCCCAGACGAAGCCGGGCGTGCGGCGCAGGTTGCGCTTCCAGAGCGGCGCGACGCTCGCGGCGGCGACGCCGGCGGCCACGACGAGGCCAAGCAATGGCAGGATATGCGCGCGCGGCGCGAACGCCACGAGCGCGAACAGCGCGATCGCCGAGATCAGGACAGGCAAAGCGAGCCGGTTGATCAGTGGCTTCAATTCGTCCCGACGCCATTTGAGCAGCGGCCCCGCCCCCATGATCGCAACCAGGATCAATGCGATCGGCCCTGTGACGAGATTGAAATAGGGCGGCCCCACCGAAACCTTGAAACCCAGCGCTTCGGTGATGAGCGGATAGAGCGTGCCGAGAAAGACCAGGCAGAGAATGACCGACAGCAACAGGTTATTCGCGACCAGCGCGCCTTCACGGCTGACGGGATCGAATTGCGATCCTTCCTTCACCGTGCCGACGCGCAGCGCGTAAAGCGCCATCGCCCCGCCGATATAGATGGCGAGCAGCGCAAGGATGAAGCTGCCGCGCGTGGGATCGACCGCGAAGGCATGGACCGAGGTCAGGATGCCCGACCGCACCAGGAAGGTGCCGACCATCGACATGGAAAAGGCGACGACCGCGAGCATCACCGTCCAGGCGCGCAGCCCGTCGCGCGTGGCGAGCACCGTCACCGAATGCAGCAATGCGGTTGCGGCGAGCCACGGCATCAGCGAAGCGTTCTCGACGGGATCCCAGAACCACCAGCCGCCCCAGCCGAGTTCGTAATAGGCCCAGTAGCTGCCGGCGGTGATGCCGATGGTGAGGAACACCCAGGCGATCAGCACCCAGGGCCGCATCGCGCGGGCGAAGGCCGGGCCAACGTCACGCGTGATGAGCGCACCGACCGCAAAGGAAAAGGCGATCGAAAGCCCGACATAGCCGAAATAGAGCGTCGGCGGATGAAAGGCGAGGCCGGGATCCTGAAGCAGCGGATTGAGCCCCTGCCCTTCTGGCGCCGCCGGATTAAGGCGCGCGAAGGGATTGGAGGCGAACAGCAGGAATGCGTAAAAACCCAGGCCGATGAACGCTTGCGCGCCCAGTGTCGCCATGAGGGTCGGCCGCTCCAGCCGGCGCTCGAACAACGCCACGCCCGCCCCCGCCAGCGCGAGCACCGACACCCAGAGCAGCATGGAGCCCTCATGATTGCCCCAGGCGCCCGCGAATTTATAGATGAAGGGCTTGGCCGAATGGCTGTTCATCGCGACCAGCTTCACCGACATGTCGGAGCGCAGGAACAGCCAGATCAGAAAGGCGAAAGCGATACTGACGAAGATGCCCTGCACCACCGCGACCGGGCGGACAGCGCCGAGCAGCTCGCCGCGATTGCCCGTCATGCCGAGCAGGACGAGAATAAACTGGAGCGCGGCCAGCGCGAAGGCGAGCCACAGCGCGGCGAGACCTGCTTCAGCGATCATTCGACCTTGCCCGTCTTGTGCATGTCGCCCGCGATCTGCGGCGGCATGTAGCGCTCATCATGCTTGGCAAGGATATTGTCGGCCACGAAAGTACCCGACGCATCGAAACGCCCTTCGGCCACCGCCCCCGAATCCTCCTTGAACAAATCAGGCACGATGCCCTTGAATCGGACGGGCACGCTGGCCTGGCCGTCAGTCAGCGCGAAACGGATGGTGACTCCATCGGGGTCGCGCGCGATCGACCCCTTTTCGACCATTCCACCCAGCCGGATCGCCTGGCCCGGGGCGACATTCGCCTTCTTCGCGTCGCCAGGTGAATAAAAATAGGCCGCCTGATCCTTGAGCGCGGACATGGCGAGCAGCGTCGCGCCGATGAGCGCGGCCAGCGCCACGAGCGCGAGCGTCAGGCGTTGATGCTTCGCCTTCATGCGTCACGCCTCAGCGCGTCGGCGGTGCGCTCGGCGCGGCGCATCGAGGCGAACGCCCAGAGCGCCACCGCCGCCGTCGTGGCGATGGTGAGCGCATAGGCGGCCACGACATAGGCCCAGTGATTCATTCGCCCGCCATCCTTCTCAAACGTGCCTCGACCCGGATCTGCGCCAGGCTCGCCCGCATGCGCATCAGCACGATCGCGCCGAACAGCAAGGAAAAACCAAGCGTGGTGAAGCCGAGCGGCCAGAGCAACGATCCATCGATGCTGGAGCCCGATATGGTGATGCTCGCCTTTTGATGCAGCGTGTTCCACCACACCACCGATCGGTTGATGATCGGAATGTTGATCGCGCCGACCAACCCGAAGATCGCGGTCACGCGGCTGACGCCGCCGCGCTCGTCATCGGCGCTGGCCAGTGCGATATAGCCGAAATAGAGGAACAACAGGACAAGCATCGAGGTCATCCGCCCGTCCCATTCCCACCAGGTGCCCCAGGCGGGCCGTCCCCAGATCGAACCGGTGGAGAGACAGAGCGCGGTGAACAACGCGCCGGGCGCCGCGATCGCGCGGGCGGCGATGCCGGCAAGCGGATGGCGCCAGACGAGTTGAACAAGGCCGGCGATGGCGATCCCGGTCCATCCCCCCATGCCCAGCCACGCTGCCGGCACATGGATGTAGAGGATGCGCACAGTCTCACCCTGCAGATAGTCAGGCGGCGTGAAGAACAGGCCCGCGCCCATGCCGATCACGATCAGCAGCACCCCGCCCCACGCCAGCCAGGGCGTCAGCGGTCTTGCGATCTTGAGAAACCGCGCCGGATTGGCGAAACCATGCATCGAAGAAGCGGCAAACCCTGGGTGAGAGACGCATCGCTCTACCGGGACCACTCCGCTCCATCAAGCCATCGGATCAGGGTGGCGGAGGTCTGGAAGCGCCTATGCCCGCCAAGTCGGCACAGGGCGCAACCTCGACATCAACGGCGCGGCGTCAAGTCTTTCCTGGAAATACAGTGTCGCCGCCTTCCAGCAGACAATCGCCACTCCGGCGGCCACGAGGCCGTCGATCGCATAGTGATAGCCGAAATGTATCGAACCCAGGAACGTCAGCAAAGCAAAGACGGCTGCCGCCGCCGCCCAGCGCGTCCGTCGCGCGGCCATGACGTAGAGCATGGCCACCGCGACATGGATCGACGGCATGGCTGAAATGCCGCCTCCGGCCTCGACATCAGCGGTGCCCAGCGCCGATACCAGATATGCCTGGGTCCGAAGGATCGGCCCGTCTGAAAGAAGCTGCGCGTGAAGCGCCGCGTTCGGAACATCGAAATGCCCGGCAAGCGCGGGATCGAAAAGATGCGTGAAAACTGGTCCGGCCGCTGGAAACATATAAGCGATCGCGATCCCGCCAATCAGCCAGCAGAGATTCATGGCCAGGAAAAAGCGCCCCGCAAACCGACGCGACGCAGCAAGCACCACGAAAACCTGGACAAAGACCAGCCCTAATCCCCAACCTGCCGTGTATAGAAATTCGAGCATGCGGCTTTCCGCCACACCAATCACGCCGGATGTCAGACGCCAGGGATCGACGCCGAAGATCAGGGCATCCAAGCGGGTAAAGACCGCATCCCAGCGAAAGGACTCGAGAACGGCCAGCGCCGTCTTCGCGATAGTGAAAGCGGTGAAGAACAACGGCTGTACAAGAGTGGGCAAGGCCAGCATCGGCGCGACGGCGCGCAATCGCGACCATATGACCGTGCCGGGGCATTCGCTCCGTCGCATCGCCAGCCGGAAGAGCTCGCCCCCCGCCCAGATCGGAATCGCCGCCAATGTCACGCTCACCGCGGGGAGCAGATAATCGAGCAACACAGTACCGCTATCGAGCCTTGCGAGACTCGCGGTGAGAGACGCGATCGCGGCCATGACCGCAAGCACGACAAAGCTGGGCGCGACCGCCCGCCAGACCGAAACATCCCCCACGGCATGATTTTATATCGGAAGCGTTATTAAATCACTTCCGCAACGATATCGGATCTATCGGATATTCCATCGCGGCATCGAACGCGCGCGCCGTCCCCGGCATCGCACATCCGCGCGCATCAACAAGCTGTTCGGAGGAAAATGGGGCGACCGAGGGGACTTGAACCCCCGACCCCTGGTACCACAAACCAGTGCTCTAACCAACTGAGCTACGATCGCCACTGGCCCGAAGGCCGGGCGCGCACTTACGCCGACGCGGGGGGGCGGTCAAGCACCTCTCGGTGCCGAACCGCTCCTTGCGCGTCAAAGCTTAGAAGCGTCCCTGAAGCTGGAAGGCGTAGCCCTGCGCGGTCTGGCGAAAACCCGAAGCGGCCAGGCGCTGCCCGATCGCGGGATCGGCCGGACGGATGGAAAGATCGAGTTCGTAGCGGCCATCCTCGAACAGTTTCAGTGCTAACCGCTCCATGCCCGATTGCCCCTGCAATGGCAGCAACAGCGCGCCACCGTCGCAGCGAGCATTGCCCGTCAGCCCTTGCGTCAGGTTGATTCCCGCGATGTCGCCGGACAGCGCGGCCTTCACTTGCCCCTCCGCACGAGCGCACTGACCATCCTCGAATCGGACGCTGACATCGGACAGGTCGAGCGTGTCGACCGGCAATGGCGCGAAGACGGAAGCAACCGGGATCATTGCCGTCAGGTCGTCGACACCGAAGCTATTGCGCGTCACGCCAAGCCCGCCGGAGATTCGGCCACGACCATCCTCGCGATTGGCGATATCGACGCGTGCACGGCCAACGAAAAGCTGGAT
Organism: Sphingomonas sp. FG14; assembly: GCF_057809675.1. Lineage (NCBI taxonomy): Bacteria > Pseudomonadati > Pseudomonadota > Alphaproteobacteria > Sphingomonadales > Sphingomonadaceae > Sphingomonas > Sphingomonas sp. FG14. The sequence goes on along the minus strand of NZ_JBMDKK010000002.1, from coordinate 750,996 downwards.
CGGGGACAATTGCGCCGTGAGATCGCCAAGCGGAGCATCGCCGATCCGGCTCTCGGTCAGGCCGCCCAGCCAGATGCTGCCATCGGCCTTGCGCGCGGAAAATCCCTTCTGGTCGAGCGCGAGCCAGCCAAGCGCCAACCGCAATGGGATGAGCGCGACGAGCGCGACGAGAAACGCGCAGAGGAAGAGCACGCTGCGGCCAAGCGGCAAACGAATTCGCATCACAGCCCCCGTCCCCGCATCGTCGCTTCGATCGACAGCGTCTGATCGCTGTTGGCACGCGCGGTCAGCCGTTCGGGAAACACGCCCCGTCCCTCCAGATCGTTAAGCCAGCCGAAAAAGGCCTGGGGCCGCGCGGAGGCGATCGCAATCACCACGCGGTCGCGCCCTTGCGGCTCCGTACGCGACAGCACGAAGCCGACTTCACTCGCGGATTGGCCGACAACCACATCCACGGGCGCTTCCAGCCGGCGTCCGGCACCTCGCTCCAGTGCCTTGAGCGCCGCCACCTTGCCCTTCACCTCAGCCTGTTCGATGACCGCCCGGGTGTGACGTTCGCGCGCATCCGACAACGCATCATCCATCGTGCGCACAAAAAGCCAGGCGATCACCACCGCCATCAGCGCGATCATCACCATCAGCAGCTGTTGCTCGCGCGGCGACCGATCGCGCAACCAGGTCCTGAACCGCTCGCTCATGGCAGCCTCACCGTCATTTCAACCATCTGCCGCCCCGCCTCGACGCGCGGTTGCGTCGCCGTTCCATCAAAGCCGTAACGCTCAAGCTGACGTTGAAACGCCGCGATATCCTCGACGGTCGCGGCCGCGATGGTGATCCGCAGCGAACCGTCGACCGCGAAGTCGAACGCCGTCAGTTCGATATTGGGCACGGCGCGCACCGCAGCGTAGATCGATGCCGCGGTCGCCGAAAAACCCGCCCCGCCGCCACGCGCCGCCGCCAGCCGTTCATCGAGCGCGAACAGCGCATTGGCGTCGCCACTACCGCCGGGCAGCGCGCTCTGCGCCACTGCACGCGTGCGGAGTTCGATCGCGTCAGCCGCCGTCGAATATTTCAGGATCAGCACCAGATGGATGAGCAACGTCGCGATCAATATCCCGATCCCAAGCCACGCCAGCCGCCGGATCAATCGCCAGTCGAGTTGCCAGGGCCTGCGCTTGGAGAAACCGCCCGCACGCAGGTCCACTTCGGATCGCTCGACACCAGCCAGGAGCGCGGCCTCCACCTCCGCCGGATCGAGCGTGACGACGGGTGCATCGGCCAGGATCAGTTCCGACAGGCCGGGTTCATCGAGAAAACCGCTGCTGCGGCCACGCACCAGAGCCTGCCCGGCGATCGTCCCGCGCACATAGCCTTCATCCGGACGCGGCAACAGCAGCGCGGCGGGCAGGATCATATCGGGATCGTGTCCCAATGACTGCAATTGCGCGATCCAGCCCGCCAGGAGGGAGCGATCGACGGTGACGAGCGCGCGGTCTCCGGTATCGTCGGGTTCACCCACCGCGACATGCAGCGTATCGAGCGGCACGACACTGTTCTCGGCGGCGAGCAGGCGCGCCGCCGCCCGCGCCTGGGCCGGAGCAAGCGCCGGCAATTCAGCCCAATTGACCATGGTGGCGGCGGCCGGAGCGATCGCGACGGCGCGCGGCTCTTCCGCATGGGGCGGGCATGCGACCAGATCGTCACCGGCCGCACTCTCGCGACCATCCTCATAAAGCCGCCATGCGACCGGACCCGCGGGATCGACGGGCAGGAACAACAGTCGCAGCGCACTCATGTCGGGTCGCCCCATTGACGGGAAACCAGCCGAGCCGGCTCACGGGTCGAATCGATCAGGGCGGTTTCCTCCAGTTCGGCGCCACCCAGCTCGACCATGATGTCGAGCGCGAACCATTCGGTGCGCAGCTTGGTCTGCCCGATCACTTCCTGACCGGGGTTAAGCGCCTCAAGCGCGGGAAGACGCCAGAATTCCACGGTGCTGGCATAGCCGCCCGGCGGCCGCTGCGCGAGCATCTGCCGCGCGCGCGGTACATCGAGCCGGCCGGGCATCAGCATGGCGAAGAGCGGCGCCTGATCGGGAAGCAGCGTGTTGACGTTGATCGGCGAAAGCGAATTGCTGGGCAAGGCACAGATCCAGGGGCGCAGGCGCGCATAAAGTTCGGGGGTGACGCCCGCGACCGCGCGCAGTTCGCTGACATCGGTGATACGGGCATTGGCGGCGAGATAGGGCACCGCCAGCGATCGATAATAGTCGTCCTCCGCGCCTTCGGGCGCCTGCATGTCATCGGCATCGACCCAGTCCGCCAACGCGGCGGCGACGCGGCGCGCGACCTCTGCCTCTATGCCGATCGCCTCCATCAGCGCGACGAATTGCGCGATACCGGTGGGATTGGGCTGCAGCTTGGTCGGAATCTGACCGATGCCGACGCTGTTGAGATTGAAGCAATTCCCGCCATCGCGCACCCGCGCGGTGGCGATACCGCCCGGAATGGGCAGATTGAAGCTGCGGCCGTTCCAGCCACCCGCCAGCGTGGTCTTGGCCGGATCGCGCGCGACAAGATCGTCGATCCGCATCAGCGCCAGCGTTTCCGCCGCCTGGCCGAAAGCCCGCGCCTGATCGATCGCAGCCGCATTGGCGGCGAGATGCGTCGAAAGCTTGAGCCGCTCCAGCGCGGAAACCGACAGCACCGCCATCACCGCGACGAGCAGGAGAACGCTGAGCAGCGCGGCGCCGCGCTCTCCCTTCCTCATGACACCGCGCTTCATTGGCGATAGCCCGATCCGGCGACGAACACCTGACGGATCGGCGCGCCATCGCCGCGATCGATCACCATTTCCACCGCGCTCGGCAGCAGTTCGGGCTGCGATTCGGCCCAGGCGTCGAGCCATTCGCCATCCTTGCGGTAGCGCATGCGTATCGAGCGAACCCCCTCAAGCACCACCGCCCCCGCCTGTGCCTCTCCACCGTCTAGCATGGGGTATGCGACTCTTTCGAGTCGATCGGCATCCAGCCGATACTCGACCTTCTGGAGCGACGGACGCGATGCCCCCGCCCCATTGCTCCAACCAGCGCGCACAAAGGCCATCAGCGGCTCCGCCCCGCTGCCGGACGTGCCCCGAAAGGCCGGCGCCCGATCACCCGACAGCGAGCGCGTCGTGCGCGGCACCGCCTGCGCCAGATCGCCGGTCAGCGCCGAACCGAGCCGCCGGATCGTCGCGATATCGTCAAGCCGGGTCTTGGCCGAGGCCTGGGCACCGACGCTGAAGCTCAACAGCATCACCCCGCCTGCCGCGAGAATGCCGAAGATAAGTAGCGAGACCATCAGTTCGACAAGCGTGAAGCCGTGTTCGGCGGAACGCAAAGCAGGCCCGAAGCCGTGTTCGGTGGAGCGCTCAAAAGAATCGAAGTCGGGTTCGATTGAGGCGCGGAACGATGGCGTCATTGGGCGCGCCTTACCAGCGTCAGATCGGCCATCGCCTGTCCGGCTTCGTCAGCGACGGCGATATCGATACGGATCGCGACGCCGTCACCAATGCGGCGCGCGGCGCGTGTCCAGTGCCAGGTGCTACCGCCATTGACCTCCTCACCCTTGGTTTCACCCAGCGTGGGCGCCACGGGATCGGTCAGGACCTCGGCCGCGAGATTGCGCGCGACGATCTGCGCCATCGTCCGGCGATCGAGCTCATGCGTGCTCGACAGGGTCGCCCCCTCCAACCGCAGCAGGGCGAGCGCGGCCAGGCTGAACACAGCCAGCGCGACGAGCATTTCGATCAACGTGAAGCCGTGTTCGGCGGAACGCCTGCAGGAGCCGAAGCCGTGCTCGGCGGAACGCTGGCGAATGGTTTCAGGGCGCGACATTGATCGTCCCATCCTGTCCGATCGCGACCGCCACCTGTTCGCCCTCACGGCGCAACGTCACCATCACGGCCTCGCTGGGCAGACCGGTACTGTCGAAGCTCACGGTCTTGCGTGCGTCACGACCGATCGCGACGCCAATACCCTGCCCCCATTCGGCCCGGCGCAGTTCGCGCAGCGGCACTGGACGCCAAGCACCCCGACTGCGCTGTTCGAAGCCATAGCCGAGCGGATCCATGGTCAGGCTGGTCTCGCGTCCATCGACGACCGCGCCGTCACGCGCGATGCGGACGCGCGCGGCGAAGGTTTCGGCGGCATCGACCAGCCGGCCATGAGGATCGGGAAGCGTCAACATGACGATAGCCGACATCGCGCCGATAATCGCGATCACGATCATCAGCTCTACGAGCGTAAAACCTTGTTCCGCCTCAGCGCCAGTTGCCGATATCGGCATTTTCACCCTCGCCGCCTTCCTGGCCGTCGGCGCCAAGCGAATAGACGTCGAAGCTGCCATTGCGGCCGGGAACGGCATAGAGATAGGGCCGGCCCCAAGGATCCTCTGGCAGCCGCTTGATATAGCCCCCACGCCGGTACCGTTCGGGCCGGGTCAGTGACGGCGGCGCCTGGATCAGCGCGCGCAATCCGTCCGACCCTGCCGGATAGGTCAGATTGTCCAGCCGATATTGCTCGATCGCCTGTTCCAGCGTCAGCACATCGGCCTCCGCCTTCTTGCTCATCGCCTTGTCCTGGCTCGGCATCACATTGATCAGCACGATCGTGCTGAGCAGGCCGATGATCACGATGACGACCATCAGTTCCACAAGCGTGAAACCGCGTTCGCCATGTGGCTTGTCTTCGATGTCATTCCCGCGAACGCGGGAATGACATGGGAGTGTTGGACGCGTCATGACAATACCTCAGATGCCCGCCAGCGACTGGAGCTGGAGGATGGGAAGCAGGATGGACAGGATGATGAGCGCGACGATGCCGCCCATCACGACGATGATCGCGGGTTCGAGCAGCGACAGTGCCGCGGCGGTGAAGCCGTCGAATTCTCGCTCGAGATAGTCAGCGGCGCGTTCCAGCGTCAGATCGAGCCGCCCAGCCGTCTCGCCGCTGGCGGTGAGATAGACCAGTAGCGGCGGAAACACATTCGCGCGCTTCAGCGCGGCTGACAGGCTGCCACCGCCACGGATCGCCTCGACAATCTCTTCCGAGGCATGACGCAGCGCGCGATTATGGACGGTCTGTGCAGTCAGGCTGAGCCCTTCGAGCAGGGGCAATCGGCTCGACACCATCGTCGCCAGCGTCCGCGCCATGCGCGCGGCGTGAAGGTCCCGGATCAGGCGGCCGATCAGTGGGATGCGCAGCAACGACCGATCGAAGCGCAGGCGAAGCCCCGGATCCCTGAGCGCACGCCAGCCGACGACGCCGATGATCGCGGCGGCCGCCAACAGCGCCCACCACCAGCCGACCAGGAACTCGGACAGGCCGATCACCATCCGCGTCAACAATGGCAATTGCTGGCCGACCGTGTCGAACTGCTCCACCACCTTGGGCACGACGAACATCATCAGCGCGACGACCACGCCGATCGCGACGAGCGCGAGCACGACCGGATAAGCGAGCGCGCTCATGACCTTGCTGCGCACCTGCGCCTGCCGTTCCTGAAGATCGGCCAGCCGTTCGAGGATCACGGGCAAGGTGCCCGAACTCTCACCCGCCGAGACCATCGCGCGATAAAGCGCCGGGAAACTCTTGGGCTGCCGCCCCATCGCCTCGGACAGGCGCCGCCCCTCGACCACACCCGCATGAACGGCCTCGATAACCGCGCGAACATGCGCTTCCTCACCCTGGCGCGAAATCGTGCGCAGCGATTCCTCCAGCGGCGTGACCTGGACGAGCGTGGCGAGCTGCCGCGTGAACAGCGTCAGTTGCTTGGGGCCGAGCCTGCGGCGCGCGAAGATCGATTTCGAGAGCAATGGCGGCCTGGGCGCGGCGCCGCTGCCCGGCTCGATCCTGACGACATAGAGGCGTTTGCGATCGAGCCGGGCTCGCGCATCGTCGATGCTCGGCGCCGCGACGCTGCCACGCTGTTCGCGCCCGGCGGTGTCGAGCGCAAGATAATCATAGTCAGGCATGACGGCCTTCACGCATCGGACGCCTCACGCCGCGAGATGCGGACGGCTTCCTCTGGAGTCGTCAGTCCCTCTCGTACCAGTTTGCGGGCCGCCGATCCAAGATTGGGCGCGTTCAGGAAGGCGTGGCGCGCGATGATCGCCTCGTCGCCGCCGTCATTGATCAGCCGGCGGATCGTGTCGTCGATCCGGATCGCCTCGAACACGCCGATCCGCCCCTTGAAGCCGGTGCCGTTGCAGTCCTCGCAGCCGACCGGCTCGTAGATCACGGTGCCCGGATCGAAGCCGAGCAGCGAACTGACCGAGCCCGAGGCCTGCACCGGACGGCGGCAGGACGGACAGAGCCGGCGCACAAGCCGCTGCGCGACCACCGCGCGCAAGGTGGAGGCGAGCAGGAACGGCTCGATCCGCATGTCGCGCATCCGGGTGATCGCGCCGACGGCGTCATTGGTATGGACGGTCGAGAGCACGAGATGGCCGGTCAGCGAAGCCTGGACGGCGATTTCGGCGGTCTCGCGGTCGCGGATTTCGCCGACCATCACCACATCTGGATCCTGGCGCAGGATCGCGCGCAATCCGGCGGCGAAGGTCAGGCCGACCTTGGCGTTGACCTGTGTCTGGCCGACGCCGTCCATCGCATATTCGACCGGATCCTCGACAGTCAGGATGTTGCGGGTGCCGTCGTTGAGCAGGCGGAGCCCCGCATAGAGCGTGGTAGTCTTGCCCGATCCGGTCGGCCCGGTGACGAGGATGATGCCGTTTGGCTCAGACAAGGCTTCGCGCAGCAGTGCGTTGGTGTCGGCCGTCATGCCCAGCACGTCGAGCGTGATGCCGGCATTCTCCTTGTCTAGGATACGCAGCACCACGCGCTCGCCCGCGCGGCTGGGTAGCGTGGAAACACGAACATCGAGCAGCTTGCCGCCAAGCGTCAGGCCGATCCGGCCATCCTGAGGCAGGCGGCGTTCTGCGATGTCGAGACGCGCCATCACCTTGATGCGGCTGACGACCACGGGCGCGACATGCGCCGGCATGCGCAGCGTCTCTCTCAGCACGCCGTCGACGCGCATGCGCACCACCAGGCCGGTCTCATAGGGTTCGATATGGATATCGGACACACCCTGGCGCGCCGCTTCGGCGATGATGCCGTTGATCAGCCGGATCGCGGGCGCGTCGTCGGCGCTGTCGAGCAGGTCGTCGGCGGTCGGCAGATCGGTCGCGAGCATATCGAGTTCGTCGCCAAGCCCGAGCGACCCCGCCGCCATGGCGGCCGCCTGGCCATCCATCGCATAGCGCTCTGACAACAACCGGTCGAACGCGTCGGCATCCGCCGACTCGACGGCCAGCGGCTGGCCGAGCCAGCGGCGAATCTCCAGCAGTGCGCGCGGATCGCTGCCGTCGCGCAGCGCCACCGCGAAACGCCCTTCGTCCTTGCCAAGCAGGACCACGCCGAATTTGCGCGCGAAGCCATAGGGGATGTTGACGACGAGCACCGGTGCGACGGCCTCATCCTCAGCCGATGCCACCAAGGCCTCTTCAGGCGCTTCGCCCCGCGCGATCTTCATGGCCGGGGCTCCACAGCCGCCGCGGCGGGCGGCGGCGCGACGACCTGATCCGCCGAGGTCTGCGCTGCCGCGATCGGCGGCTGCGCGCCCATATAATCGCGGACCAGTTCGTCGAGCGTCGGTTCGCGATCGGGCCGATCGAGCAATTGCTGATCGCGCAGATAGCCGTAGCGCCGCTGGGCGATGGTCTGGGCGTCGTCACGTCCCTTGATGATCGTCGGGCGGATGAAGACCGCGAGATTGGTCTTGGCGCGCGATCGCGCCTTGGAACGGAACAGCGCACCGATCGCGGGCAGGTCTCCCAGGAACGGGATCTTCTCGATCGTCCGCCGCTCATTGTCGTCGAGCAGGCTGCCCAGCGCGACGATCTGGCCGTCATCGACGACGACGGTGGTGGTGATCTCGCGCTTGTTGAGGATCAGATCCGACGAATCATTGGAAACGGGGCCAGCGATTGAGGAAACTTCCTGGCGCAGGAACAGCTTCACCGAGCCCCCCGCTCCGATCTGCGGCTTCACCTCAAGCTGGATACCGACATTCTGGCGCTGCACGGTGCGGAAGGCATTGTCGAAATTGCCCGACAACGCTTCGCCTGTCGTCACCGGGATTTCCTGCCCCGCGAGGAACTTGGCCTCCTGATTGTCGAGCGTCATCAGCGAGGGCGCCGAAAGCAGGTTGGACTTGGAATCCGATTTCACCGCGTTGATGATTGCACCGAAGATCGCATCCTTGCCGATATCGAAGGCGATGCCGGCGATACCGCCCTTGGCCGCGAGCAATTGCTGCGCCGCCGCCGCCTGGAGCTGGTCGCTGATCGCGGAGCCGCTGCTGGTGGTGACCGTAGTGCCGTTGATGACGGTGGTCGTACGATCGAGCTCGCGGGCCGCGATCGCGCCAGCGATGGTTGCGATATTGGGCGTCGCGTTCGAATAGTTGGTGACACCATAGGGCACACCGCTGCCCGGCTTGCCGCCGAACAGGAACTGCACCCCCAGATTGCGCGCGGCATTGTCCGAAATCTCGACGATGATCGCCTCGACCAGCACCTGCTCGCGCCTGGTATCGAGCTGGCGGACCACTTCACCGAGTTGGCGCTGCACGTCGGCCGGAGCCGCGATGACGATGGCGTTGGCGCCTTCGAAGCGGGTGACGATCGCCTGAGCGCGCCCCTGTATCCCCTGCCCCGCCGGCACCGAGGAGATGGCGGCTGGAGTCTGAACGGGCGCCGCCGTGCCGCCCGAAGCGCTCTTGGCCGCGCTCGCATCGCTCCCCACCGAGCTTGTCGCCTGGCTCGCCGGATTGCCGGTCAACTGTTGCAGCACGGGCAGAAGCTGCCCGGCATCGGCATATTCGAGCCAGAAGACGCGGATCTCGGTGCCGCTCTCGGCGCGCTTGTCGAGATCACGCGCGACTTCGGCGAGACGCGAGACCGTCGAAGGATCTCCACGCAGCACCACCGAATTGGAGCTGTCGATCGCGACGATCGTCGCCGCCGGTCCCCGCGCTGCACCATCCGCTCCGGCGGTGCCATTGCCCACCAGTTGCTGGAGAGAGGTGGCGATCTCACGCGCCCCCGCATTCTTCAGCGCGATCAGCGTGGTAGAGGCACTGTCCCGATCGATCTGCTGGATAAGCTGGCGGATGCGTCGAACATTGTCGGCATAGTCCGCGACCACCACCGAATTGCCCGCGCGATTGGCGGTGACCGAGCCTTCCTTGCTGACCAGCGGCCGCAATGTCTCGACGGCCGACGCCGCATCGATCGAGCGCAGGCGGAAGACTTCGGTGACGAAGGCATTCTGCTGGCTGCCTCGGCTACCGACGCGCCCCGGCTGGGCGGCGGCGGTGTCGGCTGGCTGGATGCGGAACGCACCGCCACCCGTCGGGATCGCCACAAGCCCGTTGGCGCGCATCGTCGCCAGGAACACCTCGAAATATTCGGACTTGGAAAGCGGCCGGTCGGTCACGACCGAGACCTTCCCTTGCACCCGCTGATCGACGATGAAGGTCCGCCCGGTGACGCGCGCGGCGTCCTGGATGAAGGCGCGGACGTCGGCGTCCCGCACGTTCAATGTGGTCTGCTGCGCAGCCAGGGGCTGACAGAGAAGAAGCGCGATGGCCGTTGCGGCGCCGGTCAATACTCTACGCATTATCTCGCAATCGAAAGGACGATGGGAATGACGTTCGCGCCGCGTTCGACGCTGGCGGTGACATTGGCGCCGGGCGTGGCCTGAGCGATCATCCGTTCGGCATCGGAAGCCGAGGTGATCTGCTGGCCATTGACCGCCACCAATATGTCGCCCTCGGCAAAGCCGACGCCGCGAAACGCCGCGCCGTCGCCATTGGGGCGCAGGATCAGGCCGGTGACGCGGCCGCCATCGGTGCGCGGCACGAAACCGATGCCGCCACGAAGCTGCGCGGCGGAAATGGTGCGACCGCCCGGCGGAGCGGCCGCCGGCGGCTGGCTGCCATCGAGCGACAGCGCCGGCGCGACCGTCGCGGCTTCGGGCGCCGGCACCGACTGGTCGATGAAGAGCTGTTCGATCGTACCGCCGCGATCGATGGTCACACTATCGAACGCGACGCCTTTCAGAATCACGCCCGGCATGATCTCATCGCCGACAGCGATGCTGTTCTGGATTCCATCCGGGCCGGCGATGATCGCCGAACCACGGCCATTGACCTCGTCGATTCGCGTGCCGAACAGTTTCAGTTGCAGCGAAGTGACGACGGCGGCACCCTGGCCGCCCCCCGCGAGCCGGAAAAAGGGATCGAAGCCGCGGAATAGCTCGGCGCGATTGGCGACGGCACCGGCCGTGCGATCGGCCAGCCGCCAGTCGCCAAGGGGCCCGACCGGGGTCACGACGGTCCAGACCAGTCGCGCGCATTGGACGGCGAGCAGCACCAGCAGCGCGACCTCGGCCGTATTGTAGACATTGACGCGCGGCAGGCTCCGCAACCAGCGCCGGGCTCTGCCATCAAGACTTAGACGCATGTGGTTTCCCCCGCGGCGACACGCTCCGCTAGAGCGATAGTGTTGCCGGTCGATGACCGTAATATGACGCTATTATTTCAACGGGCAACCGCCCGATTTCCAGCTTGATATTGCCGCATCGCATGGGCTTAACCGTGGCATGACAGCGATGATCGCCAATGGAACCGGGCCGGATGCAGGCCATCATCTGATCGGCCAGCCGCGCGTGCAGCGCGTGCCCAGCCCCAAACTCAGCCTGTTCATCCGCAAGGGCTTCTCCGATCCCGACGAATGCGCCGCGATCATGGAACGCATCGATGCGCGCCGCCGCCCCTCCACCATCGCCGATTCGAACGGCGACCCGCTTTATCGAACCAGCGAGACCTGCGATCTGGACCGCGCCGATCCGGTGATTGCCGGGCTGGAGGAAAGGATCGCGGCCTTTCTCGGCATCGATCCCCGCTTTGGCGAGGCGCTGCAGGGCCAGCGCTACGCCGTCGGGCAGGAATTCAAGCAACATACCGACTATTTCGAACCCAAGGGGACGGATTTCGACGAGCATTGCGCCATATCCGGGCAACGGACCTGGACGGCGATGCTCTACCTCAACGAACCCGAAGCCGGCGGCGCCACGCGTTTCCTGACCATCGGCAAGCTGGTCCAGCCGGAAACCGGAAAGCTGCTGTGCTGGAACAACCAGCGCGCGGACGGAACACCCAATCCCTCGACGCTGCATCACGGCATGAAGGTGCGCGCCGGCACAAAATATGTCGTGACCAAATGGTTCAGGGAAAGACCCTGGCCCGCCTGAACTGAAAAACGGCGCGAGATCCCTCTCGCGCCGTCTTCAGATCACATTCCGTTCGATCAGAACTTCAACGATGCACCCAGCGAGAAGCTGCGGCCGACATTATAGGTGTTGATGTCGATCCGGTTCGCACCGAACTGCTGATACTCCTGAGACTTTTGCGCGGTCAGGTTGCGCGCTTCCATCTTGAGTTCGACCGGAAGCCCCAGGAAGTCGACTTCCTCGCGAACGACGAAGTCGACGCGGAAACCGGGCTTCTCGATGATGTCCGGCTGGCTGCGGTCACCCTGGATCGGACCGCGATTGCTGACGCGCTTGCTGGCATAGGTCAGCAGGATCGTCGCCTGGGAAACCTTTTCGGTATCCTCGATGCCGATCTGGACATTCGCCAGGTGATCCGACTGGCCAGTCAGCGGCGCACCGTTGCGGAACAACAGGTTCGCGGCGACCGGCTGGAGATCCGGACCGATCACCAGGCTGTCGTCCACCTTCAGCTTCGACTTGGTGAAGGTGTAGTTGCCGATCAGCACGAGACGGCGCGTGGCGAAGAAGTCACCGCCCAGCGAGTCGAGCGGGATATGCTTCTGCACCTCGATCTCGGCACCGTAGAGCTGGGCCTGCGGCGCATTGGCGAAGCCGACGCGCATCTGGCCGCCACCCGCGAAATAGGCAGCCGCCTCGATCGGATTGTCGATCTTCTTGTAAAAGCCGGCAACCGTCAGCCGTTCGCCACGACCGAAATAATATTCGTAGCGCGCTTCGGCATTGATCAATTCGCTGTCCGTCAGGAACGGGTTACCGGTGAATTCGCGATCCGACTCGAAATCCTGGTAGATTTGCGGCGCGAGTTCGCGGAACTGCGGACGCGCGATCGTCTTCGAACCGTGCAGGCGAAGCTGCATGTCCTCGGCGAAATTCCAGGTCAGCGTCGCGGCCGGCAGCCAATAGGTGTTGGAGAGGCTGGTGGCGGCGACATTACCGATCGGCTGGACTTTCTGAACGCCGTCTTCGTAACGAACGCCCAGGCTGAGCCGCAGGCCATCCATCAATTCCGCTTCGGCCTGGCCGTAACCGGCGTGGACGCGCAGATCGGCGGAATAAGCGGCGGCACCTTCGGCGCCCGAAACGTCGCGAAGCTGAATGTTGTAGGTGTAGATATTATAGTCGGACAGCAGATAGTCCGGCCGCTCCTGCGACACGCCCAGCGGCAGCGGACCGTCCGGGCTGAAATACTGGAACAGATAGCGCGAGGCGGTCCGCTTGGTCTTGCTGTAGTTGTAGCCGGCCGAAAGCGTGATCGGCATCGAGCCGGGCAGCTTGTACGCCAGGTCGATCCCGCCGGCATAAACGTCCTCGGAAAGGTCGCTGAAGCCCACGGTCGAATATTGGCCGCCGTTCGACAGGTTGTTCACATAGTCGTCGACGTCGTTGATGCCCTTCGTGTTCGGATTGCCATCACCCATATAGGTGTAGCTGATCGACCGCTCATAAGGGGATTCACGCTGCGAATTGGCGTAGGTGCCACGCACGTCGACGCTCAGGTCGTTGAACTTGAACTCGCCGACCAATTGGGTGTCGATCAGTTGGCGCTCGAACCAATAGGTGTTCTGCTCGAGCACCGGCGCGACTGACAGGTTCGGATCCGGATCGGCGATGCTGCGGTTATAACCGGCCGCGAGCCGGCCCTGCTTCAGCGAGTCACGGATATACAGGTTGGTCCAGCGAATCTTGTGGTCGCCGAACTCGGCGCCGATGCCGAGCATGCCGTTCACGACGATCCGATTGTCCGTGATGACGTTGCGGAAGCTCTGCTGCGGCATGCCGGCGAGTTCCGGATCGAGCGAGGTCTGCTGCAGCGTGTCGCGCGTGCGCCAGCTGTTGCTATAGCCGAGCGCCGCGATGAAGCCGATCCGGCCGTCCGGCAGGTCCGTGGACGCGCCCGCGCTGATATCGGCGCTGAAGTTCATCGGAATGTCACCGTTGCGCTGGAGCAGCGTGGTCGGCGCATTGGTCAGGCTCGCGGCGAAATCGCGGCGCTGTGCGGCGCTGGTGGCATTGAAGGTTCCCGCCTTCATCACCTGAGCCAGCGGCGCGGGGAAATCGCGCGCGCCGTTGTCGAACCCGAACATGTCGAGATCGCTGCCATAATAGGTGTAGCCGAGCTTGCCGGTCGTTTCAGTATCACCGCTTCCCGAGAAGCCGATGGTCAGGAACGCTTCCTTCGGCACCGCCTTGGTGGTCAGGTTGATCACGCCGCCGCCGAACTCGCCGGGATAATTCACCGAGTAGCTCTTCTGGACGAGCGACGAGGCGATCACGCTGGTCGGAAAGATGTCGAGCGGCACGACGCGACGAAGCGGCTCGGGGCTGGGCAGCGGCGAACCGTTGAGCAGCGCCAGCGAGTAGCGGTCGCCGAGACCGCGCACGAACACGAAGCCGTTGCCGACAACCGACAGGCCGGTGACGCGCTGCAGCGCGCCGGCGATGTCGCCTTCGCCGGTGCGGGCGATATCGGCGGCCGACAACACCGAGACCACCTCGGGCGTGGCACGGATCGGCTCGGGAATATAGCGGCCGGTCACAACGATTTCCTCGCTGTCTCCCGCGCCGGGTGCGGAAATGTCCACCGGCTCCTCGGCATCGTCGGCCGTGGCGGCGGGAGGCGAGGCCGGGGGCGGGCTCTGGGTGGTCTCGGTCGTCTGCGCGACGGCGGCAGGCGCGACGAGCGCCGAGGTAAGCAGGAGCAGGCTCCCGAACGCGATGGGCTTCTTCATGGACGATCCCCCGGAGGCTTCATGGAACAGGGGGGACGGCGGCATGCGCCACCGTCCCCCGATCACGCTTGGTTGGCGATCAGGTGGTGGGAAGCGCCGTGCAGCTCGAGCTGGTGCCGCCGAAGCTGACATAGCCGGAGTTGCAGGTCCAACCCGCGTACCAGGTGTCCGAGGAGTTCCGCACCGCGCCGATATAGGCCGTGGTGTCGAAGAACGCGTTCAGCGTCTTCGCGTCGAACGGCGTCACCGCGCTCTCGTTGGCGCCGTTGATGTAGACGCTGGCGAGGGTCGAGGTGAACGACGAGTTGTTGTTGTTCGATCCGCTGCCGAAGATCGTCGACACGGCGGCCTCGTTGCCATCCGCGCGGAAGGCGGTTCCGCACTGCATCACCACCGAACGGAACACCGGCGGGCCCTGATCCTGCAACCCAGCGTCCGCAGGACGGGTGGTGGTGCCGCCAGTCTCGTCGATGTCGAGGCAGGACTGCGGCGTGACGATCACGCTGTTGACCAGCGTGTAGTCGGTGCCGCCGCGCAGCAGGATGGCGTTGCCGCCCGAGCTGCTGTGGGTCTGGATCGCGGTCATGTTCGAAACGCGGGTCCACTGGCGGGGCAGCGCGTCCTCGTTGCCGTTCGAGTCGGCTTCGATGATCGAGTCGCCGTCACCGCCCGGCTTCTGCACGGCGATGACATATTGGATGAAGCCCTGATAGCCGAGATCGGTGTCGAGATTGTCGTCGTCGGCACCGGTGATCACCAGATGCTTCAGGTTGGCGCGGCCGCCGAAGATCTCGATGCCGTCGTCCGAACTGTTGTGGATCTGGATATAGTCAAGCGTGGTGTTGCTGCCGACGCCGCCCAGGGTGAGGCCCTGCAACTCGTTGCCCGGCGCGATCGCGAAGCCCGAATAGCGGATCTGGACATATTTCAGCGTGCCGCTGTTGTCGGTCGCGACATTGCCGCCATAAAGCGAACTGGTCGTGCCTTCGATGACCTGCTGGCAATTCTCGCTGCCACCGGCGACCGCGGTGTTACAATCCGAGATCGGCGCACGGCCGAGCATGACGATGCCGCCCCACAGGCCCATGCTGGCGTCCGTGGTGGTGCCTTCGAGGTTGGCGCGAGCGGTGAAGATGATCGGCTGGCTGGCCGTGCCGACCGCGTTCAGACGCGAGCCGCGGTTGACGACCAGATAGTCATTGCCCGCCGAGGCGAAGAACAGCGTGCCGGGCTGGACGGTCAGGGTGACGGCCTGGCCACCGGCCGCGCTGCCATTGCCGCCGACATCGGTGCCAACATTGACGGGCCCCGAGATCGAATAGGCGACGCCCGGCAGATTCTGGATGGTCGTGTCGGTCGAGAAGCGGGTCGGCAGTTCGCACGCGCGCTTCGAGCCGACAACGCCACGATCGACATAGCCGGTCGGGCACGAGGCGGCCGGGCTGCCCGGAGGCGTCGGCGTCGGCGTGGGGGTCGGCGTGGGAGTCGGGGTCGGGGTCGGCACGATGATCACGCCATCGCCGGGCGAGGCGACGTCGTCCGCGCCGCACGCCGCCAGCGTCGAAAACGCGCAGCCGGCAAGAAGAATAGAGCTAATCCGTTTGATCGTGGCCATGATATCTCCGCTCCCGGCTGGTCCGGGGTTTGAGCTTGTGGAGAGGCGATATGCTTGGCCGACTCGCAGCCCCCTTCGCCCTCGGCTGCGGCCCTAGAGATGGTTGGTGACGCGCTTGTGCGAGTTATGAGACGGTTCGAAGACTGTCATATGACTGATTTGTGACCAGCCAGTGGGTTGGGCGGCGGCCGCTTCACTCATCCTTTAGGATAAACTTCGCGAACCACGGGCGCACCCCGCCCCCGCCGGATTTCCGGAAAGCCGAAGATCCCAGCCCATGGTTTGACAAACCGGTGCGACTTTGTTGCCTTGGAAATGTGTGAGGGGGAGGTGCATCATGAACCGCCGGGATATCCTGCGCGCCGGTGCGGCGCTGTCATTTGCCAGCCTGCCGATGTTGCGACCATCCAGTGCCCGCGCCGAGGTCGCCGTTCGGAAGCTCCTCATCTATGGAGGAGACTTCAATGCCGGTTTCATCCGCTACGCGGCGTCGCTCACGGGCAAGGCAAATCCCAGGATATGCCTCCTGCCAACGGCGTCGGGCGATGCGCCGGGCAATATCGTGCGGTGGTTCGAGATCTGCACGAAATTGCCGATCAGGCCCTTTGTGCAGCGCGCCTTCATCTCCTCGCACAACCAGAAGGAGTCGTTCGAAACGGTCTTTGCCGGCATGGATGCCATTCTGGTCGGCGGAGGCAATACGCTGAACATGATCGCCGTCTGGAAAGCGCAAGGCATCGACAAGGCGCTGAGGACAGCCTGGGAGAATGGCGTAGTGCTGGGCGGCGGCAGCGCGGGATCGCTGTGCTGGTTCGAACAGGGCACGACGGATTCGCGTCCCGGCGATCTGTCGACGGTGGAAGGGCTGGGTTTCATCAGCGGCAGCCATTGCCCCCATTACGATGCGGAGGCGGGGCGCAGGCCGCTCTATCATTCGAAGATCAAAAGCGGCGAGTTCAAGCCCGGCTATGCCTGCGACGATCGCGCCGGCATCTATTTCGAGAATGGCGCCGTGAAGCAGGTCGTTGCGCTCGATGACAAGAGCAACGCATTCTTCGTGTCGAAGAGGAATGACGAGGTGATCGAAACCACCCTGCCCAAGGTGGTTCTGCCCGCATAGACGCGGCATGGCCCCGGCGAATCCTTCATGTGGATCGCTCGCCGAACGCCCTGTGGCTTCCGCTACCATCAGGCGTCTTCACATCAGGCTTCGCCTCGGGCCGAAAAAGGCGTCCGCAGACGTGCGTGTTGGACCAAAGCCGGTATCAGGGAAAGTGCGCAGCCGCGCCCAAGCCCCATTCGGCTGCTCTGCCGAACGGCCCATTCGATACGAAAATATCCGGATTGTCGGGGGTTCAAGCGTGGTGGGCGCGGTAGGGATTGAACCTACGACCCCACCCGTGTGAAGGGTGTGCTCTACCACTGAGCTACGCGCCCACGCTTGGGCCGGTCCACCGAAAAGCAGCCGGAGGCGGGTCAATAGCGACGTGAGATTGGACACGCAACATACCAACCGAAAAATCGCAATAAAAAAGGCGACGCCGGAGCGCCGCCCGCGCCTGGCGCCGTGCGCCGAGGCGTTTTCCCAGTCGATACCGGGTGGGGTGGAGCTGGTGGCGAAAGCTCGATCGTGCCGGCGAAAGCGTGTGCCGCTTCCGCCCCCGGCGCAGCTCAGGCTCGCGCCCCTGGAACGATCCGTGTCGATTCAGGGCTGCCGTCGTGCAACGATCAGCCCTGAAACGATCAGACTCTTGCCACCGGCATCAGGATCAGTTGACGGCGTCCTTCAAGCCCTTGCCCGCCTTGAACTTCGGCTGGCTGGAAGCCTTGATGGCCATCGGCTCGCCCGTCCGCGGGTTGCGGCCCTGCGAAGCCTTACGCTTGGAAACCGAGAAGGTGCCGAAGCCGACAAGGCGCACTTCGTCGCCCTTCTTCAGCGCACCGGAAATCGCGTCGAAAACGCCCTCGACGGCCTTGCTGGCGTCGCCCTTGCTCAGGCCCGATGCGTCGGCGACTGCGCCGATGAGCTCTTGCTTGTTCATGCCCTGGGAACCCCCTTATCATGTGGTTGAATCAGTCTCCGGCAAATGCCGGCGCGCATTTAAGGCGGACGATTCGGGGCCTGTCAAAGCAAAACCACTGAAAACACGGGGGATCAGCCCGCGAATCGTGGTTTTTTAGCGTCCGAGCGCCCCTTTGGGAGATTTCGAGGCAAGCGGAACCTGCTGACGACTCGAAAATCCCTTTAAGCAAGGGAATCCGGACTCATTCCAGTTCCGCCGACGCGGATCGACTCAGTGCCGTAAACCGTCCGCTTCCCCATGCCCGGAGGCCTGGGTTTGCTGCGGCTGAGCAGCCAGCTCGTCGGCTTCGGTCCAATCGATCGGCTCGATCGACTCGGTCAGGGCCAGCGCCAGAACCTCATCGACATGCTTCACTGGAACAATCTTGAGCCCATCCTTGATGTTCTGCGGAATCTCGGCGAGATCCTTTTCGTTCTCAGCCGGGATCAGCACCGTAGTGATGCCGCCACGCAGCGCAGCGAGCAGTTTCTCCTTCAACCCGCCGATAGCCAGCACGCGGCCGCGCAGGGTCACTTCACCCGTCATCGCCACATCCTTGCGGACGGAGATGCCAGTCAGCGTCGAAACGATCGACGTGACCATGCCGATGCCTGCCGACGGGCCATCCTTGGGAACAGCGCCTTCCGGCAAGTGGATGTGGATATCCTTGCGCGCGAACAGGCTAGGCTTGATGCCATAAGCCGGTGCCCGGGCGCGGACGAACGAGAATGCCGCCTGGATGGATTCGTTCATCACTTCGCCAAGCTTGCCCGTCGTCTTGACGCCGCCCTTGCCTGGCACAGTGACTGCCTCGATCGTCAGCAGTTCACCGCCCACCTCGGTCCAGGCCAGCCCCGTCACCGCGCCGATCTGGTTCTCTTCTTCACCCAGACCATGTCGAAACTTCTGAACGCCCGCGAAATCGGACAGATTCTCTGGCGTGATCGTCACCGTCTCCGCCTTGCCTTCAAGAATCCGGCGCAGAGACTTGCGCGCCAGCTTGGCAATCTCGCGTTCGAGCGTGCGTACGCCTGCCTCCCGCGTATAATGACGGATCAGCGCGCGCAGGCCATCTTCGGTCAGCGTGAATTCGCCATCCTTCAGGCCGTGCGCCTCGATCTGCTTGGCAATCAGGTGACGCTGCGCAATCTCCACCTTCTCGTCCTCGGTATAGCCCTCCAGCCGGATGATCTCCATGCGGTCAAGCAAGGGCTGCGGCAGGTTGAGCGAGTTCGCGGTGGTCACGAACATCACGTCGGACAAGTCGATATCGATCTCGAGATAGTGATCCTGGAACTTGTTGTTCTGCTCCGGATCGAGCACCTCCAGCAGCGCCGACGCGGGATCGCCGCGGAAATCCTGGCCGAGCTTGTCGATCTCGTCGAGAAGGAAAAGCGGATTCGACGCACCGGCCTTTTTCAGGTTGGTCACGATCTTGCCCGGCAGCGAGCCGATATAGGTACGGCGGTGACCGCGGATCTCGGCCTCGTCGCGCACGCCGCCCAACGACTGGCGGATGAATTCGCGGCCCGTCGCCTTGGCGATGGACTTGCCCAGGCTGGTCTTGCCCACGCCCGGAGGGCCGACAAGGCAAAGGATCGGCCCCTTAAGCTTGTTGGTGCGGGCCTGAACCGCCAGATATTCGACGATCCGGTCCTTCACCTTCTCAAGCGCGTAATGGTCCTCGTCGAGCACCTTCTGCGCCTGCGCGATATCCTTTTTCAGCTTCGACTTCTTGCCCCAAGGCAACCCCAGCAGAACGTCGAGATAATTGCGGACAACCGTCGCCTCGGCCGACATCGGCGCCATCGTCTTGAGCTTCTTGAGCTCGGCGGTCGCCTTGGTCCGCGCCTCCTGCGACAATTTGAGCGTAGCGATCTTCTGCGTCAGCTCGGCAAGTTCGTCGCCCTCGCCTTCCTCGCCCTCATTGCCCAGCTCGCGCTGGATCGCCTTCAACTGCTCGTTGAGATAATATTCGCGCTGCGTCTTCTCCATCTGCCGCTTCACGCGGCTGCGGATCTTCTTCTCGACCTGGAGAACACCCAGCTCGCCTTCCATGAAGGCGAACGCCATCTCAAGCCGGCGCGCAGGATCGAGTTCGACGAGCAGCGCCTGCTTGTCCGAAACCTTGATCGAGATGTTGGCGGCGATCGAATCCGCCAGGCGCGTCGCATCCTCGATCTCGCTCAATTGCACCGCCGTTTCGGCGGGCAGCTTCTTGTTGAGCTTGGCGTAATTCTCGAACTGCTCGACCACCGAGCGCATCAGCGCGTTGAGTTCGGTATCCTTCTCGGTCACGCGATCCTCAATCGGCGTCACCGACGCGACGGCATGGCCGCCGGCGGAATCGAAGGATTCAAGCGTCGCGCGCTGCTTGCCCTCGACGAGCACGCGAACCGTGCCATCGGGCAATTTCAAAAGCTGGAGCACGCTGGCGATCACGCCCAGATCGTACAGGTCGTCGCGGCCGGGATCGTCCTCGGCGGGATCGAGCTGGGCGACGAGGAAGATCTCCTTGTCCGACTCCATCGCCTTTTCCAGCGCAACGACCGATTTGTCGCGGCCGACGAACAGCGGCACGATCATGTGCGGGAACACGACGATGTCGCGCAGGGGGAGAACGGGATAGGACTTGGTCATGAAGACTCCGGTGAACGGGTAGCACCTATATGGGCGCGCCATCCCGCAGGATCAATGAATCGGCATATACGCAAAATTACCGTGTCGAAATTCCACCCGCGGGCAGGATCAATGCTTCGACTGTGTCATCCGGTCGACAAAGGCGATGCCGATCGCCGAGGCGATGAAACACATGTGGATGATCGTCTGCCACATCACGCCGGTCTCGGTCACACGACCGGTGGCCGTGCCCATGGCGCCCGCCTCGATAAAGGTGCGCAGCAGATGGATCGACGAGATGCCGATGATCGCCATCGCCAGCTTCACCTTGAGCACGCCGGCATTCACATGGCTCAACCATTCGGGCTGATCGGGGTGCCCCTCCAGCCGCAGCCGCGACACGAAGGTCTCATATCCGCCGACAATCACCATCACGAGCAGATTGGAGATCATCACAACGTCGATCAGGCCCAGGACGACCAGCATGATCTGCTGCTCGCTGAACTCCCAGGCGTGGAGCACGAGATGCTTCAGTTCCTTGAGGAAAAGAAACACATAGACACACTGGGCGACGATCAGGCCGACATAAAGCGGCAACTGCAACCAGCGAGAGCTGAAGATCAGCGCCGGCAAGGGGCGCAGGCGCGTGCGTTCGCTCGCGTCGCTCATCGTTCGTCAGGTCCTTATCTTATCGCGTCGTCAGGAAATCAGGCGGCGTCGCCGGCCTTCTTCTCTTTCTTCGCGAAGACACGGACAGGTTCCTTGCGGCCCTCGACGACGTCCTTGTCGATCATCACCTCGTCGACGCCGTCCATGCCGGGCAGGTCGAACATGGTATCCAGAAGGATCGCTTCCAGGATCGAACGAAGCCCACGTGCACCGGTCTTGCGCTCGATCGCCTTCTTGGCGACCGAGGTCAGCGCGTCGTCGGTGAAGCCAAGCTTCACCTCCTCCATGTCGAACAGCTTCTGATATTGTTTGACCAGCGCGTTCTTGGGCTCGGCCAGGATCTTCACCAGCGCCTCGATATCGAGATCCTCAAGCGTGGCGATGACGGGCAGACGGCCGACAAATTCGGGGATCAGGCCGAATTTCAACAGATCCTCGGGTTCGGTCTGACGCAGCACCTCACCGGTACGACGCTCCTCGGGAGCCGCGACATAGGCGCCAAAGCCGATCGACTTGCCCTGCAGGCGATCGCCGATGATCTTTTCGAGGCCCGAAAAGGCGCCGCCGCAGATGAACAGGATATTGGTCGTGTCCACCTGCAGGAATTCCTGCTGCGGATGCTTGCGCCCGCCCTGGGGCGGCACGCTCGCGGTCGTGCCCTCCATCAGCTTGAGCAGCGCCTGCTGCACGCCCTCGCCCGAAACGTCACGGGTGATCGACGGATTCTCCGCCTTGCGGCTGATCTTGTCGATCTCGTCGATATAGACGATGCCACGCTGGGCGCGCTCGACATTATAGTCGCTGGCCTGAAGCAGCTTCAGGATGATGTTCTCGACATCCTCACCGACATAGCCGGCCTCGGTCAGCGTCGTCGCGTCCGCCATGGTGAAGGGAACGTCGAGGATACGCGCCAGCGTCTGCGCCAGCAGCGTCTTGCCCGATCCGGTCGGGCCGACGAGCAGGATGTTCGACTTGGCCAGTTCGACATCCGCGCCCTTCTGGCCGTGGTTGAGTCGCTTGTAGTGATTGTGCACCGCGACCGAGAGCACGCGCTTCGCCTGCTTCTGGCCGATCACATAATCGCCCAGGAAGTCGCAGATTTCCTGCGGGGTCGGCACACCGCCGTCCTTCTTGGAGACGAGCGCGGTCTTGGTCTCTTCACGGATGATGTCGTTGCAGAGATCGACGCACTCGTCGCAGATGAACACGGTCGGGCCGGCGATGAGCTTCCGCACCTCGTGCTGCGACTTGCCGCAGAACGAGCAGTACAGGGTGCTCTTGGAATCGCCGCCACTCAATTTCGTCATAAAATCACTTACCTTCTCGATCCGGCCCTTCGCCATCCGGATTCGGCATTCTACCGAAGACCGCGCTGCCCGGATACCCAATATGCCTACTGGCAAGACGGAAACAAGCCGTTGACGTCCCCAATCTACCGCATCGTCGCCTTTTTGCCGGGCCAAAGTGCCTGCGGAAGCACTCGCCCAACCTTGCCCAGCGCGGCCTGAACCGCCGGACGGCGGCCGAGTTCAGCCCATCCGTCGGTCCAGATCGTTCGGACATTGTCAGGCGCCGAGGCGAGGGGCTGAAGCGAATCGATCGCCGAATCCGCATGACCAGGATCGGCAAGCGCCCTTAACACCACGGCTTGGGCATCATCCATTCGGCCGACACACATCAACGCTTCCGCCGTACTGCCGACTGCATCCTTTTCATGCGCCTTGATCTCGTCGATCATGCCCGCGAGTTCCTGTCCCGGCGTCAGGGCATGCGCGATGCAAAGCTTAATCCGGCGAACGAGTTGCCGCGCATAGGGCGTACCATATTGCCCCGCCGCGCGTTCGACATCGCCCTGCAGTGCCGACGCTTCAGCCCAGCGACGGTCGCCCGCCAGCATATGCAGACGATTGATCATCATGCTGACCAGCCACGCGGTTTCCCCGCCCTCGAGCTTCGGCATCGCCGCATAGCGTTTGTCGGCGTCGTCGATCCGCCCCATCACGCGGAGTATGTCGGCATGCAGGTCGATCAGCCAGCCGCCATTCTCATCGACGGCAGCCGCCTCTTGGGATGTCGCAGCAAAACGGGACGCCAGGGCATCCGCTTCGTCGAACCGGCTCGCCTGGAAATACGCCTCCACCAATGCGCGGATGACCACGGGAGAGGGGTCGCGGGATCCATCCCACGCGGTGTGCGCCTCGTCCACGGCGGCCGCCGCGGCGCTCTGCATATGAGGCCCTGCCTGCGCCTCCAGCGCCGGCCAGATCGGCGCATAAACCCTGTCGACAAGGGCTTCCCGCAACGGACCGGGGCTATTTACGCCCCGCATCACCCGCGCCGCCTCATCGATACGCCCGGCCTTGATCGAGATCCGCGCGGCCATCAACTTCAGTCTGTCGCGCGTGGCGATCTCGGCACTGGCGCCGCCGCTCGCCTCCAGGCGAACGATAAAGGCATCCGCTTCCGATTTGCGATTGCCTTCGTTCAATTTCCGGACGACCCACATCGCATCGCGAAAGCTGATCTCCCGCGCGCCCGCCGGCCCGCGCTCCATCAACGATTCCATCGCCATCCGGGTGATTTCGAGATCGCGGAAACCGCGCGCGAACTCCAGCATGATCACTGCCGGCTCGATCGCCTGAGGATCGAGCGACTGAACGGCTGCGATCGCCTTCAACCCCCTCGCCCGTTCGCCATCGGCGACGAACAACATGGCTTGCAGCATCGCCATGCGCTGCCGCTGTTCAACGGATAACGGCATCTTCAGGATGCGATCGAGACGATCGATGGCGGCGCGATATTTGCGCCCACTCACTTCGCGCTGAAGATCTTTCAGTTCGGCATCGACGGCCCCGCCCTGCTCGGACGCCTGCCGCTCCTGCTTTTCAGCGGTCGAAGCGACTGCCGGTACTGCGATCAGCAGTACCGGCAGGATCGTCAACAACCTGCTCACGCGCCCCGACCGGGCGCGAACATCAGGCTGCAGCGCTCGTCTCTTCCGACGGCACCGGGCGCTTGTCGAACACCTCGTCGATCAGGCCGAAAGCCTTGGCTTCGTCCGCCGACATGAACTTGTCGCGCTCCATCGAACTCTCGACCACCTCGAGCGGCTGGCCGGTATATTTCGCGTAGAGCTCGTTCATCCGGTGACGGATACGCAGGATCTCGCGCGCCTGGATCTCGATATCGGTCGCCTGCCCCTGCGCGCCGCCGGAGGGCTGGTGGATCATGATGCGGGCGTTGGTCAGCGCCATGCGCATACCGGGTTCGCCGCTCGCCAACAGGAAACTGCCCATCGACGCTGCCTGGCCGATGCACACCGTGCCAACGCGCGGGCGGATATATTGCATCGTGTCGTGGATCGCCATGCCCGCCGTCACCACGCCGCCCGGCGAGTTGATGTACATGAAGATGTCCTTCTTCGGATTCTCCGATTCGAGGAACAGCAACTGGGCGGTGATGAGGGAGGCCATATGGTCCTCCACCCCGCCGGTCACGAACACGATCCGCTCGCGCAGCAGGCGCGAATAGATGTCGAAGCTGCGCTCGCCGCGGTTCGACTGCTCGATGACGATGGGGACGAGTGCGTCGTGGATCTGGCCGTTATCGAACGGATTATTCATGGGAATCTCGTGTCCTTTGCCCGTGAGGCTCTTTGCTAGGCCCTGGTCGCCTCAGGCTAAACAGCCTGACACGCGAATCAAGGTCTCGACCTTTGACTGGAGCCTGATTCACACCATCAGCGAAAACATTGGGCCGTTTTCGCCGCTGACGCTCAGGCTCTAGGCGCTTAGATCGGGTGAAGGCAAGCCGCCTTCAAGTGGCTGATCGCGCGCGGATCGACGCGCCGCTTCAGCGCTCGACGTCGGCGGCGACCGCCGGGAATGCCAGATAGGCCAGGCGACGAACCTCGCGACGCCCGCGCACCACCGTGTCGAGGATCAATCCGCACATGACGTTCAGCGCAGCGAGCGTGACAAGGCCGGTGCAGAGGATCGCCGTGGGAAGCCGCGGCACAAGCCCGGTCTGGACATAGGTAATCGCCAGCGGAACCGCGAGGATCAACGCCAGCAATGCGACCGCGCCGCCGATCAGCCCGAAGAAGAGTACCGGACGCTCGATGCGGAACAAGGTCGCTATCGTATTGAGAATGCGCCAGCCGTCGCGATAGGTCGAGAGTTTGGACACCGATCCTTCGGGCCGCGCGCCATAGGCGGTGACGACCTCCGCCACCGGCATGCGCAATTCCAGCGCATGTACGCTGATCTCGGTCTCGATCTCGAAGCCCGCCGACAGCACGGGGAAACTCTTCACAAATCGCCTTGAGAAGACCCGGTAACCCGAGAGAATATCGCTGAAAGTCCGACCGAATATCCAGGCCAGTATGCCCGTGAGCATCGCGTTGCCGAACCGGTGGCCACGGCGATAGGCCTCTTCGATCTCAGACTTGCGCGCGCCCACGACCATATCGAGCTGTTCGTCGATCAACCGCGTCACCAGCTTCGGGGCAGCAGGCGCGTCATAGGTCGCGTCGCCATCCGCCATCACATAGACATCGGCATCAACGTCCGCGAACATGCGGCGGACGACATTGCCCTTACCCTGCATCCGCTCAGTGCGGACGATGGCGCCCGCGGCGCGCGCCACCTCGACCGTCCGGTCCCGGCTGTTATTGTCGTAAACGTAGATGGTCGCGCCGGGCAGCGCCGAGCGGAAGCCCTCGATCGTCTGCACGATCGCGGCTTCCTCGTTATAGCATGGCAGCAGAACCGCGATGCGCAGTCCGTCTGGCAGGCTGCCCTGCCCGACAGCCTTGCTCGCCCCGTTCGCCATGCCCCAGCGCTCCGGCGTCGATTACTTCTTCGCCGCCGGCTTCTTGGCGGCTGGCTTCTTGGCCGGCTTTTCCTCGGCCGTTGCTTCCGCATCGTCGGCCGACTTCTTCGCCGCCGCCTTCTTCGCGGGCTTCGCCTTCTCGGCCGGTGCTTCAGCCTCTTCGGCCTTCACGTCGTCCTTGGCCTCGGCCTTGTCCTTCGGCTCGGCCTTCTTCGCGGCCTTTTTGGGCTTGGCGGCGTGATCATGGTCATGATGGTCATGGCCGCAGCCCGGACCATGGACATGGCCGTCATCCTCGGCCTCGATCTCTGCTTCCAGCTCTTCGCGGCTCACGCTGCGATCGCTGATCTCCGCCTTGCCGAACAGGAAGTCGACGACCTTGTCCTCATAGAGCGGCGCACGAAGCTGGGCGGCCGCCATCGGCTCCTGCTGGATGAACTGGATGAAGCGCTCGCGCTGGTCGGCCGGATATTGCTGCGCGGCCTGACCGATCAGGCGATTCATTTCCTGCCCCGTCACTTCGACGCCGTTCGCCTGGCCGATCTCGGAAAGCAGCAGGCCCAGACGGACGCGACGGACCGCGATCGCGCGATAATCGTCCTTCTCGGCTTCCATTTCCTTGAGCGCGGCAGCCGGATCTTCCTCATGGCTCGCTTCATGCTCGAGCTGGGCCCAGATCTGGTTGAACTCGGCCTCGACCATCGAGGGCGGCACCTCGAAATCATGGCTTGCGGCGAGCTGGTCGAGCAGCTTGCGCTTCATGTGCGTGCGGGTGAGGCCGTTATGCTCCTGCTCGATCTGCCCCTTGAGCAGACCGCGGAGCTGTTCCAGGCTCTCAAGGCCCAGCGACTTGGCGAAATCCTCGTCCGCCTTGCCTTCCTTGGGCACGCGGACCTCGTTGATCACCAGGTCGAAGGTCGCTGCCTTGCCCTTGAGATTCTCCGCCGTGTAATCCTCGGGGAAAGTCACCTCGATGGTCTTCTCGTCATTGGCCTTCACGCCGACGAGCTGATCCTCGAAACCGGGAATGAGCCGGCCCGAGCCGATCTCGACCGACATGCCCTCACCCGTGCCGCCGTCGAAGGCGACGCCGTCGACCTTGCCGACGAAATCCATGACGACCAGATCGCCGTCCTTCGCCTTGTGGCTCTTGGGCGCTTCGTCGAACTGCTTGTTCTGGCTCGCGAGCTGGTCGACGGCCTCATCGACCTTCTCGCCCGAAACCTCGACCGTCAGGCGCTCAAGCTTCAGGCCGTCGATCGAGGGCGCCGGCACCTGCGGCAAGACTTCGAGCTCGACCTTCACCTCGGCGTCCTTGCCGGGCTCATAGCCTTCGCCGAGTTCGACGGAGGGCTGCATCGCGGGACGCAGCTTGTTGTCGGCCAGCAGCTTCTGCACGCCTTCCTGGATCGAGCTGTTGAGCGCATCCTGCGCCAGCGATTCGGCGTGCATCTTGCGGATCAGGTTGGCGGGCACCTTGCCGGGACGGAAGCCGGGCATGCGCACCTGCGGCGCGACGCGCTTCACTTCCTGATCGACGCGCGCGTCGATATCCTTCGCGGTGATGGTCAGCGTGTAGGCGCGCTTCAGGCCCTCGTTCAACGTCTCGACAGTCTGCATCTCTCTTCAAACGCCTTCATGATCTGGAATCTCTGAACCGCTCCGTCTTCCGGGAGCGGAGACTGGTGCGGGCGAAGGGACTCGAACCCCCACATCTTGCGATACTGGAACCTAAATCCAGCGCGTCTACCAGTTCCGCCACGCCCGCTAGGACACCGTCGGTCGGCGGCGTCTATAGCAGGGAGCGCCACAAGGGCAAGCGCGGCGTCAGGATACCAGCGCGAGGCGTGGCGGATCGGCGGCGCGAAGCGAGACCGAAAGGACTCCCGGCAGCGTCTCGATCCGTGCCGCGAGCTCCGCATCGAGCAGATAATCGCGCCCGAGCCGCACCGACGCCTCGGCGCCACCGTCCAGCCGCGCGCGCAGCATCAGTTCGCCTCGTCCGCCGCGATATCCGTCGAGCAACGTCGCAAGCGGGCCGATCGCCGCCGGATCGTCCATCACGATCTCGACCATCAACCGGGCATTGCCGGCAAGCTGATCGAACGCCTGGATCCGCTTCACCGTCACGCGCGGGGCCTCCTCGCCCGGCCGGCGATCGAGCTCGACGGTCAACAGCCCGCAATCGCCAGCGCGCGCCGTATCTTCAAGCTGCTTGGCGATATCGTCGTCGAAGCAGGTGGCGAAAAACTGGCCCGACGCGTCCGAACAGGTCGCCATCAGATAGCGTCGCCCCCTGGCCGAGGTACGCCAGCGTGCATCCTCGATCAGCGCCGCCATCGTCGCGGTGGTGCGGCTGGCATCGACGGGCGCGACCTGGGCGCAGAGCGCACCATAGCTCCGCGCGCCATGACCTTCGGCAAGATGGCTGTAGCGATCGACCGGATGCGCGGAGAAATAGAAGCCGAACGCATCCTTTTCCTGCGCCATGCGGTCGGCGAGCGACCAGTGTGCGCTTTGCGGGATCTGGATGGCAGCAGCGCGCGCCTCGCTTTCGCCGAACAGCCCATGCTGGCCGCTCGTCCGGTTCTCCTCGGCATGCGATGCGATCGCCAGGATCGTCTCCGCGACGGCGTGAACGCCGGCGCGGTCGGGATTCATCGAATCGAACGCCCCCGCCCCCGCGAGACTTTCGATCTGGCGGCGATTGAGCAGGCGCGGATCGACGCGATTGGCGAAATCGTCGAGCGTCTTGTAGGGGCCCGTCGCCTCGCGCTGGGCGATCAGCGTCTCCATCGCCTTTTCGCCGACGCCCTTGAGCGCCGCCAGCGCATAGCGCACCGTCAGCCCGTCCGGTGTCTGCTCGACATCGAATTCGGCCTGGCTCGCATTCAGGCAGGGCGGCAGATAGGCGATGTTCATCCGGCGCATATCTTCGACGAAGATGCCGAGCTTGTCGGTCAGCGCCATGTCGAAACACATCGAGGCCGCGAAGAACTCGTGCGGATGGTGCGCCTTCAGCCACGCCGTCTGATAGGCGAGCAACGCATAGGCGGCGGCGTGGCTCTTGTTGAAGCCGTAGCCCGCGAATTTGTCGATCAGGTCGAACAGCTCGTTGGCCTTGTCCGCATCGATGCCATTGACAGCCTTGCACCCCTCGACAAAGCCCACGCGCTGCGCATCCATCTCCGCCTTGATCTTCTTGCCCATCGCGCGGCGGAGCATGTCGGCGCCGCCCAGGCTGTAGCCGGCCAGGATCTGTGCGGCCTGCATCACCTGTTCCTGATAGACGAAGATTCCGTAGGTCTCGGACAGGATTCCTTCGAGCAAAGGGTGAGGATATTCAATCTGTTCGCGTCCGTTCTTACGAGCGCCGAACATCGGGATATTGTCCATCGGGCCCGGCCGGTAGAGCGAGACGAGCGCGATGATGTCACCGAAATTCGACGGACGCACCGCCGCCAGCGTCCGACGCATGCCTTCGGATTCCAGCTGGAACACGCCGACAGTGTCGCCCTTCTGGAGCAATTTGTAGACGCCCTCGTCGTCCCATTCGAGCGTGCTGAGATCGACATGAACGTCGCGCTTGGCGAGAAGCTGCACCGCCTTTTGCAGCACCGACAACGTCTTGAGACCGAGAAAGTCGAACTTCACCAGGCCTGCGCCCTCGACATATTTCATGTCGAACTGAGTGACCGGCATGTCGGAGCGCGGATCGCGATAGAGCGGCACGAGTTGGTCGAGCGGACGGTCGCCGATCACGACGCCCGCGGCGTGGGTCGAACTGTGGCGCGGCAACCCTTCCAGTTTCATCGCGAGATCGACGAGACGCTTCACCTGGCTGTCGGTCTCGTACTCGTGACGAAATTCCGGGACCCCGCCCTTCTCCATGGTCCGCTCCAGCGTCCATGGATCGGTCGGATGGTTCGGAACCAGCTTCGCCAGCCGGTCGACCTGACCATAGCTCATCTGCAGCACCCGGCCGGTGTCCTTGAGCACCGCGCGTGCCTTCAATCGCCCGAAGGTGATGATCTGCGCCACATGATCGCGGCCATATTTGCGCTGGACGTACCGGATCACTTCCTCGCGCCGCGTTTCGCAGAAGTCGATATCGAAATCCGGCATCGAGACGCGTTCGGGATTGAGGAAACGTTCGAACAGCAGGCCAAGCTTCAGCGGATCGAGATCGGTGATGGTGAGCGCCCAGGCGACGACCGATCCGGCACCCGATCCACGCCCCGGCCCCACAGGAATATCCTGTTCCTTCGCCCATTTGATAAAGTCGGCGACGATCAGGAAATAGCCCGGGAAGCCCATCTGGACGATAACGTCGAGCTCGAAATCGATGCGCTCGACATAGGCCTTGCGCGCCTCGTCATCGGCGATCCCGGCCTTTTCGAGCCGCATCATCAGGCCGGCATGCGCATCCTCGCGCAGCTTCGTCGCCTCGCCTTCGCGGTCACCGGCAAGGCTGGGCAGGATCGGCTTGCGTTTGGGCGCCATCACCGCACAGCGCTGCGCCACGACCAGGGTGTTCGCCAGTGCCTCGGGCAGATCGTCGAACAGCAGCTTCATGTCCTTGGCGGGCTTCATCCACGCATCGGGCGAACTCCTGCGGCGATCCTCGCTTTCGACATAGGACGAGCCGGCGATGCAGAGCATCGCATCATGCGCGGCGTGGAAATTCTCGTCGGCGAAGCAGGACGGGTTGGTCGCGACCAGCGGCAGATGGCGCGCATAGGCGAGATCGAGCAGATGCGGCTCGGCCTTGCCCTCCACCTCATCGAGCCGGCGGACGATCTCGATATAAAGGCGGTCGGGAAACAGCGCCTGCAGCCGATCGGCATAGTCGAAGGCGCGATCCATCTGTTCTTCCGCGAACAAGCGCGTCAATCCGCCTTCGGCACCGGCGGTCAGCGCGATCAGGCCCTGCGTCGCGCCCTCCAGCGCCTCGAAACGCACATGCGCCGGCATCTCCACCGGCCGGTCGAGATGCGCGGCCGAGACGAGCGCGCAGAGATTGTCATAACCGGTTTCGTCCTGCGCGTAGAGCGCGAGCCAGTCGAGCGCCGGCTCGACGCCATCGGGCATGCCGGGACACGCCACGCACAGCATCGCGCCGATCACCGGCTGAACGCCCGCGCCCTTGCACGCATCGGAAAAGGCCATCGCGGCGTAAAGGCCGTTGCGATCGGTGAGCGCCGCCGCCGGAAAACCCAGTTCGCGCGCGCGTTTCGCGATTGCCTTGGGCTCGATCGCGCCCTCCAGCATCGTAAAGGACGAAAAGATGCGAAGCGGAACGAACGAAGCGTGAGGCATGGCCGAGCTTAGCCGGACCAGCGCGATTCGTTAAATCTATTCGGAACGGCGGCCGCCAAGCAGCGCTTCGATATCCTTCTCCAGCGATTCCAGCTTGTCGGTCGGCGCATAGCGCTTCACCGGCCTGCCAGCGCGATCGATCAGGAATTTGGTGAAGTTCCATTTGATCGACTTGCTGCCCAAAAAGCCCGGCCTGGCCGTCTTCAGATAGTCGTAAAGCGGATTCGCGCCCGGGCCATTGACCTCGATCTTGGCCATCAGCGGAAATGTCACGTCATAGGTGAGCGAGCAGAAGTTCGCGATTTCCTCGGCATCGCCGGGCTCCTGCGAACGGAACTGGTTGCATGGAAAGGCCAGAATCTCGAAGCCGCGCTCGCGATATTTGCGATAGAGCGCCTCAAGCCCGGCATATTGCGGCGTGAAGCCACATTTCGAAGCGACGTTGACGATGAGCACGACCTTGCCGGCATAGTCCGCAAGCGCCTGTTCGGCGCCGCCGGGCAATTGCACCGAGAAATCCGCGATCGTCGCCATGTCCCGCCCCTCTATTCGAGCACCCCTTCGTGCAGTCGCACGACGCGATCCATCCGCGCCGCCAGCCGTTCATTGTGCGTGGCGACCAGCGCCGCCGATCCCTCGCCCCGGACCAGGGCCAGGAATTCGGAAAAGACGATGTCCGCAGTGGCTTCGTCGAGATTGCCCGTCGGCTCGTCCGCCAGCACCAGCGCCGGGCGATTGGCCAATGCGCGCGCCACCGCGACGCGCTGCTGCTCGCCGCCCGAAAGCTGGCTCGGCCGGTGGGTCAGGCGATGCCCCAGCCCCAGCGACGACAGCAATGCCTTCGCCCGCGCCTGCGCATCGGCGGTTTCCGCGCCATGGATCAGTTGCGGCAGCACGACATTCTCGGTTGCATCGAAATCGG
Source organism: Sphingomonas sp. FG14 (assembly GCF_057809675.1). Lineage (NCBI taxonomy): Bacteria > Pseudomonadati > Pseudomonadota > Alphaproteobacteria > Sphingomonadales > Sphingomonadaceae > Sphingomonas > Sphingomonas sp. FG14. The sequence goes on along the minus strand of NZ_JBMDKK010000002.1, from coordinate 718,826 downwards.
GCAGCAGGTGATGGAACTGATAGACGAAGCCCAGCGCGTCCCGCCTCAGCGTCGTACGTCCATCGGCGTCGAGCCGCGCCGCTTCCTCCCCCTTGATGCGGATCGATCCCTCGAAACCGCCCTCGAGCAGGCCAACCGCCTGAAGCAAGGTCGACTTGCCCGATCCCGACGGCCCCAACAGCGCGACGATTTCGCCGGGCGCGACATGCAGATCGACGCCGCGCAACACCTCGATCGTGACCTCGCCCTGCACGAAGCTGCGGCGCAGGCCCTGGGTGGCCAGAATGTCACTCATAGCGAAGCACCTGCACGGGGTCGGTGCTCGCCGCCTTGAAGGCGGGATAGAGCGTGGCGAGGAAGCTGAAGAGCAGCGCCATCGCGCAGATACCGAGCACTTCGAAGGGATCGGTCTTGGACGGCAACTCTGTCAGGAAGCGGATCGAGGGGTCCCAAAGATTCTGTCCCGTCACGAGCTGGATGAAATTCACCACCGACTGGCGGAAGAACAAGAAGATGAAGCCGAGCACGATCCCCGCCAGGATGCCGAGCGATCCGATCGTCACTCCCACGGTCACGAAGATCTTGATCAGCCCGCGCCGCGTGGCGCCCATCGTACGCAGGATTGCGATGTCGCGGTTCTTCGCGCGCACCAGCATGATCAGCGACGAGAGGATGTTGAACACCGCGACCAGGATGATGATCGAGAGCACGACAAACATCGCCACACGCTCGACCGCGAGTGCTTCGAAGAGCTGGGAATTCATCGTCCGCCAGTCGGACACGACAGCGCGACCCGCCACTTTCTGCCCCAGCGGCGCCAGGATCTGGCCGACGCGGTCGGGATCGACGGTCTCAACCTCGATCATGCCCACCGAATCGCCCATCAACAGCAGCAGTTGGGCATTCTCCATCGGCATGATCACGAACGCCTTGTCGTAGTCATAGACGCCGACCTCGAAGATCGCGGCGACACGATAGGCCACGATGCGCGGCACCGATCCGAACGGCGTGGTCTGGCCCTGCGGACTGATCAGGCTGATCTGGCTGCCGACCTGGACGCCGAGTTGTTCGGCGAGCCGCGCGCCGATCGCGACATTGTCGTTGCCCGGCTTCAGATCGCGGAGGCTACCGCGCAGGACATTGCCCGCGATCGTCGGATTTCCCGTGATGTCGGGCAGCGTCATGCCGCGCACGATCACGCCTTCCACCCGCCCTTCCGAACTCGCCATCAACGGCTGTTCGATCATCGGGGTCGCCGAAACCACACCCGGCGTCCGCTTTGCTTCGGCAAGCACCTCGCGCCAGTCGGGCAGCCGCCCGGCATAGCCCTGCACGACGGCATGACCGTTCAATCCGACGATCTTGTCGAACAATTCGGCGCGGAAACCATTCATCACGCTCATCACGATGATCAGCGCGGCGACGCCGAGCATCACCGCGAACAGGCTGATCCCGGCGACGAGGAAAATGAACCCCTCGCCCTTGCCCGGCAGCAGATAGCGTTTTGCGATCATCCGCTCATAGCGGGAGAGGATCATGCAACGGGATCCTGGAAGGTCGACGGCATGGCGTCTCGTCTAGAGCATGGCGCGGAAAATTGGGAACCGATTTTCGGCAACGGGCAGTGCTCCGTGAGGGAAAAGAGCGGGTTGCGTGGTGCAATCATCACACGAAACGCTCTAGGGATGGGTGGCGATGCTGGCAATCGGCCCGCTCCGTGTTGCCAAATGGGCACAGCATCGACTCAATCGTTCAGGCCTATCGATTCCTTCCATGACAAGGCGATGACGTTTGCGTAGCGTTAATGGGCTGAACGCAGGCAAAGGCCGTGGTTCGGGGAGTGGGCTTCGCCCGGCGATGACGTTGAAGGGACCGGCATCGCCAGCGTGCTGAAGTCAAATCCAAGGGGGCTGACGAGCATTCGTCACGCGGGTGCCCGGATCGGAAACGGTCCGGGCACTTGTCATTTCAGGGCCATGGCCTCGGCGTCAGCCCTCCCCTTGAAAGCCGAAATCCGCATCTTAACTCACGCATATCCGGTGCCGATCTGGGCCGGATGTTCCGGGACGCCGCGACCGCGGGTCTCGTTGCACTCGAAAATGCTCGTTGGAGATTTTTGGATATGAGGACCTTCGATTTCACCCCCTATCGCCGTTCCACCGTCGGCTTCGACCGGCTGTTCGACCTGCTGGAGAATAACGCGCGCCAGGCGCAGGGCGACAATTATCCGCCCTTCGACCTCGAGCGCCGTGGTGAAGACCGATATCGCATCACGCTCGCCGTCGCCGGCTTCAAGAGCGGAGAGATCGAGATCACCGCGCAACAGAATCTCCTGCTCGTCGCTGGCAAGCGGGACAATGGCGATCAGGATCGCAGCCAGTTCCTGCATGTCGGCATCGCCAATCGCAGCTTCGAGCGCCGCTTCGAACTCGCCGATTTCGTTCGCGTCGAGGATGCGAACCTGGCCGACGGCCTGCTGACCATCGATCTCGTCCGCGAGATTCCCGAAGCGATGAAGCCGCAGAAGATCGCGATCGGCGGCGGCGCCGCGCTCGAGAGCGGTTCGGTTGAAAGCATTGTGGATAAGCGCAAGGCGGCCTGAGCCCCCTTCCGCCTTGCACGGAGCGCCCGGCCCGGCAACGGCCCGGGCGCTTTTTTGCGCAGATATAAAGGAGCAGCCGGACTGCATACGCGTCCGGCTGCCCAAGAGCACCGTGGAGCGCCACCGATGCGGAAAGGTGCGGCCCGGGTCGCAATAGGCCGCGTTTCCGGTCAATCGGCTGTTTCGGCGATCTCCGACAACAGGGTGCTATCCAGAATCTTGATCCGTCCGCCATCGAGCGCGATTACACCCGAATCGGACCATGCGCCGAGCTGGCGGTTGATCTGTTCACGCGACATGCCGGCGAACATGCCAAGTTCACCCTGGCTGAGATCAAGGCGAAGCCGTCCGTCGGTCGAGCCGTCCAGCGTCAACCGGCGCAGGAAGCGCGCCAGCCTGGGGCCGGACGTGAAGGCGCGGTCGCTTTCGATCGTGCTGTTGGCCTGCCGCAACCGGCGGGCGAGCTCACGCATGATGCGTAGGCCCATGCCGCTATATTGGGCGATGATGGTCTCGAACGAGGATCGCGAGAGCTTAAGGCCCTGTACGGGTTCGAGCGCGGTCACGGTCGCCGTGCGCTCGCCACCGTCGAGCAAAGCGATCTCGCCGATCACCCAACCAGGCTCGGCATAATCTAGAATGATCTCACGCCCATTGCTCGAAACCATCGCGATACGCGCGGTGCCAGTCAGCAGGATGACCAGCGAATCGCCCTCGTCGCCCTGGCGCATGATCTCCTTGCCCTTGGCATGGCTCTGGAGTGTGCCGTGCAGGATGATCGCGGCCAGTTCGTCCTCGCTGCATGACGCGAAGATCGAATGTTCGGGGAGCAATGCGGCGAGGTGTTCGGGTTTCATGTGCGGTCCCTTCCGGCGTCGATGTTTTCCGATTCGCCGTCGCCACCCGGATGACGCATCCGGAACGATCAGGGTGTGACGACAGTCACAGGCGACGAAAAACATTCGGATCCGGCGCCTGAACTGATAGACTGCGGGACATGGGCGACGTCATCAACCTGAGATCCGCGCGCAAGGCGAAGGCCCGTGCGACAGCCGCGACGCAGGCAGCCGCGAACCGCGCGAAATTCGGGCGGACTAAGGCGGAAAAACAGGCCGATGCACAGGAGAAGCGCCGCGCCGAGCGGTTGCTCGACAGCGCGAAACGCGAAGACTGAGGCCGCCCCGCCGGGTCGGCCGGTCAGACCAGGCGAGACTGTTTCAGCGCTGCTTCGATGAAGCTCGCGAACAGGGGGTGAGGCGCGAACGGCTTGCTCTTGAGTTCCGGATGGAACTGCACGCCGACGAACCAGGGATGATCGGGCCGCTCCACGATCTCCGGCAGCGCGCCGTCGGGCGACATGCCGGAAAAGACCAGCCCGCCCTTTTCCAGCGGGTCACGATAATGGACGTTCACCTCGTAGCGGTGACGATGGCGTTCGCTGATGTCGGTGGTGCCATAGATGCTTGCGACATGGCTGTTGCCGGCCAGAGTCGCCGGATAGGCACCCAGGCGCATCGTGCCGCCCAGATCGCCGCCTTCCTCGCGCTTCTGCAAGCCTTCGGCGGTCATCCATTCAGTGATCAGGCCAACGACCGGCTCGTCGGTCGGGCCAAATTCGGTGGTCGATGCCGCAGCGATACCGGCGGTGTTCCGCGCGCCCTCGATACAGGCCATCTGCATGCCCAGGCAGATGCCGAAGAACGGCACCTGGCGCTCGCGCGCGAAGCGGACGCTGGCGATCTTGCCTTCCGATCCGCGCTCCCCGAAACCGCCGGGCACGAGGATCGCGTGCATCGGCTCGAGCATCGCGGCGACTTCGCCCTCGCTCTGTTCGAACAGCTCGGCGTCGAGCCATTTGATGTTGACCTTGACGCGATTGGCGATGCCGCCATGGACCAGCGCCTCGTTGAGCGACTTGTACGCGTCCGCCAGGCCGACATATTTGCCGACCACGCCGATCGTCACCTCACCCTCCGGATTCTGGAGACGATCCATGATGTCGTCCCAGCGCGCCAGATTGGGTGTCTCGCCCGGATCGATCGCGAATGCCGACAGCACCGCCTCGTCCAGCCCTTCGGCATGATATTGCAGCGGCACACCATAGATGCTGCTCGCGTCGAGCGCCGGAATCACGGCTTCCTTCGGCACGTTGCAGAACAGCGCGATCTTGGCGCGCTCGCTCTCGGGCAGCGGTCGTTCGCAGCGACAGACCAGCACGTCTGGCTGGATGCCGAGCGCGGTCAGGTCGCGCACGCTGTGCTGGGTCGGCTTGGTCTTCAGTTCACCGGCCGCCGCGATGTACGGCACCAGCGTCACATGGACGAAGATCGAGTTCAGCCGGCCAAGATCGGCGCGGAGCTGGCGAATCGCTTCCATGAAGGGCAGCGATTCGATGTCGCCCACCGTGCCGCCGATCTCGCACAGCACGAAATCGACATCGTCGGTTTCATTACGCGCGAACTCCTTGATCGCGTCCGTGACGTGCGGAATCACCTGGACGGTGGCGCCCAGATAGTCGCCGCGCCGCTCCTTCGCGATGATCTGCTGATAGATCCGGCCCGAGGTGACATTGTCCGACTGACGGCCCGAAACGCCGGTGAAGCGTTCATAATGGCCAAGATCGAGGTCGGTCTCCGCACCGTCGTCGGTCACATAGACTTCGCCATGTTGGTAAGGCGACATCGTGCCCGGATCGACGTTCAGATAGGGATCGAACTTGCGAATCCGGACCTTGTAGCCACGCGCCTGGAGGAGGGCGGCAAGACTTGCCGCCATCAGACCCTTGCCAAGCGAGGAGACCACGCCGCCGGTGATGAAAATGAACCGCGCCATGGGAGAAAAGGCTTAGCCTCGGTTAGGTGTTGACGGCAAGCACGCGAATCCGAACCCGACGCAAAAAATGCGCCGGGCCGATTTCAACGCGAACGATTTCAGTTGCTTGGCGCGGCGCCGTTGGTGGCGGGCGGTGCAACGGGAACGGCGGCTGGCGGCGTGACCCGCGCCGGCGTTGGGGCAGCGGCATTGCCGGCGGCGGGCGCCGGCGTGCTGCGCGAAACCGGATCGGTCGTGCGCGGCGCGGGCCGCTCGGTGCGCGGCGTTGCTGCGGCGGGTGCCGTCGTATTGGCGGCCGGTGCAGGCGCTGGCGTCGCCGAGGCGCCTGCCAGCGGATCCGTCGGCGCGGGCGCGGGAATCGCGCCATTGTCGACCGGCAAGGTCGGGCTGGCGGGCGCGGCCGGCTGGCGGGCGAGCGAGGTATCGATATCGCCGCCGTTCGAGCGCATCGAGGCCAGAGTGGCGAGCAGGATGCACATCGCGACGAACAGCGCCGCGAGGATCGTCGTCGCGCGAGTCAGGAAATCCGCGGCGCCACGAGCCGACATCAGGCCGGTCGGGCTGCCGCCCATGCCCAGGCCACCGCCCTCCGAGCGCTGCATGAGAATCACCGTCACAAGCGCGGCGGCGATGATTGCGTGGAGAACGAGCAGAAAGGTGAACATGGATGTGAGCCGAACCGTCAGAAGAACGAAAGCGCGCCTGTAGCCCCTGCGCGGCCACAGTTCAACTTATAGCGCATTACGGAGCAGCCGCGGCGATGATCGGCTCGAAATCGGCGGCCTTCAGGCTGGCGCCGCCGACCAGCGCGCCATCGACATCGGCCACCGCCATCAGCTCTGCCGCGTTCGACGGCTTGACCGAGCCACCATAAAGGATGCGCACCGCCGCCCCCTCATCGTCGAGCAGATCGCCCAGCGTGGCGCGGATCGCAGCATGCATCTCAGCCACGTCGGCAACCGAGGGGGTGCGTCCGGTGCCGATCGCCCAGACGGGTTCATAGGCGATGACGAGCGTCTCGCCGGTGCCGGCAGGCGGAACCGATCCCTGAAGCTGGCCGCGCACGACGTCGAGCGCCCTGCCCGCGTCACGCTCCGCCTCTGTCTCGCCCACGCACAGAATCGCGACAAGCCCGGCAGCGATCGCCGCCTCTGCCTTGGCACGGACCTCCCCATCGGACTCGTGCTGGTCGGTCCGGCGCTCGCTATGACCAACGATGACGTAACGCGCACCGGCGTCCTTGAGCATCGCGGCGGAAATGCAGCCGGTATGCGCACCGGATACCGCAGTGTGGCAATCCTGCGCGCCGATCGCGAGGCCGGGCGCCCGCTCGATCGCGGGCACGATCAGCGTGAACGGCGGGCAAATCGCGACGTCCACGCCTGGATGCGCTTCGGCGGCGGCGTCGATGCTGTCGAGCTCGCCGAGCGCGGCACGGTCGCCATTCATCTTCCAATTGCCGGCCACCAGCTTGCGCAACGCCACATCATTCTCCTTCACGGCTGTCGGTTCGCAGGCGCCATATCGCCGATGCCTTGCCGTGGAAAGCGCCTGCCTCTAATGCGTGCCCTTCGAACATTCCCGCATCCAAGCGAAGAGCCCCCAGCGCATGATCACCTTCCTCCGCTCTATCTTCAATTCGAAGCTCGGGCTGGCGATCAGCTTCATCTTCATCGCGCTGGTCGGCATCGCCTTCGCGGCGGGTGATATCACCGGATCGTCGAGCTTCGGCGGCAGCAGCCTGTTCAGCGGCGGATCGACGATCGCCGAGGTGGGCGGCAAGGCCATCGATTCGCCCGAAGTGCAGCAGCGCATCGACAACCGCATCGATATCGAACGCCAGCAGAATCCCGGTCTCGACAAGACCGCGTTCATCGCGGGCGGCGGCTTCGAGGCGACGCTGGAGCAGATCATCAACGTCGCCGCTCTGCAAAAGTTCGGCCACGATCAGGGCATCCGGATCAGCAAGCGGCTGGTGGACGGCGAGATCGCGAGCATTCCGAGCTTCTTCGGTCCCACCGGGGTGTTCGACACCGCCACCTTCCAGCAGGTTCTTAGCCAGCGCCGGATCAGTGAGGCCCAGCTTCGCGGCGACATCGCGACCGACCTGCTCACCCGCCAGCTTTTGCTGCCCGTATCGGGTGCGGCGCGGATGCCTGCAGGCGTCGCCCGCCCCTATGCCGCACTGTCGCTGGAGGCGCGCAACGGCATGGTCGGGCTGATCCCGTCGAGCGCGATGCCCAAGGGCGCGGCGCCAACTGAACAGGAACTGACCGCCTATTATACGAAGAATGTCGCGCGCTACACCGTGCCCGAGCGCCGCGTGATCCGCTACGCGCCCTTCGGCGCCTCGACGCTGGCTGGAAAGGCTGAGGCGAACGAAGCGGACATCGCCAATTATTACAAGAAGAACGCCGCGCGCTACGCCGCGAGCGAAACCCGCGACCTGACTCAGGTGATCCTGCAGGACCAGAAGGCCGCGCAGGCATTCGAGGCCAAGGTCAAGGCGGGTACCAGCTTCGCCGATGCCGCCAAGCAGGCTGGGCTGGAGCCGGTGACGCTGAAAACGCAGACTCGCGCCGCCTATGCCAAGCTGAGTTCGGATGCGATCGCCGCCGCCGTCTTCGCGCTGCAACAGGGTGGCACCGCGCCGTTGCAGCGATCGCCGCTGGGCTGGCACATCGTGCGTGTCGACACGGTCACCACGATCCCGGCCAAGTCGCTCGACAGTGTGCGCGCCGAAATCCTGGAAGCCGTGAAGACCGAGAAGCTGACCGCCGCGCTCGCCGACCTGGCCGCCAAGGTGCAGGAACAGGTCGACGCCGGATCGACCTTCGACGAAGTGGTAAAGGCGAACGGCCTCAATCCCGTCACGACACCCGCGATCACCGCGACCGGCGCCGATCCCGACAATCCGACGGTGCAGTCCGATCCACGCTTCGCCCGCTTCATCGAGCCGATGTTCGAAGCGCAGACCGATGACGATCCGGGCGTGGAGACGATCGTGCCCGACCGCGAATTCGCGCTGGCCAAGCTCGATCGCATCATTCCCGCCGCCGCCCGCCCGCTGGCACAGATCAAGGCCCAGGTGACCGCCGATTTCGAACGCGACCGCGCCGCCCGCCAGGCCCGAACGATTGCCGACGCGGTGATCGCGAAGATCGGCAAGGGCGTGCCGCTGGCTCAGGCGCTGAAGGAATCGGGCGTCACCCTGCCCGCTCCGCAGCCCATCGGTGGCCGTCGCCGCGAACTGGCGCAGGGCGGGCAGCGCGTGCCGCCGCCGCTGGCGCTGATGTTCTCGATGAAGGAGAAGACGGCGAAGCGGCTCGAAGCGCCGGCCAATCAGGGCTGGTACATCGTCTGGCTCGACAAGATCACGCCCGGCGACGTGAAGAGCGAGCCGATGCTGATCCCGCAGCTCCAGGCCGAGTTCAGCCGGCTGGTGGGCGAGGAATATGCCGCGCAGTTCACTGGCGCGATCAAGGCGGACATGGGCGTGAAGCGCCATGCCGACGCGGAAGCCAAGCTGAAGCGTCAACTCTCCGGCACACAGTGACCGCGCACGCGCGCGCGGCGCTGGAGGCGGGTCAGCCCGGTCTGGTCTGGCGCCGGCAGATCGCGGACACCGACACGCCCGTTTCGGCGGCGCTGAAGCTGTTCGAGCCCGGCCGTGGCGATTTCCTGCTGGAATCGGTGCAGGGTGGAGAAACGCGTGGCCGGCACAGCCTGATCGGGCTGGCGCCCGATCTCGTGTTTCGGGCCGATGGCGATGGTGCCGAGATCAACCGCCATTGGCAGACCGACCGCGACGCCTTCGAGCCCGCGGGCGCGGGCACGCTGGACGCTATGCGCGCACTGGTGACCGCGTGCCGCATGGATATGCCGGCCGAACTGCCCGGCGCGCTCGCCTGTCTGGTCGGCTATTTCGCTTATGAGACGATCGGGCTGGTCGAACGCCTCCCCCGCCCCGAAGCCGATCCACTGGGCCTGCCCGACATGATCTTCGTCCGCCCGACGGTGATCCTGGTGTTTGACCGGCTGACCGATGAACTCTTCCTGGTCGCGCCGGTCTGGCCGGACGCGCCCGGATCGATCGACCGCAAGATCACCGACGCCGAGGATCGGATCGGCGCGACCGCCGCGAAGCTCGCGCAACCGATCCCGCACATTGAGAGTGGCGCCGCCGCGAGCGCCATGCCAGTGGCGCCCGAGGAGATCTCCCTTGCCCCCACCTTGGCGCCGGGCCGCTATGCGGAGATGGTGACGCGCGCCAAGGAGTATATCGCGGCGGGCGATATCTTTCAGGTGGTCCTGGCGCAGCGCTTCACCGCGCCGTTCGCGTTATCTCCCTTCGATCTCTATCGCGCGCTCCGGCGCATCAATCCCTCCCCTTTCCTGTATTATCTGGACATGCCCGGCTTCGCCCTGATCGGATCCTCACCCGAGATCCTAGTGCGCGCGCGCGACGGAGAGGTGACGATCCGGCCGATCGCTGGCACGCGGCCGCGCGGCAAGACAGCGGCGGAGGATGCGGAGAACCGGGCCAGCCTGCTCGCAGATCCCAAGGAACGCGCCGAACATCTGATGCTGCTCGACCTGGGTCGTAACGATGTCGGCCGCGTGGCCGAAGCCGGCAGCGTGACGGTGACCGACAGCTACACCGTCGAATTCTACAGCCATGTGATGCACATCGTATCGAACGTGGTCGGCCGGCTGGATCCGGACAAGGACGCGCTGGACGCGCTGTTCGCAGGCTTCCCTGCGGGCACAGTGAGCGGCGCGCCCAAGGTGCGCGCGTGCGAGATCATCGCCGAACTGGAGGATGTGCAGCGCGGCGCCTATGCCGGTGGCGTCGGCTATTTCTCGCCCGACGGATCGATGGATTCATGTATCGTGCTGCGCACCGCCGTGGTCAAGGACGGCATGATGCACGTTCAGGCGGGCGCCGGCATCGTCGCGGACTCCGATCCGGCCTATGAACAGCGCGAATGCGAGGCCAAGGCCGGCGCGTTGCTCGCCGCCGCGCGCGAAGCGACGCGGATCGCGAACGAGGCAGGTTTCGGGCAGTGATGCCAGCTCTTGATGAGCTCCGCTCATCGAGGGCGCGTCGGCGTCTTCCAGATCGCTGGTGAGATCCGACGGACGAGAGCTCAGACGATCGAGAGCGAAACCGTCCCCAGTTCGCCAAAATCCCCCCGGATCCGATCACCAGCCTTGATCGCCATCGGCACGACGCAGGTGCCAGTCGTCACGACTTGCCCCGCTTCCAGCGATATCCCAAGCCCCGAAAGCCGATTGACGAGCCAGGTGAGCGCGATCCTGGGGTCGCCCAGCACGTTGCGGCCAAACCCCTGATGGACTTCCGTTTCGTTGACGATGCCCAGAACCGCGTGCGCCCCCAGGTCCAATGCGCGCCATTCGGGAGGCGATGCCGCGCCAAGCAGGAAATAGTGGGCGCAGGCATTGTCCGCGACGATCTGCGCTGCGCCCACGCGTTCGAATTGATCGAATCTGCTGTCGGGTATCTCGATGGCCGGGTGCAGCGTCGCGACGCGATCAAGAACCTCCTGCGGTGAATAGGGTTCAGCGCGCGGCGCCAGCGTGTCGCCCATGCGGAATGCGAATTCGAGTTCGGCGACGCGCATCAGGTTCGCGCCCAAGGCGCAGGCTCCACCGTCGTCGAGCACGCGTTCGGACAGCAAGCGGCCGGCGAGCGGGTTCGTCACCTGGATATGCGCCTGCCCCGCCGCGCTGGTGGCCGCGATCTTCCATCCGAAGAGCGGTTCCGCGCTGCGGCGCTCGATCAGCGTCTGGATCGCATAGCCCTGCGCTTCATCGACCGGACGCAGCTCGGGCGGCAGATCTTCGATACGCGTGCCGTTCATCCAATGGGTATACAGAAGATCCGACGCGGCCTGACGCTTGTCATCCATGTCTTGCCCCCTCCATCGTCCTAAAAGTCGAACCCCTGCTGCGCTTGATGCCGGGGCGCTGCACCGGTCATCACGCCTTCCAGTTCGAGCATCCGCGCCTTCGACATCGAACCGCCAGGCGCGGAGAAACCGCCGATCTTCCCGCCCGCGGCAGTGACACGATGGCAGGGCACGATCAACGGGACGGGGTTCTTCGCCATCGCCTGCCCCACATCGCGTGCATATTCGGGCCCGGCGCCAAGCATATGCGCGATCGCGCCATAGGTGGTCGTCTCTCCCCATCCCAATTTGCGCACCTGATCGTAAACGCGCGCGAAGAATGGTTCCTGCTCACCGAGATCGACCGCTACGGCCGAGAAGTCGACCCGCTCGCCGGCGAAATAACGGATCACCGCGTCGATGACCGCGCGCACCTCGGCTGGCGGCTCGCCGCGCGTCGCGCTGGGCAGGCGGCGCATCATGGCGCGATCGACCTCATGCGCGGTCGGGGCGGGTAAGCGCAGACTGACGATGCGGATTTCATTCCAGCCGATCGCCGCGATTCCGGCCTCGGTCTCCAAAAGCTGATAATGGCTTCTGCCGCCCATCACGCCACTCCCCATTCCACGACGGGAATATAAGATCACCTCAGTCCAAAGCCATATCATCCCGCTCATGGCGACATGGAGAAGGATATCGAAAAGCCCGAAACTCGGGCCTTCGCTTTGCGACCATCCTGGCATAGCCTAGCGGCCATGCGCATCCTGATCCTGCTGGCTTCCGCCTTTCTCGTCGTCTTCCCGCTGCCCGCCCAGGCCCAATCCTGGCCGGTGAAGGAAGGTGACGTGACACTCACCGATTTCCGCTTCGCGTCGGGTGAGACGATGAAGTCGCTGAAGATGCATTACACGACACTCGGCACGCCACGGCGCGGCAAGGACGGAGAGGTCGAAAATGCAGTGATGGTGCTCCATGGCACCGGCGGTTCGGGCAAGCAGTTCCTGGCACCGCAATTCGCCGACGAACTTTATGGTCCCGGACAGCCGCTGGACATCAGCCGTTGGTATGTGATCCTGCCCGACAATATCGGCCATGGCGCATCGTCGAAACCCAGCGACGGACTGCGCATGGGGTTCCCCGGCTATGATTATGCCGACATGATCGAAGCGCAGCGGCGCATGCTCACCGAAGGGCTGGGCGTGAAGCGGCTGGAACTGATCCTGGGCACATCGATGGGATGCATGCATGCATTCGTCTGGGGCGAAACCCATCCGGGCTTCGCGCGGCGGCTGGCTCCCTTCGCCTGCCTGCCGGCCGAGATCGCCGGGCTGAACCGCGCGTGGCGCAAGCTCTCGATCGATGCGATCAAGGCCGATCCGGCGTGGAAGGGCGGCAATTATGCCGCCCAGCCCGGGCTGGGCATGCGGACGGCGGCAAGCCTGTTGCTGGTCGCCGGCGCCAACCCGCTAGCGCTGCAGGCGCAATATCCGACGCGGACGGCGGCCGAAGCCTATCTGGAAACCGCCTATACGCGCACCGCATCAGGTCGCGACGCGAACGACCTGATCTATCAGCTCGACGCGTCTCGCGGCTATAATCCCGCGCCGGGGCTGGAGAAGATCGCGGTGCCCGTGCTGTGGATCAATTCAGCGGACGATTTCATCAATCCGCCGGGCTACGGCATCACCGAGGCAGCGGTGAAGCGCATGCCGCGCGCCCGTTTCATCCTGATCCCGGCCAGTGCCGACACGAAGGGCCATGGCACGCATACATGGGCGAAATTCTGGAAGGCGGATCTGGCGAAGCTGTTGTCGGAGCAGCCATAGCCATGCGACATCAACCAGGTACGGCCTGACCGTCACCGGGATACGGCCTGGTCTTGCAGGGCGAGCGATGGCGGATCGCACGATCCGCCATCGCGCCTCTTCCCGCCGAATCTATGCGACGGGCTTGTACTCAGAAATCATAAGCTGCGGTCAACCCGAAGGTCCGGGGCTGGACGACCAGTTTATAGAAGGGGCTCGCCACGAATGCCCGGCTGCCAAGCGAACCCGAATACAGCGCACCGCGCGAATTGCCGATATTGGTGACGAAGGCGGTGAGCGACTTATGGTCATCACGCACGCCGATCCGCACATCGCCCACCGTATAAGCGGGCAACCTGACGCGTACCTCCGCCGCGCTGTTCGGAAACTCGACGCGGCGGCTGCTGACATGGCTGATCGACCCGCCCAGGAATGCATCCAAACCGCCAGAGATCGGGAAGCTCTGTTCGGCGGACAATGTCGCGCTGAACTTGGGCACATTGGGCAGCACATCGCCCTTTTTTCCATATGATCCCGCCGCCGGCAGGTCCGCCGTCAGTTTCGCGTCGTTGATCGAGGCATTGCCGGAAATCGACAAGCCCTGGGAGGGGCGCAGCTCGAACGAGCCTTCCACGCCCTTGCTGACCGCCGCGCTCGCATTCTTCAGGAACAGGAAGCCGGTATTCTGGTCGTGGAAGGCGAGCTGGATGTTCTTCCAGTCGAGCTTGTATGCGGCGAGATCGAACGTGAGCATCCGCCCGAATGCCGAGCCCTTGATGCCGATTTCGTAATTGGTCGTCCGGTCCGCCTTGTAGGCGCGCGGCGTGCTGGCGTCGAAATCGCCGGCATTGGGGCCGCCGGGGCGATAGCCGCTGGAGACGCGGGCATAGGCCAATATGTCCGGCGTCACCTTGAAGCTGGGGCTGATCACATAGGTGAAGGCATTATCGCTCGATCTTTCGCGGAAATCGGTGGTCGGCCCGAACAGGAACTGGACGGGTTCGGGAATCGCGATCAGGCTATGATAGCGCTGGCGGTTGCCGCTGTAGCGCGCACCGAGTTGGAGATCGAAGCGCGGCGCGACATGCACCGTGACATCGCCGAACGCGGCGAGTTCGCGATAATGGAACTGGTCGACCTCGTCGAACAGCACGCCGGCATAGGCGCCGGTCGTCACGTCCGCGCCATAGGCGATGAAATAGTCGGTCGATTTCTCCTTCGTGAAGAAACCGCCCACCAGCCAGTCGAGCAACGGACCGGACGAAGACAGACGCAGTTCTTGCGAGATCTTGCTGGTACGGAAGCCATAGGGCATCGCGGCGCCGGTGACGGGATAGACGAGCGCTGCATAGGGACCGTAGGATGCGCTGGGATCGGCGATCGTCTTGTAATCGTTGATCGAATAACCGGTTACGGAGCCGAGATCGACGCCGCCACCCAGATCGATGTTCAGGTTGGCGCTGTAGAATTGGGTGCGATTCGAATAGGAGCCCGTGCCGACCTGCCATTTGTGGGCCAGATCGCCCACCGTCTCGCGAAGCTGGCTGTCAGTATTGATCTGGTTCGAACCGTCGCCGCTGATCTTCTGGTATAGCGCCGCGAGCTTGAGCGTCGCGCCGGGCGCGATGTTCCAGAGTAGCGAAAGCCGTCCGCCATAGACGTCTGCCCGGTCGACATCCTTGCGGCCCTGCGCAGGATCGTCGACATAACCGCCGTCACGGCGATAGAAACCACTGGCGCGAAGCGCGAGCGTGTCTTCCACCAGCGGGATGTTGACCGCGCCCCTAAGTCCACCGCCGATGCCGCCATCCTCGATCGTGCTCAGATCCGCCTGCACCCGACCATAAACGCGCGTCGTCGACGGATCCTGCGTCACATATTTGAGCAAGCCTCCCAAGCTGCTGGCGCCGTAAAGCGTACCCTGTGGACCGCGCAGCACTTCTATGCGCTGCAGGTCGCTGGGATCGAGATTGGGGAAGAAACGACTCCCGAAGCCCAGGATCGAGACAGATCCATAGGGAACGTCATCGATGGTGACACCCACAGTCGGGCTGGTCGAAACGCCGGTCGTGACACCACGGATCGACAGATTGTAGCGACCGTTAGCCAATGGGCTGAGCGACAAGCCCGGAATCGAACGGAAATAATCCTCGACCTTGGTCTGGTTCCTGCCGATCAATTCGCTCGCCGACAGCGCGGAAACCGCCATCGGCACATCCTGCAGGCGCTGCTCACGCTTCTGCGCGGTCACGACGATATCCTCGACCTGATTGTCGGTGGTGGCCGCGTCCTGTGCCGCCGCCCCGCTCGCGAGACAGGCCAGCGCACTCGCGCCCGCCAGCAGACTCAACCGCAATCCGTTCATCCGATTTCCCCCCTTTTATGGCCAAGCGCTGTTTCGCGCTTGTGCACACAATATGTATTATCTATGTATTCAGTCAAGTCGAACACGTAACGGATGCAACGATCGTCGGAAAACGGAGCTTGCCCGCCCGTCAACCGATGCGGATATTGTGGAAACAGGGGATTGCGATGACGGGGATGCTGCGCGGAATGATGGCTCGAAAACGGGCGATGTCCGCGCCGGTGCTGGCAATCGCGATCTGCATGTCGCCGCTGCCGGCACGCGCAGCAGACACGGCGTCCGCAGAACCCGCCGCCACAACACCGGGCACACCCTATGTGATGCCACGCTCCGAAGTGCGGACGATGCGGTCGGCTTCAGGCGCCGAGTATCTGATTCATATCGCCTGGCCGAAGGATCCCCCGCCCCCCGGCGGTTATCCGATCCTTTATCTGCTCGATGGTACGGAGAGCTTCGCGATCGCCGCCGAGTTCGAGAACCGGCTGGGCGTCTATTCGGGCATGTCGCCGGGCGTCGTCGTCGGCATCGGCTATCCCGGAGAGTCGCGACGCCAGCTCGATTACACCCCCAAGGTTCCGGAAGGTACGGAGATGCTCCGTCCGATGGCCGAAAAGGGGGGCGCCGAAGCGTTCCTCGATTTCGTCGCGAACCAGGTGATACCCGGCGTCGAGGGAGGAAAGCCGATCGATGCCGACCGCCGCACGATCGCGGGCTACAGCCTGGGCGGCTTGTTCACGCTCCAGGCACTGTTCCGGCGGCCCGATCTGTTCCGCACCTATGTCTCGTCCAGCCCGTCGATCTGGTATGGCGACAAGCAGGTGTTGAAGCTGCTGCCGGGTCTGGCCGATCGGCTACGCAAGGCCAAGACCGAACGGCGGCTGTTCCTGAGCGCTGGCGAATATGAGCAATCCGCGCCGCCGGGCAAGGAGCAGGACCCGTCATGGCTGAATATCGCGGATCTCAGCATCCGCGCACGGATGGTCGATAATGCCCGCGATCTGGCGGGCCGGCTGAAGGCGGAGCCGCTTCAGGTCTCGTTCCGCGTCGTGCCGGGCGAAACCCATGCCACCGGCGACTGGCCGGCGCTGCGCGACGCTCTGCTGCGCGCCTTCGCCGACAAGCCCTGAGGCATGGTTCAAACGCGCCGCGCCCGCGCTTCGGCGCGGCGGGATCAACCGGCTTTCAATTGCGCATCCCACGCCTGGAGCAACCCGGTCGTCACTCCGATGCCGCCACATATGACGACGACGATATCGCCGAACCCGGCGATCGCGTCGTGCTGGTCATAGACGAGCGACAGCGCCGCGCCGCAGGCGGGCTCCACGAGTGTCTGGTGCTCGTCGGCAAAGCGCTTGCAAGCGTTCAGCGCGCTGCGATCGGAAACCACCACCGATGAAACCGGCCGGCGCGACTGCCAGTCGAACGCCGCCTGCGCCACCGTGCGAGCGCCCAGGCTTTTCGCGATCGATCCGATCCCAGGCAGCGTGACGAGGCGACCGGCGCGAATCGACTGGTCCAGCGCGTCCGCCCCCTCGGCGCCGACCGCGACGATCGGGACATCGCTCCATCCGGCGCGCTCCATGCCCAGGGCGACGCCGCTGAACAGCCCGCCCCCACCCACCGCCACGACGACGGCATCCGGCCGCTCGCCCTGCACGGCAAGCTCGTCCACAAGGGTGGAATTGCCCTGCCAGATCAGCGGATGATCGAAGGGCGGGACATAGCCGGCGCCCTCGCGATCCACCAGTTCGCGCGCCGCGCGATCAGCGGTGTCCCAATCGTCGCCATGCACGACGACATCGGCATTCACTTCCCTGAGCCTCTGGATCGCCGCCTGCGAGGTCGTGCCCGGCACGATCACGCTGATCGGCACCGACAGCTTGTGCGCGGCATAGGCCGCCGCGAAGCCGGCATTGCCACCCGATGAGGAGACCAGCCGGGCCACCCCCTCGGCATGAAGCCGCTGGCAGAGATGGCCGATGCCTCGGATCTTGAAGGACCCCGACGGCTGATCGCATTCCATCTTCAACCGCACCCGTGGCGAGGATCCCGGCGGTAGCGCACGGCAGGCCAATAGCGGAGTCTGGATGTGCAGGGCGGTGGCGGGCGATGATCCGGTCATGATCCGGTTCCTATCGGAACGAATGGCGGGCAGGCAATGGGCGGTCGGCATCCCATTGCGCGGCCTCGGGCGTGGGCACACAAGGCGACCGGAAGAAGACAGGCGGGAACGTCCGGGATAAGGAATCGAGTTCATGGCACAGGACGCGCACCAACCGACACCGCGAATGAGCGTCGCGGAACTGACCGCGTTCCTCGACGTGACCTTTCCGGCGGAAACGCGTCCATCATTGGGCGAGGTCGTCGGCATCGCCCCGGGTTCCGTCCGCATGACACTGCAGCCCGGCGCAAACATGCTGCGCCCGGGCGGCATCGTTTCGGGCCCCACGCTGATGGCGCTGGTCGACGTCGCCGCCTATGCCGCGATCGCGGCGCATCACGGGCCGGAGCCGATGGCGGTGACCAACGCGCTGTCGATTACCTTCCTGCGCGCCTGCAGGGTCGAACCGATCATGGCGGACGCCCGCATCCTGAAGCTCGGCCGACGCCTCGCCACGATCGACGTGCGCATCTGGCAGGGCACGGAGGACCGCCTGATCGCGCAATCCACCGTCGGGTACGCGCTTCCGTAATGGGGAGCGGGGCTAATCCACCCGCGCTTCCAGCACCATGTTGAACGGTCCTTCGGTCGCGCGGCGGACCGAGGCGAATCCGCCATCGCTGACGATCCGCGCGAGCCGGGCCTCACCGGCCTGGGCGCCGAGCCCCGCACCGACTTCCTGGTCGAGCGAGGTCGGCACGCAGATCATGGTCGAGGCATTATAGTAAAGCCGCCCGACCGGATTCATGTTGTCGGCGGGCGCATCGCCGGCGATCGGTTCGACGATCATCCAGCTTCCACCGGCCGCCAGAATGCGACGCATATGCGCCGCGCAACCGAGCGGATCGCCCATGTCGTGCAGGCAATCATACATGGTGACCAGATCGAACCCGTCCTCGGCGATCTCCTTCGCCTTCGCTACCTCGAAACGAACGCGGTCTCCAAGGCCATGCGCCTCGGCATGACGCCGGGCTTCCTCGATCGAGGGCTGATGGAAATCGAAGCCGACGAAGCGACTTTCGGGATATGCCCGGGCCATCAACAATGTCGAGAAGCCCACGCCGCAACCCACATCGGCGACACGGGCGCCCGAATGCAGCCGCGCCTCCACACCGTCGAGCGCTGGAATCCATGACTGAACGATATTGTTGACGTAGCCGGGCCGGAAAAAGGCTCCGGTGGCGCAGAACAGGCAGCCGGCATGATCGCCCCATCTGATGCCCTTGCCGTGCCGGAAACACTCTTCGACCTTGGCTTCGGCCTCGATCATCGCGGCGACGAGTTCGAAAGCGCCGGCAAGATAGACCGGGCTGTCGCCGTTCGCGAAGACCATGGCCTGTTCGGCTGAGAGGCTGAATTCGTCACGGACGGCATCGAAATCGATATACCCGTTCGCGGCCTGCGCCAGCGCCCATTCGCGTACATAGCGTTCGTGAAGGCCGCCCGCTCTTTGCGCGAGTTCACCGGCCGTTGCGGATCCCTCATTCAGGGCGTCGAACAGTCCAAGCCGCATGCCGAGCCGAACCGTCGGCACGCTCATCGCGCCGCCAAGATCGCCCAGCATCTTTCCTACAAAGGCGTGCAGCCTCGCCTCGTCCAGAACCGGTGGCATCGTCCCGCTCCTTTCGCTGTTATCGTTTCGACTCTCCAATTGGCCCGGCGTGGCTTCGATATACCATCATCCGGCCGGGAAGGCCCTATCGGAACGATATGCGGGGAGCGGACGGCACGTTGCACGGGGACGCCAGGGGCGCCCCCATGCAGATCGTCAGAATGCGTAGCGCAAGGTCGCGCGCGCGTTCCTCGGCTCGCCATAGACAAAGCCCGGAAACCAACTGTTGCCGCTGAAGAATTTCTTATCGAACAGGTTGTCGACATTGAGCTGGAGCGAAAGCTGCCTGCTGAACTCATAGCGCGCCATCAGGTTGACCAGGGCATAAGCGGGCTGGCCGATCCGTTCCACCACGCCCGATCCCGGGTTTGCGGCGGTGACGGGCGGACGGCTTTCCCATTTCAACGCGCCCCCCATGCTCAATCCGTCGAGCGAACCGACAAAATCGTACCGGGTCGAGAAATTGAATGCCCGGCGCGGCTGGTGGCTGAGCACATGCGCGCCATCGGCATCCTTGGCGCTATAGCTGCTCCAGCCCGCGCTGACGTCCCATTGCGGCGTGACCTTGCCGACGACCTCCAGCTCATAGCCCTTTGCCACGGTGCCCATCGCGCCGCGATAGGCCGGGTTGGAGGTGCCCGGCACGAACTGGCCGGGATCGGGCACGGCCAGATTATCCTGCTCGATACGATAGACCGCGGCGGTGGCCAGCAGCTTGCCGTCGAGCAGCAGCGCCTTCACGCCGCCTTCATAGCTCTTGCCTTCCAGCGGGTTGAGCAATCGCCCCTCGCGATCGCGGACATTGCCCTGGGGTTTGAAGATGTTGGTGTAGCTCGCATAGACCGACAGATTGTCCAGGATATTGTAGATAAGGCCGGCATAAGGGGTGATCTGGTTCTTGTACGTCAGCCGATACGCGAGACCGCCCCAGGCATCCGGCTCCTCGTTGCGCTTGAAATAGCTGAGGCGGCCACCGGCGATCAGCTTCAGCCCGTCGATCAGGCTGATCCGCGTCGTCGCATAAAGCGCGGCCTGGGTGGTGTTGCCCATGCCCGACAGGACATAGCGATCGCCCCATTCGGGCTCGGCGATATTGCCGTCCCAGCGATTGAAATCGCCGACCGGATCGATGGCGATGGGATCGCGGTTGGTCCAGCCGCCTTCGAGATAGCTGGCCATCGCACCCAGCGCCAGATCATGCTCGCCGCCGAGCAGCCGGAACGGGCCATTCGCCTGGATGCTGCCATGCCATTGTTCGGGATCGGCCTTGTACCAATAGCCGGAGCTGCTGACGCCCTGCCCGGTCACACGATCGGGCGTGCCGTCGAGCCAGAGCAGCTTCGAATTCTCCAGGCCCTTGTGATAGCCGACATCGCCGCGGATATTCCATCCGCCGTTCAACTCATGAGTCAGCGTCGCGAAGGCGGTGATCTCGGTCGTGTTCCAGAATCCCCATTCGGTGCCTGTGGTCTTGGATCGCGGCCAGTTGGTGCGCGTACCGTCGCTGAACCAATAGGGAAGCTGCGCCCACATCGTACCGTCGCGCTCGTCACGCTGATAGCTGGCGCCGATCGAGAATTTGGTTCGCTCGCCCAGGTCGGCATCGATCACGCCGTAGAGGATGAGCCCCTTCTTCTTCTCGTGATCGACGAAGCCTTCCTGACGATAGGCTTGGGCGACAGCGCGCGCGCGCACGGTACCGGAGGCGTTGAGCGGCGACTGGACGTCGAGCGTGCCGGCGACACGCCCCCATGATCCACCCTCCAGCGTGGCATAGCCGGAAAAATCGCTGGCGGTCGCATGCTTGCGGATCAGGTTGACCACCGCTGAGGGATCGCCCGCGCCATGCATCAGTCCGGCAGCGCCCCGGACGAGGTCCACTCGCTCGTACAGCGCCGTACTCGTCTCACCGAAGCCGATTGCCGTTGACGAACGGGGCGCCGTCGAGCTGGAAATTCTGGACCTCGAAGCCGCGCGCGGAAATCGCGCTGCGGCCGCGATCGATGTCCTTCTTCGAAATGCCCACGGTGAAATCGAGCGCGTCGTTGATCGAGGTGAAGCCCTGATCCTGGATCTGCTGCTGGGTGATGACGCTGATCGTCTGCGGGGTTTCGATGGGTGTGAGCGGCAGGCCGGTCGCCCCCGTCGGCTGATTGGAGCGGCCATAACCGGTCACGACGATGGTATCGTCCGCCTCTTCATTTTCATTCGATGCCTGGCCGGCGTCCTCGGGCTGCTGAGCGTGAAGCAGCGCCGGCGTCAACAACCATGCGGCGCCCGTCAGCAGGCCCCGGAATGAACGGCGCATTATTTTCCCCTTTTTGATCTCGTCTCTCGTGACGTCGGTCACATCGAAGGCGCATGCCGCTAATGCGATTTACTATCAATTGCAAGATGCAAGAGAAACGACAAAGCCCGGACAGTTATGCACCTGTCCGGGCTTCGCACATCCGATCCGGGGAAAAGCCGGAGTTACATCCCCGCCGCCGTCGGGCGCACGATCACTTCATTGACATCCACACCCTCCGGCTGTTCGAGCGCGTAACGGATGGCGCGCGCGATCGCGTCGGGCGTCAGGGATTTCCGTCGCCAATCCTTGAGCGCATCCGCGACCTGGGGATCGGTGATGTCATTGCCCAGTTCGGTCGCGACAACTCCCGGCGAGATGATCGTGGCGCGGATATCGTCCTGCTCCTGGCGCAATCCCTCGGTGATCGCCCAGACCGCGTATTTGGTGGCGCAATAGACGGCGCCCGTGGGCACGACGAGATGCGCACCGATCGACGCCACATTGACGACATGGCCCGAACGCTGCGCGGTGAAGCGCGACAACACCGATGCGATGCCGTTGAGCACCCCATGGATATTGACGTCGATCATCCGCGCCCATTCGTCGCGCTTAAGCGCAGCGAGCGGCGACAGCGGCATGATCCCGGCATTGTTGATCAGCACATCGATCCGTCCGAAGTGAGCCTCGGCCGCGTCTACGAACGCCTGGAAGCTCTCCGCATCGGTCACGTCCAGTTCGCGCCAGGCGACATTGTCGCCCAGTTCGTCGGCGAGCGCCTTCAGCCGGTCGCCACGGCGCGCGCCGATGAACAGTTTCGCACCGGTGCCTACCAGTTCACGCACCGTCGCTTCGCCGATGCCGCTGGAAGCGCCGGTGATAAGGATGGTCTTTTCGTTCAGTCCCGTCATGATCGTTCCTTTCCTGCTGGAATTGCCCGACGGGATATGGCGCGGGATCAGGCCCGAACGTTACAGCGATCACCCGAAGACTTTGCACGATCCTCCAAATCATCATGCTGGACGCTTGCGATCCGGAATCGGCTGATGAAAATGGAATGCATGGACAAGATCAACGAACTCGCTACATCCATCATGCGCCATGCACCGAAAAGTGGAATGGCGACTTCAGCCGTCCCACGCCTCTCGCTGATCCGCGCTGATCGCCCGACCGAGCCCGTGCCTTCGGTCTATGAAGCGTCACTTTGCCTGATCGCCCAGGGATCGAAGCGCGTTTCGCTGGGCGATCACAGCGTGATCTACGATGCGTCGCGTTACCTGCTTGTCTCGGTGGACCTGCCGCTGGTGGGGCATGTGATCGATGCCAGCGCTGAGCGCCCCTATCTCTGTTGCAAGATCGACCTCGACCTGGCGGCGCTGGCCGACCTGATGCTGACGGAGCGCGCGCGCGGTCCCAAGGCCGATCTGCCCGTGCTCGCTGTCTATCCGGGCGATCCAGATCTGACGGACGCCGCGTGCCGGCTCGTCAAGCTGCTCGACCGGCCCGAAAGCATCGCCACGCTGGGCCCGCTGATCGAACGCGAGATCCTCTATCGCCTGCTCAACGGCCCGCACGGCCCGATGCTGCGGCACATGGCGGCGGCGGACAGCCATCTGGGCCAGGTGAGCCGCGCCATCGCGCGCATCCGGCGCGGCTATCACGAAGCGCTGCGGATCGACGAGATCGCGGCGGCGGCGGGCATGAGCGCATCCTCGCTCCACGCGCATTTCAAGGCAGTGACGCGGATGACGCCGCTGGAGTATCAGAAACATCTGCGGCTGCAGGAAGCCCGGCGGCTGATGCTGACCCAGGGCGCCAGCGCTGGCACCGCCGGCTTCGCCGTCGGCTATGACAGTCAATCCCAGTTCAGCCGCGAATATAGCCGCCTGTTCGGCGCCCCGCCTCGCCGCGATATCGAGCGGCTGCAGGCAGCACCAGATTATGTGGAGGCGATATAGAGGCGAAAAAGCGCCGCCCCGCAGCATGGCGGGGCGGCGCAGGTCTTCGATTCCCGCCGGATCAAAGGGGTTACCGGCGGAAATCCGAACTTGCGACGATGCCTGTGGTCATGCGGCGGGAGCGTGCGCGACCGTCGACAGCATCCTTTCATAAGACGCGCGACGGCGCATTTCCCTCATCATGCGACGCCAATTTTTCACATCGATCGTTGACGGCTTCAGAAAGCGGTTCATTCCGCATCGCTACCCGATATTCGCCCCCGCTACCCGACCGGCCGATTGCATCGGAGCCATGATGGTCGAAATCTGTCCGTGGCAGAGGTGACGATGGCGACGATATTCGAGAATTGCACGATCTTCGACGGACGATCGGAAGAACTGCTGGAAGGCGGATCGATCCTGGTCGAGGATGGGATCATCCGCGAGATATCCGACCGCCCGATCGCGGCGGCGATCACCGGGGACCGGATCGACGTGAACGGGCGCGTGGTGATGCCCGGGCTGATCGACGCCCATTTCCATTGCTATGGCATCGAACCCAATCCGGCGCGGATCGACGCGATCGCGCCGGGGCTGCGCGCGCTCCATGCGCGGCGGATCATGGAAGGTGCGCTCCAGCGCGGCTTCACCACGCTGCGCGACGCGGCGGGCGGCGATCACGTGCTGGCGGCAGCGCTCGCGGCCGGGCTAATTGACGGGCCACGCCTGCTCTATCCCGGGCTCGCGATCAGCCAGACGGGCGGCCATGGCGATCCGCGCGGGCCCGATCATGCGCCCTTGTGCGCCTGTGCCTATTGCGGGGCGCTGTCGGTGGTCGCCGACGGCCCCGAGGAAATGCGCAAGATCGTGCGCGAGCAGTTCCGCCAGGGCGCACACCATATCAAGCTGTTCGTATCAGGCGGGGTGCTCTCCCCCGGCGATCCGATCTGGATGAACCAGCTATGCGACGCGGAGATCGCGGTCGCCGTCGAGGAAGCGCGGACGCGCCGATCCTATGTGATGGCGCATGCGCATACCAATGAAGCGGCGCTGCGCTGCGTCGAACTGGGCGTAAGATCGATCGAGCATGCGACGATGATCGAGGAGGACGGCGTCGCCGCGATCGTGCGCAATCATGGTTTCGCGGTGCCGACCCTGGCGATCATCGACGCGCTGAAGACGCTGGGGCCGGGCCTGGGCCTGGCCGCGCCGATGGTCGACAAGGTGCGCGAGGTGGCGGACCAAGCCTATCTCGCGCTCGACCGGCTCGTCCAGGGCGGCGCGCGGATCGGCTTCGGCACCGATCTGCTGGGCGGGCTGATGGACCGGCAGAGCCGCGAATTCCGTTTGCGGCGCGAAGTGTGCAAGCCGATCGACATCCTGCGCTCCGTCACCTCGATCAATGCCGATCTGATCCAGATGACGGGGAAGCTGGGCGTGATCGCGCCCGGCGCCTTTGCCGACCTGCTTGTGCTGGAGGGCAATCCGCTGGAGGACGTGACATTGTTCGAACGGCCGGAAGCGATACCCGTGATCATGACGGAAGGGCGTTTCCGGCGGAACCGGCTTGCGGCCTGAAAGCGTGCGACGCATCCTGATGCACGAACACGCGGCGCGCATGGAGGTGCGGAGTTGAACGGAACCGCCGATGACCGCGCCTGAACCGGAAGCCCCCGGCCTCTCGCGACGGCGCGCGCAGTTGCGCCGGATCGCGCCGCCCGCGCAGCATGTGGCCGCGGCGGGCCGGGCGCTGTTGCAACGATCGCTGGAAGTCGCACGTGCCGGACGGCTGACGATCCTGATCGGGCCGACCGGTTACGGCAAGACGACCGCGCTTGCCCAATGGGTGAAGGCGCTGACCGATCGCGGACTGGCCGCCGCCTGGTACACCGCCTCCGATCTCGACCGCGAACCCGACATGTTCCTGCAGATGTTGGCGCTGTCGCTCGACCGCGCCGGGGTCGATATGGCGGACATGGCGCAGCGCAAGGCGGGCAATGCCAGCCCCAAGGCTACGCTGGACGACATGCTGCTGCGCCTGGAGCAATTCGCCCAGCCGCTGGTGATCGTCGTCGACGATTATGAGCGCGTCGAGCATCCCGCGATCGCCCGCATGATCGACGTGATGGTGGAGGCGCTGCCCGCCGAAATCCATTTGGTGCTGGCGACGCGACGCAAGCCGCAGCTCAACCTGTCGGCGCTGCGCGCGCAGGGTGCGGTACGCATCATCGATCCCGGCGAATTGCGACTGAGCGAGGACGAGATCGCAGTCGCGCTCGATATCGCCCCCGACACGCCCGAACTCGCGCGGATCGTGGAGCAGACCGAGGGCTGGCCGGTCGCAGTGCAACTCTATCGCCTGTGGCGCGAACGCGCGGGCAGGCACGCCGATGCGCCGGGCTTTGGCGGACAGGTGGAGGAAGTGGCCGATTATCTGGCCGAACAGGTGCTGGCCGACCTGCCCGATGCGCTGCGCGCGCTGGTGATCGACATCGCGGCGCTCGACTACATCGAGCCCGCGCTGGCCGACCACATCCGCGGCCGCAGCGACAGTGCCGAACAACTCGCCGAGATCGCGGCGCGCCTGCCCACGCTGGTGCTACGCAGCGCGTCCGAGGGTGAACCCGCCTATCGGCTTCACCCCTTGCTCGCCGATTATGCACAGGCGCGCGGCGCACGCGGCAGCGACCAGATCCGCCGGATGCATGGCGATGCCGCGACATGGTTCGGCGAGCATGAACGCTATGCCGCCGCCGTACGCCATGCCGTGCTGAGCGGCGATGCCGAAATCCAGACCCGGATCGCGGGGGCCCTACCCTTTCTGGACGTATTCCTGGCCTATGGCGCGGGCGAATTGCGCGCGATCCTGCGCGAAACGCCGGCCGCCCTGGTATCGGCGCTGCCGCGCATCCAGCTCATGGCTGCATTGGCGCATTTCAAGACCGGCGCTTTCGGCAGCGCGATGGCGATGCTTGCGCTGGTCCGCGAACGATCGACAGCCAGCGGCGACGCGGCACGCGACATCCCTTTCGCGGTGGAATGCGACGCGCTGGAACTGATCTTCCTGATCTATATCGACGGACCGATCGAAGATTGCGAGAGACGGATAGCGGAGATCCTGGCGCGCGCCAGCGCCTATCCTTTGCTCTGGGCGTGGTGCGAGAATGCAATGATCGTGGTGCACCAGCAGCGCGGCGACCTTGCCGCTGCGCGCCAGTCGGTCATCCGTGCACGCGAGATCTATGAGACCGGTGGGATGCTGGGCTTTGCCGAAGCGCATCTGCATACCCACGACATGCTGATCATGCTCGCCGCCGGCCAGCTCCGCCAGGCGGGCGAACTGGCGACCGCGATGCAGCGCGACCAGCGAACGCGGCGCAATGCCGAACCGGTGGTGGCGACGATGACGCAGATCACGCTGGCGGTGATCGAGCATGAACGCAATTACCGCGAGCGCGCCGGCGACACGATCCGGCTGGCGCTGGAACAGTTCGGCGAAGGCGAAGCCTGGTTCGAGCAATATGCCATCGCCTATCCGGTGATCGCCGACGTCATTGCGCGCCGCCATGGGCGCGACGCCGCGATCCGCATGATCGAGACCGCCGATGCGCGCCTGCAGGCGCGCGGCATGGCGTGCTGCGCCGGGCTGCTCCACGCGCTGGCCAGCCTGCACCGCGCGGGCGGGATGAGCGCAGAGGCCGCGACGGCACTGCTCCGCGATCCCGCATTGCAACGATCGGCCGCGCGCGAAGGCGCCGGCATATCGTGGCGCGAACGCGACATGGCCCGCCGCGCGCTGGTCGCCGCCGCGCTGCGGGCCGCCGTCCCCGAGGCGGCCTGCGGCCATGCGCGCGCGATGATCGACGAAGGCCAGCAGGGCGATCGCATCGGTACGCTGATCAAGGGCCTGGTGCTGCTGGCGCGCGCCAGCGAAGCCGCCGGCGACGGCGCGGAAGCCGACCGTGCGATCGCGGAAGCCGTGCGTATCGCCTGCACCGAAAGCGTGACCGCGGCGTTCGTCGAGGAAGGCGCGGCGATCCGGCCGCTGCTGTTGCGCGCCCGTGCCCTGATGCAGGCGGCGATCGACCAGAAACATGCCGAGGCGATCCTGCACACGCTGGATGCGCATCCGCAATTCCGATCCCCGGACATGCTGAGCGACCGCGAAGCCGAGATCGTCGCGCACCTGGCCGACGGCGCATCGAACAAGCTGATCGCGCGCCGGCTTGGGCTGACCGACAATACGGTGAAGTTCCACCTGAAAAAGGCCTATGCCAAGCTGGGGGTATCGAGCCGCAAGGAAGCGGTGGCGCGGGTGATGCAGGACGGGTGAAGGGCACGCCGTACCCCATCCATCGCCCACCCACCCCGTTTGTTTCGAGCGCAGGTTCGAGCTTGCCGAGAACCGAAGTCGAGAAGGCCCCGGACGCCGGACGACTTCTCGACGGGTCGCGTCTCGACAGGCCCGACGCTGCTCGAAGCGAGCGGATTGGTCATTACCCCCTCCACTACCCATATTCGCCCGCAACCACCCCATAACCCGTTGGCCAAGCCCCGCCCCGTCATGGTCTGATACTCCCGAAGATAAAAAGGGAGTCAGGGATGATGGTACGGACTGGAAAGAGCGTTGCGCGCTACCTGCTGACGGGATGCGCAGCCGCTGCGATCATGGGAAGCGGCCCGGCATGGGCGCAGGACCAGAGCGAGGCCGGCGCGGATACCGCCGACATCATCATCACCGCGCAGCAGCGCGCCGAGCCGCTGCAGAATGTGCCGATCCAGGTGCGCGCCTTCACCGATCAGGCGCTGTCCGATGCGGGCATCCGGTCGACGGGCGACATCATCGCGCAGATCCCCAATATGAGCTTCGATCGCGGCAACAATTATTCCAGCAGCTTCGTGACGATGCGCGGGCTGACGCAGATCACCAATGCCGATCCGCCGATCGCCTTTGTCATCGACGGCGTGCCGCAGACCAGCCAGGAGCAACTGGGGGTCGCGCTGTTCGATCTCGAGCGCGTCGAAGTGCTGAAGGGGCCGCAGGGCGCGCTTTACGGCCGCAACGCGGTGGGCGGCGCGATCAACGTGGTCACCAAGGCGCCGTCCAACGATTTCGGCGGTTTCGGCAATCTGAGCTATGCCAATGGCGACACGCTGGAGACCTCGGCCGGCGTATCGGGCGCGATCGTCGACGACGTGCTGCGCTTCCGCGTCTCAGGCACGTACAAGCAATCGGACGGGCTGATCCGCAACAGCTTCCGCGGCGACCACACCGATTTCATCGATCACGACTATTCGCTGCGCGGCCGGCTGCTGTTCACGCCGAGCGAGCCGCTGAGCATCGACCTGCGCGGCCAGTATCGCGATTTTCGCGGCGGCACCAACGGCTATGCCGTCGTCAAGTCGGGCAATCCCAATGATTTCCCCGATCCGCAGTTCAACTTCCCCGGCTTCGCCAAGGGGCATAGCGGCGATCTGACCGCCAAGGTCGATTATGATCTGGGTTTCGCGACGCTGACCGGCATCTCCGCCTATACGCGCTTCAAGCAGATCTACCGCGCCGATCTGGATTTCAGCAATCCCGTCGATACGCCGTCGGGCTTCAATGGGCTCGGCTTCCAGCTCGGCCAGGGCCAGGATCTTTCGCAAAAGACCTTCAGCCAGGAAATCCGGCTGGTCTCGGCGGACAACGGCCCGCTGCGCTGGCTGGTCGGCGGCTATTATCTGAACACGCGGCGCGCGCTGCGCACGCGCGGCTTCATCGACATCAACAGCGATCCGGCGCAGATCGACACGCCCGGACTGGTGATCATCGACAATAACGAAATCGCCCGCAACAAGGCCTATGCCGGCTTCGCCCAGGTCGATTACGACATTCTCGATACGCTGACCTTGACCGGCGGCCTGCGCTACGACAGCGACGCCCGCGAACAGACCAATGTCACCACCGGCGCCAAGCGCGACCTGTCGTTCGACCATTGGCAGCCCAAGGTGACCCTGACTTGGAAGCCCAGGAACGGCCGGCTGGTCTATGCCACCTACAGCACCGGTTTCCGCTCAGGCGGGTTCAACGCGCCCAATGTGACGGTGCCATCGTTCAAGGCCGAGACGCTCGAGAATTTCGAGCTGGGCTTCAAGACGCAATGGCTGAACCGGCGCCTGACGATCAACGGCTCCGCCTTCCTGATGAACGTCGACAATTACCAGTTCTTCTATGTCGACGCGCTGACCGCATCGCAGATCATCGACAATATCGGCAAGGTACGGATCAAGGGCATCGAACTGGAAGCGATCGCGCAGCCGGTGAAGGGGCTCGAGGCCGGGCTCGCCATCGGCTATATCGACACCAATATCCGCAAGACGCTGTTCCCCGCCGATATCGGCAACCGCACGCCGCGCACCACGCCCTTCACGCTCAACGCATCGCTGCAATATCGCACTGCGATCAGCGGCGATATCGAGGGTTTCGGCCGCATCGAATATCAGCATTCGGGCAAGAAATATTGGGGCGCCGACAATGCGGCGGTGCAGGATCCCTTCGGCATGCTCAACCTGAGGCTGGGCGTCGAGCGCGGCGGCTTCGGCTTCTACGGTTTCGCGCGTAACCTGCTGAATAAAAATTATTATACCGAATATGTGCAGCCCAAATATTCCGGGCTCAACGTAGCGATCGGCTATCCCGGAACGCCGCGCACCTATGGCGTCGAAGCCAAGATCACCTTCTGACCCCCGACTGCGCGGGGCGGCGCACGCCGCCGCCCCCGCCCCTTTTCGAAGCGAGTAGACAGGCATGAACAGCATGAGCGGATACAGGCTCGGCATAGATGTTGGCGGCACCAATACCGATGTGGTGCTGATGCACGGCCGCGAGGTCGTCGCGACCGCCAAGAGCTTCACCACCGCCGATGTCCGCAGCGGCGTGATCAACGCGGTGACGATGATCCTCGATCAGGCGGGCGAGCATCGCGACGCGATCGGTGCGGTGATGATCGGCACGACGCAGTTCGTGAACGCATTCGTCCAGCGCCGCGGGCTGGCGCAGGTGGCGGTGTTCCGCGTCTCGCTGCCCAAGGCTGACGGCGTGCCGCCGCTGACCGGCTGGCCCGACGATCTGGTCGAGGCCGCCGGCGACCATATCTATATGGTGGGCGGCGGATCGCTCTATACCGGCAAGGATTATGCCCCGATCGACGAAGACGCACTGCGCGCCGCCGCGATCGAGGCGCGCGACAAGGGGCTGAAGGCGGTGGCGATCTCCGCCAATTTCGCACCGATCCGCCCCGATATCGAGGAACGTGCGGCCCAGATCGTACTGAGCGCGATCCCCGATGCCCGCATCACATTGTCGCACAAGGTCGGCGGCATCGGCCTGATCGACCGCGAAAATGCCGCGATCATCAACGCGATGCTCGCCGAGCTGTCGGGCCAGGTGATCGGATCGCTCGAATCCGCGCTGGCCGAGCTCGAGATCGACGCGCCGATCTTCATCAGCCAGAATGACGGCACGCTGATCACCACCGAAGTCGCCGCCGCCTTCCCCATCTTCACCTGTTCGGCGGGACCGACCAACAGCATTCGCGGCGCCGCCTTCCTGACCGGGCTCGACGAGGCCGTGGTCGTCGATATCGGCGGCACCACCAGCGATATCGGCTTCCTGCTGCGCGGTTTCCCGCGCGAGACCACCGCCGCCAACGATATCGGCGGCGTGCGCACCAATTTCCGCATGCCCGACGTGCTGTCGATCGGCATCGGCGGCGGCAGCCTGGTCCGTGAGACCGACAGCGGCTGCATCGTCGGCCCGACATCGGTGGGCTATCGGCTGCAAGAGGAAGGACTGGTGTTCGGCGGAAGCACGCTGACCGCGACCGATATCGCGGTGCGCGCGGGCCAGGCCGAAATCGGCGATGCGGCGAAGGTCGCGCATCTCGATGCCGGGCTGGTGGACGCTGCGCTCGACGATCTGCACGCGCAGATCGAGGAAGCGATCGACCATATCAAGACCAGCCAGCATGCGATCCCGCTCGTGCTCGTCGGCGGCGGCAGCATCCTGATCGGCCGGCCATTGAAGGGCACGTCGAACGTGTTGCGGCCCGATCACGCTTCGGTCGCGAACGCCGTGGGCGCCGCGATCGCATTGGTCAGCGGGCGCGTCGACAAGCTCTATGACGTGGCGGCGCTCGGCCGCGACGCGGCGATCGCGCGGGCCAAGGACGATGCGACGGCGGAGGCTGTGAAGGCCGGCGCGCGCGCCGAGGATGTCGAGATCGTCGAAGTCGTCGAACTGCCGATGACGCATATGAAGAGCGGAACGGTGCAGATCCGCGTGCGCGCCGTCGGCCCGCTCGCGATGTTCGCCTGAACCGCCCCCAAGATCGCCTGAGAAAGCAACAGACCATGCTGACCGTGAACAACGTAACCGATATCAAGGACATGGCGCGCGGCGCCGTTCTGCTCGGCACCGGGGGTGGCGGCGACCCCTATGTCGGCCAGCTTTTCCTGCAGGCGCAGATCAAGGCGGGCCGCTATCCGAAGGTGATCGCGAGCGAGACGATCGCCGACGACGCGTTCGTGCTGTCGATCGCGGGTATCGGCGCGCCGACGGTGATCGTCGAGCATCTGGTGAGCGACAAGACGCTGCTGCGGCTGCTGGCGCGTGCCGAGGCCTTTTACGGGCGCCGGGTGGATGCGCTGATCAGCGCCGAGATGGGCGGCGCCAATTCGATGTTCCCCCTCGCCCTCTCCGCGATCAGCGGCATCCCGGTGCTCGACGCCGACGGCATCGGGCGCGCGGTGCCGCATATCGAGATGACGACGTTCAGCATCAACGGCTGCAAGGCGACGCCGTGCATCGTGATGGACGACAGCGGCAATGTCGCGGTGATCGAGGCGGTCGACGATCGCGCGGCGGAGGATCTGTGCCGGTCGATCACGGCGGCGATGGGCGCGCTGACCTTTGGCGCGCTCTATCCGATGTCGGGCGCGCAGGCCAAAGCCTTCGCGGTTCAGGGCACGCTGATGCAGACGCTGGAGATCGGTCGTGCGATCCGCACCGCGCGCGAGGGCGGCCGCGACATCTTCGCCGACCTGCTCGACGTGCTGGGCCGCCGCGACGGCCGCGCCGCGCGGATCCTGTTCGACGGCAAGATCGTCGATGTCGTGCACGACACGCGCGACGGCTGGCATTTCGGCCATGCGCGGATCGCCGGGATCGGCGAGTCGACCGACGAATGCATCGTCGAGTTTCAGAACGAATTCACAGTGGCGCGCGTCAACGGCAAGACCGTGACGATCGTGCCTGACCTGATCACCATGCTCGACCGCGAGACCGGCGAGCCCCTGACTGCCGAGATGCTTGCCTATGGCCAGCGCGTGAAGGTACTGGGCTATGCCGCCGACGCGATGCTGCGCAGCGCACAGAGCCTGGAAGTGCTGGGGCCGCGCATGTTCGGGCTGGACGAGGATTTCCAGCCGATGGAGGCACTGGCCTAGTGGATCGTATCAGACAAAAGCATCCGCTTTTGTCTGATACGATCCACTAAGGCATTGGTTGGTGGTCTGATTTTTCCAGACAGATGCGGATGCATCTGTCTGGATCAGACCACTAGCATCGATTGACGCGCATCGGCCGATCCGCTTTGCTGAAGAAGAAGCATGGGGAACGCACGATGCCGGCAAGGATGACGAGACTGTTTACCTGGCTGCTGGCGGTCGCGATCGCGACGCCCGCGGCGGCGCAAGCCGATCCGGCGACGGTCCGCGCGATCGAGGCGGTCGCCTATGATTATGTCGATGGCCAGTTGGAAGGCAATGTCGAGCGGGTGGCGCGTGCGCTCCACCCCGATCTCGCCAAGCGGACACCGAAGCGTGAATCGCCCTATGAAACGCTCCCGCTTGGCCGGATGACCTCCGACGAACTGATCGCCCTGACGCGCGAGGGCGCACTCAAGACGCCGAAGGATCAGTGGCAACGATCGGTGAAGCTGCTGGGCGCCGATCAGGACATCGCGACAGTGCGGGTGGAGACGCCCTGGTTCGTCGATCATCTCCAGCTTGGCCAGTTCGGCGATCGCTGGGTGATCGTGAACGCACTCTGGCGTCGCAAGCCGCGCCCCGTCCAACGCTGAACAGCCCGGAAAACAGCCATTTGTGACGGTGATGTGACAGTGTAGCTAAGGGCTCCTTCACCACTTCCGCTTAGACACTGGCGCATGAAGACCATGCTCCATGCCTGAACTGCCACATCTGATGAACGGGGCCGTCACCCGATCTCACGGTGCGACCGTGACCGAGCAACTCGCGTCCGCCGATTTCGCATATCAGCCGATCATCAGCACCTCCTCGCTGCGCGTCCATGGTTTCGAGGCACTGGCGCGGCTGCCGGAAGGCACACCGGCGATCTGCGACCTGCTCGACATGGCCGCCGAGACGGGCAATCTGCGGACGATGGATCTGGCGCTGCTCCGCAACGCCATCGCCAAGTTCGCCCGCTTCGAGGCGGCCGGATCGACCCGCCTGTTCTGCAACGTCGACAATCGAAGCTATGAAGGATCTCCCCCGACGATCGAGGGGATCAGGGACGTCTTCAGCAATTCCGGCCTCAGCGCCGGAAATCTGTGTCTGGAGATATCGGAGCGGGACCCGGTGCGATCCGCCGAAAACATGCTGCGCGTCGTGGAGCTTCTGAGCGGGATCGGCGTGCGGATCGCGCTCGACGATTTCGGCATCGGCATGTCCGGCCTGCACATGCTGATGACGATCGAGCCCGATTACGTCAAAATCGATCGCAGCTTCATCGACCAGATAGCCACCAACCCCCGCAAACAGGCCATCGTCGCCAAGCTGTGCGGGCTCGCCCATGCGCTGGGCTTCATGACCGTGGCGGAAGGCGTTGAAAGTGAATCAGATTTCCGCATGGCGCGCGATCTGGGCTGCGATCTGGCGCAGGGGTTCGGAATCGCGCGCCCGACCACGCGGCTGAGCGAACTGGCGATGTCCTATGGCCGCACGCTGCGCGGCGCCGGCCGCCCGAAGATGAATGCACGCGTCGCAAAGCTGCTCAATCCGATCACGCCGCTGGTGATCGACGCGCCGCTGATCGATGCCGCCAACGCCTTCAAGGCTGCGCCGGGCCTGCGGATCATCCCGGTCACCGATCGGGGCGGGTTGGTACTCGGCGCACTGGCGGAGGAGGATATCCGTCGATATCTGCTCAGCGATTTCGGCCCCTCGCTGCTCGCCAACAAGGGTGCGACGCTGACGCTGGAAAAGCTGGTACGGCGTTTCCCGATCGGTGATGCCACCGCCAGCGTCGAGGCGATCGTAAACAGCTATGTGGACGCCGAAAGCGCCTGCGGGCTGATCCTGGCCGATGAAGGCTGCTATGCCGGCTATCTCAGCAACCATGCGATCCTGCGGCTTGCTTCGGAAACCGCGGTCTCGACGGCACGCGAACAGAATCCGCTGACCCATCTGCCGGGTAATCGCAGCATCGCCCAACATATAGAGGGCGCGTTGTCACGGACGGGGCCGCAGACGCTGGTCTTTTTCGACTTCAACAATTTCAAGGCGTTCAACGACAGCTATGGTTTCGCCGCCGGCGATCGCGCGTTGGTGATGTTCGCCGACCTGCTGCGCAAAGTGCAGGCCAAGGCATCGTTCATCGGTCATATCGGCGGCGACGACTTTTTCGTCAGCCTGACGCACGATGAAATGGCCAGCGCGGAGATCATCCGTGGCCTGTGCGTCAAGTTCGCGAGCGATGCCGAAAGTCTCTATTCCGCTGTTGATCGCGCGGCCGGCGGCATCCTGGCGGTCGACCGGTTCGGGCATGAACGCTTCTTCCCGCTGCTCCGCGTTTCCGCGAGCATGCTGCACCTGCCCGCCGCGCGGGCGCATCTGACGCTGGAAATGGTCAATGATCAGCTCGCGGCCGGCAAGAAGATGGCGAAGGTTGCCGCCACCGGCATCGCAACCGTCCGGCTGCCGGAAAGCGGCACGGCCACATTGATCGAACGGCTCGCTGGCCGGGCTGAACATATCGAGGCTTTCAAACTCGCTTGATCCGGCCTGGGTTCGGCCACCGAGGCTCAAAAAGACCCAGTCGTTCGAACGCCGCGCCCCCTTTTTTTTGCATTGCCGCGATTTACGAGGCGTTCGACAATTCCATCGAACGACAGATCGCGCCGAGCTCGGGAGGGCTTTTAGCGCCCCAGATCAAATATTTGTGCACCTATGGCACAGACCTGTCCGCCAGGGACGCAATGTTGCTGCAATCGAGTGGTGCATAACGTGGCGCCCAAACCGCCGCGTTCAATGGCGCCATATCCGGCCGGGCTTCCAACCTTCGGAGTGGCAAAATGGCGAGATGTCCAGGAAGTGATGGCAGATCTCGATCCTCACATCGGCGACAGCGATCGATCCGGCTCGATCGGCGATGCGACGGGTGCCGGCAACCGCGACATTCATCACGGCCGCTCGGAAAAATTCGATGACGCTGCCGAACAGGCGCGGCTTCTGCGCAAGGCCGAAAGGCTCACGATCGAGCGAACGCGCCGCGCCGACTGGTTCCCGGAAGTCTATATCGGAGACGCCGCCTGGAACATGCTGCTCACCCTCTACATCTCACACCAGACCGGTCGGGCGGAAACGATCAAATCGGTTTGCGTTGCGGCTTTGTCATCGAGCACAACCGCGCTGCGATGGATCCATGCGCTACGTCAGGCAGGTTTCGTCCGTTTCTCACCCGTTGAAGCGGACAGGCGCTGCGTCGCGGTGCAACTGACCGCGCGCAGCCTGGATGCCATGCAAGGCTATCTCCGTGGGATTTCCGCGGAGGAAACAAGCTGACCCAATGGCCGTGGCCGGATATGTCATAAACGGCCTCGCCCTTATGGCATGCGCCTGGCTTGCTGGCTGTTCGCAAGCGCGCCCTTCGGTTTTCAGGACGATGAGGGATTTCACGCGGACAACGATCGGACCGATCCGGAAGCCCCGCCTGATCCGATCGTCGACCGGACATGGTGAAGCGGAATCGATGGCGGAGCGCCAGGCACCCCGCCACCGCTCCGATCCGGGCGTTCAGACGGCCCCACCGCCGCCCTTCGGTCCGGTCAGAACACGACACCCAAGCCGGCATTGGCGCCGCCCTGGCCCCGCGTGTTGTAGGTGGCGCCGGCCTTGACGACGACCTTGCCGCCCGGCGTCGCCTTCGAGACACCGAAGGCGACGGCGCTTTCACCCTGCCAGGTGCTGACGCCCATGCCGAACATGCTCATGCCGGGGCCGAAGGCCTGGGGCATGGCGGTGAGCGCCATGGCGGCGGCGGTCCCCCCTTCCGCATCGCGGCGCACACGCCCGAGATCGAAGGACAGGATCGAAATCCGCGCATCCGTA
The DNA here is from genome assembly GCF_057809675.1 of Sphingomonas sp. FG14. Classification (NCBI taxonomy): domain Bacteria; kingdom Pseudomonadati; phylum Pseudomonadota; class Alphaproteobacteria; order Sphingomonadales; family Sphingomonadaceae; genus Sphingomonas; species Sphingomonas sp. FG14. The sequence goes on along the minus strand of NZ_JBMDKK010000002.1, from coordinate 681,921 downwards.
TAGGCGTTCGAGATATTGACCGCCTGGCCCAGCCCGGTGCTGAGCTGGCCGAGATTGACGGCGTCGGTACTCGAGATACCCGCCGCGACATTGGTGATCTGACGCTCGCCGCCGGCGAAACCGACCGACACGCTGTTCGCGCGATCGGCGACCGACGAGGTGCCCAGCGCGACGCTGTTGGAGGCCAGCGCAGAGGCGTTGGTTCCCATGGCCGCACTGTTCGCGCCCGCGGCCGCCGCACCGGCGCCGACGGCAATCGCATTGGTTCCGGTCGCCGACGCGTGGGGATTGCCGGCGGTATTGTTGACCTGAACATATGCGCTGCCGCCGACCTGGATATTGGCGATCTGGGTCTGAAGATTCGTGATGTTGTTTGTGTTGGTCACGACCTGCTGGCCAACCGCATAGAGCTGCGATCCGCTGACCGCATCGCTCGAGTCCGCGCTCACTTCGCCATCGGCAAGATTGGTGACCTTGGTGCCCGAAGCGCCGGCGAGTGTGACCTTGTCCTTCGCCGAACTGTCGTAAGACACCGCTTGGTCGCTGGCCGCAGCGATCGCATCGACCCGGCCGTTGACGTTTGCCAGACTGTCCCCCAGCCCACTCAGCGCCGAACCGACATTGTCGTAGGTCTGGCTAGTCCTGTTGCCGTTCGCGTCGATACCGGCGATCGCATAGCTTGGCGCGCTGACCGATCCGTCGGCATTGGCGGCAGCGCCGCCGCCCAGATGCGTGGCAATGCTGCCCGCGAGATTGGTCACGCGCTGATCCACCTGCCCCACCGCCTGGTTGGTGGCGTGGAGTTGCGATCCGTTGACCGCGTCGGTCGAACCGGCCGCGACTGTCCCCGCCGAGACATTGGTCACGCGAGTCCCCCCCGCGCCGGCCAGGGTCAACATCTTGCGGCTGGTATCGTCATATTGGACTGCCAGCGCGCCCATATCCCCGACCTTGGTGCTGAGCGAGGCCAGCGCCTGGTTGGTTGCATAGAGCTGCGATCCGTTGACCGCGTCGGTGCTGGTCGCATCGAGCGTGCCCGCCGCGACGCCGGTGACACGCTGTGCCGCGCCACCGCGCGTGGCATTGTAGGCATTGGCCACGGCGTCGAACATCAGCGCGTCGCCCTGCAGCGCCGTGACGCTGTTCGCCACACTGTTGAGCTGCGCTACATTGACTGCGTCGTCATTGTCGACGCCCGCCGCGACATTGGAAACCCGGGTTCCGCCCGCGCCGAGCAGGGTCAGCGAACCTCGCGACTTGTCGTCATAGGTGACGGCGAGCGCGTCGATCGATCCCATCTTCGAGTTGAGCAGTGCGATATTAGTGGTGTTGATATCGACCTGGCTATTGGTCGCGTAAAGCTGCGCACCGTTCACCGCATCATCGCTCGCGGCATTAAGCGCGCCGGCCGCGACATTGGTGACCTTGGTCGCGGCGCCGCCGCGCGCCGCATCATAAGCGGCGAGCTTGGTATTGAACAGCAGGGCGTCATCCTGCAACGCGCCGATATCGACGGTCAGGTTGGTGATCGCGGTGCTGTGATTGGCGATGCTGGTGGTGTTGGTGGCGACCTGGCTGTTGGTCGCGAACAATTGCGCGCCGTTGACCGCATCGGTGCTTGTCGCGTTCAATGCGCCCGCCGCGACATTGGTGATGCGCGTGGGCGCACCGCCACGCTGGGCGTTGTAGGCGCTTACCCCGGCATCGTACTGGAGCGCATCGGTTGCCATCCCCGCCGTCGCAGCCTTCAACTGCGCGACATTGACCGCGTCCATATCGTCGACGCCGGCCGCGACGTTGGAGATCGTCGTGCCGCCCGCGCCGAGTAGGGTGAGGCCAGTCCGCGACTTGTCGTCATATGTGACGGCCAATGCATCGATCGATCCCATCTTGCTGTTGATCAGCGCGATATTGGTGGTGTTGATATCGACCTGGCTGTTGGTCGCATAGAGTTGCGCGCCATTGACCGCGTCGGTGCTGGAAGCGTTGAGCGCACCTGCGGAAACGCCAGTCAGGCGTGTTCCGCTGGCTCCCTGAAACGTCACGACATCGCGGGCAGCACCGTCATATTTGACCGCAAGCGCGCTCAGGGCGTCCAATTCCACATCGATGCTGGCGATCTTGGTGGTGTTGTTCGCGATATTGGTGCTGTTGGTCGAGACCTGACTGTTCGTCGCGAAGAGCTGTGATCCGTTCACCGCATCGGTCGATGTGGCGCCGAGCGTGCCCGCCGCGACATTGGCGATACCGGTCGGCACGCCGCCACGCGCCGCGTCATAAGCGCCGATCTTCGCATTATATTGAAGCGCGTCGTCCTGCAGCGCGCCAACCGAGGTCTCGAGCTTGGTGATATTGGTCGTGTTGGTCGAAACCTGCGTGTTGGTGGCGAAAAGCTGCGCACCATTGACCGCATCGGTCGAGGCGGCGTCGATCGTGCCGGGGGCGACGCCGGTCAGGCGCGTGCCGCTCGCCCCCTTGAACGTGACGACATCCATACCCGCGCCATCATATTTGACCGCGAGCGCACTCAGAGCATCGAGCTCGATGTCGAGATTGCCGATATTCGTCGTATTGGTCGAAATGTTGGTGGTATTGGTTGAGACTTGGCTGTTCGTCGCGAATAGCTGCGATCCATTGACCGCATCGGTCGACGTCGAGTCGAGCGCGCCGGCAGCGACGCCTGAAACACCGGTCGGTACACCGCCGCGCGACGCATCATAGGTGCCGATCTTCGAATTATACTGGAGCGCGTCATCCTGCAGTGCGCCGACCGACGTTTCGAGGTTGGTGATGTTGGTCGTGTTGATCGAAACTTGGCTGTTGGTGGCGAAAAGCTGTGAACCGTTGACAGCGTCGTCGCTCGTGGCGCTCAGCGTACCCGCCGCGACATTGGTGATCCTGCTGGCGGCGCCCCCGCGTTCCGCGTCATAGGCACTCAGCCCCGCGTTGAACTGGAGCGCATCACCCAGCGCGCCGGCGGTCGCGGCCTTCAACTGCGCGACGTTGACAGCATCGGTGTCGGCGGCCCCCGCCGCGACGCCGGTCAGGCGACGGTCGCCGATATTGACCTCCGCCGTCGCAGCACCGCCCACCAGGTAAGCCTGATTGCCGAGCGTCGCGCCCGTCGCGGTCGAACCCGCTCCGAGCGCCACGCTGGAGCCGAGATGGGTAACGCTGGCGCCCTGGCCCAACGCGATCGCGCCGATGGCGCCCGCGCTGGTGCTAGCCTTGTTACCGATGGCGATGGCGGTGAGGTCGCCCGCCGTCGCGCCCTGCCCCGCGCCGGCCGCGCCCAGACCGGAGATGAGATTGCCGCCAAACGCGATCCCGGCGGGCGTTTCGAGGGAGAAGCTGTCTGAGACCGTCTGGCAATCCGGGTTGGCGAGCACGTTGATCGCCTTGCCGTCGATGCCGATCGCGTTGAGCGTGACCGGCGCGCCTTTCGAGGCATTGCTGAGCGTGGTGGAAAGGCCAAGATCGATCAGGCCGAGCGAAACGAGGTTCAACGCGTCCTCCACCTTGCCGAGCACTGGCACGAGAACATCGCCGGCGATGTCGGTGACGACCGATCGCGGCAGGCTGACGCCCGAACAGGCGCTGACCACGGAAGTCTGCGCGCCGGCCTGACCGGCGGCGCCCGTGGCGAGTGCGAGCGCGGTGGCGAGCTTCAGGCCCGAGACGAGCGATTTCCTGCCCTGAAACGGAATGAGCGTGCAAGGCTGATTGTCCGAGCGCTTTTCCATCCCAGGCGCACAGATGTTTTTTCCCACATCATCCACGGCATTGACTCCCCCACGAAGACAGCCAAGCCTGATCTTACGCCGTATATGAGAGGTTAATGTTTTTCTTCACTCCATTGACATGTCACATGATCTACACACCATATTGACTTGCATAAGTTCGGTTATTTTATTACATTCAATTTCGAGAATGGCCGATATCCTGCACATCTCAGCGGCTTTAATTATACTTTATATCCATAATCACCCGCTACTGATCCTTCCATATTGAATGGCAATTTGGCTTACGAAAGATCGGCATTTCCGCATCGCACGAAAAATGTTGCGTTCGATACGCATGCATCGCGCATGAGAAACGCGCCGTCGCCCCGGCGCAGACAAGCAGGTGCTTCCCCATCGCCGCTTCTGCCGATAAGGCCGGTCCGCCATGATCCTCGTCATCGACAATTACGACAGCTTCACCTGGAACCTCGTCCATTACCTGATGGAGCTGGGAGCGGAGGTGGAGGTTGTCCGCAACGACGCGATCTCCGCCGGACAGGCCCTGTCGTCGGGCGCGGACGCCTTTCTGATTTCACCCGGCCCCTGCACGCCCAACGAGGCCGGCATATCGCTCGACCTTGTCGCGGCGTGCGCGGATGCGGGCAAGCCGCTGTTCGGCGTCTGCCTGGGCCATCAGTCGATCGGCCAGTATTTCGGTGGACAGGTGATCCGTGCGGCCGAACTGATGCACGGCAAGACATCGGCGGTCACACATGACGGGACCGGCGTGTTCGCGAACATCCCCTCTCCTTTCACCGCGACGCGCTATCACTCGCTGATCGTGCCGGAAGCCGGGTTGCCCGATGCGCTGAAGGTGAATGCGCGAGCCCCCGACGGCACGGTGATGGGTTTCCGCCATGCGACACTGCCGATCCATGGCGTGCAGTTCCATCCCGAAAGCATTGCCACCGAACATGGCCATGCGATGCTCGCCAATTTCCTGAAGCTTGCCGGGCTCGCCGTGAAGGAACGCGCATGAGCGCGGTGCTCACCCTTCCCGATCCGCGCGAACAATTCGACGAGGCGACGGCGGCGCAGGCATTCGCCGACCTGCTCGACCAGCGCGTGTCCGACGAAGCCATAGCCGAATTCCTGATCGCGCTCACCGAACGGGGCGAAACCAGCGTGGAGATAGCGGCGGCGGCGCAGGCGCTGCGTGACCGCATGATCGGCTTCGATGCGCCCGAAGGGGCGATCGACGTGTGCGGTACGGGCGGCGACGGCCATCACAGCCTGAACGTTTCGACCGCGGTGGCGATCATCGTCGCGGCCTGCGGCGTGCCGGTGGCCAAGCACGGCAACCGCGCGGCATCGAGCAAGGCAGGCGCGGCCGACACGTTGGAAGCGCTGGGGCTCGACATGGAGCGCGCCAGCGAAACCGCGGAGGAGACGCTGAAGGAAATCGGTATCTGCTTCCTGTTCGCGGTCAACCATCATCCCGCGCTCAAGCGCATCCACCCCATACGCAAGGCGATCGGGCGGCGGACGATCTTCAACCTGATGGGGCCGCTCGCCAATCCGGCGCGGGTGACGCGCCAGTTGATCGGCATCGCGCGGCCCGATTACGTGCCCGTCTACGGCACCGCGCTCGCTCGCCTGGGCGCCGAGGCCGCGCTCGTCGTTTCGGGCGAGGAAGGTTTGGACGAATTGTCGGGCGCCGGCCCCAGCCAGGTCTTCCGCGTCGGCGACGTCAATGTCGGCGATATGATCACGCCGGAGGATATCGGGCTGCCGCGCACGCCGACCAGCGCGATCCGTGGTGGCGACGTCGCCTACAATGCGGCGGCGTTGCGCAGGCTGCTCCAGGGTGAAACGGGCCCCTATCGCGATGCGGTGCTGCTCAATGCCGCCGCCGCGCTGGTGGTTGCCGGGCGCGCCGCGACCCTGGCCGAAGGCGCGGAGGAAGCCGCGGAAGTGCTCGACAACGGACTTGCCAACGCGCTGCTCGATTGCTGGATCGCCTATAAATGAACAAGCTGACCGAGATTTGCGACGCCAAGCGCGCGCATGTCGCCCGCCGCAAGGCGGAAACCGATCTTGCCGAGATCGAGGCGCGCGCCGCCGCACAGACGCCGCCGCGCGGCTTTCGCGCCGCGCTCGACACCAAGGCGCGCAACGGCCATGCGCTGATCGCCGAGATCAAGAAGGCCAGCCCATCCAAGGGGCTGATCCGCGCCGACTTCGATCCGCCTGCGCATGCCCGCGCCTATGAGGCTGCGGGCGCGGCCTGCCTGTCGGTGCTGACCGACATGCCTTACTTCCAGGGCGACGACAGCTATCTGGTCGCGGCACGCGGCGCCGTATCGATCCCATGCCTGCGCAAGGACTTCCTCGTCGATCCCTGGCAGGTCGCGGAATCGCGTGCCTTGGGTGCCGACGCCATCCTGATCATCGTCGCCGCGCTCGATGACGGGATGATGGCCGAGATCGAGGCGGAAGCGATCCGGCTGGGCATGGATGCGCTGGTGGAAGTCCATGACGCGGACGAACTCGACCGTGCGCTGAAGCTGCGATCACGGCTGATCGGCGTCAACAATCGCGACCTGCGCGATTTCACCGTCGATTTCGCGCGTACCTATGAACTAATCGGCCGCGCGCCCGAAGGTTGCACTTTCGTCGCCGAAAGCGGACTGACCTCCAGCGTCGATCTCGATGCGATGGCCGCGCATGGCGTGCATTGCTTTCTGGTCGGCGAGGCGCTGATGCGCGAGGCCGATGTCGAGGCGGCGACGCGCCGGCTGCTGGGCACGGCATGAGCGGCCTTACCCATATCGACGCCGAGGGCGCGGCGCATATGGTCGATGTCTCAGGCAAGGAGGTCACCACGCGCGAGGCCGTGGCCAAGGGTCGCATCTCGATGTCCGCCGAGGCGGCAGCCGCGATCCGCGACGGATCAGCGAAAAAGGGCGACGTGCTCGCGGTGGCGCGCGTCTCCGGGATCATGGCGGCCAAGCGGACCAGCGACCTCATTCCACTCTGCCACCCGCTACCAATATCCTCGGTTTCGATCGATCTCACGCCCGATGCAAGCGGCGTCAACGCGACAGCCACGGTGCGCACGACGGGCCAGACCGGCGTCGAAATGGAAGCGCTGACCGCTGTTTCGGTGGCGCTGCTGACGATCTACGACATGGTCAAGGCGGTCGACAAGGCAATGGAGATCAGCGCCGTGCGGCTGGTTTCGAAGACCGGCGGCAAATCGGGCGATTATCGGGCGTGAGCGCGAATACTCCCGTTCCGTTTGGACTGAGCCTGTCGAAGTCCCGTTCTTCGTCGGCGCCGACGGAAAGGGAAAGACAGGACTGCGACAGGCTCAGTCCGAACGGCGTAGGCAAAGGCAAATGAGCGCCCTCCTTCCGGTCGCCGACGCGCAGGCGCGGCTGCTTGCACTAGCCGCACCGCTTCCGGCCGAAACATTGACGCTGGACGAAGCGACCGGCCGCTATCTGGCCACGGATTGCCTGGCCATGCGCGGCCAGCCTGCCGCCGACCTCTCGGCAATGGACGGCTATGCCATCGCCTTTGCCGATATGCCTGGCCCTTGGCGTGTGACCGGGGAAAGCGCGCCCGGCACCCTACCCGACCACGCGATCAGGCGGGGTGAGGCGATGCGCATCTTTACCGGCGCCGCGCTTCCCGAGGGCTCCGACACGATCCTGATCCAGGAAGAAGCGACCCGAGACGAAGACACCCTGGTGCTGACGGGCGAAGGCCCGCGCCGGCACGGCCAACATGTACGCGTCACCGACGGCGATTTCGCGGAAGGGCAGCGCCTTGTCACACGCGGCGCATTATTGACGGCCGCGCGGATCGGGCTGGCCGCGATGGGCGGGCATGGCCGGTTGAGTGTCGGCCGGCGGCCGCGCGTGGCGCTGATCTCGACAGGCGACGAACTCGTCCCTCCCGGAGATCCGGTCTCGGGCGTTCAATTGCCGGCGTCGAACGCGATCATGCTGCGTGGGATGCTGGAACCGAACGGCGCGATCGTCGATGATCGCGGCATCGTGCGCGACGATTTCGACGCACTCGCCGCCGCCTTCGAGGCCGCGCGCGGGGCCGACATCATCGTGACCTCCGGCGGCGCATCGGTGGGCGACCATGATCTGGTCCGTCCCGTGCTCGACGCGATCGGCGGCACGCTCGATTTCTGGAAGATCGCGATGAAGCCGGGCAAACCGCTGCTCGCCGGCAAGCTGGGCGATGCGGTCGTGCTGGGGCTGCCCGGCAATCCCGTCTCCACCTTCGTCACAGGCACCCTGTTCCTGCTCCCGCTGGTGCGGGCATTGCAGGGTGCCGCAGATCCGTTGCCGACTGCGCACCGCGTGCGCCTGGGCGTGCCGCTTCCGGCGTGCGGCGGCCGCGCCGAATATCTGCGCGGACTGTGGACGAATGGTGAGGTGATCCAGGCACCCGAACAAGACAGCGCCGCGATGGTTTCGCTCGCCTCCGCGAACGCGCTGATCGTCCGCGCAGCGGGTGCACCGGCGGCCGAAGTGGGTGAAATGGCGGAAATCGTAGCGATCGCTTGACGACCGCCCGGATGTTTCCTACACGTTCTTCGTTCGTTCCATCGGAGAACATGCGATGCTCACGCGCAAGCAACATGAACTGATCTGCTTCATCAGCGACCGGCTGGAAGAGACCGGCGTGTCTCCTTCGTTCGAGGAGATGAAGGAGGCGCTCGACCTCAAGTCCAAATCGGGGGTGCATCGCCTGATCAGCGCGCTGGAGGAACGCGGCTTCATCCGCCGCCTGCCCAATCGCGCGCGCGCGCTGGAAGTGCTGAAACAGCCCGAGCGCGCCACCGCGAAACCGGCGAAGAAGCAGGCGGCGCCCGCCACGTCGCGCCAGTTGCCGATCGCCGCCAACGACGTGCTGGAGATCCCCCTGCACGGCCGCATCGCCGCAGGCACGCCGATCGAGGCGCTGGAGGGGCAAAGCACGCTTTCCGTCCCCGCCGCGCTGCTCGGCTCCGGCGACCACTACGCGCTGGAGGTTTCAGGCGATTCCATGGTGGAGGCCGGCATTCTCGACGGCGATTATGCATTGATCCGCCGCACCGACGTCGCACGCGATGGCGAGATCGTGGTCGCCCTGGTTGACGAAAGCGAAGCGACGCTCAAATATTTCCGCCGCGAAGGTGCGATGATCCGGCTCGATCCGGCGAACCGTGCTTATGATCCGCAGCGCTATCGGCCCGATCAGATTCGCGTGCAGGGCAAGCTGGCAGGATTGCTGCGGCGCTATTGAGCGCCCCCTCTCCCGTTTACTTCGAGCGCAGGTTCGAGCTTGCCGAGAACCGAAGTCGAGAAGCGTTGGCCGCAATGCTTCTCGACGGTCGCGTCTCGACTTCGCTCGACGCTGCTCGAAGCAAACGGGGGCGCATGAGGTCAGGATGGACTTGGGCGGAATGACGGCAACGCCGCCTTCGGCCGCGGCGGATTCACCCAGGGATGATCGTCGCCCGCACGTTTCACCGTCGCGATCCGGGCGCTCGACAGATCGATCGTCAGCCCGCCCGTTTTCGCCAACAATGCGCGATCGGCCTTGATCCAGCGCGGCGCGCACCAATCGGGCAGCCAGCGTTCGCTGACCACGATATCGGCATCGCGACAGGCGGCACGCAATTGCGCGGGATCGACGAAATAGGTGCTGCGCGTGGCGAGGAGCCGCCATCGTTTCGTTCCAAGGATCAGCTCGATCGTGCAGGCGTCGCGACTGCATCGCGCGCCGCGCGCCGCATCAAGATCGGCCAATTCCCCTTCGAAGCCCGCACTTTCGGCGAGCATATCACGAACATAGTCACCCGCGCGCGGGCGCAGCAGCGCATAGCCGCGATCCGTCCGCACCGCGAGATGGCGTCCGTCGCCCGTCACCAATATGTCTGGTGCGTGGGTGGACAGCGCCCAGATCGCTCCGATCAAGACAGGCATCAGGCCCAGCCAGCGCGCGCCCGTTCGCCAGAGCGCGATCCAGATGCCGCCGGCGACGATCGCCCCGAACGCAGCGTCTGGCACGACCGGTAGTGCCGCGACCGCACCGGGCATGGCGGCAACGCTGTGCGCGATCCACAAGAGCAGCGACAACGCTTGCCCCGTCACCCACCATAACGGCGCGCCGAGCCCGAGGAGATCAAGCAGCAGCGCAGCCGCCTCGACCGGCATCACGATGAAGGTGGTGAGCGGGATCGCGACGATATTGGCGAGCGCCCCATACAGCCCAGCCTTGTGGAAATGATGGATCGCGATCGGGGTAAGCGCGAGTTCGACGAGGATACCAGTGAGCAGCAGGCCGAGCAGGATCCGCCCAGTGCCGCGCAGCCACCCCTCGTCGCGGCGCGCGAGCAAGGCCTTGATCCGCGGATGCTCGACCAGCGCCATGATCGCGGTCACTGCCGCGAAGCTGAGCTGGAAACTCGGCCCAACGAGCGATTCGGGCCAGAGCAACAGCACGAACGCAGCGCCTGCCGCGACGAGGCGGAGCGTGATCGCATCGCGGCCGATCGCGATGCCGATCAGCACCAGGATTGCGGCGACACACGACCGGACCGTCGGCACCTCCGCGCCGGTAAGCAAGGTATAGCCGATCGCGGCCAAGGCCCCGCCGCCCGCCGCGATCAGCACCAGCGGCCAGCGCAATGCCAGCCAGGGACTGAGCGCCATCAGCCGCAGCAACAGCAGCATCGTCGCACCGACCAATGCGGTGACATGGAGACCGCTGATCGAGAGGAGATGCGACAAGCCGGCGCGGCGCATGGCCTCCGCATCCTCTTCGGGGATGGCGCCCTGATCACCTGTCGCCAGCGCGGCGGCGATCGCCCCTTCACCACCTGCGAGTCGCGCCTGGATATGCGCGGAGAGGCGCCGGCGCGTGTCGGCGAGCACGGGTGGCGCACCGGGGCTGACGATCGCGACCGGCCCCAACGCCCGCCCGGTCGCTCCGATGCCACGGAACCACGCGAGCCGCGCGAAATCATAGGCGCCGGGCACCGCCGCTTCGGGTGGCGGCATCAACCGCGCGCGCAGTTCGACGGTCGCGCCAGTCCGCAACCCCTCTCCCGCATCATCCTGCCGCACATTGACCCGCACGCGCTGCGGTAGGGCAGGCGCATCACGCGGCTCGAGCAGCAATCGCACCAGCCCCCGCGCCGCCAGCATATCGACCTGCACGACCTCCGCCTGGAATTTCACCACCGCGGGCCGTTCGAGCACCGGCGCGGCCACTCGCTCCGCGCGCCACCAGATCAACGCCATGCCGATCGCGGCAAGTATCCCGAACCAGCCGAGCGAACGCCCCAGCCGGCTACCCAGCCCCAGTGCGGCGCCTCCGAATGCGATTGCGACAGCGATCAGCAGAAAGGCTGCCCACTGGCTGGCCGGCGCAAGCGCGAACCAGGCGGCGACGCCCGCGCCCAGCGCGACGGGCCCCCATAGCGCTAGCTGGTCGCGTTCCGCCTCCAGCCATCTCTCGATCCGATCGCGCATGCGAAATGGTATCAGACGTAGGGTATTTTGCAGCTGCGAAAAGCCATGCTAGGGGCGTCGCCGGTCGAACCGGCCATGGTATGCATAATGGAGAAGCAGCGCGTGGGCGCAAGCCAGGAAACCGACACCGTCGTCACGCGCTTTGCCCCGTCTCCGACGGGATTCCTTCATATTGGTGGTGCCCGCACCGCGCTGTTCAACTGGCTGTTCGCACGCCACAATGGCGGGAAATTCCTGCTCCGCATCGAGGATACCGATCGCGCGCGGTCGACCGAGCCGGCGATCGAGGCGATTATCGACGGCATGCGCTGGCTGGGTCTCGACTGGGACGGCGACACGGTATTCCAGTTCGCGCGCGCCGCACGTCATGCCGAAGTTGCGCATGCGATGCTCGAATCGGGCCATGCCTATCGCTGCTATGCGACGCCGGAGGAACTGGCCGAACTGCGAGAGCAGCAGCGCGCAGCCAAGCTGCCGATGCGTTATGACGGCCGCTGGCGCGACCGCGATCCCAGCGATGCGCCCGAAGGCACCCCCTATGTGATCCGGCTGAAGGCCGAGCGCGAAGGCGAATCGGTAATCGAGGATCGCGTGCAGGGCCGCGTGGTCGTGCGCAACGCCGAACTCGACGACATGATCCTGCTGCGTTCGGACGGCACACCCACCTATATGCTCGCGGTGGTGGTCGATGATCACGACATGGGCGTGACGCACGTCATTCGTGGCGACGACCATCTCAACAACGCCTTCCGCCAACTCGGCATCATCAAGGCGATGGGCTGGCCCGAGCCGATCTATGCGCATGTGCCGCTGATTCACGGCGCCGACGGCGCCAAGCTTTCGAAGCGCCATGGCGCGCTGGGCGTCGATGCCTATCGCGACGAGATGGGGCTGCTGCCTGAAGCGGTCTGCAACTATCTGCTGCGTCTGGGCTGGGGCCATGGCGATGCCGAGATCATCAGCCGCGAACAGGCGGTGGAATGGTTCGATCTGGCCAATGTCGGCCGCTCGCCCTCCCGCTTCGATTTCAAGAAGCTCGAGAATCTGAACGCGCATTATATCCGTGAGGCGGACGATGCGCGGCTGGCGGCGCTGGTGAAGCCTCGCGTGGAAACCCGTTTGGGCATCACGATCGACACCAATGGCGAAACCTTGCTCAGCGCCGCGATGGCCGCGCTGAAACCGCGTGCGAAGACTCTCGACGAGCTGGCCGAAGGCGCTCTGTTCCTGTTCGAGACGCGCCCGCTTTCACTCGACGAAAAGGCGGCAACTCTGCTAGAGGGCGGCGCAATCGCACTGCTCGAGAAGACAGGCGAAGCACTTCAGGGGATTGTCGACTGGTCCGTTCCCGCGCTCGAAGAGGCGGTGCGGCAGGTTGCCGAGGATGCAGGAATCGGCTTGGGCAAGATCGCCCAGCCCTTGCGGGCCGCGCTGACAGGACGTGCGACCTCGCCAGGAATATTCGATGTGCTGGTGCTGTTGGGCCGCGAGGAATCGCTCGGCCGCATCAGCGACCGGATTCAAGCAGGCTGAACAGTCAGGAAGGACGACTATGACCGGAAACGCGAAGCTGGTGGCCGGAGGCAAGGATCACGACTATCCGGTGCTGGCCGGATCGGTCGGCCCCGATGTGATCGATATCCGAAAGCTTTACGGCCAGACGGGCATGTTCACCTATGATCCGGGCTTCACCTCGACCGCTAGCTGCGAATCCGGCCTGACCTATATCGACGGCGACCAGGGCATCCTGCTCCATCGCGGCTATCCGATCGACCAGCTCGCCGAGCAGTCGAACTTCATGGAAGTCAGCTATCTGCTGCTCAACGGCGAACTGCCGAGCCAGGCGGAGCTGGAGAAGTTCAGCTATACCATCACGCGCCACACCATGCTGCACGAGCAGCTCGCGACCTTCTATCGCGGTTTCCGCCGCGATGCGCACCCGATGGCGATCATGTGCGGCGTCGTCGGCGCGCTTTCGGCCTTCTACCACGATTCCACCGACATCACCGATCCGCGCCAGCGGATGATCGCCAGCCACCGGCTGATCGCGAAGATGCCGACGATCGCGGCGATGGCGTATAAATATTCGGTTGGTCAGCCCTTCCTCTATCCCGACAACAAACTGTCCTACACCGGCAATTTCCTGCGCATGACCTTCGGCGTGCCGGCGGAGGAATATGTGGTGGATCCCGTCGTCGAGGCGGCGATGGACAAGATCTTCATTCTCCATGCCGATCACGAGCAAAACGCGTCGACCTCGACCGTCCGCCTGGCCGGCTCCTCGGGCGCCAACCCGTTCGCCTGCATCGCCGCCGGCATCGCCTGCCTTTGGGGCCCGGCGCATGGCGGCGCCAACGAAGCGGCGCTCAACATGCTGCGCGAGATCGGCCATCCGGACCGTATCCCCGAATATATCGCCCGCGCGAAGAACAAGGACGATCCGTTCCGCCTGATGGGCTTCGGCCACCGCGTGTACAAGAATTACGATCCGCGCGCGAAGGTGATGCAGAAGACCGCGAACGAGGTGCTCGACAAGCTGGGCGTCACCGATCCGATCTTCGACGTCGCGCGCGAACTGGAGCAGATCGCGCTCAAGGACGAGTATTTCGTCTCGAAGAAGCTCTATCCCAATGTCGATTTCTATTCGGGCGTCATCCTGTCGGCGATCGGTTTCCCGACCACGATGTTCACCGTGCTGTTCGCGCTTGCCCGCACCGTCGGCTGGGTCGCGCAGTGGAACGAGATGATCTCCGATCCCGATCAGAAGATCGGTCGCCCGCGCCAGCTCTATACGGGCCCGACGCAGCGCGACTATGTGCCGGTCGGCAACCGCTGAGGCGGCCTGAACAATCCAGGACGTTTACCCCGGCGAAAGCCGGGGTTTTCGTTTGAGAAAACCGTTTAGTTGTCGTGAGATGCCAAGCTTCGCTGATATCGCATGAAAGGCCGGGTGCACCGGCGGTTCAGCCGACCGGCAATGTCAGCGTGAAGCGCGCGCCCTGCCCGGGCGCGCTGTCCACACTGATCTCTCCGTCCATGGCGCGCGCCAGCCTGCGGGCGATGTAGAGGCCCAGGCCGCTGCCCCCGGGTTCGCCCGGATCGACGCGTTCGAACTTTTCGAAGATCCGTTCATGATCCTCCGGATCGATGCCCTTGCCCTGATCCGCGATCACCACCACCGCGCGATCGGCCGCCTGTTCGGCGCGTATCCACACCATCGCGCCATTGGGCGAATAACGAACCGCATTGCCGATCAGGTTCACCAGGATCTGCAGCACACGCTTGAAATCGCCGAGCGCGGGCAATCGTTCGTCTTCGCCCGGCCGGTCGATGCGCACCTCGCGATCCGAGGCGCGGACCGCCAGCAGCCCGGCGGCGCGGCGCGCGACATCGGCCAGATCGATCACCTCGGCCTCGACCCGGAAGTCGCTGCGCTCGATCGCCTGGAGATCGACGAGATCGTCGACAAGTGCGAGCAGATGGCGACCGGCCGTCGCGATATCACCGGCATATTCGGCATAGTCGCGCCTGAGTGGCCCTTCGCTCCGCGTGCTGATGCTGTCCGCGCGCGAGATGATCCGCGCCAGCGGTTCCCGCAGCGCGCGATCGAGCCGCTCGCCAAAGGCATCGGCGACGATGCGGGGTTCCTCAGGGCTGGCAAGCTTCGCGCGATGCCAGGCGGCATTGCCCCGGAACCCCACGAAACGCCCCGCTCCGTCATGGATCGGAACCGCGCTCAGCCGGACGCTGCCATTGCCGTTGCGCAATTCGGCATCCTGCGCCTCCAGCCGGCCCTGTGCCGCCAATGCGGCGAGCAAGGGCAGGTTCCCGTCCTCATCCTCGATCAGCCTGACCAGTTGCGTGATGGGCTGGCCAATCATGCCGCTCGCGGGTCCACCAATCGCCTCTTCAGCCGAGGCCGAGAGCGCGACGAGCTTGAGCGCCTCATCGGTTTCCCAGAGCCAATCCGCAGAGGCGCGGAGAAAATCGGTTTCGCGATCGATGTCGCGCGCGGCGATGGCGGGCAGCGCGGGGCGGCGGTTCCAGCCGCCGACGGTCAATCGGACCTCGTTGCCGTCGGGCTGCGCGCGCACCCAGAGATCGATATCGCTCTCCCCATCCGCCGCGATCACCGCGCGCGAAATCAGGATGCCGAGCCGATTGGCGAGGCGTGCCAGCGCCGCGATCTGCGGCACGGCGAGTGCCCCGCCCGCTTCGCCCCCGGCCCGCAACTGCAGGCCGAGCAGTGGCGGATCGGCCTCGATCAGCCGCCCGCTGCGATCGACGCGGCCATGAACGGGTGCGGCGTTCATGCCGCCCATCCATCACCGCGTTCGGCGAGCCCTGCCGAAAGCGCGGCGATCGCGGCGCGATAGCCCGTATCGACTTGCCAAGGTTGAATCAGTTCGAGCGCGCGGACACGCGTCAGATCATCATAGGCGGACATTTGTTCGATCAAATCCGCGTCATCGGCCGAGAGAATCTGGGCGACGGCGCCCGCAACCTCGCGGCGGACGTCGAGCGCACGCAGCAGCACGATCAGCCTTTCTCCGAATGGCGGCAAGGCCATGCCGCGCGCCGCGTCGAAATCGAGGCCTCCGCGCACCGCGAGCGCCGCGACGAACAACGACAGCCGTCCCTCCTGGCACGCGGCCTGGAGCAGCGAATCGTCGAGCCGGCCGCGCTCCGCCAGGGCATAAGCGAGTTGCATGGCAGAGGATTCAAGCGTTTCGCCCTCGTCATGACTCGAAAGGCTGGCAGCCGCGGCATCCATCAGCGCGGTATCCGCCACGCCATGATCCGCGCCATGCTGGCGAGTCAGATATTCGCGCAACGCCGCCGCCACCCACCAGACCAGGCGATATTGCAGGTCGGCAGGCAAGTCGGTGCGTGCGAGCACCGGCTCCTCGAACAGGAAATGACGGCGGCTCTCGGCGATCAACATCGCCATTGCCGCACCAGAGACGGCTTCGTCGGAATCGGCGAGCAATGCCTCGACCAATCGGGTTTCCTCGCCGTCGCGGCGCAGCAGGCTGCTCAACCGCTGCTCCTCAACGCGCGCGAGCAAGAGTGAAACCAGTTCGACATCGTGAAGCGCACGGGCGCGCTGAAGCAGCGGCAATGCGATCGGCACGCGAGCGCTGCCAAGCCCGGCCAGGATTTCCGGTGTGAAACGCGCGGCGTGCGACGTGATCAGCCGCTGCCGCAGATCATGTTCGACCGCCCCCACCAGCCGGACGATGAAACGCTTGATCGTGACGCGCTGATAGTCCGACAGGCGCATGCTTTCGGGCAGGAACAGGTCGACGAGCACGGCCAGGCGCTTGCGGCCGCCATGCCCACCGCGTGCGGCATCGGCCAGCAAACGGCCGGCACCGACCCGGGAAACCGCGGTTCCATCATCGTCCTCGGCGATCATGCGGACCGCGTTACGGCAACATAGTTAAATTGATGCTAAACCGGACGGGCAGGAATGTCGGAATCGGGGCCCGCGATACGGCGCTGCCCGAGCGTCAGCACCAGCCCCGCGAGCAAGGTCGACGCGGCAAGCCCTTGCACAGGCATGTCGAACAGCGCGAACACAAAAAGCGGCGCCGCCAACAACGAGGGTTCCACGGGTTCACGACCGGTGATCCTTGTCTGATCCCAGATCAACGCGACCAGCCCGATCGTGCCAAGCGAGAGCGGCCAGACGCCCCAGCCGGTGCCGATACCGTCGAGCTCCCAGGCGAGCACCAGCAGCGCCAGGCCAAACAAGCCGGTCTGCGCCCAGCGCCAGATCCGCTCCTGGCTTGACGTGCGCAGGCCGGCCGCGTCGAGCCGCCGGGGAAGTGCCGCAAGCGGCCCAGAGAGTGTCAGCAGCAACGCACCAAGCGCGACAAATTGAAACATGAAGGCCGGAATCGCGACAAAGGCAAGGCCGAGCGATGCCGCGCGCAGCCAGCCCGAGCGCACGTCATGATCGAGCAGAAAGCCGTTCAATCGCGCGCCCAGCGGCGCGGGCAACAGCCGCCCCCCGCCCCTGTCGAGCAAGGCGATCTCGGTCGCGCGCGCCTCGGCCGCGCTTTCGATGAGCCAGGCCGAGGCGGCGCCGGTATCGACCCGCGTCGCCTGTGCCTGGACGATCCGGCGCAGCAATGTCGACTGAAGGTCCCAATCGCCCAGCATCGCCACGGTCTTGCGCAGCATCGTGCCATCGATCAGCGCGAAGCCGGCCCAGCGTGCGCCGGCATCGATGCGCTCGTGCCGCAACGTGGCGCCACTGTCGGGCACCGTAAAGAGCGCGGGCGATATCGATTGGGCGGCACGTTTCAGCATGTCCTGCCGCGCGATCACGCCATCGCCGATCACCAGAAGCTGTTCGTCGGGATGAATCCGATCCGCCGCATCCGCCACCGTGCGGGCGAGTTCGACATCGATACCGTCGCGCTTCAGGCGGTCGACGCCCGCGACCAACGCGGCGGGCACGCGCTCGACCAGCACGACGATATGGCGAGCGCCCGCCGCTGCCGCCTGGCGCGCCTGATATTCGATCAGGCTCTGGCCAAGAAAAGGCGCGGCCGCGCGCGGCGTGATGCCGTCGTCGAGCACGGCACATCCGATGATGAGGCTGGCTAGCGCCACGATCGTCCCCTGGACCCCCGAACAAGAGGGTCAGGCGATAGGCGCATATTGTGCGCCGTGCAAAGCCGCTATCAGCGGTCGAACGACGAAATAGCGCTATTGACGCGTCGAACCGCGACCGGATCACCCGGAGCGGCGGTCGCCGCGGCCTCCGCCGCGTCCATCAGCCGTACCGCGCCAAAGCTCGCCGCCAGTCCCTTCAATCGCCATGCCGCCATCTGCCAGTTCGCGTCGCAACGGGCGCGCGAAAGCAGATCAGCCTGACGCAGCGCGCTGTCCATGAAAGCGGCGCGCAATTCGGCGATCAGCGAAGGGTCGTCGCCGACCGCGGCCGCCAGCGCGGTGTTCAGGGCTCCGGGATCATAGGCCATCCAATCACCCTATCCAGGAGTGATTAAGGAGGTGTTTCGCCCGTTGGCGTTGCCATGGGAAAAGTGGTAAATGATGATGTTATGACAGGGGGATCCAGGATCGTCGAACTCCGCCGTGGCGCGGCGTCCGCAGAGGCAGACGCCGAATCGCCGGCGCTGACGGCAGCCGAATACGACGCGCATTTCGTCGTCCAGGCCGATGAATTCGACGGGCCGTCGCCTTGGCGCGACAGGCTGATCGCAGGCGTCATGGCCATGCTCGCGATCGGCTGGATCGTTGCGATCACCTGGTCGTCGGCGCCAAGCCTCAATTCGTCGCCGGCAAGCGTCACCGCGTTCATCGGCATGGCGAGCGCGCCCCTCGCGCTGCTCGGCATCATCTATCTGCTGTTGATGCGCAGCAGCAGCCGCGAGGCGCGGCGCTTTGCCCGCACATCGGCTGCGATCCGCACCGAAACCCAATGGCTGGAGGCGGTGATGGAAACCCATGCCGCGCGGCTGGAGGAGAACAGGGCCGCGCTGTCCGAACAGACCGGCTCGTTCATGCATATCGGCGAGGATGCCGCGGCGCGGCTGAAGGTGGTGACCGAAGCGATGCATGGAGAGGTCGACGCGCTCGGCCGTCAGGCCAATGCGCTCAAGACCGCCGCCACCGCCGCGCGCACCGATCTGAGCGTGCTGCTTGCCGACCTTCCCAAGGCGCAACTCCACGCGCAGCGCATGACCGAGGATCTGAAGGAGGCCGGGCTGACCGCGCATGGCAATGCCGGTGCGCTCGAAGCCCAGCTTTCTTCACTGGTCGCGCGTGGGCGGGAGGCGGACGAGATCGCGGGCGGCGCAGCGCAGCGCCTGGCCGCTCATCTCGCCCGGATGGAAAGCACCGGCGAAACCGCTGGTGCACGGCTGGAGGCTGCCGCAGGGCAGATGACCGAAGCGGTCGATGCCGCGCTCAACCGCGCCGCCGAAGCCGTCGATGAAGCCCGCAAGGGCATGGAAGCCCAGGGCGCCGCCATGCTCGCCATGATCGAACAATCGCGCGCGGCGATGGACGAAACCGGCGAGCAAGCGGGCATCGCACTGACGGGACGCGTCGAGGACATCAACAGCCGCATCGCGGCACTGGGCGCGGCGCTGGATGCGCACGCAGCATCCAGCCGGGCGCTGACCGATGCGCTCCAGACCGCGATTGGCGATCTCGACAACGGTCTGGCCGAACTCGACCGCAGCGGCGTGGAGCGGACCGGTCGCCTCTCGTCCGCGATCGCCGACCTGAGCGGTCATGCCGAGCGCATGAACGCGGCGCTGGGCACGGGCGGCAGCGTGGCCGATACGCTGATCCAGAAGGCCGAAGCGCTGATGACCGCGCTCGACGCCAATGCCCGCGAGCTTGATGAGGCGCTGCCGGCCGCATTCGACCGGCTCGACGCCAAGGCGGCAGGCAGCCGCACGCTGATCGCTGCACTGACACCCGAGGCCGAAAAGCTGGAAATGACGGCTGTCAGCGCGTTCAACCGGCTGAGCGAGTCCGAAGCGGCGCTCACGCGTCATCGCGAAACCATCGACACACTCGTCGCAGATCTCGACCGGCGGATCACCGAGAGCCGCGGCACTATCGAATCGCTGGCACAGGCGATCGGGCTGGCGGGCGACGAAGCCACACGTTTCGCCGAAATGGCTGGCCCCCAACTGGTCGAATCGCTCGTCCGGGTCCGCGAAACCGCGCAACTCGCATCGGAACGCGCCAAGGATGCGCTGGCATCGATCGTGCCCGAAAGCGCGGCAGCACTCGCGCGGGCGAGCGACGAGGCGCTTGCCAAGACGCTTACCGAACGCGTCGAAGCGCAGATGGTGGAGATCGCGACGGCGGCCGAACGCGCGGTGGAGGCCGCACACAAGGCATCAGACCGGTTGATGCGCCAGATGCTGACCATCGCCGACACCACCTCCGCCGTGGAATCGCGAATCGAGGAAGCACGTGAAGAGTCGGACAAGGTCAGCCAGGACGGCTTCGCCCGCCGCGTCGCGCTGCTGATCGAATCGCTCAATTCGACCGCGATCGACGTCACCAAGATCCTGTCCAACGATGTGACTGACACCGCATGGGCCGCCTATCTCAAGGGCGATCGCGGCGTCTTCACGCGCCGGGCCGTGCGGCTGCTCGATTCGGGCGAGGTCCGCGAGATCCTCCACCATTATGACGAGGATCCCGAGTTCCGCGACCAGATCAACCGCTATGTCCATGATTTCGAAGCCATCCTGCGCAACGTGCTCGCCACGCGCGATGGATCGCCGCTGGGCGTGACCCTGCTGTCCTCGGATATGGGCAAGCTCTATGTGGCGTTGGCACAGGCGATCGAGCGGTTGCGGACCTGATCGCCCGTTGAAGCTCTATTCGAAGCCGCTCGCGCCCAATCCGCTCCGCGTCACCATGCTGGCGCACAAGAAGGGCCTGACGCTCGATATCCATAATCTCGGCGCGGACGACACCAGGAACCCCGAATATCGGGAGATCAATCCGATTGGCCAGGTGCCGGTGCTAGAACTCGACGACGGCACGCACATCACAGAATCACTCACCATCTGCCAGTATCTCGATGCCATTTCCGGCCCGCCCTATCTGTGCGGTGACGGGCTGGAACAGCGGACGCGGATCGCGATGTGGGAACGGCGCGCCGAATTCCAATTGCTGATTCCCGCCGTCGAATATGGCCATCATCGCCACCCGATGTTCGCAGCACGCATCACGCAATATCCCGACTGGGCCGGATCGATCGCCGATGCCCCTCGCGCATTCCTGACGCTGATGGAGAGTCGGCTCGCCGAGACGCGCTTTCTCGCCGGTCCGGACTTCTCGATCGCCGACATCACCGCTTATTACGGATGCCGCTTCGCCACCGTCTATGGCCTCTACCCGACACCCGCGCCGGTGATCGCGGACTGGCTGGACCGGGTCGACGCGGCGTAGAAATATCGTATGCGGATCAGTCCGCGAAGACGTCGAACATGTCGGCCGTCACCCAGCCGAACACCCAGTTCGCGTAATAAAGCGCAAAAATGGCGGCTGAGATCAGCGTGATCCACAGGATCACCCTGAGCGGACGAAAATTGGCCGGCGCGCTGTCGGCCTGGCCAGGAATCTTGGAGAGGCCAGCTTCGTCATGGGTGCGCGCATGGAAAGGCAGCACGATGAAGGCGCTCGTCACCCAGAACAGCATGTAGATCGCGAGGCCCGAGGTCCAGGTCATTTGCCCACCCTCACGATCAGAACATCGACGACGGGCTTCTTGCCCGTCCATTCGGTGGCCTTGCGCCGCACGCCCAGGCGCAGCGCCTCACGCAGGAATTCCTCGTCACGCTTGCCGCTAGCCTTCTGGACGGCGACGCGCGCCGCCTCGATCGCATCGGCGAGGAAGTCTGCACGATCCTCCTCCACCGGCACGCCCTGAAGCCGGATCTGTGGGTCGCCGAGCAGGCGATCATTGTGGTCGAGCGCCACTGCGACCGAGATCTGGCCGTGCATGGAGATCTTGCGGCGCTCGTTGAGCGTGGTTCCATCCGCAGGCAGGATCACATCTCCATCGAGCACCAGCCGCCCGACACGCTCGAAGCCAAGTTTCTCCGGCCCATTGGGCGCCAGGCGCAGCAATTCGCCATTCTGCTGAACGATCGACCTGAGCACCCCCTCCGACAGCGCGAAACGCGCCTGTTCGGCCATATGGCGCATTTCGCCATGGACGGGCAGCACGATCTCCGGGCGAATCCAGCGATACATTTCGGCAAGTTCGGGACGACCGGGATGACCGGAGACATGAACATGCGCCTGGCGATCGGTGATCATCGCCACGCCCGCTGCCGACAGCGTGTTCTGGATCTTGCCGATCGCGATCTCGTTGCCAGGAATCTGCTTCGACGAGAAGACGACCAGATCGCCCTGCCCCAGCTTGATGATATGGCTGCCCTCCGCGATCCGAGACAGCGCGGCCCGGGGCTCGCCCTGTCCGCCCGTGGCGACGATCATCGCCTTTGACGGCGGCAGCGACATGATCGTGTCGAAATCGACGGTATCCGGGAAATCCTTCAGATAACCGACACTCTTCGCCACGCGCAGGATGCGATCGAGCGATCGGCCCGCGACACAAAGCGTGCGCCCGGTATCCGTCGCCACCTGCCCCAATGTCTGGAGCCGCGCGGCATTGGAGGCGAAGGTGGTGACGAGCACACGCCCGGTCGCCGCACCGATCACCGCATCGAGCCCGTCGCGCACCGCGCCTTCGGATCCCGACGCCTCTGGATTGAAAACGTTGGTTGAATCGCAGACGAGCGCGAGCACGCCCTGATCGCCGATCGCGCTCAGTTCCGCCGGGGTCGATGGTTCGCCGAGCTGCGGCGCATCGTCGAGCTTCCAGTCGCCGGTGTGGAAGACCCGGCCATGGGGCGTCTCGATCAGCAACGCGTTACCTTCGGGAATCGAATGCGCCAGCGGAACATAGCGAAAGCCGAAAGGCCCGAGCTGGAAGCTGCCTTCATTCTCGACGATCACGAGCTCGACGCGGTCGCTCAAACCCTCTTCGTCGAGCTTGCCCTTGATGAGGCCAGCGGTGAAGGGCGTCGCGAACAGCGGCACACCCAGGTCCGCCGCCAGATAAGGCAAGGCGCCGATATGATCCTCGTGCCCATGGGTGAGCACGATACCGAGCAGGTCGTCGGCGCGCTCCTCAATAAAGGACAGATCGGGCAGGATCAGTTCGACGCCGGGATAGGTGGAATCGGCGAAGGTCAGCCCGCAATCCACCATCACCCACTTGCCCTGGGTGCCATAGAGATTGACGTTCATGCCGATCTCGCCCGAGCCGCCAAGCGCGAGGAAGAGAAGTTCGTTGCCGGGTCTGGTCACGTCTTGATCGGTCCAATTCTATCCTGTCGGCCCGGCGAGACGCCGAACCTAGCGATGCCGAAGGCCGGCAACGCAAAAGCACCGGCGCGAGGCCGGTGCGGCATTCGAGGCATCAGCCGCGGCTGCGCTCGTAGAGCATCGAGAGTCCGCGGATCGTGAGATCGGGCTCGATCACGTCGAACATATCGTGCATCTCGAACAATGTCGCCAGCCCGCCGGTGGCGATCACCTTTGCCGGGCGGCCGATTTCCGCCTTGGTGCGCGCGAGCAACCCCTCGATCATCGCGACATAGCCCCAATAGATGCCGATATGCATCTGATCGACGGTGTTGCGGCCGATCACCGAATCGCTCGTCGGCGTTTCGATGGCGATGCGCGGCAGCTTGGCAGCGGCGGTGACCAGCGCGTCGAGCGACAGGTTGACGCCCGGCGCGATCACCCCGCCCTTATAGGCGCCGCGATAATCGACGACGTCGAAAGTGGTCGCGGTGCCGAAATCGATGATGATCAGGTCGCCTTCATGCTGGGCATGCGCGGCGATCATGTTGAGCGCGCGATCGGCGCCCAGATTCTGCGGTTCATCAACATCGAGCGGGAAGCCCCATTGCGCGGCGCCCTGTCCCGCGATGACCGCTTCCACGCCGAAATATTTACTGCTCAGCACCTGGAGGTTGTGGAGCGTGCGCGGAACGACGGTACCGATGATCACGCCATCGACGACGCTGCGATCGAGCCCTTCGAGCTGGAGGAGCTGGTTGACCCACACCGCATATTCGTCGCCGGTGCGGCGCGGATCGGTGGCGATGCGCCAGCGCGCGCGAATCTGGCCCTGATCGACCAGCGCGCAGACGACATTGGTGTTTCCGGCATCGATGGCGAGCAACATGTCGCGTCCTTCAAATCAGGAAGACATCAGCGGCGTGAATGGCACGCGACGTGCCGTCCGCCAAGCGCAGGATAAGCGCCCCACCCGCGTCGAGACCATCGAACAGCCCTTCGATGCTCTCGCCATCGGGTAGGTTCGCGGTCAGTGCGGTGCCGCGCGCATGGGCGGCGGCCAGCCAGCGTTCGCGCACCGGTTCCAGCCCCTCGCCGCGCCAGCGCGCCAGCCAGCGCGCGAACGCGGTGGCGAGGTCGTCGAGAAACAGAGCCGGATCCGGCGCGGCCCCGTGCGCGGCCAAGCTCGTCACCGGGCGATCGAGCCCCTCCGGGTGATGCGCCAGATTGACGCCGATGCCGATCACGACCGCATCGCCCGCCCCTTCGAGCAGGATGCCCGACAGTTTCGCACCGTCGAGCAATATGTCGTTGGGCCATTTGATACGGAGCGCGTCGCTGCCGCTCCATGCGACAAGCACTTCGTGGAGCGCGACCGCCGCGACGAGCGCGAGCGTGGCGACGGACGGATCGCTGATGCGCGGCCGCACCAGCGTGCTGACATACAGATTGCCCGGCGGCGAAGACCAGTTCCGCCCGAGCCGCCCGCGCCCCGCGCTTTGGGTGACGGCGCGCAGCCAAAGCCCTTCGGATTCACCGGCGCCGGCAAGCGCGAGCATGTCCTGATTGGTCGATTCGGTCCGCTCGACGGTGCGGATCACGGTCATGTCGACGGGCCTTCCCCGCCGAAGGCAGATGAAGGCCCGTGCATGATGCCGATCAGAACAGCGCCTGCGCCGCGTTCATCGTCGCCACGCCGAGCGCGGGGATCAGGAAATAGCCGAGCGGCGAGACGAAGAGAGCGGCGAGCGCGATCAGCCCACCTTCGACATAGCTGTCCACCGGGCGATAGCTCGGCGCCGGATCGTCGAAATACATCGTCTTGACGATCTTCAGATAATAGAAGGCGCCGATCACCGATGCGGCGATGCCGATCGCGGCGAGCGGCCACAGGCCTGCGGCGACCGCCGCGTCGAACACCAGGAACTTCGCCCAGAAGCCGAGCAGCGGCGGAATGCCCGCCAGGCTGAACATGAAGATCGCGAAGGCGGCGGCAAGCGCCGGGCGCGTGCGCGACAAGCCGGACAGGCTGGCGATGCTCTCGACATGGTTGCCCTCCGCATCGCGCATCTGGAGCACGCACAGGAAGCTGCCCAAGGTCATCGCGACATAGACGGCGAGATAGGTCAGCACCGCCGAGACGCCAGCCTGCGTGCCTGCGGCAAGGCCGATCAGCACGAAGCCGACATTGTTGATCGACGAATAGGCGAGCAGGCGCTTGATGTTGCTCTGGCCGATCGCCGCGACCGCGCCGAGCACGATCGACGCCAGTGCGGCGAAGACGATGATCTGGCGCCAGGCGTCAGTGGCCGGGCCCATCGCTTCCACCGCGATGCGCGCGGTGAGCGCCATCGCCGCGACCTTAGGCGCGGAAGCGAAGAAGGCCGTCACCGGCGTCGGCGCACCTTCGTACACGTCGGGCGTCCACATATGGAACGGCACCGCGCTGATCTTGAACGCCAGGCCGGCGAGCACGAACACCAGTCCGAACAATTCACCATTGGACAGGCCATCGCGCATCGCCACGGCGACGCCATCGAACAATGTCGTGCCCGTAAAGCCGTAGAGCAGCGAGATGCCGTAAAGCAGGATGCCGCTGGCCAGTGCGCCGAGCACGAAATATTTGAGGCCCGCTTCGGCCGAGCGCGTGTCGCGCCGCATGAAGCTGGCGAGCACATAAGCGGCAAGGCTGTTGAGCTCCAACCCGACATAGAGCGTCAGCAGGTCGCCCGCCGACACCATCATGCCCATGCCGACCGAGGCCAGCAGGATCAGCACCGGATATTCCGCGCGCAACGGCTCGCCACGCGAGAAGAAGGCCGGCGCGATCGCGATCGATACCGCCGCCGCGATGTAGATCAGCAGCTTGGAAAACGCCGCGAAGCCATCGGCGCGATAGAGGCCATGGAAGGCCTCCCCGCCATTACCCGGCAGGCCGAGCAGGCTGACCGAGGCCCCCGCGAGCACCAGCACGGCGAGCCAGCTCACGGCGCGGGTGGCCTTGTCGCCGGCATAGGCCGCGACGAGCAGCAGGGCGAGCGCGCCGAGGGTGATGATCACCTCCGGCAGCGCCATCAGAACGGATTGCGCGTAGTCCATCAGTGCGCCTCCGCCTGAGTTTCATGGGTTGGGCCGTGCTCGGCAGCGGGCGCGGGCTTGCCTGCCGCGATCTTCATGTCGCCGGTCGGCCGGGTCGGCTCAAGCCGCGCGACGAGCGTGCCGATATCCTTGCGCATCGGCGCGATGAAGCTTTCGGGATAGATGCCCATCCACATCACCACCACCGCGATCGGCGCGAGCAGCCAGATTTCGCGGCCCGAGAGATCGGGCATGGCGCGGACATCATCCTTGGTCAGTTCGCCGAATGCGATCCGGCGATAGAGATAGAGCATGTAGGCCGCACCCAGGATGATGCCGGTGGTGCAGACCAAAGCGACCCAGCTCGACATCTCGTAGATGCCCGCCAGCGCCAGGAATTCGCCGACAAAGCCGCTGGTGCCCGGCAGGCCGACCGACGCCATGGTGAACAGCATGAAGAACAGGGCGTATTTGGGCATGTTGTTCGCAAGGCCGCCATAACGCGAGATCTCGCGGGTATGGAGCCGGTCGTAGATCACGCCGACGCACAGGAAGAGCGCGCCGGAGACCAGCCCGTGGCTAAGCATCACGACCATCGAGCCTTCGAGACCCTGGCGATTGAACGAGAACAGGCCGATCGTCACGATCGCCATGTGCGCGACCGAGGAATAGGCGATCAGCTTCTTCATGTCCTGCTGGACGAGCGCGATCAGCGAGGTCACCACCACCGCGATCATCGACAGCGCGAAGATCAGCCAGGCGAGTTCGGCCGAAGCGATCGGGAACATCGGCAGCGAGAAGCGGATGAAGCCGTAACCGCCCATCTTGAGCAGCACGCCGGCCAGGATGACCGAGCCCGCCGTCGGCGCCTGCACGTGCGCGTCGGGCAACCAGGTGTGGACAGGCCACATCGGCATCTTCACCGCGAAGCTGGCGAAGAAGGCGAGGAAAAGCAGGGTCTGCGCGTTCGCCGGGAAATCATACGCCATCAACTGCGGGATTGAAGTCGTCCCGGCCTCCTGCGCCATCCACAGCATCGCGATCAGCATCAACACCGATCCGAGCAGCGTATAGAGGAAGAATTTGTAGCTGGCGTAGATCCGGTTCGCACCGCCCCAGATGCCGATGATGAGGTACATCGGGATCAGGCCGGCCTCGAAGAAGATGTAGAACAGGAACAGATCCTGCGCGGTGAACACGCCGATCATCAGCGTTTCCATGAGCAGGAACGCCGCCATATATTCGCCGACGCGGTCCTCGATCGACTCCCAGCTCGCCAGGATGCAGATCGGCATCAGGAATACCGAAAGCATGATCAGCATCAGCGCGATACCGTCGATGCCCAACGCCCAGGCGAAGCGGCCGAACACCGGCACATATTCGGTGAACTGCCACTGCGCACCGCCGACGCTCGCGTCGAAATTCACCCAGAGCAGGATGCCGAGGACGAAATCGACCAGGGTCGCGCCCAGCGCGACCGTCCGCGCGGTCTGCGCGTTGACGTAAAGACACACGATGGCCGCGACCATCGGCACGCCCAGCATGATCGAAAGGATGGGAAGCCCGTTCATTGTTCGATCACCGCCCCGCGATCGCCCAGGTGGCCGCGGCCGCAAGGCCGAGCAGCATCACCAGCGCATAGGTGTAGAGATATCCCGACTGCAGCTTCGCGCTGATCGCGCTGCCGCGCACCACGAGCGCCGCCAGCCCGTTGGGGCCGAAGCGATCGATCGTGCCCTCGTCGCCCTTCTTCCAGAAGAGGCGGCCGAACCAGAAGGCCGGCTTCACGAACAGGATGTTGTAGAGCTCGTCGAAATACCATTTGTTGAGCAGGAAGGCATAGAGGCCGCGCGCCGACGCCGTGAAGCGAGCCGGCAGGGTCGTGTCCTTCATATAGGCCCACCAGGCGATGAACAGGCCGGTCAGCATCACCGCGAACGGCGTGAACTTCACCCAGACCGGCACTTCATGTGCCGCGTGCATCAGATGCGCGTCGAACGCCAGACTGCCCTTCCAGAATTCAGCGCCATGCTCCGAACCGATAAAGGCATGGTGGAAGGCGACGCCCGCGAAGACCGCGCCCAGGCCGAGCACGAGCAGCGGCACCAGCATCGGCAGCGGGCTTTCGTGCGGGTGATAGCCCGCCGTGCCGTCGCTTTCGGCATGGCCATGCGCATGATCGTCATGACCGTGCGCGGCATGTCCATGATCGGCATGGCCGTGATGATCGTCATGAACGGCATGCTGGATATGCTCGGATTGCTCCCAGCGCGGCTTGCCGAAGAAGGTGAGGAAGATCAGACGCCACGAATAGAAGCTCGTGAGCAGCGCGGCGAACGCGCCGACCGCGAAGGCGACCTGGCCGTGATAGCCCGAGGCGAAGGCGGCTTCGAGGATCATGTCCTTCGAATAGAAGCCGGCGAAGCCGATGCCGACGAGC
Organism: Sphingomonas sp. FG14; assembly: GCF_057809675.1. Taxonomy (NCBI): domain Bacteria; kingdom Pseudomonadati; phylum Pseudomonadota; class Alphaproteobacteria; order Sphingomonadales; family Sphingomonadaceae; genus Sphingomonas; species Sphingomonas sp. FG14. The sequence continues at coordinate 653,251 of NZ_JBMDKK010000002.1, read as the reverse complement.
GGAATGCCGACGCCCGTGATCGCGAGCGTGCCCGCCATCATCGCCCAGAAGGTGAGCGGGATCTTTTTCCGCAGGCCGCCATAATAGCGCATGTCCTGTTCGTGGTGCATCGCATGGATTACCGAACCCGCGCCCAGGAAGAGCAGAGCCTTGAAGAAGGCGTGGGTGAACAGGTGGAACATCGCCGCGCCATAGGCGCCGACGCCGGCCGCGAAGAACATGTAGCCGAGCTGCGAGCAGGTCGAATAGGCGATGACGCGCTTGATGTCGGTCTGGGTCGTGCCGACGGTCGCCGCGAACAGGCAGGTCGCGGCGCCGATGAAGGTGACGAAGCCGAGCGCCACGGGCGCTACCTCGAACATCGGCGACAGGCGGCAGACCATGAACACGCCCGCCGTCACCATGGTGGCGGCATGGATCAGCGCCGAAACCGGGGTCGGGCCTTCCATGGCGTCGGGAAGCCAGGTGTGCAGGCCGAGCTGGGCGGACTTGCCCATCGCACCGACGAACAACAGCAGGCACAGCACGGTCATGACGTCGAGGCGCATGCCGAGGAAGCCGATCGTGGACCCGGCCATCGACGGCGCGGCCTCGAGGATCGCGGGGATCGAGACGGTGCCGAACACCCAGAAGGTGCCGAAGATGCCGAGCATGAAGCCAAGATCGCCGACGCGGTTGACGACGAACGCCTTGATCGCGGCGGCATTGGCGCTGGGCTTCTTGTACCAGAAACCGATCAGCAGATAGGATGCCAGGCCTACGCCTTCCCAGCCGAAGAACATCTGGACCAGATTGTCGGCGGTCACGAGCATCAGCATCGCGAAGGTGAAGAGCGACAGATAGGCGAAGAAACGCGGCTGGCTGTCGTCCTCCGCCATATAGCCCCAGCTATACAGGTGGACGAGTGCGGAGACCGTGGTGATGACGACCAGCATCACCGCCGTCAGCGTATCGACGCGCAGAGCCCAGTCGACGGACAGGTCGCCTGAGCGGATCCATTGCAGCACGGGCACGACCTGCGCATCGGCATGGCCGGCGAGGAACGGCACGAAGATCGACCAGGACAGCGCGCACGAGATGAACAGCGCGCCGGTCGTGATCGACTTGGCCACGGTGTTGCCCAGCATGCGATTGCCGAAGCCCGCGACGATCGCGGCCAGCAGCGGCAGGAAAACGACGAAGAGGATTCTATCCACCGGGAATTACCCCTTCATCCGGTTGATGTCGTCGACCGCGATGGTGCCACGGCCACGGAAATAGATGACGAGGATCGCAAGGCCGATCGCCGCCTCACCAGCGGCGACGGTCAGCACGAACATCGCGAAGACCTGCCCGACCAGATCGCCCAGATAGGCGCTGAATGCGACGAGGTTGATGTTCACCGCGAGCAGGATCAGTTCGATCGCCATCAGGATGATGATCACGTTCTTGCGGTTCGCGAAGATGCCGAGCACCCCCATGACGAACAGGATCGCGCTCACCACCAGATAATGCTGGATACCAATCACAGCTCCACCCCCTGCCCCACGGGCTGGTTGACGTTGCGCGTCGCATCCTGCGGCCTGCGCTTGTTCTGATCGGAGATCTTCTGCGGCTTGGTGCCGCCACGCGCACGATGGGTCAGCACGATCGCGCCGATCATCGCCACGAGCAGGACAAGCCCGGCGGCCTCGAAGATATAGAGGTAGCGGCTGTAGAGCAGCCCGCCGAGCGCCTGGATATTGGGCATGTCCGCCGGCGTCGGCGCGATGCGCTGCGCCAGCTCGATCTTGCCCGCGCTCCATGCGCCGACCGCGACGATCATCTCACCCACCAGCACGACCGCGATCAGCAGGCCGAACATGGCATAGCGCGCGAAACCGGCGCGCATCTCGGCGAAATCGATGTCGAGCATCATGACGACGAACAGGAACAGCACGGCGACCGCGCCCACATAGACGATGACCAGCAGCATCGCGATGAATTCCGCGCCCGCGATCAGCATCAGCCCCGCCGCATTGAAGAAGGCGAGGATCAGCCACAGCACCGAGTGGACCGGGTTGCGCGCGGTGATCGTCAGCGCTCCCGAGAGGATCACGACGAATGCGAACAGGTAAAAGGCAAGGGCCTGGATCATGCGCGCGCCCTACCTGTACGGTGCATCGGCGGCAAGGTTCGCGGCGATCGCGCTTTCCCATCTGTCGCCATTCGAGAGCAGCTTGTTCTTGTCATAAAGAAGCTCCTCGCGGGTTTCGGTCGCGAATTCGAAATTCGGCCCCTCGATGATCGCATCCACCGGGCATGCTTCCTGGCAGAAGCCGCAATAGATGCACTTCGTCATGTCGATATCGTAGCGCGTGGTGCGGCGGCTGCCGTCGTCGCGCGGTTCGGCCTCGATCGTGATCGCCTGCGCCGGGCACACCGCTTCGCACAGCTTGCACGCGATGCAGCGTTCCTCGCCATTGGGATAGCGACGCAGGGCATGTTCGCCCCGGAACCGCGGCGAGATCGGGTTCTTCTCGTACGGGTAGTTGATCGTCGCCTTGGGCTTGAAGAAATACTTCAAGGTCAGCCAGTGCGCCTTCACGAACTCCCAGAGCGTGAATGACTTGACGAAATGAGCGAGGCTCATTGCACGCCTCCGTAACGGGTAAGCATGAGGAATCCGGAGACGAGGAAGACCCAGATCAGCGAGAATGGCAGGAAGATCTTCCAGCCCAGCCGCATCAGCTGGTCGTACCGGTAGCGCGGCACCGTCGCCTTGATCCACGAGAAGATGAAGAAGAACACCAGGATCTTGATGAAGAGCCAGATGATGCCGGGCACGGCGTAGAGCGGCGCCCAGTCGATCGGGGGCAGATAGCCGCCCCAGAACAGGATGGCGTTGAGCGCGCACATCAGGATGACGTTGGCATATTCGCCAAGCCAGAACAGCGCGAAGCTCATCGACGAATATTCGGTTTGGTATCCCGCGACGAGTTCCGATTCAGCCTCGGTCAGATCGAACGGCGCGCGCGCGGTTTCGGCCAGCGCCGAGATCAGGAACACCACCGCCATCGGGAAGAGCAGCGGATTGAAGCCGTTGCCGTTGACGAAGCCGTACAGCCCCTTCTGGCTCTCGACGATGCCGGTCAGATTGAACGTTCCAGCCCACAGCACCACCGAGATCAGCACGAAACCGATCGAGACTTCGTAAGAAACCATCTGAGCCGCAGCGCGCAAGGCACTGTAGAATGGATATTTCGAGTTCGAGGCCCAGCCCGCGATGATCACGCCGTAAACGCCGAGCGACGATGCCGCCAGGATATAGAGCAGGCCGACATTGATATCGGCCAGCACCATGCCGGCGCCGAACGGGATCACCGCCCAGACGATCAGCGCGACGGTGAAGGTGATGATCGGCGCGAGCAGGAAGAGACCGCGATTGGCCGAGGACGGGATGATGGTTTCCTGGAGGAACACCTTCAAGCCGTCCGCGAAGGATTGCAGCAGGCCGAGCGGACCGACGACATTGGGGCCGCGACGCAGCGCCATCGCCGCCCAGATCTTGCGATCGGCATAGATGATCATCGCGACGGCCAGCATCAGCGGCAGCGCGATCATCAGGATCAGGATCAGCGTGGCGAGAAACCAGCCGAAACCATAGCCCAGATAGGTCTGGAAGAACTCGGTCACTCCGCGGCCTCCAGATATTCCTCACCCCGCACGAGCTCGACCGAGCAGCGCTCCATGGTCGGCGATGCGCGGCAGATCGCGTTGGTCAGGTAGAAATCCTTGATCGGATAGCCGATCTCGCCCGACGCTGCGGCGGCGAGCTTGGGCGGCGCCCAGTCATAGGCGGCCAGACCCTCGACACCCAGAGCGGGCACGTCGGCGGCCATCGCGGCGCGAAGCTGCTCGATCGTGTCGAAGGGCAGCGGCGTGCCGATCACGGCCGACAGCGCACGGAAGATCGTCCAATCCTCACGCGCGTCGCCCGGGGGGAACACCGCGCGATCGCCGCGCTGCACGCGCCCTTCCAGGTTCACATAGGTACCGGGCTTCTCGGTATAGGCGGCGGCGGGCAGGATCACGTCCGCCGCATGCGCACCCTTGTCACCATGATGGCCGACATAGACGTTGAAGCTGTCGGCGAAGTTGGAGAAATCCACCTCGTCGGCGCCCAGGAAGAAGGTCAGCTTGGGCGCGGCCGCGACGATATCGGCGATGCCGCCCGGCTGGGCATAGCCGAGCATCAGCCCGCCCATGCGCGATGCCGAGAAATGCAGCGCGTTATAGCCGTTCCACCCATCCTTGATCAGGCCGAGCGTCTTGACGAGCGCGAGCGTCGCGCCTTGCCCGTTCTTGAGCGCGCCACCGCCGACGATCACCGCCGGACGCTGGGCGCCCGCGAACGCCTCGGTCACCGCCTTGGGCAGCTTGGCGAGCAGAGACAGATCATTGCCCAGCCATTCGACCTTGTAGGTGAGGTCCGTCTCCGCGCCGACCGCGAAGACCTTCGCGCCCTTCTTGATCGCCTTGCGGATGCGCGTGTTCACCAATGGCGCTTCCCAGCGGACATTGCTGCCGACGATCAGGATCGCATCGGCGGTCTCGATACCCGCGATGGTCGAGTTGAAATTGACGGCGGCCAGGTTGCTCACGTCATAGGCGAGCCCCGTCTGCCGCCCTTCGAGCAGCGAGGAGCCGAGCGAGCCGACCAGCGCCCTGGCGGCATACATGGTCTCGCAATCAACCAGATCGCCGGCAATCGCGGCAACCGCATTGCCCGCGCCCTTGGCGGCGGTGGCAATGACGGCGAACGCCTCTTCCCAGGTCGCGGGAACCAGCTTGCCGTCGCGGCGCACATAGGGCCGGTCGAGCCGCTTGCGGACAAGGCCGTCGACGGCATGGCGCGTCTTGTCCGACGCCCATTCCTCGTTCACGTCCTCGTTGATGCGCGGCAGCGCGCGCAGGACCTGGCGGCCACGGCTATCGATACGGATGTTGGTGCCCACCGCGTCCATCACATCGATGGCCAGCGTCTTCTTGAGCTCCCAAGGCCGCGCCTCGAAGGCATAGGGCTTGCTGGTCAGTGCACCCACTGGGCAGAGATCGACGACATTGCCCGACAGCTCGGACTTGACCGCCCCCTCCAGATAGGTGGTGATCTGCATGTTCTCGCCGCGATGGATCGCGCCGATATCGGGCACGCCCGCCACTTCCTCCGCGAAGCGGATGCAGCGCGTGCACTGGATGCAGCGCGTCATCACCGTCTTCACGATCGGGCCCATATTCTTCTCGGTCACGGCCCGCTTGTTCTCGTCGTAGCGGCTATGGCCCTTGCCATAGGCGATCGACTGATCCTGCAGGTCGCATTCGCCGCCCTGGTCGCAGATCGGGCAATCGAGCGGATGGTTGATGAGCAGGAACTCCATCACACCTTCGCGCGCCTTCTTGACCATCGGGCTGTCGGTGCGGATCTCCTGGCCCTCAGCAGCCGGCAGCGCGCACGACGCCTGCGGCTTGGGCGGCCCCGGCTTCACTTCGACCAGGCACATGCGGCAATTGCCGGCGATGCTCAGCCGCTCATGATAGCAGAAGCGCGGGATTTCCTTGCCCGCCAGTTCACACGCCTGGAGCACGGTGGCGCCAGTGGGAACCTCGAGTTCGATGCCGTCTACGGTGACCTTTGGCATGTTACTCCGCGGCCTCCATGATTCCGCCATTCTTCTCGTTGATCCGGCGTTCCAGCTCGGGGCGGAAATGCCGGATCAGGCCCTGGATCGGCCACGCCGCCGCGTCGCCCAGCGCGCAGATTGTGTGGCCTTCCACCTGCTTAGTGACGTCGAACAGTGTGTCGATCTCGGAGATGTCGGCATTGCCTTCGCGCAGCCGCTCCATCACGCGCCACATCCAGCCGGTGCCCTCGCGGCACGGCGTGCACTGGCCGCAGCTTTCATGCTTGTAGAAATAGCTGAGGCGGCTGATCGCGCGGACAACATCGGTGGACTTGTCCATGACGATGACGGCGGCGGTGCCCAGGCCGGAACCCAGCGCGCGCAGCCCGTCGAAATCCATCGGCGCGTCCATGATCTGCGCCGCGGGCACCAGCGGCACCGAGGATCCGCCGGGGATGACGGCGAGCAGATTATCCCACCCGCCGCGAATGCCGCCGCAATGCTTTTCGATCAGCTCGCGGAACGGGATCGACATCGCTTCCTCGACCACACACGGCTTGTTCACATGGCCGCTGATCTGGAACAGCTTGGTGCCGGCATTGTTCTCGTTGCCGAAGCTCTTGAACCAGGGCGCACCGCGACGAAGGATCGTCGGCGTGACCGCGATCGATTCCACGTTGTTCACGGTGGTCGGGCAGCCATAAAGCCCCGCCCCCGCCGGGAACGGCGGTTTCAGGCGCGGCTGGCCCTTCTTGCCCTCGAGGCTTTCGAGCATCGCGGTCTCTTCGCCGCAGATATAGGCGCCGGCGCCGCGATGGACGAACACGTCGAAATCATAGCCGGACTTGGCGGCGTTCTTGCCGAGCAGGCCCTTGGCATAAGCCTCGCGCACAGCGGCGAACAGCGTCTCCGCCTCACGGATGAACTCGCCGCGAATATAGATATAGGCGGCGCGCGCACGCATCGCGAAACCCGCGACCAGCGCGCCTTCGATCAGCTTGTGAGGATCGTGGCGGATGATCTCGCGGTCCTTGCACGAACCGGGCTCGGACTCGTCGGCGTTGATCACCAGGAAATTCGGGCGATCGGGACGCGGTTCCTTGGGCATGAAGCTCCACTTCATGCCGGTGGGGAAGCCCGCGCCGCCACGGCCGCGCAGGCCCGAGGCCTTGATCTCCTCGATGATAGCGTCGGGACCGCGCGCGAGCAGCGCCTTGGTATCGTCCCAGTCGCCCCGCTTGATCGCGGCATCGAGATTCCACGGCTGGAAGCCATGGACGTTGGTGAAGATGCGATCCTTGTCGAGCAGGCTCATTTCCACTGCCCCCGATAATCGTGGTTCGCCGACACCATTTCCTTCAATGTCGTCGGGCCGCCTTCGGGGCAGCTCGTCTGCCGCTCGATCTGCGGGCCAGGCTTCGGCGTCTCGCCATTGGCCAGCGCGGCAAGGATGCGGCTCATGCTGTCGAAGTCCAGATCCTCGTAATTATCGTCGTTGATCTGAACCATCGGCGCATTGGCGCAGGCGCCCAGGCACTCGACCTCGGTGAGCGTGAACAGGCCGTCGGGCGTGGTCTTGCCCTTTTGCAGGCCGTGGTTCTTGCATGCGGCCATCACATCGTCCGATCCGCGCAGCATGCACGGCGTCGTACCGCAGACCTGCACATGGTAGCGGCCGACCGGCGCCAGATTGTACATGGTGTAGAAGGTCGCGACCTCATAGGCGCGCATGAACGGCATATCGAGTTCGCGCGCGACATATTCGATCACCGGGATCGGCAACCAGCCCTGCGTGTTCGTTTCCGCGCCCACCTGACGCTGGGCGAGATCGAGCAGCGGCATCACGGCGGAGGCCTGCCGGCCCGCCGGATAGCGGCCGATCACTTCCTTGGCGGTTTCGGCATTCTCGGCCGTCCACGCGAACGCGCCCCAGCGCGCGCGGGTCTCCGCCTCATCGGGGATTTGGGGTGCGTCGGCCATCAGATCGTTTCCAGCTTTTCGCGCGTATATTCAGACGGATTCGCGCCGGTATTGGGTTCGCCCTCGCGGTCCATCAGCAGGATGTGGCATTCGGCGGTGGCGAAGGGCCGATGCTCCACGCCCCTGGGGACGACGATCATCTCGCCTGCCTTCAGATGGCGGGTCTCGTCGCGGAACTCGATACCGAGCTCGCCCGACACCACCAGGAACAGTTCGTCGGTCTCGCCGTGATGGTGCCAGGTGAACTCACCTTCCACCTTCGCGACGCGCACCTCATTGCCGTTATAGCTGCCCAGGATCCGCGGGTTCCAGTGATCCGCGAACGATGCCAGCTTGTCGCCGATGCTGATGACGGCCGGCGCCGTCACCGGTCGCACTCCCCGAACACCACGTCGATCGCCGAGAGCACGGCGGTGGTGTCGGCAAGCATATGGCCCTTCATCATGAAGTCCATCGCCTGGAGGTGGCTGAACGCGGTCGGCCGGATCTTGCAGCGATACGGCTTGTTGCTGCCATCGGCGACCAGATAGACGCCGAATTCGCCCTTGGGGCTTTCGGTCGCGACATAGACCTCGCCGGCGGGAACGTGGAAGCCCTCGGTATAGAGCTTGAAGTGGTGGATCAGCGCTTCCATCGAGCGCTTCATCTCGCCGCGCTTGGGCGGCACCACCTTGCGGTCGAAGCTCGCCACCGGTCCTTCGGGCATCTGCGCCAGGCACTGGCGCATGATCCGCGCGGACTGGCGCACCTCTTCGACGCGGACCATGAAACGGTCGTAGCAATCGCCCTTGGTGCCGACGGGAATTTCGAATTCCATCCGCGCATAGGCGTCATAGGGCTGGCTCTTGCGGAGATCCCAGGGGATGCCCGCAGCGCGGATCATCGGGCCGGAAAAGCCCCATTTGACCGCATCGTCCTTGCTGACCACGCCGATATCGACGTTGCGCTGCTTGAAGATGCGATTGTCCGCGACCAGGCTGATCGCATCCTCGAACAGGCGCGGCAGCCGGGTGTCGAGCCATTCGCCGATATCGGTGAGCAGCTTCAGCGGCACGTCCTGATGGACCCCGCCGGGGCGGAACCATGCGGCGTGCATGCGCGCACCCGACGCCCGCTCGAAAAAATTCATGCAGTCTTCGCGGATCTCGAACAGCCACAGGTTCGGCGTCATCGCGCCGACGTCCATCACATGGGCGCCCAGGTTCAGCATGTGATTGCAGATGCGCGTCAGCTCGGCGAAGAACACGCGCAGATATTGCGCGCGCAGCGGCACTTCCAGGTCGAGCAGCTTCTCGACCGCCAGCACATAGCTGTGCTCCATGCCAAGCGGCGAGCAATAGTCGAGCCGGTCGAAATAGGGCAGCGCCTGCAGATAGGTCTTGTACTCGATCAGCTTCTCGGTGCCGCGATGGAGCAGGCCGACATGCGGATCGACGCGCTCGACGATCTCGCCGTCCAGCTCCATCACCATGCGCAGCACGCCGTGCGCCGCCGGGTGCTGCGGCCCGAAATTGATCGTGTAATTCTGGATCTCGACATCGCCGACGGTCGGCTTCTCGTCGTTCACCTGCGCTTCCAGTTCAGCCACATGGTCAACCATCATGCCTCACCCTTGGGCTTGCGCGGTGTACGCGGCTTGGCCGGCGCCTTGGTCGCGGCAGGCTTGGCCGTAGCCTTCGAAGCCGCCTTCTTCGCGGGCGAACGCTTCGCTGCGACGGTGTTCGCCGGCTCGCCAGCACCGGTATCGGCCGGCTTCTCGGTGGTCTTGGGCGTCGGCGGCGGCGCCTTGGCCTCCACCTTTTCCGCATCGGCCTTCTTGATCTCGTCCGCCTTCAACGGCGTCGGCGCGCCCTTGGCCTCGGGCAGCTTCGCCTTCTCGTCGCCGGGCAGCACATATTGCGCGCCTTCCCAGGGACTCATGAAATCGAAGCTGCGGAAATCCTGGGCGAGCTGGACGGGCTCGTACACCACGCGCTTCGCCTCTTCCGAATAGCGCAGCTCGACATAGCCGGTCAGCGGGAAGTCCTTGCGCTGCGGATGGCCGCGGAAGCCATAGTCGGTCAGGATGCGGCGAAGATCCTGGTTGCCGGTGAAGAGCACGCCGTACATGTCGTACACTTCGCGCTCCAGCCAGCCGGCGACGGGCCAGATCCCGGTCACGCTAGGCACCGGCCTGTCCTCGTCGGTCGAGACATGAACACGGATGCGGTGGTTCTTCGTGAGGCTCAGCAGGCAATAGACGACTTCGAACCGCTCTTCGCGATCCGGCCAGTCGACGCCAGCGATCTCCATGAGCTGCTGATAGCCGCAATCGTCGCGCAACGTCGTCATCGCCTGGACCAGCGATGCCGGCGCGACGATCAGCTTGATCTCGCCGACGGATTCAATCGCATCGACCAATGCCGGGCCAAGTGCCGCGCGTATGGCGTCGATCACGCCATCGTTACTGGCGTATGCGGGTGCGGGACTGGCCATATCAGCGCTCGATCGTGCCGATGCGGCGGATTTTCCGCTGGAGCTGCATCACGCCATAGAGCAACGCCTCAGCAGTCGGCGGGCAGCCCGGCACATAGATATCGACCGGGACGATCCGGTCGCAACCGCGCACGACGCTATAGCTGTAATGATAATAGCCGCCGCCATTGGCGCAGCTTCCCATCGAGATGACGTATTTGGGCTCCGACATCTGGTCGTAGACCCGGCGCAGCGCCGGCGCCATCTTGTTGCAGAGCGTGCCGGCGACGATCATCACGTCCGATTGGCGCGGGGACGCGCGCGGCGCGGCGCCAAAGCGCTCCATGTCGTAACGCGGCATATTCACATGGATCATCTCGACCGCGCAGCAGGCAAGGCCGAAGGTCATCCACCAGAGCGAACCCGTACGGGCCCATTGGAACAGTTCCTCGGTCGAGGTGACGAGGAAACCCTTGTCCGAAAGCTCGCCGTTCAGCCCGTCGAAAAAGGACTGATCGGGCAGCGTGCCCGGCGGCGGTGCACCGGGGATCGATGGGCTGAGTTCTACTCCCATTCGAGCGCTCCCTTCTTCCAGGCATAGACAAGGCCGAGCCCGAGCTCCGCCAAGAAGATCATCATCGCGGTCCAGCCGGCCCAGCCGATCTCGCCCAGCGACACAGCCCAGGGATACAGGAACGCGGCCTCCAGATCGAAAATGATGAAGAGGATCGCGACCAGATAGAAGCGCACGTCGAATTGCGCGCGGCTATCCTCGAACGCGGGGAAGCCGCATTCATATTCGGTGAGCTTTTCAGGCGTCGGCTGATGTGCGCCCGTCAGCCGCGAAACGGCCATGGGCGCAAAGACGAACACGCTGGACAGCACCAATGCCACGCCCAGGAAGAGCAGGATCGGGAGATATTGTGACAGATCGACCAAGGGACTCTCGTTCGGCCAGATTTATGGCGGGGCTTTAGGACTGCTGCACCCGCGAAGCAAGGCCGTGAACCAGTGAGAATGATTCGCAATTAGGCGGAAATCCGCCATTTTCGGCTCCGCCCGCGTTGACAGCCGCCGGCAGCGCGAACAGGCTCGCCTTTCTCCAGGGGGGAAGGACATCGGCATGAACAGGCGCATTTGGGTGGGAGCGGCGGCGATCTGGGCGCTCGCGATGGCGGCGGCACCGGCGGCTGCGGAACAGGTGACGGCGGACCATCAGAAACTCGTCTCGCTGCTCCAGGCGAAGGGTTACAAGGCCGAACTCATCAAGGGATCGGACGCCGACTATGTGCGCACCGCCGATTCCGGGGTGCCGGTGACGATCTTCTTCCTCAACTGCGCGAAGGGGAAGACCGGCTGCACCACGATCCAGTTCTATACGGGCTTCAACGACGTCAAGGCGACGCTCGAACGCATCAACGACTGGAACCGCAATCAGCGCTGGGGCCGCGCCTATGTCGACAAGGATGGAGATCCGGTGATGGAGATGGACGTCGACATGGATTTCGGCGGGCTGAGCCGCGAACTGTTCTACGACAATCTCGGCACCTTCATCGCCCTGATCCCGCTTTTCCGCGATCACCTGAAGAAATAACGCCGCCCATCAAGCAGAAGAGCGCCCGCGCGATTCGAGGTCCCTGGCCATATCAATCGGCGGATGGATCGACCGGCAGCTCCAGATAGGACGGGTAGCGCGCGCTGCGATAAATGGTCTGGGTCGCGGCGCGATAGTCGGACGGCTTCGCGTGCATGATGCTCGACACGAAGTGCTGCGGATTGCGATCGTAAAGGGGAAACCAGCTCGACTGGATCTGCACCATCAGCCGGTGTCCGCGGCGAAAACGGTGGTTCACCTGCGGCAGGCGGAGTTCGTAGCCCAACGGCCGGTTCGCGGCGATCGGCCGGGGGGTGCTGAAGCTCTCGCGGTAGCGGCCACGCAAGATGTCCCCCGCCACCATGAACTGATAGCCGCCCAGCCGGTCGTCGTCGGGATTGTCGTCCGGGAACACGTCGATCACCTTGACCACCCAGTCGGAGTCCGTGCCGCTCGTCGCGGCCTGGAGATGCGCGAGGATGGTGCCGCGCAGGGTGAGCGGCTCCTCCAGCGGCGGGCTCACATAAGTGAGCACATCGGGGCGGCCGTCGACGAAGCGCTGATCCATGGTGAGCCAGGACCGCCAGCCCGCCAGTCCATCGGCATCGCCGACGATCCGGCGGATCGGGCGTGGCTGATAAGGCACGGGCTTGGCGGGGTCGGAAACATAGGAATCGCTCCCCTCCCCACCCGGCGCGGCCCAGACCAGGCTGTTGCCGGCGCCCAGATAGAGCTTGCGCGATTCCACCTGGCGCGGCGGCCAGGCGTCGAAACGGCGCCAACGGTTACTGCCGGTCTCGAACACCGTCGCGGGCGCGACGCCGTGCGCGGGGCCGTCCTTCAGATAATGCGCCAGGAAAGGTGCCAGCACATCCTCGCGCCAGCGTCTGGCGGTATCCTCGCTCCAGCGCATCGCGCCGATATTCTCGCCATTGCCCCAGCTCTGCCCGTGATACCAGGGGCCAGCCGAGAAGAAGTTGCGGTCGTTCGCGGTGTCACTCTTCTCCATCACCTTGTAGGTGGCGGGCGCACCGTAGATGTCCTCCTGATCGAACCAGCCATGGACGTTGAGCGTCGGCACGCTGTTCGTGTTTGCTGCGGAAAGCAACGGCGGCATCGCCTTGGCCTGCCAATAGGCGTCATAGGCAGGATGCTCGAGCGCGAGCTTCCAGAAGGCCTGGCGCTTGTCGAAATAGCGCGCGTCGATATCGCCCGCGCTGCCGGCCTTCAGGAACCAGGAATAGAGGTCGTGGTGGTTGAACGCCATGGCGAGTTGCGCATCGGCGCGCGTGCCCATGCGGTAGAGATATTCGACCGCGAAGCTGAGGCGGAAGGCGCCGTTGTGGAAATAATCGTCGCCCATCCAGAGATCGCCGACTGCGTTGACGGGGACCGCCGCCTTGAGCGCGGGATGCGGCCCGATCAATGCATTCAGCACCAGCCAGCCGGGATTGGATGTGCCGTAGATGCCGACACGGCCGTTATTGCCCTCCACATTGCGAACCAGCCATTCGATGCTGTCCCACGCGTCCGTCGATTCGTCGGTGGGCGTATCGTTGAGCGGCCCGCGCAGCGGCCGATTGTGCGAATAATCGCCCTCGGATTTGTAGCGGCCCCGAATGTCCTGGAACACCCAGATATAGCCCGGCAGTTCCGCGAAGCGCGGTCCCAGCACGGCGTTCAGATCGGGATGCGCCTTCGCCCCCATCGTCGCCGAGGCCTCATAAGGTGTGCGCTGAAGCAGGATCGGCAGATAGCCCTTCGCGTTCTTGGGAGTCAGGATGATCGTGTAGAGTTTCACCCCGTCGCGCATCGGCAACATCACTTCCCGCAAAGTGAAATCATCGTCGGCATTGGGCTCGCGCAGCGGCGCGGCGGCGGTCTGCAAGAGCAGGATGGCGACGAGCAACGCGGCGAGCAACGCCGTCACGATGCGGTTGGGGCGCGAAGCGGCCGCCGGTGCATGCAGTGTCATCGCACTGTGATGCCAGCCACGACGCGAAACGCAAGATGCCGCCGGATATCCGGGTGCCGGACAAGGCGGCCTGGCGGTTCCGGACGGCTTTGATGTTGACGGCGGCCCGCTTCACGACCGAGATGTCGACGATGGATGCGATCGAACCTCTTCAGCGCCTGATCTTCGCGATTGCGATCGGGGTCATCGTCGGAACCGAGCGCCATTGGCGCGAGCGCGACGAGGAAGACGGCAAACGCACCGCAGGCATACGCACCTTCGGCCTTGTCGGCATGCTGGGTGGCATCACCGGCTCGATCGCGGCGATGCCAGGTTTTGGCCCCGTGGGCGCGGCGATCGTGATCGCCGCGATGTTCACGGCCTTTGCGGTGGTGTTCGCGCTCTACCAGTATCGCGAGGCGGTGGCCGACGACAAGTTCAGCGCGACCACGACGGTCGCGGCGATGCTGACCTTCGCGCTCGGCACGCTGTCGGCGATGGGTGACCTCACGCTCGCATCCGCCGCCGGCGTGGCGCTGGTCGCAATCCTGGCGAGCCGCGATGTATTGCACAATTTCGTGGAAAGGCTGAGCTGGGCGGAGCTGCGCTCGGCGATTGTCCTGCTGGGCATGACCTTCATCATCCTGCCCCTGCTTCCCGAGGATCCGATCGGGCCGTTCGGCGGGATATCGCCGTCGCGGACCTGGTTGCTGGTCATCATCCTGGCGGCGATCTCGTTCGGCGGATATGTCGCCGTCCGGTTGCTCGGCCCGGCGCGCGGCGAACTGGTCGCGGGCGCGATCGGCGGCGTGATCTCGTCCACCGCGACGACACTGACCAATGCCCGCCGCTCCACCGAGATCGAAGGGTCGAGCACCCTGGCCGCCGGCGCGCTCGCGGCCAGCGCGGTATCCTATGTGCGCACCGCCATATTGGTCGGGGTGCTGGCAGCCCCGTTGGGTCCGGCGCTGTTCCTGCCGCTGGGCGCCGGTGCGATCGTCATGGCGGGTTTCGCGGGGATCTTCGCGCGCCGCCATGACGGGCCCGGCGAGCACAGCCAGCCCAAGAACCCGTTCGACATCGTGTCGGTGCTCAAGATGGCGGCGATGCTGACTGCGGTCGCCTTCCTCTCGCGAGCGGCCGCCAGCCTGCTCGGCGACAGCGGGCTGATCCTGGTTTCGGCACTCTCCGGTCTTGCTGACGTCGACGCCGTGGTGGTCGCGGTCACCGGTATGGCGGCGGATCTCAGCCACATGATCGCGGTCGCCGCGATCGGTGTGGCGGTGATCAGCAACACCGTTTCGAAAGCCGCTTACGCGATCATCTTCGGCAGCCGAAGCTTCGGCCTGCGCGTGCTCAGCGCGTCGGTCGCCGCGCTGGCCGCCGCCGCAGCCGCCTATTGGCTGGGCATATCACTGGGCCTTTGATCGCCGCGTGCCCGACTGGTTCAGCGCGATCGCCGCGTGGATGAGCCCCTTCAACGCAGCTTCGTCGATCGCCTCGCCTTCGCGGATATCAATCGCGCGGCGAACATTGCCGTCCAGGCTCGAATTGAACAGCCCGGACGGATCGTCGAGCGCAGCGCCCTTGGCGAAGGTCATCTTCACGACCGCCTTATAGGTTTCCCCGGTGCACACCATCCCGTCATGATACCAGACCGGCACACCGCGCCATTTCCAGTCCTCGGTCATCTCCGGATCGGCCTCGCGGATCAGCGCACGCAGCCGGGCAAGGGTCTCACCTCGCCAATCGTCCAGTTCCGCGATGCGATCGTCGATCAGTTCGGATGGCGATTTCCCGCCCTGCGCTTCGCCCTTGCTCATCGTCTTGCTATCCTTTTCTTCACGGAATCCAGCCCGGCAACGCCGCCGCCTGCTCGATCCAGCGCGCCAGTTGCGCCTCGTCCACCACCTCATCCTCGTGAATATGGAAATAACGGGTGTTCTCGTCCTTCGACGCCACCGGCGGAAGCGGATCGAGCGACGCGCCACGAAAGAAGGCGAGCTTGATATAGCGGGTGAAGCAGTGGATGCCGAGGAACCAGCCCTGCCCCTCGACGCCATAGAGCGGAGAGTTCCACTTCACTGCCTTGCGCACGTTCGGAACGGTGCGGTCGATCAACGCGTCGAGCCGATGACCGGCATCGCTTTTCCAGCCCGGCATCGCCGCGATATAGGCCTGGACGGGCGCGTCCCCCTCACCCTTTGCGATTTGCGGGTTGCCGCCCGACAGCAGGACCGGGCCTTTCGTCGTCTTGGTCATAGCGGTCGCTCGAACGCACCGGACCGCCGCCGCGCCGCATAGGGCAGCGCGAAAAGATAGAGACCGGTGACGAGCAGGAGAATCAGCGGCAATAGCGCCAGAAGGCCGACCCAGAAGGGCGGCTGCCCCTGCGACATCACGACGATATTCACGATGACCGCCAAGGTGAAGGCGATCGACACCCAGCGATGGAATTGCCGGATCCAGTGATTCCACTTCAAGACATCCTCCTGCGACGGAAAGGGTGTGGGTCGGGGTCAGTCCATCCGCGCGAGAAGCTGCTCCAGTGCGGCGAGGAAACGCGGCCAACCGGCCCTGGCGCCATGATAGTAACGCGGCTGATCAGGCTGGAAGCCGGTCTGCTCCATGCGCAGCCGGGTGCCCGTATCGGTGGGCGTGAGCGTCCAGGTGACGACGCTTTTCAGATCGTGATCGCCCCATGTGTACGATAATGTCCGGTTCGGCTCGATGGCGAGCACCTCGCAGTCGACCGCCCCCCAATCCGCACGAAAATCGAAGCGATGGCCAAGCACAGGCGCGAAGCTGGTCTTCATCAGCCATTCCTCGATGAAATGCGGCACGGTGAGCGCGCGCCAGATCCGCTCGGGCGGATGGCCGATCTCGCGCTCGACGACGATCGAGCGCGTTTCGGTCGACGTTCCGGTCATTGATCCATTCTCTTCAGCAGGTCTTCGAGATCATCGAATTTGGTCTCCCAGAATCCGGTCATGCGGCTGGTCCAGTCGATCAACGGCGCCAGCGCATCGCGCCGCGCGCTGTAATGGGTCTGGCGGCCGTCCTGTCGATCGAGCACGAACCCGGCCTGTTTGAGTACGGCGAGATGCTTGGAAACCGCCGGTTGCGATACCCCGGCATCCACGGTGATCGCGCGAACCGTCCGCTCCCCGTCCCGGCACAGCCGCTCGAAAATGGCCCGTCGGGTCGGATCCGCGAGAGTCTTGAAAATCAGGTCGTGACCATCGCGCATCGAAATACATAACTCTCTGGCTATCGATTGATCCGATAACCCAGCAGTTATGAGTCAGTCAAGCGCACTCCGATCGCCCGGCCGCAAACGGCGAATCCATCGACGGAGCGTCACGATCAGCGCGATCGCGGCAAGCGACAGGCAGATGGCGACGGCCACCGCCGCGATCGGATTCGCCAGCACCAGCAGCAACAGGCCGCCCGTCGCGATATCCTCGCCGCTCGAAACTGCGATGTTGCTGAAGGGTTCGGGACTGGCGTTGACGACGACGCGGGTTCCCATTTTCGCGCCATGGCTGAGCAGCGCCGCGCTGCCGCCGAGCAACAGGCTGGCCACCTGCCATGCCGGATCCTGTGGATCGACGATCGCCATGGCGAGCAAGGCGCCGCCGACCGGACGGACAAAACTGTGCAAACCGTCCCAGATCGTGTCGAGCCAGGCGATCTTGTCGGCGAAGAATTCGGCGAGCAGGCCGATCGCGGATATGCCGATCACCCAGGGATTGGCGAGCGCATCGAGCCCGGAAAGATGCTGCGGCAGCTCTATCCAGCCGGTGCGCATGGCGAGGCCGGTGGCGAAGACGCATAGATAGATGCGCCATCCCGACAACAGGCTGATGCTTGCCGCCAATCCGATCAGTTCAGCCGCGCCCATCGCGCGGGCCGGGCCGATTCAGGCCGACCGGCTTTTCACCATCCGATAAATCCAGAGCAACAGGATCGCGCCGGCGGTCGCCACCAGGATGTTGACGAAATTGCCGCTGCCACCCAGACCAAGCCGGCTGCTGATGAAGCCGCCGACCAGGCCACCGGCGATGCCGATCAATATGGTGACGAAGATGCCGCCAGGATCCTTGCCCGGCATGATCCATTTCGCGAGCGCGCCCGCGATCAGCCCGACAACGATCCAGCCGAGAATGCCATATTCCATATCGCCTCTCCCCTTCTTGCTCGGAGCGAGGCTATTCCTCTCCGATCCCGTCCGCAAGCGTCGTTACGGATCGGGATCGATGCCGGATCAGGCGGGGCGCGGCGCCTTGAGCGCACCCGCCATCAGCTTGTGAAGGCGCGAGTGGAGGACGTCATTCGCCGCCAGAAGCTCACCGCGTTCGAGCGCGCGGTCCGCGCCACGGAAATCGGTGACGAAACCGCCGGCTTCACGCACCAGCAGGATCCCGGCCGCGATGTCCCACGACTGGAGCCCGCTTTCCCAGAAACCGTCGAAGCGGCCGGCGGCAACCCATGCGAGGTCGAGCGCGGCCGATCCGAAACGGCGGATGCCAGCGACCTCGATCGCGATCGCGTCATGGATCGCACGCCATTCGCGATGATCGCCATGCCCCTTGAACGGAATCCCGGTCGCGATCAGCGACTCGTCGAGATGGCGGCGCGAGGACACACGCAGGCGCTGGTCCTGCAGCCAGGCCCCCCTGCCCTTTTCGGCCCAGAAGCTCTCATCGGTCAGCGGCTGATAGACAAGCGCGCTGACGATCTCGCCGCGCCCGCCACCCGGGCGGGGCTCCTCCACCGCGATCGAGATCGCGAAATGCGGAATGCCGTGAAGGAAGTTGGTGGTGCCATCGAGCGGATCGATGATCCAGCGCGGCTTGGTGGGATCGCCCGCGATCTCGCCGCCCTCTTCGAGCAGGAAGCCCCAATCGGGACGCGCCTTTTTCAGTTCGTCATACAGCGTGCGCTCGGCGCGCTGATCGGCCATCGAGACGAAATCCGCCGGTCCCTTCTTCGAGACCTGGAGGTGCTGGACCTCGTTGAAGTCACGCCGCAGCCGCGGCGCAGCCTTGCGCGCGGCGCGCTCCATGACGGTGAGGAGGCCGGAATGGGAAACCATGACTCAACGGTGCTCCTGAACAATATTTGATACCGATGCCGCCATTTGCGCGACAAAAATCTCGAACTTTAAAATCTCGTCGGAGAAGTGCTGCATCTCAATGACCGAAACCGTTCCGGCGGGCGCACGCTCCAGCGTACTCGCGGTCGCATCCGCCTGAACGGCGAGATAATTGTAGATCACATCCATCCGCGCGAGCATCGCCTTGCGCTTCGTATCGCCAAGACGCTCGACGATGCGCCGCGATTCCACGCTGCTGCTTGCCCAGCCGGTGCGTATCCGTCTCGCCGCATCACGCGCGGGACGCCCGAAGGTGGAAAGCGAATCGCCAAGCACAATACCCTGTGGCGTGATTTCACCGACAACCATCGTGCGAATTGCGCGATTGACGACGATCCGCAGATCCAGCACCGCGCGGTGCAATTCAACCGGCGATCCCTTGGCCATGACCTCCAGGAGCAATATCTGGGCGTCGATCGCCCCTGCGGAACCATTGCGTGCCCGCGCATATGCCTGACGCGCGCCATCCATGTCATTCGCGGCGGCCGCCTCGATCGCGGCGAGCAGATCGCGCATCGAGGCAGCCGACGCCCTTGTCGACGCGGCGGACCGCTCCAGAAGATCAGCGGAGCGTATGTTGAGCGCAATCTCGGCGGAACGCGGCAAATTGCCGATTCCAGACAATGTCGCGGAAACCTGGGTGGCCGCCGCCTCGAAATTCTCCACGCACTCGACAAATTTCGGCAAGACCTCTCGCGCCATGGCCGCATCGTTTGACACCGCATTGAAAGCGGCGGCCGCCGCCTCGTTGACTGGCCGGCAACGATTATAGGCGTCGATCAGCGGCTGCTGGGCAACCGCCAGCCGCTGCCCCCATGCGGAGACAGCGAGCAAGTCCGATGAAAGCGGCTTCGCACCCTGCTGTGCGCTGGCCGTGCCGCCCAAGCAGCCGAGCGCCAGCGCGCCGGCAAGCAGCAGGCGCGCCAGTCCCTCCATTACTCCGCCCGCTTCACATAGGCCTGTTCGTACACATCGACGATGATGCGCGTGCCCGATGCGATGTGCGGCGGCACCATGATGCGCACGCCATTGTCGAGGATCGCGGGCTTGTAGCTCGACGAGGCGGTCTGCCCCTTCACCACGGCGTCGGCCTCGACGATCGTGGCTTCGATCTGGTCGGGAAGCTGAACCGAGATCGGCTTCTCGTCGTAAAGCTCCATCACCACGTCCATGCCGTCCTGCAGGAAGGCAGCGGCATCGCCGAGCAGATCGCGCGGCAGGTTGATCTGGTCGTAGGTATCCTTGTCCATGAAGGTCAGCGTGTCGCCGTCCGCGAACAGGAACTGGAAATCCTTGGTGTCGAGCCGCACGCGCTCGACCGTTTCAGCCGAACGGAAGCGGACGTTGTTCTTGCGGCCGTCGATGAGATTCTTCATCTCGACCTGCATATAGGCGCCGCCCTTGCCAGGCTGGGTGTGCTGGATCTTCACCGCACGCCAGATGCCGCCTTCATATTCGATGATGTTGCCGGGACGGATGTCCACGCCGCTGATCTTCATGGGGTTCTCGCGATTCAAAGAAAAATGCTGGCGCGCTCTATAGCCCAGAGCGTCCGGAGGCAAGACCGGGGACTTGCCAGCACGGGTCAGGCTCGGATAGTTGCTGTCAATGTCCGACGCAAAAACCATCGTCGCCGAGCTTGACGCTCTTTACTCCGCCTCCGTCGATCGCCTGCGTTCCGCGCTTGAACGCTTCATTCGGACCGGCGAGAAGCCCGATCCGATCGACCGCGCCCAGGGTGCCTTCGCCTATCCTGAGATCCAGTTGCGCTATCGCGGACAAGGCGACGCGCCGGTGCCGCCGCGTTCGTTCGGCCGGCTGGTCACCCCCGGCAATTATGCGATCAGCGTCACCAAGCCCGCGCTGTTCGCGGATTATCTGGTCGAACAATTGAGCCTGCTGATCGAAGATTACGATGTCGAGGTGACGGCGGTCGCGGGGCGGCAGGAGATCCCCTTCCCCTATGTGCTGGAAGCCGGACACGACCTGATGCTCGACGATATCAGCGCGACCGAACTGTCGCGCTGGTTCCCGGCGACCGAACTCGCATTCATCGGCGACGAGATCGCCGACGGCACCTATCGCGACCTGCCTGACGCCGCGCGCCCGCTGGCGCTGTTCGACGGGCTGCGCACCGATTTCTCGCTCGCCCGGCTGCGCCATTACACCGGCACGCCGCCCGAACATGTCCAGCGCTATATCCTGTTCACCAACTACCACCGCTATATCGACGAGTTCGTCCGCTGGGCATGCGGCCAACTGGGCGAAGGGAGCCGCTTCACGGCGCTCTCGGGCGCCGGCGGCGTGATGGTGACGCCCGAAACCGCCGATCCCGAGCGCGTGGTGGCCGACAGCGCGTGGCGCCGGCACCAGATGCCCGCCTATCACCTGATCGCGCCCGACCGTTCGGGGATCAGCGTCGTGAATATCGGCGTCGGCCCCTCCAACGCGAAGACGATCACCGACCATCTCGCGGTCGTCCGGCCTGAGGCATGGTTGATGATCGGCCATTGCGGCGGCCTGCGCCCCAGCCAGCGGATCGGCGACTATGTGCTCGCCCATGCCTATCTGCGCGACGACCATGTGCTCGACGATGTGCTGCCGCCCGAGATTCCGGTGCCGGCGATCGCCGAGGTCCAGCTCGCGCTCGCCGCCGCCGCCGAGACGGTTTCGGGCGAGACCGCGGAAATGCTCAAGCGCCGGTTGCGCACCGGCACGATCGTCACCACCGACGACCGCAATTGGGAACTGCGTTATTCCGCATCCGCGCTGCGCTTCTCGCAATCGCGCGCGGTCGGCATCGACATGGAGTCGGCGACGATCGCGGCGCAAGGATATCGCTTCCGCGTCCCCTATGGCACGCTGCTTTGCGTATCGGACAAGCCGCTCCACGGCGAACTCAAGCTGCCGGGTCAGGCCAACCGCTTCTACGAGCGCGCGATCAGCGAGCATATGCGGATCGGCATCGAGGCCTGCGACCAGCTTCGCCGAGAGGGCAGCAAGCTGCACAGCCGCAAGCTGCGCGCCTTTAGCGAGCCACCGTTCAGATAGGATCGATCAGCCCGGTTGTGCGGGCGCGGCGATCACGACGCGATTGCGGCCGGCGCCCTTGGCTTCGTAGAGCGCCTGATCCGCGCGATGCAGGATCTGGCCGAACCACAGATCGTCATCGGCGAAACCGGCGACGCCGAAGCTTGCGGTGAAAACCAGATCGGGCGTGTCCTCGATCCGGATGGCAGCCACCTCCTCACGGATGCGCTCGACGACTTCGCTGGCATCCTCGGGCGCGAGATCGGACAGCAAGAGGCAGAATTCGTCACCGCCCAGCCTGCCGAACATGTCGACTTCGCGGACCACAGCCTGGACATTGTCGGCGAAGGAAATCAATGCCCGATCCCCGGCGGCATGGCCGAAACGATCGTTGATCCGCTTGAAATGGTCGATGTCGCCGATCACCACGGTGAACGGCCGTCCCCGCCGCCGGGCATTGGCCATGGCGACAGTCGCGGCCTGCTCGATGCCGCGCCGGTTGAGCGCACCGGTCAACCCGTCGCGCGTGACGAGCTGCTGCAGGCTTTCAGACAAATCGCCCGCGATCAGGAAAACCGCAGCGATCCCGGTGCCGACATAGACGGGCGGCAGGCCGATGCCGAGGATCATCCTATAACGCTCGATCGCCTCCCGATCCCCCTCCACCCCCATGAACAGCGCGGAACCGCTCAATGCGAGTTGATACAGCGCGAAGATCATCAACATGACGATGAAGGCGAGTTCGGGGGCATTGGGACGCCGGTGCCGTGGCCAGATCGCGATCGCGGCGATCGGCATCATGATCACCGCGAACATGTTGGACAGCGCGCCCTGAAGCGCCCGGTTCGGAAGGACGGTATAGATTAGCGTGATCGCGATCGCGAAGGCCAGGCCGATCGCGATGAAAGCCGGCAGATGCACCGGCCGCCCCGCGCGCTGCAATGCACCGATCGGCACCAGTGCGCTCGACCCCAGCACGGTCAGGCTCGCGATGATCACCGGAATCGGATTGGTCGGCGCGATCAGGACGCCAAGCGCATTCACCACCCATTGCAGCGCGCCCAGGCCATAGGCGAATGCCCAGCTCGATATGTGTCGCGCCCGGCCAAAATGGAGCCAGGCCAGGGTCATGGTGATGCACAGGATCGCGCTGGTGAAGAACAGCACCGAAAGGATGACGATCGCAGGCGTCACGGCAGATCGGTCGAAAGCGTGATCCGGTTGCCGCCATCGGCGACCGAGCGGCACAGCGCGGCATCCGCGCGGGCGAGCGCCGACGACAGCACGATATCGTCCGGCCGAAAGCCGGTGATTCCAAAGCTGACAGTGAGCGAAAAGGGCCTGGCCTCTCCGATCGTCACGGCCGCGATCTCCTGACGCGCGCGATCGACGACGTCGATCGCCATTTCGGGCGAGGCGTCGATCAGCAACAGACAGAACTCGGCATGTCCGGTACGCGCCAGCAAATCCTCCTCGCGCACGCTGGCGTGAACGATATCGGAGATAATCGCCAATGCGCCGTCGATCGCCTCCTGCCCACGCGCGCGGCGTGCGGCGTCATAGCCGTCGACCGCGCACAACACGATGGCAAGGTCGCGGCGACGGCGGCGCGCGTCGGCGAAGGCGTTGGTCGCCGCCTGCTCCAGCCCTCGCCGGTTGAGCGCACCGGTCAGCGGATCCCGCGTAGCGAGAGCACGCAGCCGATCGTTGAGATCCATCGCCAGGACAAACACCGCAGCGATGCCGACCGCTGCATAGACGGCGGGCAGCCCGATGATCAGCACGTCGCGGTAAACCTGACCGGTCGCGAGCATGTAGCGCGAGTCCATGCCAAGCGACAGAGCCGCCAGCGAGAACTGAAACAGCGCGAACAACCCGAAGGCGGATACCACCGCCAGTTCGGGGGGCAGCGCCGGCCGGCCACGCGGATAGAGCGCCGCCGCCGCGATCGCGAACATCATGCCAGCATGAAAATTGGCGACGAATCCCCGTGTCGCGAGATTCGCGGTCACCGCGCCCATGCCCATCGCGACGATCGAGACCAGCACGATCCCGGCCATGAGCGGCAAATGGAGAGGCAACCGCGCCCGATGCCGCGCACCGATGGCGATCAGCGCGGAATCGACTGCGACCAGCGTGCCGGTGATGAGCAGCGGCCAGGCTTCGCCCGGGAACTCGATCCGCGCATAGGCGCTCACGCTCCATTGCAGCACCGCGCCTGCGGCCGAGAGCGCCCAGAGCTGCGCATAACGCTGCCGACCGAAATAGAGCCAGGCCAGCGTCAATGCGACGCACATGATCGATGCGACAGAGAGCAGCACCGCCAGATTGACGAGCGGCAGGTTCATACGCGCGCGCTCCTTGCGCGACGCGTCGCAGTTTCAGGCAATATCGCCCCCCCCGAGCCTGTCATCGACGATCCATTACCAGCCGCATTGCTTGCCCTTGTTCTGCGCCTTCAGCCATGTCTGCAACGGCGCGAAATAGGCCAGCATCGCCTTGCCCGACATTTCCCGGCTGCCAGTGAATGCCTGGAGAGCGTCGGGCCAGGGCTTGGACGCGCCCATTTCGAGCATAGCGTTCAGCTTCGCGCCCACCGCCTTGTCGCCATAGAAGGAACAGCGGTGCAGCGGCCCTTTCCACCCGGCTTGCTTGCAGGCGGCCTGATAGAATTGGAACTGCAGGATCCGCGCCAGGAAATAGCGGGTATAGGGCACCGCGGCCGGCACATGGAATTTGGCGCCCGGATCGAAACGCGTCTCGTCGCGCGGCACCGGTGGAACGATGCCCTGATAGCGCAGGCGCAGATCGTTCCAGCCCTTCTCATAACCGGTTGCAGGGATCTGGCCGTTGAAGACGCCCCAGCGCCATTTGTCGACGAGCAGGCCAAAGGGGAGGAAGGCGATCTTGTCCATCGCCTGGCGCAACAACAGGCCAAGATCCTTGTCGGCGGCGGGCACCTTCGCCTTGTCGAGCAGGCCGATGCTGACGAGATAGTCAGGCGTGATCGACAGGGCGACGAAATCGCCAATCGCCTCATGGAAGCCGTCATTGGCGCCGTTCAGATAGAAATAGGGCTGCTTGTTATAGGCACGCTGATAATAATTATGCCCCAGCTCGTGGTGGATCGTGACGAAATCGTCCGAATTCACCTTGATGCACATCTTGATGCGCAGATCGTCCTTGTTGTCGACGTCCCAGGCGGACGCATGGCAAACGACTTCGCGATCGGCGGGCTTCAGGAATTGCGACCGGTTCCAGAAGCTGGCGGGCAACGGCGCGAAACCGAGCGAACTGTAGAAACCCTCGCCGATTTTCACCATCTTCAGCGGATCATCGCCGCGCGCCTTCAGCAACTCGCCCACGTCATAACCAATATCGCCAGCCCCCGGCGGTGCGACAACATCGTAGATATTGCCCCATTCCTGCGCCCACATATTGCCGAGCAGATCGGCGCGGATCGGCCCCGTCCTGGGCTGGACGTCGTCGCCATATTTCTCGTTGAGCTTGCCGCGTGTGTAGCAATGAAGGTCGTCGTAGAGCGGTTTTACTTCCTGCCAGAGCTTGTCGGTCAGCTTCGCGAACTGATCAGCCGGCATGTCATATTGCGAGCGCCACATCGCGCCAACATCGGCAAATCCCAGTTCTCGCGCTCCGGCATTGGCGACCTCGGTCATGCGCGCATAATCCTCGCGCATCGGCGCGCCGACATTGTCGTGCCAGCTCACCCACATTTCCTTGAGTTTCGCGGGATCGCGGACTTCGCCCATCGCCGCCTCGATGTCGCTGCCCGAGATCGGCTTGCCGTCAAGCGTGCCCTTGCCAGCGCCATACAATCCCTTGATGCCGGTCGCGACCCTTGCGAGTTCGGCGGCGGAGCCCGGCGTCGTCGGCGCCGGCAGCGTGATGCCGCCACGCAGCACATCGATCTTGCGGCGTGTATCGAACGAAAGGTCAGGCACCTTATCGAACCGCGCGGCATCCTTGGCCTGACGCACGCGCATCTCGCTCTCGCGTGTGGCGAAAAGCGCGGCGATTCCGTTGGTATCGTCGGTGATATAGGTTTCGTTGATCCAGTCGACCTGCGCCTTGGGCACGCTGAATTCGCGCTGCTCCGCCTCCGCATCGCCGACGAATTTGTCGGCGTCGGCGGCGGACTGGGCGAAGACGGACGGCGCGCCCGCAACCATGGTGACGAGCGCGATCGCTGACAATGCGGACTTCATCGGACTTCCTTGATCTGACGCGAACGGATCCCCCGGATCAGACTGAACCCGTGGCCGGACATGGTCAAGACGCCAGAAAGCGCGCGATTTCCTCACCAAGCTCCGGCCGGGTCACCGCGCTCATATGCCCGCCGGGAATCGTGCGCGCGACGGCATCAGGCAGCGTTTCGGCGAGCGCCTGGCACGATCCGTTGTCATCGTCATCCACGCCCGAAAGCACCAGCACCGGCAGGTCGAGCGATTCGATATCGGCCCGGCGCGTGTCGACAAAGGTATCGAGGACGTGGAGCAGCGCCACCGGATCGCCCTTGGTGGTCTTCAGGAACGCCTCCGCCATCCATTCGGGGCTGCCGCGCTGATGGCTGCCCAGATTGCTCAGGATATGCCTGAAATGCCCGGCGCGACCGCCGGTATCGATCAACCCCTGCAGCCCCATGCCCGCGATGATCGCCCTGCCCGGCTTCGCTCCGCCGGCCAGCATCCGCACCGTCGTGCGCGCGCCGAGCGAATAGCCGCCCAGATCGTAATCAGTCAGTCCGAGATGGGAGATCAACGCGAAACCGTCCTTCGCCAGCACATCCGGGGGATAGGCGGCTGGGTCATGCGGCTTGGCGCTCTGCCCATGCGCGCGCAGATCGGGCATGACCACGCGGCGGCCAGCTTCAGCCACGATGCGCGCGGCATGGCCATAGCGGATCCAGTTTGTGAACGCGTCGGAGAAATAGCCGTGGATCAGCACCAGCGGCCGCGCATCGGGCGCGCCCATTTCATGCCAGGCAAGCTCGACGCCGTCGAAGCTCGCGAAGCGATGAGTGGAAAAATCAGTCGGGGAGCTTGCCAATGGCCTGTGTCCAGCGAGTGTTGAAAGCCTGATGTTCGCCAGCGCGGTAGCCCGGCAAGCCTGCGGTGTCGATCCGGCCTTCATCTACGAGCGCCACTCCACCGCACACAGCCAGCCGCCAACAGCGAGCCGACGAACGCCAACCCCATATCCTTCTGGGCATCCCACATGTCGCCCTGCTGACCATTATATCCGTCGGCCATTTCGGGTGCCACCATCAGCGTCAGCAGCCCTTCGAAAATCTCGTAGAGCGCCCCCACCGAAAGCGCGAAGCCGATCGAAACGATCGCGGCCATCGTGCGCGACTGGCCGAGCCAGCGGAGGCCGATTTCGCGGATGGGCGCATAGAAAAGCATCCCGAAAGCGAAATGGACCAGCCGGTCGTAATGATTGCGCGTCCAACCGAACCAGCCACTCGGCGTGCCCCCCGTCAGGCCCCTCGCCCAATCGTCATAAGGTACGCTCGAATAGGTATAGCGCCCGCCCAGCGTATGGAGCGCGAAGAACAGCACCAGCGCCACAACTGCGCCATCGCTAAGCGGCCATCGCCGCAGCAGTACCGGCGCCGCGACGAGCAACAGCGCGCTCGGCACATGATGAAGCCACGCGATTTCCGGGAAGGGTTGATCGATCTGCGCGATGATCAGCATGAGAGCGAGCGCGGCGAGCGCCCGGAACTGCGCGGCCGGAAGGGCTCGCAAATCGGCCGGCAATTGCATGGACTGCAACTGGCCGAGCCTGAAACGCAATTCAACTGACCTTGTATATAATAAGCGTTGTTATTATATCGCCCGTCATGAGCGACCCCCTTGGCTTCCTCGTTTCCGACGTATCGCGCCTGCTGCGCCGCAGCTTCGACGAAAAGGCGCGTACGATCGGCGTCACTCGCCCCCAATGGCGCGTGCTGACCCTGCTCGCCCGCCGCGAGGGCATCAACCAGGGCGGCATCGCCGATCTGCTCGAAGTCGAGCCGATCACGCTCAGCCGCATGATCGACCGGCTGCAGGAAGCCGGGCTGGTCGAGCGTCGTGCCGATCCCAATGACCGCCGCGCCTGGCAATTGTTCCTGACCGACAAGGCCGCACCGATCATCGCCCAGCTCAGGGATTATGCCGAAGAACTCTTCGTCGATGCGCTCGACGGGTTCAGCGAGGCCGAGGAACAGCAGCTCAACGCTCTGCTGGCGCGTGTTCACCAGAATCTACAGAATCTGTCGCAGCGAAGCGACGAGTGCGGAGTGCGTGCCCATGGCTGATCTTGGCGAACCCGTCACCGTCGAGGATGCTAAGCCGATCACTCTCGACATGCCCGCCGCAGCCGAGAAGCCGCGCCGCAAATGGGGCCGACTGGCGCTGATGCTGTCGGTGCCGCTGCTGATCGCGGCGATCGGCGGCTATTTCTGGCTGACCGGCGGCCGCTACGTTTCCACGGACAATGCCTATGTCCAGCAGGACATGGTCTCGATCGGCCCCGACGTGACCGGACGGATCGTCGAGGTCCGCGTGAAGGAGAACCAGCGGGTCAAGGCGGGCGACATCTTGTTCGTCATCGATCCCGAGCCCTATCGCATCGCGCTGGCGCAGGCCGATGCCGCGCTCGCCACCGCGCGCGTCCAGGTCGCGACATTGTCGACCGATACCGGCGGCGCCGCCGCCGATATCGAAAGCGCCCGCGCCGACATCCAGCTCGCCCAGGCCACCTATGATCGCCAGAGCGCGCTGATGCAGCGCGGCTTCACCACCCGCGCCAGCCTGGATGCCGCCCGCCATGAAGTGGCAGCCGCCAAGGCCCGGCTCGCCAATGCGCAGGCCGATGCGGCGCGCGCGACCACGCAGCTCGGCAGCGGCACCACGGCGTCGGGTACGCCCGCAGCGATCCAGGCGGCGATGGCGCAACGGCAAAAGGCCGCGCTGGACCTGTCGCGCACCGTCGTCCGCGCACCCGCCGACGGCATCGTCAGCCAGACGAACCGCCTGCAGGTGGGCAATATCACGCCGGTCGGCTTTCCCGCGCTCAGCCTGGTGATGAGCCAGGATGCTTGGATCGAGGCGAACTACAAGGAAACCGATCTCGACCACATGACGGTGGGCCAGCCGGTCCGCATCAAGCTCGATGCCTATCCCGAACTCAAGATCGCCGGCCATGTCGCCAGCATCGGCGCGGGCACCGGATCCGAATTCTCGGTGTTGCCAGCACAGAACGCCAACGGCAACTGGGTGAAGGTCACACAGCGGGTGCCGGTGCGGATCGCCATCGACAATGCCCCGCCCCGCACGATGATCGCCGGGCTCAGCGCAGGCGTGACCGTCGATACCAAGGGCCACCGTGACTGACCCCGCGCCCGGCCAGGCGATGCTTGCCGTCAAGCATCGCGGGCTGCTGACCGTCGGCATCATGGGTGCCATGATCATGCAGATCCTGGACACGACCATCGCGAACGTCGCGCTGCCGCACATGCAGACCAGCCTGGGCGCGACGATGGACAGCGTCACCTGGGTGCTGACCAGCTATATCGTCGCCTCCGCGATCGCGATCCCGGCGACGGGTTGGCTCTCCGGTCGTTTCGGATCGCGCAACCTGTTCCTCGTCGCGGTCGCGAGCTTCATCGTCGCCTCCATGCTGTGCGGCATCGCCGTGAGCCTGGAGGAAATGGTGCTGTTCCGCGTCATGCAGGGCATCGCCGCGGCGTTCATCAACCCGCTGTCGCAGACCGCCATGCTCGATATCAATCCGCCCGAACGCCAGGCAAAGGCCATGGCAGTCTGGGGCATGGGTGTGATGATCGGGCCGATCATGGGCCCGGTGCTCGGCGGCTGGCTGACCGAGAATTACAATTGGCGCTGGGTGTTCTACGTCAACGTGCCCGTCGGCCTGCTGACGCTCGGCATCTTGTGGGCGTTGCTGCCTTCACGCCCGAAGCAGACGCGGTCTTTCGACATGATGGGTTTCGCGATGATCTCGATCGCGGTCGCCGCCTTCCAGTTGATGCTCGATCGCGGGCAGCAGGAGGATTGGTTCGCGAGTTGGGAGATCATCATCGAAGGCGGCATCGCACTGGCGGCGCTCTGGGTCGGCATCGTCCACCTCGCGACCGCGAAGGCGCCGCTGTTCGACCGGCATATCTTCCGCAACCGCAATCTGGTGATGGGCATGATCTTCATGCTGGTCATCGGCATGTCGACCATGGCGCCGATGGCCCTGCTCCCGTCGATGCTCCAGCAATTGTTCGGTTATCCAGTGATCGACACCGGCATGATGATGGCGCCCCGCGGGCTGGGCGTGCTGGTGACGATGTGGCTGGCGGGCCAGTTGATGGGGCGGGTCGATACGCGCCTGGTCGTCTCGGTGGGTTTCGTGATCTTCGGCGTATCGCTGTTCCAGATGTCGGGCTGGTCGCTTGAGATGGATTATTGGCCGGTGGTGACCTCCGGCTTCATCCAGGGGCTGGGCATGGGCCTGATCTTCATGCCGCTCAACTCGCTCGCCTTCGCGACGCTCAGCGCTCACTACCGGACCGACGGCGCCAGCCTGCTCAACCTGATGCGCAATATCGGCCAGTCGGCCGGTATCTCGATGGTGACCGTGTTCCTCGCCCGCAACAGCCAGATCAGCCATGCCGACCTGTCGCAACACGTGACCGCAGGGACCGTACCCTCGCTCGACCTGAGTGCGCTGGGCCGCTTCGGCGTGCTTTCGGACGGCGTGTTCGGCATGCTCAACGCCGAAGTGAACCGCCAGGCGGCGATGATCGCCTACCTCGACGATTTCCACCTGATGGCGATCATTTCCATCGCCGTGATTCCGATGGTGCTGTTGCTCCAGAAGCCAAAGGGCAAGCTGGAAGCCGTGATCGCGGAATAGGCCGGACCATCGCCGGCCTGCTCGCTCAGGCCGCCTTCTTCAGGTGACGACGGCCCAGCAATTCGGCTATCTGCACCGCATTGAGCGCGGCTCCCTTGCGCAGATTGTCAGAGACGCACCACAGCACCAGTCCGTTGTCGACCGTCGGATCCTCGCGGACACGGCTGACGAAGGTGGCATATTCGCCGACGCATTCGACGGGGGTGACGTACCCGCCGTCCTCGCGCTTGTCGACGAGCATCACGCCCGGTGCCTCGCGCAGGATCGACTGCGCCTTCTTGGCCGAAATCTCATCCTCGAACTCGATCGCGATCGCCTCGCTATGGCCGACAAAGACGGGCACGCGCACGCAGGTCGCCACTACCTTGATCTTGGGATCGAGGATCTTCTTGGTCTCGACCACCATCTTCCATTCTTCCTTGGTGAAGCCGTCATCCAGGAAGCTGTCGATATGGGGGATCACGTTAAAGGCGATCTGCTTGGTGAATTTCTTCGGTTCGGCCTGATCGCCCACGAAGATGTCGCGGCTCTGCTCGAACAGCTCGTCCATGCCCGCCTTGCCCGCGCCGGAAACCGACTGATAGGTGGAAACGACGACGCGCTTGATCTTCGCGGCATCGTGCAGCGGCTTGAGCGCCACCACCATTTGCGCGGTCGAGCAATTGGGGTTCGCGATGATGTTCTTCCGTCGATAACCATCGATCGCTTCGGGATTCACCTCGGGCACGATCAGCGGCACGTCGGGGTCCATGCGGTAGAGCGACGAATTGTCGATCACGGTGCAACCGGCGGCGGCCGCGATGGGCGCATATTTCTTGGTGGCTTCGGAACCGATGGCGAAGATCGCCATGTCCCAGCCCGTCCAGTCGAAATGCTCGATATTCTGGACCTTGAGCATCTTGCCGGTCTCGCCGAACTCGATCTGGTCGCCCTGGCTGCGTGCCGATGCGACGGCTGCGACCTCGTCGGCCGGGAATTCGCGTTCCGCCAGAATGTTCAGCACTTCGCGCCCGACATTGCCGGTCGCGCCGGCAACCACCACCCGGTAGCCCATTTCAACGCACTCCTCGTTGGAAGGCCTGCGCTCTAGAGCCTGATCGATCGCGGTGGAAGCGGTTTGTACGACCACCGGCCCCGGATCATGCCGCGATCGTTTCCGGAACCATCGCCGCGCGGCGAATGCAATTGCGGCCGGAGCGCTTGGCATCGTACAGCGCGGCATCGGCATGCGCGAGCCAGGTCTCGCTACTCTCGCGCTGAGCGGTCAACGCGGCGACGCCGAAGCTCGCGGTGATGCGGAAGGGCGGATCGTGATCGATCCGGATATCCGCGATCGCCGCGCGATAGCGCTCGGCGGCAATCAGTGCATCTTCCTCCGAGATTTCGGGCAGCAGCAGCGCGAACTCCTCGCCGCCCACCCTGCCGAACGCGTCGGCGGGGCGCTTCATCCCCGCGAAGCAATCGGCGACCGCACGGATCGCGAGATCGCCGACCGGATGGCCGTAGCTGTCGTTGATCGTCTTGAAATGATCGATATCGAGAAGGACGAGGGCCGCCGGACGCCCATGCCGGACATGAAGCGATATCGCCTTGTCGAGTTCCGCCACGAAGGCGCGCCGGGTGAGCGCACCGCTCAGATGATCACGCTCGGCAATGCGGCGTAGTTCGAGCTGGTCGACGACCAGCGCGGCAAGCCCCTTCAATATCTCGATATGCGCGGCGTCGAACTCGCGACGACAGGTGTCGATCGCGCAGAGCGAGCCGATATTATAGCCATCGGGCGTCTCCAGCGGCACGCCGGCATAGCTCAGGATATTGGGGTCGCCCACGACATGCGGATTGTCGCGGAACCTGGCATCGGTCGACGCATCGTTGACGACCAGCGGCTCGCGCGCTCGGATCGTATAGTCGCAAAAGGCGACGTCACGCGTCGTCTCGTTGCCGTCCATGCCCGGATGCGATTTCAACCATTGCCGGTCGCCGTCGATCAGCGACACAGCGGACATCGGCACGCCCAGCACGGTTCGCACAAGATTCGTGATCTTGTCGAACGGCGCCTCGGCCGGCGTATCGAGCACGTCATAACCCCTCAACGCGGCGACACGTGCGGGTTCATCAACCAGTTTTGCGTCAAACATGCTTCCAACTCGCCAAGCCTGTTTGCCACCATGCTCTTAACATGGAGTAACCCGCATCAGGATTTCGGCGAATCCTGCCTGGCGGGCGGCAGGTTATTCGGCGATGTGCCGCGCCAGAAATTTCTCGATCGTCCCGTACAGATGTTCGCTGATCCCCGGTCCGGCGACGCGGTGCCCCTGCCCGGGATAGACCATGGTTTCGAACGGGATCGCTTCCTGCTGGAGCTTCGCCATCAGCGCGGTGGAATTGTCGAACACGACATTGTCGTCGGACATGCCATGGATCAGCAGCAGTGGATCGCGGATCTTGCCGGCATCGGCGATCGCGTCGGAGATCTGATAAGGCTTCGGATCCTTGGCCGGGTTGCCGAGATAGCGCTCGGTGTAATGGGTGTCGTACAGTTCCCAGCGCGTGACCGGCGCCCCCGACACGCCCGCCGCAAAGACGCCCGGCGCCTTTTCGAGCAGCTTGAGGACCATGTAACCGCCATATGACCAGCCATTGACGACGATCCGCTTCGGATCGACGAAAGCTTGCGCCTTCAACCAGTCGACGCCCTTCAACTGATCGGCGACCTCCGTATTGCCCATATGATGATAGATATGGTCCTCGAACGCCTTGCCGCGATCGGGCGTGCCGCGATTGTCGATCGAAAAGACAATCCAGCCCTGCTGCACCCAATATTGCGGCAAGCCCCCTTCCCAGACATTCGAAACCTGCCGCCCGCCATTGGGGCCGCCATAGACCTGCAGGATCACGGGATAGCGCTTGCCGGGCTCAAGCTTTGGCGTGCGCAACTCGTAATGGAGCGTCGTGCCATCCTCCGCCTTCAGCGTGCCGTAGCTCGGCACCGCATGGGCAGCCATGTAGGGCGCATAGGGGTGATCGCCCGTCACCGCATTCTGTTCGATCCATTGCAGCCTCTTGCCGTTGCTGTCGGCGAGATAGGTCTGCGGGGGCTGGCCCTGGTTCGATCGCGTGACGATGAAGCGGCTCGCGGACCGATCCATCGCCGCGTCGTTGTCAAAGCCCGCTTCGGTCAGCTTCGACGGCTTCGCACCCGGTTTAGCATAGTCGAGCGCGTAGAGTTGCCATTCCGTCGGCGTGTCGGGATTGGCGGTGTAATAGAGGCGGCGTTTCCCCTGATCGACGCCCACCAGCTTCTGGACCACCCATGGCCCCTTGGTGAGTTGGGTCAGGCTACCCTTTTCCCAGCGATAGAGATGCTTGTAGCCGTCACGTTCCGACGCCCAGATCAGGCTGCCGTCGCGCAGCGCGCGGAAATCCTCGTGCAGGTTGAGCCAGGTCTTCGCCTCTTCTTCGATCACCGGCACGATCTTGCGCGTCGCGATATCGGCCTTGAGCAGATAAAGCTTGGTCTGCGCGCGATTCTGCCACTGGATGTAGAGCGACTTGCCGTCGGGCGCCCAATCGACGCGGGCCAGATAATAATCGGGGTCATCGTCCAGATCGAGCTTGACCGCATCCGACCCGTCGGCGCGCATCACATAAAGATCGACCTTCGCATTGGGTGTGCCCGCCTTGGGATAGCGCTGGTCATAGACCCTGGTGCCGTCGGCGCCGATCGCCGCGCGCGTGACCACTTCCACCGCGCTTTCATCGACGCGCGCCACCGCGACATGGCTTTCGTCGGGCGACCACCAATGGCCGCGCCGACGATCCATCTCCTCCTGCGCGACGAACTCGGCCACACCCCAGGAGAGCGTTCCGCCACCGTCCTTGGTGAGCTGGCGCTCGACGCCCGTCGCAAGATCATGGACGAAAAGGTTCTGATCGCGCACGAAAGATACGAAACCGCCCCTGGGGCTGACGGTACCGTCGAGTTCGCTGGTCGCGGTATCGGTCAGCCTGCGCGTGCCGCCATCGAGCCCGGCGAGATAGAGGTCGCCGTCGAGCGGCACGAGGATCGAGCGTGCATCCGGGCTCCAGTCGTAGCTGACGATGCCCTTGTAATCGGCGATGCGGGCGCGCTCGCGCTGCATCTTCTCCGCCTCGCTCAGCGCGGCGCCGCTGCCGAGCTTCGCGGAATCGATAAGCATCCGCTCGGCGCCCGTTACGGTATCGACCGCCCAGAGATCGTAGCGCTCCTTCTCGTCGGCGCGGTTACGCAGCGAAGTCAGCCATTTGCCGTCGGGCGACAGCCGCAGCGCGCGCGGCGCCGGGCCAGCCAGCGCGGGATTGCCGTAGATGCGCTTGAGCGTCAGCCGGGGCGACTGCGCCTGTCCCTCAGCCTGCGCGGCAACGGGCATCGTCACGGCAGTCGCCAGCATGGTCGACAACAGCAAGGCTCTGAGCATCCGGAACTCCGAAAAAGCAAACGGGCGCCGGCTTGCACCGACGCCCGTTCGATAACTGTCATTCGCAAGGCGCGAAAGCCGATCAGGCCTTCGAGGCATCCTGGCGAGGGTCGCGGCGCTCGGCGATACGCGCCGACTTGCCGGTGCGGCCACGCAGATAATAGAGCTTGGCACGGCGAACGGCGCCCTTGCGCACCACTTCGATCGAATCGATGTTGGGCGAATAGAGCGGGAAGACGCGCTCGACGCCCTCGCCGAACGAAATCTTGCGGACGGTGAACGACGAGCCCATGCCCTTGCTGGCGCGGGCGATGCAGACGCCCTCATAGCTCTGCACGCGGGTACGCTCGCCTTCGACGACCTTCACGCCGACCTTCAGCGTGTCGCCGGGGCGGAAATCGGGAATCGACTTGGCTTCGTTGAACTTTGCGATCTGCTCGGCTTCGAGCGTCTGGATGAGGTTCATCTCATCTGTCCTTCTTCTCTCGCTGCGCGCCAGAGGGCGACCCGACCCGAGCGCCACCGTGGCGCTCCCAAAGGTCCGGCCGCCTTAGCCGTGTATCGTTCTCCGCCTGGGCTTTACGCCAGGCGGCGATCTTCGCATGATCCCCCGATCGCAGCACTTCGGGGATCGTGCGCCCCTCCCATTCGACAGGTCGGGTATAATGCGGATATTCGAGCAGCCCCGTTTCGAAGCTCTCGTCATCTCCGCTTGAAGCGGCGCCCATTACGCCGGGAAGCAGCCGAATGCAAGCGTCGAGCAGCACGATCGCCGCGGTTTCCCCGCCCGAGAGGATATAGTCGCCGATCGAGATCGGCTCGATCGCGCGCGCTTCGAAAATGCGTTCGTCAAATCCCTCGAACCGGCCGCACAATACGGTGACGCCAGGACCGGCCGCGAGCGCGCGAACCCGATCCTGGGTCAGCGGACGACCCCGCGGCGTCATCGCCAGGATCGGTGCATCCGGCTGGCGCGCCGACGCATGATCGACCGCGGCCGCGAGCACATCCGGCTTCAGCACCATGCCCGCCCCGCCGCCAGCGGGCGTATCATCGACCGAACGGTGCTTGTCGGTCGCGAAATCGCGGATCTGGATCGTTTCGCACGACCATTTGCCCTCCGCGAGCGCCCGCCCGGCGATCGACATGCCGAGCGGCCCGGGGAACATCTCCGGATACAGCGTCAGGATCTGGCAGGCGAAACCCATTATTGCGGCACGCCCCGGTAGCGCAGCGCCTGGACGGTAAGCGGCGTGGTCGGCGCGAGCAGCAGCGTACCTTCCAGCTTGCCGCGCTCGCAATCGAGGCGGAAGGTCGCGGACATCGCACCGGTCGGCGTCAGCGGCTGGGCCGCCGGACACGCACCGACCTGCTTCTTGAGATCCGCAAACACCAGCTTCCAATTCTCGGCCGAGCGATCGAGCAGGAAATTCATCGCCAGCCTGCCCTTGAGCGGCGCGAGGTCCCCCGCCGCATAGGCCGCGCGCGACGCCTCGAACAGGCTCGCGAGCGCGGGCGCGGTCGGCGCCTCGCGCCGCTTGAGCAGTCCGGCCTTGAGCATGGTCACCGCCGAATCCCAGGCCGGTGCGGACGGGCCGGCATAGGTGCGGTTCGACAGCGCGAAGATACCCACGCCATATTCGGGCATCAGCATCACGTGCGATCCATAACCGGGATAGCCGCCGCCATGCGCCATGGTGAGGCCGAGGTCGCAGTCCTGCGCGACGCGCCAGCCCATGCCATAACCCGTTGCCTCCATGCAGGCATCGGCTCCGCTGGAACCGATGCGGCGCTGGACCGAGACGAAATTGAGGCCCTGCGCGATCTCACGCACCGTGGAGCGCTTGACCGGGCCATTATCGGCATCGTCGCGCGGCGGCCAGGCGGAGAGCAGGAACGCCACCCATTTGGCATAATCATTGGCACTCACCTGAAGCCCGCCCATCGCATTGAAGGCGCCGTCCTTCATCGTCGGCTCTTCCGACCAGGCATCATTCTCCCAGCGATAGCCGATCGCGCGACGCTCGAGGGGCGCTTCAGTCACCTCGAATCCGCTCGAATTCATGCCCAGCGGCTTCAGGATCGTGCGCTCGACATAGGTGCGATAGGGCATGCCCGACGCACTGGCGATGATCCGCCCGAGCAGCGCATAACCATAGTTGGAATATTCGTGTTGCATCTGCGGGGCGCGGCTGAAGGGCACACCCGCCTTGATCATCGCGGCGAATTCGTCGTGCGGCAGCACCTGCTGGCGATCCCCCCAGGGATCGTCGGTCACCAGCCCCCCGACATGATGCAGCAGGTCACGCACACGGATTCGCGGCGAATCCTTGGTGGGATAGGTCCAGCCGCGCATCTCGGGCACGTATTTCTCGGCCAGATCGTCAAGCGACAGCTTGCCGGCATCACGCAGAGACAGGATCGAAAGCGCGGTGAACGCCTTCGTCATAGACGCGATGCGAAACAGGCTGTCGGGTGTGACGCCGCGTTTCGCGGTCAACTCCTGAACGCCGATGCCTTTGACGTGGATCAGCCGGCCGTCACGGACGATGCCATAGACCATGCCCGGCACATGCGCCTCGGCCTGGAATTTCGCGAAGATCGCATCGACCTCCGGCACGATCCGCTCGATGTCCGGCGCCGAAGCGGGCTGAGTCACGGTCTGCGCCGATACGGGGCAAGCGATCGACAGCGCGGATACCGCCGCCAGAATAGTCAATCTCGAACCCATGCCGTCCTCCGCCCTTCAATCCCGGACGGAAGGCTCTAGGGCCAGATCGTTTGAGGTGGAAGCATTTCGCTCGGTGGCCGTCTGGAAATTACCGCATCGGAGATTCTCAGCCCTTCCGCTTCCGGAAGCTGAGATCGCGGAAGTCGAAGCTCGGATCGGTCGTCGGCGAGACCGCCCGCATCGTGAATCCTTCGACCTGACGTCCGAAATCCTGCGAGAAACGGACAAAGGCATCGGCGTTCAGGCTGCGATCGTTCCACTTCACGACAAACATATCGCCGCTGTAGGGATAAAGTCGCCCTTCAAGGCCCTTGGTGCGGCTGAAGCGCATCACCAGCCCGTCCTTGCCCAGGCTGACCGAGACATCGCCACGCCAGGCATCGGCATAGGTTCCCGCATAGGCCGAAAGCGGCAGCGCCGGCGCGGCCGCCTTGCCGCTCAGCACGGTTTCAACTTGCGCGGCGACCTTACGGACCTGATCGTCTTCCTGATCGGTCGCTTCTTTCAGCAATTTCACCCAGTCCTGGCCGTCACCGCCCAGGAAGGTCTCCACGATCTGGAGTGTGATCGCGATCTTGGTCGCCTGATGCTGCTGATTGGCGAGGACGACGACGCCGAAGCGGGATTCGGGGAGGAGCGCGACCATCGAGCTCATGCCGCCGACTTCGCCGTCATGATAGACCAGGGTCTGGCCCCGCATGTCGGCGACGCTCCAGCCGAGGCCGTAGGATTGAAAGCGCATGCCGGCCGCAGCCGCCAAACCTTCGCGATCGATCGGCAACAGGGTCTGCGGCGTCCACAGCTCCAGGCTCTGCGTCTTGCTGAGCAAGGGCTTTCCCGCCGCATCACCGCCATCCGCGAGCAGCATGTTCATCCATTTGGCCATGCCGGGAATATTGCACTGGATCGATCCCGCCGGCCCCGCCATTTCGAGATCATCGGGCGCGACCTTCCGCATCGCGCTGCCAACCATCGAATGGGGCGCCGCGGCATTGGTCACGCCTTGCAGCCGGCTGCGATTGACAGCGCATGGGGCCATGCCGAGCCGGCGGAGCAGCCGGGTTTCGACGAAATCCTCCCAGCTCTGCCCCGTGACCGCCGGAATGATCTGCCCGGCGACGATGTAGAGGAGATTGTCGTAGGCATAGCGCGAGCGGAAGCTGGACGACGGCTTCAGATATCGGAGCGTGCGGACGACGTCTTCGCGGGTGAAATCGGTCGCTGGCACGAACAGCAGATCCCCGGCATAGGACGGCAATCCACTACGATGCGTCAGCAGGTCGCGAATGGTGAACTCGCGCGTGACATAGGGATCGTACATTCTGAATTCAGGCAGGTGATCGATCACCTTGTCGTCCCAGCCGATCTTGCCTTCGTCGACCAGCAAAGCGAGGGCAGCGGCTGTGAACGCCTTGGTGTTCGAGCCAATGGCGAAGATCGT
Organism: Sphingomonas sp. FG14; assembly: GCF_057809675.1. NCBI lineage: Bacteria > Pseudomonadati > Pseudomonadota > Alphaproteobacteria > Sphingomonadales > Sphingomonadaceae > Sphingomonas > Sphingomonas sp. FG14. Next base: position 613,885 of record NZ_JBMDKK010000002.1, on the reverse strand, counting down.
TTCCGGCGTGACCGGAGCCGGATTGCCGATATCGCCGACGCCATACCCCTTGGCGAAGACGAGTTCGCCATCCTTGACGATCCCGACCGATATGCCGGGCGTTCCGAACGTCCGCATCGCGGCGTCGACCAGAACGTCGACGCTTCTGGAATCGATGGATAAGGATTTCGGGGCAATAATATCCCGTGCCTGCGCGTGCGTCGGTGTGTGCCCGGCGGCGATCGAAGCGGCGGCCAGCGACCAGGCCAACATCCGGCGGCGTTTCATGTTCTTCTCCTGCGCACCACCGGCACGCTCAATGTCCTTGAAATTCGTGAACCGCACTCAGCGGCGCGCCGGACTCCGCATGAAGCGCAGATCCCAGACGCGCTCGTTTCCAACGGAGAGTTCGGAGATCGCACCATTGCCACTGCGGCGAAAGCGGACGAGCGTGTCCGCGATCGTGAAGGCGTCCCGATAAGCGGGCGAAAGCGGGAACGCTTCGTCGGGCCGTTCGCGCAACGCCATCGTCAACTGGCCATCGCGCAGCGCGACGATGTAGGTCGCGTCCGCTTCATCGCTGACATATTCGCCCGCGAAGTTTTGCAGCTCCTCTATCGTCGGGAGGAATCTGGCCACGCTTCGGTACTGCGAGATCGCTCCAAATTCATCCCGTAGTGCGAAGCTTTCCCGCCCTTCGAAGCGCAATGTCACGCCATCGGCCTGATATTCTGTTTCAGAGACCGGCTTCAGCTCGATCTGCCCGGATAGGGACAGCTTCCCCGCTTCGCTTTTCAGTGTCAGCGGCATGCCTGTCGCCTCCTCGACGAACAAACCATCGGGAACTGCCCCGACTACAGGCGACCGCGCGCTTGACGCCACGGACGACAGGATCGGGGGCAGGAACAGATCCGCGATTCCATGCGCCAGGCCGGTGGCGTCGATATCCGCGGCGTTGCACAGCAAGGCGATCGAAAGCCCGGTCTGCGGATACCGCCCTAGCCAGGCCGTATAACCGGCCGTCGCACCGGGATGCGCGACTTCGCGATATCCGCGATGATCGCTGACGATCAGCCCCCTGGCGTAATTGACCTCCTGACCCGAGCGAAGCACTGCACGGGTTTCGAGTCCCTTGGTGACAAAGGCACCGAGCCTGCCGTCGGCGAGCGCGGCATTCCACCGCAGCAGATCGCCAACCGTCGTCAGCAGCCCGCCATTGCCATAGGCATTCTCGAACGGCATGCGCTGGATATAGCCTTGGGACGACGGCACATAAGCGGTCGCGCGGTCCTTCACGATCCGCCTGAACTCGTCGCGCCACTGCGTGCGCGACATGCCGAGCGGCCCGAAGAACTCAACCCGGCTATAATCGTTGAGAGACTTGCCGCTCACCCGTTCGACGATCAGCGCCAACAGGTTGTAGCCGGTGTTGGTGTATGAATAGCGCGTGCCCGGCGCGAAATTGAGCGACTTCTGGCGCGCGGCGATCCGCAGGACGTCATCCATCGTGTAGATGCGCGTCGCACGCGGCCATCCGGCGATGATCTGCACCCCGCCCCAGTCGCGCAGGCCACTGGTGTGATTGAGCATGTGATCGATCGTGATGACCTGGCGATAGTCCGGCAGCTCCGGCAGGTATTTCCGGATATCGTCGGTCAGCGCGATCTTGCCGCGCTCCGCCGGGCGGAGCACGGCCGCCGCCGTGAACTGCTTGGACGACGATCCCGCCTCCAGCACCGTATCCGCATCGATCGCGACACCATGTTCGAGATCGGCGTCGCCATAGGCGCGTACCAAATCAGGCTGCCCCTTGCGGCCGATGCCGAGGGCGCAGCCCGGCGTACCCGTCTTCCAGGTCGCGAAGAGACGATCGATATCCTGCATCGGATCGGATGCCACGGCCGGAGAAATCGTCCAGCAGCTCGATAGCAGCAGCCCGGCGATCGCGAGAGTGCGTGAAACGCAGCGATAAGACTTCATTGTACGATCCCGTTCATCCAAAATTCCAGCCGACCAGATTCCATTTGAGGAAGAACAAGGTCAGCAAGATCGCGGCCACGCCCATCGCCGTGTGATAGAGGCGGTTGCGCAGGTTCCAGTATTTCCCGGCCCAGGCCCTTGGCAGCATTGCCAGGAATATGGCGGTCAGGCCGATGAAGAGGATCGGCATCGCCAGCGCGATCTTCCATGAGCCCGGAACATGGCTAAGCCGGCCGACCAGATCCGTCGAAATCAACAGGAAACCAGGAACCATGACGCTGAACATTCCCAGGATCGCAACCGCCGCCGACAACCAGACCAGCTTGCGTTCAGGCCATGGCATCGCGGCGATCAGGCGCGCCCGATAGAAAAGGCCGAGGATGGCGGAGATGAAGAGCGTCAGGACCAGTCCGAGCATCGGGTACCAGAATCCCGATCCGTCTAAGAAAGGCACCCGTTCGAGCGGCGCGAACGACAGGAAATCGAGGAACATGTGCGTGACATCGCCTGCGGCGTTGGTACGAAAGGCGATCTGCCGTGTTCCGCCGACTTCCTGGAACAGATCAGGTGCGATCGGCGCCAGTTGCACCTCCTCATCACCCGATCCCATGCTGAGCCGATCACCCGAGGGCGAGACCGACACGGAAAGCTGCGACAACAGACCGTAGAACTTGTCGATCTTGGTGTGGCTGCGCCGCGTGAATTCGTAGGTGCCTGCATATTTCTCGAGCGAGCCGGCCGCGATGGTCTTCGGCGCCGATTGTGACTTGGGGTAAAGCCGGGCGATCAGCGCCTTGGCCAAATTCTCGGCGGCGACATCACCCTGCCCGCCGCTGAACGAGATGAAGATGCCGAGCTGCCGAGCCGGAAAGAGATACATCTCGGTATTGAACAGCGGATCCGAGCCGCCGTGCGCCCAGGCGCGTTCGCCACCGACATTCTGTCCATAATATCCCAGCCCCAGCGCGGGAATGCGCGGATCGAGCGTGAAGGCCGGGCTTTGCATCCGCTGCATGCTGGCCGGCGTCAGAATGGATTTGCCGCCGTAGCTGCCGCCCTGCAACGCCGCGAGCATGAAATGCGTCATATCGATCGCGGAGATCGATCCCGACCCCGCCGGGCGGAACCCGCCCTCATAGGTGGCGGGCTTGCGCACGAAGCCCCCACCTTCGCGGGCATACCCCACCACGTTGTACGGCGCGAGCGCGGCAGGCACCGGTTCGCGCACCGTGGCATATCGCATACCGAGCGGCGCGAAGATGCGTTGTTCTATATAGTCGTCATAGGGAATGCCGCTGACCTGCTCCACGATCAGGCCCGCCAGCGCGGCGCCATAATTCGAATAGGATGCCATCTGACCAGGCGGCCGCACCCGGGCCGGGATGTGCGCGGCCAGTTTCTGCGCGATCGATGGTGCTCCGTTCAGATCGGTGGTGATGCTGAATCCAACGCTTCCCTCCTCGAACCCGGCCGTGTGCGTCATCAGGTGACGCAACGTGATCGGCTGCTTGTAGGTCGCGGGAATCCTGAAGGTGCGCAGATAGGTGTTGATGTCCGTATCAAGGTCGAGCTTGCCCTGTTCGACGAGTTGCATCACCGCCGTCCAGGTGAAGAGTTTCGTGGTCGATGCGATACGGAACAGGTGCTTTTCTGGGTCGACCGGCGTCCCGCGTTCGACGTCGGAGAAGCCGTAGCCCTTCGCGAACAGCAGCTTGCCGTCCTTCACGATGGAGATGACGCCGCCGGGAATCTTCCCATGGTCCATCTCCGCCTTCATCAAGCCATCGATAAAGGGTTCGAGCATCGCGGTTTGGCCGGATGCTCCAACCAACTCGGCAGTTGGCGCCCGCGCCGTTGCCGACTCCGGCCGGGCGGCGATCAGCAACGCACTTGCGCCCATCAGCAGGCTTGCCAGCAAGCCGAGGGCGATCGTCTTCGCGGAAACGGTCACGGTCTTTCTCCCGGCGTCAGAAGGTCGCATCGAGGCTCAGGCCGATCGTCCGTGGCTGCAGCACGACGGACGAGACATAGTCGGCGAAAGCGGAGATCAAGGCGCCGTTGGTATAGGCCCTGCGATCCGCGAGATTGCGGACATAGAGGCCGAAGTTCCAGCGCCCGCTGGAAATACCCGCCTGCAAGTCGATCGCGTCATAGGCCGGCAGGACCAGGCCGTTCTCTGTCCCTTCGACGCTGTTTCGTCGCTTGCCGGCATAGCGATAGCCGGCTCCAAGGTCGGCGCGCCATTCGCCACCGATCGCGACACCGTAGTTGGCGGTAAGCGACCGCGTCCAACGTGGGGCGGCCGGCAGGCGTGCCCGGTTCGCCCACCCCTCATCCGGCACCGCTTCGGTAAGAAAGGCATCCGTGTAGGCGGTGTTGAGACCGAGCGTCAGGCCCTTGATCGGCTGCAGCACCGCCGCGAATTCGACGCCCTGGCTGCGCGCCCTGCCCCCATTTGCGCCATAGCTCAGATTCTGGTCGGTCTTCGCCTCGACCTGGATATTCTTCCAGTCGATCCGATAGATGGACGCATCGACATGAAGGATGCGATCGAACAGATCGCCTTTGAATCCGGCTTCGTAGTTGACGATGGTATCCGCATCCACCTGTCGTGGCACGCCGGGCAGGATCGGATTCGGTCCGCCGGGCCGATAACCGCTGGCCACGCGCGCATAGAACATTGCGTTCCGGCTGAGGCGATATTGCGGGCTGATCGCATAGGTCACAACATCGTCCCGTGAGCGGCCGCGAAACATGCCCTCCGCGGCCGGCTCGATCAGGTTGCGGTGGCCAGTCTGGCGCAAGCGCTGCGTATTGCACGCCCATCGCACACCACCGGTAATGCCGAATGCCTCTGACAATTTGACAGTCGCGTTCGCGAAACCCGCGATCTCGCGATAGCTGCTGTCGAGATCGGCGGACAGGATCGGATCGAATTCCGGCACCCCGGCGCCGATGACCATATCCTTGGCGGTGATGAGCTGGCTCGCCTCGGTGCGCTCGTCATTGAAATAGAAGCCGAGCATCCATTGCAGTGCGCCGGGCCGCGAAGCCAGCCTCAGCTCCTGCGTGAAGCGACTCAGGCGCGCTCGCGATTCGAGCCCGGACAGCCCTGGTTCCGGGAGTGCCGCGCCGAAGATCGCCGACATGTCCTGCACCCCCAACAGGTTCGATCGCGAATAGCTGGTGGCCGAGGTGAACTCGGCCCAGTCCATCTTCCAGGTCAAGGTCGATGCAAGGAAATGCACCGACTTCCTGAACGGCTCACGCAAGAGGTTCGTGTTCGTCAGATCGCCGCCACGCGGTCCCAGCGCGACACCGTCGCCGGTGTCACGCGCCACGATCGCATTGTCGTCGGACACAATGCGCTGCGTAATGCCGGTAAGCTTGATCGAGAGCTGATCGCTCGGCTTCCAGAGCAGGGCGATGCGACCACCCTGCTGCTGCAGCGTGTTCTGGTCCCTCCTGCCGGTGACCGCATTATCGATGAAGCCGGGCGTATGCTGCCGGAACAGGCTGGCACGCACCGCGAGTTCGCCGTCGACGATCGGCGCGTTGAGGCTGACGCGGCCGGCATAGCCGAGATCGGACGCGCCCTTTATCGCCAAGGCTTCGCCGCCGGCACGCACTTCGAAGGCGCTCAAGTCAGGCGCGCGCGTCACATATTTGAGCAGACCGCCCATGCTGTTCGCGCCGTAAAGCGTGCCCTGGGGGCCACGCAGCACCTCGATCCGTTCCAGATCATAGGGCATCATGTCGAACGAGGTCGCCGCCTCGGCGGAATAGCCGTTGCTCGATCCCAGCGGCGCCTCGTCGATATAGGTGGCGACCATCGTGGTATCGCCACGCGCGTTCAACCCGCGCATCGTGATCGACGCCTGGCCGGCGGATCCACCGCTATCGACGATCAGACCGGGCACATAAGCCGCATAATCCTGAAGATTGCTCGCATGCAGGCGTTCAAGCTGCCTGATACCGACGACGCTGATCGAGATCGGCACGTCCTGCGCCCGCTCAAGGCGCTTCTGCCCGGTCACCACGATATCCGGCACATCCTCCGGGTCGGTTTCGGTCGCGGCCGGCGCTTCGACAGCGGCGTAAGCCGGACCATTCCGCGCGCCTCCGCCGCGCTTCACCAGGAAGGTGCTGGCATTGACCTGCTGGAAGGTAAGGCCGGTTCCCAGCAGGATCCTGTCCAAGGCCTGCACGGGCTTGACCTGCCCGCGCACCGGCCCGGACAACCGGTTACGCATGTCGTTCGCATCAAAGACGATTTCCGCACCGCTCTGCTTTCCAAACAACTCCAGCGCACTGGACAGATCCTGACGCGGAATGTCGAAGCTCCGCCTCGCCTGCGCGGCGGCCGGCGACGCCGCCACCGCTAGCGCGACCCCGACAATGACCCAGGACCGCCCGCCACCAAATCCACCTGTACGCATTACACTCTCCCTGCGCCCGTGGCGCGATCACCGCCGTCTCGCGGCCTCGGAAGAGAAAGATGACGTAATCAGAGAATCCCTCCTGACTCTGGAGAAATTTTTTCTATTGTTCCGATGGAGCTCCGCTCCAATCGAGAATGACCACGCCTTGCGACGGACGGCGAACCTCCAACGGATAGAATGCGGCCATCGCAGCCAGGAAATTCTCCGGCCGCGCGGTGCTGAAAACGCCGCTGATCCGCAATCCCGCAATCTTTGGATCCTGGACGATGATCTGATCGCGCGTGTAGCGGTTCATCTCGGCCAGTGCCGAAGCGAGCGGCTCGTCGCGGAAGATCAACTGCCCTTGCCGCCAGCTGGTCGCCCGCTCGACATCGGCCGCACTGACCACCACGGCATGATTTTCATCGACGGCAAGCTGCTCGCCCGGCTGCAGGCTGACGGGGTCGATCGCCGGCAAACCTGGCGCCGTACCGCTTCGGACCGAATCGACGATCACCCGTCCCGCGGTAAGGACGACCCGCACGCGTCCGCGATCGAGCCGAACGTCGAACGCCGTTCCGATCGCCGTCGTCCGCAGGCCGCCTGCGGTGACGATGAAGGGACGATCCTTGTTCTTGGTGACCTGAAACAGCCCTTCGCCCTGGAGCAGTCGCACATTGCGCTGCCCGGCGGTGAAAGCGACCTCCAGCACACTGTTGGTGTTGAGCGACACGATCGATCCGTCATCGAGCGTGAAGCGCGATCGTTCGCCGATCCTGGTCGCATAACGCCGCGTCGCGACCGCGACGGCTGGTTGACCGCCTCCGTCAACGATCGACGCCAGCGGTGATATTTCTGCGCCCGGATGATCGACTGCGAACCAGATACCGGCCCCCATCGCAACGGCGGCCGTGGCCGCGACAAGGCGTAACGGAATGGCAATACGCCTGCGTGCCGGCCCAATGGCAAGCGCCGCTTCGCGCATCCTGCGGACATCCTCATCGGACGCAACCATGCCGAATTGCTCGATTCCGGCCTCTGCATCCCGATAGGCCCGCGCATTGGCCGGCTCGCTCAGCCATGCTTCGAAACATGCTTCGTCCCGCTTGGTCATCAGCTTCAACCGCCGGCGCGAGAGCCAGTAAAGCGCGGATTGTTCCTGTGGCGGCGTGCCATCATCGGCGCCCTGGTCTGGCCGGATCATTGCAGCCTGGTCCTCAGATAGGCGACGGCACGCATCATGTCCTTCTCAACGGTGCTGACCGCGACGCCCAGACGCTGCGCGATCTGCACGCCCGTCATCTCCTCGAAACGGTTGAGGACAAACACCGTCCTCGCGCGCTCTGGCAGTTCCTGCAACGCCTGCACCATCAGGCGATAGGCTTCCTTGCCGAGCAGGATCCGTTCGGGCGACAATTCGTCATACGCATCGGCATAATCGTCGTCGAACGCCTGCTCCTCGTCCAGCCTGCGCCGGATCCTGTGACGCCCACGCTCGCGCAGCAGATTCGCCGCGATCTGAAAGATATAGCCCTCGACATTGTCTATATCTCCCAGCCGCGCGCGCCGCAGCAACCGCAGGAAAACCTCCTGCGTCAGATCCTCGACATCGCCCGCGCCCGCCAGCCGCCGGGAAAAATAGCGTCGGATCGCGTCGGCGTAACGCGCCGACAGATCCGCGACCATCCGCGAGTCCTCGGCTTCCAGCGGCGGCAGGGCCGTGCTCATGGCACATCCCTGCCCGCCTGGTTCGCGCGACTGATCCTTGCAAGGTTCACGATGCCTGACGTCGCCATCCCATGGAGGGTTTCTCTATGGCATGACGACGCCCGGCGCGGATTCCTGACGTATTTTTTTCGAGAAAGCGGAAAATAATGGGTGCCCGGTCCGCCAACCGGGGCATTTGGCCGTCAATCGGCGGCGACGAACTCCGCGTCGATCACCACGCGATCGCCCCATTCGGGCACGGCCTGTTCATTCATCGGCACCATGAAGCGCTTGCCCGTGGGGCGTTCGATCTCGAGAATGTCGCCCGCGCCGAAATTCTCGACGGCGACAACCACGCCCAGCACCTCGCCATCGGTCGAGACGGCAGGCCGGTCGATCAGATCGGCATGATAATATTCGCCTTCACCCAGTGGCGGCAGCGCATCGCGCGGAACTGCAAGCTCGGTGCCGCGGCGCTTTTCCGCGGCGGTCCTGTCGGGGATTTCGGCGAAGCGGGCGATGGCGCCCTTGGGGCCATCGCGCACGCTTTTCAGGGTCAGAGCTCCATCGTTGAAGCTCTTGTGCGCCTTCAGCCCGTCCACACTATCAGTGAACAGCTTCAGGCGCACCTCGCCCGTCACGCCATGCGCGCCGATGATGACGGCCAGCGTGACGGTGCGATCGGTCAAGGGATCAACCCTCGGCCTTTTCCTCGGCGGCCGGTTCAGCGGTCGGGGTTTCCTCGGCAACCGCTTCGGCAACGGCTTCGGCTTCAGGCGTCGGCTCTTCGGTCGCGGCCTCGACGGCTTCCGCAACGACTTCGACGGTTTCGGCCTGCTCGGCGGCGACTTCCTCGACCGCAGGCTCTTCAACCGGCGCGGGCGCCGCGGCGGCTTCCGCCGCCGCTTCCTCGGCCGCCTTCAGCTTCTCGGCCTTCTCCTCGGCGCGTTCCTTGGCCTTCTCGCCCGGCTCGGCCTTCTTGGGATTGTTGCGCGCGGCGCGCTCCTTGACGCCCGCGACGTCAAGGAAGCGGGCGACGCGATCAGTGGGCTGCGCGCCGACCGACAACCAGTGCTTCGCGCGATCGGCGTCGAGCTTCACGCGATCGGGAGAATCCTTGGCGAGCAGCGGGTTATAGGTGCCGATCTTCTCGATGAAGTTGCCGTCACGCGGCGAACGCGCGTCGGCGACGACGATGCGGTAATAAGGACGCTTCTTGGAACCGCCACGCGACAGGCGAATGGAAACTGCCATTTTTCTTCTTCCTTCTTTTCAATATTTTGAACTGATTGAACCGATTACTTCTTCCGAAACTTCCCGAAACCGGGGGGCAGACCCGGTGGGCCGCCAAGCCCCGGCAGGCCGCCCATGGGCGGCAGCGCGCCGCTGCCCATAACCCCTTCGAGACCGCCACGCCCGAATAGCGCGCCGAGCCCCTTCAACCCGCCCATCTTGCGGATCTTCTTCATCGCGGTCGCCATCTCCTGATGCATCTTGAGCAGCCGGTTGACGTCCTGGACGGTGGTGCCGCTGCCGTTTGCGACGCGGATCTTGCGCTTGGCGTTGAGCAGTTCGGGCTTGGTGCGCTCCTTGGGCGTCATCGATCCGATGATCGCATCCATGCGAACGAGGATGCGATCGTCGACCTGGCCGTTGGCCATCGCGTTCTGCACCTTCTTCACGCCCGGCATCATCGATGCCAGCGCGCCAAGACCGCCCATGCGCTTCATCTGCTGAAGCTGCGAGCGCAGGTCGTTCATATCGAACTGACCCTTGGCCATTTTCTGCGCGAGCTTCTCGGCCTCGTCGGCCTGTATCGTCTCGGTGGCGCGCTCGACCAGACTGACGACGTCACCCATGCCGAGGATGCGGCCGGCGACACGGCTGGGATGGAAGGGCTCGATCGCGTCGAGCTTTTCGCCGACGCCCGCGAACTTGATCGGCTTGCCGGTGACCGCGCGCATCGACAGCGCGGCACCGCCACGCGCATCGCCATCCATGCGGGTGAGCACAACGCCGGTCAGCGGCACCTGCTCCGAAAAGCTCTTGGCGACGTTGACCGCGTCCTGGCCAGTCAGCGAGTCGACCACCAGCAGGATTTCCTGCGGCTGCGCGACGTCCGCGACCGCCTTCATTTCCTCCATCAACGCCTGATCGACATGGAGGCGGCCCGCGGTGTCGAGCATCAGCACGTCGAAGCCCTGCAGCTTCGCGGCATTGAGTGCACGGCGGGCGATATCGACCGGTTGTTGTCCGGCGACGATGGGAAGCGTCGCGACGCTGACCTGCCCGCCCAGCGTGGCGAGCTGTTCCTGCGCGGCCGGGCGATTGACGTCGAGCGACGCCATCAGCACCTTCTTGCGTTCCTTTTCGGCCAGGCGCTTGGCGAGCTTGGCGGTCGTGGTGGTCTTACCCGACCCCTGAAGGCCGACCATCATGACGATCGCGGGCGGAGTGACGCCAAGGTCCAGTTCCGCCGCTTCGCCGCCCGCCTCGCCGCCCAGCATCTCCACGAGCGCGTCGTTGACGATCTTGACGACCTGCTGGCCGGGCGTGACCGACTTGGTGACCTGATGGCCGACGGCACGTTCCGTGACCTTGTCGACGAATTCGCGGACCACCGGCAGGGCGACATCCGCCTCGAGCAGCGCGATACGGACTTCGCGCATCGCCGCGCGCACATCGGCCTCGCCAAGCGCGCCGCGCCCGCGAAGGCGATCGAATACGCCGCCCAGCCTTTCGCTCAGAGATTCGAACATCATCACGCTCCACTTCCGTACCGAAAATTCGCGAAACGCAAGAAACGCCGGCGGACGAAACCTCGTCGGCCAGCGTGTGCCATTTCCTCGAACCATTCGGAACGATCTGGCGCCGCCACTAGCGGAAAGCGCGGCCGCGCGCAAGCCAGGGCGCCCGCCCCGTCCCGGAACATGCGCGCTTAACGCTATTTATACGCATTTCACGCAAGAACGGCGGTTGATCAGGGAATATGGGGCAGATCATGGGCGGGGAAAGCAGCGAACTCCATCGGCGCAGTTCGGCCGTGAACAGCGCACGCCGCGACTTGCTGACCGGCGGCATAACGGTTGCGGCCATCCTGCTGTTCGTCGGCACCGGCGGAAACGTGGTGAGCGGCACGATCGACGCGATCACCGGCGTCGGCGGCGGCCCCAACCGCACCGTCGCGATCATGCTGCTGCTCAACGTGGCGCTGATCCTGTTCGGCTGGCGCCGTTACAGCGACCTTGCCCGCGAAGTGCGCGAACGCACCGCCGCCGAGGAACGCGCGCGCCAGCTTGCCTCGACTGACCCGCTGACCGGCTTCCTCAATCGTCGCTCGCTTGCCGAGGAAGGCGCCGCGATGCTGGCGCGCGCCGATCGCCGCCAGAAATGCGTCGCGATGCTGATGCTCGATCTCGACAATTTCAAGAACGTCAACGACGTCCATGGCCACGCCACCGGAGACGCGCTGCTGCGCACCGTCTCAGCCGAGATCCAGCGCGCCATGCCCCCGGTTTCGCTTACCGCCCGGTTGGGCGGCGACGAATTCGCCTGCGCGTTTCTGTTCGATCCCCAGAACAGCGAAACCGTCGATCGCATCGCCGAACAGATCGTCTCTCGACTGGCGCAGCCCTTCGACGCGGATGGCGCCCATGTCCATATCAGCGTCTCGGTGGGAATCGCGCGTTCCGAGATCGAATGTGACAGCGTCGAATCGCTGATGCGACGCGCCGACATCGCCATGTATGCCGCGAAGAATTCGGGCCGGAACCGTTATTGCTGGTTCGATGCGTCGATGGAGCGCGACCTGCAAACGCGCAACGCCGTGGAAGCCGGACTGCGCACGGGCATCCCCAAGGGTGAGTTCGTCCCCTATTACGAACAGCAGGTCGATCTCGCCACGGGCCGCCTCCACGGCTTCGAGGTGCTGGCGCGCTGGGAAAGCCCGGCACAGGGGCTGATCTCTCCGGACCAGTTCGTGCCGGTCGCGGAGGAAACCGGCCTGATCTCCGAAATGTCGATGTCGGTGATCCGCCAGGCGATGGAGCATGGCCGCGACTGGGATCCGTCGCTGAGCCTGTCGGTCAACATCTCGCCCGCGCAGCTCAAGGATCCCTGGCTGGCGCAGAAGCTGGTCAAGCTGTTGGTGGAAACCGGCTTCCCCGCGACCCGGCTCGAAGTCGAGATCACGGAAAGCTCGTTGTTCGAGAATCTCTCGCTCGCCCAGTCGATCGTGGGCAGCCTGAAAAACCAGGGCATTCGGCTGGCGCTCGACGATTTCGGTACCGGCTACAGCTCGCTCGCGCATCTTCGCGCGCTACCGTTCGACCGCATCAAGATCGACCGCAGCTTCGTTTCCTCGATCAACGAAAATGCCGAAAGCGCGGCGATCGTCAACGCGATCACGCGGCTGGGCGACAGCCTGGGCCTGCCCGTCACCGCCGAGGGCATCGAGGACGAAGAGATCATGCAGCGGCTGCGCGTGCTGGGCGTCCACAAGGGCCAGGGCTGGTATTTCGGCAAGCCAATCCCGGTCACCCAGGTTCGCCGCCTGTTGGCCGACAAGCATCTGCTGCCGGCGCTGCGCGCGCGCAACGACGAAACCGATCCGACCGAGACGGTGCGCAAGACCGCCTGATCGCCACGCACCAGCATCGAAGCCGCCTTCGCCGCCGCGCGCGGCCATTGCGACTTCACCGGCCAGTCTCTAGATGCGGGCCATGGGCATCGCCTTTCACAAGATGCACGGCCTCGGCAACGACTTCGTCGTGATCGATGCGCGCGTGCAGCCGGTCTCGCTGAGCGAGGCGCATGTCCGCGCGATCGCCGATCGCCACACCGGCGTTGGCTTCGACCAGCTTGTCATCATCGAGGCCTCGACCGAGGCCGATGCGCGGATGCGGATCTTCAATGCCGATGGCGGCGAGGTCGAGGCATGCGGCAACGCCACGCGCTGCGTCGCCCGGCTGCTCGGCAGCGATGTCCGGATCGAGACGCTGGGTGGCATTCTTCATGGCCGCGCAGTCGGCGGCGGCGTCTCCATCGACATGGGCCAGCCGCGTTTCGACTGGCAGACCATTCCGCTCGCCTATGCCATGGACACGCGTGACATGCCGGTCGGCTGGGATGGGCTGGAACGGCCCAGCGCGGTCAATGTCGGCAATCCGCATGTCGTCTTCTTCGTGGCGGACACGCAGGCGGTGCCGCTGGACACGCTTGGACCGCGCATTGAAACCGATGCACTGTTTCCGGAGCGGATCAACGTCAATGTCGCGACGATCACCGGCCCGGCCGCGATCGACCTGCGCGTCTGGGAACGCGGCGTGGGATTGACCCGGGCCTGCGGCACCGGCGCCTGTGCGACCGCCGTCGCCGCCATCCGGCTGGGGCTGGCCGCCGGCCCGGTCACCGTCAGCCTGCCCGGCGGCGCGCTGGAGATCGCCTGGCAGCCCGGCGAGTCGATCATCATGACCGGCGCCGCCACGCATGTCTTCTCGGGCGAGATCGATACTGGCTGGCTTGGCTGATGTGGAGCCGGCCGGCATGAGCGGACCCGAGATCATCACGCTCGGTTGCCGCCTCAACATCGCGGAAAGCGAAGCGATGCGCGCGCTGGCACCGGCCGGCGACGACCTTGTGATCGTCAACAGTTGCGCGGTGACGGCCGAAGCGGTGCGCCATACGCGCCAGGCGATCCGCCGCGCCCGCCGCGATCGCCCCGACGCACGGATCATCGTCACCGGATGCGCCGCCCAGATCGAGCCCGAGCGTTTCGCCGCCATGCCCGAGGTCTCGCTTGTGCTCGGCAATCACGAGAAGCTGGACGCGGGCGCCTTTCTAGCCGTCACTGGAGATGAGCGCGTCCGCGTTTCCGACATCATGGCCGTCCGCGAGACCGCACCGCACCTGGTGTCGAGCTTCGCCGACAATAGCCGCGCCTTTGTGGAGGTGCAGAATGGCTGCGACCATCGCTGCACCTTCTGCGTCATCCCCTATGGCCGCGGCAACAGCCGCTCCGTGCCCGCGGGCGCGGTGATCGAGCGCATCGCAGCACTCGTGGAGGCCGGTTATCGCGAGGTGGTGCTGACCGGCGTCGATTTGACGAGCTACGGCCCCGACCTGCCGGGCAGCCCGACGCTCGGCGCCCTGGTCGAGCGGATACTGAAGCATGTCCCCGCCCTGCCCCGGCTTCGGCTCTCCTCGCTCGATTCGGTCGAGATCGACGACCGGCTGTTCGCACTGTTGACCGGGGAACCGCGCGTGATGCCGCATCTGCACCTGTCGCTTCAGGCCGGCGACGACATGATCCTCAAACGCATGAAGCGGCGGCATAGCCGCGCGCAGGCCGTGGCGATCGTTGAGCGACTGAAGGCGGCGCGCCCGGAGATCGCGATCGGCGCGGATCTGATCGCGGGCTTTCCAACCGAGACCGAGGCGATGTTCGCGAACACGCTTGCGCTGATCGACGATTGCGACATCGTCCACGCGCATATCTTTCCCTATTCGCCAAGGATCGGGACCCCTGCCGCGCGCATGCCGCAGGTGGAACGCGAAGTCGCCAAGGCGCGCGCACGCCGCCTGCGCGAAGCGGCGGCGCGGCGGCAGACGACCTGGCTGAACGGGCTGGTCGGTAGCGTGCAGCAGATTTTGATCGAACGCGACGGCGGCGGCCATGCGGGCAATTTCGCACGCATCAACTCGCTCCGCCTTTGCCGTGAAAACGGGAAAGGACAGTTCGGGAATGACGTTGGAGGATTATTGAACGTGAAGATCACCGGCGTCGATAACGCCCGGCTTGTCGGCGAACCCGCATGAGCGAGACACCGTGGCACAAGAAGCTGATCGGCGGCTTCAAACGCACGTCCGACAAGCTGGGCGAGAATCTCACCGGCTTGTTCACAAAGTCCGCGCTTGATGAGGATACGCTCGACGAGATCGAGGAAGCGCTGATCGTCTCCGATCTTGGCCCGGGCATGGCGGGCCGCGTGCGCGAACGGCTGGCCGATGGCCGTTATGAGCGCGGCATCGACGAGGCCGGCGTGCGCCAGCTCGTCGCCGAGGAGGTCGAGAAGGTGCTGGCGCCGGTCGCCAAGCCGCTTGAGGTAGAGGCGTTTCCGCGCCCGCAGGTGATCCTGGTGATCGGCGTCAACGGATCAGGCAAGACCACGACGATCGCCAAGCTCGCGCATCTGTTCCTGGAACAGGATTATGGCGTGATGCTGGCTGCGGGCGACACGTTCCGTGCGGCCGCGATCGGCCAGCTCAAGGTGTGGGCTGAACGGATCGGCGTGCCGATCGTCAGCGGCCCCGAAGGCGGCGATTCCGCCGGCATCGTCTGGGATGCGGTCAAGCAGGCGACCGCGACCGGCATCGACGTGCTGATCGTCGACACCGCCGGCCGGCTGCAGAACAAGCGCGAACTGATGGACGAGCTCGCCAAGATCCGCCGAGTGCTCGGCCGGCTCAATCCGGCGGCGCCGCATGATGTGGTGCTCGTGCTCGACGCGACGACCGGCCAGAACGCACTGTCGCAGATCGAGATATTCAAGGAGGTCGCGGGCGTGACCGGACTGGTGATGACCAAGCTGGACGGCACCGCGCGCGGGGGCGTTCTGGTGGCCGCCGCTGAAAAATTCGGCCTGCCGATCCATGCGATCGGCGTCGGCGAAACCCTGGACGATCTGCGCCCCTTCGATCCGAAGGAACTGGCCGGGGCGATTGCGGGAACCGGGCGATGAGCGAAGAAACGGCGAAACAGAACAAGCATCCCGGCGGACTGGGCATGGCGCTCGATTTCGGGCCGCTGCTGGTTTTCTTCCTCACCTATAAATTCACCGGCGTGATCGCCGGAACGATCGCTTTCATGGCGGCGATCGCGGTCGCGGTGATCATCTCCAGGCTGAAGCTGGGCAAGGTCTCGCCGATGCTCTGGCTGTCGGCGATCCTGGTGATCGGTTTCGGCGCGCTGACCGTTTATTTCAACGACCCCAGATTCATCCAGATCAAGCCGACGATCATCTATCTGCTGTTTTCGATCGGCCTGTTTGTCGGGTTGGCCATGAAGAAGCCGCTGCTCAAATTCCTGCTGCAGGCGGCCTATGACGGGCTCGACGAGGCCGGTTGGATGAAGCTCTCGCGCAACTGGGCGATCTTCTTCGCGGGCATGGCGCTGCTCAACGAAGCGATGCGCGCGCTGCTCGACTTCGACCTGTGGCTGACCCTGAAGGTATGGGGCGTCACCATATTGTCGATGGTCTTTGCGCTCGCCAACATTCCGATGATGATGCGCCATGGGCTGTCCATGGAACCGAAGGACGTGGTCGAAGAAAAACCGGCGGAGGGCTGACCCCCGCCGGTCATTCAAAAACCATGGTTTTGCCGCGATCTGCAACTCGCGGCGCAATCGAGAAGCTGTGCCCCCTCCAGATTGCGCCGCTCGCTATCATCACGGATCAGACCATGATCACTGCGCCTGGTCGGCGCGCTCGACGCCCTTGCCGTCGAGATTCTGCTCGACGAACGACCAGTTGATCAGCGACTTCAGCACCGCGTCCAGATAGTTGGGCCGCGCATTGCGATAATCGACATAATAGGCGTGTTCCCAGACATCGAGCGTCAGCAAGGGCTTGAGGTCGGGGTAGACGACCGGCGTGTCGGCATCATGGAGCGAAGTGACCGCCAGCTTGCCGTCCTTCAATACCAGCCAGCCCCAGCCGGAACCGAAATGGCCAACCGACTCGTCCTTGAGCTTGGCGATCAGCGCGTCGGTCGATCCGAAGGCTTCGTCGATCAGCGCCTGCAGCGCGGCCGACGGAGCCGCGCTCTCGGGCGTCAGGCACTGCCAGAAGAAGCTGTGGTTCCAGATCTGGGCGGCGTTGTTGAACAGCCCCTTGTCGCCATCGGCCTTCGCCTTTTCGATGGTCTGGACAAGCGTCAGCCCTTCCAGCCCCTTTTCGCCGATCCAGCCATTGACCTTGTCGACATAGGCCTTGTGATGCTTGCCATGATGATAGTCGAACGTCTCGGCCGACATGTGCGGTTCGAGCGCGCTCTTGTCATAGGGCAGGTCGGGAAGTGTGAAAGCCATTCGTTCCTCCGATTTGGGATGCGTCTGCTCAACGCCTCAAGTGCGATTTTGTCTCGTGGATTTTCGTTTCGGGGCTGAAAGCGAAATTTGAGAAGGCCTGGCTCCGGCGGAGAGCCGAATCAAACCCGGGGCCAGTTATCAGAGCAGGTCGTGACGCTTCAACGCATGACGGAGCTGATCATAGCTAAGATTTAAACTTTTAGCGGTTGCACGCTGGTTGAAGCGGTTGCGCGCCAGCGCCGCCTCCAGAATACGCCGCTCATGCGCATCGACCGCGCGGCGCAGATCGGTCACCTCCGCCATTTCCACCTCCTGCACGATGCGCGGCGCGGCTGG
Source organism: Sphingomonas sp. FG14 (assembly GCF_057809675.1). NCBI lineage: Bacteria > Pseudomonadati > Pseudomonadota > Alphaproteobacteria > Sphingomonadales > Sphingomonadaceae > Sphingomonas > Sphingomonas sp. FG14. Next base: position 596,374 of record NZ_JBMDKK010000002.1, on the reverse strand, counting down.
CGCGGGATCGGCCGCAGGTGCGGGCGGCGGCTCGACGCTCCCCTTCTCCGCCGCGCCACGCGGGCGCCAGGGTGAAGCGAAGGGATCGAAGATGATGCGATCGACCGGACGCTCCGGATCGTCCCAGCGATAGACCGCCCGCTCGATCACGTTGCGCAGCTCGCGGACATTGCCCGGCCAATCGTGCGCGAGCAACTCCGCCGACGCATCCGCGGAAAAGCCCGGCCAGTGCGGCCAGTCGAGCTCGGCCGCCATACGACGCGCGAAATGATCGGCCAGCACCGGCACATCGCCCTCGCGCGCGCGAAGCGGCGGCAGGGTCACGACCTCGAAGCTCAGCCGGTCGAGGAGATCGGCGCGAAACCGGCCGCCATCGACCAAAGCCGGCAGATGCTCGTTGGTGGCGGCGACGATCCGAACATCGACGCGCACGGCGTGGTTCGCGCCGATGCGCGTGATCTCCCCATATTCGACGGCGCGCAGCAATCGCTCCTGCGCCGATGCGGACAAAGTCGCCAGTTCGTCGAGGAAGAGCGTGCCCCCATCGGCCTCTTCGAAACGGCCAGCGCGCGCGCGCGTCGCGCCAGTGAAGGCGCCGGCTTCGTGTCCGAACAGCTCGGCCTCGATCAAAGTCTCGGGCAGCGCCGCGCAATTGATCGTGACCAAGGGTCCATCCCAGCGCTGACTGAGGCGGTGAAGGCGCTCGGCGACAAGTTCCTTGCCGGTGCCGCGTTCGCCGATCACCAGCACCGGCCGATTGAGCGCCGCCGCCCGGCTGGCACGTTCAACGGAGTCCAGAAAGGCGGTGGATTGGCCGATGAAGCTGCTGTCGCGATCCATGCCCATCAATTAGCGAAATTTGCCAAATTTTGGCAATCAAAATCTGGCACTTCGCTCCACACAAAGCGAAAATCTGGCCGTTTTCCGCCATTCTCAAAAATTGGCACGGCACATGCTTATGGGAGGGCAAGCCATCAAGGCCTCACACTCAGGCCAAGTTTCAGGGAGACTTTCAATGACCAGCATCACCGAAAATCGGGTTGCCAAGACCTTCACCGCCGTCGTCTGCACCGTGCTGTTCAGCGCCACCTGCGTCTTGAGCGCGGTCGGCCCGGCACGCGCCGCCGAAACCGGCGCTCACGAAGCCCCCGTCGTCCGGCCGCTGGCCTGACGACAAACACAGCCGGGGCGGTATCCCTTGCGCCGCCCCGGCCCCTTATTCGACCAGACTTTAGTTTAGGAGTTTCAGATGGGCATTTTCTCTCGAACCCGCGACATCATCGCCGCCAATGTGACCGACCTGCTCGACAAGGCCGAGGATCCCGCGAAGATGATCCGCATGATCATCCTCGAAATGGAGGAGACGCTGGTCGAGGTTCGGGCGTCGGCCGCGCGGACGATCGCGGATCAGAAGGAAATGCGCCGTCACATCGTGAAGCTGGAAAAGCTTCAGGAAAGCTGGATGGAAAAGGCCGAACTGGCGATGTCGAAGGATCGTGAGGATCTGGCCAAGGCCGCGCTGATGGAGCGCCAGAAGGCCGCGGACATGGCTGAACAACTCCATTCGGAGATCACCGTGCTCGACGACGCGCTGCGCGCCTCGGAAGAGGATATCGCGAAACTCCAGGCGAAACTGCGCGAAGCCCGCGCCCGCCAGAACTCGATCGTCACGCGACTGGAAAGCGCGCAGAACCGCGCTCGCGTGCGTGAAGCCTATGCCGGCCAGAAGGTGGAAGACGCCTTTTCGCGCTTCGAGTTGCTCGAACGCCGCGTCGATATGGCCGAGGGCCGCGCCGACGCGCTGGCGCTGGGCGCCCCCGGCAAGACGCTGGAAGAGGAGATCGCGGAACTCCGCTCGTCCGAGAAGGTCGATGCCGAACTTGCCGCGCTGAAGGCCCGGACGACCGGCCAGGAGGGCTGAGCTCATGGGCGAAATCGTCGCCATCGTCGGCATCGTCACGCCGCTGGTCGGCCTGCCCTGGATCATCCTTCACTATGTGACCCAGTGGAAAAAGGCGGCGAGCATCACGCGGGAGGATGAAAACCTCCTCGACGAACTGCACGAACTGGCCCGCCGCCTCGACGACCGGCTCCACACGATCGAGCGCATCGTCGCCGCCGACAATCCCAACTGGCGCCTGAAGGATACCGACTCCGTCCTTGACCGGATCGAAGACGACCGCCGGCGCCGCAACGAAATATAATCGAAGGGGTAAGCAAATGTCCGAACGCCGCACCAAATTCTATCGCGACAAGCAGAACGGCAAATGGCTGGGCGTCTGCGCCGGAATCGCAGACTATACCGGCGTGGACGTCACCTTCGTCCGCATCGGCATCGTCCTTCTCACCTTCGCAGCCGGCGGCTGGACGATCCCGGCCTATTTCATCACCGCCTGGATCACGCCGCGCAAGCCGGCCGGCCTCTACATCGACGTCGAGGATCAGAAGTTCTGGCAGGGCGTCCGCCGTTCACCGGCGCGCAGCACCCGCGAGGTGCGTTCCAAGTTCCGCGATATCGATCGTCGCCTGGCCGATGTCGAACTCTATTATACCAGCCGCAACACCGCGCTCGCCGACGAGATCGACCGGCTGCGCTGATTGAACGACGCATAGGGGAGAAACAGGATGAGCTGGGCCGGACCAGGTTTCATCGTCGCCATCATCGCGATCAGCACCGTGGGTTGGGTGGTAACAAGCTGGATCCGGGCACGCCACGGCTACCCCCTGGAAGGTGAATGGGGCGGTACCGTTGATCGAAGCAATCCGGGCGCCGATCGAAAAATCGAACTGCTTTCAAATGAAAATGGCCAGTTGAAGGATCAGATCGGCAGGCTCGAGGAACGGATCGCGGTGCTGGAACGGATCGCAACCGATCGCACCAGCCGCCTGTCCGACGAGATCGACGCACTGCGCTAAACCCGACTGGGAAAGGGAAAATCATGGAAGACAAGCTGACAGTGGCGCAGGGCATCATTGAGTCGCTGGGACCGGTGCTTGGTATCATCGTCGTCGTGGCGGTCGCCGGATGGGTGATCACCACCTGGATGCGCATCCGCCACGGCTATCCGCTCGACGGCGCATGGGGCCAGGCGATCTATCCGCGCAAGAACGACGAGGCAGTGGAGCGAGTGAAACTGCTGACGCAGGAAAATGCGCAGCTTCGCGCCGAGATCGGATCGATCAAGGATCGCCTCGCCAATGTCGAACGCATCGTGACCGACGAAGCGCACTCGCTGACCCGCGAGATCGAACAGCTTCGCGGCAAGACCAACTGAGCACAATCCGGAGGAACAAGAGATGAACCCGGCAGAAATGGTAGTGGCGATCGTAGGGATCGTGATGATCGCCAGCGTTCTCCGCGCGAAATATCGGAGCGGCGGCAAGCATGAGCATGGCAATGTCCCGCCGGCTCGCGATGCCGAATCCGACCGCCTGCGCGACGAAGTAAAGCAGTTGAAGGAGCGGATCGCGGTGCTGGAGCGCCTGGCGACCGACAGCACGAGCAGCCTCGATCGCGAGATCGAAAAGCTCAGGGATCGCGACCGGGTGTAGCATCCGACCGATCGAACAGATGGGGAAGACCAATGACCGACCCTTATTCCATCGTCATCATCGCCCTCTCCGCCCTGTCGGGGATCGGCATCCTGACCGTCGGCGCGCTGCGCGGCTGGCGGGGGTGGCTGGAACTGAAGCGCGCCGAGCTTCAGCAGCACGCACGCAGCAGCGAGATCGCCCCGAGTTCAGCGGGATCGCGCATCGAGATCGCGGATCTCAAGGAACGAATCCGCAAGCTTGAAGCGATCGCGGCGGGCGTGGACCTATGACCGGCCGACGCAAATCCTCGGCCAGCCTGTTCGGGCGGATGATGGAGCAGGCTGAAGCCCCACCGGCGCACGCGCCACGGCCTCGACGCTCCGTCACCACCGAACAGCCCAGGCCCGCACCGTTTCCACCGGCCGCCTGAGGGGCGTTGCCGCCCTGCCTTGCTGCCGCTAAGCGCGGCACATGGCCGATCCTACGCTCGACGATATTCGCGAAGAATATGAATTCCTCGATGGCGACGACCGCTATCGCCTCTTGATCGATCTGGGCCGCTCGCTCGACGAGATGCCCGGCGCTCTCAAGACCGACGCCACATTGGTTCGCGGCTGCTCGGCCGCAGTCTGGGTCTATCCCACCGTGACCGACGAAGGCCGGCTCCATTTCCTGGCCGACAGCAACGCCGCGATAACCAAGGGTATCATCGCGCTCATTCTCAAGATCGTCCAGAATCGGACGGGCACGGAGATTCTCGCCCTCGATATCGAAGGGGCGCTCGCGCCGTTCGATCTCCGCAATCAGCTCAGTTCGAACCGCACTCAGGGCATTCCCAATATGATCGCGCTCATCCGCGAGACCGCCGGGCGTTACGCGGGCACCTCTCAATAACCTGTCGCTCCAACGCAAGCCGGAGCGACTGATCAAGAGTGGGCAACCAGCGGATCTTCCTCCTCCAACCCCACCGCTTCCATGATCTCGCCCACTGGAGTTCCCGGCTTCACCAGCAGCCAGTCGCGAGGGCGGCGGGCATCGACCATCGTCACCGCATGGCGCGGACAGACCCCCAGGCACTTCACTTCGACGATGCCGACCGGCGCTTTACGCCCCTTCTTGCCGCCAAGCTCCTTCTTGAGCGCCTTGGCGAGCGGCGTCTTGCCCTTCGGACCAAAGCCGCCATGCTGGCGCTTCGAGCATTTGCGGCAGATCAGCAACGCGGTCCGCCAGTTGGAACGGACGAGACGCATCAGCGCGGGCGCCGCTCCTCGGCCTGACGCAATATCTCGAACGCCGCCTGGATCGATTGGAAACGCACCGCAGCAGCCGCGTCGCCGGGTTTCACGTCGGGATGATTTTCCTTGGCAAGCCGGCGCCAGGCCTTCTTGATTGCCTCGAAATCGGCGTCGTCCTCAAGTTCGAGCGCCTTCAGCGCATTAAGCTCGTCGCGCGAGCGCGTGCCGTCGCCCGGACCACCCCAGCCATAATGGCGGGCCTGCTCGAACCCGGAGGCTTCGCGCCGCTCGCGCGCCTCGCGCGCCGCGGCCTCCTCGGCCGTCAGACCTTCGAAATAATTCCAGTTGCGATTATATTCGCCGGCATGTTCCTCGCAGAAATACCAGCGCTCATTGCTGTTCGGCGACTTGGGCGCCGGCCGGTCGCCAGGGCGGTCACACCCCTCCCGGTCGCATAGCCTTACCTTCGTCGTCTCGCGCGACGATCCATAGCCGCGCCAGCGGGGAAAGCCCCAGTCATAGGATCGGGAAGATCGGGTCATTGCTCCCGATGTAGCGAAGCGGCCCGCAGGCGCAATGGGCGCGCACCGGAATTTCCCGGCGCGCGCCCATCAAAGTTCAACCGATCGCAGCGGCGCCCACCGCTGCGCTGCCGACAATCGCGGCGATAATCGCCGCGCCCAGGATCATGTTGATCACGAAGCTCAGCACGATCCAGATCACGACCACGACCGCCGTGTAACCACCGGTCTTCGCTTCCGGAACCGCCATCAAAGGTGTCGAGCCGAGATAGATGAGGTAGATGCCATAAGCCAGGCCGGCCAGCATCGCGATGATGTTGAGCCCTGGCACGATGTTGAGAATGCCGGCCACCCATACCGGGGTCGAGGCATAGACGATCAGCTTCAGACCCGCCTGCGCGGTGTTCTTGCCGTCAAAGCTCGGCGCGAGCGCTCCTGAAATGATTCCCAGCAGGAAAACCACGCCCAAGCTGATCGCGAAGCTGACAAGAGCGGACACGATCACGAAATTGATTCCGAAACCGAAGCCGAGCGCGCTTGTGAAAAGCACACCGGACAGGATCGAGCCGATCATCGGAATCGCCGACAATATTGCCGCATAGGTCATCAAACTGCCCGTCGTCGCGGGCTCCGCCGCGATCACCGGCCATTCGGTCTTGGGGGTCAGAAGAATATTCTTCGCACGATCGACAATGCTCATGGAAACCGCCTCCCTGTTGCCGGGACGGAACGTGACGCATTCGCGCCCAACTGTAAACAGGACTCCCGATCAGGCTTCGTCGAGGACGCCCCGGATCTTCCTGGCGAGTTGCGCGATCGAGTAAGGCTTGGCGAGGAAGTTGACGCCCGCGTCGAGCCGGCCGTTATGAACCACGGCGTTGCGGGTATAACCGGTCGTGTAGAGGATCCTGAGATCCGGGCATTTGACCAGTGCCGCCTCCGCCAGACGGCGACCGTCCATCTCGGGCATCACCACATCGGTGAAGAGTAGCGCGACCCTCGGCTGCTCCTCCAGCAACGCCAGTGCCTCGGCGGCGCCCCCGGCTGAAATGACGGCATAACCGAGCTCGCGCAGGGCTTCGACCGAGAAGTCACGGACGCGCTGTTCGTCCTCGACCACCAGGATCACCTCGTCGGTGCTGCCAAGGGGCACTTCAGTTTCGGCAGCGGGCAGATGCGCCGGTTCCGCCGCACCGAAGAAGCGCGGCAGATAGAGCTTGATCGTCGTCCCGTCGCCGGGTTCCGAATAGATGGCGACATGGCCGCCCGACTGTTTGACGAAGCCGAAAACCTGACTGAGCCCCAATCCCGTTCCCTTGCCGACGGGCTTTGTGGTGAAGAAAGGGTCGAAGGCCCGCTCGATCACCTCCTCGCTCATGCCGCCGCCCGTGTCGGTAACGCAAATCAGCACATATTGGCCCGGCTGAACCTCCGCCCGGGCAGCGGCATAGGCGTCGTCGAGATGCGTGTTGGCGGTCTCGATCGTCAGTTTTCCTCCCTCGGGCATAGCATCGCGCGCATTCACCGCCAGATTGACGATCGCATTCTCAAGCTGGCTGACATCGGCATGCGACCGCCACAAACCGCCGGCCAGGACGGTTTCGACCATCACCTGCTCACCAAGCGTCCGCCTGAGCAATTCGGACATGGACGCCACCAGCTTGTTCGCGTCGACCGGCTCCGGCGCGAGCGGCTGCTGGCGGGAGAAGGCGAGCAGCCGCGCGGTCAGCGTAGCCGCGCGTTCGGCACCTTCGCGCGCATGGCCGATCGATGTGAGCGCACGCGCGGGATCGCTGGTCAACCGGCGCTGCGCAAGATCGAGGCTGCCCAGGACGATCGCGAGCATATTGTTGAAATCATGCGCGATCCCGCCAGTGAGCTGTCCGATCGATTCCATCTTCTGCATCTGGCGAAGCGCGCCCTCGGCGGTTTCGCGCGCCGCCATCTGTTCACGCAATGCGGCCGACGCGGCCTGCGCTTCGTCACGGGCGAGACGCATCTCCGCGAACTGCGCCCATTGGGAACGCCACCAGAGAAGGACGGTGACGAGGAGGATTCCAAGCCCGACGACAAGGCCCAGCATCAACATGAGAGCACGATGGGCAACCCGCTCCTGCCCGAACTCGATCGCCTGACGCGCACTTGCCCGCTCGGTGCCGATGATCGTTCGGATACGGTCCATCAGTTCGATGCCCTGGTCGGTATCGACCAGCGAGACCGCCGATCCGCCCTTACCCGCGCGAACCAGATCGATCGTCCGCTGCATCTCGGCGAACTTGCGATCGACAAGCGGCCTCAGCAGCGCGACCACATCGGCGTCATTCGACGCATGGCGCTGCGCATCGTCGAGCGCGGGATTGATCCGCGAACGCCCCGAATCATAGGGCACGAGATATCTGGCATCGCCCGTCAGCACATAGCCGCGCTGCCCGATCTCCCCATCCTTGAGAGCGGACAGGGTTTCAGTGAGCGCCGCATGATAGCTGAAGACCCGGCGCGCGTCGGTGGCGGCCTGGGACTGCTCGCGCGCCACCCACAGGCTGCCGACGACCATCGCCACAAGCAGGGCGAAGCCGAGCAGCACCGGCGACAGCGAACGGACCGAGCGGCTTCCCCCCAACATGCAAAGGGTTAGTAGCGCAACAACCGTGTCTGGCAAGATCGGTTGCGTAGTCGGAGCAAGCTTCGGCTTTTCCGTTACTGACCCATGATGAAACGAACACCCTTGGTGCTGCCGCCACAACCAAGGCCGCCGGCCGGTCGATAGCTCGCTTCCCAGCGCGACTGCTTGATCACGCCCACGGCAGCTTTGCCGAAAACAAAAGGCGGATAAGCCATCAAGGTACGCTGATTGGCGCTCACGCCATTCGCGGCGACATCATATTGGACGATGGCCCAGCCGCTGAATCCCCAACGCATCGCCTCATCGGGGAAATCGCTCGACGATGCCCCGCTATATCTGAGCGCCGGCGGTGCGTCTGCCAATGCACATTGCTCGGCCGCCAACCCGGTCTTTTCAAAGGCCGCGCGTGCAACCTCGATATTGCCGGCGCGCTGCTCCTGTGACGCCAGGCGGATCAGTGCACCAACCCGAAAAGGATCATTCGGCGCGAGCCCTGCATCGTCCGCGACTTCACGGAGAAGAATTGCCGATTCGGCATTGCGGCGCTTTCCCCAACCATCGACGAGCATCAGCCGAAGCGCCGACCGGGCATGCGGGCTGGCGGAGAAGCCCGGATCGGTCAGGGCCGCCTGGAGCGCGGCCGGATAGGTCCGGCTGTCGCGCGCGCCCGATCCACGGGCACGCCAGACGAACTGGGCCAATGCCAGCCGTGCTTCCGCCGGCGCCTTTTCTTCCTCGACAATCGCGAGTGCACGTTCCGCATAGGCCAGCGCCCGATCGCTCGGCAGCACTGGCAAACCGGCAAGCTGGGTCAGGACCGGAACAAGTTCGAGCGACCCTACACCCCCGGCCTTTTCGCGTTTCGCCAGTTCCTGCTCGAGCGGCGCGAGCCGGCGCACCGCCGAACTTTCGCCAAGTTCAACCCCCTTCACCCCGCGCTGCGCCAGCCAGCCGTCGAGCGCGGGCATCAGCAGCGACACCACCGACGGCCGCGCCGAACTGGTCGAGCACCGGATTTCGACACGCGTGAGGGCGCGGAAAAAGGCGGGAATATTCTTCAACTCGTCGCGGGACCAGGACCAGCCTGCGGCGACGCGCGCAAACTCCAGCGCGACCTCTCCGCGGCGCGACGCATAGATCGGCTGGGCCGAGGTCACCGCGCCGTCATCGCCGATCGAAAATTCGACGACGGCGACATCATCGGGCTGCAACCCGTCCGGTCCGCCACATGGCGGCGCCATCATCTCCGCACCGGTCATGAAATCGCGATCAGGGAATCGCCCCGCACCCGTATAGGCGAGATATTTGCGCGCGCCCTCCTCATCGCCGGAAAGCATGGCGGCAATCGCATAGTCGGACCGCGCGACAATGTCATCGACATCGACCTTGCGCGACAGGCCCCCAAGCGCGGCGACAGCCTTGCCAAACACCGCCTTGGCCTCCGCATGGCGCCCGAGATTGAGGAGGATCCGTCCGCGCGTCACCCAGAAGCGCGCGCGCGTCGGGCCGTCGAATTCGGGTGCCTCCAGCATCGGCGCGATCCGATCCGCGTCGCGCAGCGCGCCCTCCGGATCGATGAAGACATTCACCCGCAGCTTGGAATAAGCAGCGCGTATCTGTTCGTGCGGCCCCTTCGCGATCGCCTCAGCACTCGCATAGCGAGAAACCGCGCTGGCATAATCAAGCGCGGCGGCATCGACATTGCCGAGGAACATGATCCCGAGATACCGGTCCTCCCTCAAGCTCTGATCCGTCGCCGGCAGATCGGCCAACCCCGCCTTCACAGACGCGACCGCCTCCGCATTGCGGCCCAGGCGGTGCAACGCATCGCCCTTTCGTACGCGAACGACCGCCAGGCTGCGCGCATTGTTGGCGAGGCGAGCCTCCAGCGCTTCGAACGCCGCCAGCGCTTCGGCCCACTTCGCGGCCTTGAGCAGATCCGAGGCCGTCTCGAATTGCTGCTGCACGCTCGGCTGCTGTGCCAGCCCGCCACTTGGCGCGATCGCCGCCATCAGCAACGCCGCCATCTTCATCGAACGCATGACATACTCCCCCTGCCCGTCCAGGCTGCGATCACCCCGTGCCGATTGCAACCGCGACCCGCACCATTTCGGACCGAAAAGCGATGAAAATGCCAGAGGGCCTGTAAGCCGGGTTCTGTCCATCCCGACAAAGCGGGACTGGGCGACCATTCCTCTAGCCCCCGATTCGCATCGGGGGTCAAGCAACCAACCCGGACGACCGGCCGGAATGAGGCCATGCGCCGTCCCTATTCGGTCTTGCTCCCGGTGGGGTTTACCATGCCGCTTCCGTTACCGGCCGCGCGGTGCGCTCTTACCGCACCCTTTCACCCTTACCCAGCGCCGAGGCGCTGGGCGGTCTGCTCTCTGTGGCACTGTCCCTGGGGTTGCCCCCGCCGGGCGTTACCCGGCACCGTCATTCCGTGGAGCCCGGACTTTCCTCGCCCCCGTCTTACGACGAAGCCGCGGTCGCCCGGCCCTCTGGCCGGGGCGCTATAGAGCGGGATCGTTCGGGGTGAAAGCATTTCATGCTTCCACCCAGAGCGTGAACCGAGCTCTTATCGAAATTGACTTGATGACGCGCTCAGTCATCTCCCTGCGGCCGCGGCAGCAAAAGCGCGAGCAGGATCGCCCTGCACTCGCCATCGATCTCGCCATCAATCAACTCGGGCCTGAAGCGGCGTTGAAAAGCGACGACAGCGGCCAGCGGATCGGCCACCTCATATCCGAAGCGCTCGAGCGCCAAGAGGAAACCGGCATCAGACCATTCAGGATCGAGCAGGTTGCGGGTCGGTCTTGGCAATGCGAGGCGCAGCCGCGCCAGCCTCCCCCAGGGGAAAAGTTCGCCCGGATCGCGCTTGCGCGTGGGTGCGATGTCCGAATGGCCGACGATATTGCCGCGCGTGATCGCATGGCGATCCTTGATATCGGCGACGAGCGGGATCAGCGCTTCGATCTGCGCATCGGGAAACGGGCGATAGCCGTGGTCATGCCCGGGATTGACGATCTCGATGCCGATACTGGCACTGTTGATGTCGGTGATGCCGCGCCAGTGCGAGCGCCCGGCATGCCAGGCGCGCTTGTCCTCGGGAACCAGATTGACCAGCCGGCCATCCTCGTCGACCAGATAATGGGCGGACACCTTCGCTTGCGGATCGGTCAGCCGCGCGAGCGCGGCATCCGCATCGGCCATGCCGGTATAATGCAGCACGATCATCGAAACCGGTGCGGCGCGTTCGTCGAAATTGGGCGATGGGAGATCCGGGGACGACCTGTCGATCAAGCTGATTTGCCCTCCCCTTCATTCACGCGCGCGGTGCGGATGGTGACGATCGCCACGCCCACAAGCGCAACCACGCCACCGGCGATCATAAGCGGCGTCAGCGGCGTGGCAAAGAAAAGCGACGCCACCACCACCGAGATCACCGGCGCCGCCAGCGTCAGCGGAACGACGGCGCTGACAGCATGGCGCTGAAGGAGCCACGACATCGCCCCATGCCCGCCGATCGTCGATCCGATCGCGGAAAAGGCGATCCAACCGAAATCGCCGAGTGGCAGATCGGGCAGCGAGCGGACCACCCCGGGCTCGAAGACGACCGCGACCGGCATGAGCACGATCGTCCCGACCAGCCCCATCCAGGCATAGATGGTGAGCACGGGCACGCCCCGCAGCCGCCGCTGGATCAGCGAGGAGACGGCCCAGATGAAGCTGCCCGCCGCCGTCAGGAGCATGCCGGGGATTTCGCGTCCCGCGGCGGGATCGAACACAAGCAGCGCGACCCCGAGAAAGGCGAGGCCCATGCCGGCCATGCGGATGAAATGGATACGTTCGCCCAGGAACACCACGGCGAGTATCATCGAGAAAGGCACCCCCACCTGCCCCGCGATCGCCAGTGCGCTGACATTGTCGGCCACGAACAGCGACGCGTTGACGAACATGTAGAAAATGCCGCCCGACAACAGGCCGAGCCCGATCAGTTCCCGCATCCGTCCGGGCACGATGCGGAGCGCGGACGCGCATACCATGAAGACGATCGCCTGGCGGAGCGCAGCGGCGGTGAGCGGCCCGGTCGCTTCCACGCCCATCTTCACGGCGATGATGTTGAGTCCCCACAGGACGTTCATCATCGCCGCGACAAGCAGGTCGCGGGTGCCGAAGCGGATCGGGGCCGGGGCAGTCACTCCTGGGGCCATAAAGGCTGATGGCGCGCGGTGGAAGCGCCTCGCGCGCGATATCTGGCGATATCCGAATCAATCAGGCGGCGCGGTGCGATTGATGCGGGCGATGCGAGCTTGGCCGATAAAGCCCCCGCAACGTCCGCTCCGACGTGAACTTGCCCGTCTGGCCCAGCACCGTTTCGCCCGCGCCGAGCATCAGCACGCCGTCTGGTGCGATAGCGGTCGAGAGGCGATCGAACGCGTCCGCGCGCGCCTCCGCCGGAAAATAGAGCAGGACATTGCGGCACAGGATCAGATCGAAATGCGCCGGCTGCGGTGGCCGATCGAGGACGTTATGGCGTTCGAAACGGATCATGCGCCGGAGCTGTCGTTTCGCGATCCAGCTCTCGCCCACCTGATCGAACCAGCGCAACATCACGCGAACCGGCAATCCGCGCTGGATCTCGAATTGCGAGAAGCGGCCGAGCCGCGCTCGCTCGATCGCGTCGCCCGAGACATCGGTGCCGAGGATATCGATCGTCCATCCCGCCCAGCGCTCACCCTCGTCGGCAAGCATGATCGCCAGCGAATAGGCTTCCTGGCCGGTCGAGCAGCCGGCGGACCAGATCCGCAACCGCCGGCGCGGTTCGCGCGCCGCCCGGATCATGTCGAGCGCGGGCCCATCGAGCAACCGGAACACCGCATGATCGCGGAAGAAATAGGTTTCGTTGTTGAGCAGCGCATCGACCACCGCGCCCGCAAGCTCGCTTTCACGATCGAGCACCACCGCGGCGGCGAGCGCGTCGATCGTATCGAAACCGCGTTCTCGCAACAACGGTTTCAGCGACGTCTCGATACGCCAGATCCGGCTGATCGCAAGCTGCTGCCCGGTACGGACCTGAAGCAGGCCGGCCAGCACGCGGATGGCATTCGCGCTCGCCGCGGTCATGCGCTTTCCCAGCGCTTCTGCAGGCAATGCGCGATCTCCTCCGGCGTCAGCACCGCGCTTGCCAACCCGCTCTTGGCGACGCTGCCCGGCATTCCCCAGATCACCGAGCTTTCGACATTCTGGGCGAAGACATCGGCTCCAGCCTTTGCCAGATCCCGCGCCCCGATGGTCCCGTCCCGTCCCATGCCGCTCAGCACCACCCCGACCGCCCCAGCCCCATAGACCGGCACGACGGACGAGAACATCGGATCAACCGACGGCAGACATCCCGTCTCCGTCCGATGCTGAAGCAGGCGCACCGTCACGCGCCCGTGATGTTCCTCAACGCACAGATGCGCGTGGCCCGGCGCGATATGCAATCGCCCAGGCAAAACGGGCATGCCTTCTCGCGCCACCAGCGCCTTTCGTCCCGACAGGCTCTGCATCTGATCGGCGAAGAAAGGCATGAATGCGGAGGGCAAGTGCTGCGTTATCAGGATTGGGACGTTGAACGCGGGCGGCAGGGCACGCAAAAGAGCGGCGATGGCATGAAGCCCGCCAGTGGACGCGCCGATGGCGATGCAGGCGAGTAGCGCGTGCTCGGCGCGAAAACGGAATGCGGGGGCGGCGGCACGGGGCGGAGCCACGGGCGGACCGGTCTGCACCGAACCCGCATCACGGCACGCCAGGCGCAACAGCCTCTCTCGCAACACCTCTGAGAACTGGCCGCCGAAACTGCCGGTACCCGGCTTTGGCAGCGTATCCGCCGCGCCCAATGTCAGGGCCTGAACGGTCGCGGCGGCGCCATCGTCGGCCAGTGCCGAAACGATCAGCACACGCGCGCCACCAGAACCGGCGATCAGTTCCGGCAAAGCGGAAATGCCGCTGCGCCCAGGCATTTCGATATCGAGCAGGATCACGTCAAGCGGATCGACCAGTTGGCGGAGCCGCGAGATCGCTTCGGCGGCGCTCGCGACGGCATCGACGATCTCGAACGCCGGATCCTGGGAAATCATCCGCGACAATACCGCGCGCGCCACCGCCGAATCGTCCACGATCATCAGCCGGATTGGCCGAAGCGCGGAGGCGTTTGCCGATATCGCTTGCGCGTGGAGAGTCCGACCCGCCATCGCCGGCCCGATCAGGCGAACCCGACCAACTGCAGCTTGGTCTCCAGCGTCTCGCGATCGAAGGGCTTCATCACATATTCGTCGGCGCCGGCGTCGATCGCCGCGCGGATGTGCCCCATGCCGTTCTCGGTCGTGCAGAACACGACCTTGGGCCGCACGGTGAGATGGGTTGCGCGAAGTGCGCGAAGGAATTCCATGCCGCTCATCACCGGCATGTTCCAGTCGAGCAGGATCACGTCAGGCGGCGCCGCCATGCACTGGTTGAGCGCGTCGCTGCCATCAACGGCCTCATCCACCGAAAAATCGAGCGTTTCCAGTATGTGACGCGCCACTTTGCGGATCACCTTGGAATCATCGACGACCAGGCACTTTCTGGACATGCTAACCACCTCTTCGCGTTCGATCGAACGCGGCCCCTGAAAAGCGATAAATGCAAAGCGTAAGCATGGGGTTAAGCGGCCTCCGCCTGTGGCGCGCCAGCGATCAACCGTACCGGATCGAGCAGGAGCAGCGACGAATCCCCGTCGTCCATCATGCCCTGCGCCGCGCGGTTCCAGCCCGAACCCAGTCGGGCGCGGACGGGTGATGGAACCGCCACGATCTCTCGCACATCCTCCACCCGATCGACGACCAGCCCATATTGATGCCCTTCGACATCGATCACCACGGCGGTTCGCACCGCCGCCGCCGCAACTGGATCGAGCGAGAGCGCGGCGCGACAATCGATCACGGTGATGACCCGGCTGCGTAGTGCCGCAAGCCCCAGAAGATGGCGGGGCGCCAGCGGAACCGGCGTCACGTGCGAGACATGGACGACAGAATCGATATGCGCCGCGTCAAGCGCGATGCGTTGTCCGGCGAGTTCGGCGATCAGATACAGCGTCCGCACCGGCTCACCCCTCCCGCCGCGCGCGACCGGCCTGAAGGGCGGTCATCAACCCGGCACGATCGTAGCGATAAACACTGAACGGATCGGAGGCGCGCGCGGCGATATCGCTGCGCAGCCGCAGCAATCGTCCTTCCGGCACGGTTGCTCCGGCTGTATCATCTTCACCAGCGATCACGATATGCGCGTCATCGGGCGACGCCTCTCCATCAAACGCAACCCGATAGCCTGCTGCCTCGACCAGTGGACGCAGCACCTCGCGCGTCCAGATGTCGTCGCGGTCACCGAGCAGGCAGAGCGGTCGCTCCACACCGAGGGGAACCGATCCGACCGCGTCGGCGAACAGCCAGTGCGGATCCAGCAGCTCGATCTGGCGCCCTTCGAACAACGCCACCCCCGCCACGATGCCCTGATTGCGCGCCTGTACCACCGTATTCGAGAGACTGACGATATCGATCACTTCCTCGATCGCATAAGCAAGTTCGACATTGCCGTCGTTGAGCCTCAGCACATTCACCGTCGCCCGATCCGTCAGATTGTCGAACCCGACCATCGGAATGATCCGTCCCTCCACCGCCATGCGCAAGCGCCCCGCCCCGAAACGGATCTGATCGCCCGCCACCTCCTCGATCCGTTCGATCACGCTCAGGCGCACACCGCGTTCGACACCGTCCAGATCCCGGAAGAGCAGCGTCGAAACCCCGTCATCCTCCGTCACCATCGGTGCAGCCACCTCGTCAACGCCGGCCGTCGCGGCGATACCTGCCATATCGGCGATGCCGGCGGGATCGAGCAGCAGCATGGGCAGCCCGGTGTCGGGCAATGTCATGCCAGCATAGGCGCCAGCCGCCATAATCGTCGGGCAAGCAGGGCGGATCACGAGTTCCTGGTGGTCATGCAGTTCGGCGACACTGAGCGCGTAGAGCGCCCCGCCGGCCGGATTGAGGATGACGAAGGATCGCGGCATCGATTGCGGCAGAGGCTCCACGCCGAGCATCGCTTCGAGCGATACGACCGGAATACGCTCCTCACGCAGCCGGGCGATCACGGTGCCGGCGAGGGTCTCGATCGCGAGCGCGGCGTTGTTCTCACGCACGATTTCGCGAATGGCGGCGCGTGGGATCGCGAACTGATGACTGCCCGCCCCGATGACAAGTGCCGGAATGATCGAAAGCGTCAAGGGCATGCGCAGGCTGAGCATCACCCCCCGGCCCATCACGCTCGCGATATCGACGACGCCGCCGATCCGCTCGATATTGGCGCGCACCACATCCATGCCGACGCCGCGTCCTGAAAGCGCGGTGACGGCGCTCGCGGTCGACAGGCCGGGTTCGAAGACCAGGGCCAGCCGCGCCTCTTGTGACAAGCGCTCCGCGCGATCGGCAGGAATAATGCCGTCCGCCACGGCGCGAGCCACCAATCGCTCCGAATCAATGCCGCGCCCGTCGTCGGAAACCTCGATGATGATCTGATTGCCCGACTGGCGCGCGGTCACGCGCAGCCGCCCCTGCGCCGACTTGCCCATGCGCGCGCGCTCCTCCGGGCCTTCGATACCGTGATCGAGCGCGTTGCGGATGATGTGGGTCAGGGGATCACGGATCAGCTCGATCATCTCGCGATCAAGTTCGACATCGCCGCCTTCGATGCCGAGATCGACCGGTTTGCCAAGCTCGGCCGAAAGGTCACGGACGAGGCGCGGGATCGAAGCGAACAGCTTCTCGATCCGCTGCATGCGCGTGCGGGTGATCGTGTCGCGCATATCGGCCACGCACAGCGAAAGACGCTCGAAGGCGCCCTCCACCGCGATGCCGAGATCGGCGTCCTGCAAGCGCCGCGAAAGATCGTTTCGCGCGAGCACAAGATCGGACACCCCCGCCATCATCCGGTCGAGCAGATCGAGCGAAATGCGGATGCTGCGCGCCGCGCCGCGCTGCGCATGCGATTGGGTTTCGGCCGGCGGATCGATCGCGCCGCCATCGACGCGCACGGCCGCGATCAGATGATCATCACTGCCGTGGACCGCCTCGCCGGTATCCAGCGCCTCCGCGAGTTCCGCGATACGATCGACGATCGCCAGCACGGCGCTCACCAAGGCCCGGTCGGCCGGGCGGGCGCCGTCACGAACCTGCGCCAGCGCATCTTCCGCCGCATGGCTCAGCCGTTCCAGACGATCGAGATTGAGGAAGCCGCAGCTCCCCTTCACAGTGTGGACGAAGCGGAACATCGCATCGAGCCGTTCGCGGTCGGCGGGATCATTCTCCCACGCGACCAGCTCGCCCGAAAGCGCCTCAAGCGTCTCGCGAGTCTCGGCGATGAATTCGGCGAGGATATCGTCCATTGGGTCCGCCAGCAGCTTGGAAAGCCGTCATGGCGGAGGCGTGGTTAAGAAGCCGTTATGGCTGCGCCCCGATCTTATTCGCCAAGGCTGGCGGCGGGCTGAGGGATCGGCCAGGCCTTGCCAGGATCGGCGCCGATCACCGCGCCGAACAACAGCGCCGGATCGTCGGGCTCCGAGACCTGGATCACGCCGCCGGTTTCGGACACGATCTGGTGAACCAGCCAGGCCGCGGCGGCGCGCGGCGTCAGCGCATCGGGTGCGACCTCGCCCAGCAGCGCCTTGCGCAGTTCGGCGTCGAGCACCAGACGCGGCCCCTCGGCACGAACGACGATCTCGGTCTTCACGCCGTTACGCTCAGCGCCAACGTCCAGCCGGCCGCCACGCACCAGCGCATCGCCGCCCATCAGCGCCAGATTGAGCAGCACCTTGATCGCCGTCTTGCTAAGCGCGGCCTCACCGACCATCCAGCCGAGTTCGATCCGGCCATCGACGCCAAAAAGCCCCTCGATCGCCGCCTTGGCTTCCCGCGAATCCACTTCCTCGCCGAAACCACCCGCCGCGCCGAACGCCAGGCGGAAGAATTTCAGCTTGTTTGCAGATGTGCGTGCGCTTTCGCTGAGCAGCTCCAGGCAACGCGCCCGCATTTCCGGATCATGCTCGTCCGCCAGCAATTCCAGCCCGTTGTTGAGCGCACCGACCGGACTCAGCAGGTCGTGGCAAAGCCGCGAGCAAAGCAGGCTGGCGAAATCCACGGTGTTGATCGACATCCCGATCCCTTCATTCGATTGGCGGCCCTTCTGGCGAAGGCAGCCGCCTCATGCAACCAGCGCGATCCGTTGGCAAATCTGTCGCCCCTCCGCATCGTCGCCCAAGCGCCACAATTCGGCGCTGCCGCCCGCCAGAATCAACCAGAGTTTCACCGGAGTTCCGGCCGCCGCCTCACGATCACGCGCCGAAGGCTCAGCCCGCCCGCGCGGGTGGCTGTGATAATGACCGATCCAGGCCGGCCCGCCCGATCGCTCGGCGCGCACTGCGGCGAACAATGCCTGAGGGTCGATCTCGAAGCTGTCCTCGGGCCGTGGAGACACGTTCCGGGTGGCCACCGCATCCAGGATTTCGGCGTCATTTCCCAGCAACAGCCCGCAGATTTCATGGCCGGGCGCGGCAGCAGCCTCGCCATGCAACCGTTCGAGCAAGCCCCTTGAAATTCGCATCGTCATCACCATCTCCGTAGGCGATGGACCGGGGGGTTTCCACTGTCGATGCACGGATCGCGGAAAGCGCGGACGGATGGCGTCTGGACCGCGCGCTTGCCGACGCGGTACCCACGCTTTCGCGCGAACGGATCAAGGCGCTGATCGCTGGCGGCAAGGTCTCCAACGCCGCCGGAAACCCGGTGCGCGATCCTTCGGCGAAGGCCATGGCGGGCATGGCGTTCGCGATCGAGATTCCACTACCCGAGCCGGCGCATAACGAGGCGCAGGACATTCCGCTGGAAATAGCGTTCGAGGACGAACATCTGATCGTGATCGACAAGCCGGCGGGCCTCGTCGTCCATCCGGCGGCCGGCAATGCGGACGGCACCTTGGTCAACGCGCTGCTCCATCATTGCGGCGGCAGCCTGTCGGGAATCGGCGGCGTCGCGCGACCGGGGATCGTCCATCGGATCGACAAGGACACGTCGGGCCTGATGGTCGCCGCGAAGACGGACCGGGCGCACGAAGGACTCGCCAAGCAGTTCGCCGCGCACTCGATCGATCGGCGCTACCGCGCGATCGTGGGCGGCCACCCCGCGCCGCCGGCCGGCACCGTGGACGCGCCGCTGGCGCGTTCGTCCGCCAACCGCAAGAAGATCGCGATCGTCGCGGGCGGCAAGCGCGCGGTGACGCATTATCGGACGATCGAGCCGCTGCGCGATGCGGCGCTGGTCGAATGCCGGCTGGAAACCGGGCGGACCCACCAGGTTCGCGTCCATATGGCATCGATCGGCCATGCCCTGTTGGGAGACCCGGTCTATGGGCGCCCGAAAGAGGCGCAGCGCCTGTTGTTGAAGCGACTGGATTTCCATCGCCAGGCGCTGCACGCCGCGCACCTCGGCTTCCGTCATCCGATCACAAGCGCGACTTTAGCGTTCGATAGCAAAATGCCTGCGGATATGCAGGAACTGTTCAGCTCATTGGTGGTATAGAAGTTTCAAGAAAGACCGTGCCTCTATAGGGCGGTCGAAGGGAGTGAATGAAGACCATGGCCGGCAACACCAACGTCCCCGCGACGATCCCTGCTCTGGGTGGTGAACAGAGCCTCAATCGCTATCTGACTGAGATCAAGAGGTTTCCGATCCTGGCGCCCGAGCAGGAATATATGCTCGCCAAGCGCTATCAGGAGCATCAGGATCCGGCAGCGGCGGCACAACTCGTCACGTCGCACCTGCGACTCGTGGCCAAGATCGCCATGGGCTATCGCGGCTACGGCCTGCCCGTCTCGGAACTGATTTCCGAGGGCAATATCGGCCTGATGCAGGGCGTGAAGAAATTCGAGCCCGATCGCGGCTTCCGCCTCGCCACCTATGCGATGTGGTGGATCCGCGCCTCGATCCAGGAGTTCATCCTGCGCTCGTGGAGCCTGGTGAAGATGGGCACCACCGCCTCGCAGAAGAAGCTGTTCTTCAATCTGCGCAGGATGAAGAACAAGCTCGACGCGTTCGAGGATGGCGATCTGCGCCCAGAGGACGTCACCAAGATCGCAACCGATCTCGGCGTGAGCGAGGATGACGTCACCAGCATGAACAGGCGCATGGCGATGGGCGGCGATACGTCGCTCAATGTCTCGATGCGTGAGGATGGCGACGGCCAGTGGCAGGATTGGCTGCAGGACGAAGGTCCGCTGCAGGACGAGCGCATCGCCGATGCCGAGGAACGCGACGTTCGCCACACCATGCTGGTGGAAGCGATGACCGATCTCAATGATCGCGAGAAGCACATCCTGTCCGAACGCCGTCTGGCCGAGGATCCCAAGACGCTCGAGGAGTTGAGCCAGGTCTATGGCGTGTCGCGCGAACGCGTCCGCCAGATCGAGGTGCGCGCCTTCGAGAAGCTGCAAAAGGCGATGATGCGCATCGCCGGCGGCAAGGGCCTGCTGCCCGCGCCGGCCTGAGCTTCACAGAGCTATTAACAAAAGGGGCCGGCGCCTTTGGGTGCCGACCTTTTTTCTGCGATGTCTGCTGTCGAGGGCATCGCCGATACGGAAAACCAGTTCCCACTTTTCCACGCGATGCTCTATCGGTCCTCCGTCGCGTGATTCAGCGGCGGGCAGAAGCGGAGGACATGGATGCTCAAGCTCTTCATCGGCAACAAGGCCTATTCCTCCTGGTCGCTGCGCGGCTGGCTGGCGGTGCGTCAGTCGGGCCTGCCGTTCGAAGAGAATGTCGTTCCGCTCTACGATCAGGACTGGGATCAGCGCCGCGAGGGCGACGAGTTCGCGCCGTCATCGGGCAAGGTGCCGATCCTGTGGGACGACGACGCCGTGGTGTGGGACAGCCTGGCGATCATCGAGTACCTCGCGGAGAAGGCGGGACGCGAGCGTTTCTGGCCCGAAGACGCCGCCGCGCGCGCCATGGCGCGATCGATGGCGGCCGAGATGCATTCGAGCTTCGCCGCGCTTCGCCGCGAGCACAGCATGAATATCCGCCAGATCTACGAAGCCCGCGAACCATCGGACGCCGTCAAGCAGGATATCGTCCGCATCATGCAGCTCTGGGCAGAGGCTCGCGCTCGCTTCGGGGGAGAAGGTGATTTCCTGTTCGGCGATTTCGGCGCGGCGGACATCATGTTCGCGCCCGTGATCACCCGCTTCATCACCTATCAGCTTCCCGTAGCACGCTTCGCCGAGCCCTATATGCGCGCGGTGATCACCCATCCCTTCATGCAGGACTGGATCGCCGGCGCGCAGGAGGAGGACTGGGTGATCGAGAAGTTCGAGCGCCCGCAGGGTGTCTGATCCGCCTACTCGGCGGCGTGGCTGACGAATTCGACCAGCCGGCCATCAGGATCACGCAGATAGCCGGCGTAATAGTCAGGGTGGATATGCGGCGCGAGCGCGGGTGCCCGGTCCAGTCGATGGCCGGCATTGCCGCCCGCCGCATAAATGGCGTCGACGGTGGCTCGATCGGGCGCGGCGAAGGCGAAATGCGCATCGGACGCCGGATCGCCTTCCACCAGGAACAGGTCGAGCGAGCGCCCGTCGCCAAAGCCCTTGGCGACCCCGTCCACCTTCAGCGCATAACCCAGCGGCGCGAGCAGATCGGAATAGAAACGAACGCTGGCGGCCAGATCGCGCGTCCTGAGCTCAAGGTGGTCGATCATGACTGTGTATCCTCCGTGACGGGGCCTGATATTTCATGTGACGGCGGATCGACATTGCCGCCGCACAGCGGAATCGCGACGCTGCGCCCGCGCCACCGTTCGGGATCGGCGACCATCGCGGCAAGCCCTGCAACGCCCGCGGGTTCGACAACCAGCCCGAGATGGTCCCTGACGAGCGCCATCGCCTTACGGATCGCATTCTCGCTCGCAAGCACGACGTCGTCTGCGATCCGGCGCACCGATTCGACCGCATAGGGAACGGGAACGCGCACCGCGATGCCGTCGGCGATGGTGGGTGCTTCCGGCGTTTCAACGATACGTCCCGTGCGCACCGACTCCGCCATGGCCGGCGCCCGCTCGGCCGCCACCAGAACCACCTCGGTACGTGGCGAAGCGTGTTTCATCCATGTGCCCACGCCCGAAGCCAGCGCGCCATTGCCGAGCGGCACCAGCATCGCATCGAAGGGCCCGGCCCGTTCGGTCATTTCCAGCGCCAGGGTACCGGCGCCTTCGGCGATCACGATTTCGGCACCGTCCTCGACGAACAGCCGCCCTTCCTCATCAGCCATTACCCGGGCAATCCGCTTCGCATCGTCGAAATCGCGCCCCAGCAGGCGTACGTCGGCACCCAGCCGCTCCATCGCCTCACGCTTGGCGACGACGATGCCGCGCGACGCGACGACGATGAGCGGAAGCCCTCCGCCTCGCGCGGCCCAGGCCAGGCCCTGGCCGAAATTACCGGCGGACGCGCAGATCAGCGGCGGTGGAGCATCCATGCCGGCCAGGAAAGCGCCTGCCCCGCGTCCCTTGAACGAACGGATCGGATTTGCGGTCTCGTCCTTGAAGGTGATTGCCGCACCGAACAATCTGTCGAGCGTGTCGGACCGTCGGAGCGGCGTATCGAGAAAGACCGGATCGATCCGGTCAACGGCGGCAAGGATGCCGGATGCAGTTGGATAGGTCATGGCCGAAGGATAGTCGTCCGATATTGCCATCTTTCGGCGAATCATGGCCAATAAACGCCTGAAATCGGCAAATTCGGATGTTAAAGTGCCGCCATCATGCGCAGCACCCTCGACAGTTTCGATCGCAGGATCCTCGACATCGTCCAGCGCGACGGCGAACTCACCGCGGACGCGATCGGTGAACGCGTCGGCCTTTCCGCCTCCGCGACCTTGCGGCGGCTGCGCCGGCTCAAGGCGGAAGGCGCGATCGCGGCCACGGTCGCGATCGTCGATCCCGCCACGATCGGCAAGCCGACCTTCTTCATCGTCGCGCTTGAGATCGAGCGTGAGCGACCTGAACTGCTGGCGCAACTGCGCCGCTGGTTCGCCGACGAAGATCAGGTGCAGCAAGTCTATTATGTGACCGGCAGCGCCGATTTCGTGTTGATCATCACCGCGCCCGACGTCGATTCCTACGATGCGCTGATGTCACGGATGATCGCTGACAATTCCAATGTCCGCCGCTTCACCACCAATGTCGCGCTCGGCATCGGCAAACGCGGATTGTTCGTGCCGGTCCTTCCGCCGGCAGAGTGACGTCTCGAACTCCCGCCCCCTTGTCAGAACTGGCGGCCGTCCTTTCGTCGTTGTTCGCCGAGTGACGCGAACAGATGCATGTCGATATCGGGATAATGGCAATCGGTCGCGGCGGGCCGACCGATCGCGACATAAACGCAGTCGGCGGCACTTTCGTTGATCAACACATGGCCGTTGCCGTCATTCTTGGGAAAGGCCGCGATATCGCCGGCCCGCATCGTATGACGGCCATTGTCGTCGACCAGCACCGCCTCGCCAGCGATCATCACCACCAGTTCGTCCTCGCCCTCATGCCAATGCCGTTGCGACGACCAGGCTCCCGGATTCAGCACGACATGGCTGGCGCCGAAATCGGCGATGCCGATCGCCGGGGCGAGGCGGCGATACCAGCGATCCTTCACCACATCGGCATACTCGGCGGGATAGCCGGTGGCGTTGGTTTGCGGAATCGCGTCCAGATCGAGCTTCGGCATCATTCCTCCCGCTATGCAAAGCGCATGACTATCGGTAGGCGCCGGGCATGATTCCGTCCATCGATCCCGTCGATCTCGCCACCCGCCTGATCGCCTGCCCCAGCGTCACGCCCGCCACCGGCGTGGTCTTCGATGTGCTGGAAGAGGCGCTGGTCGCCACAGGCTTCTCCGTCCACCGCTTCGTCGCGGGTGAAGCGCCCGACGGGCCGGTCGAAAACCTCTTCGCCGTGCGCGGCAGCGGCGGACCGCATCTCGCCTATGCGGGGCATCTGGACGTCGTGCCGCCGGGCGATGGCTGGACCAATGATCCCTTCACGCCCGAGATTCGGGGCGACCTGCTTTACGGGCGTGGCGCGGTCGACATGAAGGGATCGATCGCCGCCTTTGTCGCCGCCGCCGCGCGCCATGCCAATCATCCCGGCACGCTGAGCCTGATCATCACCGGCGACGAGGAAGGCTATGCCGTCTACGGCACTGTCGAGCTGATCAAGTGGATGACGGCCAATGGTCATCACCCAGACCTGTGCCTGGTCGGCGAGCCGACATCGGTTTCGCGACTTGGCGACATGATCAAGATCGGCCGGCGCGGATCGGTCAATATGTGGATCGATGTCGCCGGTACGCAGGGCCATGTCGCCTATCCGCATCTGGCCGATAATCCGATCCCGCCGCTCGTCCGCATCCTTTCACGTATCGAGGCGATCGAACTCGACCAGGGCACCGAATGGTTCCAGCCCTCCAATATCGAGATCACCGACATCGAGGTGGGCAATCCCGCGACCAACGTGATCCCGGCGAAGGCGACCGCGCGACTGAGCATCCGCTTCAATGCGCTTCACACCGGCGAAGCGCTGACCGAACGCATCCGCGCCATCTGCGAGGAGGAATCGCCACGTGCGACACTCACCGCGCGGATTTCCGGCGAAGCCTTCCTGACGAAGCCCGGCGCGTTGTCCGATCTCGTTTCCGGCGCCATCCGCGACGTGACGGGACTGGTGCCCGAACTGTCGACCACAGGTGGAACATCGGACGCGCGTTTCCTGGCGCGGCTTTGCCCCGTGGTCGAATTCGGCCTGCTCAACGCGACGATGCACAAGCTCGACGAAGCGGCGGCGATTCAGGATATCGTGGCGCTGACCGACATTTTCGGGCTGGTGATCAGACGAGCGCTCGGGCCGGCCTGACAGATCCTCAGGCGATCAGCGCCTTGCGCCCGCCATCGGTCCAGCGCAGGAATTCATGCTCGGCCATCGGCATCGCGACCGCATAGCCCTGCACCGCGTCGCAGCCGATCACGCGCAGCACATCCGCCTGTTCGCGCGTTTCCACACCTTCCGCGATCACGCGATGCCCCAGCCCATGGATCAGACCAATGACGGCATGGACAATCGCGCGCGCCTGTTCCGAACTGGTGACATCCGCGATCATGCTGCGATCGAGCTTCACCTGATCGACGGGCATATCGCGCAGGCGCGAGAAATTCGAATAGCCCGTCCCGAAATCGTCGATCGCGATCAACGCGCCTTCGTCGCGCAGAGCCGCCATTTCACTGAACACCGTCTCCCCACAGGTCATGGCGAGCCCCTCGGTGATCTCGAGCTCCAGCATCCGCGGCGTCGCGCCATGATGCGCCAGTCGATCGCGCAACCGTATGAAGAAATCGCGCTGCTCGATCTGGCGGGGACTGATGTTGATCGCCAGCCGCTGATCGAGCCCAAGCTTCTCCCAGCGCGCGGCCGTGGCGGCGACAGCGTTGATCACCCAATCGCCGATCTCGACGATCAGGCTGCTCTCCTCGGCGGTTTCGATGAAGGTGCCGGGCAATTGCAAGCCGTGTTCCGGGTGGTTCCAGCGCAGCAACGCTTCCGCCGACAAGGTTCGGCCACCCACCAGTTCGACCTGGGGCTGGAACGCCAGCTCGAAGCGCGACTCCGTCAACGCCCGCCGCAGATCACGCTCAAGGCGCAGCTTCACATCGAGCGCGTCGGCAAGCGAGTCCGTATAGGTCTGCACCTGCGCCCGCCCGCACGCCTTGGCGTGATACATGGCGACATCCGCCGCCTTCATCAACGTCGTCAGCGAACGGCCGTGATCGGGATGGAAGGCAAGGCCGATCGACGCGCCGACACGGATCGAATGCCCTGACAGATCGATGTCTTCGCCCAACGCATAAAGGATGCGCTGCGCGACGCGCTGTCCATCCTCGGTCGATGCGATGTCGGGCAGGAACATCGTGAATTCGTCGCCGGCGAGCCGCCCGACCCGCCCGGTCCCGCCCCTGCCCGTTAGCTCCTCCGCGTTGATCACCGCGCGCAACCGGTTCGCGACCTTCGCGAGCAACTGATCGCCATGCGCATGGCCGAGCGAGTCATTCACCGATTTGAAGTTGTCGAGATCGACGAAAAGCAGCGCCGAGCGCGCATCCGCCGGCAGTTCGGCCAGGATCCGTTCGACGTCGCGCCGGAAATTGGTGCGGTTCGCCAGCGTCGTCACCGGATCGTACATCGCCAGATTGTGGATGCTGTCGAATGTCGAGCGCGTCTCGGTGAACAGCGCATCCATGCTGTCGGCCAGTTCGGGCAGGAATTCCCTGACCTCGGCAGGGGTCCGCGTTTCGAAATCGCCGTGCGCCGCCTGGGCGAGCCGCTTGATCGCGCTGTCGACCGCCGCGGCGACGGATGCGAGCGCGCGATCGGCCGACGCCCAGCTCATCGCGGCGCAAACGATGGCGACCACCAGCGCGTTCGCGGCGGCCGCGCTACCACTCGGCCCGTTCATCGCGCCGGTGCCACCCGCGATGATCGACAGGATGAAGGATCCCGCGCCCACGCACATCGCGAATGCAATGGCCCGGCTCTTGAGCGAAATCCCTTCCATCATGCTCCCACGCTGCGCGACACTGAGGTGTCCCCAATCCAGCCATCTGGATTAATTTTTTCTCCCACAAATCCGTAAAGATCAGCTTTACGATGTTAGGCGGTCGCGTTTGAGGATGATGTAGAGCGCGCCGGTGCCGCCATGACGCGGATGCGCATTGCGCACCGCCGCGATACGACGGGCATGACGTGATGAGGCCAGCCAGTCGCCCACGGCGCCACGGATCGCGCCGCGCCCGCGCCGGTCGCCGCGCGGCGGCTTGCCTGTCACCAGCAAGATCACCCGCGTGCCCCCGGCGATCGCCCGCGCCAGGCTTGAATCGAGCATGCGCCACGCGGAATCGAGCGTATGGCCATGCAGGTCGACGGTCATGTCCGGATCGATCACGCCGCGCCGCAATCGTCGGTCCCAACCTCCGTCGAGCGTATTGGCCGACGAGGCGACAGCGCTTCCGGCAGGCGGCGGCACGGCCGCGACGGCGCTGCGTTCGATGGGTGCAGCCTTGCGGCGTGCGGGCGCCATCGCGGCCGCCGATTCAACCGGTGCGGCGGTCTCGGTCCGTCCGGAGATCGGCGTCACGCTTGCGATCACGCGCGCCCATAGCGCACGCTCCTCAGCGTCGAGGCGTCGTCCCGCCACCTGGCGTCGCCTCCGCAAGCCGCGCCAGCGTGCCGATTGGCAGCAGCAGGAAAGCCGTTCCACGGCCCGACATGCCGCCGGCAATGGCGCGGGCATCGGCGCCGGCGCCCCAGAATGTGTCGAAGCGATTGGCGCCCTTGATGGCCCCGCCCGTATCCTGCGCTACCCAGACCCCCGCAGTTTCCGCCCGGTCCAGCGACAGGAACACCGGTGCCCCGAGCGGCACGAAGACCGGATCGGCGGCCACCGTCGCGCGGCCCGTCACCGGCAGGCCCAGCGAGCCCAGCGGCCCTGCTCCGGTCAACTCACGGAAGAAGACGAAGCTCTTGTTCTCGCGCATCGCCGCCTGACCCTTGACCGGATCGGCGCGCAGATACGCCATGATGCCCTGCATCGATCCCTGGCCACGCGCGATCTCGCCACGATCGATCAGCAGCTTGCCGATGCCGGTATAGTCACGGCCATTCTGGTTATCATAGCCGATGCGCATCACACCGCCATCGGGCAGCATCAGGCGGCCGGAACCCTGGATCTGCAGAAAGAAGAATTCGACGGCATCGGCTGCCCAGGCGATTTCCAGCCCGCGCCCGGCAAGCGCACCTTCCTCGATCTGGGTGCGATCATAATAAGGCACGAAATTGCTACGATCGACGCGTCCGCGGATGCGCTTGCCCTTCAACGCATCGTTGAACTGTCCGAGATCGACATCGATCAGATCGGGCGGACGGCGATAGACCGGCACCTGATAGCCGGGCCGTTTCTCGCGAGAACCACGAATTTCCGGCTCGAAATATCCAGTCGCGTGCGCCGCGCCGGTACCGATCTGTGCCGTTTCGAAATTACGCCGGAAAAAGCCGGCGGCATCACTGTCCGGCCAGTTCGCCGCCGCCGTGCAGGCCGGTGCCCAGTCGCTGCCCCGCGTCAATCCGCTCGTGTCCGTGCGGCGCTGTACGGAGGGGCAGGAAATGCGGAAAGCGGCAAGCGCCCGGCGTGCCTGAGCATCACCAATTTCCAGCTTCGCGATCGGTATGCCGGCAACGACGCCCTGGGTGCGGGCGTTGACCGCGTCGGCGGGCGGCGGCGTGGCAGGCACCGCGGCGACGGGCGTCGCCGGTTGAGGCCGCGCCGCCCGCTCGGGTTGCTCCGGCTGAACCGATGGCCGGGCCGGCTGCGGTCGCGCGGGCGCATTCGCCGATGGCGGAACAATCGCCCCCGAACAGGCGGCAAGCGTCAACACGGCGACTGAAGTCGCCGCCCCCCGCCAGAGCGCCATGATCAGGACGCCTCGTCGGTGTCGGTCAGGATCCAGTTGGGGTCGTTCGAGCGCAGGTTGCGGCTGAACGTCCAGACATCGTGAGTGGGAACCGCGTCGCTCAGCGAACCGGCAACGACATTGCCCTCCAGATCACGCGTCACCGCCGCGATATCGGCGTCGAAGCGGACAGTGACATAGGCGGTCTGGCCCTGCACCTCGGCATCGGAGATCATCGCGTTCTCGATGGTGACCAGCCGGTTGTCGAGCACCTGGCCGGCTGCCTTGCGATCGGCGATCGCCTCGACAAAGGCGGCGCGGACATCATCGCCGACGAGTTCGGCGAGCGTCGCCTCGTCACCCGACCAATAGGCTTCCAGCACCATGCGGTAGGCGGCCTTCGCGCCCTCGACGAAACGAGCGGGATCGAACTGGGGATCGATGCCGGCGATCGCGCGGACGCCACGGATCGCGGCCGGGCCAACCGAAGGATCGCCGACGGCACGTGCTTCGGGGCTGATATCGGGAACAGGCGTACTCGGCCGGGCTGGCGCGATACGCTCGTCGGCGGTGCGCGGCAGCGGCTGCTGCTCATGGCCGGTCCGCTTGCCCAGCACGGCATAGAGCCTGAAAGCCAGGAAAAGCGTTACCAAGGCAAGAATTACAACCGTTACCACAAAACCTCCGATCGCGCGTCGCCCCTCTACATAGGCGCTTGCCGCGTACGTTTCAAATCATCGTCCAACAATGCGGTTCCGCACCAGCCGGCATTGCCCTTGGCAACGGCGCCTGCTAGCGCGCGCGACATCTTTTCAAGGTATCGAGGACTATCGGGACATGGCCGAAGAAGAAGGCGCGATCAACCAGAACGAGCCGCTGGCGAACGGCGAGGACACCCTCCCCCAGGTTGGCGTCATTTCGCAATATGTGAAGGATTTCTCGTTCGAGAACCCCAATTCGCCGGCGGTCTATCAGTGGCCCGGCCAGCCCAAGATCGACATTCAGTTCAACATCGGCGCCAATCAGGTCGGCGAGGACGTCCATGAAGTCGTCCTGAAAATCGACGCGCGCGCCGAGGCCGAGGACGGCCAGGTCGCCTTCCAGGTCGAACTCGCCTATGCCGGCCTCTTCGGGCTGCGCAACATTCCCGACGAACAGCTTCAGCCCTTCCTGCTCGCCGAAGCCCC
This sequence comes from Sphingomonas sp. FG14, assembly GCF_057809675.1. Taxonomy (NCBI): domain Bacteria; kingdom Pseudomonadati; phylum Pseudomonadota; class Alphaproteobacteria; order Sphingomonadales; family Sphingomonadaceae; genus Sphingomonas; species Sphingomonas sp. FG14. The sequence goes on along the minus strand of NZ_JBMDKK010000002.1, from coordinate 566,671 downwards.
CCGCATCCTGTTCCCCTTCGCTCGCCGTGTCCTTGCCGACGCCGTGCGCGACGGCGGCTTCCCGCCGCTGATGCTGGAGCCGATCGATTTCGGCGGCCTCTACATGAGCCAGGTCCAGGCGCAGGCGGACCTCGCCACCGTGGAAACCGGCGGTCAGGCCTGATCCGGGCCAAGGGAGGAGCATGAAATGAACCTCCTCAAATCGATGGGCACGATCGGCGGGCTGACTATGGTCAGCCGCGTCTTCGGCTTCGCGCGCGAAATGCTGATGTCGCGCATCATGGGGGCGAGCGGCGCGGCCGACGCCTTCCTGGTCGCCTTTCGCCTGCCCAATACCTTTCGCCGGCTGTTCGGCGAAGGCGCCTTCTCCGCCGGTTTCGTGCCGCTGTTCAGCCAGCGTTTCCACGGCCCCGGCGGGATGGAAGACGCCAAGCGCTTCTCGGAAGAGGTGCTGGCCTTTTTCGTCCCCGCGCTCCTCGTCTTCACGGCGATCTTCGAAGTGGCGATGCCGCTGTTCGTCTGGGCGATCGCATCCGGCTATGCCGACGAACCGCAGAAGTTTACGCTGACGGTGTTCCTCAGCCGGATCACCTTTCCCTATCTGTTGCTGATCAGCCTGGTGTCCTTCTTCTCGGGCATCCTCAATTCGCTGACCAAGTTCGCGGCCGCCGCATTCGCCCCCGCCCTGCTCAACGTCGCCATGTTGATCGCGCTGCTCGTGGTGCCCACCGGCGGTGAACGGAGCGCTACCGCGCTTGCCGTCGGCGTCACCGCAGGCGGCGTTCTGCAATTGCTGCTGCTGTGGAACAGCGCCCGCAAGGCCGGCGTCTCCCTGAGCCTGCGCCGCCCGAAAATGACGCCCGACGTCCGGCAATTCTTCGTCGTCGTGATCCCTGCGACGCTCGGCGCGGGCGTCTATCAGATCAGCCAGCTCATCGACACCTTCTTCGCCACGCGGCTTCCCGAAGGATCGATGAGCTATCTCAATTATTCGGACCGGCTGAACCAGTTGCCGCTGTCGGTGATCGGCACCGCGCTGGGCACCGCGATACTGCCGCATATCAGCCGCTTCATCAGTCAGGATAATCCGGCCGAGGCGGCCAAGGTCCAGGGCCAGGCCGTCGATCTTTCGATGCTGCTCTGCCTGCCGGCCGCGATCGCGCTCGGCGTCGCCGCGCCGCCGCTCGTCGCCGCGCTTTTCCAGGGCGGTCGTTTCACCGCTTATGACGCGATGGTAACCGGCAATGTCCTCGCACTGATCGCCTCGGGCCTGCCCGCCTATGTGCTGGTCAAGGTCATCACGCCCGGTTTCTATGCGCGCAAGGACACCAAGACCCCGGTCAAGACCGCGGCGATCGTACTGATCGCCAATGTCGTCCTCAATTTCGCGCTGATCCCCCCCTTCGGCATCTATGGCCTCGCCATCGCGATCTCCGCCTGCTCCTGGCTCAACGCGATCATGCTCTACGTCATCCTCAGCCGGCGCGGGCATTTCCGTATCGAGGGCTGGCTGTGGAGCCGGATCGGCCGGCAATTGCTGTCGGGCCTCGTCATGGCGGCCGCGCTCTGGGGCACCCGTTCGCTGCTGGGCGACTGGTTCTCCGGATCGATCGGCCAGCGGCTGATCGGTGTCGGCGCGCTCTGCAGTGTTGGCGGCCTGGTCTATTTCGTCACCGCGTTCATTGTCGGCGGCATCGATCGCAACGCTATCATGCTGCTGTTGCGCCGGAAAAAACTATAGCCGCTTGCCCCGCCGAAATTCGCACCGTTTCGGATGTTTTACTTGATACGAATCATTGTCATGATTCCAGGCAACACCTAGGCATCTCCCGAAATTTCGGGGGAAAGAATGAAAATCCTGCGTGCGAGCCTGTCGGCGTTCGCGCTATCGGCCGCCACGGCGGCCTGGGCATCCCCGCAGGATTTTCCGTCCTGCGACGGATATCCGGCACCAAACAAGAAGAGCGACGGCATGACGACAGTCAGCCTCCTGTTCGGGCTGGCAAGCCAGAATGGCGACATTCGGCGCAGCGAAAAGGTCGGCATCGGTCCTAGCGGGGCGGACTCCTGCGACAAAGCCCTGGCGGACCCTCTCCTGCTTCCCGACTATAGTTTGCGCCGGGCGCATCTGCTGCAATCCAAGGCGGTTCACCAGATCGCGAGCTCGGCTCCGGACGCGGCGCTTGCGACACTGTCGCTATCGGACGCGCTGATCGGCGAAGATCGTCATCGCCGCGAGACAATCGGCATCGGCAACCATGCCGTGCGCGGCTTCGCCCTCATCAATCTCGATCGCAAGGACGAGGCGAAACAGGAAATCGCGGCGATCGACAAGGCCCGGCCCTATGCGTCCTCCGTCCGTGCACTGGCGGATTTCCTGAGACTTCGGATCGACAACGGCCTGGACGCGCACCTCGCCATGCTCAAGGCCGACGCGCGCTATTCTCCCGGCAAGCTTTTCAGCATCTTCCAATATGCGGTCTGGGCCAACCGACTGAGCGACGCCGCGGCGATCGGCGGCGGATTGTCGTTCGATCTTCCACGCAGCCGTGGCGGATGGACCATCGATGGCGAAGCCATGCTGCAATATGAATTGATCAAGGCACGGGCGGAAATCGCGGGGAACTATGCCTATACGTTGATCGCCGCAGGCCGGGAGGCTGCCGCGGCCAAGGTGCTGGCCGACGCGGATCAGGATCTCGTGGAAGCGATGGCCCCTCCCCCGACTCCGCCAGAGGGTGTGAAGCTCTCCAAATCCAAGATCATCGATTTCGATCGGCGCAAACAATATGGAGAAAGCGGACGCGTCGCCCTGGACCTGTGGAGGAACCTCATACAGTTTCGCAAGGACGCCGCGAGCTGGACGCCCGAGCGTTTCTTCACCGAAGCGGAGAAGCTGCCCAAGGGCAAGGTTCCGGTGTTCGCCGATTTGATCATGCAACTCAAGGTCACCGATCCCGGCGGCGTGGCAGAGCGCCAGAGCGTCGTGAACGGGATATTGGCCGAGATGGACCGGTTGCGCCTCTCGGAGCTCAAGCTGGATCTGGGCACGTTCCGTGATTCACTGCCCCGCCCCGAAACCCCGGCGATGCAGCCGCGCTTCAAACGGGCCGGGGATGGATATTTCCTGAGCGACAATGGCTTTTCGCGCCGCCGCATGGAGGAGCCCGATTGCTGGACCATCCGGTTCACGCACAATCTCGCCAGCGCCGCCACCGTCGAGGAACTGGTGCTTCTGAGCGCGGCCAGCTTCGCGCGGCAGGAAGGCTATGACAGCATCCTGATCCTGGCGCGCCGGACAGTCGTCCGCACCACCCGAACGACGTCGTGGGGCGGACAGGTCGTCGGAGAACAGCCCATGGGCCATGAAGGGCAGCTCAACATACGCCTGCTGAAAAGCGACGCCTTGCCGCCCGAGCTGGAAAGCGAGCGCTGGCGCATCGTGCCGGTCGGCGCGGTCATCGACGAATTGACGCCCCGCCTTTCAGCAATTTGATCGCTGCCGGCAACGCCACGCTTGCACATCGCCCTCCACGCGGGCATCGCCAGCGTCACTCCGTCAACGGCCGGGCGGCAGCCCGTGCCTCAGCCATGAAGAGCAATCGATGCGCGTCCTTTCTGGAATCCAGACCACCGGAAACCTCCACCTCGGCAATTACCTGGGCGCGATCAAGAATTGGGTGAAGATGCAGGACGAGGCCGAATGCCTTTATTTCCTCGCCGATCTTCATGCGATCTCGATCCACAACGATCCTGCTGAACTGACGCGCAACACGCGCGACATGGCGGCGGCGCTGATCGCATCGGGCATCGATCCGAACCGGTCGATCCTTTTCAACCAGGCGCAGGTGCCGGCCCATCCCGAACTCGCCTGGCTGCTCAATGGCACCGCTCGGATCGGCTGGCTCAACCGCATGACCCAGTTCAAGGAAAAATCGGGTAAGAATCGCGAGAGCGCGAGTGCCGCGCTCTATGTCTATCCCGTGCTCCAGGCGGCGGACATCCTGCTGTATCAGTCCACCCACGTGCCGGTGGGCGAGGATCAGCGCCAGCATCTGGAACTGACCCGCGACATCGCGATCAAGTTCAACCAGGATTTCGGGCGAGAGGTGTTCACCATTCCCGACGCCTATATTCCCAAGACGGCGGCGCGGATCATGTCGCTGCGCGATGGCACCGCCAAGATGTCCAAGTCCGACCCGTCGGACATGAGCCGCATCAACCTGGCCGACGATACCGACACGATCGCCCAGAAGATCCGCAAGGCCAAGACCGATCCGGAGCCCCTGCCCGACAATGAGGAGGCGCTGGAAGGCCGCCCGGAAGCGCGCAATCTCGTCAACATCTACGCAACGCTGGCGGACAAGACGCCGGATGCCGTGCTCGCCCAATATGCGGGCCAGGGCTTCGGCCAGTTCAAGCCGGCGCTCGCCGATCTGATGGTCTCGGTCCTGGGCCCGATCACCGCCCGCTATAACGAGCTGCGCGCGGATACGGCGCAGCTCGATTCCTATCTGGCGCTTGGCGCCCAGAAGGCGCGGACATTGGCGCAACCGACGCTCGACGCCGCCTATGATGCGCTGGGCCTGGTCAGGGGACGATAATCGCTGGCCAAGGTGGACGAAGCGTGCAACCTCATCGATCAGCGGTGCGTTCAATCGCTATTCATGCGGTTTGACATAAACGTCTACGTCACTGAAACATCGAATGGTTTCACCCCGAAGGGTCAAGGTCATGTCTATCGTCCGTAAAATCGCGCTGGCCGCCGCACCGATCGCCCTGATCGCGCTTGGTGGCTGCGCCACCGGGCTGACGTCCAACGTCACCCGTTTCCAGCAAATGCCGGCACCGCAGGGCCAGAGCTTCGCGGTCGTCGCGCGCGACCCTGCTTTGCAGGGCAGCCTGGAATTCGCTCAATATGCACGCCTCGTCGAAGCGCGGCTGGCCGATCAGGGCTATGTCCGCGCGGAATCGCCAGCCAGCGCCAGCCTGCTGGTGAAACTCGACTATGGCGTCGACAAGGGCCGCGAGAAGATCCGCAGTTCACCCTTCAGCTATGGGGCGGGCTGGAATCGCGACCCCTTCTTCTGGGGCCCCTATCGCCGCTGGGGCCGCGGCGGCTTCATCTACGGCTTCCATGATCCGTTCCTGTTCGGCGGCTATGGCTATAACGATGTCGAAAGCTACACGGTCTTCACCGCCGATCTCGACATGGTGATCGAGCGCCGCACCGGCGAACGCGTGTTCGAAGGAGAGGCCAAGGCGCAGTCGCGCAGCGACGACCTGACCTATCTCGTGCCCAATCTGGTCGAGGCGATGTTCACGGGCTTCCCCGGCAATTCGGGCGAGACGATGCGCATCACCGTTCCGCCGCCACCCAAGAGCTGATCGGCCCCTCCCGCTGCAGCCCGAAAAAAGGGCGTCATGCCAATCCGGCATGACGCCCTTTTTCGTTGCCGGGAAAGCGAGGCCCGATATGGGCCGCTTTGTCAGCTTTCCAGTTCGCGGATCAGCGCGCGGACATCCTTGTCGATATCGATATCGCTTTCGCGCAGCTTCTCGATCTGGCGGACTGCATAGATCACCGTCGTATGGTCGCGGCCGCCGAATTTGCGGCCGATCTCAGGCAGCGAACGTGGCGTCATCCGCTTCGCCAGATACATGGCGATCTGGCGCGGGCGCGCGACGGCGCGCGCGCGACGCGCGGACACCATGTCGTTCTGGCGGATGTTGAAATGCGCGCATACCCGGCGCTGGATCTCGTCGATCGTCACGCGGCGCTGGCTGGCCTGAAGCACGTCGGCCAGCACTTCCTGCGCGAACTCGATATCGATCGGCCTGCCGTTAAGCTGGCCATAGGCCACGACGCGGTTGAGCGCGCCTTCCATCTCGCGGATGTTGCTCGCGATCCGATGCGCCAGCATCTCGATCACATCCTCGGGGATGGTGACGCCCTGAACGGTCGCCGCCTTGCGCTGCAGGATCGCGAGCCGAAGCGCATGATCGGCGGGCTTGATGTCCGCGACCAGTCCCATCGACAGACGCGACAGGATGCGGCCTTCGACGCCCTCGAGCGCCTGCGGCGAACGATCCGCGCCGATCACCAGCCGGCGCCCACTTGTCATGATCTCGTTGACGGTGTGGAGGAACTCCTCCTGCGTCGATCCCTTGCCCGCGATGAACTGGATATCGTCGATCATGAGCAGGTCGGCCGAACGCAACCGCGCCTTGAAACCCAGCGTATCCTTGGCGCGCATCGCCGAAACGAATTCGACCATGAACTTCTCGGCGGACATATAGAGTATGTTCGCCTGGGGGTTATGGTTGCGAAAGGCATGGCCGATCGCGTGCATCAGGTGGGTCTTGCCCTGCCCGGTGCCGCCATGGATGAACAGCGGATTGAAGAGCACCGCTCCGCCCTCTCCCAGCATCCGCGCCGCGTTCGCGGCAAGCGCATTGGCTTCGCCGGCGACGAAAGTGTCGAAGGTGAAGCGCGGATCGAGCAGGCTGCTGGATGCCGGAGCAGCACCGGCCGCTTCCGCAGCCACGGGCGCCTCGTCGGCAGGGACTTCGACCGGCGCGGCGTAGACGGCGCGAGACTCGCCCTCTCCGGCGACGATCTCGACAGCACGGACGCCGCAATTCGCTGCGCGCCATGCCAATGCCAGACGTTCGGAGAAATGCGACTCGACCCAGCGTGCCATGAACGCCGAAGGGAGGACCAGTTCCACGGTCGCGTCCGCGGCACGGAAACGGCCGAGCCCGATCGGCTTCAGCCAATGATCGAAGGTACGCGCGCCGCAATCCCGGCGCAGGCCTGTCCGGACGGCTTCCCACGCCTGAGCAAGCGTCGTGCCTTCCACCGCCAGTCCATCGCCTCCCAACGCCATTATGCTTGAACCCTCACCCTTTCACGCGGGCAGCCCCCCCGCTAGTTCGCCCGCACAGCGATCCCACGGCCGGAACAACTGGTCGCGGCGCGGAAACGCTAAGGTGTGCTGTTCCGGCAACCGATTCGATCGCCGGCAAGAGGGGTTTTGTGAGACGGACTGGGTTCGGGATCAAGGCCGGCCATGTCAAAAATTTGAAATAAAGATGCTTGACGGCGGAAATCCGCGATATCTAGTAAATTGTTGTTTTTAAAAGATTTTATAATCGATGCCGAATCGTAACCATCGCGAATCGCGGGAAAAGCTGAGGTTACAATCGCGTGACAGAAAAATGAAAAAAGCCCGCCGGCAAAGCTGCCGACGGGCTCCAAACTCTGAAACTCGAAACGACTCAGCCGAGTGCGGCGACTCGCTTCGTCAGGCGCGCGAACTTGCGCGACGCGGTATTCTTGTGAAGCACGCCCTTGGCGACACCACGGGCCAGTTCGGGCTGCACGGCGGCGAGCGCGGTGGCTGCGTCATCCTTCTTGCCGGCTTCGAGCGCGGCTTCCACCTTCTTCACGAAGGTGCGGATACGGCCAATGCGATTGCCGTTGATCTCGGCGCGACGCTCGTTGCGGCGGATGCGCTTCTTTGCCTGCGGCGTGTTCGCCATTCTTTGGTGCCTCTGCTTCTCGAAAAAACAAGGCGCGGAGTGGCCCGCGCCCGGAAAGCGGCTCCCTTAGTCAGGTTTCCGCAATTGGTCAACCGCTCAGCGCTGGCATTTCGCGCAGAAAAAGGTCGATCGCCCGCTATCCACTCGCCGCTCTACCGGCTTGCTACAACTCGGGCAATCCAGCCCCTCCCGCCCATATACGCGCCATTGCTTGAAGAAATAGCCGAGTTCGCCATCGGGTCGGGCATAGTCGCGCAGTGTCGATCCGCCGGCTTCGATCGCAGAGGCCAGCACTGCCTTGATCGCATCGACCAGCGGATCGAGTCGCTTGCGGGCGATTCGACCGCCCGCCGTCGTCGGCGCGATTCCCGCGATGTGCAGCGCCTCGCACACATAGATATTGCCCAGCCCCGCCACGACGCGCTGATCGAGCAGCAGCGCTTTCACAGGGGCGATCCTGTTTTCGAACGCCTTGGCCAGGTGCGCCGCGTCGAATACATCGTCCAGCGGTTCGGGACCAAGCGCGGCAAAAGGCGCAAAGCCCGCAAGCGAAGCAGTATCGACCAGATCGAGCGAACCGAATCGCCGCGGGTCGTTGAGCGCCAGCCGCCGGCCAGCCGCCGTCTCGATCACCAGATGATCGTGCGTCCCGATATCTTCCGGATCGACTCGCCATCGGCCAGACATGCCGAGATGGAAGATGAGCGTATCGCCCCTGTCGGTGTCGATCATGCCATATTTGGCGCGTCGCCCCAGCCCGGTCACCCGGGCACCGGTCATGCGCTGGCGCAGATCGGGCGGAATCGCGCGGCGCAAATCCGGCCGGCGCGGCTCGACACGAGTAAGTTCGACGCCCTCCAGCACGGAACGCAATCCGCGCACGGTGGTCTCGACTTCGGGAAGCTCTGGCATGGGCGTCGACTTAACAGCCTTTGGCCCTTCAACAAGAGCCGTTCACGTTCTAGAGCAGCGCGCATGACCGACACCGTCTCCTTCGGCTATGAGGATGTGGCCCCAGAGGAAAAGACCGCGCGCGTGCGCGGCGTCTTCTCCAGCGTCGCCTCCAGCTACGATCTGATGAACGACGCCATGTCCGGCGGCATGCACCGTTTGTGGAAGGACCGCTTCGTCCGCCGTGTGAAGCCGCGCACGGGCGAACACATTCTCGATGTCGCGGGCGGCACCGGCGATATCGCCTTCCGCATGGCCGCCTCGGGCGCAAGCGTCACCGTGTCCGACATCAATCCGGAAATGCTGGGCGTCGGCATGGAACGCGCCGCCAAGCGTGGCATCGAAGGGCTGACCTGGCAGGAGGAGAATGCGGAGACGCTGAGCTTCGCCGATGCGGGCTTCGATGCCTACACGATCGCCTTCGGCATCCGGAACGTCACCCGCATCCAGCAGGCGCTGGGCGAAGCCCATCGCGTGCTCAAGCGCGGCGGGCGCTTCTTCTGCCTCGAATTCTCGACCACCTTGTGGCCGGGCTTCGCCGAGGTCTACGACGTCTATTCGCACAAGCTGGTGCCGAAACTCGGCAAGGCGCTGGCCAATGACGAAGACAGCTATCGCTATCTGATCGAATCGATCCGCCGTTTCCCGGACATGAAAAGCTTCGAGGGCATGATCGCCAAGGCCGGCTTCGTCCAAACCCGCGTCGAACCGCTGCTCGGCGGGCTCGTCGCAATCCATAGCGGCTGGAAGATTTGACCCACGCTTCCGTCCACCTCTGGCGCCTCCTGAAATGGGGCCGCACCTTGGCGCGCCATGGCGCGCTGACGGGTATCGAACGAGATCCGCTGACGCCGCCACGCGTACGCAGGCTCGTCCGCCTCGCCCGCTTCGGCGCACGCGTGCCCAGGCAACCCCGCTATGCCGATGCCTTCCAGGCGATCGGCCCCGCCGCGATCAAGCTCGGCCAGTCGCTCGCGACCCGGCCGGATCTCGTCGGCGAGGTGGCGGCTAACGATCTGTTGCGCCTGCAGGACGCGCTGCCGCCCGCGCCGTTCGAGCAGATCCGCGACAGTATCGAAACGGCGCTGGGAAAACCGATCGAATCCTTGTTCCAGTCGATCGATCCCGATCCCGTCGGCGCGGCGTCAATCGCGCAGGTTCACAAGGCGGTCACCACCGACGGCCGCACCGTCGCGGTCAAGGTGCTGCGCCCCGGCATCGAGGACGATTTCGCCGAGGCGCTCGAAACCTATGAATGGGCGGCCGCGCAAGCCGAAGCGTTCGGCGGAGAGATCGCGCGGCTCCGTCCCCGGCTCGTCATCGCCACCTTCCGTCAATGGACGATGCGCGAACTCGACCTGCGGCGCGAAGCCGCGTCGGCATCCGAACTGGCCGAGGCGATGGCGGCCGAACCGGGCTATCACATCCCCGCGATCGACTGGCAGCGCACAGCGCGCCGGGTAATGACGCTGGAATGGCTGGACGGCATCAAGCTTTCGAAACGCGATGCACTGATCGCCGCAGGTCATGATCCGGCGGCGCTGGCCGCGCGCCTTGTTCGCGCCTTTCTCCGCCAGGCGATCGCGGAGGGTTTCTTCCACGCCGATCTCCATCAGGGCAATCTGTTCGCCTTGCCCAACGGGGACCTGGCCGCGATCGATTTCGGCATCATGGGCCGGATCAACCGCCAGGCGCGGATGTGGCTGGCCGAGATCCTCTACGGCTTGCTGACCGGCGACTATCGCCGCGTCGCCGAGATCCATTTCGAGGCGGGCTATGTGCCGGCCCATCATAATGTCGATGAGTTCACCACGGCGTTGCGCGCGGTGGGCGAGCCTATCCGGGGGCTGCCGGTCAAGGACGTGTCGATCGGGCAGATGCTGGACGGCCTGTTCGCGATCACGCGCGATTTCGACATGCAGACCCAGCCCCATCTGCTGTTGCTGCAAAAGACGATGGTGATGGTCGAGGGTGTCGCCCAGACGCTCGATCCTGACATCAACATGTGGGACGTGTCGGGCCCGTTCGTGAAGGAATGGCTCCGGACCGAACTTGGACCGGAGGCCATGGTCGCGGATCGCCTGATACAGGACTTCCGCACGCTGCGCAGCCTGCCCGACCTGATCAGACGGATAGAGGCACAATTCCCCAAGCCGGGAGCCGCCCCACCCCCCCCGCCCCTGCGCGAAGTGGAAGTGATCCGCATCGGTGGCGGCTGGCGCTATGCGGTGGTCGCCGCGCTCGCGGCCGGGATCGGCGCGGCCGCAATGGCGGCTTTCGGCTGACGCGATGGTTTCGCCGCCGTCCACGCTGCGGTCGATACCATCGCATTTCTCGCCGGAACGGCTGGCGGATATCGACGCCCGGCTGGCGGGCATCGCGCGCGACCATCGTGTAGAGATCGGGCTGGCGATCGAAAGCGGCAGCAGGGCCTGGGGCTTCCCTTCTCCCGACAGCGACTATGACTGCCGCTTCATCTTCATGCGGAGGACCGAGGACTATCTGTCGCCATGGCAGAAGCGCGACGTTATCGAGACGCCGCTGGAAGACGATATGGACGTCAATGGCTGGGAACTGGGCAAGGCGATCAAGCTGCTGCTCAAGGGCAATGCTGTGGTCGTCGAATGGCTGATGTCGCCCATCGTCTATGCCGGGGACGAAGCGTTTCGAAGCGGACTGCTGCGGCTCGCGCGGAAGCACACAGACCGCGCCGCGATCGCACGCCACTATCTCCATCTGGGAGAACGCCAGCGGAACACCTATTTCGCCGATCACAAGACGGTTTCATTGAAGAAGATCTTCTACGCCCTGCGCCCGGCGGCGGCGTTGCGCTGGCTGCGGCTCCACCCCGACGCGGTGATCGCGCCGATGGATTTCCATGTCCTGCTCGACCAATGCGATCCGCCTGCGGAGGTGCTCCGGCTAAGCCTGGATCTGATCGCGCGCAAGGCCGTGACGCGCGAGTTCGGCACAGGCGCGCTACCCACGCCGATTCGCGATTTCGTCGATGGCGAATTCCTTGTCGCGCGCGACCATTTTCCAGCACGCGCGCATCGCATATCCGAAGATGCCCGGATCGAGGCCGCCACGTTTTTCCGTGACATGCTGCGCGACTTGCCCGAAACGTAAACCGAACCTTAACCACGCAGCCTTAGCACATTCCCGACCGGATCAACCGGTGGGGGAAATGATCGGTGCTGCATGCGGCCATCCAGTTCGATTCGCCGCAAGGCATTGACGAAGCACCGCTCGAACTGGCGGTGATCATTCCAACCTTCAACGAAACCGCGAATATCCGGGCGCTGCTCGACAAGCTGTCAACGGTTCTCGCCGGCTATTCCTGGGAAGCGATCTTCGTTGACGACAATTCGCCCGACGGAACGTCGGACCTGATCCGCGAGATCGGGCGCGGCACCGCGCGCGTGCGCGTGCTTCAGCGTATCGGCCGACGTGGGCTGTCCTCCGCGGTGGTGGAAGGGATGCTCGCCACCTCCGCTCCGGTGCTCGCGGTGATCGACGCCGATATGCAGCATGACGAGGCGATCCTGCCCGCGCTCGTCAAGGCTGTCGCGAGCGGCGAAGCTGATCTCGCCGTCGGCACCCGCTATGCGGAAGGCGGCGGTTTCGGCGCATGGAATGCTCGCCGACGCTTCATCAGCCGTTTCGCCACCCGGATCGGCCAGCACATCGCCCGGACGCGCCTGAGCGATCCGATGAGCGGCTTTTTCGCCATCTCCCGCGAGGCGCTGACCGGTGCGTTGCCCCGATTGTCCGGCGTCGGCTTCAAGATCCTGCTCGACCTGGCCGCCTCCAGCAAGGAACCGCTCCGCGTGACCGAAATACCCTATCAATTCCGTTTGCGTGAAGCCGGGGAAAGCAAGCTCGGCGCGCTCGTCGTACTCGAATATCTGTCGCTGCTGCTCGACAAGAAGATCGGCCATATCGTGCCGCTTCGCCTGATCAGCTTCCTCGCCGTCGGTTCGCTCGGTCTGGGCGTTCATCTGGCGGTGCTCGGCGGATCGGTACAACTCGGCGTTGCCTTCGTCACGGCGGAGGTTCTCGCCGTGTTCAGCGCGATGACCTTCAATTTCATGCTCAACAACGTCTTCACCTATCGCGACCGTCGCCTGAAAGGCCTCAAGATGATCGCGGGCCTCTTCTCGTTCTACGCGATCTGCCTGATCGGCGCGCTCGCCAATATCGGCGTCGGCACATGGGTGAACGATACCGATGGCCGCTGGTGGCTGGCGGGTGTCGCGGGTGCCGTGATCGGCGCCGTGTGGAATTTCGCGGTCTCGTCGGTGATTACCTGGCGGCGCTGATGGCGCATCCGCGCTCCTGGCTCCGCGAGCCGACGCGCTTCGCGGCCTGGCCGCGCTGGCTCGCCGTCACACTGCTCGCGCTGCTCGCGCTGGTGATGCTCTATGGTATCGCCATCGAGCGGACGTCAATCAACGCCGAGGGGGGCGCCCCCGCCGCGGGATCCGCCAATGGCGGCACCGACAAGCTCCTCTATGAACGCATCGTCGGCGAGATGCGGACCGGGACGCCCTATTACGTCGCAGCCGCCCCGGCGTTGCGCGAGGGCGATTACCCCCTCAAGCCCTTCGTCGCCTTCCGGTTGCCGACTCTTGCCGCCCTGCTGGCATCGCTACCACCCGTCGTTTCGCGCGCGTTGATGCTGGCGCTGGTCGCCGCCACGCTCCTCGCCTGGACGATCAGCCTGTTGCCCGCCTTCACCCGGCCCGCGACCGGCGCGGTCGCCTGTCTGCTCCTTGTCTGCGGCGTCGCGGTCGCGCTCCAGCCCGCGATGATCGTGTTTCACGAAATCTGGGCGTCGCTGCTGATCGCGCTCTCGCTCGCGTTGCGCCGCGATGATCGATGGTGGCCGAGCGTGATTGTCGGACTCTGCGCCGTGCTGATCCGGGAAACCGCCCTGCCCTACATCCTCGCAATGGCGGGATTCGCGCTGCTCGAGCGGCGCTGGCGCGAGATGGCGGCCTGGTCGGGCGTGGCGGTCCTGTTCGGCCTCGCGCTCGCCCTCCATGCCGCGCAGGTCGCCACGGTCGTGCTGCCGGGCGATCCGGTCTCGCCGGGCTGGGCTGCGATGGGCGGCTGGCGCTTCTTCATCTCGGCGATGCGGTTGACCACACCGCTGACGCTGATGCCGCTCTGGATCAGCGCGCTTGCCATTCCGCTGGCACTACTCGGCTGGGCGTCATGGCGATCACCCTGGGGATTGCGAACGCTCGCGATTCTCGGCGGATATGCGCTGATGCTCATGCTGTTCGGGCGGCCGGACAATTTCTATTGGGGCCTGCTGATCGCGCCGCTGCTGCTCGTCGGCCTCGCCTTCGCGCCGATCGCGCTTCGCGATCTGTTGCGCGGAGCCTTCGGATCGGCTTCCCATCTCGACAGGCAGGCCGTCGCCGGGCATTAGTGCCGGCGATGACGGCAAAGCGCATCCTCCTCATCGTCGGCGGCGGGATCGCGGCCTATAAGGCCTGCGAACTGATCCGGCTGATCCGCAAGGCCGGCATGTCGGTACGTTGCGTGCTGACCGAGGGCGGCGCGCATTTCGTGACGCCGATGACGCTGGCGGCGCTCTCCGAACAACCCGTCCACACAAATTTGTTCGACCTGAAGGATGAGGCGGAAATGGGTCACATCCAGCTCAGCCGACAGGCGGACCTGGTCGTGATCGCGCCGGCCACCGCCGATCTGCTCGCCAAGATGGCGGCGGGCATCTCGGACAGCCTGGCGACGACATTGCTGCTCGCCACCGACAAGCCGGTGCTGGCGGCGCCCGCAATGAATGTCCGCATGTGGCAACATGCCGCGACGCAACGCAACGTGGCGCAGCTACGTGCAGATGGCGTGACGATTCTCGATCCCGACGAAGGTCCGATGGCCTGCGGCGAATATGGCCCCGGCCGCCTGCCCGATCCGCAGGCGATCATGGCCGCGATCCAGGCGCATTTCGAGCGTGGCGAGGCTTTGGCCGGCCGCCATGTGCTCGTCACGGCGGGGCCGACGCACGAGCCGATCGATCCGGTGCGCTACATCGCCAATCGTTCGTCGGGCAAACAGGGCTTCGCGATCGCCGGAGCCCTCGCCGCGCTGGGCGCGCGCGTGACCCTGGTTGCGGGGCCAGTCACCTTGCCCACGCCGATGGGCGTGACGCGCGTCAACGTCGAGACCGCGCGCGAAATGGCGACGGCGGTCGATGCCGCATTGCCCGCCGACGCCGCGGTGATGGTCGCCGCCGTCGCGGACTGGCGCACCGAGGCCAGCCCCGAAAAGATCAAGAAGACGGGCGACGGCGCGGTGCCCGCGCTTCACTTCACCGAAAATCCCGACATCCTCGCGACCCTCGCGGCCTCGCCGGACCGCCCGAGACTGGTGATCGGCTTTGCTGCGGAAACCGAGAAGCTGATCGAGCATGCGACCGCCAAGCGCGCGCGCAAGCGGGCGGACTGGATCGTCGCCAACGACGTTTCGGTCGATGTGATGGGCGGCGAGCGCAACAGCGTCCACATCATCACCGCCGATGGGGTCGAAAGCTGGGAGACCCTGCCCAAACAGGCCGTGGCCGACCGTCTGGCCGCGCGGATCGCACAGGCGCTGGCGTGACACGCGACCTGTTGCTGCTGCGCCCGCTTGCCGCGTTCGGCGATCTGGCGCTGCTGACGGCGCGGCTGCTCACCGGCAGCTTCCTGATCCACGGTGTGCTCGACAATATCCTGAGCCGTGCCCGCATGGCCGAATTTTCGGATTTTCTTGCCGCCAATGGCTTCGCGGCGCCCGACATCATGGCGCAGCTCTCCGTCTGGGCGCAGTTCGCCATCGGCATCGCGCTCATTCTCGGCCTGCTGACGCGCTGGGCCGGACTGCTGCTTGCCTTCAACTTCACGGTCGGCGTGGTGATGGTCCATCTGGCGCAGGGCTTTCGCGAGATCTGGCCGGCGGCCGTGCTGATCGCTTTGGGCCTGCTCTTCGCGACGCTGGGCGCCGGCCTTGTCGCTCTCGATCGACTCCTCGAAAGGACATCATGACAATCACGATCGCGCTGAAGCGCCTGCCCCATGGCGAGGGCCTGCCCGTGCCCGCCTATGCCACCGAACATGCCGCCGGCATGGACGTCGTCTCCGCCGAGGACGTGATCCTTGCGCCCGGCAGCCGCCACGCCGTCGCGACCGGCTTCGCCATGGCGATCCCGGCGGGTTACGAAGTGCAGGTGCGGCCCCGCTCGGGCCTTGCGCTCAAGCACGGCATCTCGCTGCCCAACACCCCCGGCACGATCGATGCCGATTATCGCGGCGAACTGAAGATCATCATGATCAACCTGGGCAGCGAACCGTTCGAGATCGTACGGGGAGACCGGGTCGCGCAACTCGTCGCCGCCGCCGTCCAGCCCGCCATCTTCGCCGAGGTCGATTCGCTCGACGAGACCGCGCGCGGCGCCGGCGGCTTCGGTTCGACCGGCGTTCGCGGCTGACGGCGATGGACCTGACCGACGAGGAGCTGGACCGCTACGCCCGGCATATCGTGCTCAAGCAGGTCGGCGGCACGGGCCAGGGCCTGATCAAACAGGCGCGCGTCACCGTGGTCGGCGCGGGCGGCATCGGCTGCCCGGCGATCCAGTATCTCGCCGCTGCCGGAGTCGGCGCGCTCACCATCATCGATGACGATCGGGTGAGTCTGGCCAACCTTCAGCGCCAGACCTTGTTCACCACCGGCGATGTCGGCGCGCTCAAGGCGGAACGCGCCGCCGATGCGGTGCGCGCGCTCAATCCCTATGTTTCGGTCACCGCGCAGGTCGCGAGGATCACCGCCGCCAATGTCGCCGAGCTGATCGCCGATACCGACGTGGTGCTCGACGGATGCGACAATTTCGCGACGCGGCTCGTGGTATCCGACCATTGCACGCGCACGCATATCCCGCTGGTCTCCGCGGCGATCGGCCAGTTCCAGGGACAGATCGGCACGTTTCGCGGCTGGGAAGCGAACGCCCCCTGCTATCGCTGCTTCGTCGGCGATGCGCATGATCCCGACGACTGCGACAGTTGCGCCGAGCAAGGCGTGCTCGGCGCGATGGCCGGCATGATGGGCAGTTTCGCCGCGATGGAGGCGATCCGGCTCGTCACCCGCTTCGGGCCGGAGGCGACCGGCAAGCTCCATGTCTTCGACGGCATCGCACCGATGATGCGGACGATCCGGCTGCCCAAGGATCCCGCCTGCCGAGCCTGCGGACAATGAGCGTGAGGATCCGCCCCTGCAGGGAAGCGGATCTCGGGGCCTGGATGGCATTGCGCGAAGCCCTCTGGCCTTGGCTGAAGGATGAGCCCGACGTCATGGCGCCAGACATGCTGTCGCGCGACGACATGTCCATTTTCCTCGCCGTCGATGCGGACGATCTGGCGATCGGCTTTGCCGAGGTCGCGTTGCGCCGCGATTATGTGAACGGATGCGAAACCTCTCCGGTCGGCTTTCTCGAAGGCATTTATGTCGATCCCGCGCACCGGCTGGGCGGCATCGCCCGCGCGCTGTGCGATGAAGCCGAACGCTGGTCGGTTCGCCAGGGCTGCACCGAATTCGCGTCGGACGCGTTGCTCGACAATGTCGAAAGCCATGCCATGCACGACGCGCTCGGCTTCGAAGAAACCGAGCGCGTGGTCTATTTCCGGAAAGTGCTGCCGGCGCCTCAAGCGCCGGCAAGCTCTCAGTCGGCCTTCGCCTTCTTGGCCGGCGCCTTCTTCTTGGCAGGCGCCTTCTTTGCCGCAGGCTTCTTCTTGCCCTTGGCCGGCCCCGCCGCTGCGCGGGCATCGATCAACTGCGCGGCCTCCTCCAGCGTCAGCGCATCCTTGTCGACCGTCTTCGGCAAGGTCGCGTTGGTCGTGCCGTCGGTCACATAAGGGCCGAACCGTCCTTCAATCAGCTTGATCTCGGCTTCGGTGCGGGGATGCGCGCCAAGCACGCGCAGCGGCTCGCGCGAGCCGCGCTGCGGCCGGCCACCGCCTGCCGCCGCCTCGGCCAGCTTGACCACGGCCGCGTTCATGCCGGTCTCGAATACCTCGGCGGTCGACGTCAGACGCGCATATTTGCCATCATGTGCGAGATAAGGGCCATAACGCCCTATGCTGGCCGTGATCGGCTTCCCGCTTTCAGGATGTTCGCCAACCGTGCGCGGCAGCGAGAGCAGTCGCACAGCCCAGTCGAAATCGAGTTCGACATCCTTGGGTATCGACGAACGCTTGGCCTCCTTGCCGTCACCAAGCTGCACATAAGGCCCGAACCGCCCAGACCGCTTGGAGACTTCGAGGCCGGTTTCCGGATCGCTGCCCAGTACCTCCGGCCCGGTATCGCCACCCTGGTCGCCGCTGCCGCCAGCCTGCGCGAAGCGGCGGGTATATTTGCACTCGGGATAGTTGGAGCAGGCGATGAACGCGCCGAAGCGTCCGCCGCGCAGCGACAGCCGCCCCTCGCCGCAATTGGGGCAGAGCCTGGGGTCGCTGCCGTCTTCCCTTTCAGGGAACAGCAGGGGCGCCAGGAATTCGTCGAGCGCGGCGGTGATGTCCGACGGCTTCTGTTCCATCACCTCGGCGGTACGCGGCTTGAAATCGCGCCAGAAGGCCTCGAGCACCTTCTGCCACTGAGCGCGGCCACCCGAAATCTCGTCGAGCTCGTCCTCGAGCTCGGCGGTATAATCATAGCTTACGTAACGCTCGAAAAAGCGCTCTAGGAATGCCGTGACCAGTCGGCCGCTTTCCTCCGCGAAGAAGCGGTTTTTCTCGACACGAACATAGGAACGATCCTTAAGTGTCTGAAGAGTCGATGCATAAGTCGATGGCCGTCCGATCCCGAGCTCTTCCAGCTTCTTGACCAGGCTCGCTTCCGAATAGCGCGGCGGCGGCTGGGTGAAATGCTGTTCGGCATGGACGGCCTTCTTCGCGGGAGCATCACCCTCCGACATGCGCGGCAGGCGGCGCGAATCCTCGTCGCCCTCGTCGTCCCTGCCCTCTTCGTACAAGGCGAGATAACCGGGGAAGAGCACGACCTGTCCGGTCGCTCGCAGGCCGGTCTGCCCGGTACCGTCGGCGAAATCCACCGTGGTGCGCTCGAGCCGGGCCGACGCCATCTGGCTCGCCAGCGCGCGCTTCCAGATCAGATCGTAGAGCCGGGCATGATCGCCCGAGCCGAGCTTGTCCTTCGAAAAGTCGGTTGGGCGGATCGCTTCGTGCGCTTCCTGGGCGTTCTTGGCCTTGGCAGTGTATTGGCGCGGCTTGTCGGGCACATAGCTGCCGTCATAGCGGTTCGCGATCGCGCCGCGCGCCGCCGATATGGCGCTGCCGTCCATCTGGACGCCGTCTGTCCGCATATAGGTGATCGCGCCGTCCTCGTAGAGATTCTGCGCGACCCGCATCGTGTGGCTGGCAGAGAAGCCCAGCTTGCGGGCGGCCTCCTGCTGCAATGTCGAGGTTGTGAAGGGCGGCGGCGGATTACGCGTGAGCGGCTTGGTCTCGACCGATGCGACGCTGAACCGCCCCGCCTCGACCGCTGCCTTCGCGGCTTCGGCATCGCCCTTGTTGCCCAGCGTCAGCCGATCGACCTTCTCGCCCTTCCAGCGAGCGAGGCGCGCGACGAACGCCTGGCCGTCCTGCTCCATATCGGCCGTGACCGACCAATATTCCTGCGGGCGGAATTGCTCGATCTCGCGTTCGCGATCGACGACCAGCCTGAGCGCGACCGATTGCACGCGGCCGGCCGATTTGGCGCCCGGCAACTTGCGCCAGAGCACGGGAGACAGGGTGAAGCCCACCAGATAATCGAGCGCGCGGCGCGCGCGATAGGCGTCGATCAGATCCTCATCGAGCGCGCGCGGCGCCTTCATCGCCTCGGTCACGGCCGCCTTTGTGATCGCGTTGAAGGTAACGCGATCAACCTCCTTGGGCAGCGCCTTTTTTTGCCGAAGCACTTCCTGGACATGCCAGGAAATCGCCTCACCCTCGCGATCAGGGTCGGTCGCCAGGATCAGGCGATCGGCCTTCTTGGCCTCGTCGGTGATCGCCTTGAGCTGCTTGCCCTTATCGGCATAATTCTCCCACTGCATCGCGAAAGCGGCGTCGGGATCGACCGAGCCGTCCTTGGCCGGCAGGTCGCGGATATGCCCGTAAGAGGCGAGGACCCTGAAGTCCCCGCCCAGATATTTTTCGATGGTCTTGGCCTTGGCCGGGGACTCGACGATGACAAGCTGCATGGCGGTCTGATTCACTCCCTACGCGTACGCGCGAGGGTGGAAAGCCTCCGGCCGCCCCGTCAAGCGCTTCCGTTCAACGCAGACTCGCCAGCCGGCCCACCAGCACCTCATTGGCGTCGAACGCCGCCTGCTTCGCCCCGGGGACATAAGTGCCGGGCCGTGCGGTGAAGGTGAACTTCTTCGAGCTGTTGGTCCCCACGCCGCCGAGCAGTCCGATCGCATTGCCGATCGCATTGGTCGTCTTCTCGCCCCCCGACATGGAATCGCGTTTGTCGAAGAAATCGCCACCGACCGCGACGGGATCGGCAAGTGCCAAGGTCGCGGATTTGTAGTTCGGCCCGATCACGGTCAGCTTGGACTGATCGGGGAGCAGCGCCAGACTGCCCTTCACATTGACTGCCGAGGTTGACCGGAACCAGCCGCCATATTCGTCGCTATCCGCGAAATCGACATAGTAGATCGCGTTGACCACATTGACCCCGCTATCCTTCGCGTAGGTCGTGGCACCGCCCATCACCTGGGTGCCGTTCATGATCAGGCTCATCGCGCTCAACCCGCCGGCCACGACATCGCCGGTGACGAGCTTGAGCGGCGCGGTTTGCGATGCGCTGACGAACAGCACATTCGCCTTGTCGTCACGGCCTGTGATCGTCGTCATTTCCTTTGTGCCTGGCTCGCCCTTCGCCTTTGCATAGGCGGGATGGGCCGCAAGCGCGGCGCGATCGACCACCTCGAAACCCGCCGCCGTCAGCCTGGCCGCCAGATCGTCATGGGCGGCATCGGCGATTTCCTGAAGATCGGCCTGGCTATAACCGGCAAGCGTGCTGCGCACGGTGGAACGGCCGCCATAACCGCTTCCCAACATACCGCCGCCGGCCTTCGTCGAATCCTTGCGTTCGATCAGAAAGCCAATGGTAAGCTGGCCGATGACGACCCGCTGCGTTCCTTTCACATTCTTGGCGGCCGTGACCTTCACTGGGTCCTTCGCCTTCGCGGCCAACGCCGCGGCGGGCATGGCGGCCAGCGCCAATGCTGAAAACAGGGTGGTGATGATGAGACGGGACACGGTTTTCTCCCCCGGGAGAATGGGCGCGACCCGGCGGCATGCTTAAACCGATATCAACCGGAATTCAAAGTCTTCGTGATAGCGCGGCGCCAGACGGAAACACTCAGGCGAGGCTGACCTTGCCCCCGGCATGACGTTCCAACCGGCCGGCAAGTTCAAGCTCGAGCAGCACGGTGTGGACTGTCGCCGGCGCAAGGCCCGATTGGCGAATGATCTCGTCCACCGGCACTGGCGCATGGCCAAGCAGCAGGACGATCCGGGCTCTCTCGCGCTCGGCCACATCGCCGGTGATCGGCGACGGCGGCGGCGCATAACCGCCACTTGGCTCCGCGAAACGCGCAACTCCGATCGGCGTGATCGCCTCGATCACATCGGCGGCGGACTGGATCAACGTCGCGCCTTCACGGATCAGGCCGTTACAGCCCTGGGCACGCGGATCGAGCGGCGATCCGGGCACTGCCATCACTTCACGCCCCGCTTCGTTGGCGAGCCGCGCGGTGATCAGCGAACCGGAGCGCGGCGCGGCCTCCACCACCACGGTGCCGAGCGCCATGCCGGCGATGATCCGGTTGCGGGACGGAAAATGCCGTGCCAGCGGCTCACGGCCCGGAGGCTGTTCGGCGATCAGCAGGCCGTGCCGCGCGATCTCCTCCTGCAATCCGGCGTTTTCCGGCGGGAAGGCGATGTCGATGCCGCTTGCGATAACCGCCGCCGTCCCCGATCGGATCGATCCCTGGTGCGCGGCGGTGTCGATGCCACGCGCCAGGCCTGAAACGACCAGCACACCCGCTTCGCCCAGCGACTGGGCCAGTTGGCGCGCAAAGCGGCACGCCGCTGCCGAGGCATTGCGCGCGCCGACGATCGCCACCGTGCGACGCGTCACCAGACCGGGATCGCCGCGCACGATCAGGACGGGCGGCGCCGTTTCGATCTGATCGAGCAGTGGCGGATAACCGACGTCTTCCAGAAACAGGTGGCGCGCGCCCAGCCGTTCCACCGCGCGTATTTCTTGCTCGATCTCAGCCATGCCGGCGATGCGGGGCGCCCGGCCGCCGCCACGGGCAGCCAGTCCCGGCAAGGCGTCGAGAGCAGCGTGTGCGCTGCCGAACCTGGCGATCAATTGGCGATAGGTAACCGGACCGATCTGCGCGGAACGGATCAGCCGCAGGCGCGCCAGCCGGTCATCGGCGCGATCCGCGCCATCGGCCGCCCCATCGCCCCTCATGTCAGGCGCGCCCGATCCTCGGCTCGGTTCCCGCCATCAAGCGCTCGACATTGCCGCGATGCTTCCACAACAGGATCAGCGTGAGCGCCATGAACAGCACGACCAGATCGAACCGGCCGAGCACCGCCGCCGTCACGGGCAGCAGGATCGCGGCGGACATGCCGCCGAGCGACGAGATCCGCGTTATCAGGATCGTCCCGATCCAGACCGCGGCGAACACCAGCGCGTAAAAGGGGCTGCCGGTCAGGATACTGAAGGCAAGCGCAATGCCGAACAGAGTCGCCACCCCCTTGCCGCCACGAAAGCGCAACCAGACGGGATAGACATGCCCCAGAAAGGCTCCGACCGCAGCGAGCGGCGCGAATTCCGGGCTGACGGCGGCCGCGATGAGCACCGCCGCCGTACCCTTCGCCATGTCGAGGATCAGCGTCAGCGCCGCCAGCCACTTGCGGCCGGTGCGCAGCACGTTGGTGGCGCCGATATTGCCCGATCCGATCGCGCGCAGATCGCCCGCCCCGGAGATCCGCGTGAGGATCAGGCCGAAGGGAATCGATCCCAGGAGATAGCCGAGCAGCAGAGCCGCCGCAGGTCCGATCCAGATGCTGGTTTCCAAATCCCACCCCTTTCGCGGCCAACATAGTGGTTTGTGCCATGGCCGCAATAAAGCCGATCAACAGATCGATCCATTCCGAACCGATTTCTTGGCCAACGCTTCCCCCCCGATCGCCCAGGCCTTAGGGAGCACGCATGACCGATATGCGACCGATCCTGTTCTTCGATTCCGGCGTGGGCGGACTTTCGGTGCTGGCGCCGGCGCGCGAACTGCTTCCGCAGGCTCCCTTCGTCTACGTCGCGGACAATGGCGGCTTTCCCTATGGAACCCGCAGCGAAGCGGAAATCGCGGCACGCGTGCCCGCGCTGCTCGGGCGATTGGCCGAACGCTATCGCCCGCGACTGATCGTCATCGCCTGCAATACCGCCTCCACGATCGCGCTGGCGCATGTCCGTTCGGCGCTGGACGTGCCGATCGTCGGCACAGTCCCCGCGATCAAGCCGGCGGCGCTGGCGTCACGAACCCGCGCGATTGGCGTACTGGGCACCGATGCGACGATCCGTCAGCCCTATGTCGACCGGCTTGCCGCCGAGTTCGCGGCGGATTGCGCGGTGTTCCGCCACGGGTCGGCCGAACTGGTCACCGCCGCCGAGGCGAAACTGCGTGGCCGCGCACCCGATCCGGCCATCTTCGAACGCGCCATTGCCGGCCTGATTGAGCAAGCGGGCGGCGATGCGATCGACACGATCGTGCTTGCCTGCACCCATTTTCCGCTGGTCGCGCAGGAATTGGCGACCGCGGCGCCCCATCCGATCGCCTTTGTCGATGGTGGCGAAGGCATAGCACGGCGGATCGCGCATTTGACCGCCGGACAGGGCTGGCCGGCAACACCGTCCGAAGGCGTGATGGTCTTCACCGCCGCCGATCCGGCCAATGCGGCCCTGGTCCCTGCACTGACGCGATACGGCCTTCTCCGTGTGGAAACGCTTTAGACTAGGACAATTTGACCCGTAGAATTGCGTATTTTGCGAGCCGTTCTCGCTGGCCATAGACGCATCGCGGCGCTAAAGGCCAAGCCAAGAGGCGGGCGCAGCGTCATTATTGGCTGAGGGGCCGGGACATTGGATTACCAGCGCGTTTTTACCCAGGCGATCGATCGGCTGCATGCCGAAGGACGCTATCGCGTGTTCATCGACATCCTGCGCAACAAGGGCATGTTCCCCAATGCGCGCTGCTTCGCCGGCCATAACGGGCCGAAGCCGATCACCGTCTGGTGCTCGAACGACTATCTCGCCATGGGCCAGCATCCCAAGGTGATCGCGGCGATGGAGGAAGCACTCCACGACGTCGGCGCCGGATCGGGCGGCACGCGCAATATCGGCGGCAATACCCATTATCATATCGATCTCGAAAACGAGCTCGCGGACCTTCACGGCAAGGAAGGCGCGCTGCTGTTCACTTCGGGCTATGTCTCGAACGAGGCGACGCTCGCCACGCTCGGCAAGCTGCTGCCCGGCTGCGTGATCTTTTCCGACGAGCTCAACCACGCGTCGATGATCGCGGGCATCCGCAATTCGGGCTGCGAGAAGCGCGTCTTCCGCCACAACGACCTGGCGCATCTCGAGGAACTGCTGGCGGCCGAGGACGAGGACACGCCTAAGCTGATCGCGTTCGAGAGCGTCTATTCGATGGACGGAGACATCGCGCCGCTCCATGCGATCTGCGACCTGGCCGACAAGTACAATGCGCTGACCTATCTCGACGAGGTCCATGCCGTCGGAATGTATGGCCCGCGTGGCGGCGGCATTTCCGAGCGCGACGAGGCCGCGCAGCGGATCACGATCATCGAAGGCACGCTGGGCAAGGCTTTCGGCGTGATGGGCGGCTATATCGCCGCCGACAAGATGATCGTCGACGTGATCCGCAGCTATGCGCCCGGCTTCATCTTCACCACCTCGCTTTCGCCCGTGCTCGTCGCCGGTGTGCTCGCGGCGGTGCGCCACCTCAAATCGTCGAGCGTCGAGCGCGACGGCCAGCAGGCGGCGGCCGCGCGCCTGAAGGACATGTTCGCCGAAGCCGGCCTGCCGGTGATGCCGTCGACCACGCATATCGTGCCGCTGATGGTGGGCGACCCTGTCCGCGCCAAGAAGATCAGCGACATCCTGCTCGCCGAATATGGCGTCTATGTGCAGCCGATCAATTATCCGACGGTACCGCGCGGCACCGAACGGCTGCGCTTCACCCCCGGCCCGGCGCATGACGAATCGATGATGCGCGAACTGACGCAGGCTCTGGTCGAGATCTGGGACCGGCTGGAGATGCGCAAGGCGGCCTGAGCGCCAAGCTTCCGACCGTATTCCCGCCGGTGCGGGAATACGGTGGTCAAATGCTACAGATGTGCCACCAGCGCGCGTGCGACGTCCGCGAGCGCGCCCTGCCGAGCCGCCTGATCCGTCGGGCTCTCCGCCAGATAGGACGTCACCAGGATCGGCTTGCGCGCGGGCGGCCACAGGATACCGATATCGCCGACGACACCATTGCCGCTGGTGCCGGTCTTGTCGCCGACGCGCCAATCAGCGGGCAGCCCGGCACGCAACCGCTTGCCGCCCGTCTCGTTCTCGACCAGCCATTGCATCGCCTGCGCGCGCGATGCGGGTTTCAGCGCATTGCCGATCAGCACGGCGCGCATTGATTGCAGCATCGCATCCGGCGTCGTCGTGTCACGTGGATCGCCCGGAATGGCCTCGCTCATCATCGGCTCGATTCGGTCGAGCCGAGTGGCTCTATCGCCCAGGCTGCGCACGAACGCATTGAAGCCCGCGATGCCGCCAACCGCCGGCAACAGCAGATTGGCGGCGGCATTGTCGCTGAGCGTCACCGTCGCCTTGCACAATTGCGCAACGGTCAGCGTGCCGCCGAAATGCTTCTCGATCGCAGGGGAATTGGGCACGAAATCGCTCTTGGCGATCGGCACCGCGCGGCCCAGCCGTTCCCTGCCCTGTTCTACTCGACGAAGCACCGCCGCCGCGAGCAGGAATTTGAAGGTACTGCACATCGGGAAGCGCTCGCCACCGCGCCACACGAAGCGATGGCCATTGCCCGTATCGAGCATCGAGACACCCAGCCGCCCGCCGACCCCAGCTTCGATCCGCTTGATCTCCACCAGCAACGCATCGCTGCGCCACGGATCACGCCCGGCGGCGCGCGCCAGTTGCGGCGCCAATGCCGCTCCAGCCGCCGCTGCCCCAAATCCAATCAATATATCGCGTCGTCCGAACATCTGCCGATCTCCCTTCATATCCGCCGAAAATATGGATTGGAGGCGAAGCGACAATCGATCATATCTCGAAAGAGCCATAAGTTTTCCTGGGGTGAAAGATGGATCGTCCGCAATTGCCGCTCAACGCGCTGCGCGCCTTCGAAGCGGCGGCCCGGCACCTGAGCCTGACGCGTGCGGGGCTTGAGCTCTGCGTGAGCCAGGCGGCGGTGAGCCATCAGGTCAATGCGCTTGAGCAGCGACTGGGGGTTCCCCTGTTCCGCCGCCTGCCGCGCGGTCTGGCGCTCACCGATGAGGGCGCGGCGCTCGTTCCCGTGCTCGCCGAAAGCTTCGACCGGATTTCGGCCGTGCTCGATCGCTACGCCGGCGGGCGCATGCGCGAAGTGCTGACATTGGGCGTGGTCGGCACCTTCGCCACCGGCTGGCTGCTGCCACGCCTGCCCGACTTCGCCGCAGCCCATCCCTTTGTCGATCTGCGCATGCTCACCAACAACAACCGGGTCGACCTGGCGGGAGAAGGGCTCGATTATGCGATCCGCTTCGGCGACGGTGCGTGGCGCGGCGCGGACGCCGACCGGCTGATGACGGCGCCGCTGACGCCGATGTGCGCCCCCGGCATCGCGCAGCGCCTGTCTCAGCCGGGTGATCTGGCCGGTGAATTTCTGCTGCGTTCCTATCGCCCCGACGAATGGCCGCTCTGGTTCGAGACGCTGCGCACGCCGTGCCCGCCGCTTCACGGCCCGATGTTCGATTCCTCTGTCACCACCGCCGCCGCGGCCGCCGCAGGCAGCGGCGTCGCACTGCTGCCCGCGCGCATGTTCGAGCATGCGCTGGATCAGGGCCGGCTGGTGCGCCCTTTCGCGCACGAGATCGAAACCGGCGCCTATTGGCTGACGCGGCTAAAGACCAGAAAGCCGAGCGAGGCGATGCGGGTGTTCCGCGAATGGCTGATCGCGGGTTGCGAGGAACTACCGTCCCTTGGGAGCCTGATCGTTTGAGGTGGAAGCACTTGGCGTTTCCACCGAAAGCGTGAATCTGGCTCCTATCGGGATTTGGGGCGGCGTAGCACCGCGCTCCAGGCATAGCCGCGATACAACGGCTTGAAATCCAGCGTCAGGCCACGCTCGTCGGCGAGCGCAGCCAGCGTCGTCCGCAGATCGGCACGCGGGCGCACCGAGAAGCGGGCAAGCCACGCGAACAGCATTGCCCGCCACCAGCGCGGCAGCCGCTCCTGCTGACCGAAATCGACGATATGGATCGCGCCACCGGGCGCCAGTACGTCGATCGAGGCCGAGATCGCCTCACGCCAGCCAGGGATCATAGACAGCGTATAGGAGAAGAAGATGCGATCGAAATCCTTGCGGCCGAACATCGCGCGAGGATCAAAGCCGGTCGCATCGCCTTGCGCGAGCCTGACCCGGTGCGACAGTCCCGCGCGGCGGACCGCCATGGTCGCGGTTTCCAGCATCGCGCGCGAGATATCGAATCCGTGCAGCCGCGCCTGCGGCCAGGCCCGCGCCGCCGCCACCAGATTCCGCCCGGTGCCGCAGCCGACCTCCAGCACCGCGCCCTTGGGCGGCGGTCGCAATCCGCCTATCAGCCGATCGCGACCGAGCAGATAATATTTGCGGGTCAGATCGTAGATGTGACGCTGGGTCCGGTAGATGGCATCCATATGATCCGCGGTGGACGCCGCGACTGGCCCCATCAGGCGGCGCCCTTCAGCACATAGAGATGAACGCCGCCATAGATGGACGAACGGTCACGCCGGGTGAAATCGCGCGACGCGACCTCCTCATATTGCCAGCGGTCCAGGATCGCGTCGGGCACGCGGCCCGGCAGCAGCGTCGGCTCGGCGGCCGTCCGGAAGAGCACGCGTGAACCCGGCTTCGCGGTGCGGGTGATCTCGCTCCACAAGGTCGTGAGCTGCGCATCGGTCATCCAGTCCTGCGCGTCGAGCAGGACGTAGCGATCGAGACTCGCATCGGCATTTTCGCGCAGGAAATCGACGAAATTGGCGTGGCGCACATCGACACGATCGACGCGCGAGACCACCGCTTCGTAATTGCCCGCTTCCAGATAGGGCGGCACCGAAGCACCCGGCGCCTTGCCATAGGCCTTGCCGAAGGCCTGCCAGGCGAAATAGTTTGAGCCGATATCGAAATCGCAGGCCAGTTTCTCCAGCCGCTCGCGCAGCACCACCGCCATGTCCTTGCCACCAGCGAGCACTTCATATTGCGCGGGTGGAATGCCCAGGCCGAAGAGCGAGGCGGGATTGCTCGTCAGCCAGCGGATGAACCGACGATCGAACACCGGCGCGAAATGCGCGTCGAAGATCACGCGCTGTTCCTCGATCGAACCGGCTTGAAGCAATTGCCGCGGATCGACGCCATAGAATTTAGCGAGCAGGTGCGCGACGTCGATGAAGTTGCCGAGCAGCCCCCGGCGGTAGAAATTGCGCGCGAAGCCGCCGATCCGGCGGCGTCCGATCATGTCGCGCCCTTCCCAATAGCGGCGCGACGTTTCGTCGAGATGCGGGGCGACATGTTGTTTATAGGCGGTCACGTTCTCGCGCCGGTCGGCATCGCCGAAGAAACGGTAGAAACTGTCATGATCGGGTAGCCGCCGCGCAGCCGCCAGCTTCAACCGGTTGAGCGCAATATGCGCGGTGTTGAGGTCGACGGCGGTGATCCGCGCCGGATTGGCGGTGAGATAGGACAGCACGTTGCAGCCGCCGCTCGCGATCGTCACCAGATGGGTGTCAGGCCCAAGCTGGAGCGCCTCGAGATCGACCACCGGATCTTCCCAGATCTGCGCATAGACCAGCCCGCGAAATGCGAAGGTGAAGGCGCGTTCGAGCAGGCCCTGCTTTGACAATTGGCCATGCTGAAGGACCGCATCGCGCACGCGATGATTGGATCCCGGTTTCGTGTCGGTGATTGCGGCGCTCGCCATGATGCGTCCCCTGCCCGGTTTCGGTACGCTTGGAGCATTTTCGAGTTGACCGTTCACGGTCGACGGCTCGGAAAATGCGACCACGAAAGACAAGAGCGTTTCCGCTCATTGCGGAAGCGCCCTAGACGCGCGTCGTGACGGCATGGTGACGATTTGGCGAAGGAACCGAGACGCTTGCTGTCAGCAATCCTCGCGGAGCGCAGGCAATGACAGGAACAGGACGCCGGCGACCGCGATCAACGCCGCTCCTACTGACAACGGCACCAGCCCGCGCTCGATGAACGGCGCGACACCGGCGGTGCCCAGCGCGGTGACGAGCAGGATCGCGACGATCACCAGCGCGGCGCCGCGCGCATCATCGCCCCTGGCGGCCACCACCGCACGATGGAAGCCGGGCGGACCGCGCACCCCCAAGCCGATGTTGAACAGCAGGAAAATGGCAGTCACGCTGAGCGGATTCGCGCCGCCTGCCAAAGCATAGCCGAGCATCGCGATACCGCCGGCCGCCGAGATCGCATTGCCCAGCAGGATCATCGGTTCCGCACCGAAACGCCGGGCGAGCCCCCCCGCCATGTTCGACGCGACGACGAAGCAGGCGATGCCGCTGATCTGCATCGTAATGAAATCGCCGATGCTGCCGCCCATTGCGACCGTGAAAACGGTTGGCGCCCCGAACACGAAGACGAGCAACGCCCCCAGCGTACAGGCATGGCTCAGCGCATAGCGCATGAACACCGGATCGCCGAGCAATCGCGAATAACCACCGTCATGCCGGCTCGCCGCAGGCCGGGGCAGATTACGATGACGCAGAAGCGTGACCGCGGCCAGAGCAAAGCCGAGCGCCGCCAGCACATCGAAGCTCGCGCGCCACCCCCAAAGGCCGAGAAGCCAGAGCCCCACCAGCGGCGCCAGGGCGGGGACAAGCGATTCGATACTGCCGAGGAGCCCGAGCGCCCCTACCGCGTGATCGTCGCCATAGAGCAACCGCAAAAGGCCGGGTGCGAACACCGCAGCGGCCGCACCCGAGGCGCCCTGCAGGAAGCGGAGCGCGATCAATGCATCCAGCGACGAGCTGAAACTGCACAGCAGCGACACCAGCGCATAAGCGAGCAAGGACGCGGCGAGCAGCCGGCGCTGATCGAACCGTGCACCGAGCTCACCAAAGAACAACAGTCCCGCCGCCGCGCCCGCTGTGAAGCTGGCGAGCACCAGCTGAGCCCGCGGCAAGTCCCCACCCAGCACCGCCGGCAGGCCGGGTACGGCCGGCAGGATCAGGTCGGTCCCGGCAATGCCGATGACCGTTCCGCTGACGATCAACAGGAATGTGCCGACATGGCGGCTGGGGATCGTGGCCATGTGCCGGGTCTAACCGCGCCCACGAACGCGGCAACGCATAAGTTATGCGCCCAGCGTCTCGACCAGTCGCGCAGCGGTACCATCGGACAGGACGAAGCGCGTCCAGCGGCAAAGGCTCGGGCGAACCGGTACGACGTCGGACCCGTTCGCGCCGGTTTCCATCTCGACCGGCACGACACCGGGATGTTCGCGCCAGCCCAATGCGGGCAGCCGCGCCTCCATCACCGCCAGCTCCTCGGTGATGAAAGGCCAGAGCGATTGCCCGATCATCGCGTCGGACGCACAGCCGAAATCTCGCGCCCGGGCCGGAGACAGGGCAAGCAGACGGTGGCTGAGATCGCAGATCAGGTGCATGGCGCGCGGGCTGTCGCTCACCAATCCGGCAAGCACGCGATCGGCCCCGGCATCGAGGCGCGCTGCCAGCACCGCTTCCACCTTCATGCGTTCGGCCGGCTCCATCGCCTGTGCGCCCGATTCCCAACGCGAAACCGTCGATTGCGCCACGCCGAACCGTTCCGCCGCAGCCGCCTGCTTGATCCGGTGAAGCACGCGCCAGCGCCGCAGCGCACGCCCGAGCGGCACATGCGGCGGATGGATGCTGTCCAGAGTCGAGACTCGCTGGCCCATGCCCTCGGTTTAGCGCGATCGGCGCACAACCGTCACCCGCGCTCTTTCCTAAATGATGGCTGCGCGGCTAAACTGCGGCGATGAAAGAGGATTCCATGATCGCGGATTTCATCCGCGACGGCTTTGTGAAAATCCCTGGCGCCTTCCCACGCTCGATGGCGGACGAAGCGCACGCGATCCTCTGGCGCGACACCGGCTGCGACCCCGACAATCCGGCGAGTTGGACGCGCCCGGTGATCCGGCTCGGCATGTATCATCAACCGCCCTTCATCGAGGCCGCGAACACCCCGGTCCTTCATGCCGCCTATGACCGGCTGGCCGGCGCCGGACGATGGCTGCCGCCCCGTGCGATGGGTACGTTTCCGGTCCGTTTTCCTTCACCGGCCGATCCCGGCGATACCGGATGGCATATCGATGTGAGTTTCGGCCATGAGGATCCCGACTTCATGGCCTGGCGCGCGAATATCATGTCGCGCGGCCGCGCGCTGCTGATGCTCTTCCTCTTCTCGGATGTCGGTGAAAACGATGCGCCGACACGGATCAGGATCGGATCGCATCGTTCGATCGCACGGATGCTGGCACCGGCTGGCGAGGACGGACTTACGCTGCGCGAACTGGCCGCGAACGGTTTCGACGAAAGCCGTGGCTGCGCGGAGACATTGGCGACCGGCGAAGCGGGCAGCGTCTATCTCTGCCATCCTTTCCTGGTCCATTCCGCCCAGCCGCATCACGGCACCCGGCCGCGCTTCCTGGCGCAGCCGCCACTGCTGCCGAGCGGGACGCTCGATCCGTCCGGGGATTCGCCGGTCGAACGCGCGATCGCCGCTGCGCTCTAAAAGAGGCGCCCGCCGTCAGGCACCGCGAGGCCCGGCATCGCCAGCACCACTTCGCCATCGGCATCGGGAAAGCCGAGAGTCAGCACTTCGGACATGAACTTGCCGATCTGGCGCGGCGGGAAATTGACGACAGCGGCGACCTGTCTGCCGATCAGCGCTTCCGGCGTGTAATGGCGCGTGATCTGCGCCGAGGACTTCCGGCGACCGATCGCGGGGCCGAAATCGATCACCAGCTTGATCGAGGGTTTCCGCGCTTCGGGAAAGGACTCGGCCTCGACGACAGTACCGACGCGGATATCGACCGCAAGGAACTGATCGAACGAGATCGGCTCGCCAGCCGGCGCTGACGGATCATGGGAAACATGCATCAGGAAACCCCGATTTGTGACGGAATGGATCTTCCGACGCTGTAAAGGCGATCCCCGATGTTTCGGCAAGCTCCGCCTGCCCGCATTCTTCAGCCCGACAGTTCCCGCGCGCGAATGGCCGCGGCGGTGACAACATCGGTCATCAGCCGATTCAGCCTGTCGTCCATGTCGAAACAGGCCAGGCCTGCCGCCGTGGTTCCGCCCGGACTCGTGACTTCAGCCCGAAGCGTCGCCAGCGATTCCGCGCGGCGATCGGAGAGCGCGGCAGCGCCCGAGAAGGTTGCGCGCGCAAGCCGGACGGCCAGATCGGGCGCAAGCCCCGCCGCCTCGCCGGCCAGCGCCAACGCCTCGGTCATCCGGAAGAAATAGGCCGGGCCGCTGCCCGACACCGCCGTGACAGCGTCGAGATCGGCTTCGCGCGACAACCAGACAAGTTCGCCGGTCGGCCGCAGCAGGGCATCGATACGATCGCGATCCTCATCGGTTACCGGGTCGCCGGCGATCGCGGCGGTGATCCCGCACCCGATCGCGGCCGGCGTGTTGGGCATGGCGCGAACGATCCGCGTGCCCTCTCCCAGCGCATCGCCCAGGCCATCGAGCGTCACACCGGCCATGATCGACACGAACAGCGCGCCACGCGCGGCCAGCACCGACAGGGCCGGCGCGACCTGACCGAAGAACTGCGGCTTCACCGCCAAAACGACGACCAGATCCTCGGGCAAGGCTTCAGCGTCGATCTGATCGATCCGTCTCGCGCCATCGGGCAGATCGGCGTACGGATCATGAACGAGCAGCGGATGGCGCGGCAGCCATTGCCGTGCCAGCGCGCCACCCATCCGGCCGCAACCGACGAGCAGGATCGGGAAACCGGCCATGCTCATCGCTCACTTCCGCTCGGCAGCCAATGCGCCTCCGCATCCGACGCAAACCAGGGCGCGGGCAGCGGCCTTGTCAGCGGCCAGATCTCGTCGAGGCTGTTCGCGTCGTAAAGCCGGCCGTCGCGCATCACCTGGGAGATCGAGAGCGTGTTGCGGATATCGGCGAGCGGATCGCGATCGAGTATGATCAGATCGGCGAGCTTGCCGGGTTCGATAGTGCCGAGATCGTCGAGCCGGCCGATGGTTTCCGCCGATCCGGCGGTGGCGGCATGCAGCGCCGCCATCGGCGCCATGCCGCCCATCACATGGGATTCGATTTCCCAATGATAGCCGATGCCAGGCAGTTCGCCATGCGCGCCCATGCCGATCAGCCCGCCGGCCGCGGCGATGGTCGCCGCGTCATGCGCGATCGCCGGGAAACGATAGCTTTCCAGCGGCTGCCAGCGCGCATGGCTCAGTTTCTGCTCGATCGCTGGAGGCGTCCAGAAGCGGCGAAGCTTGGGATCGGCCCAGGGCTTGCGATCGGCGACGAACCAGTCGCTTGCCGGCGCGCCGCTGTTGGTGATCGCCAGCGTCGTCGTATAGCTCGTCCGCATGGCGGTCAGCAGGGCGACGACATCCTTTTGCAGCGGCGGCGCCGCCAGCGCATGTTCGTTGCCGGCGATACCGTCGATGATCTGCGACAGATCGAGCTTCATCGACAGGGCGCCTTCGGCGGTCGGCAACAGGCCGAGTTCGCGGGCCGCGATCGCCAGCCACTGGCGCACGCGGCGGTTGCCACTGCGATAGATCTTGATGTTGCCCAGGCCATAGGCGTCGCGATAGCGATGCAATACCGCGCGCACCTGATCGGGCGACTGGAAGCGGTTCATCGAGAAGATCGCCTGGCCGGTCGAGCGCAGTCGCGGCCCGATCATCGCGCCGGTGTCGAGCAGATCCTGATAAACGAGCTGGTCGATGCTGAGCGTCGAGGGATCGAAGGCGGTGGTGACGCCATAGGCCAGCCGGGCGCGCAGGCCCCATTCCTCCAAACTCAACACGTCGCGCCGTACATTGCCGATATGGTCATGAACGTCGATGAAGCCCGGCAGCACCGTCCTGCCGCCCAGGTCGCGGATGGTCGCGCCCGTCGGCACCGCGATGCTGCCACGCGGACCGACGCCCGCGATCCGGCCATTGGTGACGAGGATGTCGGCATCGTCGATCACCCGGTCGCCGGCGGCCATCGTCATCGCGCGCGCGCCGCGCAGCAGGATGCTGCCCGACGGCCGATCGCGCGGCCGCTCGACGATCAGATCGACCGCCAGCGCCGGTCGCGCCTTGCCTTCGATCGCCCCGGCCATGGGCAGGCGAACGAAATGCGCCCCCACCGACCAGTCGATCGCACCGTCGCGCGCCCATTCGAAATAGTCGGCGCCGATATCGGTCAATTGCCGGTGCGGCAGCGCCGTGCCCGGCAGGTCGACTTCCTTTGCGCCATCGCTCGGCATGGCAACGAGATGGAGCTGCTGCGCCACCTGCGCGAGCAGCCATTTGCCGTCGGGGCTGAGCCGGAGATCGTCGACCGCGGCATTGCCTTCGCTGAAATACCAGCCCGGCCCCTTCACCTGCACGATCCGCTCGCGCGCGCCGGTGACGAGATCGACGGCGTTCAGCCCGTCGCCTGCCAGGATGAACACGGCGCCCGGCCGCGCCGAGAAATGCGGCCGCGCACCGATCCGGCCGCGCGTCAGCACGCGCGCCTGCCCGCCCTGCGCCGGCCAGATCGCCAGTTCCCCCTCTCGCAGCCGGCCATATTCGAAATTGGTCTGCTGGCGCGCTGCCATCGCCGAACGCACCGCGACGATCGAGGCGCCGTCGGGCGTGAAGGCGGGATAGCTGTAATAGGCCGGGACATCGCTGACGCGCACGGGGGCGTCCGATCCATCGGCCGCGACCGTCCAGATCGCACCGCCGGCGGCTTCGCTCCACGTCACATAGGCGATGCGGCGGCCGTCAGGGCTCCAGCTTGGCTGGAAGGCCGGATCGGCGCCAGTCGCCAGGGCCAGCGCGGGGCCTCCGCTTGCCGGCTCGAGATGGAGCGCACCAAGCGCGGAAAATGCGATGCGTGATCCATCAGGCGCGGCGACAGGCGCCTGCGCCAGCCTAGCCCGCACCGGGCCATCACCCTCACGGATGCGTACGCGTGTCGTCGGCCCGACCGCCAGATGCACCGGTGCGCGAAAGGCGATGCGCTCCGCATCCGTGCCATCGATCGGTCGGCGTTCGATCTCGCCGTTCCGGCTGAGCAGCAACGCCTTGCTGTCGGGCGTGAAGGCATAGCGCGGCAAAAGATCCTGCCAGGACGAGGCCTGGGCCTGATCGAGTGCGGTCACGCCCACAGCATGGTCGCTGCCATCGAGCAGATCGCGCACGCGCAATTCCGTCCGATCCATATGCCAGGCGCCATAAGCGAGCTTTCGACCATCGCGCGCGATCACCGGACGGAAAAATGCCTCGCGATCGGCGCCCCGTCCGCCCGATCCGGCGATAACCGTCGTCTCGGCGCCGCTTGCAAGATCGCGCCGCACGATCGTCCAGGCCGGCGCCACTTCGAAATCCATGCCGCCGGAAACGCGCGCATAATAAAGCCACTTGCCATCGCGCGATGCCGATGCGCCCAATGTGCTGCGCCAGCGTTCGCGCGGCGCGTCGGCCGCAGGTTTGACAGGCACGAGCAATTCCGCCACGCCGTCGAGCGGATAGCGCCAGAGTTCGTAGCTGTTGAGATCGGGCCGGAAGCGGCTGACGAACACCGCCTTGCCGTCCGCGCTCCATTCGGGCGAGCTGAGCGAACTGTCGTCGTCCTGGCCGCCGATCCGGCGCGCCCGCGATCCGTCGGCACGCGCGATCCAGACACCTTCGCCGCCCGAACGATCGCTGACATAGGCGATCCAGCGACCATCGGGCGAATAGCTGGGTTGCGATTCGAACGCCATGCCGGTCGCGATCGCGGTGGCGGGTCCACCACCTGCGGGCATGACGTAGAGATCGCCAAGCAGGTCGAAGACGATAGTGCGCCCGTCCGGCGCGATATCGAGCGACATCCATGTACCGCGATCCGCCTCGAAATCGAGATGGCGCGCGGGCGCGAGCGGCAATCCCGTGTCCGCAATCCCGTCCCGCGCCTGCGCCGTTCCCGCCGCCAGCCAGGCCGCGGCCAGCAGCAGTGTCGCGCATTTCATGGCTTCGCGTGTTCCAGATAGCGTTCGACCAGCGCATCCTGCCGCGTGCGTGTCGATACCCGCCGCCCCTCGATCACCATGGCGACGGGCTGGGTCAGCGGTTCGAGCGGATCGCCGTCCCAGACCACGAGATCGGCATCGCTGCCCGGCGCCATCGTACCGGCGCCCCGGCCGCCCCAGATCGCGATCGGATTGACGGTCGCGGCCCTGAGCGCAGTCGCATAGGGCAGGCCACCGGCGACGGCGAGGCCCGCGCCCTCGCGCAATGCCACGCCGGCATTATAGGTAAGGTTGATCACCCCGCCGGTCAGCCCGAACGCGATGGTGACGCCCGCGCGCGCGAGGATCGCGGCATTGTCGCGGCGCGCGCCGAGCTGGTCGAAGCTCGCCGGCATGTTCGCCTGCGGATCGAGGATGACGGGAATATGCGCCGCCGCCAGCGCCGGGGCCGCACGCCAGGCCTCCGCCCCGCCGACGATCACCACCTTGACGCGATAATCGGCGGCCAGACGGATCGCTTCGCGGATGTCGGACTCGCGATGGGTGACGATGCCGAGCGGCTGCGTGCCCGCGAGCACCGTGCGCACCGCCACGGCATCACGCCGGCTGAGCAGCGGCTTGTCGTCACCGCTGGACGTCGCGCCGTTCGACTTCGCTTCGTCGAACGCGTCGCGCAACCTCTGCCACTGGGCCGCGCGCGATCCGAGCGGCGATGTTCCGCCGCCGATCACGACGAACATCGCCGCCCTGGCACGATCCAATATGTCCGCGCCCTCGCGCAGCCGGATCATCGCCGCCTCACCCGAAAAGGGCGGGACATCGGACGGGGATGGATAGCTGAGCGCACGCGTCAGCCCGTCGCCACGCGCCAGTTCGACCAGCGCCGAATTGCCATTGAGCGCATAGCGGATGTCGAACGACGCGCCCGCACCCGCGTCGTTCGAGGCGACGTCACGCGTATCGGATGCGGACGAAACCTCGGTCAGGCCAAGCTGGGTCGCCGCATTGACGAAGCCGGGCGTCACCGGCTGCCCCTTGGCATCGATGGTCGGCATACCGGCCGGCACGGGGCCGGCGCCGCGCACCGAGACAATCTTGCCGTCGGTGACAAGAATGGTCGCATCGTCGACGGGCTGGTCGGACTGCAAGGTCCACGCCTTGGCGTGGACGATCGCCAGCGATTGCGCAGCGGCGGGCAGCGGCATCGCCAGGGCGCATGCGAGCAGGATACGCACCGCCCTCACGACTCAGCTCCGGCGCGGCGGCCCAGTTCGAAATCGGATGCCGGTGGACCGGGCGGCGCCGTGCGATCGAACGCCACGCCGCCATCGAGCAGCACCAGATCGGGTCTGGAATAGATGCTGAAGGGGTTGCCCGACCACAGCACGACATCGGCATTATAGCCGGGCGCCAGCGTGCCGATCCGGTCGTCCAGACCCAGCAGATGCGCCGGCTGGCTGGTGATCCAGGTGATCATCCGTTCGGGCGGCGTCTCGATGCCAGCACGGCGCGCGGCGGACGCGGCCTTTGCGGCCTCGATATTGAGCCGCTGGCCTGAAGCCGGCGAATCCGAATGCATCATCGTGCACACGCCTGCCCGATCGAGCAGCGGCGCATTGGCCCGGACGGCGTCCTGCACTTCCATCTTGAAGCCCCACCAGTCGCCGAACACCGCCGCGCAGGCGCCATGCGCGCGCAGCATCGCGGGGATTTTATAAGCTTCGCTGGCATGATGGAACGCCGCGATGCGGAATCCGAACTCCTCGGCGACGGCCATCACCATCGCCATGTCGTCAGCGCGGTAGCAATGGACGTGCAGCTTGATGTCGCCGCTCAGCACGCCGGCCAGCGCCTCGCGCTTCATGTCGCGCTTTGGCGGGCGGCCGCCTCCACCGTCACGCCCGGCCGCTTCCGGCGGACGATCCATGTGCCGCACTTCGCGCAGATAGTCCTGAGCATCGGCAAAGGCCTTGCGGATATAGGTGATCACGCCCTGCCGACTGGTCGGGCCACGCCGCGATTCCGCGCCCTGGCTTTTCGGATTCTCGCCGCAGGTCATCTTCATGCCGACCGGTGCGCCGGGAAATTTCATCGCCGCCACGCTGTTGGCGCGCACCGGCTTCAGGATCACGGAATGGCCGCCAAAGATCGGGCTGGATCCGGGCAAGACCTGGATCGTCGTCACGCCCCCCTGGAGCGCGCGCGAAAAACCCGTATCCTGCGTGTTGATCGCGGTCTCGATCCAGGTGTCGGAGACATTCATGTCGCTCAATTCGGCGACGTCGGACGAGTCCTTGTCGATCGTGGTCAACGGCAGGACATAAGTGCCGTCATGGCTGTGCACGTCGATCACGCCGGGCGTCACCCAACGCCCGCGCGCATCGATCTCCCGCGCATGACCGGGATTGTCGAGGCCGCTGCCGACCGCGGCGACATGGCCGTCGCGCAGCAATATGTCGCCATCGTCGATCCGCCGCCCCGCGCCGTCGAGAATGGTCGCGTGTCGGATCATCAGGTCGCTGCGCGGCAGCGGCACATAGGTGCTGCGCACGGGATCGTCACGCCAGGGCGTGGCCCCGCTCTCCGCTGAAGGCGGCGCGCTCGCCGCGACCAACGCCGTCGCGGACAACAGCGTCGCAGGCACCCGCATGACCGAACAATATCTGAGCATCATCCCCGCTCCGGATTGAAGCGCCGCATCCACCGGACCAGTGCCGGATCGGGCAGGCTGGCCAGGATCGATCGCAGCGTTTCGGGCCGTTCGTCCTGGCCGAGCTTGAACGTCCCGCGCATCTTTGTCACCCGCATGCGGAAGCCGATGATCGCCCGCCGCATCGGCGCATAGCGATCACCGAGTTCCGCCGAAGTCCAGGGTTCGGGGCGCCCCGCCTCCATCGCGTCGATAAGCAGGTCGAGCGCTTCGTCGGTGATGTCCGGCTCGAAGGTGGTTTCGCCCTCGATCCGCAATTGCGCATAGTTCCACGTAGGCGCCCATTCCCGCGATCCGGCATGGTCCGGCGAAACATAGCCCTCTGGGCCACGAAACAGGATCAGCGCGACCGGATCGGCCTGGAG
This sequence comes from Sphingomonas sp. FG14, assembly GCF_057809675.1. Lineage (NCBI taxonomy): Bacteria > Pseudomonadati > Pseudomonadota > Alphaproteobacteria > Sphingomonadales > Sphingomonadaceae > Sphingomonas > Sphingomonas sp. FG14. The sequence continues at coordinate 527,478 of NZ_JBMDKK010000002.1, read as the reverse complement.
AGCGGCGCACAACGGGTTGGTCCGCGACAAATGGCCGACAAGGTGCGTCAACACGCCATCGGCGTCATATTCGCCGATCAGCGGCAACAGGCTGGCCTGCTCCGCCGCACCGTCACCCGAACAAACCCAGGCCAGCGGATATTCCGCGATCAGTGCACGAACATCGTCCGCGCCGAAACGCTCGAACAGCGCGTTCACGGCCTTGCTCCAGGCACGGCGTAGCGATTGCGATCGGTCATCGGCCCCCTCGACATCGCCGTCTTCTCGTCACGGCTTGGCTCTCGGACAAGCACCAAGAACGAAATAACCGATGGTCCAAGACGAAACTTGCCGATGGCCCGATTGGTACATATTCTGGCCCCCTCAATACAAAAAATGACCGGGATTGGAGGGACCAATGCTGCGCCCATGGAAAGTGAGCCTGAGCGAGCGCATCGATTCGTCGCGCAAGCTGCCGGTCTATATGCAGATCATCCAGGCGCTGATCCGCGACATCGAACGTGGCCGGCTCACATCGGGCGACTTCCTGCCGAGCAGCCGCGAGTTGGCGGAGGCGCTGGGCGTCAACCGCAAGACGGTGGTGCTCGCCTATGAGGACCTGATCGCCCAAGGCTGGCTATCGTCGGCCGGAACGCGCGGCACGATGGTGTCGCTGTCGCTGCCCGAACCCGGAAAGGGCGTGGACGGCACCGCCGCCCATCCCGAACAGGACGCACCCGCCGAGTACCGCTTCGCCGAACCGCCGGCACGGCCGCTCGCCCTGCCCGCCGGCACCGGCCCCAAGCTTGACGAGGGTACGCCGGACGGGCGGCTGTTTCCGGCGGAATTGCTCGCCCGCGCCTATCGCTCCGCCGTGCAGCGCGCATCGCGCGAGAACCGGCTGCAATATCGCGACCCGCGCGGATCGCCCGCTTTACGCGAAAGCATCGCGCAGATGCTGAAGAGCCAGCGCGGGCTGACCGTCGGCGCCGACAATATCTGCATCACGCGCGGCAGCCAGAACGGCATCTTCCTCGCCACCCAGATCCTGATCGAACCCGGCGACGCCGTCATCGTCGAGGAACTGACCTATGAACCAGCGGTCGCCGCGTTCCGGGCGTGTGGCGCGAAAATCCTGCCGGTGCGGCTCGACGAGGACGGCATCAATATCGACGATGTCGAGGCGGCCTGCCGCCGCCATGCCGTTCGCGCCGTCTTCGTCACGCCGCACCACCAGTTTCCGACGACGGTGGCACTGCGGCCCGAGCGCCGCCTGCGCCTGCTCGAATGCGCGCGCCAGTTCGGCTTCGCGGTGATCGAAGACGATTACGATCACGAATTCCACTTCGAATCGCAGCCGCTGCTGCCCATGGCCGGCTATGCGCCCGGACGGGTGATCTATGTCGGATCGCTTTCCAAGCTGCTGCTGCCCGCGTTGCGCATCGGCTATATCGCAGCACCGCGCGAGGTGATCGATGCGGTTGCACACATGATCTCGCTGACCGACGGCATGGGCAATACGCTGACCGAGGATGCCGCCGCAGAGCTGATCGAGAATGGCGAACTACGCCGTCACGCGCGCAAGGTCCGCCAGGTCTACGCCCAGCGTCGCATCGCCTTTGCCGAGACGATCGAGACGGTACTGGGCGATCTGGTCGATTACGACATGCCCGATGGCGGCCTCGCCTTCTGGCTGCGCTTCCGGCGCCAGGCCGATCTCGACCATGTCGAGGAACGCGCGCCAGCCAAGGGGCTGCGCTTCGCATCATCACGATCCTTCGTCGCGCGCGAAGGCGCGACGCGCGGCCTGCGCATCGGTTTCGCCAGCATGACCGAGCGCGAGGCCCGCGCGGCGATCGCGGCACTCAGGGCAGCCGCCGACTAGCCAAACGGCTGGACCCATCATTTGCCCGAAACTGGATGTTTTCGTGCAACCAGCATCGCCGAATAGTGCAGACTGGCGCGACGGATCGTTGGCGCCCGACGATATTCAGGGGGTGAACATGAAAAGGATCATCGCAACGCTTTCGCTGCTGGCGTCGAGCGCGCTTGCCTCAACGGCCACCATGGCACAGACTCCGCCGTCCACCCCGGCTGCGGCGGCGGACGACGAGGATTGGCCCGAAGCCTGGTTCGAAGTCTTCAAGCTGGCGCCGGGCAAGCACGAGGAATTCATGCGCCGCATCGCGCGCGCCGACGAAGTCGCCAAGGCCGGCGGGCAGCCGCCGATCCAGATCTTCGTCCATGAAACCGGCGCCGATTGGGACGTGCTGCTGTACAAGCCCGTCCGCGCGGTGAAGCCAACGGCGGCGCAACTGGCCGCGATGGCAGCCAAGCGCAAGGAATTCGGCATGGAAAGCGGCCCTGCCTATTTCATCAAGCTGCGCGAGACCGTCGCGTCGCATACCGACAGCAAGGCCTATGGTCCGCTGAGCGCGGGACAATGGCTGGCGCGACTCGGCAAATGGCGCGCGGAGAATCCCAAGGCGGGCGGACACTGAACGAGCGAGGGCGCAGGATGATCGATCGCAGAGTCTTTCTCGGGCACGCGGCCGGAACCGGCGCGGCGCTATTGCTGCCAAGCACCGCACGTGCCGCCATCCACGCCCTCGATACGGCTTATATAAACGGCCGGGTCTGGACAGGCCGTGGTCCAGCCCATCGCACCGACGCGATCGGTGTTTCGGGAGGCCGGATCGCCGCGATCGGGCGGGCGCATGTCGATGCGTCGAAGACTGCCAGGACGCGTATCGTCGATCTTGAGGGCGCGTTCGTCATGCCCGGCATCATCGATGCGCATACCCATTTCCTGCGCGCATCCTTCATGCTCGCCCAGCCCTCGCTGCGCGACGCGGGATCGCCGGAGGAATTCATCCGCCGGATCGGCGCGGCGGCGGCAGCGCTCCCGCCCGGCCAATGGCTGGAAGGTGGCAATTGGGATGCCGATCGCTGGGGTGGCGAGATGCCGACGCGGCAATGGATCGATGCGGTCACGCCGAACACGCCGGTCGCGGTAATCCGCTACGACCTGCATATGCTGCTGCTCAATTCGGTAGCGCTGCGGCTGGCGGGGATCGATCGCAACACGCCCGACGTGGCGGGCGGCGTGATCGTGCGCGATGCGAAAGGCGAGCCGACAGGCGTGGTCAAGGATGCGGCGCGCGACCTCGTCACCCGCGCCATCCCTGCGCCGAGCGACGCGCAGATGGAGGCCGCGGTGCGGCGCGGCATCGCGCTGGGGCTGAGCAAGGGCGTCACGCAGGTCCATACCACCGAGCCCGACTGGCACACGCATGAAGCGCTGCGGCGCCTGCGCGTGCGCGGCGAGACCGATATGCGTTTCTATTCCTTCACCCCGCTCAGGGACTGGGAACGCACGGCGGCGCTGGTGCGCGACGAAGGACGCGGCGACGATTGGGTGCGCTGGGGCGGCGCGAAGGTGGTTTATGACGGATCGCTCGGTTCACGGACCGCGCTGTTCTACGAACCCTATCTCGACGATCCGGCGACACGCGGCATTACCGTCACCGAGCCCGCCGACTTCAAACGCTGGATGCTCGCCGCCGACAAGGCCGGGTTGCAGATCACCGCGCATGCGATCGGCGACGCGGCGAACGACCATGTGCTCGACGTGATGGCGGAGGTCGCCCGCACGAATGGCAAACGCGACCGGCGTTTCCGCATCGAGCATGCGCAGCATCTGCGCGCGAGCGCCTATGCCCGGTTCGCGAAGCAACAGGTGATCGCGTCCGTTCAGCCCTATCACGCGATCGACGACGGACGCTGGGCGGTGAAGCGTATCGGCGAGGAGCGGCTGAAGGGCACCTATGCCTTCCATTCTCTGATCGCGGCCGGCGCGCGCGTCTGCCTGGGATCGGACTGGCCGGTGGCGCCGCTTGATCCGTTGACCGGAATCAAGGCGGCGGTGCTGCGCGAAACGATCGACGGCAAGAATCCCGGCGGCTGGCATCCGGAGCAGCGGATATCGCTGGCGCAGGCGCTTGCCGGCTATACACGGGGCAGCGCCTTTGCCGGCTTCACCGACGATCGCCAGGGACTGATCGCGCTGGGCTATGCGGCGGATTTCGCGGTGTTCGACCGCGATCCGTTCGAGATAGATCCCGAGACGATCGGCGATGCGCGCGTGTTGCGGACCGTCGTCAACGGGGTCCAGCGCTTCGGCTAGGGATTGGCCCCCTCAATCTTTCCAAAACTGGATGTTTTCAGGTCCGAGTCGGCGGGATTATTCCGGACGATAGGGAGTGAAAGTCCCAACGGCCGGACAACGGCCCGAGCGGGACCGCCGTTACAGGGAACAGGGGGAAATTATGCGCCAGGCAATCGCCAAGGGTGTCGCCGTCACCGCAATCGCAACCGCGCTCGGCCTTTCCGCGCCGGCATATGCGCAGGATCAGGGCGATCCGGGCAGCGACATCATCGTCACCGCGCAACAGGCGCAGAAACAGGTGGTCAGCAATGGCGACCTCGGCGTGCTTGGCGCAAAAAGCGCTCTCGAGACTCCCTTCAACGTCACCAGCTACACCGCGCAATTGGTGCTCGACCAGCAATCGGAAACGATCGGCGATGTGCTCGAGAACGAACCGTCGGTGCGCACCACCTATGGATCGGGCAACCAGTCCGAACTGTTCGTCATTCGCGGCTTTGCGCTCAGCGGCGACGACGTCTCGATCGACGGGCTCTATGGCGTCACGCCCCGCCAGCTCGTCTCGCCTGAGCTTTACGAGAATATCCAGGTGCTGAACGGTGCCAGCGCCTTTCTGTTCGGCGCCGCGCCGGGCGGATCGGGCATCGGCGGCGGCATCAACCTGACGCCCAAGCGCGCGCAGAAAACGCTGTTGCGCGCTACCGCCAGCTACGGCGCCGACAGCATGTTCGGCGGCAATTTCGATATCGGCACGCGCTTCGGCAGCGAGGACTCCTTCGGCATCCGCGTCAACGGCGTCTATCGCGACGGCGAAACCGCCGTGGACAACGACAAGAGGTCGGTCCGCGTGCTCGGCGCCAGCTTCGATTTCCGGCGCGGGCCGGGCCGCTTCTATCTGGATTTCGGCTATGAGGATCAGCGCGCCAACTGGACGCGGCCGACCGTCAGGCTGGCGGCCGGCATCCCCGTGCCCGCCGCGCCCAACGCCAACGCCAATTACGGCCAGCCCTGGACCTTCACCAAGCTGCGCGACATCTATCTGCTCGCGCGCGCCGAGCTCGACCTGACCGACGATATCATGGCCTATGCCGCCGCCGGCATGCGCGACGGCGCGGAATCGGGCGACTATTCGACGCTTACCGTCACCAACGCCACCACCGGCGCGGCGACTGGCGGCCGCTTGTTCGTACCCCGCGAAGACAATAACGAGGCCGGCCAGATCGGCGTTCGCGGCAAAGTCTCGTTCGCGGGCATGAGCCACGAATTCAACATCGGCGGATCGGTGGTCTTCACCGAGAATCGCAATTCGTTCAGCTTCGGCACCTTCCCCGCCGGCATCGGCGTGCCGACGGCGCGCACCTCTTTCTTCTCAAACCTTTATGCCGCGCCAATCGTGCCCGCCCCGGTCAATTCGACGCTGCCGTCGAGCGGCGGCAGCCTGACCGATCTGCCGCGCGTTTCGGACAGCGAACTGACCAGCGCCTTCATCTCGGACACGATCGGCGTGTTCGACGATCGCCTGCTCGTCACGCTCGGCGCACGGCGCCAGAACATGAAGATCAACGCCTATAATCGCGGCACCTTCCTGCGCACCCAGAGCTATGACGAGTCCGCCACAACACCGGTGGTGGGCGTGATCGTGCGGCCGACCGAGACCTTCTCGGTCTACGCCAATCGCATCGAGGGACTGGCGCAGGGGCCGGTGGCGCCGATCAACGCCAATATCCTCAACCCAGGCGAGGTGTTCGCGCCCTTCCGCTCGGTTCAGTACGAACTGGGTGCGAAGATCGCGATCAAGGGGCTGACGGGCACGATCGCGATCTACCAGACCAAGCAGCCGAGCGCGTTCAGCGCGGCGACGCCCACGCCCACCAATCCCAATGCGCTGACCTTCGTTGTCGACGGCGAACAGCGCAATCGCGGCATCGAGGTCTCGCTGAATGGTGAGCCGACCGACTGGATCCGCCTGATCGGCGGCTTCACGATCAACGACGCCAAGCTGACGCGCACGCTCAACGGGGCAAGCAACGGCAAGAAAGCGGTCGGCGTGCCCGATCACCAGGTCAATTTCGGTGTCGAGATCGTGCCCCCCTTCCTGCCGGCCGCCACGCTCACCGGACGTGTCGTGCGCACGGGCAAGCAATATCTCGACGTCGCGAACACCCAACAGGTGCCTGCCTGGACGCGTTTCGACCTGGGCATCCGCTATGTACTCGTCGTCGACGAGCATCCCGTCACGCTGCGCCTGAGCGCGGAGAATATCGACAATCGCAATTACTGGTATTCGGCATTCGGCGGCTATCTGCTCCAGGGCCAGCCGCGCACCGTGAAAGCCTCGGTGACCTTCGAATATTGATGTCGACAATGCTGGAGACCGCACTGGCCGCGACCGACAAGATCGCCCCCGGAAAGCCCCCGGCGCGACGCGGTATCGTCCTGCGCCTTCATCGCTGGCTCAGCCTGGGCGCGGCGCTGTTCTGGCTGGTCCAGGCGATCACCGGCCTGCTGATCGTCTTCCATTGGGAGCTCGACGATCTGGCCGTTTCCGGTGTGCACCGGCCGACCGACCTGGCCGCGATCGAGCGGACCATGGACCGGTTGGCGCCACCGGATTCGGATCGCCGGATCAAGTCGGTCTGGGTGACGGCGGGACTGGCCGATCGCTACGACATCACCGTCGCCGAAACCCACACCGACCGCGAACGCGCCATCCGGGTGAGTGGCGACGGCACTGTGCTGCGATCGCAAGACAAGGGCGTGCGCAGCACCCCGGGCACGCTTGTGCTGATCCATCACAATCTGCTTTCCGGCGACCTTGGGAGCTGGATCGTCGGGATCAGCGGCGTGCTGCTGATCAGCAATCTCATGCTCGGCATCGTCGCGGCATGGCCGAAACGGCGGACATGGCGTCGTACGCTGATGCCGTCGCGCAGGGGGCCGTTGACCGCGCGTTTCTATGGCTGGCACCGCGCGCTCGGCCTGTGGATGGTGCTACCCGCGCTCGCAACGGCAAGCGCGGGTACAATGCTGGTTTTCCAGGACGGCATTGGCGCGATGATCGGCGCGGAATCGGCCAGCATTCCGGCATCGCCGGCCGAACACCCGGCATTCATTCCCTTCTCCGCCGCCGTCAGCGCCGCGCAAGCGCAAATTCCCGGCAGCCGACTGACCGCGGTGACGATGCCGACGGCAGAAAATGCGCTTTATCGCATCCGGCTGCTCGCGCCCGGCGAGATCAGGCGCGCTTATGGTACGAGCGTCGTCTATGTCGACGCTGTCACCGGCATGCCGCGCGGCAATTTCCCCGCAAGCGAAACGCCCTGGCCACGCGCCTTCATCGACGGGCTCTTCGCTTTCCATACCGGCGAGATGGGCGGATTTGTCGGCCGTCTGCTCACCATGGCTCTTGGCCTGTGGCTGGCGAGCATGATCGTGATCGGGACCCTGCTCTGGTGGCGACGGCGCTAGGACCAATCCGGGTCACGTCACGGCTTCGCGGACTGTCTGCATCGCCACGAATGTAGAGGTGTTCGCAACGTGCGGCAGGCTCGAGATCTTCTCGCCCAGCACCGCGCGATATTTGCGGATGTCGGATGTCCGCACTTTCAGCAGATAGTCGAAATTGCCCGCGATCATGTGGCATTCCTCGACTTCGGGAATCCTGCGCACCGCGGTGTTGAATTCCTCCAGCGCCTTTTCGCGCGTGTCTGACAGCTTCACCTCGGCGAATGCGATATGATCCATGCCCAGCTTCACCGGATCGATCACCGCGCGGAAGCCCAGGATATAGCGGGCGTCCACCAGGCGCTTGAAGCGCACCATGCACGGCGTTTTCGACAGTCCCACGCGTTTTGCCAGTTCGGTGACCGTCATCCGGCCGTCTTCGGCGAGCACGTCGAGGATACGGCGATCAAACTCGTCCAGATCGACTGAATTTATCGCAATATCCACACCATTCCTCCAGAATCTTCCTTAACAATGGTCGATTTCACTTCAAATGGCCATATGAAAAGTCTGAATGACTTCCTGTTTCATCTTATATCGACAATGGATTTCCAGGAGCCGTTCCGCATGACCGCAGCCGCCGAACCCGCCTTTTCCAGCTTCGCGCCGCCGATCCGGCAGCAGGACGCGCTGCGCCGCGCGATCACGGCGGCCTATCGCCGGCCCGAGCCCGAATGCATCGCCCCCCTGCTCGATGCCGCGACGCTGCCAGACAAGTCCCGCGAGGAAGCCCGCGAAACCGCGCGCGCGCTGATCACCGCACTGCGCGCCAAGCACAAGGGCACGGGCGTCGAAGGGCTGGTCCAGGAATATTCGCTGTCCAGCGAGGAAGGCGTGGCGCTGATGTGCCTGGCGGAAGCCCTGCTGCGCATCCCCGACAGCGCGACGCGTGACGCGCTGATCCGCGACAAGATCGCCGATGGCGACTGGAAATCGCATCTCGGCGGCGGACGATCGCTGTTCGTCAACGCGGCGACCTGGGGTCTCGTCGTGACCGGCAAGCTGGTCAACAGCGTCAACGATCGCGGGCTTGGCGCCGCCCTCACCCGGCTGGTCGCGCGCGCCGGTGAACCGGTGGTGCGCCGGGGCGTCGATCTGGCGATGCGGATGATGGGCGAGCAGTTCGTGACCGGCGAGACGATCGACGAGGCGCTGCGCCGCTCGCGCGAGATGGAAGCCAAGGGTTTCGGCTATTCCTACGACATGCTCGGCGAGGCGGCGACCACGGCGGCCGATGCCGAACGCTATTATCGCGATTATGAAAACGCGATCCATGCGATCGGCGCGGCATCGGCAGGACGCGGCATCTATGGCGGCCCCGGCATCTCGATCAAGCTTTCCGCGCTCCACCCGCGCTATGCGCGCGCGCAGGCCGAGCGGGTGATGGGCGAGTTGCTGCCCAAGGTGAAGGCCCTCGCGGCACTGTCGCGATCCTATGATATCGGTTTCAACATCGATGCGGAGGAAGCCGACCGGCTCGAACTCTCGCTCGATCTGATCGAAAGCCTGGCGTTCGATCCCGATCTGGCCGGCTGGAACGGCCTGGGCTTCGTCGTTCAGGCCTATGGCAAGCGCTGTCCCTTCGTGCTCGATTTCATCATCGATCTGTCACGGCGCGCGGGCCGGCGGATGATGGTGCGGCTGGTCAAGGGCGCCTATTGGGACGCGGAGATCAAGCGCGCCCAAGTCGACGGGCTCGCCGGCTTCCCCGTCTATACGCGCAAGATCCACACCGACGTCGCCTATGTCGCCTGCGCGCGCAAGCTGCTCGGCGCGACCGACGCCGTGTTCCCGCAATTCGCCACGCATAATGCGCAGACGCTCGCGACCATCTACCAGATGGCCGGGCCGGACTTTGCGCTGGGCGACTACGAATTCCAGTGCCTGCACGGCATGGGAGAGCCGCTGTACGAGGAAGTCGTCGGCGCGGATGCCCTGAACCGGCCGTGCCGCGTCTATGCGCCGGTCGGCACGCACGAGACGCTGCTCGCCTATCTGGTGCGGCGCCTGCTCGAAAACGGCGCCAATTCCTCCTTCGTCAACCGCATCGCCGATCCGGCGGTGTCGATCGACGCGCTGATCGCCGATCCGGTCGAGATCGTCCGCGCCATGCCGGTGCCCGGTGCACCGCATGACCAGATCGCGCTCCCCGCCGACCTTTATGGCGCGCGGCGCAACTCGTCGGGCATCGACCTGAGCGACGAAACCGCGCTCGCCGCGCTCGGCGAGACGCTGCGCGAAAGTGCCGCGGTCGACTGGACGTCAGCGCCGGCCGATGGGCAGGGCACCACCCGCCTTGTACTCAATCCAGCGGACCATCGCGACACGGTCGGTATCGTCACCGAAGCCTCGACGGATGCGGCAAGAGGCGCCGCGACACGCGCCGCCGTCTCCGGCTGGGCATCGACGCTTCCGGCCGATCGCGCCGCCCGCCTGGAGCGTGCGGCAGACCTGTTCGAACAGCGTATGCCGATACTGCTCGGCCTGATCGTGCGCGAAGCTGGCAAATCGCTGCCCAACGCCATTGCGGAGGTGCGTGAGGCCGTCGATTTCCTGCGCTATTATGCGGCGCAGGCACGCGGCACATTGGGGCCCGTCCATGCGCCGCTCGGCCCCGTGGTCTGCATCAGCCCCTGGAATTTCCCGCTGGCCATCTTCACGGGCCAGATCGCCGCCGCGCTGGTCGCAGGCAACCCCGTGCTCGCCAAACCCGCCGAAGAAACTCCGCTGGTCGCGGCCGAAGGCGTTCGCCTGCTGCATGAAGCGGGCGTGCCCGCCGACGCGCTGCACCTGCTCCCGGGCGACGGCAAGATCGGTGCGGCCCTCGTCGCGGCCCCTGAAACTTCGGCGGTGATGTTCACCGGATCGACCGAAGTGGCGCGCCTGATCCAGGCGCAGCTCGCCGATCGCCTGTCTCCTGCGGGCAAACCGATCCCTCTGATCGCCGAGACCGGCGGACAGAATGCGATGATCGTCGATTCCTCGGCACTCGCCGAACAGGTGGTCGCCGACGTGATCGCCTCCGCTTTCGACAGCGCTGGCCAGCGCTGCTCGGCGCTGCGCATCCTCTGCCTGCAGGAGGAGATCGCGGACCGCACGCTGGCGATGCTCAAGGGCGCGCTCGACGAATTGAGCATCGGGCGCACCGATCGGCTGCGCGTCGATATCGGCCCGGTGATCACCGCCGAGGCGAAAGACACGATCGAGGCGCATATCGCGGCAATGCGCGCCGCCGGCCGCCCGGTCGCGCAGCTCGACCTCGCGCCCGAGACCGCGCACGGCACCTTCGTGCCGCCCACGATCATCGAACTCGACGATATCGGCGCGCTCAGGCGTGAGGTGTTCGGCCCCGTGCTCCATGTCGTGCGCTATCAGCGTGAGCGGCTCGACGCATTGATCGATGCGATCAACGCCACCGGCTATGGTCTCACCTTCGGCCTGCACACGCGGCTCGACGAGACGATCGCGCATGTCACCTCGCGGATCCGCGCGGGCAATCTCTATATCAACCGCAACGTCATCGGCGCGGTCGTCGGCGTCCAGCCCTTTGGCGGGCGCGGCCTTTCGGGCACCGGCCCCAAGGCGGGCGGACCGCTCTATCTCGGTCGCCTCGTCACGACGGCGCCGGTGCCGCAGGGCCATGGCACGGCGCATACCGATGCCGCGTTGCTCGACTATGCCGGCTGGCTCGAAACCAGCAAAGAGACCGCTGCGGCCGAACAGGCACGGCGCTATGGCGAAAATTCCGGGCTCGGAACCGAACTGGAGCTCGCCGGGCCGGTGGGAGAGCGCAACCTCTACGCGCTTCATCCGCGCGGTCGCATCCTGATCCGTCCGGTATCGGCGGCCGGATTGCGCCAGCAGGTGGCGGCGGTGCTCGCCACCGGCAACAGCGTCGCGATCGATGATCGCGCGGGTCTGGCCGGCGCGCTCGCGGGTGCCCCGGCAAGCGTGATGGCGCGCATCTCGCCTGTACTCCCCGATGAACCGCTGGCCGGCGCGCTGATCGAAGGCGATGCCGACCAGATCCGCGCCGAAGCGCGCGACATCGCCACCCGGCCCGGCCCGATCGTGCTGGTGCAGGCCGCGACACCGGCGCAATGCACCGGGGTGGACGCCTATACGCTCGACTGGCTGGTCGAGGAGGTTTCGACCTCGATCAACACCACGGCGGCGGGCGGCAATGCGAGCCTGATGACATTGGCGTGAGGGCGGGCAACGCCGGCCAGAGCATTTTGAAGTCAGGTGGACTCACCTGACGACTCGCAAAATGCGGAGAACAAATAATAAATAGAGCAGGCTGCGCTTCAACCTAAGCGCAGCCTGCTCTAGCCCTTTCGGGCGCGTCTGGCGAGGCGGCGGCGATTGGCGCGCACCTTCTTTCCGTAATGCGCAATCGACTTCGCGGCGGCAGCGTTCGGCGTCGTGCCAAGCGAACCGGTGAACGCCAGCGCCTGAAGCTCGATCGCCGCCCGCACCTTCTCCGCCACCATCCGCTGCGCCTCTGCCGCAGCGGCGGAGCCGCCCTGCGAGACTGTCATCATCCGCAAACCGATGACGGCGGATGATTCCACGCCAAGCATCCAGCTATCGATCGCGAGCGCCGCCCAGGAAGGATTACGTGCCATGCCGAACCAATGGCCGGGCGGGATCAAGGTTGTATTCGCGACTTCATGACGGAAGATTTATTTGACTGACCTGGCCAAAGCGTGGAGCCATTGCGCATGCGCCGCATCGCCATCGCGCTTTTCCTGTCCAGCATGTCGACGCCGGCATGGGCAGATGCGCCACCCCTGCGCGACCTTTGCCCGGACCGGCCGGGACTGGGCACGCCGGCCTGCACGCTCGATAGCGGTCATGTGCTGGCCGAACTTGGGTTGGCCGACTGGACGCGCGACACGGCAGGCCCGATGCGGACGGACACCCTCGTCGCGGGCGACGCATTGGTACGCGTCGGGCTGACCAACCATCTCGAAGCGCAGATCGGCTGGACGGCCTATGGTCATGTGCGGACGTATGACCGGATAGCCCGCACCGCCCACGACACCGCCGGCGCGGGCGACGTCACGCTGGCATTGCGCCGGAATTTCCGCAATCCTGACGGGTCCGGTTTCTCGATCGCGGCCATGCCCTATGTCACCCTGCCCAGTGGCGGCAAGGCGATCGGTGCGGGCGACTGGGGCGCCGGATTGCTCATTCCCATGAGCTTCGATCTCGGCGGTATCTCGCTGGCGCTGGCGCCCGAAATCGACGCGGCGGTCGATGGCGACGGCGCGGGTCGTCATCTCGGCTATGGCAGCATCGCCGGGCTCGAATTTTCGCTGACCGACACCCTCTCCGCGAGCACCGAAATCTCGATCCATCGTGACGACGATCCCGCCGGCCACACCACCGAGGCGTTGGCCGGCCTGTCCGCCGGGTGGCAGCCGGACAAGGATCTTCAGTTCGATATCGGGCTCAATATCGGCCTGAACGCCACAAGCCCCGATACCGAACTCTATTTCGGGATCGCCCGGCGCTTCTGATCGCGGACCACCCGATCGATAGCGGTTCGGCTCCCATTCAGCATGGCTCCATGATCATCGCGCGAATTGACGACGGAGGAGCCCCGATGCGCGGATTGGCACTAGCTGCACTCGCCCTGTCTGCTGCTGCGATCGCAAGCCCCGCGACCGCGCAGATCGTCGCCCTGCATCCATCATCGGCCGATGCGTTCCGGCCCAATCCGCTGACGATCGACAGGCGCGAGACGGGGCCAGGCACATGGCGTGACATGAACGATATCCGCGACCGCATTGACGATGCCCGTGACGCCGGCGCGATGTCGCGGGCCGAAGCGCGGCAGTTCCGCCGAGAGACCCGGATGATCGACAGTCTGGCGACCCGCTTGAGCCAGGACGGACTGTCCGCCTCCGAGCGGCAGGAACTGGAGACGCGCGCTCTGTATCTACGCGGAGCGGTCACCCGGCCACGTTCGAAATAGCCCTCAATGCCCTGCTGATCGCTCCACCGGCTTGCGCGTTCCCGCCTTGCGCCGATCGTCCGCGATGAAGGCGCGGATGGCGAGCGTGTCCGCCGGCGTCAGCACATCCTTGAAACTCGCCATGCCCGCATAGCTCAGCGCTCCGTCGAGCACGATCGCGTCGAAGGCCGCATGCGTTTCAGGCGAGAGGTTCCAGAGGTCGGGATAGCCGTTGCGCGTACCGCTCGGCGCATGGCAGCGCGCGCAATTGACCGCATAGGCCATCAGCCCGCGCTGGATCGTCGCCGCATCGGTCGGCAGTCCGGTCGGGATCGGCTGCATCGCCGGCTTCACATAGCGCGGCGGCAGATCGACCGGACCGCCGCCCAGCTTGAACACCAGCAACCGCTCGTGGTTCTGATAGATATTGGCGGCGAATCCCGGCAGCAGCGGGAAACCTGTCATCGCACCACCCAGTCCGGCCAGCACCGCCACATATTGCTGGCCGTCGATCCGATAGGTCATCGGCGCGGCCATGATCGCCAGCCCGGTATCGATCTCCTTGAGCAGCGCGCCGTCGGTCGCGCCATAAACGCGCAGCTTGCCGTCGGTGGATCCGTGGAACACCAGACCGCCCGCGGTGGTCAGCACGCCACCGCCCCAATAGGGCATCGGCTTGCTCTGCCACACCACCTTGCCCGTCTTCGGATCCCAGGCCTTCAGCACGGTATGCTGCGTGGGGGCCGGCATGCCCTTCATGATCGCCGCGTCGCGCTTCGCATCGGCGAAGTCGGCACCGACGCCGATGTTCGCGGCGCCAGGCACCAGCTGCTTCATCTCCTTGTCCGCGACCATGAACTTGATCGGCATTTCGATCGTCGGGATATAGACAAGCCCCGTTTCGCGGCTGAACGCCATCGGCGCCCAATTGTGCCCGCCCGCCTGGGACGGCCAGATCACGCGCTCCTGCTTGCTGTAATCGGCATTGTCGAGCAGCACCGGCCGGCCGGTCTTCATATCGACATGGCTGGCCCAGGTGACCGGCGTATATTTCTCCGCCGACAGCAATGCCCCGGTTTCGCGGTCGAGCACGTAGAAGAAGCCGTTCTTGGGCGCCTGCATCAGCACCTTGCGCGGCTTCCCGCCGATATCGAGGTCGGCCAGGATCATGTTCTGCGTGGCGGTGAAATCCCATTCGTCGCCGGGCGTCGTCTGGTAATACCATTTCATCCGCCCCGTCGCGGCGTCGAGCGCGACGATGCTGGAGACGAACAGATTGTCGCCCGCGCCCCCGCCATTCCTCAGCTTCGCTGGATAAGGCCCGGCATTGCCGACGCCGATATAGATCAGGCCAAGCGCGGGATCATAGGTCATCCCGTCCCATGCGGTGCCGCCACCGCCCAGGTCCCAGCGAGCCGTGGGCGCCCAGGTCTTGCGCGCCATCGCCACTTCGGGATGCTCGTCGGGGCCCGCCCCCGGCACCGTGTAGAAGCGCCACGAAAGCTTGCCCGTTTCCGCGTCATAGGCGCTGACATAACCGCGCACGCCCATTTCGGCGCCGCCATTGCCGATCACGATATTGTTGCCCGCGATGCGTGGCGCGCCCGTGATCGCATAGCTTTTCGTGCGATCGACGAACGTGTCGGATCGCCATTTCTGCTTGCCCGTCGCGGCGTCGAGCGCGACCAGCCAGCCGTCGACGGTGCCGACATAAACCACGCCTTTCCACACCGCGACACCACGATTGACCACGTCGCAACAGGCGTGTCTCCCCCAGCCACCGTCCACTTCGGGATCGTACGACCATTTGAGCGCGCCGGTCTTGGCATCAACCGCGTAGACGACGCTCCACGGTCCGGTGAAATAGAGCGTTCCGTCGACCATGATCGGTGTCGCCTGTGCGCCGCGATGGGTTCGGCCACGCACGACGAAATCGTCGAACGAGAATGCCAGGCCGAGCGTACCGACATTGGCGCGGGTGATATCGGCGACGGGCGAAAAACGCTGCTCGCCGAAACCATGGCCATAGAGCGGCCATTCGGTCGCATCGGTACCGGCAGGCAGGGCGAAGGGATCGCCCGAGGCATCC
Organism: Sphingomonas sp. FG14; assembly: GCF_057809675.1. Classification (NCBI taxonomy): domain Bacteria; kingdom Pseudomonadati; phylum Pseudomonadota; class Alphaproteobacteria; order Sphingomonadales; family Sphingomonadaceae; genus Sphingomonas; species Sphingomonas sp. FG14. Next base: position 511,779 of record NZ_JBMDKK010000002.1, on the reverse strand, counting down.
GGCGTCACATTGCACGATCCTAGAACCGCGATCGCCGCCATCATGACAAGCCGAAAGATCCGCATGGTCCGCCCCCGTCCCTGTTTCCGGGGAAGGTGTCATGCGCGCGCCGCCGGCGCAACTCCAAATGGAAAATGATTTTCCGATTGAGCCAATGATTTGAAAATATGTGAAACAGGCGCACGCGCATCTTCCCGAACCGCGCCTGTCCGATTAATCCGATCGGGAGGCGCGATGGCGTGACATCACACCTCCATAATCGTCGCCTATCATGGCGGCGCCGGGCGTAGGGGAATGGTGTGGCGATCGATCTGAAGGCGGTTGAACAGCTTGCCACCGATCAGTCATCGCTCAAGGCCGCGGCCGGCCTCGCCAAACCCGCAAAATGGTCGGGCGCCGGCATCAGTCATGACGGGGCACTGATCTGGGGCGAGTGCGCGGGATCCGGCGCGAACCCCTATCGGGTGATGGCGGACCTGCGCGACCTGGGCAATAAATGCACCTGCCCGTCGCGGAAATTCCCCTGCAAACACGTGCTCGGCCTGTTGTGGCTGAAGGCCGAGTCGATCATACCCTTCCCCACCGCCGACACGCCCGATTGGGTGAGCGACTGGTTGGGACGACGGCGGACAGGCGCGGGCGCGCCCAAGGCGGCGGCCACCACCGCGCCGGCGGCGGCCAAGGACCTGCGCGCAGCATTGGCCGAAGAGGTCGAAGCGCCGGAAGATCCAAAAGCAGCCGCGCGGCGCGAGGCGGCGGCGGCGAAGCGATCCGAAGACACCGAACGCGCCATCGTGGATGCGCTCGATGCGCTCGAACAATGGATCGGTGACCAGCTTCGCATGGGCCTGGCCGGCTTCATCGACGATGCCACCGCACGCTGCCGCAAGATCGCGGCCCGGCTCGTCGACGGCAAGGCGGCGACGCTCGCTGGCCGGATCGATGAATTGCCCGCGCGCCTGCTGGCGCTGCCGACGGGCGACCGGCCGCGCGGCGCGACTGTGGAACTCGGCAAGCTGGTGCTGCTTGCCCGCGCCTTTCGCGCGGCCCCGCGCGATGCCGATATCCGCCGGGCGGTGGCGACATCGGAATCGCGCGACGCGGTGCTCGACAACCCCGACGCGACGCGTGTTTCGGCACGCTGGGAGGTGCTGGCCGAACAGGTGCAGACGCGCCGCGACGGGCTGGTCTCGCAAACCACCTGGCTGCTCAATCTTGACGCCGAAGGCCCGCGCTTCGCGATGCTGCTCGATTATTTCCCCGCAAGCGCCGGCCGGCGCGGATCGGTGTTCACACCAGGCGAGCAATTCATGGGCGAACTCGCTTTCTATCCGGGGCAACGCCCGCTTCGGGCAGTGCTCGTCAATCGATCCCCGGCGGCGCAGGATGGCGCGCCGGCCGGCTGGCCCGCCACGGAAACACCCCTGAACGACGAACTGACCGCGCCGCTTCTCTCCGAACCCTGGGCGCTCGACCTGCCGATCCTGCTGCCGGCAGGGCGGATCGCGCTCGATCCCGAGGACCGCCCCTGGTGGCGCGCCGGCAGCGGCGATGCCGTGCTGCCGGTCACCGGCGCGGTCGAGGGCCTGCTGTGCGGCACGGACCTGGACCGGGCGGCCGCCATCTGGTCCGGCAACCGGCTGACGATCCTGGCCGCGCAGACGCGCTGGGGACGGATCAGCGCCGATGGCTGAGGCGATCCACGACGCATTGGGCGCGGTACTGACGCGCTGGACGATGGGGGCCGCCGCCGCGCCCGCGACCAGCCTTTGGAAAGACGCGCTCGGCGACGCCCCCGAAGAAGCCGAACTGCGGCTTCTCGCGCTGTCAGGCCAGTTTCTGGGCGTCGCGGTGACGACTGAGCCGCCCGCCGGTTTGCGCGTGCTGCCCGATGTGCCGGTGCTGGCGCTTCCGACCATTCCCGCCCCGCTGCGCGCGACGGTGCGCCGCATCCTGCTTTCGATCAAGGAAACGCGCCAGCGCTGCGACCTGCTTCGTTTCCTCGACGCACGCGGCTGGACGATGCATCCCGCCGACTGGATGCCCGCCGCGAGCGACGACGACACACCCGATGTCTATGCGCCGTGGCGCGACTGGGCCGAAGCAGCGGCGTCGCCGGCGGCGAAGGATCGGACATCGGCACATGCGCTCACCGCCGAGAGCTGGGACGATTTCTGGCCCGCCGCGCGGCAGGCCGCATTCGGCGAATTGCGGCGCCGCGATCCCGCCGCCGGACGCGCGCTCCTTGAAACCAGGCTGGCCGGCGAAGGTGCCGACACGCGGCTGCGCCTGCTTTCGCTGCTGGCGACGAGGCTGTCCGATGGCGATACCGCCCTGCTCCAGACGCTCGCGACGAGCGACCGCGCGCCCAAGGTAAAATCGCTGGCAGCCTCGCTGCTCGCGCGGCTCGGCCATGGCGCCGCCGCTGGCGAGGACGCGGCCGAACTTGCGGGCTATTTCGAAGTCCGGACCAAGGGATTGTTGCGGCGGACCAGGATCGTCGCGGCATTGCCGCTCAAGACGCCGGCGCAGCACCAGCGGCGGCGCACATTGTTCGCGAGTGTCGATATCGCGGGCTTCGCATCGGCCTTGCAGATCACACCCGATGAGCTCGCGCAGATGTGGACCTGGTGTGAAGACTATATCGCCGATGCCGGCATCGCCGAGATGGCCGCCCGCTCCGCCCCCGACGCGCTGATCGCGGCGCTGTGCGCGCGGCTCGACGATATCGGCACCGCCGCCATGCCGACGCTCGACGCGTTGCTGCCAAGGCTGGACCGCGCACAACGCCTGGATTTCGCACGGCAATTGCTGCGGCGGCGCGCCTCCTGCCAGGTGGCGCTCAACATCGCGGGCGGCGATTGCGGCCTGGATGGCCTGATCGACACGCCGGCCGGCGCCGCGATCGTCGCGGCTGCGGGCAATAATGACGCGATGCGTCCTGCGGAACTGGCCGGAGAGCTTTTGGCGTTCGGCCTGCTCGCATCGCGATCGGCAGCAGCCCAGGCGATGGAACGGCTCGGCCGCGCCGGCATGCTGGCCGCCGATCCCCGCCTCGACATGATCCGGCTGAATGCCGCCCTGGAAAACAATGGAGCGACTCGATGAGCGAGATATTGCGGCAACCCGCCGAAAAGAGCCATGCGGCCGAACTGGCGGCGCTGGCGACCGGCGATACCGGCCCTCGCCCGCCGGGCTGGGCATTGTCGCCCCGGCTTGTCGTCACCTATCTGATGGGCGGCAAGGCCGCCGACGGCACCACGATCACACCCAAATATGTGGGTGACAAGCGGCTGATCGAAACCGCGGTCGCCACGCTCGCCACCGATCGCGCGCTGCTGCTGCTCGGTGTGCCGGGCACCGCCAAATCCTGGGTCTCGGAACATCTGGCCGCCGCGATCACCGGGGATTCGACGATGATCATCCAGTGCACGGCCGGCACCGACGAGAACCAGGTGCGCTATGGCTGGAACTATGCGCAATTGCTCGCGCACGGCCCGAGCCGCGACGCACTGGTGCCGACGCCGCTGATGCGCGCGATGGAAACGGGCAAGCTTTGCCGCTTCGAAGAACTGACCCGGATGGGCAGCGACGTGCAGGACACGCTGATCACCGTGCTCTCCGAAAAGATGATGCCGATCCCCGAACTCAACGACGCGGTCTATGCGGCGCGGGGCTTCAACATCATCGCCACCGCCAACAATCGCGACAAGGGCGTCAATGAACTGTCGTCGGCACTCAAGCGGCGTTTCAACGTCGTCGTGCTGCCGCTGCCCGACAGCGCCGACGAGGAGATCGCGATCATCGTCAAGCGCGTCGGCGAAATGGCGCGAAGCCTGGACCTGCCGGCCCCCAAGAATGTCGCCGAGGAAGTGGCGCGCGTCGTCGCGATCTTCCGCGAACTCCGCTCCGGCTCGACCGAGGACGGCAAGGTGGCGCTGAAATCGCCCTCTGGCGGGCTTTCGACGGCGGAGGCGATCGCGGTGATGGTCGGCGGCATCAGCCAGGCGACCTTCTTCAACAACGGCGCGCTGACGCCGGAGACGCTGGCGGCGAACGTGATCGGCGCGGTGGTCAAGGATCCGGTGCAGGATCGCGCGGTGCTTGGGGAATATCTCGAAACCGTGCTGAAGAAGCGGCGCGGTTTCGAAGGTTATTATGCCTCGCTGACCGACCTGATCTGACGCGATGCCCGGCGACGTCTCGATCTTCGGCATCCGCCATCACGGCCCCGGCTCGGCACGCCGGCTGGTCGAGGCGCTCGACACGCTCGCGCCCGCGACGGTGCTGATCGAGGGGCCGGCGGATGCGTCGGCGCTGCTGCCGATGCTCGCGGATCCGGGCATGACGACACCCGTCGCGCTCCTGACCTATGCCGAGGACGACCCCGCCAACGCCAGCTTCTTTCCCTTCACCGATTATTCGCCCGAATATCAGGCGGCGCTCTGGGCGGTACAGCACGGCGCCGCGCTGCGCTTCATAGACCTGCCCGCATCGGACCGGCTGGGCGCGCATGACGGCGGGATCGACGAGGATGCCGCCGCGACCGCCGACGACGATCCGATCAGCCGCGATCCCATCGGCATGCTCGCCATCGCAGCCGGCTATGACGACGGCGAATCCTGGTGGTCGGATGTGATCGAGGAGAATCCTTCGTCCGGCCCGGTGTTCGCGGCCGTCGCCGACGCGATGAGCGCGCTTCGCGCCGAAGCCGGTCCACTCTCCGCGCGGGAAGCCGCGCGCGAGGCGCATATGCGGATCGAGATCGCCCGCGCCGCGAATGAAAGCGACGGGCCAGTCGCGGTGGTATGCGGAGCGTGGCATGTGCCGGCACTGCTCGCCAGACAGAGCCTGACCGCCGACCGAGACCTGCTGAAGGGACGTCCGAAAGCGAAGATCAAGGCGACCTGGGCACCCTGGACCGCGCCAAGACTGGCGCGCGCGAGCGGCTATGGCGCCGGCGTCGTCGCCCCCGGCTGGTGCGCGCATCTGTGGGACACGCGCGATAACGAGGAACGCGATGTCGTCTGGCTGGCGCGGATCGCACGGGTGATGCGCGAGCGCGGACATTTCGTGTCGACCGCATCGGTGATCGAGGCGCAACGGCTCGGCACCGCGCTGGCGGCGCTTCGCGATCGGCCGGCGCCTGGCTTCGAGGAATTGCGCGAGGCCGCGATCGCCTGCCTCTGCAACGGCGAACGCGCCCTGTGGGACGATATCGCGGCGGAACTGCTGATCGGATCGGCGGTCGGCGAGATCCCCGCATCGACGCCGCTCGCCCCGCTGCTGGAGGATCTGCAGCGCCAGCAAAAGGCGACGCGCCTGAAGCCCGAGGCGCTCGAACGCGCGCTGACGCTCGACCTTCGCAGCGAGAGCGGGCTCACGCGATCGACATTGCTTCACCGGCTGAACGCGCTCGACGTGCCATGGGGCCGCCTGGCCGATGCGGGGCGCAGCCGTGGCACCTTCCGCGAGAACTGGCAGCTCTGCTGGGAACCCGAATATGCGGTGCGGCTGGTCGAAAATCTCGTCTTCGGATCGACCATCGCCGAGGCTGCGGGCGGCCGCCTGCTCGAGGCGATGCGCGGCGAAGCCGATCTTGCCGCGCTGGCGACGTTGGTCCGCGCCGCCATGGTCGCGGACCTGCCGCGCGCGACCGAGGCGGGCATCGCGCTGCTGGAGGACAAGGCCGCGCTGACCAGCGACTGCCAGACATTGCTCGCCACGATCACGCCGATGGCCGACATCATGCGCTATGGTGAGGCGCGCGCGGGAACGGCGGCGCATCTTTCCGCGCTGATGCCGCGCATCGTCGTTCAGGCCGCGCTGGCGCTGCCCTATGCCGCGCGCAATCTGAACGCGGACGCGGCGGGCCGACTGCGCGGCGCGATCCTGGCGGCGAATCGCGCGATCGCACTGGCCGAACTCGACGGCGATACGCTGGAGACCTGGCACCGCGCGCTCCAGTTGCTGCTGAGCGATGCGCAGGCGACGCGCCTGATCGCGGGTGCAGCCGCCCGGCTGCTCTACGAAGCCGAGTTGCTCGATGCCGATGCGGCGGCGGACCTGCTTGGTCGCATGCTTTCCCCCGGCACACCGGTCACCGACGCCGCCGGGTTCTTCGAAGGATTTCTGGAGGGCGCGGGGCAAAGACTGATCCACGACGCGTCGCTGCGCGATGCCGTCGATGCCTGGCTGATGTCGCTCGACGAGGACGCCTTCACCGCCAATCTGCCGCTGTTCCGGCGCGTCTTCTCGGCGCTCGACCGCACCGAAAGGCGCCGGCTGATCGACGCCATATTCGGGCGGGGCAGCACCAGCGGCGCCGGCGGCTATCGATTGATCGACGGCGCCGCCGCGATCTGGCCGGCACATGAGCAACGCGTGATCGCATTGCTGACGGCGGGGGCACCGCGATGACCGAGCCGAACGAACACGACCGCCGCTGGACGCTGGCGCTGGGCATGGATGCCGCCGAGGATGGCGGTTCCGCGTTGTCGGACAGCGATCGCCGCATGTCCGAAGCGCTCACCGCGCTTTACGGCGATGGCGACGACGCACCGAAAAAGGGGCGCGGCGGCTTGGGTGGATCGGCGCCGCGCGTCGCCAAATGGCTGGGCGACATCCGCGAATTCTTCCCTGCCCCGATCGTGCAGGTGATCCAGAAGGACGCGTTCGAGCGCAAGGGCCTGCGTCAGATGCTGCTGGAACCCGAGTTCCTCGCGACGGTGGAAGCCGATGTGAATCTGGTCGCCGATCTGGTTTCGCTGCGGGGGGTGATGCCCGAAAAGACGAAGGAGACCGCGCGGATCGTGATCGCGAAAGTGGTCGCCGAACTGATGGAGCGGCTGGAGCGCAAGACCGCGGACGCGATCCGCGGCTCACTCGACCGATCCCGGCGGACCAACCGGCCGCGCTTTTCCGATATAGACTGGCCGCGTACCATCCAGGCCAATCTGCGCCATTATCAGGCGGAGCATCGCACGGTGGTGCCCGAACGGCTGATCGGCTTCATGCGGCGGCAGCAGCGCATCGTTGATCTCGACGAGGTCATATTGTGCGTCGACCAGTCCGGGTCGATGGCGACGTCGGTCGTCTATGCATCGATCTTCGCGGCGGTGATGGCCTCTTTGCCCGTCGTCGCGACCAAGCTCGTCTGCTTCGACACCGCGATCGTCGACCTGACCGAAACGCTCGCCGATCCCGTGGAAGTGCTGTTCGGCGTCCAGCTTGGCGGGGGCACCGACATCAACCGCGCCGTCGCCTATTGCGAGGAACGGATCGAGCGCCCGACAAAGGCGACCTTCGTGCTGATCTCCGACATGTACGAAGGCGGCAATGCCGATGCGCTGGTCGATCGGCTGGCGCGGCTAACGCTGACCGGCGTCAATGTGATCGTGCTGCTGGCGCTCACCGATACCGGCCGGCCATCCTATGATCCCGCGCTATCCGCCAGGGTCGCGGCGCTCGGCATTCCCGTCTTCGCGTGCACACCCGATCAATTCCCCGATCTGATGGCGACCGCGCTTCGCCGCGAGGACGTGCATGGCTGGGCCGCCGATCGCGACATCAAGCTGATCCGATCCGACGGTTGACCTTCAGGTCGCCGGCGCCGCGGCCGGCGCCTTGACCACGTCGGCGCGCACCGCCTTCACCACCTCGTCCACCGCGCGCACCACCACATCGGGCCGCTCGTTCTGGATATAGTGGCCCGCATCGGGCACGAGTTCCTGACGCGACCGCGTCGACCATGAAGCGATCTCGGCATGGAGCGCCTTCCAGCGGGCTTGCATGCCCTCGCCCTCCGCCTTGGTCACGCCCAGCCCCTGCAGCATTTCGGGCGGATAGGGCTGGGTGGAGGTGAGGACGACGACGGGGCGATCGCCCAGGTTGCGGAGCTTGCCCGCCTGTTCCCAGATCGCGGGCAGCGCGTCCATTTCCGCGATCACGCCGCCGATGCTGTGTCCCATATAGGCCTGGCGCGCGCCGGCTTCGGCCGGCGGTTCACCGGGCGCCGCCTGGGCGGGCACCAGGCGCCAGATCCCGGTCCAGGCGAGCGCAGACATCGCGCGCGGCACGAAAGGTAACTCGACATAAGCCTTGCGCCCCGGCGGGGGCAGCTTCTTGCCCTGATCCGCATGCGAGGCATCGACGAACACGATCCCCTTCACATCGTCGCCGTAGAGCCGCGTATAGGTCATCGCATAAGGGCCACCGGCGGACAGGCCGACAAGCACCAGCGGCCCGCCGATGCCCGCCTTTTCCAGCATGGCGTGAAGATCGCGCGCCACCCCTTCGCCGTCGTGCGGCCCGGACTTGTCGTCGCTCCACATGATGCCCGCGCGATCATAGGCGCAGGTGCGCGTGATCCTTGCGATCGAATCATGCACCGGGCGCCACGACAATGTACCGTTGGGATCGACGCCGGATTCGAGGATCACCGTCGGCGATCCGCTGCCCCGGCAATCGAGATGAAGCTTGCGCCCGCCGATATCGACAAGCTGGCCGCGCGGCGGAAAATCCTTCGCGGCGCTGTGCCGTGCCCATTGCTCGTAGGCGGCGCCTAACGCCACGGCGAGGACCACGACGCCCCCCAGCCCGATTCCGATGCGCTTCAGCACGCGCAACGACCGTGATCCCGCCATATATCCTCCCGCCAATTTTATCCGGCTTGGCGACATTATATTGCGCGAACATTGTCATCGGAATGCAGGCCCCACAATCACCCTCGCAGGATGAATTCATCCGTTTTGGGTGAATGCCGGTCTTTCCGGCGATGCGCAAAACACATATAAATCAGTGCTGATCGGCGATTGCGCCATTGCGCACCCGTTTCGAGTGAGGTTTTCCGCATGTTTTTCCGATTTATGATTCTATGCGCCGCTAGCACGATCGCGCTTTCGCCCGCGCTGGCCGCGCCCGAAACGGAAAAGCCGGCCCCCGATCCCAATGAGCGTATCTGCCGAACCGAATCGGCCACCGGCTCGCGCCTTCAGAAGACGCGCACCTGCCGGACGCGCAAGGAGTGGGAGGAAGCCCGCCGGCAAACCAACGAGGCGATGGGCGGCATCCAGCGCAGCCAGGGCGGAGCATGCGGCATGCGCCCCTGCTAAGGGCGCGCGCTAAAAAACCGGCATGATCGAGATTGACGCGGCGCATCGGCTATGGTCGGTGCGCCTTCCGCCTTGAGATGGGATATCGATGACGAACGACGACACGATCCAGGTGCTCACCACCGGTGGGACGATCGACAAGCAGTATTTCGACAGCCTCAGCGAATATCAGATCACCGACACGATCGTGACGCGGCTGCTGGAGATCGCGCGCGTCACCCAGCCGCACCGGGTGGAAGAGATGTTCCGCAAGGACAGCAACGATATTTCGGAAGAGGATCGCGCAACGCTCGTCGCGCGCGTTCGCGCAGACGAAGCCAAGCGGTTCGTCATCACCCATGGCACCGATACGATGACGGTGACGGCGGAATCGCTGGCCGGCATTCCCGGCAAGGTGATCATATTGGTCGGCGCCTTCACGCCCGCGCGCTTCGCGGAAAGCGATGCGGTGTTCAATCTCGGCATGGCATTCGCAGCGGCCCAGACCGCCGCGCCCGGCGTCTATATCGCGATGAACGGCACGATCTCCAACGCCAGCGAAGTGGTGAAGGACCGGGCGAAGGGCGCCTTCGTCCGCCGCGACACGCAGTAGGGTCCCATCAACGCAGCCGATAGGCCGCGAGGAAAGCCCGCACCGCTTCCGCGGCATGACGCCGCAGTGTCGCCTGATCGGGTATGGCGCTGTCGCCAAGCATCATGACGCGGTTCACCGGATCGCCCATCACCAGCCAGTTGAATTGCGAGGCGGCGATCCGTGCGTCACCGATCGCAAGCAGTCCGCGATCGGACCAGCGCGCGAAGGCGACGGCGAGCCCGGCCACCGCACGCCCCGGCCCACCGCGATCGAGCGCCGCACCAAGCTCTGGAAAACGGTTCGCCTCGGCGATGATCAGCCGGCGCAACTGCATCAGCCGAGGTGTGAGAACCACGATCAATTGCCGCTCGGCATAGGCGAGCAGCCGCGCCTCGACATCATCCTTGTCGCCCAGATCGGCGATCTCGCGCTGCACCTCGTCCCCGGCGAGGGACGTCATGCCGGTGATGATCGTGACGAACAGCGCCTCCTTGCTCGCGAACTGCTTGTAGACCGTCTGCTTGGACACCGCCGCCTGTGCCGCGATCTCGTCCATGCTGGTGCCCGGATAACCGTTCCGCAGGAAGATTTCGGTGGCGGCATCAAGGATCGCCCGGCGCTTTCGTTCAGACCGCCCTTCGCCCTCGGCCGTCAGAGCTTCCGTCACGCGCACAGCCTCCAATCGCTTGCGTTGATTGACTCTTAGTACTGGACAGTCCAGTTTGATTCAAGCAACGAAGAGAAGAGACTCCGATGAACGGTGAAGACAGTCAGTCCCTGACGGCATCGTGTTTATGTGGCACGGTGACTTTCGAAACGGCCGGCTCACCGATCATGAGCGTCATCTGTCATTGTACGAGTTGCCGGACAGCCGGACGTCGGATCGAGGAGCGCCCAGGCGCACCGGCGGTGCTCAACGCCGTCGGTGGCACGGCATTCCTGCTCTACCGCAAGGACCGCCTCCGCTGCGCGCGCGGCGGCGAAAAGCTGGAGACGCTTCGGCTCGAACCCGACTCGCCTACGCGTCGGTTGGTTGCACGCTGCTGCAATGCCCCGATGGCGCTCGAATTTTCCAAGGGCCATTGGCTGAGCATGTATCGCGATCGTTTCCCCGATCATGCTCCGCCGCCGGAGATGCGGGTGATGACCGCCGATCAGCCGGACGATATCCCCCTTCCCGACGACATCCCTGCCTATACCCGCCATTCCGGCCGCTTCATGTGGCGATTGCTCGGGGCCTGGATCGCAATGGGGCTGCGCGTTCCGCGCGTGCCCGGACTGGAGGCCGCATGAAAAGCGACACGTCTGAAAAGGTGCTGATGGAGAATATCAACAGCCCCGGCCGCCCGATCCGCGTCGATGCCGACAAATATCGGGCGATGCGCGACGCGATCCTCGCGGTGCTGCCCGCCGCCTCACCCGGGCTGACGGTTGCCGAAACCAAGGCGCGACTGTTGCCGCTCTTGCCCGAATCGCTGTTCCCTGGCGGCGCCAAGGCGGGCTGGTGGCTCAAGGGCGTCCAACTCGACCTGGAAGCAAAGACGCTGATCAAACGCGAGGAGACAAAGCCGCTGCGCCTGCACCGGCTTTGATCATTGAACGAGATGCGTCGGGTCAGGCCTTGAGCGTGACCCAGATATCGACCGGCGCCGCGAATTTGCCCGGCGCCGGCTTGCCGATGTCGATCCGTTCGGCCGTGACCAGTTCGCCCGATTTCAGCGTGAAGCTGGCATAGGGGCGCGGCATCCGCCCGAAGCTCATTTTCTGGATGGGTTCGCCGGTGGCGGAATTCATGATGGTTGCGATGATGCTCATCGCGCGCCGGTAGCGGTCTTCCCGAACCGATTTCAACCGTCATCACAAAGAATTATCGATGGGCATGGCTGCGCATGGCAAAGCTTGAGGTGATACGCGACACGCCGGGCAAACGCGATAGCACTGTCGCGTGGAAACGCTCATATTCCGCCATGTTGGCAATCTGCAGCCGCAGCACATAATCGCCGTCGCCCGTCATCAGATACCATTCGCGCACCTCGGGATGATTGCGCAGCCCCTGTTCGAAACGGGTGAGATACTCCTCCGTCTGCCGGTCGAGCGCGACCTGGACGATCGCGGTCATGCCCTCGTCCGGCGCGCTGCCCGCGATGATCGCCGTATAGCCCCGGATCACGCCCGAGCGTTCGAGCATGCGAACGCGGCGCAGGCATGCCGAGGCGGACAGGCCGACCTTGGCGGCGAGCGCGCCGTTGGTGATCCGCCCGTCCAGCCGCAGCGCGGTCAGAATCCGGCGATCTATCTCGTCGATGGCGTGCATGGTGATTTATTCCACATATTCGAATAATCTGCGAATTATTGCTCTTACTCGGCGCTTTCTAGCACAAACAGGCGAAATATTCGACAGCTTCACCGCTACATCCGCAACAGGAGGTGGCGCGTGGATATGAGTGGCTGTCCTGGCGGGACCGGTCGTCTGACCGTCGACCTCGATGCCGTCCGCGCCAATTTCGCGGCGATCGCGGCGCATGTCGCGCCGGCGGTGTGCGCCGCGGTGATCAAGGCCGATGCCTATGGGCTCGGCGCGCCTTTCGTTGCTGAAGCGCTTCACCGGCAGGGATGCCGCAGCTTCTTCGTCGCGCATCTCTCCGAAGCGCTTACGATCGCCCGTGTCCTTGCCCCCGACAGCGAGATCTTCGTGCTCAACGGGCTGGAACCAGGCTATGAGCCGCTTTGCGCCGACCGGGGTTTCATTCCCGTGCTCAACGCGCCCGAACAGGTTGGCGCCTGGCGTGCGCTGGCGATCGAACGCGGACGCGCGCTGCCCGCCGCGCTCCAGATCGATACGGGCATGTCGCGGCTCGGCATGGACCTCGACTGCGCCGTGCGGCTGGCGAACGACGCAGCCCTGACCGAACAGCTTTCGTTGCGCCTGTTGATGACTCACCTCGCCTGCGCGGATACGCCCGATCATCCGGCCAATGCCGATCAGCTCGCGCGCTTCGCGGCGGTGCGATCGCTGTTCCCGGCCGTCCCCGCCTCGATTGCCAACAGCGCTGGAGCGGTGCTCGGCGACGAATATCATTTCGAACTGGTGCGCGCCGGCCTTGCCCTGTTCGGAACGGTATCGACAGGGACAGGCGCAGTGCCCCGCCCTGCTGTCCGGCTCGATGCGCGCGTCATCCAGCTTCGCACGATCGAACCCGGCGAGGGTGTCGGCTACGGGCTGGCGCATATCGCATCATCGCCCCAGCGCCTTGCCACGCTCGGCATCGGCTATGCCGATGGCTGGCCGCGCAGCCTGAGCGGGTGCGGCGCCGCCTGGTTCAAGGATGTGCGCCTGCCGATCGTCGGCCGGGTGTCGATGGACTGCATGACGGTGGACATCGGCGCACTGCCCCAGGATGCGCTCCGCCATGGCGATTTCGTCGAGCTGATCGGGCCGAACCAGTCCGCCGTCGAGGTCGCCGACGATGCCGGGACGATCGACCACGAAATCCTGGCGCGTCTGGGCACGCGCTTCCAGCGCCTCTTCATCGAAAGCGGCGTGACCGACATCCAGTCACCGAGGGGTTTGCAATGAAGGTCGTCATCCTGGGCGCCGGCGTCATCGGCGTCACATCGGCATGGTATCTTGCGAAAGCCGGCCATGAAGTGGTCGTCATCGATCGCCAGCCGGGGCCTGCACTCGAAACCAGCTTCGCCAATGCCGGCGAGATCTCGCCCGGCTATGCCTCGCCCTGGGCGGCGCCCGGCATTCCGATGAAGGCGATCCGCTGGCTGATGATGCGTCATGCGCCGCTGATCCTGCGCCCCGGCCTCGACATGGAAATGGTGCGCTGGGTGGCAGCGATGCTGCGCAACTGCACCAGCGCGCGCTATGCGCTCAACAAGAGCCGGATGGTCCGCCTGGCCGAGTTCAGCCGCGACCAGCTCGCGGAGATGCGCACAGAACTCGGCATCGATTATGATCATCGCGAGCGCGGTACGCTCCAGCTTTTCCGCACCCAGGCGCAACTCGACGGCAGCGCCAAGGATATCGCGGTGCTGCGCGACTATGGCATTCCCTACGAAGTGCTCGATCGGGACGGCTGCGTGGGCGCCGAACCCGGCCTGGCCGCGACGCGCGAGCGCTTCGTCGGCGGCCTGAGGCTGCCCAATGACGAGACCGGCGACTGCCAGATCTTCACGACCGAACTCGCCGCGCGGCTCCAGAAGATGGGAGTCGAATTCCGCTACGACACCGAGATCGAGTCGCTTGCGACGGCGCAGGGCCAGATCGCCGGAGTCCGCACCAATCGCGGCCTGATCACGGGCGATCGCTATCTCGTCGCGCTCGCCAGCTTCTCGCCCGCATTGCTGAAGCCGCTCGGCTTCCGAGTGCCTGTCTATCCGGTGAAAGGCTATTCGATCACCGCCGACATCGTCGATGCGGAGCGCGCGCCTGTCTCCACGCTGCTCGACGAAAGCTACAAGATCGCGATCACCCGCCTTGGCAATCGCGTCCGCGTCGGCGGCATGGCGGAGATTTCGGGATATAATCGTGACCTGCCGGAGCGGCGGCGCGGCACGCTGCTCTACTGCGTCGACGATCTCTTCCCCGGCGCGGCCGATCTTTCGGACGTCTCTTATTGGTGCGGCCTGCGGCCCATGACGCCGGACGGCCCGCCAATCCTGGGGCCGACCGCGATTCCCAATCTCTACCTCAACACGGGCCATGGCACGCTCGGCTGGACGATGGCCTGCGGATCCGGCCATGTCATCGCCGACATTATTTCCGGCCGCGCCCCCGAAATCGATGCGGACGGCCTGTCGATCGCACGCTATCGAGCCTGACCACGAAAAGGAGAACCATCAATGAGCATCGTCAGACTGCATTCCGGGCCGCGCATGAGCCAGGCCGTGATCCATGGCGGGCTGGTCTATCTGGCGGGCCAGGTCGGCAATCCCGGCGACGACGTGACGGCGCAGACGCGCACCGTGCTGTCGTCGATCGACGCGCTGCTCGCCGAGGCCGGCACCGATCGCTCGCGCATCCTGAGCGCGACGATCTGGCTCGCCGACATGGGCGACTTCGCCGCGATGAACGCGGTGTGGGAAGACTGGGTGGACCAGGCGACCGCGCCGGCGCGCGCGACGGGCGAAGTCCGGCTGGCGACCGATGAGTACCGCGTCGAAGTCATCATCGTCGCAGCGCTTCCCTAAGGTTTGCCATCATGACGCGAGGGCGGATTTGACAGACCGCCCTCGCGCCTCCACATCACGATGATGATCACCGAGATCATCCATGGGCGATATCGCCACCACTCAGGGCAGCTCGCCGCGCGCAGCTAGCCCCGGGCTTCCTTTATCCTCACCCGAAGCCCGGGGAGACAGTATCCGAAGCATCCGGCGGCCGATGAAAGCGCGCGCCGAACCCTGAGAGACATGATCATGACGACATCCTCGGCTGCGGTGAAGCACCGCCGCCCGCCCATCCATATCATCGACACGGAATGCGAGGCGCTGACCGCGCTTGCCCTGAGGGTCGAGGACGCCCAGCCCGTGGTGGCGGACCTCCTGCTCACCGAACTGGAACGCGCCGAACTCCATTCGGCGGATACTCTGCCGCCGCACACCGTCTCGATGAACAGCGTCATCGCCTATATCGATGAGCGCAGCGGCACGCGGCGGACCGTGCAGCTCGTCTATCCGCAGGACGCCGATATCGAGGCGGGGCGGATCTCGATCCTGACACCGGTCGGTGCCGGACTGATCGGTCTGGCACAGGGCGACGCGATCGACTGGCCCGATCGCGAAGGCCAGGAACGATCGCTGCGCATCGTCGAGGTCAAGCCGGGAGAGTCGCCGTGATGGAGGAACTCGCCCGCTATCGCTGCATCGGCGACGACGGCACGCGGGTTGCCGTCGTCGAATATCGCTATGTGCATCTGGCGCGCAGCAGTACGGGCACGCGCCGTCACCTGGGCGCGACCAAGCTCACGCTCGAGACCGGCGAGCCCGTGCGCTATATCGACCAGGCCTGTTTCGAAGTGATCGAAAGCGGCGAGCTGATCCGCCGCATATCCTGACGGCCGTCAGCCGTGCGCGTCAGGGCCTAACCGCCGCCGCGCGATCAGCATGTCCGATACCGGATCGTGAACCGGCTTCGTGAACATCAGCCCACCCTCTCCGGCGACACCGTCCATCAGGCCACCCCTTGGGCGGATGCGAGGCACCGATGCCGCCGCGAGCGCATCGCACCGCATCGCGAGATCGAGCAGATAGGCGCGGGTGAATTCGCCGGTGATGCGTTCCGCCGTCCGCCGGCACGCCTCGGCCTGCCGGATCCAATGCCCATAGCCCACGGGCTTGCCGCTGTTCATGCGCGTGCCTCCGCAAATCCGGCACTGCCCACGCCGGCTTCCTCGCCGCGCGAATAGCTTGCGACGAGCATGCCTGCCGCCAGAACGCGACCGGCGATCGCGCTCACCACGCTGGAGCGCCCGGGGTTGTCGCCGATCGCCGGTGTGTCCGACAGCGCGAAAAGCTGGAAGACATAATCATGGGCGCCGTGCCCCGTGGGCGGATCGGGCGGCAGCCAGCCTTCGGCGAACAGGCTGTTTCGCCCGACATCGCGGCCATCGGCCTCGCCATGACCGTCGCGCGCGATCGCACCTTCGGCCAGGCCCGTCTCGTCAGGCGGCAGGTTCCAGACGATCGCGTGGACAATCGGGCTCGTCGCCGGCGCATCCGGGTCCTCGACGATCAGCGCCAGGCTGGCGGTGCCTTCGGGCACGCCACGCCAGATCAACGGCGGCGACACGCCTTCGCCATCGGCGGTGAAGCGTATCGGCAATCGCCCGCCATCGGCGAAAGCCGGGCTCGACAGTTCTATGAAACCGTCGCCCAGACGAAGTTCCTCCTGCGCGATCACAAGCTTCGCATGCCCCGCACGCACGTTGCGGAGCAGGCTGCCAAGCCAATGCGGAACATGTTGCAGCATCGCGCGCCTCCTCCTTGCGGTTTCGAGAACGATCGGAAGCCAAGAAAGCTCCCGACCGTTGCACGAAACCGATCGGCGGTGCGTCGACGCGCCTAGAAACCGATCGACAGCGTCAGGCGACCGTTGCTCTGCGAACCGTTCTTGCCGATCAGCCCATCATAGGAGACCGAAAGCGTCGCGGCTTTGCTCATCCGCCAGTCGAGCGCGACCGTCGCCGCAGCGGCATCGCGCGACAGCGCGGTGCCCGTGATGCCGAAGCTGGCGGCCGAGGTACCGAAGCCGTGGACGCTGGTCGAAACCAGATCACCGAACACATGCTGCCACGCCAAGCTGCCACGGCCGGAAAGTCCGCCGACGATGGGGGTCGATCCCTTCACGCCCAGCTTGCCAAGGCCGAACGTGTCCTCACGCTCCGCGACGCGCAGCGCGACGGGGCCGCCGACTTCGTTGAAGCCGTCGATCTTCACCCGATACACGCCAAGGCCCGCGAAGGGCTCGACCGCGCCGCCCTTCACCGCGATCGGCATGCCGATCTCCGCGAAGCCGTGCAGCGTGCGGCCCTTGTAATCGGCCACCACGTGATCGTTGAAGCCGGCGAAGGCGATGTCGCGAACGGTGCCGACATCCACCCGGCCATAGCCGATGCCGCCACGCAGATTGACGCCGCCGAAGCGGCCGCCGGCATAGGCCATCACATGCACCGTCTCCAGCTTCGCGGTGCTGCGCCGCGCCGAGACCGTCATGTCCTCGCTGGTGAAGCCTCCGGCGATGCCGACGCGCGCGCCTGAAGCGAAGCCGAAATCGATCCCGCCGATCCCGCCGGTGGTTTCGCGTTCGGCATCCGCCGCACCAAGCACGCCCGAATCCTCATCGCTCGACGCGACGAACTGGCCCCAGATCGCCGGCCCCTCCGCATCCACCGCGAAACGGGGCGCCAATGAAGCTTCCGCCGCGATCGCATTGAGCACCATCGCGGTGCCGACCGACGCGTGGACCTCGCCGGAGAGCAGGTCGAGCCCCGAACGCACGGCATCGTCGCTCGGAATCAGCGTCAGCGCGGCATAGGCCGGATTGGCCACACCCAGGGTGCCGAACGCGGTCGCGGTGTTCACCTGGTTGGGATTGAGGCCGAGCAGCGCCAGCGAAGCGCCGGTGCGCACGACATCGACATAGATCGCGTTGGCGTTCGATCCCAGCCGTAGCTCGGTGTTGCCCAGGGCATTCTGCGTCATCGTGTAATTGCCGCTGACGCCACCTGCCGCGGTCAGCAGCGTGTAGCGCGAGCCGACCGTGTAATCGCCGGCCGCACGCGTGACCGCCAGCGTCGCACCCGATCGGATCGTCGCGATGCTGCCCACCGCGATCCGGTCCGCACCGCCTGACATGATCTCGGCCGCATAGGTCGATCCGGCTTCCTGGACGAGTTGTCCGGTGATGGTGAGCGTGCCGACACCGGTGCCCGGCGCGATCGTCGCACCGGACTGGACGGTCGCGCCCGCGATGGTGCCGGTGCCGCCCAGCGTCGCGCCATTCGCCACGCGAACCGCCGACGGCATCACGCCCAGTATATTGAGGCGGCCGGCGAGTATGTCGACCGGGCCGGCAAAGCCCGGCTGCGCGCCGATGGAGAGCGTGCCCGCACCCAGCTTCTGGAGCAGCCCCGTGCCGGTCAGCGTCGCCGCAAGGGTACCGGTATCGGCCTGATCGACGCGGAGCGTGCCGGCATTGGCGATCGCGCCGGTCAGCGTGGTGCTGTTGCCGGTCAGCGTGGCGCCCCCCGCGATGGTGGTGCCGTCGCTGAAGCTGGAGGCCGCACTCAAGGTCCAGTTGCCCGACGCGACCGCGAGACGCTCGAAATTGACCGAGCCCGCGAAGCTGCCATTGCCGGTGCCGCCAAGCGTGACGGTGTCGCTGCCGGCGCCGCCATCGACACTGCCGGTGATGACCGATCCGGTCAGCAGGTTGAGCATATCATTGCCACCACCCATCTGGATCGCGACGCCGCCAGTACCGGCGATTGTGCCCGAATTGGTGATCGTGTCGGCAAAATCCCCGACAAAGGTGATCGCGGGACCGGCAAGCCCCTCGATCCGGCCGGCGTTGACGATCGTCGTCGCGCCATAGGCACCGTTATCGGCGCCATCATCGATCAGTATGCCGTTGCGACCGCCGCTGATGAGCGCGCCTGCCGCATTCTCGATCAGGCCGCCGCCCATCGCGATGCCCTGCGCGCTGTTCGGCCGGCCGCCCGAATCGACCCCGGTCGCGCTGATGCCGCGGATCGTGCCGAAATTGCGAACGGTGCCGATCAGGTCGATATCGACGCCATCGCCATCGCCATTCGTCGCGACGCCATCCCATCGGCCGACGATCGTGCCGTTGTTGACGACGGTGCCGCCGCCATCGGACCCAACGCCGGACCCGTTGCGGCCGATGATCGTGGCGCCCGCCGCATTGGTCACATCGACATTCACGTCGCTGGTGATGCCGTGGCGCAGGCCGGAAATGACACCGCCCGCCTGGTTGATCACCTTGCCCGATTTGCCCTGCCAGTCGACGCCGTCATAATTGTTGTTGGCGGGACCATCCGAATAGATGAGCCCGGCATTGGTGACGACGGCGCCCTGCCCCGGCCGGATCGCATCCTGGCCGAAGGAACGCAGTTCGCCGCCCGCCAGATTGTTGATGACGATGGTGGCGCCGCCCGATGCGGCGGCGTCGAAATCGATCGCCTGGCCGCCATTGGTCGTCTTGATGATGCCCGCATTGTTCAGCGTGATCGTGCCGCCCGTGGGATTGAAGTTCACGCGTACGGCATCGTCGGCACTCTGGATCACGGCGCCGGCATTGTTGGTGATGGTGATATCACGCGCATTGTTCGATCCGGCGATGTTGATCGCGCGACCGGTGGCATTGGTGTTGGCGATGGTGCCCGAATTGCTGATGGTGAGCGGCGTCGCGGTCGAGGCGATGGTCGCGCTCATCGCGCTGGTCAGGGTTGCGCCCTTGTCCACCTGGTAGCTGTCGGCGGCGAGCGCACCGGTCAGGTTCCAGGTACCGGTCTGGACGGCGACCTGCTCGAAGCCGGCAGCACCCGCGAAATCGCCGCTTCCATTGAAATTGATCCGGTCGATGCCGGCGCCGCCATTGACGGCACCGGTGAAGACCGCGCCACCCTGAACGTTGAGCGTGTCGTTGCCCGCGCCCATGTCGAGCGCGGCGGTGGTGCCTGCGATGGTGCCGGAATTGGTGATCGTGTCAGCGAAATCGCCGACAAGCACAACGCCCATGCCGCCAAGCCCGCGGATCGTGCCGGCATTCGTGATCGTGGTCGCGCCATAGGCGCCACCGCCCGAACCGTCGTCGATAAGGATCGCGTCGGCGCCGCCGACGATCGATGCGCCCGCGGCATTCTCGATCAGGCCGCCGCCCATCGCGATGCCCTGCGCGCCATTGGGGCTGCCGCCGGAATCGACACCCGCCGCGCTCAGCCCCTCGATCGTGCCGAAATTGCGGATGGTGCCGACCAGGTCGATATCGACGCCGTCACCATCGCCATTGGTGGCAACGCCATCCCATTGGCCGGTGATCGTACCGTAATTGACGACAATGCCGTCACCATCGGAACCGACGCCCGATCCGTTGCGGCCGGTGATCGTGGCGCCCGCCGCATTGATCACGTCGACACTGGTGTCGCTGGTGATGCCGTGGCGAAGACCGGAGATGACGCCGCCCGCCTGATTGATCACCTTGCCGGAACGCGCCTGCCAGTCGATGCCGTCGAAGCTGTTGTTGGATGCACCGTCCGAACGGATCAGGCCGGCATTGGTGACGACGGCGCCCTGCCCCGGCCGGATCGCGTCCTGCCCGATCGAGCGCAGCTCGGCGTCCGCATGATTGTTGATGACGATGGTCGCGGCGTCGCTGGCGACCGCGTCGAAATCGAGCGCCTGGCCGGCCGTGGTCGTGCGGATGATCCCGTAATTGTCGACGGTGATGCTGCCGCCCGTCGGATTCACGTTGATGCGGAACGCGTCGTCGGCGCTTTCGATCACCGCGCCCGCATTGTTGGTGAGCGTGATCGAGCGGACATTGCCGTCGCCCGAGGCGTTGATCGCGCGGCCACTGGCATTTGTGGTGCGGATCGTGCCCGAATTGGTGATGACCAAGCCGGTCGAGGCGTTATTCCAGTTGATCGCCGGATTGGTCGTGGTCTGCAGCGTGCCCCCCGCCTGAACGGTGATGCTGTCGGTGCCCGCCACGGTCTTTTGCGCGGTGTCGGTCGTGCCGCCGGGAACGACATGATGGGTCTGCGCCGCGACGGGCGTCGCCACCATCACAATCGAGGTCAGCACTCCAGCAGCAAGCGCGATCCGGCTCGTCTCGACACGCAATTTCATGGTCACCCCCAATTCACGGAAAATCCGATTCGTGCGGCGATAGGGGCGCTGCTTGATCCTTTTGTGACAGCTATGACGGTTCCGTTACAGCCGCGTTCCAGCGGATGTGGCCGACTTGACAATCCAAAGGCAACGATCAATACTTCACTATATGGTGAAGCTTCCAGAATCCGGCCTCGATCGCGTCTTCGCGGCGCTTGTCGATCCAACCCGGCGCGCGATCCTGGCGCGGCTCGAGCGCGAGGACAGCGTTTCCGTGACCGAACTGGCGCGCCCGTTCGCGATCAAGCTGCCGGCGGTGATGAAGCATCTCGACGTGCTCGGCGATGCCGGGCTGATCGCGCGTTCCAAGACCGGGCGCACCGTCGCGGTGCGGCTGGCGCCAGCCCCAATGGAGGAAGCGATGAACTGGCTCCGCAGATATGAGCGCTTCTGGTCGACGAGCCTCGACCGCCTGACCGCCTATGCCGAAGCTGAGGAACGAGCGGCGGTCGCGCGGGAGAATGACGCATGACCAGCCTGACCATCGTGCGCCGCATCGCGGCACGGCCATCGATCGTGTTCGACGCGCTCACGACGCCCGAGGGCATCGCCTGCTGGTGGGGGCCGGACGACGGCCCGGTATTATTGGCGGAAACCGATCTCCGCGTCGGCGGTCGCTTCAAGGTGCGCTTCCGCATGCTCGACGGCAGCGAGCATGAAAGCATGGGCGAGTATCTGGAGGTCGACAGGCCCGTCCGGCTGGCGATGAGCTGGCGATGGACGGGTGGCGGAGAGCCGGAGGAGGCAGGTGAGGAATCGCGCGTCGAGATCGACCTGCGCCCGATCGAGACCGGCACGGAGCTGACATTCACCCATGCCCGCCTGAAGAGCGAAGCCTCGCGGATCAGCCATGAGGAAGGCTGGAATGGCGCGCTCGACAAGCTGGTGCGGCACTTCACGGTCATTTGAGAGGATCCGCCATGCTGTGTTGCGGCGTCCTTGGCCTGTTCACCACCTTCCTGATCGGCGCCAGGCGATGGCTAGGCAACCTGCCGCGATCTCTGCGCACCGCCAGCGGTGGCATGCTGCTCGTCATACCGGTGCTCGCGCTCGCCGGCGCCACCGCCCCGGATCCGAAGGATCATGCGCGAATTCCGGATCGGCCCGTCCATGCGTGGTGCGGCCGGCCATTGGAATGACATCACAGGAGGATCGATGATGATCACGCTCTACGCCTTTCGCTGGGTACCCGATTTCGCGAAGGGGTATGTACGCGACTTGCGCGTCCGCTGGGCGCTGGAAGAGGCCGGCATCCCCTATCGCGAACGACTGATCGGGCTGGAGGAGAAGACGGCGCCGGACTATCTGGCGATCCAGCCCTTCGGTCAGGTGCCGGCGATCGAGGAGAATGGCGCATTGCTGTTCGAATCCGGCGCGATCGTTCTCGGGATCGCGCGGCGTTCCGAAGCCCTGATGCCGATCGATCCTGCGGGACGCGCGCGCGCCGAAGCATGGATGTTCGCCGCGCTCAATTCGGTCGAGCCCGCGATCGCCAATCTCGCCGATATCGACATCTTCGCCGAAGGCGAAGCCTGGGCGGCCGCGCGTCGCCCCGCCGTGGTCGAGATGATCGAGGAAAAGCTGTCGTTGCTCGAGGGATGGCTGGGTGATCGCGATTATCTGGAGGGCCGGTTCAGTGCCGGCGACTTGCTGATGACGACGGTGCTGCGCGACCTTGAACATACCGATCTGGTTGAACGCCGCCCCAGGCTCGCCGCCTATCGCGGCCGCTGCATGGCTCGCCCGGCCTTCGCCAAGGCGCTGGCGGATCAACTGCGATCGTTCGAAGGGAACGAGCCGCCTACCGCCTGAACATCCCGACCGCCTATCAAAGCGCGCAGGCGATCCCCTCGCTGCCGGGCACGCGTTCCCATTGATAGGCGTCGACCGTCTCGCCCCTTGGCAGATAGGCGATCGGGAATAGCTTGCCGTCACGGCGGATACGCAGGTGGAGCATTTCCGCCTGCTCGCCCTGGATGCCGTCCTGCGGCACCGGATCGACGATCTCGTCGCCGTCGCGCAGGCCCGCCTGCGCCGCCGCCGATCCGGGCACCAGCCCTTCGACGATACGTTTGGGCCGGGCGAGCACGTCGGTGGCGAAGCCCAGTTCATAGCGGCGCAGCGCGCGCGTCGTGCGACGGAAGCAGGGGCCGAAGGCGTCGGATGCCGGCACCGGCATGCGCCCGCTCAGGAAGGCGCGAAAATCCTCCACCGCCGCCTGCCCCAGATGCTGGCCAAGCAGCTTCTCCCAATCGGCGTTGGTGGTCGCCTTGCCCGCCTTCTCGATCGCCAGCATGGCGAGCATCAGCGTGTCGAGCGTTGTCTTGCCGCCGCTCGCCTTGCGCAGCGCGTCGTCGACGGTCACGAAATAGAGCATGCCCCGGTCATAGGGGAGCGTGCGTACGCGCGTGTCGGCCCAGAAGCGCAGCGGCACCTGCGTATTGGGCACGGTCGCCATGCTACTGGTATAATAGCGCGCCGCCGTCCAGTTGATGTCGGCCAGATACGCATCCGGGCTCAGCATGCCGAAGCGAAACGGCAGCCGCGCCTGGTAGAAGGTCGCCAGCCCTTCGCCGAACCACGAGGATTCCAGCCCCGCCGGCTGGGCGATGAAGGGTTGGAAGGTGTGGAACATCTCGTGCGCAAGGGTCAGGCGGATCCTGCTCACGTCCGATCCGCGCCCCTTGCCGAAGGTGGTGACGAAGGATCGATGAAGGCCGACGCCACCACCCGCATTGATCGGATTGTGGCGCAGGAAAACACCATAGGGCTGGGTGCCCGTCTGGCCGAAAAAGCGCACATAATGATCGTAAAGCTTGCCCGTCCAGCCGAGCAGCGCGGACGCGTCGAAGCCGGGCGAACCCTGCCACGCGCCGAAAAAGCCCGCCGAAGGGCTTTGCCCCTTCGGCGGCCAGGTGCCGATCCGCCCGCCCATGAAGAAGCTCATGCGCAATTCGCTGCCGTCGAGTGGTTCGGCGGCGGCGACGGTCCCCTCCCCCAGCGAACTGACGCCCCGGCTGCCCTTGGGCGCGCGCGACAGATCCCAGCCGAACGTGGCACGGTAGCGATGGTCGCCCGGCGGCAGCAGCAGGAAGACATGGCCCGCCGCCGAAACCCCGCCGCCATCGGCGGAAAAGGCGAAGGGCGGCGCGGGGCCGCGCGGCGGCAGGGTCGCATGGGCGGGCACGTCGTAGACCACGGTCACCGGCCCGCGCACCGCGCGATCGGCGATCCATTCACGCGACGGGCCGCCGCCCACCGCATCGCGCATCCCGGTTTCAGGCAAGTCGACGTCGCGGGCACTCAGCCGCAACTGCCCTGCCGCATCGCGCGCGGAGAGATGACCGATCACCGTGGCGACGGTGTCGACATTGCTGGCGACCTTGGGCAGGCGCAGCAATACCTCGCCCGGCCCGGCCACGATCCCGTCCAGGCGCAGCGTCACCCGCACGGTCTCGATCCGCGCCGGTGCCTTGCGCGCCGCAAGCGGGGCCAGAGTCAGCGACAATGCGGGTTGCGCCTGCGCCGGTGCGGCGAGGAGCGGCGCGGAGGCCAGGCCCATGATGATCAATGCCAGCCGCATCACGCCCGCCCCGATCCTTCGTCAGATTGAACCTTCCATCATCCCGGCAAAAGCCGGGATGATGGACAAGGACTTTTAGAACGACCGCGCCAGCGTGACGCCGAAGGTGCGCGGCTGGGTGAACAAGGCGGTCGGCACGTTCACGCCGTTCCGATTGTCCGCCGCGGTCACGCCGCGCTTGTCGAACAGGTTGCGGATGAACAGGTTGACGCTCCAGTCCTTGTCGTAAACCAGGCCGCCGCGGATATCGACGCTGGTATATTCGGGCAGCAGGATGCGCGGGCGCGTCGCATTGGCGGCGTTGGTGACGAAGGTGCCGGCGCGATCGCCGACATAGATCACCGTGAAGCCGAGATTGCCTTCCAGCGTCTCGGTCAGCGCGAAGCTCTGCTGCGCCGTGATATTGGCCGTGACCTTCGCCGCGAACGGCAGCCGATCGCCCGCCAGCCCCCTGAGCCCGGTGGCGCCCGCCAGCGTCGGCAGGTCCTGCGTCAGCGTGGCATCGGTGAAGGTCAGGTTGGTGTCGATGCTCATGCCCGCCCAGGGCGTCAGGTTCGCCGCGAATTCCAGGCCGCGGCTGCGCGCCTTGCCGCCGTTGGTCAGGAAGGTGAGCGAACTCACCGAATCCGTGCCCTGGAGCTGGATGTTCTTCCAGTCGATCTGGAACAGCGATGCGTCGATCGTCAGCAGGCCGGGAACGACCTTGCCCTTGAAGCCCAGTTCATAGTTGAGCACGCGATCGGGACCGAACGAGCCGTCCACCGAGGGCGGCGCCGCGATGTTCGGGCCGCCCGGGCGATAGCCGGTGGCGATGCGGGCATAGGCGATGATGTCGCGCGAGAAGTGATAATTGGGCGAGATCAGCCAGGTGAAGGCGCTGTCCTTCGAATCGCCGATCGTCGTGCCCGATCCGAAGACCGGCGCCACCGTCGCCGATGTGTTGAGCGTCGATTCATTGTGCTGCTTGTTGCGCGAATAGCGGCCGCCAACCTGGATATCGAGCTTGTCGGTGGCATGCCAGGTCAGATCGGCGAAGCCCGCATATTCGCGATAGCTGCCCGGGCCTTCACCGATATAGGGCCGCGCGTCGAGGCTGCCCGAGGCGATCAGCGTCTGATCGGTCGCGGCATGCTCGATGGTGTAGAAGCCACCGGCCAGCCAGCTGAAGCTGGTGCCGATATCGCCGCTGAAGCGCAGTTCCTGGGAGAATTTATGCGTGCGGTCGGCATTGGCGATCTGCACCGTCGGCGCGGTCGCCAGGCCATAGAGCGAGCGCAGCAGGCCGCCGAACACGGCGCTGACATCGCTGGTGATGACATTGTCCGCGCGGCTCCACGCGCTGATCGAGGTGACGTTGACGCCGCCCAGGTCGAGTTCGGCGCGCGCGGTGTAGAGCTGGAACTTCGCCTTGTTGATCGAATCGAGCGCATTGAGCGTCAGATCGCCATAGACCGGATCGAAGGTGGTGACGGCGGTCGTGCGCGTCGGCGAAGTGGTGAGCGTGCAGGCCGCGCAGATCGGAACGCCGCCGGAGGTGATGGCGAGATCGCTGTTCATCGCATCCTGCTTCTGGCGAAGCGCCGAAAGCACGATGCGGAGATTGTCCGCCGGCTTGATCAGCGCCGCGCCCCGGAAGCCCCAGACCTCGCGCGTGTTGACGTTCTTCGCCTTCAGCGCCTTGGGATTGATATTGTCGAGCCAAGCCGCGTCGTCGCGCTTGAAGGCGCTGCCGGCGACGGCCAGCCAATCGGTGATCGGCACATTGATCGATCCGCGCAGCGCATAGCCGGTGTCGCCATGCGAGACGGCGGTGCCGCCCAGTTCGATCCGGCCGGAGAATTCGCGCGTATCGGGCTCCTTCAGCACATATTTGATCAGGCCACCCAGGCTCGATGCGCCATAGAGCGTGCCCTGCGGGCCGCGCAGCACTTCAACCCGGCTGACGGCGCTGGCGTCGAAATCGGGGAGCGGCGGCTGGCCGGTGCCGGTGGTGCCGCCGAACTGGACGTCGTCGACCAGCAGCGCGACGGTGGGCGAGGTCGCACCGCCGGTGGTGACGCCGCGCAAGGCGATCGAGGAGACGCGCTGGCCCGAATATTGAAGGCCGGGCACGCGATCGAAGAATTCCGAGAGGCGATTGATATTCTGCGTCGTCAGCGTTTCCGCCGAAATCGCGCTGATCGCGACCGGCACGTCGATCAGACGCTCGGCGCGCTTCTGCGCGGTGACGATGATCTCGCCGGAGTCGACCGCACCCTCCGCCGTCTCGGCGCCCTGCGGATCCTGCGCGATGGCGGGCATCGACACGGTCAGGGCGAGGATCGCCGCGGACATGGAAATAGCAAGTTTCTGGTTCTTCATTTTCTGGCCTCCACTGAATCTGTTCGGGCGTCCGATCCGCGTGGCGGGGATCGTCCATCCGATCTGGCCTCTCTCTCCAGCCCAACGGGAAACCGCGATCATGCCGCCCTCCCCGACGAGCCTCCCTTGTTCGAGGCCAGGCGAATTTTACCGGCGCGCCACCGCCATATTTATTCGAAATCGGGGCTCGCGACCCGCATCGTGCATAAGTTTTCGCGGATCGCGCGCCTGACCGGTCAAGATTTCCCGCGCCTTCACCGGCCCGTCACCGGTTGCGGCGCACGCGCATAGGCACGTAGCCCCTCTTCCAATCCCGCAAGGCCCGCATCGAGCCGATCGTCTTCCTGACAAAAGCCGATGCGGATGCGGCCGGGTGCGCCGAAATATTCGCCGGGCGCCACGATCACGCCCGAGCGTTCGACCAGCCATTCGGAAAAGGCGCGGCTGTCAGCGATGCCGGGCAATGATGGGAAGCAGATACAGCCATCGTCCGGCAGCTCGCCGCCCATCAGCCCTTCGGCCACCATCGCTTCGAACCAGGCCTGAAAGCGCGGACGGCAGCGTGCGACGACGCCCCGCGCATTCCCCTCGAACACGCCGGCATTGTCGAGCACATGCGCCGCCACCGCGTGCGACAGGGTCGAGATGCCGAACTCGATCTGACCGTTCAACCGGCGCAGCGTTTCCACCACGGCCGGTGCGCCGACGATCCAGCCGCAGCGCAGCACGCCCAGCCCATAGATCTTGGTCAGGCTCGACAGGCTGATGACTGCGGGCGACAGCGCGGCGGCGGCGGCCGGGCGTCGCTCCTTCGGGGCATAATCGCCATAGACTTCGTCGACGACGAGCAGAAAGCCGCGCCGTTCAGCCAGTTCGGCCAGCGCCCTCAGAACCGGCTGCGGGGTCGCCATGCCTGACGGATTATGCAGGTCGGAGAGTACCACCAGCCGCGTATTGGGGCGCAGCCGCGCCTCCACCTCGGCAGGATCGATCATGAAACGGTCGCCATGACGGCGAAAGCTGCCGATCGCGGCCCCGGACGCCTGGGCAAGATAGGTGAACAGGTCGAAACCGGGGGTTTCGACGAGCACATGATCGCCGGGGCGGACAAAGGCGCGGTAGATCAGCGACAGGCCGCCGGTGGCACCGGTGGTGCAGAGCAGTTGCTCACGATCGACGCCATAGCGTTCGGCCAGCATCGCGCGCACGAACGGATTGCCGTCACCGAACGCGCTCACATAATAGCGAGAGAAGCGCGGCTCCGCCGTTTCCAGCACCATCTGCCGCAACAGTTCGCGCGGTTCGGGAACCGAGCTTTCGAACAGGCTCACCGCCTGCCCGTCTCGCGCGCGGGCCATGGCGAGCGCGCCGCGCACCCATTGCGCATAGCTCTCGCCCTCGGGCATCGCCGGCATCATGTGATCATCCTTGAACATGGGGTTTTCTACCGCGCGCGACGGGCACTAATTATTCGATCTCGCGCGCACCGGCGCCGATTGCGCATAATTTGCGCAGCTATTCGCCCAAAGCGCGCTTGGCGTGATCGGCGGAGTCCCGCCGACCCTTGGCGAACCAATAGATCAGCCCGACCACCAGCCAGCAGCCGACCAGCAGATAGGGACGCGGATCCGCCTCCACCCCGAACACGCCGACGAGCAAGGCACAGACGACGCCGGCATAGCCGACCGCCACGACAGTGCCACGCGACAGACGCAGCGCCGAACGGGCATGTATATCGGGGTGGTGGCCCGCCACCACCGTCGCCGAATAGGAACAGGCCATATATTTGAGCATCGTCGGCACATTCACCGCCAGCAGCAGGAAAATCAGGCTGGGCGGCATCAACAGGCCGGACATCGCACAGACATAGCCGAACAGGATCGCCCGGTGCGGCGTGCCGAAGCGCGGATGGATCGCACCGATCGCCTGCGGCAGAGCGCCGTTGCGGCCCATCGCGAACAGGCTGCGCGAGAAAGTGAGCGCGGCGGCGTTCATCGATTTGATGATCGAGAAACAGGCGGCGCCGACGATCAGCGGCACCGCGAGATCGCCCAGCGGCACCCTGGCGGCATCAAGCAGCGGCGCCGTGCTTTTCGCCAGCGCCTCCGGTCCGACCAGGCCGAGCGCGGTGACCGCGACCAGGCCATAGACCAGAGCGGTCAGCCCGATCGCCAGCGCAATGCCGAGCGGCACGTTGCGCTCTGCATCGCGCACTTCCTCTCCGATCTCGACCGCGGATTCGATGCCCAGGAACAGGCTGATCATCAGCGGCACGACCGCGAGGATGGCGAGCGGCGGGGTATCGAGCGGATTGCCGACCAGCGCACCGTCGAAATGCGGCAGGCCGGTCGCGACGAAGATTGCCAGGATGATCAGCAGCAGCGCCATCAACTGCGTCTGGACGCGCGCCGCCATCGACACGCCGACATAGTTGAGCGCGAAGACCGCGGTGATGGTGATCGCCATGCCGAGCTTGAGCGGCACCGGCACGACCATGCCCAGATAGCTGATCATCACCTGCGAGAGGATGGTGAGCGCGCCGACATTGGAGACGATGCGCAGCCAGGCGATGATGAAGCCGACGCCGGGATGGATGAACCGTTTCGGCCATTCATAGGACGCCCCGGAAATCGGCAGCGCCGATCCGAGATAGGCATAGGCGACCGCGAAGACGAGCATCGGCAGCGCCGCCACGCCGATCGCGGCGAGCAGCCCCGATCCCGCCACCTGTGCGGTGGGCTGGAGGATCGAGAAGATCGAAACGCCGATCGCGGTGCCCGCGCCGAAGGTGACGACGCCGACCAGCCCGACGCTCTTGCGCAGCGTTCCCCCTTGAGCCGGCGCCATCATTCGCGGCCGCTCACAAAGGCGCGCAGGTCGCGGATCAAGGCAGTGCGCGCGCCCGCGCCGACATAGGGCATATGACCCGAGGGATAGGCGTGGAAGCGCGTCGCCGATAGCGGCACCCCGACATGGGTCAGCGTATACTCGGCGCTGCCGATCGGGGTAACGAGATCGTAATAGCCGGTGCCGACCATCAGCCGCATCGCCGGATTGCGGCTCATCGCCGCTGCCAGATCGGTGCCGTAATTGCGGCCCACCGGCACGCCGGGGCCGAAGCCGTAATCCCAACGCCCGTTGACCTCGCGAAAGGCGATCGGCTCGTAGGGCAGGTCGAGCGTCACTTTCAGCGTCCTTGCCGCATAATCGTTCCAGGCGGCGACGAAGCCCGGCACATATTGGCCCATCGCCGGATCGTCGGCGACGGGATCGCTGCCCGCGCCCTTCGACGGCAGTACGAAGCGCGCATCGTACATGCCGACGCGCTGGCCCCGATCGGCGAGCAGCAGCTTCGCGAACGCGGCGCCGGACATGCGGAGATCGGCGGCGAGGATATCCTTCTGATCGATGCCGATCAGCGCCGACAGTTCGCCTGCGACCGCCGTCTTGCGATCAGCGGGCAGCCGCGAACCGGCATGGAGCGCGGCGAGATAGCCGCTGTCGATGAAGCGGCGCGCGGCATCCGCCTGCCCTTCCGCCGTGCAGCCGGCGGCGACCTTGCCGAAATGGCAGGCGGTGGCGGCCAGCGATGGCAGGATGGCCAGATAGGCGCGGTCGTCGCCCTCGGCGCCGCGCGCCATGTCGAGCGCCTGGCCGAGCAGCACCACGCCGTTGAGCGTCAGCCCGTCCATCGCGCCCGTCTGGGTCGGCCCGCCTGCCATCAGCCGCGCCATCACCGCCGCGCGGATCGTGCCATAGCTTTCGGAGACGAGATATTTGGGCGAATTGGCACGGCCATGGCGGCGCAGCCATTGCCGCACCACCTCCACCATCGCCCTCGCATCCTGTTCAACGCCGTAAAATTGCTCGGTCTTGGCGCCGGGCAGCACGCGGCTATAGCCGGTGCCCGGCGGATCGATCAGCACGATATCGGCCATATCGAGCGGGCTGTCCGGATTGGCGACGGTGGCGAAGGGCGGAACGGTGCGCGGGTTCGCGGGATCGTCAAAATCGACGCGGCGCGGCGCCATCAGCCCCAGATGCAGCCAGATCGACGCCGAACCCGGCCCGCCGTTGAAAGCGAAGATCACCGGGCGAGCGGTCGCGTCCTTCACGTCGCTGCGGATATAGCTGGTGGCGAAGATGCTCGCGCCAGGCAGCAGGAATTCCTCGACGGCCGCGGCGTAGCGCAGCCGCGTTCCGCCGATCTCGGCCTGCCCCTCCGATCGGTAGATCCGCGGTTCCGCGAGCGGCTGTGGCGGAGGCGGAGGCGTCTGGGCCTGTCCAGCCGTCGCCGACAGCATCAGCGCCAGCGCGGCGATCGTGCGATCAATACGCATCGGCATGCTCACCATGATCGGCCCCTTCCTTCTTTGCCAACTTTGCCGCCGGCCGGATCGCGGGCGCGGTGGTGAAGGGCTGGATGCCCAGCGCGGCGTGGATCTCCGACGGAAAATAGACCACGCCGCCCTTCATCACCATGCGCGGACGACGGATCGCGGTGATGTCGCGCGTCGGATCGCCGGGCACCAGCACGAAATCGGCGAGCTTGCCGCGCACGATGCTGC
Organism: Sphingomonas sp. FG14; assembly: GCF_057809675.1. Lineage (NCBI taxonomy): Bacteria > Pseudomonadati > Pseudomonadota > Alphaproteobacteria > Sphingomonadales > Sphingomonadaceae > Sphingomonas > Sphingomonas sp. FG14. Next base: position 480,159 of record NZ_JBMDKK010000002.1, on the reverse strand, counting down.
CCAGCCGGTCCGCCCGCCCCAGAAACTCCTCCGCACCCAGCGTGCCGGCACGCAACGCCTCGGCCGGGGTGAGCCCCGCCTTCACATAGAGCTCGATCTCGCGCTGCACCGAAAAACCCGTCGCGTCGTCGGTGCCGGGCAGCAGACGGATGCCCTGTCCGTGCAGCATCCCGATCGTCTCCAGCATCTTGGCGACGCCCGCCTGATAGGCGGCATCCTCCGCCTTGTTGGCGATCGTCACGAAGGAGCGCTTGCGATAGCGCTGGAAGCCGATCGGCATGTGCGGCAGGAAATCCTCCTGCCCCGGCGGCACCTGTCCCGCGCGGCTGAGCATCAACTGTTCCAGGATCACGGCGGTGGTGTCGAGCGCGGTGCCATGCGTCTTCATCAGCCCGACGGTGCGCTGGACGGCCTCCGCATTCAGATCGAGCGAACCAGCACGCGCCATCGCGGTCAGGCGCAGCGGCGTGCGGCTGTCCTCCCCCGGCTTCAGGATCCAGCCGAGCATGAGCTGGTTGATATGCGCGATCGAGTCATAGCCATCGGCGATCACCCGGTCGGGCGTGGTGAAGGCAGGCACATGGCCCGTCACCTTCAGCCCCAGCCGATGCGCTTCCGTCGCGATCGGCTTTATCCAGTCGGGGTTCATCGAATTGTAGATCTTGATCTCGGCATAGCCGCGATCGGCGTACCAGCGCACATTACCCAGCGCCTCTTCCACGGTCGCCGGGATGAAGCCGAAGCGCGCCGAATAGGGGCTGCGCCCCTCGATAAAGCCATTGGCCACGATGCGCGGCCAGGCAACCTCACCCGCATCGATCTTGGTCAGCAGATCCTGAAGGAAGCCATTGTCGTTGCCCATGTCGCGCGTCGCGGTGACGCCGGCGGCGAGATACATCAGCCTGGCGGGCAATGTGGCGTGCGAATGCATGTCGTGCAGGCCGGGATAGAGCGTGCCACCCTCGCCATCGATCACCACTTCGTCGGCCGGCACGGGTCGCTCGTCCTCCACCGTCACCTGCGCGATCGTGTCGCGCATGACGACGACGCTCGACAGCGGCGACAGCGCGCCCGTGTCCGGATCGAAGACGCGGACGTTGCGCACGCGCACCGGCGCGTCGAAACGGTGGGCCAACTTCCGCTGGAGCTGCAGGGCGCGCTCGGTCTCCAGTTCCGAACCGAGCTTGCCGAGCAGCGGCACCGCCGCTTCATAGCCGGCGCGGATCGTCGTGCCTTCGGCAGAAGGGCCGAACAGCGCGAACAGTTTCTGTTCGCCGTCGAGCAGCAGATAGCTGGGATTGAGCTGGACCCCGGTGAGCCGCCACGCGGTCACCTGCGTCGCGGCCGCGCCCTCGCCCAAGGTCAGCGTGCGCAGCTTCTCCATGTTGATCCGGCCCGAGGGCAGCACCGCGATACTGTGATCCGGTGCCGCGAGCGCCGCGCGCGCATAGACCCAGATCGCATAGGGACTGTCGTCATTGACCACATAGAGCGGCGGTCGATCCGCCTTGACGGCGCCGCTGTCGGCCTGGCTGGTCCAGCGCGCGCGGCCGCCCGACCAAGCGAAGCGTTCGTCGACCGTGCCGCCCATCAGCGACGTGCCCTTGATCGTCCAGGCGGTGGGGATGCCCTGCGCGTCGAAGGTCAGTTCTTCGCGATGCTTGGGGCCGCGCCCGTTATTGTCGACGCGATAGTCGACGGTGGCGCGGTCGCCCTCGCTTTCGACGACGAGCGAGCCGACGCTCTCGCCGTTGGACAGGATCGACAGCCGCTCGGTCGCGGCAAAGGCCATGGGCGACGCGGCGACGAGCAAAGTCGCGGCAAGCGCGGCGGAAAGAACGCTCCTCATGGCCGGCGCACCAGCGTGCGGATATCGTCGCCGATCGCCTTCGCGGTCGCCGCCACCGAATAGCCGGTATGCCCGCCGTCATAATAGCGCAGCGTCACCCGCGCCGGATCCCAGCCCGATTGCGTCGCCAGCAGTTCGGCGGCCCCCATCGTCGTCTGGGTATCGTAGATACCGTTGCCGATCAGCAGGCGGAAATCGGGGTTGCGCGCCATCATCGCGCTGATCCCCTGATAATAGGGCCAGTCCGCAAAGGGGCTCGTGCCGTCGCCCCAGCCCCAATCCTCCAGGCTGGTGATGCCGACAGCAGGCACATAGGGATCGCTCCACGTCACCTTCAGATCGTCGCGCAGATAGATAGGCAGGAATTTCTGGACGCCCTGCATCAGCACGTCCGACGGATCGGGGCCATTGCCCTTGTCTGTGATGGGCGCGGTGTAGCGCGCATCGGCGCGGCCGAGCAGCAGGCCGCGATCCTTGAGCAATTCGGCGCGATAGCGTTCCTTGGTGATCTTCAGCCCATTGGCCAGATACCAGTCGGCGGGGATGCCGCTGAACTCCGCCAGCCGCGCGGCGACGCGCCTTTTGTCAGCGTCCGACGCGGCGCTGCCCTGGTAGAGCACCGTCAGATACTCGCCCTTCGCGAAGGCGCGCGCATCGGCCAGGAAGGCATCGAGCCCCCGCCCCTTGCGATCGGCGCGCTCGTGATACCAGCCGATCGCCGCGACCGTCGGCAGCGAGGCGACATAGCTGGTGATGTTGGCGGGGCGCTGCGAATATTCGATGATATTGGCGGCCTGGCCATAGAGGAAGATGCCCGCCAGCGGCAGCGGATCGGGGCCGGCGGCAAGCTGGCCGGCGATCTCCGCCGCGCGATTGGTGCCATAGCTTTCGCCGGTCAGATAGACGGGCGATCCTTCGCGGCCATGCTGCTTCAGCCAGGCGCGGATATAGGCCGCGAACTGGCGCGCATCGGCCTTGACCGAGAAATAGGCTTTGGGATCGGTGCCCGGTGCGACCCGGCTGAAACCGGTCGAGGCTGGATCGACGAACACCATGTCGACCGCGTCGAGCGGTGAGAATTCGTTGGCGACCAGACGGAAGGTCGACGGATCGGCGCGGATATCGTCGGGATAGGCGACCCGCTTCGGCCCGATGCCGCCGATATGCAGATATTGCGCGGCAACGATCGGCCCGCCGTTGAACAGGAACATCACCGGCCGCTTCGCGGGATCGACGCCGTCGCGGGTATAGGCGAAACCGACGATCCGCGCGGCTTCGTTCTGGCCGGTCGAGATCGCGATCCCCTCGACCGTCGCCGTATAGGCGACCGCCTGCCCGCCGAAGCGCCCCTGATGGCGCGTGACGACGGCAGGATGATCGACCTGATCGGTGACGGGTCCGGCGCCGGGCTGCTGTGCGGTGGCCGGCGCCGCCAGGGAAAGCGCGAGCGCGGTGCCGAACGCCAGGGCAAGCTGTGATCCGATGATTTTCATCTGCGATTGGTCCTCCGATCCCGCCACCTTATGGGCCCGCCCGCGAAATACTTATGCGAAGATGGTGTGAACCCGGCCGAAGCGCGCATAGAATTTCCCCGGCGCCCTTGCCGGATCGACCGATAATGCTGGCCGGAACCCGGCTCGCGCCGAAGCACCATCGCAGCCGGGCCGTCGATCGGAAAATAGGTTTCACGCGCATTGCCGGGATTACCGGCAAATTTATGTTGCGCATACGCCGCCCCCGGCGTCACATGGCGCGGAAAGGACGAGCATCCCATGACCGAAGCGCTGACCCCGATCGACCTGAAGATCCTGGAACAGGTGCAGAAGGATGCGGCGCTATCGACCACCGAACTGGCCGAGCGCGTCGGCCTGTCGCAATCGCCCTGCTGGCGACGGCTGCAGCGGCTGCGCGACGAAGGCTATATCACCGGCCAGGTCGCGGTGCTCGATCGCAAGAAATTCGGCGACAGCCTCTATATCTTCGCCACGCTCAAGATGGTGACGCTGAGCGAGGAACAGCGCGCGGTGTTCAACCGCAAGATCGACACCATCCCCGAGATCATGGAGTGCCACACCATCTTTGGCGAGCGCGACATCATGCTCAAGATCATCGCGGAATCGCTTGAATGGTATCAGAAGTTCATCTTCCGCGTGATCCTGAAGCTGCCGGGCGTGCAGGACGTCCAGTCGACGGTGACGCTGGCGGAGATCAAGCAGACCACGGCGATCCCGGTACGCAAAAGCCGCTATTGATCAGCGCTTACCCCCGGAATCAACCGGTGCTGTCGGACCACGCGGCATATTCGGCGACCAGCCCCTCATAAGCCTCCATCGGGGGGAAGCTCTCATAGCTGTGCGCGGCGCCGGTTTCCGCCCATGGCAGCTTCTCGCTCGTGAAAGTCTCGATGAACGGGCGTGACCAGCTCGTGTCGTTCAACATCGTCGGGCGGATATTGACGAACCAATCCATGCCCTCCGGCCGCGTGAACAGCCAACTCATGCAATGAGCACAGAAATGATGCTGGCTCGCGCCGTGGAGGCCACCGATCACCGTTTCGCCCCTTGTAATCGAGAAGCCCTCGCTGGGGATCGCGGCGGACAGCGAATAAGCACTCGAACTCATCCGCTGGCAGCCCGTGCAGTGACAGGCCATGGTCAAGAGCGGCAGCGCGCTGATCGAAAAACCCACCGCGCCGCAACGGCACTCACCCTCGATCGGCAATGTCGGCCCGGTCATCGCACTCTCCTTGAACCCGATGCCGGGAATCACCCCGCACCACGTGCACCGGTTAGCGCATCAGGCCGGTTCAGACGAGAGACGAACCCGATCCGCATCAGCGCGGATCGGGTTCGATATCGCGGGTTCAGCGGCAGCGGATATCGCTGTTCTGTTCGACCGAACGGCCGAGCAGCGCGCCGAGCGCGCCACCGATCAGCGTGCCACCCGTGCGGCGGCGGCCACCATCGATGACATTGCCAAGCAAGCCGCCGGCGGCGGCGCCCACGATCAGACCGGTCGTGCCATCGCTGCGCTTGCAATAATAGCGCCCGTCCGAACCGCGATAGACTTCGTCGTTCGAACTCAGCCGCCGTTCGGTATAACGCGGATCGTCGCGATAATAGCGCGAAGCATCGTAATCGGTCGCGTAGCGATCATCGCCATAGCCGGAGCGGCTCCGATAGCCGCTGCGATCACGGTCGCGGGCCTCGTAATAATATTCGCGTTCGCGTTGATAGCGGTCCGATTCCGCCTGATAGCGCGCCTGGGCCGCATCCCACCGCTCCTGATCGGCACGGGTTTGTGCGAGCGCGGGCGCCGCGCTGGCGGCGGCCAGCGTTGCGGCGATGATGATAAGCCTGGTCTTCACGGTCTGTCTCCAATCCTGCGCCGATAGCGCTCCGAAGGCCCGCAAGGTTCCACGCCGACGGCTGAACCGATGTTGAACCGCGACCGATACGAAAAAGCCCGCCCCTGCCTTGGCAGGGGCGGGCATCGTGCGGGCGATGCTGGGGTCATCGCGCCGTACGAGAAGATCAGGCAGCGATCGGCAGCATTTCCGCATCCACCGCCTCGGCGCGGGCGCGGGGGGCGGGCAGCATGGCCGGCGTCGTGATATCGCCCTGCGCATCCACCTCCGCATCGGCCTGCGCCGAACGCGGCGCCGGGAAGATCAGGCGCGACAGCAGCACCACCGCACCGGCGGCGGCATATCCGCCCATCGCCGCTACCGGGCTCCAGATGACCGCCGCCGCCAGAGCCACGCGCAGATAGTTCGGATTGAAACCGAAATCCTGGCCCAGCGCCTCGCAAATGCCGAAAAGCGTATCGCTGCGGGCGAAAAGGGACTGCTGCGCTTCCATCGACTGAACTCCATTGCCGGGGCGGACGAACATCCCGCCGCTCTTGCAATCCCCTTCAGCACGGACCGTGCCAATTTCGCGGAAGTCAGGTTTTTCGCCGTTTTCGGCCAGGAAAAGTGCCTTATGGCCAAGACTGCAGCCAAGATTTTTTGCCAAATATCGGCAATTATCACCAACAATGAGGATTCAGGCGACAGCCCGGCGCAGAAACGCCTCACATGCGTCGAGCACTGGCCGGACAAGCCCGGCATCGGTCGCGCGGAGATCGTCGTCCGCGCAATGATGGAGAAGATGCCCGCCGAAAATCCCGGCGACCCCCGGATAGCCGGCGGACATGATCCTGCCCGTCTCGCCGGCGGCCCTGCCGTCACCCGGATAAGGGCATTCGAGCCCGCTCAACCCGGCAAAATATGGCCGCGCCATCTCAACATGGGCGGGAGACGCGACCAAGAAACGATGGGAATCCGCGCTGGGCAAGGGCATCAGCCATGCCTCCGAACGGTGCCAGTCGCGCGCCGCGCAATTCGCACCCAGATGTAGCCAGAATGCGGTTCGTTCGATCGGAGGCGTACCTTCCGCGAGATAGGCAGACATGCCGGCATAACCGCGCTCATGCCCGCTCGCGCACAGGAAGACGAGATTGGCGCCGGGATCATCGCGGACGAATGCTTCAGCGAGCATGCGCCAGATCGCGATGCCTGGGCCGCGCTCCCCCACGCAATCGAACCAGCCCGATCGCGGCGTTGAGACGACCAGATCCCGTGCATACCCCCGATCGAGCCGCGCGACCAGATTATAGGCTGGGCGACGCCCACCGCGCGCCTGCACGGTCAGGATCGCCTCCTCTCCCGCCAAGGCGGAGATTGCCGCCGCATCGCGCGCACCCATGATCGCCATCGGCAGCGGCGCGACATCTCCATCGCCGACGTTGAGCGCAAGTGCCTGCCCCGTTGGCCCGGTGGTGACCAGAATGATCGCCGCCGGGCGATGGTCGAGCAGCGCATCGATCTGCTCGACAATGCGCTGATCCGCGCTGTCGGACCAGCGCTCGAAAGGCAGATGGAGAAGGATGATACGGCCTTTGGCATCCCGCACCGGCATACCGGGCCAGTATGGCAGCAGAACGCCTGCCACGGTTCCAGACCAGTCACGATGCGGCAGAAGCCGCACCTGACACCCTGCGGCGGACAGCGACGCCCGATCCGCCTCGAACCATGAAATATCGAAATATCGCCGTTCGGTCGCGAAGCCGATCGCCGTCATCTCGGCCTCAAGCCAGGCCCCGCACGCGTCGTCGCCCGCACCGCCCGATGCCTTGCCACCGAAACCGGCATAACGTTCGATAAGGCGGGAAAGAGGATCCGTCATTCAGGCAATTCATCCACTTGCATCGCGTCTTCTTCACAAGCATTATTGTCAATAATCGACATTCGCAATATGATTGCGATGATTATCCGGCGGAGGAACAGAAGCGATCATGACCATGGCTGCGCCATCGTCCGCCGAAGCATCGACGCGTGGGCGCACCGCCTATTTCCTGCTGGTCATGCTGCTCGTCTCGACGCTCAACATGGCGGACCGGCAAATCATCGGTGTCATCGCCGAGCCGATCAAGCGCGAGTTCGGCCTGTCCGATACGATGATCGGCCTGCTCGGCGGCACCGCCTTCGCGCTTGTCTATCCCCCGCTCGGCCTGCCGATCGCGCGGCTGGCGGACCGGTTCAACCGGCGCAACATCCTGGCGATCTGCCTGGCGATCTGGAGCGCGATGGCCAGCCTTTGCGGACTGGCGACAGGTTTCTGGACCTTGTTGCTGGCACGTGCCGGCGTGGCTGCGGGTGAGGCCGGCTATGCACCCTGCACCCATTCGCTGATCGCCGACAGCGTGCCCGCCCGCAATCGCGGCACGGCATTCGCGGTGCTGGTGACGGGCATTTCGCTGGGCGCGTTCGTCGCCTCCGCACTGGGCGGCTATGTCGCACAGCATCATGGCTGGCGCTGGGCCTTCGCGGCGATCGGCCTGCCCGGCATCGTCGTAGCATTGCTCGTCCGGCTGACGATCAAGGAGCCGCCGCGCACCGCGCCGCCACGCGCCGAAAAGGCCTGGAGCGTCTATCGCGGACTGCTCGGCAATCGCGCCTTCACCTGGTGCATCTCCGGCTCCGCGCTCCATCTGGTCGTCACCTATGGTCTGGGTGCGTGGGCGATCCCCTGGTTCGTGCGCGGCCATGGCCTGTCGATCGCACAGGCCGGGCTGCTGCTCGGCATGATCGGGCTCGTCGCCGGCGCACTGGGCAGCCTGGCGGGCGGCGCGATCGGCGACCGGCTGGCGCGACGCGACCGGCGCTGGCTGGGATGGTGGCCCGCGATCACCGTACTGATCGCCGCCGCTATCGGCACCCCCGCCTATCTGACCGGCGATTACGAACTGGCGCTGGCCGGCACCGCGCTCGCGACCTTCCTCAACTTCCTCTACCAGCCCTCAACCTATGCGCTCGTCCAGGGCGTCGCGCATCCCGGCGAACGTGCCAGCGCCGCCGCGCTGATGATCTTCGTGCAGAATCTGGTGGGCCTCGGCCTCGGCCCCCTGCTGATCGGCATGATCAGCGACGGACTGGCGCCCGACCTCGGCACGCGCGCGCTGGGCGTCGCCATCGCCGGCATCTTCATCTTCAACATATTGGCGGGCTTCGCCTATTGGCGCGCGGCAAGCGCGCTCGGCGCCGATCCCGCGCGAGCTGAGCAATGACCGAGAGACGCGTCCATATCGCCGATGTTTCACCGACCGGCGGCACCTATCGCCATATCGGCGTGCGCAAGCTGACCCCGGCGATCGGCGCCGAGATCGGGGGCGTCGACCTGTCGGCGGAGATCGCACCCGCCGTCTTCGCCGAGATCGAACGCGCCTTCGCCGAGAATCTGGTGATCTTCTTTCGCGATCAACGACTGACCCCGGCAGCGCATATCGCGTTCGGCAGGCGTTTCGGCGAACTGCATATCCACCCCGCCGCTCCGAGCGAGGCGGGCCATCCCGAACTGATGATCATCGCTGCCGACGAGAACAGCGCGCGCGCCAATGGCGAGGGCTGGCATTCCGACGTGTCATGCGACGCCGAGCCGCCGCTCGGCAGCATCCTCCATATCCGCACTTGCCCGGAGATCGGCGGAGACACGCTGTTCGCCAACATGTACGCGGCCTATGAGACGCTGTCGGATGGCATGAAAGCGCGGCTGGACAGGCTGCGCGCGGTGCATGACGGCGAACATGTCTATCGTGGCCTCTATGCCGATCTGGGCGTCGCAGACCGGCCAAGCTATCCGCGCGCGATCCATCCGGTGGTGCGCACCCATCCCGTCACCGGACGCAAGGCGCTGTTCGTCAATGCCGGCTTCACCACGCATATCCTGGACATGCCGGCGGACGAGAGCGATGCGCTGCTGCGCTATCTGTTCCAGCATCTCGCGCATCCGCTGTTCCAGTGCCGCTTCCACTGGACGCCGGGCAGCGTGGCGCTGTGGGACAATCGCTGCGCGCAGCATCATGCGATCTGGGATTACTGGCCCGCGCGCCGCTACGGCAATCGCGTGACCATAAAAGGGGGCAGGCCCTTTTGAGCGTGATCCTTGAAGAGCCCGCGGACGGGATCTGCATCGTCCGCATCGACCGGCCGGAACGGCGCAACGCGCTCGACCCGGCGACGATCGCGGCACTCACCACTATCGCCTGCGATCTGGGCGTGCGCGCCGATATCCGCGCCGTGATCCTGAGCGGAGGCGACACGATCTTTTCGTGCGGGATCGATCTCGCCGTGCCCACGGTCGCGGAGGATGCGACGTTGATCGAGCGCCGTCAGGCGCTGCGCGCCGGCCCCGATCTGTGCCGCGCCTGGGAGGAGATCGAGGCGATCACCATCTGCACGATCGAGGGCTATTGCGTCGGCGGCGCCTTCGCACTGGCGCTCGCCTGCGATTTCCGCATCATGGGGGACGGCGCCACGTTCCGCCTTCCCGAGATCGCGCTGGGCATGAACATGAGTTGGCAGACATTGCCACGCCTGACCGCGCTGGTCGGCCCTGCACGCGCAAAGCGGATCGTGCTGTTCGGCGATGCGATCGCCACCACCCAAGCGCTGGACTGGGGACTGGCGGATACATGCGCCGCGCAGGGCGGCGAGCTGGATCTGGCGGTGCGATGGGCCGAACGCGTCGCTACCCTGCCCCCCATCCCCGTCCGGATGACCAAGGAAGCGGTCAACCGCACGTCCGGCGCGCTTCACGCCACGTCCAGCCATATGGACCGCGACCAGTTTCTGCTGACCTCGCTCAGCCATGATTTCGAGGAAGGTGTCGCCGCATTTATCGAGAAACGTACGCCGCGCTTTGATGGCCGCTAGGAGTGGGTTTAGACACATCCGAATCGACCGACGGAGCGTGACCAGCGGATCATGAATGGCTGAGGAAGACGATCTGGTTCTCGCCGCCCTGCGGCGGATGATCGAGGGCGCCGTCGCCCCCGGTGCGCGTCTTGCCGAGCGCTGGTTCGTCGATACCTTCGGCGTGACCCATACCCAGGCCCGCGAAACACTGCACCAACTCGACAAGCTCGGCGCGCTGACATTGTCGTCGCGGCGGGGGGCGACGCTGGCTCGGCCGCAGGATGCCGATCCGACCGACATCAGGCCGATCTGGCAGGCATTGCTCGCGCTGGCCATCGACCGCGCGAAAATCAGGCGGGGCGATATCATCATCGCGCCCGTCGATGCCGCCCCGGGCGCCTGGCGCGACTATCTGAAGCTGAGGACCGCGCTCGCGCTCATCGGCGAAGCGAGCGGGCTGCCGAGGCTGGCGGCGATCTTGCAACGGTTGGGGGTGATGAGCATGATCGCCCACGGCCACGCCAGCCCGATCGACGTCGAGGCGCTGAGCGATCTGGCCGAGCACATCGCGCAGGATCGTTTCGACGATGCTGATCGGCTGATCGCGGCGAGCTTTCTCGAAACCACCCGCCGCTCGCCCGCGCGGCGCGAGGCGGCCCGGCTTCCCGGTGCCGCGACACCCGTGGTGATCGACAAGGGGCGGACCGCGCGCAAGGTCCGTCATTACGTCTCGCGCATCGGGCAAAGGCTGCTTGCCACCAGCCCCTCCGCGCCCTCCGCCACCGATCAGGTCGCGGCGGCGATCTTGCAGCGCATCCAGTTCGGCGCGCTCAAGCCCGGCGACCCGATCCGCGAGCTACCGCTCGCCGCCGAATTCGGCACCAGCCGCGGCCCCGTTCGAGAAGCGTTCCGCCTGCTCGACCGGCACGGCCTGATCAGCATGGAGGGGCGGCGCGGTGTTTTCGTCCGTCGCCTCGACGAGAGCGACGTCGCGGACCTGTTCGCGATCCGCGCGGTGCTGTCCGGCGTGCAGATGGCGGAAGCGGCGCAAGCCCCCGATCGCCCGGCCTGGATCGACGACGAACTCGTCGCCGGCGCCGACCTGCTCGACGCATTGTCACACGATGGGGACAGCCCCTTCGAAAACTACATCGTCGCGCGGCGCACGCTGGCGCTGGTCACGCTCGCGGCCGGCGGCAACATCATGATCGGCCGCCTCGCCGCCGAACTGGAGGGTGAGGTCGCGATCCTCTGGGCCGGTGTCGTAACCCCCCAGCGACGCCTCACCTCGGCGCGCGCCTGGCGGTCGATCGTCGACGCGATCCTTGCTGGTGATGCGACAGAAGCACGCGCGCTGGGCCGCCAGGTCGTCGAGGAAGCCGGCGCGGAAGCACTGAAGACGATCCAGCGCGCGCCGCGCTGATCCCAGCAAGTCTTAGCCCTTCTGGCCCTGTGAGGCAGGACTATTGGCATTGCAACTTTCGCTGGCTGGATCATCCCTTTGCACGTTCAGACAAGGGGGTGGACTTCATCATGCTCAAGTCGCCGGCGGCAGCGCTCACGCTGGCTCTCGCACTTTCGATGCCGGTTACGACGCACGCGCAAAAGCCGATAGCCCCGGCACCTCTCAGTCGAGCAGCAGCTTCAGGAAATCCGCATCCGACCAGTGCGTTGCCGGATCGGCATTGGGGCCGAACGACGCCAGGTCGAGCCGCGCCTGGCGGACGATGACCATGTGCCGCGACGGAATCACATAAAGCCGCTGGTCGCCCGCTCCCGCCGCGACCACCAGATCCTTCGGCAGTTCGGCGGCGCGGCGGCCGATATCGCTGCCCGCCGTCACCGGATCCGGCGTGGCCGACGCGTGCGGTAGCCACCAGGTCAATCCATAGCCGGGATGGGCCGCGCTCCCCTTGAACTGTTCGGCAAAGGCCGCGGGATCGACGAGCATCTTGCCCTGGTGCCGCCCGCCGTCGAGGATGAAGCGACCGAACTTCGCCCATTCGGCCGTCGTCATCGCCGCGCCCTGCGGCAGCAGCGCGTTGCCGTCGGCGCCGCGACGCCATGCCGCGATATGGATGCCCAGCGGATCGAGGATGCGGCGCTTGAGATAGGCATAGGGATCGGCATCCAGCCCGGCCCGGACGAGCTTGCGCCGCATCACCTCCCCGAACACCTGCATCGGCGCCGGGCCATACTGGAACTTCTCGCCCGGCGCCGCCGACAGTTTCTGCACGACCGCTTCGGCATAGGTCGGCGGTTTGCCGATCGTCCCGCCTTGCCCATTGGTCATCGACAGCAGGTGGCGGATCGTCATCTTGCGCCGCACGGGATCGTCCGCCCATTCGGTGATCGTGTCCGCCACAGGTTCGTCGAGCGTCAGCAGTCCGTCCCGCACCGCCGCCGCCGCCATGATCCCGACAAAGCTTTTGGTGCCCGACCAGAGTTCGTGCGGCGCCTCGGCCGGCGTCGTGCGCGTATCGCAGACCGGCTTGCCGTCGCGCATGACGAGCACGGCGAAACCGCGCCGCGCATCCGAATAGGCGGTGGCGGCCGCACAGCCCGCATCGCCCGATCGCGGTACGCCGGCCGGCGAAGCGGCGGCGAGAAGCATTGCGAGGACGATCGAACCCATGGCGGCATATCCTTCTGAACCGGCAATCCGGACCCTATTGCACGGACGGTCGATTGTCGATAATTATGTCAATAATTGGCAAAAGAAACATCGGAGGGGCGATATGGCGATCAGGACGGGTCTGTTCACATCTGCGGCGATCGGAGCGCTTGCCTTCGCGCTGCCCGCCCACGCCCAATCGGACGCCGACCGCGCCGAATCCCCACAAGGCCAATATGCCAATGAGGGCGAGATCGTCGTCACCGCGCGACGGCGTGAGGAGCGGCTGGCCGACGTCCCCACCGCGGCATCGGTGATCGACGCGCAGTCGCTGGTCGATCGGGGCGGCGCCTTTTCGAGCGGCGAACTGCTCGCCGACCAGCCCAGCGTCCGCTTCAACAATCTCAATTCCGCGGTCACTTCCGAAATCTCGATGCGCGCATCCTCCACCGCGCGCGCAACCAATGGCGATCCCAGCGTCGGCCTCTATCGCAACGGCAGCTATATCGGCGGCGGCGCGATCGGCGGCCGCAATTTCACGCGACTGGACATGATGGACATCGGCCGCGTCGAGGTGCTGCGCGGCACCCAGGGCGCCCTCTACGGCCGCAACGCCGTGGGCGGCGCGATCAACATCGTCTCCGCCCGTCCCGAATTCGGTTTCAGCGGCTATGCCAGGGCGCGCTACAGTTTCGAGAACGACAGCACCCAGTTGCAGGCGGCGGCGAACATCCCGGTCAGCGACACGGTCGCGCTGCGCTTCTCCGCCGATGCGGTCAACCAGACCGGGGGCTTCTTCTACAATCCCTATCACGACGTCTATTTCGACCGCTCGAACGGCTTCGCCGCGCGTGGCCAGGCCCGGATCAGGAGCGGCGCGCTCGACGTCACCTTCCTCGCCGAAATCCAGGCGATGATCATCCCCAGCATCCATTATCAGGTGTCGATCGCACCGGGGACGCCGGGCTATCCCGGCGGCTATACGCAGGAGAAGTTCAGCTACCCCTGGAACACGCGCCCGCGCGCCGAACAGAATGTGGAGGGGCTGCAGATCTTCGGATCGCTCGACCTGGGCGGCGGCACCTCGCTCAACTGGGCGTCGCTCTACCGCGCCCGGCACTCGCGCTACGATCTCGACAATGACGCGATCAGCGCGGAGGAACTCGCGCGCGCCAAGGCCGCCGGCCTGGTCTCCCCGCTGGTCAACACCGATACCGAATCGGCATCCTATGTCATCGACACCACCAGGACCTTCAACCAGAATCTCTATCTGAACGGCACCGCCGCGAACGGCCGGCTCCATTGGCTCGCGGGCGCCGAGGTGGTCATCCTCGACAGCAATTATCAGGTGACGACCACGCGCACGCCGACGCCCGCCAATGCCTCCACCGGCACGCGCGCGCCCGCCAAACTCGATTACCGGTCCTATGCCGCCTATGGCTCGCTGGGCTTCGACATCACCGACGCGCTGAGCGCCACGGGCGAGATCCGCTACACCAAGGACGACCGCTCGCTCTGGGCGCGGCTGCTCGACCGGGTGACCAGCGCGAATGTCGGCGGCGCCGCGCGCATGGTCGATGCCGGCACCAGGCCGGACAATATCTCGTATAACGCAACCCTGTCGTACAAGACCGGCTTCGGCGTGCTCGGCTATGCCAAGGTCGGCAGCAGCTACCGTGCGGGCGGCTTCAACACCAATCTCGGCGATCCGCGCCAGCCCGTCGTCATCCCCGCCGCCTATGGCAATGAAAAGGCGATGTCCTACGAAGCCGGCATCAAGGGCGACCCGGCCTCCAATCTCTATTTCGCGATCGCCGGCTATTACAACAAACTCGACAATCTGATCGGACAGCTCGACAATGGCTGCGCGATCACGCTGCCCGCTTGCCCCGTCGCGGCCGTCACCTTCCTCACCAATGCCGGCAACGCCAAATCCTATGGCGTGGAGGGCGAACTGACCGCCAGCTTCGATCTGGGCGGCGGCAAGCTGCGCGCGCAATTGAGCGGATCATGGCAGGGCGGCAGGGTGACCAGCGGCCGCTATGACGGGCTCGATCTGCCCCAGGTGCCCGATTATCTCGCCTCGGCCAGCCTCAATTACCGGCATCCCGCAGGCAAGGGCGCGATCGTCGCCAACGCCTTCTACACCGCGCAATGGGGCGGTTTCCAGGAATTGCGCGTCAATTCGGTGCCGCTCGACGATTTCCAGCAGCTCAACCTGAAGCTCGGCTATGAAACCGAGCGTTTCTCGATCGCCGCGATCGCCAACAATGTGACCAACGAGGTCCATTATCTCGCGCGCGACACGACGATCCGCCGCTACAGCCAGCCACGCCTGCTGGGGATCGAGGCGGGGCTGCGCTGGTAGGGGCATTGCCTGCCCCGATTTCAAGCCTGTATGTCGCCGTCATCATGGCCGACGATGTCCGCGTATCGAAGATGCTTTCACTGTGGCTGCGGCACAAGCCGGACGCGGCCGATCTGACGCTCGATGCGCAGGGGTGGACCGATGTGGATGCCGTGCTCGGCGCGCTGACACATGCCGGTGCGCACTGCGACTGGCAGCGACTGCTTCGGATCGTCGAGGAGAGCGACAAGCAGCGCTTCGAACTGTCGGCTGACGCCGCGCGGATCCGTGCGCGTCAGGGCCACTCGGTCAGCGTGGAACTCGACTGGCCCGAAACCGTGCCACCTGAACTTCTCTACCACGGTACGGTTGAGCGCGCACTTTCGGCTATTCTCGCCGAAGGGTTGAAGCCGATGCGCCGCCATCATGTCCATCTGTCGCCCGATATCGAGACGGCACGCCGCGTCGGTGCGCGGCGTGGAGCGCCAGTCATTCTCACGATCAAGGCAGCGGCGCTGCACGCGGCCGGACAACCATTCCTGCTGACCTCGAACCTCGTCTGGCTGACTGCCCAGGTACCGCCCGATTATATCGAGACGCCGGCCGCCTGATCCGCCGCAGGAGTCTAAAGCCGCGGCATCATCGCGGCGTCACGCAGTCCGCGCCACACCCGTATCGCCTGCACCGTTTCAGCGACATCATGCACGCGCAGGATCTGCGCGCCCAGATCGGCGCCGCGCAGTGCCAGCGCGATCGATCCGGCCAGGCGCTGGTCCGCCGGTGCCTCTCCGGATAGCGCACCGATCATGCGCTTGCGGCTGACGCCCAGCATCAATGGGCAACCCAGCCCCTGGAACAGCGCCAGCGCGTTGACGAGTTGCAGGTTGTTCTGCACCGTCTTGCCGAAGCCGATGCCGGGATCGACCACGATCTTCTCGCGCGCGATGCCGCCGGCGACCACCGCGTCGATCCGCGCTTCCAGCCAGTCATAGACCTCGATCACGGCGTCGGTGTAGCGATGCTCGCCATGCCCGCCCGCCTTGGGATCGGGCGAATGCATCAGCACGACCGGGCAGCCGGCCTTCGCCACCACCTCCAGCGCGCGATCGTCCCAGAGCAATGCCGCGACATCGTTGACCATATGCGCGCCGGCCTCGATCGCCGCTTCCATCACCGCCGCCTTGCGCGTGTCGATCGAGACCGCGGTGCCGGCCAGCGAAAGCCGCTCGATCGCGGGCACGACACGCGCAACTTCATCGCCTTCCCAGACCGCAGCAGCCCCCGGGCGCGTCGATTCACCGCCGACATCGATCAGCGCCGCGCCGGCCGCCGCCATCGCGACCCCGGCTGCCGCCGCCGCGACAGGATCGTCGACATGAGCGCCGCCATCGGAAAAGCTGTCGGGCGTCATGTTGAGAATGCCCGCCACCTGCGGCTGATCGAAGCGGATCACCCGCTCGCCCAACGACAAGGCGGCACGTGGTGCGGTCAGCCGCGCGCGGAACATGCTGGCGCTTTCGGCCAGCGCGCCCGGCAGCGCCGCGATCGCCTGGGCGATCCCGGCGACTGGCACTGGCGTTTCGAAAACCCGCGCACCGCCCTCGACCAGGATCAGGTCATAGGCGGCGAACCAGTTCAGCCCACCCGCGAGCCGGTCCACCTGTCCATCGAGCCCGACCGGGCTGTCGACGAACTGGATCGGCCGCAGATACGCTCTCGCTCCGCTCCCCAATGCGGGGAGCCCGGCGATCGTCACGGTTGCGTTGCCAGCAAATAGGTCTGGCGCAGCGCGTCGATCGGCTTCAGCCCATTGGCATCCTCATAATGCCAGAAGGTCCAGCCGTTGCACGAAGGTGCGCCCTGCAGCGCCGCGCCCAGCTTGTGGATGGATCCGCTATCGGTGCCCGCTTCCAACGATCCGTCGACACGGACCGTCGCCCGCCAGCGGCGGCGCGCATCGGTGAGCACGGTGCCGGGCTTGAGCAGGCCGTTCTCGATCAGCAGGCCGAAGGCGACCTTGGGCTGAGCGCGGGGCGACTGCATCGTCACCACGGCGGATTCGTCGAGCGGCAGCGCCGCCGCGATCCGCTCCTGCGCGGCTTCGATATAGACGCCCTCGCGGTCGATGCCGATCCAGCGGCGGCCAAGCCGCTTGGCGACCGCGCCGGTGGTGCCGGTGCCGAAGAAGGGATCGAGAACCACATCGCCCGGCTTGGTGCAGGCGAGCAGGATGCGATAGAGCAAAGCCTCCGGCTTCTGCGTCGGATGGACCTTGGAACCGCCCTTCTTCAATCGCTCCTGGCCGCCGCAGATCGGGAACTCCCAATCCGAACGCATCTGCAGTTCGTCGTTCAGCGTCTTCATCGCGCGATAGTTGAAGGTGTAGCGCGCCTTCTCGCTCTTCGACGCCCAGATCAGCGTCTCGTGCGCGTTGGTGAAGCGCGTGCCCTTGAAATTGGGCATCGGGTTCGACTTGCGCCAGATGATGTCGTTGAGGATCCAATAGCCGGCATCCTGCACGGCGGTGCCGACGCGGAAGATGTTGTGATAGCTGCCGATCACCCACAGGCTGCCATTGTCCTTCAGGATGCGGCGCGCCTCGGTCAACCATTCGCGCGTGAAGCGGTCATAGGCGGCGAAGGTGTCGAACTTGTCCCAGTCGTCGTCGACGGCGTCGACCTGGGTGCCATCGGGGCGAAACAGGTCGCCGCCCAATTGCAGATTATACGGCGGATCCGCGAAGATCATGTCCACCGATTTGTCGGGCAGGCCGCGCATATGCTCGACGCAATCGCCCTTCAGGATCCGATCCAGCGGCAGCTCGACTGCTGCCACATTGTGTCTGATCCGTTCGATAACCCCCATGAAAACCCCGCTTGTCTTGTTCGAGCGGCGGACCCTGAGTCAGCGCGAGTCTCACGTCAAGCAAAGGTTGGTTAATAAATTGTTTCAAGAGTCAATGGGCGATGCGGAACGAAACGAGTCCCCCACATGATCTAGGTTTTGCGCGAAGCTTGTGACTCAAGCGCTTGTGGTGTGGTTAAAAAGACTCAAATCGACAATGAAAGTTGTGAAATCGGCGCGAACGACCGCCGGTGGAGCGGCGTCGGCCCCAATCGGCGCAGCGCATCGAGATGCTGCGGCGCGCCATATCCCTTGTTCGATGCCCAGCCATAACCTGGGAACGCCGCATCGGCCTCCACCATCATCCGGTCGCGCGTCACCTTGGCGATGATGGACGCGGCCGAGATACAAGGCTCCAGCGCGTCTCCGCCCACGATCGCGCGCGAAGGGTAACGCCATTTGGGACAGCGATTGCCGTCGACGAGCACTTCGGCCGGATCGACGCCCAGCGCCTCCACCGCCCGGGTCATCGCCAGCATCGTCGCCCAGAGGATGTTGATCTCGTCGATTTCCTCGACGCTCGCGATGCCGACGCCGACGGTGCAATTCGCGCTGATCGCGGCGAACAGCGTCTCGCGGCGCGCGCCCGTCAACTTCTTGCTGTCGTCGACGCCGACGATACCTTCGGGGCACAGGATCACCGCCGCCGCCACCACCGGTCCCGCCAGGGGACCACGCCCCGCCTCGTCCACACCCGCGATCATGATTCGAGCCTTACCGCCTGATGACCCATCGGGCCATGCCCTGCGCCGAGCCCGGGCGCCGCGAGCAATGCCGCGCGGACAAAGGCGCGCGCCCGCATGATCGCTGGTTCCAGCGCCAGGCCCTGCGCCAATCCCGTCGCGATCGCGCTGGCAAGCGTGCAACCAGTGCCATGGCTGTGTCGCGTCTCGATCCGCGCATCGCTCCAGCGGGCGATCTCCCCATCGGAACCCAGCAGCCGGTCGACCACCACATCGCCCGGCAGATCGCCGCCCTTGGCGAGCACGCGCACGCCGAAGTCCCGCGCGATGCGATCACCGCCAAGTGCCGCGAGTTCGGGCGCATTGGGCGTGACAAGCGTCGCGATCCGCATCAATCGCCCGAACGCGGCGATCGTGGCGTCGTCGGCCAGCACCGAACCGCTGGTCGCGATCATCACCGGATCGAAGACGATCGGCACGCCCGCGAGAGCTTCCAGCCTGTCCGCGACGGCCTCGACGGTCTCGGCGGAACCGATCATGCCGATCTTGACCGCATCGACACCGATATCGTCGATCACCGCGTCCATCTGCGCGACCACCATTTCGGTCGGAATCGCGTGAACGCCGGTGACGCCCAGCGTATTCTGCGCGGTGATCGCGGCGATCGCGGTCATGGCGTGACCGCCCAGCATCGTGACGGTCTTGATATCCGCCTGGATGCCTGCGCCGCCGCCGGAGTCGGAGCCCGCGATGATCAGGATACGCGCGATCACGCCCGGTACTTCCGCTCCGTCGACGCCGGAAATTTTTCCAGCAGTTCCGCTCTCCGCTGCGGGCGCGGCTGAAGGTCACCGCCGCAATTGGGGCAGCGGCCGGCAAGCGGGCCGGTGACGCAATCGATGCAGAAGGTGCATTCGAACGAGCAGATGAAGGCGTCACCCGCCTGCGCCGGCAGATCACGGCCGCAGCGTTCGCAATCGGGGCGCATGGCGAGCATCAGGCGGCGGCGGCCTTCACCGCGTCGCAGATGCGATCGACCACCGCCTCCACCTGCGCGGCATCATCGCCTTCCGCCATCACGCGGATCACCGGCTCGGTGCCGGAGGGGCGGATGACCAATCGGCCCTTGCCAGCGAGTTCGGCCTCCACATCGGCGATCACGGCCTTGACGGCTGCGTCCTCCAGCGGCTTCCCGCCCTTGAAACGGACATTCTTCAGCAATTGCGGCACCGGATCGAACAGCCGCAGCAATTCGCTCGCCGGTTTGCCGGACTCGACGAGTTCGGCGAGGATCTGGAGCGCGGCGATCAGGCCGTCGCCCGTGGTGGCATAATCGCTCAGGATGATGTGCCCGGACTGTTCGCCACCGACATTGAACCCGCCGGCCCGCATGCGTTCGAGCACATGGCGATCGCCGACCTTGGTCCTTTCGAGCGTGAGCCCCTGAGCATTGAGATAGCGTTCCAGCCCGAGATTCGACATGACGGTGGCAACGACACCGTCCCCCATCAACCTGCCCGCACGCGCGAAGCTGGTGCCGATCAGCGCCATCAACTGATCGCCGTCGACGATCGTGCCAGCCTCGTCGACCACGATCAGGCGATCCGCGTCCCCATCGAGCGCGATGCCGATATGCGAGCCCGACGCGACGACGGCTTCCTGCAGGGTCTGGGGCGCGGTCGAACCGCAATCGCGATTGATGTTGAGCCCATTGGGCTCGACGCCGATCGCGATCACTTCCGCGCCCAGCTCCCACAGCGCCGACGGGGCCACCGCATAAGCCGCGCCATTGGCGCAATCGACGACGATCTTCAGACCATCGAGCCGCAGATGATCGGGGAAGGCCGAT
Source organism: Sphingomonas sp. FG14 (assembly GCF_057809675.1). Lineage (NCBI taxonomy): Bacteria > Pseudomonadati > Pseudomonadota > Alphaproteobacteria > Sphingomonadales > Sphingomonadaceae > Sphingomonas > Sphingomonas sp. FG14. Next base: position 459,677 of record NZ_JBMDKK010000002.1, on the reverse strand, counting down.
TTGGCGAAATGGATGTAGCGCCCGCGTACATCCTCGACGCGGCGGGCGCGGCCGATCTCGGCCGCCGGGGCCAGCGGCACGGACGCTTCGATCAGCGCCTCGATCGCCGCCTCGTCCTCGTCCGACAATTTATAGCCGTCCGGCCCGAAGAGCTTGATGCCGTTGTCGGCGAACGGGTTGTGGCTGGCCGAGATCATCACGCCCAGATCGGCGCGCATCGATCGCACCAGCATGGCCACCGCCGGCGTCGGCATCGGCCCGACCATCACGACATCCATGCCGACACTGGTGAAACCCGCCACCAGCGCCGATTCCATCATATAGCCGGAAACCCGCGTATCCTTGCCGATGACGACACGGTGCTTGTGATCGCCCCGCAGGAAATGCGCGCCCGCCGCCATGCCGACCTTCATCGCGATCTCGGCGGTCAGCGGCCAATCATTGGTGCGGCCGCGAATACCGTCGGTGCCGAAGAATCTGCGAGTCACTGGCCTGGCTTCCCTCTGCGCGATTCGAACATTGGACTGTTCGGGTAGCTTCCGGAGAGCACTAACGCCAGAGGCCGACCGCCATGTCGCCGAGCGGACCATGCGCCCAGGTGGCGACCAGCCAGAGCAGCACGCCACCGGCGATCACCGGCCAGCGAGGCCACATCGCGCCCAGCGCCGCACGCCCGGCAAAGGGGAAGAAGGCGGTGCGCGCCACCCAGCCCCGCCAGTTCGCCCCCATCAGCTTCGCCTTCTTGGCATCCTGCCCCGCAGCTCCGCCCAAGGCGAGGATCAGGATCGACGCGGTCAGCACGAGATTGGCGGGCGTCGCCCACATCCAGCCATGAACGATCGCCCAGAGCGCAAAGGACCACATCATCGGGTGCCGCGTGATCGCGAACACGCCGCGCGGCGCCCAGTCACTCACCTTCGCTTCCGGCATCGCTGGGTTGCCGACCAGCGATCCGGCCCACAGGATCGCGGCGAACAGCATCACCAGAGATGCCAGCATCCAGCCCCAATCGGGCGGCACCCATAGCGGCGCCTGCGGCGGCACCGCGCGATAGGCGATCACCATCCAGGCGAGGCTGGCGAGCGCGACCAGCGAATAGACGCCGAGAAACGGCCGCGCGCCCAGCCGTGCGACCAGCGGTGCGCGCAGCGGATGCGACAGCAGGAAATGGCTCCCCACGAACGCGACGCACGCGGCGATCAGGGAAGCCATTGGAGTCATGTTCCGCTCCTTACCGCTCGTAAGCCTTGGGAAGCTGCCCTTCGCTTGCCGTGCGATAGCGGTCCCTGAGCTTGGTCTGCCGCGACTCCATCGGCTGTTCGACGCCATCGATCCAGACGCGTTCGGCGGCGCTCGACAATTCCAGCGGATCGCCGTTCCACAACACCACGTCGCCACGGCGGCCGGCGCGGAGAGAGCCGATCTCGCCGCCCATGCCGACCGCCTCTGCCGGCGCGGACGTGATCGTGGCGAAGGCCGCCGCCCAATCGAGCCCGGTCGCTCCCGGCACCTTGCCGAGCGCGACGAGATTGCCCGCATATTGCGTCGACTGGAACGCCATGCGCGATTCATTGTCGCCGATCATGCCGATCGAGACCTTCACGCCCGCCGCCTTCATCCGCCCGATGTTGGACTGGGTCGCGGCGAGCGTCTCGAAGCTGTCGGGCAGATCGTTGAGCGCGGAAGCGATGACGGGGACGCCCGCCGCCGCAATCTCGCGTGCGACCGTCCAGCCTTCGACCGCGCCGACCAGCACGAGCTTCAGCGCCGGGAATTCACGGCGAAGGCCCAGCACCGCCAGAATGTCGCTGCCACGTTCGACATGGACGAGCAGCGGCATCGCGCCGTTGACCACCGGCACCAGCGCCGCCGCGTCGGCGCGCGGCAGGATCGCATCCTTGCTGTCGCCGTCATAGCCCGCCGGATTGCGCGCATAGGCCTGTGCCGCCTGGAGGGACGAGCGGAACTGGAGGAAGGCCGCCGGGCGGCTCCCTCCCGCCTCGCGCGCGCCGGTTTCGCCGAACTCGACGAACTGGAAGGCGCGTGGCTTGGTCACCGCATCCATGTCCGCGCCCAGATCGATCACCGCGCCCTGGCCGGCGAACATCGTCGCGCCGGTGCCCGGCGAAACCACCGCACGGGTCACGCCTTCGATGCGATTGATCGCGATCGGCGTACTGCGCGGGTTGACCGCGGGCGTGATATCGATCGCAGCGGACCAGATGCTGTTGTTGGCGGCGACGTCGCTGGTCTGGCTGACGCCATCGACCTCGACGATGCCCATGCGCGTGAAGCCCGCCACGATGCCGGGCGTCACCCATTTGCCGGTCGCATCGATCACCTGAGCGCCTGCGGGCACCGCCACATTGGCGCCGGCCGCGACAACGCGTCCGTTGGCGACGACCACCGTGCCCCGCTCGATCGGCGCGCTGCCGTCACCGATCGCGACGGTCCCACCGGTGATCGCAACGGTCTGCGCCGCCACGGGCGTTGTGACAGTAGCCAGAAGGCTGGTGATAAACATGCCCAAAGCCCGTTTGGGCTGAGCCTTTCGAAGCCCTGCCTTTTTCTTGGTGCCGATGCTGAAGAAGAACGGGGCTTCGACAAGCTCAGCCCGAGCGGATTTGATGACGCAGCGCTTGCTGGAGACGAAATTCCTCATTTCACGTCTCCTTCGCCGATCTGGCCCAGTTCGAAGTCGCTCACCGGCCTGCGTTTCGGATCGCCCGCATCATACATCAACGCGCCATCGATCCAGACGCGATCCGGGCGGGTATAGACGCTGAAGGGATTGCCGTTCCACAGCACGACATCGGCGTTCTTGCCCGGCTTCAGGCTGCCCGTCACATCGCCGATGCCCATCGCCTTGGCGGGATTCCAGCTCAACCATGTCCAGGCGACCTCGTCGGAGACCTGGATGCCCATGCGCCGGCCATCGGCAAGCGCCTTGGCCGCTTCCTGGTTCAGCCGCTGGATGCCGTTGGCGTCGTCGGAATGGACGATCGCGCAAGCCCCCGCATTGTGGACCAGCGGGATATTCTCCTTGATCGCATCGTAGGATTCCATCTTGAACCCGTACCAATCGGACCACATGGCCGCGCAGATGCCGTTCTGTCGCAGCAGATCGGCGATCTTGTACGCCTCCACCGCATGGTGGAAGGTCGAGACCTTGTAGCCGAATTCCTTCGACATATCGATGACGAACGCCATCTCGTCGGCGCGGTAGCAGTGGTTATGGACCAGGATCTTGCCGTCGAGCACGTCAGCCAGCGTGTCCATCGACGGGTCACGCGGCTGCGCCTCCCCCTTGTCGCGCTTGCGCTTGTATTCGGTCGCCCGCATCCAGGTGTGACGGTTGACCGCCATGTTGCCCATCCGGGTGGAGGGAAGCTGGTTGCGGCTGCCATAGACCCGCTTGGGATTCTCGCCGCACGCCATCTTCAGGCCCTGCGGCGCACCGGGGAACTTCATCTGCTGCACCGTGCGACCCGGCACATTCTTGAGCACGACCGAACGGCCGCCGAACAGATTGGCCGACCCCGGCAGGATCTGGAGCGCGGTGACGCCGCCATTGGCGAGCGCGCGGCTGAAGCCCGGATCCTGCGGCCAGACGCTGTGTTCGGCCCAGACCTGCGGGGTGACGGCGCTCGTCGCCTCGTTACCATCCGAATTGGCCTGGACGCTCGGCGACGGATAGTCACCCAGATGGCTGTGGATATCGATGATGCCGGGCGTCACCCATTTGCCGCGACCATCGATCACCGCGACATCGGCGGGAATCGGTGTGTCGGGACCGCCGATTGCGGTCACCTTGCCCTCGGACAGGAAAACGGTGCCGTTCTCGATCCGGCCGCCCTCGCCGTCGAAGATGGTCGCGCCGCGGATGACGGTCGCGACGCCCGGATAGACCTTGTAGGTCGACGGATAGGGATCGGCGACAGGTGCCTGCGCCGCCTTCGCGGGTGCGGGCTTGTCGCTCGCGGTCGCTGGCGGCTCAGACGCGCCGCAGGCCGCGAGCAGGATCGTCGCGGAAAGTACGTTCAGATGCTTATTGAACACCATGCATCCACTTCTTGATGAGGGGTGACAGGATAAGGAGGAGGACGCCGATGCCGGCGGACCAGAGGCCGATCGTCCAGAACACGCCGACATAGGTGTCGAGGCTGACCTTGAGGTTGGTGACCTGGCCGCCCACCGTATCGACGCTGGCGATCTGCGCGACCACGCCGGCGACATATTGCGCGACCGAGATCGACAGGAACCACACGCCCATCATCAGGCCGACGACGCGCGCGATCGAGAGCTTGGTGATCATCGACAGCCCGACAGGCGAGATGCAAAGTTCCGAGAGCGAATGGATGAGGTAGAGGCCCGCCAGCCACCAAATCGCGACCTGGAAGCCCTCATCGGCGAAGCTGGTACCCCAGACCAGCAACAGGAAGCCCCCGCCCACGCCCATCAGTGCCACGCTGAACTTCACCGGCATGCTCGGCTCCAGCCCACGCGCGGCGAGCTTGGACCAGAGGATGCTCAGCACCGGCGCGAACAGCACGATGAACAGCGGATTGAAGAACTGGGTCTGCGGCGCGGTGATGCTGAACAGGCCGAATACGCTGAGATCGGTGTTGCGATCGGCGAACAGGGTGAGCGACGAGCCCGCCTGTTCGAACAGCGTCCAGAACACGACATTGAAGACGATGAGGACCATCGCGACGACCATCATCTGGAACTCGGCCTTGCTGCCCTTGAGCGCCGACCAGACGAGGATGCCGGGTACGGCGATGAGGAAGGTGCCGAACAGCAGCTTGCCCATCAGCGGCAGCGACAGGACATAGCCGATCAGGCCCGATCCCGGCTCCGGCGGGGTCGAGGCCATCAGGTTGGTGAAGAGGAAATAGAAGAGCGGCACGCCCAGGATCGCGCAGGCATAGATGGTCAGCGACCGATCCCGCACACCCTCCGGCGGTTCGCCGAACCCGGCGAGCTTGCCGCCGTCGAACTGGATGAGCATCCACGAGCAGAACATGCCGAGCGCCGCCAGGCCGAAGCCCGCCCACCAGCCGATCGTGACCGCGAGGATCGGGCACAGGAGCTGCGAGAAGAACGAGCCGAGATTGATGCCCATGTAGAAGATGGTGAAGCCCGCGTCGCGTCTCCGGTCGCCCTGCTCATAGAGCTGGCCGACCATGGTGGAGATATTGGGCTTGAAGAAGCCGTTGCCCACCGAGACCATCGAGAGCGCGATCAGCATGATCATCACATAGAAGGGGCTGCGATCGCCGCCGGATTCGAAGCCTCCCTTGGCGACGGTACGCTCGACGGCGCCGCCCTCCCCGAGCAGTGAGACGGTTCCGTCCTCATTGCCCTTGATGGCCAGCCGCTTGCCCTGGTCGACGAGATACTGGACCTCCTTGCCGCCTGCAGGGCGATCGACCTGGATCTCGTAGCGCTGCCCGTCGATATTGGCGTAGGGCTTGGCGGTCTCACCGCCGAAGCACAGCAGCAGATAACCGAGCGACATGATGATCGCGCCGAACTTCACCGCGCGTTTCGACCCGAGATACTGGTCCGCCAGATAGCCGCCGACCAAGGGCGTCAGATAGACGAGCGCGGTATAGCCGCCATACAGTCCCGTCGCCTCGCGATCACTGAACAGGAAATGCTGCGTCAGATACAGCGTGAGCAGCGCGCGCATGCCGTAGAAGCCGAAGCGTTCCCAGGCCTCGGTGGTGAACAGCCGGGCGAGCTGGCGCGGATGGCCGAACCACGTGCCGGCCTCCCGATGGATCTCGACCTTCGCCGGATCCATCGGCGCCGCGCCCGGTTCGACGGGTTCGTCGTTGATGGTGGTCATGGTTTCAGGCGCTCCCCCTTGCAGAGCGGACACGCCGATGAACCCGGCGCGATGTGCGGGGAAACCTAGCGCCGAAATCGCGTCTGTGAAGCCATTGTTGCAAATGCGACGGCCTGATAGGGGAGCGGCCATGTTCAACGACCGCACGTCGCTCCTCACCCATCTCGCCACTCGCCGTTCCGGCAAGCCCCGCGACATGGTCGCGCCCGGGCCGAGCGACGACGAACTCGCCGCCATCGTCGAACTGGCCTCACGCACGCCCGATCACGGCAAGCTGGCGCCCTGGCGGTTCGTGAGCGTGGCGGCGGACCAGCGCGACGCGCTGACCAAGGTCATCACCGCCGCCTATCGCGCCGAACGCCCCGAGGCCGGGCGGCTCGAGATCGAGGCGATGGAACAATATGCACGCCAGGCGCCCTCGCTGGTGGTCGCACTGTTCTGTCCGCGCGAATCGGCGACGATCCCGGCGTGGGAACAGGAATTGTCGGCGGGCGCCGCATGCATGAACCTGCTTCATGCCGTTCATGCGCACGGCTTTGTCGGCGGCTGGCTGACCGGATGGCCCGCCTATAGCGAGGCGGTTCGCGACGCGTTCGGCGCGCATCCTGAGAAAATCGCGGGTTTCATCTTCATCGGCTCGCCGTCGCGCGCGCTGGAGGAGCGCCCCCGTCCCGCCCACGGATCGACGCTGACGCGCTGGACGCCGCCGGGCGATTGAACATTGCCTTTTTCGCGTCTTTGTGTATTATATGAGCATGACAGCGATCAACGGCGACGACACCCCGGTCTATCTCAAGCTGAGAGGCATGATCTCGGCGATGATCCTCGACGGAGACTATGTCGAAGGGGAGCAGCTTCCGTCCGTCCGCTCCTTCGCCGCCGAACATGGCGCCAATCCACTGACCGTCGCCAAGGCCTATCAGAGCCTGCAGGATCGCGGCTTCGTCACCGTCCGTCGCGGCGTCGGCATGTTCGTGGCCGAGGGCGCGCTTGAACGGCTGCGCGACGAGGAACGCGAAAGCTTCCTCACCCAGCTCTGGCCGCGCATCCACCAGCATATCGATCGGCTCGGCCTGCGCGCTTCGGACCTGCTGGAACGCACCGAAGCCTGATTTCTGGGTGCGCTGCGGTATCGGAAGCGCTACTTCCCTCCGAAATTAGACAAGGCAGGAGTTTGCCTGCGGCCAACAGATTCGGCCCAAGCGAATCTGGAACGCCCGCTACAAGTCCCAAATCCCGTTCGGGCTGGGCCTGTCGAAGCCTGTTCTTTCCTTGCATTAGCGCCAAAGAAGGACAGTCCTTCGACAAGCTCAGGACGAGCGGATGGAGGGCATCTGGCGTGCCCCCCCAATATCTTCAAGCCGCGAACGCGGCCGCATCCACTGAATAGAGCAATTCGGACCCCGCCAGCGCCGATGCCTTCAGCCCCGCCGCTTCCGGTACGATCTGATCGACGAAATAGCGCGCGGCGGCCTGCTTCATCGCCAGGAACGCCGGATCGCCATCCATGCTCGCCGCGATGCGGCCCTGGCGCTCCATCAGCCAGCCGCCGACCGCGACCGACAGCATCGTCAGGAACGGATAGCTGCCCGCCAGCCGATCGTCCGCGCCCGAGCCGGAAAGATGCTCGGCGACCGCCTCGACATCACCGATCAATGCGCGCAGCCCGGCATCCTGTGCTTCGGCGCGCATGTCCGCGATGAGCGCGGCCAGCGGCGCACCGCCGCCAAGGCTCAGCTTCCGCCCGACCAGATCGGCCGCCTGAATGCCGTTGGTGCCCTCATAGATCGGCGCGATGCGGATATCGCGATAATGCTGGGCAGCGCCGGTTTCCTCGATGAAGCCCATGCCGCCATGCACCTGCACACCGAGCGAGGCGACCTCGCAGCCGACATCGGTGCCCCAGGCCTTGGCGAGCGGGGTCAGCAGATCAACGCGATCCTGCGCGTCGGTATCACCCAGATGGGCGCGGTCGAGCTGGCCGAAGGCGTAATAGATCAGCGCGCGCGCGCCCTGGGTGAGCGCCTTCATGCGCAGCAGCATGCGCCGCACGTCCGGATGCTCGATGATCGCGACGGGATCGCGCGTCGCGCCGCCCGCGCGCGCGGACTGGATGCGCTCCATCGCATAGCCGACCGCCTGCTGCGTCGCGCGTTCGGCGATCTGGATGCCCTGAAGGCCGACATTGAGCCGGGCATTGTTCATCATCACGAACATCGCCGCCATGCCGCCGAATTCGGGACCGATCAGTTCACCAAGACAATCGTCGTTGTCGCCGTAGCTCAGCACGCAGGTGGGCGAGGCATGGATGCCCATCTTGTGCTCGATCGAGACGCAGCGAACGTCATTATGCGTTCCATCCGCGCGGATCTTGGGCACGATGAACAGCGAGATGCCGCGCGTGCCCGCCGGCGCGCCGGGCGTGCGCGCCAGCACGAGGTGAACGATGTTGTCGGTCAGGTCGTGCTCGCCGAAGGTGATGAAGATCTTGGTGCCCTTGATCCGGTACAGCCCGTCGCCAGCGGGCGTCGCGGTGGTGCGGAGCGCGCCGACGTCGGATCCGGCCTGCGGCTCGGTCAGGTTCATCGTGCCGTTCCACTCGCCGGTGATCAGCTTGGCGAGATAGGTGTCGCGCTGGGCATCGGTGCCGACCGCGATCAGCGACTCGATCGCCGCCGGCGTCAGCATGTTGATCAGCGAAAAGCCCATGTTCGCGGTGCCCAGATCCTCCATGATCACGGTGCCGAGCACATTGGGCAGCCCCTGGCCGCCATAGGCCTCAGGCGCGCTGATCGTGCCCCAGCCGCCTTCGACAAAGGCCTGATAAGCCTCACGGAATCCGGGAGGCATCGTCACCTTGCCATCCGCCCAGCGCGCGCCGATCTCGTCGCCCGCGCGGTTGAGCGGCGCATATTCGCCCGCCGCGAACGCCCCCGCCCCTTCCAGTATCGCGTCGACCATGTCGGAGGTCGCGGCGGCATAGCGTTCATGTGCGGTCAGTTCGTTGATGCCGACGACGTGATCGAGGACGAAGCGCTGCTCGGAAACGGGAGGGTTGTAGCTCATGGGACATCCGCTCTTGCCTGTGTGTGGCGCGCGCTATAGCGCCGGCTTGTGACCGGCTCAAATCCGCCATTCGACACTCATGTCCGCCGCTACGGCAAGGCCGCGATCGACGAGGCCGCCGCGCTGATCGGCCGAGGCCTGCCGGTCGCGATTCCGACCGAGACGGTCTATGGCCTCGCCGCTGATTCGACCGATGCCCAGGCCGTCGCACGCATTTACGAGGCCAAGGGCCGGCCAAGCTTCAATCCATTGATCGTCCATGTCGCCGATCGCGCCGCCGCAGAGGCGATCGCCGAACTCAACCCGATCGCGCACCGGCTCGCGCTGGCCTTCTGGCCGGGGCCGCTCACCATGGTGCTGCCCCGCCGGACGGACAGCGGGGTCGCTTCGCTCGCCACCGCCGGGCTCGACACCATCGCGATCCGCTGTCCCGCGCACGAGGCAATGCAGGCGCTGCTCGCGGCGACGGGAAAGCCGCTCGCCGCCCCCTCCGCCAATGCCAGCGGCCGGATCAGCCCGACGCGCGCCGAACATGTGCTGGCGAGCCTCAACGGCCGGATCCCGCTGATCGTCGATGCCGGACCTACGCGCCGAGGCCTTGAATCGACGATCGTCGCGCCCGAAGCCGACCGCGTCCGCCTGCTCCGCCCCGGTCCGATCACGGCGGAAGACATCGCCGAAGCGGCCGGCCTGCCGGTTTCATCGGCCGGCTCGGGATCGATCGAAGCCCCCGGCCAGTTGGCAAGCCATTACGCCCCTTCCAAGCCGGTCCGGCTGAACGCGACCGACCGGCAGGCCGGGGAATGGCTGATCGGCTTCGGTGCGGTGACGGGCGACGCGACACTGTCATCCGCCGGCGACCTGTCCGAAGCGGCGGCATGCCTGTTCGACCTGCTTCACCAGGCCGACGCATCCCAGGCGGCATCGATCGCGGTCGCGCCCGTTCCCGATACCGGCCTGGGTCGCGCGATCAACGATCGGCTTGCCCGCGCGGCGGTTCGATAAGGCAAAGGCAAAATAGAAACTCCAGCGGGTTCAATCCCGATGAGCGTTGCGCGATAAACCCGTAAATCCACCTGGCTTCACCATCTTTACGCAGGCGTAACCAGGGTCCAGACTTCGGCGTCCTCCATATGAGAGGACTCGAAGCGGGAGACGATCATGACAATCGTGCAACGTGGAATCGCGGAATTTCTCGGTACTTTCTGGTTGGTGTTCGGCGGATGCGGCAGCGCGGTCTTCGCCGCCGCCTTTCCCGAACTCGGCATCGGCTTTGTCGGTGTTTCCCTTGCCTTCGGCCTCACTGTTCTGACCATGGCCTATACGGTCGGCCACATCTCCGGTTGTCACCTCAATCCCGCCGTGACCGTGGGACTTTGGGCGGGCGGACGCTTTCCCACCGCCGACATACCGGCCTATATCATCGCGCAGGTGCTCGGCGCCGTCGCGGCCGCCTTCACCCTCTATGTCATCGCCAGCGGTGCGCCGGGCTATGATCTGGCGGTCAACGGCCTCGCCGCCAACGGCTTCGGCGAACATTCGCCCGGCAAATATGCGCTGGAATCGGGTCTGCTCATCGAATTGCTGCTGACCTTCTTCTTCCTGCTGGTGATCATGGGATCGACCGACAGCCGCGCACCGGCCGGCTTCGCGCCGATCGCGATCGGCCTGACGCTGACGTTGATCCACCTGATCAGCATCCCGATCACCAACACCTCGGTCAATCCGGCGCGCAGCACCGGTCCCGCGCTGATCCAGGGCGGCTGGGCCCTGTCGCAACTCTGGCTGTTCTGGGTGGCGCCGATTATCGGCGCGGCGCTGGGCGGATTCGTCTACAAGATGCTGGGCGCCGATGCGACCAAGCGCCCGCCGGTCGAAGGGGCGCCCCTGTAAGGCCAGCGACTTCGGATCGGAGGTGACGGAGGGACGGCGACGTGGCCGCCCCTCCAGCCGCCGCCTGCGCGTCGATTCTCGACGCGCGACATTTCCTCCATTGAGCACGTGCTGACATGATCGAGACGCTGCTCCAGCTATCCTGATGCGAAGCGACGGCGTGCTGAAAGTCTGAGAGGGTGAACTCTCGGAAGAGCGAGGCTTGCCGAACCCCGCACGCAATCGAATGGCTGGAAGGATGAATGGACAAGCTCGATCTTAAGAAAGTCCGAAAGGCGCTGTTCACGGCGCCAGTCGATCGCTTCGTGCCGATCGAAGTGCCGCCCGCCTTGTACCTGATGGTGGACGGCCAAGGCGATCCGAACAGCGCACCGGCTTACAAGCTGGCGGTCGAGAGCCTTTATGCGACCGCCTATGCGATCAAGTTCGCCTGCAAGGCCGGCGGGCGGGATTTCGTCGTCGCGCCTCTGGAAGGGCTCTGGTCCGCCCGCGATCCCGAAAGCTTCACAGCGCGCCGCAAGGACGAATGGGACTGGACCATGATGATCATGATGCCGGACGATGTGGATGAGGAGATGTTCGCCGCGGCCACAAATCGGACCCGCTCAAAACTCGGCGTGCTTCCCGACAGCCTGCGCCTCGAAAGCCTCGAAGAAGGTTTCTCCCTCCAGGCATTGCATATCGGCAGCTATGACGATGAAGGGCCGCTGCTCGCGCGGTTGCACGGCGAGGTGATGGTTTCGGGCGGCTACGGCTTCGCCGGCCGCCACCATGAAATCTATCTTGGCGATCCGCGCAAGGTGGCACCCGAAAAAACTCAGGACGCTGATCCGCCAGCCCGTCCGGAAGATCTGAAGGCCCGTTTCAACCGAGCCTAATAACGTTCTTCATCATCCTCGCGCGCGCGTTTGCGGGCCTCCTTTTCGCGCTTGCGCGCTTCGCGGCCCTCACGCTCTTCCTGCTTGCGGATCTCCCGCCCGCGCTTCTCATCGGCCTCGGACTGGCTGGTGGTGACGGCATCGACGCCGGCGCCGACCGCCTTGACCGGCAGGGTGACGATATCGACCGCGGTGCGGGCGATACACCCGCTCAGCGCCAGCGGTAAAAGGGCGACGATGGCGACCCGCATGCCCGAACTCCTTTACGCGAAGTCGGCAGCATACAGGATCCGCGCGGTCGGCGCTATCGCACGAAAAGCTTTTCGCCGAAGTCACGCACCGCCGGGCCGATATCCTCGCGCTCCATCGCCAGCGCCATATTGGCATGGATGTAGCCGGCCTTGTCGCCGCAATCGAAGCGCCGCCCCGAAAAGGTGACGCCGTGAAAGGGCTGGCTGCCGATCATGGCCGCCATCGCATCGGTCAACTGGATCTCGCCGCCCGCGCCCTTTTCCTGATGTTCGAGCACGCGCATCACCTCTGGCTGAAGGATATAGCGGCCGATCACCGACAGGTTCGATGGCGCCGTGCCCTGCTTGGGTTTTTCGACCAGCCCCTTCACCTCGGTCAGCGCGCCGTCGCGCGCGCCCGGCGTGATGATGCCGTAGAGATGCGTCTGGTCGTCGGGGACTTCCTGCGCGCAGATCAGGTTGCCGCCGGTGCGCTCATAGGCATCGACCATCTGCTTGAGGCAGCCGGGGCTGCCCACCATGAAATCGTCGGCCAGCAACACCGCGAAGGGCTCTTCATCGACGATGTCGCGCGCGCACCATACCGCATGGCCGAGCCCCATCGGCTCCTGCTGGCGGACATAGGCGACCGCGCCGGGCTTCAGCCGGGTGCGGTGGAGCAGTTCGATCGACTTGCCGCGATCGCGCATCGTTGTTTCAAGCTCATAGGCGATGTCGAAATGATCCTCGATCGCGGACTTGCCGCGCCCGGTGACGAAAATCATCTGCTCGATTCCGGCCTCGATGGCCTCATCGACGGCATATTGGATCAGCGGCCGATCGACGACGGGCAGCATTTCCTTAGGCAGGGCCTTGGTCGCGGGAAGGAAGCGGGTGCCGAGCCCGCCGACCGGGAAAACTGCTTTGCGAACGCGTTTCATAGCCTGGATACACTCCCGAAGACTGGCCGCGCTTTGATCAAACCAGCGCGTCCAAGTCAATTTACGCCTTGCCCGGCTTTCCCCGAAAGAGAGGTTGATGCGACGGGCGGACGGGAGGATGCGATGCGCGGATTGAAGATTGGGTTAGCAGGCCTCGATGAGTTCACTCATCGAAACCTGCCGTCAATCCGGGCCCAGTTCAGGCGGTCGTGTCCGCGTTCTTCAAGCGTTCGGCATAGCTTTTGCGGAACTTGCGGAGCTTGGGCGCGACCACGGCCATGCAATAGGGATTTTTCGACCCTTCACGGACGAAATATTCCTGATGATAATCCTCGGCAGGATACCAGGTCGCCAGCGGCTCCACCGTCGTCACGATCGGATCGTTCCAGTCCGCCTGCGCCCGCGCGATGGCGGCGCGCGCCGACGCCTCCTGCTCCGGTGAATGGGGAAACACCGCCGAACGATATTGCGTGCCGATGTCGTTGCCCTGGCGATTGAGCTGCGTCGGATCATGAACGTGGAAGAAGATGTCGAGCAGATCGTCATAACCGATGACGTCCGGATCATAATGGATGCGGATCGCCTCGGCATGGCCGGTATCGCCGTTGCACACCTGCTGATAGGTCGGGTTGACGGTATCCCCGCCGATATAGCCGCTTTCGACCGCCGAAACGCCGATCACATCGTCGAAGACCGCTTCGACGCACCAGAAGCACCCGCCCGCGAGTGTCGCGACCTGATCGGCCATGTCCGTTCTCCCTTGCTGATCGTCTTTAAATAGGAAGGCGCCGACGATCCGCAATCACCGCCCATCGATGCGCGCGATCTCCGCATTCAGCATGTCGACGCGGCGGCGGCCGTTCAGATGGGTGGCGTCGGCGAAGATGCCGGAACCGTGCTTCTTTTCAAAACGCGCCCAGAATTCGGGCGCGGCCGCCATGCGATAACCGGCATCGCGCATCAGCGTCAGCGACAGCCGGTCCGCCGAGATCTCCGTCTCGCGGATCTTCGCGGCATTCTTCCCGATCCGGCCGAACAGTCCACGCGACACGCCCTGCGCATCGAGCACGGCGCGATGGCCGAGGATGTTGTGCGCCAGTTCATGCGCGAGGATCGCCGCGAGTTCGTCATCGCTGCGGAATTCCGCGAACATGCTTTGCGAGATGCGGACATAGTCCCCGTCAGCCCCGGCGTTCAGCGCCCTGGTGTTCGAGATCACGAACCGCGTCGTACAGGCCGGCACGCCGGTCAGGTTCACCGATAGGGTCCGGTCGCCACGCCTGATCGTCACCGCCGCCGGCCCGGCCGCCAATCCTGCATCGAGGCGATCGAGCACGGCACGCATCCACACCGACGCATCCTTGAATGCCGGATCGCCGAGCGCCGGCATGGCCGCGCCGCCGATTGACTGGATGATGTCGTCGGGCGCGACATCCACCCCGGAGGCCGGCGATCCGGGCAAGATCGCGACCACGCTGGGGTATCGGCCGGCATCCTGCACCCCTAGCAGCAACCCCGTCACGGGCGCCCGCCGTGCGCAATGCCGCGCATTGGCGGTGACGAGATCGTAGCCGATCTTCGCGACACGCACATCCTGCACGCGTTCCATATCCGCCTGCGATGGCGGCGGCGACGCGGCGAGCAACAAGCCCAGGATCGTGGTCAACCCCATGTCAGGCGCCCGAGAGAACCGCCTTCATCGCGACGGACCAACCGTCCAGCCGCGCGGCTCTGACCGCGCCGTCGATCGCGGGCGTGAAGCGCGTCACCGCTCCGCGCATCGCCGCCGCGTCGCGAAGCGATCCGAACAGGCCGGCGCCGACGCCCGCCAGCATCGCCGCGCCCATCGCGGTGGTTTCGGCGAAGGCAGGACGCTCGACCGTCAGGTCGAGCATGTCCGCCAGATCCTGCGCCATCCAGTCATTGGCGACCATGCCGCCATCGATCCGCAGTTCCTGCCAGTCGCAGCCATCGGCCGCGAAGGCGCCCTTCAGGTCGCTGGTTTGATGCGCCATCGCCTCCAGCGCGGCGCGAACGATATGCGCTCGCCCCGTCGAGAAGCTGAGCCCCGTCACCGCGGCACGCGCGCCCGGCTCCCAGTGCGGTGCTCCCAGCCCGGACAATGCGGGCACGAGATAGACGCCGCCATTGTCGGCGACCGATCGCGCGAGCGGTTCGCTTTCGGGCGCCGAAGTGATCAGGCGCAGTTCGTCGCGCAACCACTGGATCAGGCTGCCGGCGACGAACACCGATCCTTCGAGAGCGTAATGGCGCTCACCCGAAAGCTGCCAGCAGATGGTCGACAGCAGCCGATTCTTCGACTGCGGCAGGCTGCGCCCCGTGCTCGAAAGCACGAAGGCGCCGGTGCCATAGGTCGCCTTGGTCTGGCCGGGATCGAGACAGCCCTGGCCGATCGTCGCCGCCTGCTGGTCCCCCGCCATGCCCGTGATCGCGATCGGCGCGCCGAACAGTTCTGCGTCGGTCGTCGCGATCGGCCCGGCGCAGTCGACGATCTCGGGCAGGATGACGCGGGGCACGCCGAACAGATCCAGCAAGCCATCGTCCCAGCCGGACGCGCCGATCGCCATGAGCGCGGTGCGCGACGCGTTGGTCGCATCGCTGACATGCGCGCCGCCGGTCAGCTTGAAGACCAGCCAGCTCTCGACAGTGCCGACCATCAGATCGTCGCCGGAGTCGCGAAGCTGCGGCCAGTTCTCCAGCGCCCAGCCGATCTTGCTGCCGGAAAAATAGGGATCGAGCAGCAGTCCGGTCTTGGCCTGGACAATGGGTTCGTGCCCGGCGTCCTTGAGAGAGCGGCAGATATCGGCGGTACGCCGATCCTGCCATACGATCGCGGGCGCCAGCGGCTCGCCCGTCCGCCTGCTCCAGAACACCACGGTCTCGCGCTGGTTGGTGATGCCGATCCCGGCGATGGCGCCCGGCCCACCGGCCTGTGCGACCATCTCTCGCGCGCAATCCAGCGTCACCGCCCAGATTTCGGCGGCGTCATGCTCGACCAGCCCGGGCGCCGGATAATGTTGCGTCAACGGCCGCTGCACGCTCCCCAATACAGCGCCGTCGGCACCGAACAGCATAGCGCGGGTGGATGTGGTGCCTTCGTCGATGACGAGGATCTTGTCGGCCGTGCTCATGGCCATGGTTCAACCACAAAGCCCATGTGCGCGAAAGGCGTAAACTACGGTATCCAGTCGCGGGATCGTTTGATCAAGCACCTGGGAATGGATGCCATTGGGCTCAGGCCGGAGCGAGAATGGTGCCGGCCGAGAACCGGCGCGCAGCGTACTTCAGTACGTGAGCACCGGAAGCGCAGGACGGTGCCGTTCGCAGCCCGGCATGGGCCCAATGGCATCCATTCCTAGGCCTCGCCGCGCGTTTCTATCAAAGCCGCCGCTATGGCTTCCGTAGGCGATTTCCCGCCCCACAGGACGAACTGGAACACCGGATAAAATCGCTCGCATTCGTCGATCGCGGTTTCGACGAGCAGTTCCACCTGATCGAGCGAAAGATGATAATCCTCCTGCCCGTCAAGCAACGCGGCATGGCGGAACAGGACGATCCCGCTCGACGACCAGAGTTCGAAATGGCCGAGCCAGAGTTGCTCGTTGATCAGCCCCAGCGTCTCGTACATTTCCGATCGCTTCTCGTTTGCGACCTTGATGTCCGGCAGCGCCAGGAACTGGAGCACGCGATCATCCTCGCGCCACACCGCGCGCAGTTCGTATTTGGTCCAGCTTCCGTCCATCGTCGCGACGATCTCGTCGTCGCTGACACGCTCATGCGTCCAGCCATGCGCCGAATAATAGGCTTCGAGCATCTCGATCGGCGCACCACTCGCGCGGTCCGCCTCATACTCGTCCAGGGTCATGCGGGTGTCACCAGCGCCATTCTCATGAACGCACTCGTGCAACCGCACGGCCCCGAAGACAAGGCAAAACCGTGCGAGATGGTGATTTCGCCGGGGATTTCCCCGTGGATCAGCCTGTGGATTTCGGCTTGCCCTTGGCGGGCGCCTTCGCCGCTGCCTTGGCGGCGGGCTTCGCCTGCGCGCCTTCGAGCGCATCGAGCCGCGCCCGCAGGGCATCCGCCTCGTCGCGCGCCGCAGCCGCCATGGCCTTCACCGCTTCGAACTCGTCGCGGCTAACGAAATCGAGACCGCCGATCCATTCCTTCGCGCGCTCACGCGCCGACGCCTCGGCCTCCCGGCCGACGCCGGCGAGCGTTCCCGCCGCGCCGTTCACGAATTTCACGAAATCGTCGAAAACACGATTCTGCGACTGCATTCTATCCCTCCAGATCGGAGATTGACCCTTGCTAAAGGTCTATCTGGGCCTTGGGGGTCGAGGGTGCAAGGGTTGCCGCGTCGGGATTCAGCGCGCCGATCTGGTAATTGAGCGTGGCGGCGAAGCAGAGCCAGGCAAGATAGGGCAGCAGCAGCGCCGCCGCCGCCGGCCGAACCCGCCGGAATGCCACCGTGGTCGCAACGGCAAGCACCAGCATCGCCAGGATCACCAGCAATGCGGTCCCCACCTGATGCGCGGCGAAGAAGATCGGCGACCAGGCGAGATTGAGCAGGAATTGCGCGACGAACAAGGCGATCGCAAGGCTGCGCCCCGCCGCGCCCCGCGCGTTGAGGATCATCGCGAGCGCGAGCCCCATCAACACGTAGAGGATCGTCCATGCGGCACCGAAGGCCCAGCCGGGCGGCATGATCGCCGGCTTCACCAGCGCATCGAACCAGGGATTGCCGTAGCCGGAATTGGCGAGTTGCCCGGAGGCGATGCCGAGCAACAGGACAAGTGGAACGCAAAGGAGCGCCCATCGCGCAAAGGACCAGCGGAGTTGCCCCTTCGACGCGATTTCACTCATCCGCTGCTCCCTATTCGGCCGGCGCGGGTGCCGGCACCCCGAGTTCACTGTCAAGCGCACGCCCGACCGCTTCCGGCGATCCCGTATAACGCGCCAGGCGGCTGTAGAGAATTGGAATGAGGAACAATGTGATGAATGTCGCGATCGAGACACCGAACACGATCACGATGCCGATCGCGACGCGCGATGCGGCCCCCGCTCCGCCCGTCGTGACCAGCGGTACCGCGCCCATCACCGTCGCGATCGAGGTCATCATGATCGGACGCAGGCGCCGGGCGGAGGCGCGACGTATCGCCTCGCCGATCTCGACACCTTCATCGCGTATCTGGTTGGCGAATTCGACGATCAGAATGCCGTTCTTCGCCGCCAGGCCGACAAGCATGACGATACCGATCTGACTGTACAGATTGATCGTCTGGCCGGTGAGAGCCAGCCCGATCACGCCGCCCGCCACCGCCAAGGGCACAGTGGTGATGATGACGATCGGATGGATGAAGCTTTCGAACTGCGCGGCAAGCACCAAGAAGATGATGAGCACCGTCAGGCCGAAGACGATCCAGATCGAACTGCCGGTCTCCTTGAATGCCTGGCTCTGTCCACGATAGCCCACTGCCGTCACTTCAGGCGACGCGGCCGCCTGTTGTTCAAGGAAGGTCAGCGCTTCACCCAGCGCATAGCCGGGCGCCAGCGCGCCGTTGAGCGTGATCGCGCGCATCTTCTGGAAACGGCCAAGATCGCGCGGCCCCGCCGTTTCGCGCGTCGTCACCAGATTGGAGAGCGGCACCAGCGCGCCTGTCCGGCTGCGCACATAGATCTGCGACAGATTCTGAAGGTTCGATCGGTCCTTCGCGTCGGCCTGGACGATGACCCGATATTCCTCGCCACGATCGAGATAGGTCGAGACGCGGCGCGAACCGAGAAGGGACTGCAATGCCTGGCTGATATCATCGACCGACACGCCGAGGTCGCCGGCGCGCGCGGTATCGACGTCGATGCGAAGCTGCGGCTTGGTTTCCTTATAGTCGGAATCGAGATTGATGATGCCGGGATTGGACGCCGCCGCCGCCAGGATGCGATCGCGCGCGGCGACCAGTCCCTCATAGGTGTTGCCGGCGATCACGAAATTGATCGGATTGTTGTTGCCGCCACCGCCACGACCGCCGATCGGCGCCCGGACGGACGCATTGCCGCGCACCGTGGGGGTCTCGCGCAGGATCGCATTGATCTTGTTGACCACGTCCTGCGTCGTCTGCTCGCGTTCTTCCCAAGGCTTCATGAAGATCGTGAAGCCGCCATTGTTGAAATCGTCAGTCGCGTTGAAGCCGCCGGGCGTTCGCGCGATGACGTTGGCCACCGTCCCTTCCTTGACCATCGGCAGCAGCTTGTTCTGCACATCGACGACATAGCGGTCCATCGTGTCGAAGCCGGTGCCTTCCGGCGCGTTGATCTGGAACTGCGCGACGCCCATGTCCTCCGCCGGGATCAATTCCGACTTCATCAGCGTGAACAGGCCACCGGCTGCCCCAAGGAACAGCACCACGGTGACAACCGCGATCAGAGGCTTGTCGATCACGCGATCGAGCCGGCGCGCATAGGCATTTTCGAGCCGCTGGAAACGATCGTCGATCCATTGGGTGAAACGCCCACGCGTCTGATGCTTGAGCAGCTTCGAACACAGCATCGGCGCCAGGCTGAGCGCCAGGAAGCCGGAAAAGGCGATCGCCGCGATCATCGCGACCGCCAGCTCACGGAACAGCAGACCGGTCTGTCCGGCCAGGAACATCACCGGCACGAACACCGCGCAGACAACCAAGGTGGTCGAGATCACCGCGAACCCCACCTGCCGCGTTCCCTTGAACGCAGCAACGAGCGGAGACTCGCCTTCCTCGATGCGGTGATAGACATTCTCGAGCACGACGATCGCATCATCGACCACCAAGCCGATGGCGAGCACCATCGCGAGCAGGGTCAAAAGATTGATCGAGAACCCCGCCAGCCACAGCACGGTGAAAGCGCTGAGCAGGCAGATGGGCACCGTCACCGCCGGAATCAGCGTGGCGCGCGCACTGCCAAGAAACAGGAAGATGACGAGGACAACGAGCACCGCCGCTTCGAGCAAGGTGTGCCACACCCGCTCGATCGCGCGACTGATAAACTGCGAATCGTCGGATCCGACCATGATCGTCATGCCGTCGGGCAGTGAGGGGCGGATCAGCTCCATTTCCGCCTTGGCGCGGTCGGCAACCTCGAGCGTGTTGGCGCCGGACTGGCGCACGATACCGAGACCGACGGCCTGACCACCGTTCCGACGGAACTGGTAATAGGGATTCTCCGCGCCCTCTTCGACGCGCGCGACATCACCCAGACGAACCAGATAACCGTTGGCGCCGCGCCCGACGACGAGTTGCGAGAACTGCGCCGGCGTCGTGAACGGCCGCTCCACACGCAGCGTGACGTTCTGGTCCTTCGATTCCAGGCGGCCGGCGGGCAGTTCGACATTCTGGCGGCGCAGCGCGTTCTCGACATCGGCGGGCGTAAGCTGGAACGCGGCAAGACGCTCGGGCTTCATCCACACACGCATCGAAGGCCGCGCCTCGCCGGCGAGGAAAACGCGCGCGACACCGTCGATCGCCGAGAAGCGGTCGACCAGGTTGCGATCGGCATAATCACTGAGCTGGAGCCTGCTCCAGCCCGGCTTGGAAACGACGAGGAACAGGATCGGCTGCGAATCCGAGTCAGCCTTGCGCACCTGCGGCGCCAGCGCCTCTTCCGGGAGATCCTGAACCGAACTCGACACGCGATCACGCACATCGTTGGCCGCCGAATCGATGTCGCGACCGGGGTTGAATTCGATCGTGATTTCCGACTGGCCGTCACGCGAACGCGAGCTGATCGCCAAGATGCCCTCGATGCCGGCAAGCTGCGCTTCCAGCACCTGGGTGATACGGGATTCGACCACGGTGGCGGCCGCTCCGGTATAGACGGTCTGCACGGAAACGACGGGCGGATCGGTGTCGGGATATTCGCGCACCGACAGGCTCATGAACGCTACGGCGCCGACGACGCACAACAGGATCGCGATGACCGTGGCGAAGACCGGCCTGCGGACCGACAGATCGGAAAGCTGCATTCGCCGGCGCCCTTAGTCGCCGGCCGCCGCCGGACGCTCGCCCCGCGCACCCGCCAGCGCCACCTTCATGCCGTCGGTGAGTTTCACCACGCCTTCGGTCACCACCCGCTGCCCGGGCTTCAGGCCTTGCAGGATTTCCACCGCGCCATTCTGACGCGCGCCGATCTTGACCGCGGTCCGCTTGACCTTGCTGCCGTCGCCAACGACGAAGACATAGCTCTTGTCGCCCTCTCCCACGACGGCGAGTTCGGGAACCGACAGCGAGTTGCGCGCCGCGGATTCCACCGCGACGGTCATCAGCATGCCGGGCTTGAGCGCGCGATCGGGATTGGGCAGCAGCGCACGCACGGTCACCGCGCGCGTCTCGGGGCTCACCACCGGATCGATGCTGGCGATGGTGCCGTGGAATTCGCGGCCGGGATAGGCGGCCGCGACGGCGTCGATGCCTTGACCGACAGCCAGCGACGCCAGCAGCGTCTCGGGAACGGTGAAATCGAGCTTGATGCGGGAAACATCGCTGATCGTCGCGATCTCCGTGCCCGCCGTCACCACCGCGCCGCTGGAGATGTTGCGCAGCGACACCCAGCCGCTGAACGGCGCGCGGATAACCCGGTCACCGATCGATGCGCGCGCTTCCGCCGCCTGGGCGGACGCGGAGGCGGCAAGCGCGGTCTGCGCATCGACCGCGGCGCGCGTGGCGAAGCCACGCGCCTTCAGCGCGTCCAGGCGCTCGAGTTGCTGGCGCGCCTCGGTCGCGCGGGCACCGGCTTCCTGCAATTGTGCCGTTTCCTGGCCTTGGGCGAGCACTGCGACGATCTGGCCCTTGGCGATATAGCCGCCGTCACCGAAATTGATGCGCGTGATCCGCTCGGTCACCGGGGCCGACAGCACCACCTGTTCGTTGGCGAAGGCCGTGCCGACCGCGTCGATCCGATCGGTGAAACGCTTCGTCGCGGTCGGATCCGCGCGCACAAGCGGCGCGTCACCACGATGCGAGTCCTTGGCGCCGCCGCAAGCGGACAAGAGGAATATCACTGGGATAACGGCTGAAATGCGCATGCGCCTGTGTCGATTTCCCGAATTAAGGGGTCTTGCCGCCGACCGACCCAGCTCGAACGGCAGCACAGCCGGGTATCGTGCAGTCACGCGCTTTGCAATTCCTTAGTCTGTCGCAATTTGTCGCAATTTGAAAAATTCGTCACAGATGTGAAATATCTCAGCAATGCGCGGCGACCAGGAATTCGATATTTCCCTCGGGCCCGGTGATCGGGCTTTCGACCACACCATCGATCGCCCAGCTCTTCTGCTCGAGCCATGCGACCACCTCCGCGCAGACCCGGGAGTGCACGGCCGGATCGCGGACCACCCCACCCTTGCCCACCTCTTCGCGCCCCGCCTCGAATTGCGGCTTGATCAGCGCGATAAGACGCGCACCGGCGCGGACGAAGGAAAGCGGCACGTCCAGCACCTTGGCGAGCGAGATGAAACTGGCGTCACACACGATCAGATCGACAGGCTCGGGAATATGTTCGGCGGTCAGGATCCGGGCACTGGTCTTTTCATGGACGATGACGCGCGAATCCTGGCGAAGTTTCCACGCAAGCTGATTTGTTCCGCTATCGACTGCGTAGACACGCGCCGCGCCGTTGGTCAGCAGCACATCGGTGAAACCGCCCGTCGACGATCCGACATCGATCGCGACGGCGCCCGTCACGTCCCAGCCGAAATGCGCGATGGCGTGCGCCAGCTTGATGCCGCCGCGCGAAACCCAGGGATGATCGCGTCCGCGCACTTCGATCGGCGCATCCGGCGGCAGCGCCTGCCCCGCCTTGTCGATCTTGCGCTCACCCGAGAATACCAGGCCGGCCAGGATCAATGCCTGCGCCCGCGTCCGGCTTTCCACGAGCCCGCGATCGACAAGAAGCTGGTCGGCGCGGGATTTAGGCATGGAAACGGATCATGACGGTGCGGCCTGCGATGGAAACTGATCCGCAATGCCGGAAAGGTCATGCGACGCCAAGCGGCAATGACCATGACAAAACCGATGCCCGCTTGCCGCCTCAGCCGCCGTCGTGCTTTTCCAGATAGCTGCGCATGAGCTTGACCGCATGCTCGCTGAGCGAGACCAGTACGCGCCGATGATCCCTGCCGTCGCTGTGCCGTACAAGCAGGCCGCGATCGAGCAATTGCTTCACCCAACGCTGCGCGGTCGACAACGGCACTCCCGCGCCAAGACTGGCATCCGA
This sequence comes from Sphingomonas sp. FG14, assembly GCF_057809675.1. Classification (NCBI taxonomy): domain Bacteria; kingdom Pseudomonadati; phylum Pseudomonadota; class Alphaproteobacteria; order Sphingomonadales; family Sphingomonadaceae; genus Sphingomonas; species Sphingomonas sp. FG14. The sequence goes on along the minus strand of NZ_JBMDKK010000002.1, from coordinate 436,552 downwards.
AAGGCAGATCGGTTGGCGGCGCTCATGCGCGATGAAAAGATCTAGCAAAATGTCCCAGGCGGGCTCGCCGAATATATCCGAGTCCGGCGCGAACAGCGCTCGCCGGCTACGGCGCGCCTGATAAATTCGAAGCGCTCGCTGCAGAGGTAAAAATGAACGGTCCTGCTCCATATCCCGACGCCCCTAAGATAGTCCCCATATCCCGGCGATAATTGACGTTCATCTATCTTAATTATTACCAAACATCCACCCATAACGAAAATGATATGCATCCATTTTGGAAGTATTTTTGCTCGAAAAAGGGTACAAGCCGCACTCGCGAACGGCGGGCACACAGCGATTTTCCGGAGAGATGTCGAAAACGTACAATGCGCCTGCCATGCCATGCAAGACGAGTGTCCAAGTCCATGGAACATTATATCGCGCTTCACATCAGTGATGATCGCGATTTTCTATAGTCTCAAGAGAAACGACATGGCCGTTTTCGTTAGAAAACACCAAAATGGACTGGATACGTAACGAAATTTCGTGTACCAGGGACGGCGCGCGACAAATCCGGGCAGCCGTCCGAAAGCAGCTCCCGAAACCTGATCAGCCAGACCGGACATGCGGTCGAATAGAACCGGACCGCTCGCCCAGGCACCATTTTCCAGCGATCTTTGTGCTCCGACAACCGTCGGGCGACACATCGCCTCAGGACTGGAAACGCATGATCGCGTTTCCAGTTCCAGACGAGTTCGACTTGGGTTGATCGAGACGAGCCGAGGCACCAGGCGGTGATCGCCCACCGCCCCGCGGCACGACCTCAGGCGCGTGCGCCCTCAATCACGCCGCTGCTGTTGTGGCGCAGCGCCTTCAGCACGGTATCGACGATGTGCGGCGCATTGAGCCCGGCCTCGTCATACTGTTTTTCGGGCTTTTCGTGATCCTGGAAGATATCGGGCAGGCGCATCGTCCGCAGTTTCAGGCCGGTATCGATCAGCCCTTCGTCGCTGGCGAGCGTCAGCACATGCGCGCCAAGGCCGCCGACGCTGTTCTCCTCGATCGTCACGGCGACTTCATGTGTTGCCAGCAGTTTGCGGATCAGCGCCTCGTCCAGCGGCTTAGCGAAGCGCAGATCGGCGACGGTGGTGCTGAGCCCCCGCGCGTCGAGCTGGTCGGCAGCCTTCAGCGCCTCTTCCAGCCGGGTGCCAAGCGAGAGGATCGCGACCTTCTTGCCCTGGCGGACGATGCGCCCCTTGCCGATCTCCAGCAATTGCGGAACCTCGGGAAGCGCCACGCCAGTGCCATTGCCGCGCGGATAACGGACCGCGATCGGGCCATTATCATGGCAGGCACAGGTATGGACCATATGGACCAGTTCAGCCTCGTCGGCCGCCGCCATCACGACGAAATTGGGCAAAGACGCCAGATAGGTGACGTCGAAGCTACCGGCATGGGTAGCACCGTCGGCGCCGACCAGTCCGGCGCGATCGATCGCGAAGCGCACCGGCAAATTCTGGATCGCGACGTCGTGGACCACCTGATCGTAAGCGCGCTGCAGGAATGTGGAATAGATCGCGCAGAAGGGCCGCATACCCTGTGCCGCCATCCCCGCCGCGAAGGTCACGGCATGCTGCTCGGCGATGCCGACATCGAAGGTGCGATCGGGATAGGCCTGCTGGAACTTGTCGAGCCCGGTGCCGGAGGGCATCGCGGCGGTGATCGCCACCACCTTTTCGTCGCGCGCGGCCTCGGCCATCAGCGCCTTTGCGAAGACCGCGGTATAGCTCGGCGGTCCGGGCGGCGATTTGGCCTGCTCGCCGGAAACCACGTCGAACTTCTGGACGCCGTGATATTTGTCCGCCGCCGCCTCGGCGGGGGCATAGCCCTTGCCCTTCTTGGTGACGACATGAACCAGGATCGGCCCCTCTTCCGCATCGCGGACATTTTCGAGAACCGGGATCAGATGGTCGAGATTATGGCCGTCGATCGGGCCGACATAATAGAAGCCGAGTTCCTCGAACAGCGTGCCGCCCATCGTCATGCCCCGCGCGAACTCGTCGGTCTTGCGCGCGGCATCATGAAGCGGACGTGGCAGACGGCGCGCAAAGCGGCGCGCGAGATCGCGCAGCCCCAGGAAGCTGCGCGAGGAGACGATGCGCGACAGATAGGCCGAAAGCCCGCCGACCGGCGGCGCGATCGACATGTCGTTGTCGTTGAGGATGACGACCAGCCGGTTGCCCGCCTGCTCGGCATTGTTCATCGCCTCATAGGCCATGCCAGCACTCATCGCGCCGTCGCCGATCACGGCGATACCCTTGCCGGGCCGGCCCGCCAGCTTGTTGGCGACAGCGAAGCCGAGCGCGGCCGAAATCGATGTCGAGCTGTGCGCCGCGCCAAAGGGGTCGTATTCGCTCTCGCTACGCTTGGTGAACCCCGAAAGCCCGCCGCCTTGGCGCAGTGTGCGGATGCGATCGCGCCGCCCGGTGAGGATCTTGTGCGGATAGGCCTGATGGCCGACATCCCAGATCAGGCGATCGTCGGGCGTGTTGAACACATAATGGATCGCGGTCGTCAGTTCGACCACGCCGAGCCCGGCGCCGAGATGCCCGCCGGTGACCGAAACCGCGGAGATCATCTCCGCGCGCAGTTCGTCGGCAAGCTGGCGAAGCTGATCGGGCGCGAGCTTCCGGAGATCGGCCGGAGAAGCGACGGCATCGAGCAGCGGCGTCGCGGGTGAATCGGACATATATTCCCTCTTTGCGGGCACAACTCATAGAGCCTGATCGGTTGAGGTGGAAGCGCTTTGCGCTTCCGCCGATGCCGTGAATCAGGCTCTTATCATATGGTTGAGACCTTGATTCACACTTCAGGCCACTTCGGACTGAAGTGATCAAGGTCTAGCGCTGCCACGACAAACTGTCGAACGGAACCGTCATGGCGATGCAGTGCAGGATCGATGCAGAGCGCTTAAAACGCATCGGGATCGGGTGAAATTCGGGTCAGGCCGAGCCGAAAATGGTGTTCTTCGAGAACCGGCGCACAGCGTACTTCAGTACGTGAGCACCGGAAGCGCAGAAGAATGCCGTTTGCAGGCCGGCATAGCCCGAATTTCGCCCGATCCTAGTCGCAGTCGGCGCAGCGACCGTGCACTTCTATAACCGGCCGCTCAGGCGAAAAGCCCGCCTTGCGCGCGGCGGCGCGAACCCCCGTCGAGAGACTGTCGTCGTCGAGATGTGTCGCCTGCCCGCAATTGTCACACACCAGGAAGATGCAATCGTGCAGGCAGTCAGGATGCGCGTTGGCGACATAGGCGTTCACGCTTTCCACCCGGCGCGCCAGATTGGCGCCGACGAACAGGTCGAGGATACGATAGACGCTGTTGGCGGCAACGCGGCGTCCGCGCGCCTTGGAAACCGCTTCGGCGATATCATAGGCGGATGCTGGCTTTTCGAAGCCGGCGAGCACGTCGAAGATCGCTGCGCGCATGTCAGTCCATTGTTCGCCCGATTTCTCAAGCGCAACCTTGGCGGCGTCGGCAAGCGCGACGCCCTCATGCTCGTGATGGTGGTGATGCTGAGCCATGCCTTAATCTAGGCGCGGCAGGGCCCTGCGGCAAGCGTGAGTGAGGGAGTATCCGCCCTAGTTCGTCGCCCGCCGGTTGAGATCATGGCCCAGCGCAAGCACCGCGACGCCGAGGATCGTATACATGATCTCACTGCCGTCATGGTTCAGCGTGATCGCGCCCATCATCATGCCGATGCCCAGCGCGCCGACGGCGGCGGGCAGGATGAAGCCATGTTCGCGAATGCCGAAGCCCAGCGCGACGATACCAAGGCCGATCGCCAGGACCAGGCCGGCTTCATGGATGCGATGATCGACGAGCACGCCGCCGGCGGAGGTGAGCAGCACCACCGCGATCGCGCTCGCCACGCAATGCACGACGCACAGACCCGACAGGCCAATAGCCAGCCGGTCGAGCGACCCCAGGCGAGACACGATATTGTTCACGACGACTCCGATTGCGCTTTCCATTTGGCATGGACGGCGGAAAGTTACAACATATCATTTGGAGCTGTCTCCAGGCGTTCGGCGCTTGTACCGCGCCGCGCCGCGCGGCATAGCGCGCCGCATGGCACTCGCACGTCCTGCATCGCCCGCCCCCGCGCCTTCGCGGCTGATCGCCTGGCTCCGCATCGTCGCCGCGCTGGTCTTCGCGATGGTCGTCGTCGGCGGCATCACGCGGCTGACCGAGTCGGGTCTTTCCATCACCGAATGGAAGCCGATCACCGGCGCGATTCCACCGCTCACCGAAGCGCAATGGCTCGCCGAGTTCGCGAAATATCAGCAGATCCCCGAATATCAGCAGATCAATCGCGGCATGGATCTGGCGGCGTTCAAGTTCATCTTCTTCTGGGAATATATGCACCGGCTGCTCGGCCGGGTGATCGGCCTGGCCTTCGCGCTGCCGCTCGCCTGGTTCTGGTGGAAGCGCCAGATTCCGGCGGGCTACGGCCCACGCCTGGTGGCCCTGCTCTTTCTCGGCGCCCTGCAGGGCGCGGTGGGCTGGTGGATGGTGACCTCCGGGCTGGTGCTGCGCACCGACGTCAGCCATTTCCGGCTCGCCACACATCTGCTCGTCGCCCTCTTCATCATCGCCGGCCTGCTCTGGACCGCATGGGACCTGAAAACGCTCGCCCGCGGCACGCAACCCGCGCGGCTGACCGGCTTCGGTCTGCTCGTCGCCATTATCCTGCTGGTGCAATTGCTGTTCGGGGCCTTCACCGCCGGGCTCGATGCGGGCTATGTCTCAAGCACCTGGCCACTGATGAACGACCATTTCTTCCCCGAAGGCGTCACCTGGCTCGGCTCCGCGCTCGCCACCATCGGCAACGATCCCTTCCTGATCCATTTCATACACCGCTGGTGGGCATGGGTGGTCGTGATCGCGCTGGTGATGCTCGCGCTCAAGGCGAAGCAGGCCGGCGAGCGTCGTGCCGCCGTCGCCATCCATGCGAGCGTCGGCCTCCAGGTGCTGCTCGGCATCGCCACCGTTGTCACCGGTATGAATTTCTGGCTTGCCGTACTCCATCAGGCGGTGGGCGCGCTCGTCGTCGCGAGCACGACCTGGGGGCTGCACGTCGTCGGGCGCCGTGCGCGGTGACGGCCGCGACGGTCTACGCGGTCTTCGGCAGCGTCGAAGATGCCGAGCGGATCGGCCGCATCGTCGTCGAGGAACGGCTCGCCGCCTGTGTCAATATCCTGGCTCCCTGCAGTTCCATCTATCGCTGGCAGGGCGAGATCGAGAGCGCGAGCGAAGTGCCAGCGCTGTTCAAGACGCGGGAAACGCTTATCGACCGATTGATCGCCCGGATCGCCGCGCTGCACGACTATGACGTGCCGGCCATCGTCGCATGGCCGACAAGCACGGTTTTCGCGCCCTATCGCGACTGGATCGAGGCAGAGACAGTCGATTGAAGAGGCGGGATTAAATCAACGGTATCCAGATACCCGTTTGGAAAAGCCCGGTTTCACTTGACTTGACAGGCATCATCGATCATTAGCCCGCTCCAACGACGCCGTCCGCCAGGGCGGCGTTGCTCGTTTCAACCAAAGAGGTCCAGGCCCATGAAGGCGCTTGCGAAGACCACCCGTTCGGTAAAGCCGACCGAGGTGGAGAAGAAATGGCACCTGATCGATGCGGAGGGCCTCGTCGTCGGCCGTCTCGCCGTCGTGATCGCCGATATCCTGCGCGGCAAGAACAAGCCGAGCTACACCCCGCACGTCGATTGCGGCGACAATGTCATCGTGATCAACGCGGACAAGGTCCGCTTCACGGGCAAGAAGCTGCAGGACAAGATCTACTACAAGCACACCGGCTATGCCGGCGGCATCAAGGCGATCACCGCCGCCAAGGTGCTTGAAGGCCGCTTCCCGGAGCGCGTCCTCGAAAAGGCCGTTGAGCGCATGATCCCGCGCGGCCCGCTGGGCCGCCAGCAGATGCGCAACCTGCGCGTCTATAACGGCACCGAGCATCCGCATGAGGGCCTTCAGCCCGAGACGCTCGACGTCGCTGCCATGAACCGCAAGAACAAGGTGGGTGCCTGATGTCCGATACCCGTCAATCGCTTTCCGATCTGGCTCAGTTGACCAGCGGCGAAGCGCCTGCCGCCGCGGCGCCCGCCGCTAGCGCCTCGGCCCCGGTTTCGGCCGAAAGCGAGCCCGTTGCGGCTGCGCCCGAGCCCGTCCGCCCGACCATGCCGCTGCGCGACCGCGAAGTCGACGCCCAGGGCCGCGCTTATGCCACCGGCCGCCGCAAGGACGCGGTCGCCCGCGTCTGGATCAAGCCCGGCTCGGGCAAGATCACGGTCAACGGTCGTGACCAGGAAGTCTATTTCGCGCGTCCGACGCTGCGCCTCGTCATCAACCAGCCGTTCGGTGTCGCCGGGCGCGAGGGCCAGTATGACGTGATCGCCACCGTCAAGGGCGGCGGGCTTTCGGGCCAGGCTGGCGCGGTCAAGCATGGTATCAGCCAGGCGCTGACCAAGTTCGAGCCGATCCTGCGCGCGCCCGTCAAGGCCGCCGGCTTCCTGACCCGCGACAGCCGCACCGTGGAGCGTAAGAAGTACGGCAAGGCCAAGGCCCGCCGCAGCTTCCAGTTCTCGAAGCGCTAAGAAGCGGTTCTCACCGAACACAGAAAAGGCGGTCCGGAAACGGGCCGCCTTTTTTGTTGCTCCGTGACTTGTTAGGAAGCGCCATGAACTCCACCGACCCCATCATCGCGAAGATCACGGCCTTTCTGGACAAGATCGGCATTCCGGCCGTCGCCGGCCCGATCGAAGAGGAAACGCTGCTGCCCGGGCTGGCGGTGCAAGGCGGCACGCTGCTGTTCGATCCAGAGCAATTGGCCTGGCCCGGCGATTTGCTGCACGAGGCCGGGCATATCGCGATCGCCGATCCTGCGCTGCGCGATGAGGTGGGCGACGTCGATCCGGATCCGGGCGCGGAAATGGCGGCAATCGCCTGGTCCTATGCGGCGGCGCTGGAAATCGGCATCGATCCTGCGATCATTTTTCATGAGGGCGGCTATCGCCAGGTCGGTGGTGGTGCAGCCGTGCTCCATCATTTCAGCACGGGAAAATATATCGGCGCGCCGATGCTGCAATGGTACGGCATGACGGCGGAGCCGCATCAGGCCGAGAATTTCGGCATGCCCGCCTATCCGGTGATGACCCATTGGATGCGCCAGGCGGCGGAGTGAGAAACCGGCCTGCTCCCTGCCATGGCCTCCAATGACCAGCGGCGGGGTCCCTCCCCCCTTTTCCATCGTCGATCGCCTCCCCGCCCCTATTGACGACGAGTGCATCTTCACCGCCATCAGTGCAGCAGCCGCGCATCGGCAAGTGGCCTGTCCCTGTCTCGCCGGGAGCGCGGTTCGGGGGCGCCCACGATCCGCGCCAATGCCGTTTCCATCCTCGCGTGGCGGAAGCCGAAACCGTGGAACACCGCTTTCACCGGCAACACGCGCTGGCTCGCCAGGAACAGTTCGTCGGCGAAATCGCGCAACACCATCCGGAGCGGCATGGCGGGCAACGTGGCCAGAGCCGGCCGGCGGAGCGCACGGCCCAGCGCCCTGGCAAAGTCGATATTGCGCACCGGATTGGGCGCGACGGCGTTGACCGCGCCGTGCAGATCGGGCGTTGCGATGGCAAACGCGATCAGCCGGACCAGATCGTCGCGATGGATCCAGCTCAGCCATTGCCGGCCGTCACCGATACGGCCGCCCAGCCCCGCTTCGAACGGAAAGAGCAGATTGCCAAGAAACCCGCCAGCGCTCGCCAGGACAAGCCCGATGCGCAGCCGCACGACGCGCAGGCCAAGCGCGGCCATCGCATCGGCCTCAGCCTCCCAAGCGGCACAGATATCGGCGCAGAATCCAGTGCCGCGCGCGCCACCTTCATCAAGTATCTCATCACCGGCATCGCCGTAGAAACCGATCGCGGAAGCGTTGACCAGCACCACCGGCCGGCGATCGAGCCGGGCACACAGTGCATGCAGGGCGCGCGTCGTATCGATCCGGCTGGCGAGGATCGCGGCGCGACGGCGGCGGGTCCATAATCCACCGGCGATGCTCTCGCCCGCCAGATTGACGACCGCGTCGATCCGGTCGGCATTGCCGATCTGATCCAGGCTGGTGACGACGCGCAATGGCGCCGGCAGATGCCGGGCATGCGCCACGTCGCGCGTCAGCACCGTCACATCATGTCCGGCCCCGGCCAGCGCCCCGATCAGCCGCGTGCCCACCAAGCCGGTTCCGCCCGTCACCAGGATCGCCTGTCGCGCGCCGAGCGGCTCCGCCAGCGCCGCGCCATCCGCTTCGACGAGCCGCGCGCTGCGCCGGGCAGCGGCCAGATCGCGCAGGCCGCTGACCGCCACGCCGATCGCGGCCAGGGCGAACAGGATGGAGAAGACGCCGTTCCAACGGAACGGAAGCGCGCTCGCGCCATCGGCGGCCGTCCAAAGCGCGGGGAGGAGCAGCGCGAGGATGAGGCCGTAATTGAGCGTCAGCAATGTGTGCGTCACCCGCTCGGTCCAGGGCAACAGCCGGGTCCGGTCCTCCTCGACGAAATCCCACAATGTCACGATCGCCTCGCCGCCGAGCAGCACCATCAGCACTGTCGCCCAACCGCCCTGCGGCGCGCTGAGCCCCAGCGCCAGGAAGACGATCGCATAGACGAGATTGCGGACACCATGCAGCCGAAGCTCGGTCGCCTGGCCGGGACGCCAGGCAAGCCGTTGCGTGAGCTCATGGTGATAAAGCGTGTCGAAGCCGCCCATTGCGATCTGCGCGATCAGCAAAAGCCCCAATGTCGTGTCGATCATGCCGCATCTCCTTCATCGGGGTCCGCGAAGACCGCCAGTTGATGGATCAGTTCGCCCGCGATGGGGTGGACGAGGTCGAGCGTGAAGGCGAAACGGCCGCCGCCGCAATCGACATGGCCGATGGCGAGATGGCCAGGCGCCAGCCAGCGCGGGAAACGCAGCCGGAACCGCCCGAGCCGCAGGAAATAATGATCGCTCAGGAACCACAGGACGCCGTCCTCCGCAGCAAGGCGGAGCGCGATGCCCACGCCGAGCCCGAGATATTCCTCGATTCCCGTCGGGCCGGTGAACCGCTTGGCGCTGAAGATCACCTGCGGAAAACCGTCGCGGCGTCCATATTGTCGCGTCCAGAACTGACCGCCGCCCGCGATATCCTCGGTCACGGTCACGCAGGCAGGCACCCCGGTATCGCGGTGAAGCGGCAGCGGCGCCCCCACCAGCCGCGCGAGGTTGGCGAGCAGCCAGCCGAGCCGGCTCATCCGGCATTCGGCGACTTCGCCGACATAGGTGACGCAGGCGCCCGCCGCGATCCGCCGACGGAAACGCGCGCGCACCGCCGTTGGCAAGGCGCCCCAACGCTCCACACCCAACAGGCTGCGAAATGGATGGATGGCGTCGTCCATGGGCATGGCGCATGTCCGCCGCCACAAATGATAGCGGGCCCTCACACCCCGTGCCGCCATCAGTTCCATTTTCACCTCCTTCGATTATTTCTGTATGGAGAGAAATATATAGTCGTGAATTGAGTGGTCCTTTTCCACCCGCCCCAGTCCGATCACCCCAGCGAAAGCTGGGGCCTGCCAACCAGATCGCGCCTCATCGCGAGGGAGATGCCGGCTTTCGCTGGCATGACGTGCGGGGTGGACAGGGAGTTGGCGCTACACATCGGGCTTCGCCTTGCTCCGCCCGAGTGGCAGGAAATTGAGCACCTTGCGGCCCATCTTGATGAGCAGCATCAGCCGGGCCGGCGGAATGGTGATCATCTCCCGGTGCCAGTCGTCCATCGTCGTCACGAAATCGTGCATTGCCTCGATCCGCTCGCGCGCGACACGCGAGATGCGCGGATCGTCCTGCGCCTCGGCGCGGCATAGCTTGAGCGCCGCGACGGCGGGATCGACCTCGCGCTCCTTGCGGCCCTGGGCGATGCGCGTGAGCATCTGCCACAGATCGACCTCGGCTTCGAAATGCTCGCGCCGATCACCCATCACCGGCACGCGGCGGATCAGCTTCCAGCCAAGCAGTTCCTTGAGCGAATTGGAGATGTTGCTACGCGCGATCCCCAGCTTCTCACCGATCTCGTCGGCATTCAACGGGCGGTCGCTCAGATAGAGCAAGGCATGGATCTGCGCGACGGAGCGGTTGACGCCCCATTGCCCGCCCATCTCCCCCCAATGCAGCACGAACTGTCGTACTGCGGCGGGAAGCGTTTCAGAATTTTCGGCTATTTCTGTCATGACAGAAATTTCTGATATTTCGGAGCAGGAGTCAAGCGCGATGTTGGGGGGCATCGCAACCAGCAAAACGTTCGGGCTGAGCTTGTCGAAGCCCCTGTACCGCTGCTGCTCCGGCGGAGAAGAAGGACAGGGCTTCGAGGAGCTCAGCCCGAGCGGGAGTTGGATGATGCGAAAATCCCGAAGCCTCAGCCCGAACGCGCGCCGGCGCTCCTAGAGCATGTGATCCACTGGAAGCGGATCACATGCTCGAGAGTCAGGTTTTACCGCGATTTTGGCTTCGCTGACCTGCGGCTCGAGTCGTTCGATGATTCCATCGAACTATAATCACTCTAGTGATCGCTCGCTCCAGAGGCCCCGATTCCGGTCTCCGCGCGCAGGCGTTGCGCGGGATAGCCAGCCTTGTCGATCGCCGCGCGTGGGCTGTTGTCGACCAGCGAGATCAGCCAGATCGCGAGGAAGCCGGCGGGCACCGAGAAGATCGCAGGCGAACTGTACGGAAACGGTGCGGCGGCGAAGCCAAGCACGTTCACCCAGATCGCGGGCGACAGCACGGTGAGGACGAATGCGGTCAGCAATCCGATCGTACCGCCGATCGCCGCGCCGCGCGTCGTGCAGCCGCTCCACAGCAGCGACATGACGAGGACCGGGAAATTGCCGGACGCCGCCAGCGCGAAGGCCAGGCTGACCATGAAAGCGACATTCTGCTTCTCGAACGCGATGCCGAGCAGGATGGCGAGCGCCCCCAGCGCCAGCGTGGTGATACGCGACACCCGCAGTTCGTCGGCGGAACTCGCCTCGCCATGCTTGATCACCGTCGCATAGAGATCATGGCTCACCGCCGACGCGGCGGACAGAGTCAGGCCCGCCACAACCGCCAGGATCGTCGCGAACGCGACGGCGGAGATGAAGCCGAGAAAGGCGTTGCCGCCGATCGCATGCGCCAGATGGATCGCCGCCATGTTGCCGCCGCCGCGCAGCGCCTCTCCATCCAGATAGGCGGGATTGGTCGCCACCAGCACGATCGCGCCGAAACCGATGATGAAGGTGAGGATGTAGAAATAGCCGATCCAGGTGGTCGCCCACAGCACCGATTTGCGCGCCGCCTGCGCATCCGGAACGGTGAAGAAGCGCATCAGGATATGCGGCAGGCCTGCCGTGCCGAGCATCAGCGCCAGCCCGAACGATATCGCGCTGATCGGATCCTTGATGAAATTGCCGGGCGCCATGATCGACAGACCCTTGGCTGCGGCTTCTTCAGGGGAAGCGCCCTTCACCAGCGCCATATCGGTCTTCACCTCCACGGCGCGGCGGAACAAGGCTTCGGGCGAGAAGCCGAATTGCGCCAGCACCATCACCGCCATGAAGGTCGCGCCGGAAAGCAGCATCACCGCCTTGATGATCTGGACCCAGGTGGTGGCGCGCATGCCGCCGAACAGCACATAGGCCATCATCAGCATGCCGACGACGATCACGGCATAGCCATAGGGGAGCCCGAACAGCAATTTGATGAGCTGCCCGGCGCCGACCATCTGCGCGATCAGATAGAAACAGACGACGAGCAAGGTGCTGCCCGCGGCGAAGCTGCGCACCGGCGGCTGGGCAAAGCGATAGGATGCGACGTCGGCAAAGGTGTATTTGCCAAGGTTGCGCAGCTTCTCGGCCATCAGGAACAACAGGATCGGCCAGCCGACGATGAAGCCGGTGGAATAGATCAGTCCGTCATAACCGTCCGCGAAGATCTGCGCGGAAATGCCGAGGAAGGACGCTGCCGACATATAGTCGCCCGCCATCGCCAGCCCGTTCTGGAAACCGCTGATGCCGCCGCCAGCCGTGTAGAAATCGGATGCGGTGCGCGTGCGCTGCGCCGCGCGCCGGGTGATCCCCAATGTCAGCGTCACGAACGCCAGGAACATCGCGATCGCCACCCAGTTGATGGGCTGGCGTTCGGCCTGCCCTTCCAGGGCGGCGGCGGAAGCGGGCGCCGCGACGAGCAGCGCCAGCACGATCAGGAGACGCGGATTCATGCCTGCTGCGCCGCCAGGATCTCGGCCATGCGCCGGTCATAGACGCGATTGGCGCGCCACACGTAAAGCCCGGTCAACAGGATCGCGAAAAGGATCAGGCCGATGCCGGCGGGAATGCCGAGCGAGGTCACTCCGCCGCCGATCGGCCGCGCCAGCGCCGCCTTGTCGAAGGCGATCAGGCCGATATAGCCGAGGAACGCCGCGAACATCAGGATCGAGAGCAACCACGCGAAGCGCGAGCGATCGCGCAACAGCGCCGCATAGCGAGGATCCTGCTCCAACATGTCGGCGACCGGATCGGCCATGCCCCTCCCCCTTCTTGTTGCCAAAGGCTTGTGTCATGCGCGGCGGTGCGCTGTCCATCCGGTTCCAGACGAAAAAACCGGCATGAATCCGGATGTTCAGATCGGCGCGGCGCTGGTGCGCGGCTTCATCGCCGCTTCGATCGCGGCCATCAGTTCGGCCTGTTCGAACGGCTTGCGCAGAATGACGGCGCCATATCCCGCTGCGACATCCAGCGCGTCGCTGTCGGCATAGCCCGTCACCAGGATGATCGGCAGATCGGGATGGCGGCGGCGCGCCATCAACGCGGTTTCGGCGCCGTTGAGGCCCGGCATCGCGAAATCGAGCATCAACAGATCGGGCGCCTGCTGCTCCAGATCGGCGAGACAGGTCTCGCCATCGGCGAGCGCGGTGACGACATAGCCCGACGCGCCGAGCACATCCTGAAGGAAGCCACGCACATCGTCGTCATCATCGACAAGCACGATGCGCCCTCCACTTCGCGACACGATCCGGCGTCCCCGGGCCGGCAGGACCGGTTCGGCGACCACCACCAGATCGGCTGCGGGCAGGTAGATCGACACAGTGGTGCCCATGTCCACAGCGCTGTCGATCATCACGGTGCCACCGGATTGATGTGCGACGCCGTAGACCTGGGCGAGCCCGAGCCCGGTGCCTTGCCCGAACGGCTTGGTGGTGAAGAATGGCTCGGTCGCACGCTGCAATATCTCCGGCGCCATGCCGGTGCCGGTATCTTCCACCGAAACCGCGACATAATCGCCGGCCTCATGATCGATGCCGCCTTCCAGCCTGGTACGCCGCGCCGAAAGCGTAAGCGTTCCGCCATTCGGCATCGCATCGCGCGCATTGATCGCGAGATTGAGCACCGCGTTTTCCAACTGGTGCGGATCGCACATCGCAAATCCCGCCGCGCCATCGAGCTCCGAACGGATCGTGATCCCCGGCCCAAGGGTGCGCCGCATCATATCCAACACCTGGCCGATCTGCGCACCGACATCGACGGGCTTCACGCTCAATTTCTGGATGCGCGAAAAGGCCAACAACTGCCCCGTCAGCTTCGCCGCGCGCCGCGCCGCCTCCAGCGCGCCTTCCGCCAGTCTCTTGTGGCGCGGATCGGTCACCCCGGCCGCGACGATCTCGAGCCCGCCGATCACCGGGGTCAGCAGATTATTGAAGTCATGGGCGATCCCGCCGGTCAATTGGCCAACAGCTTCCATTTTCTGGGCCTGGCGCAATGCCGCCTCGGTTTCCGCCTGCGCGGACAATGCCGCCGCCACGCGCTCTTCCAGCCGATCGTTGAGGCCGCGTAACTCGGCCTCCGCCAGCTTGGCGACGGTCACGTCGTGCGCGACCCCGATGAAGCCGATATGCGCGCCATCCGGGCCCCAGCGCGGCTGGCTCTGCGATCGCAGCCAGTGGAACTCGCCATCCGACAGGCGAAAGCGCGCCTCCAGCGTGAACGGCTTGTGCGAGCTTTCGCCCGCGATCTGTTCCTTCAGAATGCGCGGCAGATCGTCGGGGTGGAGCAGGTCGCGCCAGTCATAATCGACGGCGACCTCGTATGACGCGCCCAACATCTCGCAATAGGCCTTGTTGACGAATTCCCGCTTGCCGCCAAGCTTGCTGACCCACATCGGCACCGGCGAGGAATCCGCGATCAGCCGGAACCGCTCCTCGCTCTCGCGCAAGGCCGCTTCCGCATGTTTGCGCTCGGTGATGTCGATGACCACTCCGATGAAGCGGCGCACCCGGTCCCCTTCACGCGTCCGCACTTCACCGCGACGCGCGAGCCAGCGTTCCTCGCCGGTATCCGCGCGAAAAATGCGATATTCCGAATATTGCAGCGGGTTGGCCTCGGTCTCGATCCGCGCCGTACCGGCCAGCCGCCGGTCGTCAGGATGGATCTGCGAGACAAGCAGGGCGTCCGTCACCGGGGCGTCAGCGGAAAGCCCCCATAGATGTCGAAAGGCGTTGGAAACACTGAGCCCGCCGGACTCCGGAAACCATTCGAACACACCGACCTGGCCCGCCTCCTGAGCCAGACGCACCCGCTCGGTCTGCTCGCGCAAGGCCGCCTCGCTCATGCGCAAGGCAGCCTCGATGGCGCGCTGCGCCGTCACCTCCCAGCTTACCCCGATCATCCGCGACAAGGCGCCCTGTGCGTCGCGGCGGAGCCGGCCACGGATTTGCAGGATGTGCACGCTCTGATCGGGCCATACGCAGCGATATTCGATGTCGTAATCCTCGCCCGTTTCCAGCGAGCGCCGCGCGGCGGCCCGCATGCGCGCGACATCGTCGGGGTGAATCTGCGCCAGCAGCATGTCGTAGGTAAAAAGTTCGCCAGGGGTGCGGCCGTAATTGGCCTTGCAATTGGGTGACGCGTCCAGCGTCAGCGTCGGAATATCGAGCTCCCACCAGCCCATGCCGCCGGCATCGAGCGCAACGCTCAGCTTTTCCTCGCCCGGGGTCGTTTCCATCACGCCACCATTCCGATGGGAGGAGGCGACTGTCCGCGCCCCGCCGCCCGTCCGATACGAACTCATGATAACGCAAATATATTAAAGAGATAGCCTGTCATTACCCGGCCGTTTCCCCAATATCCGGCGATGGCGCGCCTGAAGCGGGCATCACATGCACCGCCACGTCGAGCGTGCCGTGCGCCAACACCAGTTCATTAAAGCTGGGCGCCGTCGTCCGCACGCGTTCGGACAAGGTGCCTGCGCCGATCAGGCGCACGGCGCGACCGCCCACGGGATGACGAACGTCGAAGGGATCATGGACATGCCCGCTCAGCACGACATCGGCGCCAGCCGCCGACAAGGCCGCCAACGCCTTTTCGCCGCCCAGGGTACGGCTACGCTTGCTCATCGCTTGCGTATCGATCAACGGATGATGACAGGTGACGATCTTGAGCCGATCGGGGGGACAATCGGCCAACGCCTTCAACGCCAGCGCCAGGCTGACCGGCCGCACCACACCCCATGACCAGTTGCTCCGCCACTGCGCGCGCGCGGTCGTGCGCAGTGGCACGGTGCAGATACCCGCCACTTCCAATCTGTCCTCGATCGCGCGCTCGACCCGGCGATAGCGGCGATAGGGCGAGAAGAACCGTGCGATCGGATTGAAATACGGCAAATCATGATTGCCCGGTTCGATCGTGACGGGCAGCTTCAGCCGCTGCAGCCATTCGGTGGCCGCGGCGAACTCGGCGCTGCGTGCCCGATATGTCAGGTCGCCGGTGATGACGATGGCATCGGGCTTCTCCGCCTCCACCCGCGTGGCGAACCAATCGAGCGCGGCCTGATCCTGACGTCCGAAATGAAGATCGCTGACATGGAAGATACGCGATGCCATCCTCGTTCAACGGCGATCACGACAATCCGTTCCCGCTGCGTCACAAGCCGCCGCGAGACCCGTCAACCAGGCGCGAGCGCGTCGATGATGCGGCAATCCGCGATCGTTCCGCGGCTGCATTGATCAAGCAGGCTGGCGAGTTCGCGCCGCAGCGCCGTCAGGTCGGCGATCTTGCGATCGACCGCCGCGAGTTGCGCGCTGGCGATTTCGTCGACGGCGCCGCAGGGACGTGCGCGGTCGTCGGAGAGATCGAGCAGCGCACGGACCTGATCGAGCGAGAAGCCCAGGTCACGCGCACGGCGGATAAAGGACAATCGCGCGAGATGGCCGGCGCCATAAGCGCGATAATTGCCGGCCGTCCGCCCCGGAGCCGGCAGCAGTCCCGACTTTTCGTAAAAGCGGACGGTTTCAACCTTGGTCGCCGTCGCCCGCGCGAGTTCGCCGATCTTCATCGCTTGACCCTATAGTTGCTACAGGGTGCATAAGCCGAGTCCCATCAAGGAGTCGAGTGGCCATGGCTGACTGTTGCTGCGGCGCGAAAGCGGGCAAGACGGCGTTGAACGATCCAAGGTGGCGGCGCGTGCTGTGGATCGCGCTGCTGCTCAATGCGGTGATGTTCCTTGTCGAATTCGGCGCGGGCGCGTCCGCGGATTCACGCGCGCTCCAGGCTGATGCGCTCGATTTCCTGGGTGACGCCGCCAATTACGCGATCAGCCTGGGCGTCGCGGGCATGGCATTGGCCTGGCGTGCGTGCACCGCCCTGCTCAAGGGCGTCACCATCCTGGCCTTCGGCCTGTGGGTGCTCGGTTCGGCGATCTGGGCCTTCCTGACGGGCGCCGCCCCGGAACCCGTCGCCATGGGCGTGATCGGCACGCTGGCGCTGATCGTGAACCTCGCCGTCGCAGCGATGCTCTATCGCTACCGCACCGGCGACGCGAATATGCGGTCCGTCTGGATCTGCTCGCGCAACGACGCCATCGGCAATATCGCGGTGCTCGCCGCCGCGCTTGGCGTGGCCGCCACCGGCAGCGCCCTGCCCGACCTGGTCGTCGCGCTTCTGATGGCGGCGCTCGGCATCAGCGGCGGCTGGCAGGTGATACGCGCGGCACTGGCCGAGCTGTCGTCCGGTCGATCGCTTGCCCGGCAATCCGCGTCATGATAGCGGCCGGCAGATGTTCCGTCGCGCGCTGAGCCTTGTCCTGCTGCTGGCCGTCCTCGTGGCAGGCAGTGGCGCGCCCGCGCTCGCGCATATCCATCAAGGGCTTGGGGCGCACGCCTTCGAACATGACGGCGGAGACGCGGCGGAGGCCGAGGACAAATCCGACGCCCCCAAACCCAGGCCGGGCGACCAGCCTTCGCATGTCGGGCATCATCACCATTGCGGCGCCGATATCGCGGTCGATTGCGTGGATGCCGCCGATACCGGCCTGTCCGCGCGCACTGCGCTGATGCCTGCCATATCACCCACCCTGCCCTCGCGCGCTTTGGCCCCTCCGCTCCAACCGCCCGCCGCCTGATCCAGCCGCACGCATGAGACGCCCCCTGGCGACCATGCCGTTCACGCTGATCAGGAGCATTCCCAATGCCTATCCTTTCGCGTTCGGCCCGCGGGCCGAATGCTCTCGCCCGATTGGGCGGCGCCCTTTGCGTCGCCCCGATGCTGCTCGCCTGTTCGATGGCGGCGGCCAAGACCTACGGCCCCGGCGATCCGTCACCCGCGACGGCCGCCCCTCTCCCCGCCTTGCGCACCGGTCCCCTGCCCGCCGCGCTCTCGCTCGAACGCGCGCTGGATGAATCCGAAGCACGAGCACCTGCCATCGCCGCCGCCCGCGCCGCGCTCGAGGCGAGCCATGCCCGGCTACGTCAGGCTGGCCTTCGCGCCAACCCGCAGCTCGACGTCACGGTCGAGAATTTCGCGGGCAGCGGCCCCTATGCCGGCTTCGATGGTACCGAAACCAGCGTCCAGCTCAGCCAGCGGCTCGATCTGGGCGGACGCAGGGCCGCGCGGATCGGCGGGGCGGAAACGGCGGTTCGCGCGGAGGAGATCCGGCTCGCCATCGCCAAGGCCGATCTCGCTCAATCGGTGCGCAGTCAGTTCGGTGCCGCGCTTGCCGCGGAAGCGCGGCTGGCCGTCGCGCGCGCCGGCCTTGTGCGTGCCACCGAATTGGCGCGCATCGCCGACGAGCTGGTCGCGGCGGGCCGCGAACCACCGTTGCGCGCCTATCGCGCCCGCGCCAATGCCGCGCAGGCCGATGCCGCGCTGAAGACGGCCACGGCGGAGGACGAAACGGCCCGGCGGTCGCTCGGCGCATTGCTGGGCAGCGACATGGCGGTGGGCCGCGTCATCGGTGCGCTCGATCTGGCCAGGCCACCAGGCATAGCGCCCGCCATGACGCTCGACGCCCGGCTCGCCGCGGCGGAACTGGCAATGGCCGAGGCCGGATTGCGCCAGGCCCGGGCGGAGGGGCGGATCGATCCCTCGATCGGCATCGGCGCGCGCCGGATCGAGGAGACCGGCGATCGCGCACTGCTCGCCAGCCTTTCGATGCCGATCGCGCTGTTCGATCGCAACCAGGGCAATATCGCCGCCGCGCGCGCCGATATCAGTGCGGCGCAAGCCGGGCGAGACGCGGCGATCACGCAGGCGGCGGCGCGCATCGGCAATGCCGAAACCGCGTTCGACGCGGCGCTGACCCGGGTCAAGGCGTTGCAGGACGTCGCGGCACCACAGGCGGAGGAAGCCGTGCGGCTGGCCGATCTCGCCTATCGCGCGGGCCGTATCCCGCTCACCGAACTGTTCGACGCGCAGGAGGCGTTCGCCGCCGCGCAGACCCAGCTCATCGATGCGCATCTCGCGCTGGTGGAGGCGCGCGCCGTGCTGGTGCGCGCCGCCGCCCAATAAGGATCTCATTCAGATGGATATCACTCAGAACCACACCCGGCTGATCGCCGGTGCAGCCTGCCTCGCCCTGATCGCGGGCGCGGGCGGCCTCATGCTCGGCCGCACGATGCCCGCAACCGACACGCCCGCCACACCGTCGGTGGCCCCACCCGAAGAGGATCACGGCCCCGAAGGCTTCGTCGAGATGGACGCGGCACGCTCCAACGCCGCCGGCATCGTCACCCAGCGCACCGTCGACGGCGCGTTCGGCGCCGAGATCCTGGCGCAGGCGATGGTGGTGGCGACGCCCGATGGCGAAGCCGCGCTCACCGCGCGCGCCGACGGCGCGATCACCCGCATCACCAAGCATCTGGGCGACAGCGTGCGCGCCGGCGAAACCGTGGCGCTGCTCGAAAGCCGCGACGCAGCGACCTTCACCGCCGACAGCGCCAGCGCCGCCGCCCGCGCCAACGCGGCCCGGCTTGCCTATGCCCGCGAAAAGCGCCTGTTCGACGCGCGGGTGACCGCGCGGCAGGATCTGGAGGCGGCGCAAACCGCACTGGCGGAGGCGGAAGCCGAATTGCAGCGCGCGCGATCGACCGCATCGGCCGCTGGCGCGGCTGGTGGCCGCCATCTCGCGGTCACCAGCCTGATTTCCGGCCGGATCACGAAAAGCGATGCGAAGCTTGGAAATTATGTGACGGCGGGCACGGAGCTGTTCCGCGTCTCCGATCCGGATCGCATCCAGGTCGAAGCCGCGATCCCGGCATCGGACGCCGGACGGATCATGCGCGGCGATCGCGCGGTCATCGAACTGGCCGACGGCAATGTCGTCGATGCCACCGTGCATTCGACAACGCCGAGCCTCGACCAGCAAAGCCGTTCGGCGACGGTGCTGCTCGATCCCGTGGCGGCGAGCCGGTTGATCCCCGGCCAGGGCGCACGCGTCCGCATCACCCCGCATAAGGCCGGAAGCACAAGCGGCATCGTCCTGCCCGAAGAGGCGGTGCAATCGGTCGGCGGACGCGATGTCGTGTTCGTCGCCAGCCCGAAGGGGTTTCAGGCGGTTCCCGTCACCGCCGGCCAGCGCGGCGGCGGGCGGATCGAGATCGTCGCAGGGTTGAAGCCCGGCCAGAGCGTCGCGACGCGCGGCGCCTTCCTGCTCAAGGCCGAGCTCGGCAAGGGCGAAGCGGAGCATTGATGCCATGATCCACCATCTTCTCGACGCCGCGATCCGCTTTCGCTGGTCGGTGGTGTTCATCACCCTGCTCGTCGCGGTCTATGGCGTTTTCCAGCTCGTGAAGCTGCCGATCGACGCCGTTCCCGACATCACCAACAAACAGGTCCAGATCAACACGGTCGATCCGGCGCTAGGCCCGCTCGATATCGAACGGCTCGTCACCTTCCCGGTCGAAACCGCGATGGCGGGCATACCGGGGCTGCAAAGCACGCGATCGATCTCGCGCAACGGATTCAGCCAGGTCACCGTGGTCTTCGAGGATCATAGCGACCTCTATTTCGCACGCGCTCAGGTCGCCGAACGACTCAACCAGGCCAAAGGGACCTTGCCCACGGGCGTGGAACCCCAAATGGGGCCGGTTTCGACCGGGCTCGGCGAAGTCCTGATGTATGTCGTCGATTTCGACACAAAAGCGCCGCGCGTCGCCGGCAAGCCCGGTTTTCAGCCCGACGGATCCTATCTCACCATATCGGGCGAACGGCTGACCGACGATGTGGCGAAGCTCGGCTATCTGCGTAGCGTGCAGGACTGGGGGATCCGTCCGCAGCTCCGCTCGGTGCGCGGCGTCGCCGGCATCGATTCGATCGGCGGCTATGAAAAGCAGTTCGTCGTCCAGCCCGATCCCGCAAAACTGGCGACCTACGGCATCTCGTTCAGCGAGCTGGCCGAGGCGCTGGAGCGCGCCAATATCTCGGTTGGCGCCAATTTCATCCAGCGCGGCGGCGAAGCCTTTCTCGTGCGCGCCGATGGCCGCATCCGATCGGTCGACGAGATCGGCCGCGCCGCCGTGGCGACACGCGGCGGCGTGGCGGTGGCGGTGCGCGATGTCGCGACCGTCCGGATCGGCGGCGGGCTGCGCACCGGTACGGCGTCGCAGAACGGGCGGGAGGTCGTGATCGGCACCGCGCTGATGCTCGCCGACGGCAACAGCCGCATCGTCGCGGCATCGGTCGCCGACAAGCTGGAAAGCGTTGCGAAGACGATGCCTCCCGGCATCAAACTGACCACGGTGCTCGACCGGTCCACCCTGGTCGACGCGACGATCGGCACGGTCGAGAAGAACCTCCTCGAAGGCGCGCTCCTGGTCGCCGCGATCCTGTTCTGGCTGCTCGGCAATTTCCGCGCCGCGATCATCGCGACGCTGGTCATTCCGCTTTCCTTCCTGTTCATGGGCACGGGCATGAACATGCTCGGGGTCTCGGGCAATCTGATGAGCCTGGGTGCGCTCGATTTCGGACTGATCGTCGACGGATCGATCATCATCATCGAAAATTGCCTGAGGCGGCTGGCCGAACGCCAGCATCATGAGGGGCGATTGCTGACATTGCCCGAACGACTGCACGAGGTGTTCGAAGCCTCACGCGAGATGGTGCGGCCCACCTTGTTCGGCCAGGCGATCATTGTCCTCGTGTTCGTGCCGCTGCTCACCTTCACCGGCGTGGAGGGCAAAACCTTCTCGCCGATGGCGATCACCGTGCTGCTCGCGCTGGCGGGCGCCTTCATCGCCTCGCTCACCTTCGTGCCGGCGATGGTCGCGATCCTGATCCGCGGCAAGGTCGCCGAAAAGGATGTGAAGGCGATCGCCTGGACCAAGCATCGCTACGCTCCGCTGCTCGAACGGGCGGTGGCGAGGCCCTGGCCGTGGATCGGCGCGGGCACTGGCGTCTTCGCCGCGGCCGCATTGCTGTTCGCCACATTGGGCAGCGAGTTCATGCCGGTGCTGGGCGAAGGCAATCTCGCCATGCAGGCGCTACGCATCCCGTCAACCTCGCTCGACCAGTCGACCAAGCTGCAGGCACAGGTCGAACGCGCGGTGGCGACGCTGCCCGAAGTGTCGTTCATCTATTCGAAGACCGGCACCGCCGAGGTGGCGAGCGATCCGATGCCGCCCAACGCATCGGACACCTTCGTCATCCTCAAGCCCCGCGACCAATGGCCGGCAGGTGTAAGGAACCAGGCCGATGTGATCGAGCGTGTCGAGCAAAAGGTCGCGCCGCTGGTCGGCAATGCGTTCGAGATCAGCCAGCCGATCCAGCTCCGCTTCAACGAGTTGATCGCGGGCGTGCGCGGCGATATCGCGATCAAGCTCTATGGCGACGATCTGGAGGAGATGGGCCGCGTCGCCCAGCAGGTCGCCGGCATCCTCAACACCGTGCCGGGCGCCGCCGACGTCAAGGTGGAGCAGACAGAGGGCTTCCCGACGCTCGACGTCCAGTTCGATCGCGACGCGATCGCGCGTTACGGCCTGTCGGTGCAGGAGGTCAGCGATACCGTGGCGGCGGCTTTGGGCGGGCGTGAGGCCGGCATCGTCTTCGAAGGGGATCGCCGTTTCGATATCGTCGTCCGGCTCGATGCGGCCACGCGCGACGATCTCGACGCGGTCGGCGCCTTGCCGGTGCTCTTGCCCGGCGAGGGCGGTGCGCGAACATCGGTGCCGCTGCGCGAACTGGCGCGCTTCTCCTTCTCGGAGGGGCTCAATCAGGTCAGCCGCGAAAACGGCAAACGGCGCATCGTCGTCCAGGCCAATGTCCGTGGCAGCGATCTCGGCAGCTTCGTGTCGCAAGCGCGCGCCAGGGTGGCGGAACAGGTGAAGCTGCCTTCGGGCGCCTTTATCGAATGGGGCGGCCAGTTCGAAAATCTCCAGGCAGCCTCGGCACGGCTGTCACTGGTGATCCCGACCATCTTCGCCGCGATATTCGGCATATTGTTTCTGGCGCTGGGCGGCGTGCGGCCGGCGGCCGCGGTCTATTCGGCGATCCCGCTGGCGCTGGCGGGTGGAGTCTTCGCGCTGGCGCTGACCGGCCTGCCCTTCTCGGTCTCCGCCGCCGTCGGTTTCATCGTGCTCTCGGGCGTGACCGTGCTCAACGGGCTGGTGGTGATGACGAGCATCGGCCAGCAGATCGCGACGGGCAAGCCCGTCGACCGTGCGGTGATCGACGGCACGATGGAACGCGTGCGCGCGGTGCTGATGACGGGCATCGTCCCCGCCATCGGTTTCGTGCCGATGGCGATCGCGACGGGCACCGGCGCGGAGGTGCAGAAGCCGCTCGCCATCGTCGTGATCGGCGGTCTGATCACCTCCACGCTGCTGACCCTGTTCGTGCTGCCCGCGATCAGCCGGCTGCTGCTGCGAGCGCGGACACGGCCGGAGGGCGCCCCCGCTCCAGGGTGAAATGGCGTCCGGGCGGATCTTCGATCCGCCCGGCGTTCACCAGCTCAACACGACCTTGCCCGACTGGCCGGATCGCATCGCGTCGAAACCCTGCTGGAAATCCTGCGCGGCGAAGCGGTGGGTGATCAGCGGCTCGAGGTCGAGGCCATTGCGGATCAGGCCGAACATCTTGCGCCAGGTTTCGAACATCTCGCGGCCATAGACGCCGCGAATCGTGATCGCCTTCAGGATGATGTCCGCCCAGGCAACATGCATCGCGCTCGACGGGATGCCGAGCATCGCCAGCCGGCCGCCCATCATCAGCGCGTCGATCGCCTGCGCGATCGCGGGCTGCGCGCCCGACATCTCCAGCGCGACGCCGAAGCCGTCGGCGATCCCCTCCTGCGCCATCACGTCGCGCAGATCCTCGCGCGAGACATTGACCGGCCGGATATCGGCGATGCGCGCGGCGAGATCCAGCCGATAGTCGTTGACGTCGGTCAGGATCACCGAGCGCGCGCCGGCGCGGCGGGCGACGGCTGCGGCCATGATGCCGATCGGCCCGGCGCCGGTAACGAGCACATCTTCCCCCAGCAGATCGAATTGCTGGGCGGTGTGGACGGCATTGCCGAACGGATCGAGCAGCGCGCCGATGTCCAGGCTGACATCCTCGGGCAGCGGTACGACGTTGAAGGCCGGGATCGCCAGATATTCGGCGAAGGCCCCCTGGCGATTGACGCCGACGCCCTTGGTGCCGGGATCGAGATGGAAACGCCCGGCGCGCGCGGCCGCGCTGTCGATATCGATCAGATGCCCCTCACCTGAGACGCGCTGGCCGATATGAAGTGGCCGGGTGACGGCAGCGCCGATCTCGACGATCTCGCCGGCGAATTCATGGCCGAAGATCATCGGCACCGGCACGGTGCGCGCCGCCCATTCGTCCCAATTATAGATATGGACGTCGGTGCCGCAGATCGCGGTGCGCTGGACGCGGATCAGCACCTCGTCCGCCGCCGGGGTCGGCACCGGCGCGGTAGTGCCCCACACGCCCTCCGCCGCCTCCAGCTTGGCGAGGCCGAACATCGTGGTCGCGGAGACCGCGCGGCGGTCGAGAATGGCGACGCTCATGCCACGATCCTCAGTTCGCGACCGGCCGCGCCGAAGGCAGCGACCGCCCGATCGACCTGTTCGGGCGTGAAGGCGGCCGACATCTGCGTCCGGATCCGCGCCAGCCCCTTGGGTACGACGGGGAAGGAAAAGGCGGTGACATAGACGCCATGGTCGAGCAGGCGCTCGGCCAGCGCCACCGCGCGCGGCGCATCGTGGAGCATCACCGGGATGATCGGATGTTCCCCGGGCAACAGCGTGAAACCCAGCCCTTCCAGCCCGGCGCGGAAACGCGTCGCATTGGCCGTCAGCCGCGTCCGCAGCGCCTCGCCCTCGTCCGAACGGGCGATGTCGATCGCCGCCGCCGCCGCACCGCACACCGAAGGCGCGAGCGCGTTGGAGAAGAGATAGGGCCGGCCGCGCTGGCGCAGCAGCTCGACCAGCGGCCGGCGTGCAGCGACAAAGCCGCCCATCGCGCCCCCCAAAGCCTTGCCGAAGGTGCCGGTGACGATATCGATCCGCCCCTCGACGCCGCGAAACGCCGCTGAGCCGCGTCCGCCCTGCCCCAGGAACCCAGTGGCATGACAATCGTCAACCAGGGTCAGTGCGCCATAGCGCTCGGCAAGATCGGCGATGCCGGCCAGATTGGCGACGGTGCCGTCCATCGAGAAGACGCCGTCGGTGACGATCAGGATCTGGCCCGATCCCTCACGCCGCGCCTGTTGCAGCGCCTCCTCGAGCGCCGCCATGTCGTTGGTGGCGAAGCGATAGCGGCGCGCCTTGGCGAGCCGGATGCCGTCGATCAGCGAGGCATGGTTGAGCGAATCCGAGACGATCGCGTCGTCGGGGCCGAACAACGGCTCGAACACCGCGCCATTGGCGTCGAAGGCCGCGGCGAACAGGATCGCATCCTCGAAGCCCAGATAATCCGCGATCTGCGCCTCGAGCTGCTTGTGCGGCAATTGCGTGCCGCAGATGAAACGGACCGAGGCCAGCCCCGCCCCCCAATCGCGCGTCGCCTGGATCGCGGCGTCGATCACGCGCTGATCAGAGGCCAGCCCGAGATAATTGTTCGCGCACAGATTGAGCACGTCACGTTCGCCATCCGGCGTGGCCACGCGCACCTGCGCACCCTGCGGCGAGAGCAGGACACGCTCGCGCTTGGTCAGCCCTTGCGCGTCGATATCGGCCAGCTCCTGTCCGATTCGCTCGTAAAATGCGTCGTTCGCCAATCCCGCCTCCTCTGCTGGAGGCAGGCGAGTACAATATAACGGATTAAGAGTCTAGTATCCCGGAAACAGGATTTTAGCTTGTCACCACCAAAAGCGCCTTCGCGTCCCCCGGTCCGTCATTGCGGATCTCATGCTCGACATCGGCCGGGTAACGCGCGGTCGCGCCCAGCGGCACGGTCTGGCGCTCGCTCGCCGCGATGACCTCAAGCGATCCCTCAAGCACCGTCAGATGCTCGCGTGTGCCGCGCGCGTGCGGAGAGGAGACCAATGTCCCGCCCGGCGCGAAGGTCAGTTCGTACCATTCCAGGCTGTCGGCGCGATCGGCCGGGCTCAGGATGCGCAGCAGGCAGCGCCCGTCCTCGGTGCGGATCTCGGGCGTGAACGAAGCGGAAGCGATGTCGATGCGAACGCGCTTTTCGGGCTGGCGGAAGCCGATCAGCTCGGACACGTCGACCTTCAACGCCTCCGCCAGCGCCCAGACCGTCGCCAGGGTCGGATTGGTCTGCCCGCGCTCGATCTGCGACAGCATCGATTTCGACACGCCCGAGATCTTTGCGAGCCCGTCGAGCGTCAGCCCCTGACGTCGGCGGAGCTGATGGATATAGGGGCCGATCTGCGGCGATCCCCCGCTAGGCATGATGGCGGCGCTCCCCCGGGGTGCATGAAACATCGCATGACATAGTCGCGCCATAGCAAGCGGCAACACGCTTGTCGCTCATCGGCCGCCGCCATCGAAATCGCGCAGGATCGCGGCGAACATGTCGATCCCGTCCCAGAGATTCTGGAGACGGAGATTCTCGTTCGCGGCATGCTGGGCGTTGTCAGCGTTGACGGTCGGCAACAACACCGCCGGCGTCGCCAGCCCGTCCGCTATAACGGACATCGGGATGCTGCCGCCAAGCATCGGCGTCACCAGCGGAGGCTTGCCCAGCGCCCGCGTCACCGCGCGGATCACCGCCTGGGTGCCCGGCGCGGAAGCGGCGGCGCGATATCCTGGATAGCCCGGCCCCCATTCGGCGCGCAGCACCTTGGCATGGTTCAGCAACGTCTCCGCGTCGGGTTCGCCGGCCGTGACGAACCAGCCCTGATCGCTGAAGAAGCGTTCGGTGACAGTACGAACATGATCGGGCGTCTGACCGGGCACCAGCCGCATGTCGATCGAAGCCATCGCACGGGTCGGGATCACATTCGCCGCCTTGTCGCCGACCGCACCCGCCGAAATGCCCCGGATGTTGAGCGCCGGGCGCATGACACCGTCCATCAGCCGGGGCACGCCGATCGTCCGGCCGATCCGCAGATCGCGGCGCAGTCCATCCTCCACGGCCGGCAGCGTGTCGAGCAGGCGCTGTTCCCCGGCATCGGCCAGCTTCACGCCATCCTCGAAGCCGGGAATGGTGACCACCCCGTCCTCGTCGCGCATCGATGCCAGCAGGCGCGCCAATGCCAGCGCGGGATTGGGCACCCAGTTGCCATAATGGCCCGAATGCAGGCCGCGCGCGGGGCCATAAGCGGTGAGTTCGAGCGAGGCGACGCCGCGCGCGCCCAGGATCACCTGCTGCGCGCCGCTCGAATGGACGGGGCCGTCGCACAGGATCCACAGATCCGCCTTGAGCGCATCGGCATGGTCGCGAAGCTGGGCGGCGATATCGGGCGAACCGGCCTCCTCGTCGCCATCGAGGAACAGGATCACATTGGCGGCGGGGGCCTGCCTGCTGGCACGAAGCGCATCGACGGCGCGCAGGATCGCGACGATCGGTGCCTTGTCGTCGCTCGCCGAGCGGCCATAAAGCCGCGCTTCGGGCGAGAGTGCCACCGGCTTGCCGGCGAGGTCGATGACGGCGGCATCGGCGGCCGCGCCCGCACGCAGAACGGGCTCGAAAGGCGGCGTCCGCCAGTCCGGCTGGCTGACGGGCTGGCCGTCGAAATGCGCGTAGAAGCCCAGGGTGCGTCGTGCGCCCGCCACATCGAGCCGCGCGATGACCGAGGGCTTTCCGCCATCGGTCTGTATCCGCGTGACCGTGAAGCCGCGCCGCTTGAGCATCGCATCGAGCGCACGGACATTGGGTTCCATTTCGGCGGCCGTCCGGCCGGCATTGGGAATGGCGACGAAATCGGCGAGTTCGCGCACGATCTCCCACTCATGGGCAGCGCGATACTGACGAACCGGATCGGCCTTGACCGGCGCGGCGAAGGCGGGTGCGGCGACAAGCACGGCTATCGACAGCGGCAGACTGCGGATCATGGACATGGACGGGTTCCCTCCGGCGACGCGGATGGACTGAATAGGATGGTGCCGGCGGATTACAAACACCCTGCCAGGCCGGCATCGTCCACGCACCATCGCTGATTTGATGCGATACATAGCCTTTGGCTATGCTTGAAGTAATCCATTTTGCGGCGCAACATGCACCCGCTCGCGCGGCTGGCCAGCCTGCGGTCGATCACGGCTAAAACAATGGCCCCGCCGCGACTCCGCGCGCTTTCGGGTGCAAATATACTAACCGATCCAGGCCGACATATCCATCGCCGATACCGCACAAACAGCGCGGTTCAACACACGAACGGAGAAGCGAACGATCCGCTTCATGCAACGGATCGAGCCAATCCGGCCCAACCGACAGCGGATCGACGCGATCATCGATATAACTATCCGCTATGGCTCTATGAACCCTTTGTGCTGGATTTGTGACAGGTCTCGCAGGGATGTTGCGTTGCGAAAGAAAATCAGGGGGATTCGATTATGACGGCCGTTGCTTCACACTCTTTTTCGGGGAGCACGCGTCGCGCGAAGCTCCTGCTCCTCGCCAGCGGCAGCGCACTGCTGTGCATGGCGCATCCCGCGCTCGCCCAAACCGCGCCGCAAGCGCCCCAGGCGGCAGAGGCTGAACCCGAAGCCGACATCATCGTCACCGGGTCTCTCGTCCAGCGCAACGGTTTCGACACCCCCACCCCCGTCACCGTGATCGGCGCCGAGACGCTCAGCCGCGTCGCCGCACCCAATATCGCCGACGTCATCAACCAGATGCCTTCGGTCCGTCCGTCGCTGACCCCGACCAGCACGGTCAATCTCGGCAGCCTCGCCGCCGGCAACTATATCGATCTGCGCGGCCTGGGCTATCAGCGCACCCAGGTCCAGGTCGACGGCCGCCGCTATGTGCCGACCACGCCCGCGGGCGGTGTCAGCATCTCCTCGATCCCACAGGCGATGGTCAACGGCATCGACATCGTCACCGGCGGAGCTTCGGCCGCCTATGGTTCGGATGCCGTCGCCGGCGTCGTCAACCTGCGTATCGATTCGCGGTTCAAGGGGCTGAAGGGCAGCGTCCAGGGCGGCATCTCCAACTATGGCGATTACGAGAATTTCCTCGCCTCGGTCAGCTATGGCACCAGCTTCATGGACGATCGCCTGCACCTGGTGGTCGCGGCCGAAGCATCTCAGAATGGCGGCATCCGCTGGCTGCGCGACCGTCCGTGGAGCGCGAAGAACCCCGGCACCGTCTCCAATCCCGCCTATACCGCGACCAACGGCGAGTCGCGGCTGATCCTGACCGACAATATCCGCCAGACCAACGTCACTTATGGCGGCGTCATCACCGGCGTCAGCTTCACCCCGGGCAACGGAAGCGCGATCACCAACATCCTGGCGCTCCCCTCCTATCTCAAGGGCATTCAGTTCGACACGAGCGGCAACGCCGTCCCCTTCGCGTTCGGAACGCTCGTCACCTCCTCGACGCAGGTCGGCGGCGACGGCGCCAATGGCATCGCCGACAGCCTGGGCGCGGTTCCCGTCAACCGCTATACCGGCTTCGGCCGCCTGACCTTCGACGCGAGCGATGCGATCACCCTGTTCGGCGAAGTTTCGTACAACAAGGTCACGTCGGAATATCTCGGCCTCGCCTCCGCGCACCAGATGAGCATCCGGTCGGACAACGTGTTCCTGCCCGCCGCATTGCGCCAGACGCTTGCCGCGAACAATGTCGCGACGATCACCGTCGGCCGCAGCGTGCTCGACAATGCCCGCACCGTCTCCAACCTCGACATCGAGACGATCAACGCGCTTGGCGGCTTCAACGCCAAGCTGGGCAGCGGCTGGACGCTTGACGGCAGCTTCAGCTACGGCCGCACCAAGAACCGCGCGGATGTGAGCAACAACCGCATCACCGCGCGCTACAATCTGGCGGTCGACGCGATTGACGATCCGCGCACGCCGGGCGTGGTCGATCCGATCTGCCGCTCGACGCTGACCGATCCGACCAATGGCTGCGTTCCGCTCAACCTGATCGGCGAGAACCGCTATTCGGCCGCCGCGCTCGCCTATGTGAACGGCACGGGCTTCCGCCTGTGGGACATCAAGCAGAAATCGGCGATCATGACGGTGCGCGGCTCGCCGTTCGACACCTGGGCCGGGCCCGTCTCGATCGCGGCCGGCGGCGAATATCGCGAGCTCAGCGTCAAGACGACGTCCGATCCCATCTCCACCGCACAGGCCTTTTTCGGCGGCGGCACCATTCCCTATTCGGGCAAGGTGACGGTGAAGGAAGGCTTCGGCGAAGTCATGGTCCCGCTTGCGAAGGATACGAGCTGGGCGAAGGATCTGAGCGTCGACGCCGCCGTGCGCGTCACCGACTACAGCACCTCCGGTACGGTCGTCACCTGGAAGGGCGGCATCAGCTATGCGATCAACGATTCGATCCGGTTGCGCGCCACGCGCTCGCGCGACATTCGCGCGCCGGGCCTGGAGGAATTGTTCCAGGCCGGATCGACCTCAGCGCTCAGCGTCTTCGATCCGATCGTCAACGACACCTATCTCGTCACCGCGGCGAACCAGGGCAATCCCAACCTGACGCCTGAAAAAGCCGATACGTTCACCGCGGGCGTGGTGCTGACGCCCACCTTCATCCCGCGCCTCAAGCTCTCGGTCGACTATTACAAGATCGAGCTCAACGACGCGATCATCGCGCTCACCCCCGCGACGATCGTCGATCGCTGCTACAGCGGCACGTCGCCCCAGGCCTGCCCGCTGATCATCCGCGGCGGCACAGACAACCGCATCACCCGCGTGCTCAACGGCCCGGTCAACCTGACCTCGGTCAAGACGAGCGGCATCGACGTGGAGGCCCAATACTGGTTCCCGGTCGGCGCCGACCGGATCAACCTGCAGGCGCTGGTCACCTATATCGACAACACCTCGATCTTCGACGGCATCACGCTCACCAATCTGGGCGGCAGCGTCGAGCAGCCGACGGTCGCGGCGGTGGGCGGCAACCCGCACTGGAAGGTCAACACGCATGTCAGCTATGTGAACCCGGGCTTCACGCTGAGCGTTGCAGCGCGCTATATCGGCGGCGGCGCCATCAACCGGGCCTATACCCTGAAGGACCTGAACGTGCTGAGCGTCAACGGTCGCGTGTATTTCGACCTTCAGGGTGAAGTGACGCTGATCGAGAATGACGACAACCGCGTCGCCCTGTTCGGATCGATCCAGAACGTCTTCAACAAGACGCCACCGATCACCGGCGTTGGCGGCTACGGCACCACCCGTGCGCTGTACGACACGCTGGGCCGGATGTTCACCGCGGGCGTCCGCTTCAAGTTCTGAGAATGATCTGACGAAGACAGTCCGGGCCGCATCTGCGGCCCGGACCATTTTTGGGCATCGCGCGCGATGCGACAAACCATATTGGGGTAATGCGATGATCCGTTTCGCCTGGCTGCCGCTCGTCGCCCTGGCCGCGACGCCTGTTCATGCCGATCCGGGCGCCCCGGACCGCATCACGGCGGCGCTCGGCGTCCCCTCCCCCACCGCGCCGGGCTGCGCGGTCGGCATTTTCCGCGACGGCAAGACGACCGAACTGGCCAATGCCGGCGCTGCCGATATCGCGACGGGCCGCGCCATCGGGTCCGATACCCAATTCTATGCCGCCTCGGTCTCGAAACAGTTCACCGCCGTCGCGCTGATGCAACTCGTCGTCGCGGGCAAGGTCAAGCTCACCGACGACGTTCGCACATACATCCCGGAGCTGGCCGATTACGGCACCGTCGTCACCGTCCAGATGCTGCTCAACATGACCGGCGGCATCCGGGATTCGCTGGCGCTGCTGGCGCTGGAAGGCAAGCTCAAGATCTCCGAGCCGAGCCGTGCAGAGGCGCTGGCGGGCGTGCTCAGGCAGAAGGAGACCAACTTCACACCCGGCACCCAATATGATTACACCAATGGCGGCTATCTGCTGCTGTCCGAAATCATCGAGCGCGTCTCGAAACAGCCCTTCGAAACCTATGTGAACGCGAACGTGCTGAAGCCTTTGGGCATGACGCGCAGCTTCATGATGCTGGGCAAGCGCACCGCAGACGCCAATGCGACGCATGGCTATATCGCCGCCGCCGACGGCAAGGTCACCTCCGCCGACGAATATCCGCTGTTCGGCGGATCGGGCGGCCTGATCACCACCGTCAACGATCTCGCCAAATGGGATCGCGATATCGACAACGGGCACAAGGTGTGGACGCCGGAAATCACGCGACTGATGGTCACGCCCGGCCAGTTCACCAACGGCGCACCGGTGGTGCGATCGGGCCGAGGCATCGCCTATGGCAACGGGCTGATCATCGGGCCGCACTGGTTCCATCACACCGGTGGTGCGGCCGGATACAAGACGCTCTATGGCCGCCTGCCCGAAAAACGGATGGGCATCGCCTTGCTCTGCAACAACGGAGCGGTCGATCCCGCCAGGAAGGCCGACGAGGTGATCACGGCGCTGAACGAAGGCCTGCCGGCGATCACAGAACCCTCGTCCGACGGATCGGCGCTCAACGGCCGCTATCGCAATCCCAATATCGCGGCGACCTATGTGGTCGACGCCAAGGGGGACACGATCAACCTGACGCTCGAAACCGCGACCGGCGGCAGGACCGGCCCGCTGGCGCTTAAGCGTAATGGCGAAGGCGCGTTCAAGAGCGGCCCGTTCAGCATCACGCCTGACGACGATGCGCGCGGCTTCACGCTCGACACCTCACGCATCTCGCTGCACTTCGTACGCGCGGACTGAGGGCTACAACGCGTCCTTGCCATGATCGGGCACGAAACGGCGCGCATCGAAGCTGAAGGGCACCTGCGCGCTGTCGCCGTATAGCTCGTGATGCGGCGCAGCCTCGGCAAAGGCGGAGGCCAGCAGCAGCGCGTTATAGTCCGCCCGACCCTCCGGTCGTGCGGGTAGCGTCGCGAGATGCGCCAACAAGGCATCGAGCCGAGGCGCCATCAGCGCGTCGAAATCGACGAAATCCCTGGGCGCCGCCGAGAGCCGGATCGCGTTGCGTTCATTCTCCGTGGGTCTGGCCCAACGCGCCACCAGAGGTTCGAGTTCCTGAAAGCCGGCAGGCAATGCGGTGTCGGTCATGGTGGTTCAGTTTCCAGTCTCAAGATGGTGATCGAGCGTCAGCGCGGCGTGGCGGATCAGGAATTCCTGATCCATCAACTGCATCTCGTCGATCGCACCGGACATGATGCCCGTGAACGTGTCCTCCATCGTCGCGGTGTCCTCGAGCCACGCATTGCGGTGCAGCGCGTTGACATGGATCTGCGCGGCGCGTTCCGCCGCGGTCTCCGCCGGGCGGAAATAGTTGATCCCCTCCCACAAGGTCCGGCCGTGATCGAGCGGCCAGAACTGGTGCGTGAAATAGGACATGCCCGGATAGCCGCAGCCCGATGCCAGATGGATCAGCAAATTGGGGAATATATTGGGCAGTTCGAACTGGAAATCGGCGCGACGTTCCGGGTTGATCGCGGGCGGCAGGAGATCGGGGCGCGGACGATGCACGTCGCTGCCGTGCAATATGCCCGCGAAGGATTGCGTCGACGGCGCCGCATCCATGCCCGCGCCATAGATGGTGGAGGATGCGTGCGGCCCCATCAGCTTGAAATCGCTATGTTCGATGCCACGAAAGCCGGGGAGCGAACCGGCATGGATGGTCGGCACATGATAGCCTTCCGAAAAGGCGTAAAGCGCAACCTTCCAGTTGCATTCCAGCACCGTCGAATAGCGGAAGGCCGTGGTCGATTCATGATAGGGATAGCCGCCGAACAGGTTCGCGAAATCGCCGAGATAATCGGCCAGCGACTGGGCGTGCTCGGCGTCGAAATTGATGAAGACGAAGCCTTCCCATTCGTCGCACGCGATCGGGCGCAGCCCCAGGCAGGCGGTGTCGATCTGGCCGAAATGATCCTGGAGCGGCACCGATTTGAGCGGCCCTTCGGTGCTGAACACCCAGCCATGGAAACGGCAGGACAGGACATTGGCGCGCGCGCGGCCGAAGCTCTCGAAATCGCTGTTGGGCACCACCTTGTTGCCGCGATGCGTGCAGACATTATGGAAGGCGCGGATGCGCCCGTCCTTGCCGCGCACGATCAGCACCGATGTGTCGGCGACCGGCATCTCCTTGACCTTGTAGTCGCCGGGGTTGGGCAATTCCCATGCGGTCGCGACCTTCAGCCAGACCTTCTTGAACAGCCTTTCCTTTTCGAGCGCATAGATGGCGGGATCGCGGATGGCGCGCACCGAAACGGGGGCGACACCCAGTTCGTCGCGGATCTGCGGCACGGAGCGCCTGATATGGTCGAGCGATGCGGCTGGATGAGACATGCGTATTGATCCTTCCCGTTCAGGGTTCAGGCCTGATCGAGGGCGGCAGGCTTGTCGTGCCAGCCCTCGGGATAATGAGAGATGAGATCGGCGGCGAGCGTCAGTCTGGCGAAGCGCCAGCGGTCGTCCGCCGCCACCGCCGTCGCGACATAGCTGCCGCCGATCCAATAGGCGCGGCCGCTGGCGGCGGTCGCCGCTTCCCACAGCATGAACGCGACCGCCGCCGACAAGCCATCAGCCGACAGGTCGATGCGCGGCGACACCAGATAATGGAGCGTCCAGCGAAAGCCCTTGTCGGCATTGCCGGCAACGCCGTCGGCGATGGCGTCGGCGCCGGCCAGCACGCCATAACCGTTGATCGTGAACACCGCATCGGTGGTGAACAGCCCGCGCAGCAGCTCGGCGGAAGGACCGCTGTCGAAGCCGTGCCCGAGGTCGGCGATCAGGCGTTCGATCGCCCGATGCGCCTCCAGCCGGGCGATACGCGCCTCCAGCGACATGTCCGCCGCCATGGTCAGAACTTGTAGCCGGCGGTCAGATACCATTCGCGCGGGCGGCCATAGACGCCCTCGAAAATGCCGCCGAACGAGTCGGCATAGCCCGAGCCCAGATAGACCTGCTTGGTGAGGTTGCGGACGCCGAGCGACAGGCTCCAGCGCGCATCCTTGTCGGCATAGGCGATCGCGGCGTTGACCAGATGATAGCCGTCTTGGACCAGTTCGGGCGTATTGACCGCGTCGTTATAGACGCGCGAGCGATAAGACCAGTCGATGCGCGGCGTGATCGTGCCGCTGTCGCCCAGGTCGACGGCATAGGACATGCCCGCGCTCAACGTCCATTTCGGCGCGTTCTGGAGATGCGTGTCCTTGGTGACGCCCGCGTTAAGCGCGCGAATATCGACTTCGCGGTAGCGCGCGTCGAGATAACCCAAGCCCGCCTCGATCCGCAGCCCGTCGATCGGCTGGGCGAGCAGCTCGAGTTCCAGCCCCTTGATCCGCGCCTTCGCCGCATTCTGGATGATCGGTGCGAAGCCCAGCGTCGGATCGTTCACGGTGATCTGGAGATTGCTGTAATTGTTGATGAATGCGGCGCCGTTCAGCCGCAGCCTGCGATCGAGCAGATCGGTCTTGAAGCCCGCTTCGAAGGTTTCGCTCGTCTCCGGCGCGAAGGACGGGATGAAGGCGAAGGGCGGGAAGACGCGCTGGGTGAAGCCGCCGCCCTTGAAGCCCTTGGAATAGGACAGATAGGTCAGCACTTCCGGGCTCCAGCGATAGGACAGGCTGGCCATCGGCGTCCAGGCGCGGTCCTTGATCGTCGAGCTTTGCCCCAGCGGCCCCATCAGCGGATCGCCGTCCTGCAGACCCGATCCGTCGGGATTGAAGGGCGCGCCGGTCAGGAAGCCGGCCTCGACGACATATTGGTTGGCATTGTTGAAGGTCTTCTGGTCCTCGGTCCAGCGGATGCCGGCGGTGAGGTTCAGATTCTCGACGATCTCGTAGGTCGCCTGGCCGAACACCGCATAGCTTTTGCCGTCGAGCACCGCGCCGCTCAGGAACACGGCGTCGATGATGTTGACCAGATCCCTGTGGTTGCCGCTCTCGCTCGAATAATAGGCGCCGACCAGCCAGTTGAAACGTTTGTCGAGCGCATCGCCGCCAAGCTGGATCTCCTGGCTGAACTGATCCTGGCGCCAGTCGCTGTTGGTCTGGATGATCGTCGCCGGGCTGTGATCGGAATCGCGCGTCCAGAAGCCGGTGACCTTGCGGTAGGCGGTGATCGATTTGAGCGTGACCGCATCCGACAGCCGCCATTCGAGCACGCCGGAGACGCCCCAGATGTTGAGGTCGGACGCCGATTGATAGGGCCGCCGGCTGGCCGAATTGAACACCTGGGAGATGGTGGTGAAGGTGCCGCCATGGCGATAGGGTGCCAGCGCCCATTGGCTGTTGAAGCAGCGCTGATCGGTGAAGCGCGCCGGATTGGTCGTGCTCGCGCAGATCGCGGCCGCGCCAGAATAGGCGGCGTTCCACGTCGCGGCGGCGGGCGCGTTCTCGTCCTGCGCAATCAGCACATTGGGCGCGGATTGCTCGCGCGAACGGGTGCCATCCACCGCGATGTCGATGCTGACGTCGCTCGACGGCTCCAGCCGCAGCGCGAAACGGCCGGCAAGCTGGTTGGTATCGCCCAGATCGGGGGCGCCGGGCACCACGCCTTTCACATAGCCGTCGCGATTGTGATAGAAGGCAGACAGGCTGGTATAGACGCCCTCGGCCAGCGGCACGTCGATCGATCCCTTGATCTGGACACGATTGAAGCGCCCGGTCGTGACGTCGAGGCTGCCGCCCGGCGTGCTTCCAGGCTTCTTGGTGACGACGCTGACCGCGCCGCCGATCGTGTTGCGGCCGAACAGCGTGCCCTGTGGCCCGCGCAGCACCTCGATCCGCTCGACATTGAGCACATCGAGCACATTGCCGACTCCGCGCGAGATATAGACGCCGTCGAGATAGAGACCGACGCCAGGATCTGCGGACAGCTGATAGTCGTTCTGGCCGATGCCGCGGATGAAGATCGCCGCGGTCGCATTGCTCGCCGAGACCGGAACCGAGCTGTTGAATTTCACATTGGGGGTGAAATCACCGATCTGCGTGACATTGTCGAGGCCGCGCGCCGCGATGCCTTCGCCCGAAACCGCGGAGATCGCGATCGGCGTGTCCTGCAGCGATTCCGCGCGCCGCCGGGCGGTGACGGTGATTTCCTCGATGCCCGCGCTCTCCTCTGCCGCCGCCTGCGCTGGCGCGTCCTGCGCATGAAGCACCGGCGCGCCGACCAGCATCGCGGAAAGCGACGCGCCAGCGAGCAGGCATTTGCCGAAAGCTGCGCGCATATGGGCCGCGCGGCCGAAACCATATTGGGTCATTATTGCTTCTCCCCTCACCCTGATCGGCGGAACCGCTGGACGGATCGGCCCCGTTTTCGGGCTCCAACCGTTCGTTTCCGCCGCGTGGCATTCATGGCGGCTCAGTGCCCCATGATCGTTCGCAATTGAGCGCCGCGCGCCTTTTGCCGCTAGCCTGATCCCGCTGCCGCCATCCCGTCGCTGCTATCGACTGCACCGGCATCGCCAGCGTTTCCGGGCGATCGCGAGGACGTTTCAGTGCGCGCGCAGGCTAAGCCGGACAGGGACGGGCTAGCCGCCTTCCCGCCGCCGCGGACATGATCATGCCATCAGATCGTCGGGCAGCAGAAGGAGCTTATCATGTCCGAGACCGCGCATCGCTGGATCGAACAATATCCCGAACTCGGCTCCGGCCCGATATCGACCGAACCCTATATCTCGCCCGAATGGTACGAGCGGGAAAAGGAGAAGATCTTCCGCAAGGTCTGGCTGTGCGTCGGGCGCGAGAACGAGATCCCCAGAGTGGGCGACTATAAGGTCAAGCGCCTCGCCGCCGCCGACACGTCGGCGATCCTGATCCGCGGCAAGGACGGCAAGGTCCGCGCCTTCCACAATGCCTGCGCCCATCGCGGCAATACCGTGGTCAACGAAACCGGCGAGGAGACCTTCGGCCGCAACAAGGCGGGCATCGTCACCTGCCGCTTCCACGGCTGGGTCTATGATGCCGAAGGCACGCTGAAGCAGGTGCCGAGCGAGCAGCGCTTCTATGGCTGCTTCTCAAAGGCGGACAACGGCCTGGCGCCGATCCATCTCGACACATGGGAAGGTTTCCTGTTCGTCAACCTGGCCGAGACGCCGGAGAACAGCCTGGCCGAGTTCCTGGGCGACTATGCCACGCATTTCGCGGGCTATCCCTTCGATGCGCTCGATTACGGCTTCACCTATCACACCTATCTCGACTGCAACTGGAAGGTCGCGCACGACGCATTCGCCGAGGCCTATCATGTCGATACCATCCATGCCGGATCCTTTCCCAATGTCTTCTCGACGGGGCTGCAGAATGTGAAGCTGATGGGGCCGCACCGCACCTGCGCGGTGTGCCTGACGCTCAATGCGAAGCCCACGCC
Source organism: Sphingomonas sp. FG14 (assembly GCF_057809675.1). Taxonomy (NCBI): domain Bacteria; kingdom Pseudomonadati; phylum Pseudomonadota; class Alphaproteobacteria; order Sphingomonadales; family Sphingomonadaceae; genus Sphingomonas; species Sphingomonas sp. FG14. Next base: position 398,282 of record NZ_JBMDKK010000002.1, on the reverse strand, counting down.
CGTCGCCGCGATCGCCAACGCCATGGCCGGTGCGTCGCTGGTCTCGACTCGCGCGGAATCGATGTTGCCGCCGACGATCAATCCCGACAAGCGCGCCGATTTCGCGTTCGAGCTGAGCGTGCTGTTTCCCAACACGCTGATCCATGTGGCGGAAGGCATCTGGTTCACCCACCAGTTCTGGCCGATCGCGCACAACAAGACGCTTTGGGAAGGCCGCTATTATGTGAAGGCGCCGAAAACCAACGGCCAGCGCTGGGCGACCGAGCATGCGATGACCTTGCAGCGCAACGCCTGGCTGGAGGACACCGCGACGATGGAGGACACGCAGCGCGCCATGCAGTCGCGCGCGAAGACGCTCCAGCACCTGCAGGACGACGAGATCCTGATCCGCCACGGCGCGGTGATCGTCGACCGTTTCGTCAACGCGTGACCGCGACCGCGCACAAGGAACCGACAATGCCCCATACCCCCCTGCCCGATGCTTTTGCCGAGCTGGCGCCCTTTCTCGACTGGGCGCTGCCCAGCGCCGATGCGCGCCAGACCCGTCGCCGAACCGCGACGCGCCAGGAGATCAGGGCCTTTTACGATGCGGTGCTGCCGCGCACCGAGGCGATGCTGGCGGCCGTGGATGCCCATCCGCTGGGCAAGCTGCCCGAGGAGATGCGTCCGCTTTATTATCTGGCGCTGGCGCTGGCCGAGGTCGCCCCGCATGTCGAACTTTATGGCGGCGCGCCGGGCGTGCCCTATGCGTTCGAGGAGACGCGCTTCGTCGCGGCGCATGGCGCGCAGGATACCGCGCTCGGCCTGCCGCCGACCGGCGCGTCATGACCCATAGCATCGAACAGCGGCTGCACCGCATCGAGGCGCGGCACGCGATCGGCGATCTCGTCGCGCGCTATGCGGCGGCCGCCGATCGCCGCAACGATCCCGCGATGATGGCGCCGCTGTTCGCCAACGACGCGACCTGGTCGTCCGAGGGTTTCGCCGCGCTGCAAGGGCGCGACGCGATCACGAGGGGCCTGGCCGCGATCGCGGCGGAGCGCGTGCTGTGGTCGATCCATTACATGACGCCGCCGCTGGTGGTGCTCGCCGAAGACGGCATGAGCGCGGACTGCCAATGGTATCTCTGGGAACTCTGCACGATGCGGACCGACGACGGCCCGCGCGATCAATGGCTGGGCGGCTGGTATGACGGCAGCGCCCGAATGGGGAATGACGGATGGAAATTCAGCAGGATCATCCTGGATGTCCGCTTGCAGGGCGAAGCCTCCCCGCCCTGGTCGCTCAGGAAACCGGTTCAGGCCTGATGGAACGGCTCTGTGCATCCGCCGACGTTCCCGAAGGCGAGGTCTTCCAGGTCGATCTCGGCGACGGCCGGGTGCTCGCGGTCTATCGTGTCGACGGCCAGGTCTATGCGACCGACGATCTCTGCACCCATGGCGACGCCTCGCTGGCCGAGGGCGAGATCGAGAATGGCGATATCGTCTGCCCCTATCATATGGGCAAGTTCGACATCCGCACCGGCGAGGCGACCGGCGCCCCCTGCTCGATCGCGCTGCGCATATACACTGTCATCGAACGCGACGACGCGATCCATCTGATCTGAAGCACAAGCCCTCAGTTCAGATTGGCCATCACCGCCGTTCGGACTGAGCTTGTCGAAGTCCTGTTTTTCTTCGGCACCGTGTCCAAGAAGGACAAGGGCTTCGACAGGCTCAGCCTCGACGGACTTTACATTTCCACACTCAATCCAGCGCTCCTGGATTGCCGCAGAGCCTGCCTCACACCCGCGCGAAATCGCAGGCGCGCAGCGTGGTTGAAGGGCGTTCGCCATAGCGTTCGAAATAATCGCGCGCGAATTTGCTGAGATGGGTGAAGCCGCAGGCCAGCGCCACGTCGGTCACCGAAACCCCCTTTTCCGCGCCCTTCTGCAACGCGCTGCGCGCCAGCGACAGTCGGTGGTTCTTGAGATAGCCCATCGGCGTGCTGTCGCGGAAGCGGCGGAAACCGGCATGGAGCGATCGCGCGCTGACGCCCGAAACCTCGATCAGGTCGGTCAGGCTGATCGGCTCCTCGGCATGGGCACGGATATACTCCTCCGCCCGCCGCACATAGAAGGGAGCAAGGCCCGAAACCGATCCATTGAACAGGTCGCTGTGATTGTGCGGCACCGCCGCCAGCAACAGGCGCTTGAGCGTGTCCTCCACCGAACCGCAAGTGCGCGGATGGCTATAGGCGGTGAGGCCCAGATCGATATCGTCGCAGACCGTGCGGACCATGCCCGCGAACGACGCGGCGGCCCCCTCCAGCCGTACCGGGCGTGACGAGAAATGAAGTTCGCCCGGCCGGAAGCCGAGTTCCTGCGCCAGCAGGGTCTCCAGATCGGCCTTGGGCACCTTCACCGTGAAATGCTTGTAGCCCTGGTCGAAGACCTGGCGGATGCGCTGCCCGGAGCCGAGCACGCACATCTCGCCGGGATCGAGCACGAAGCTTTCGTCGCCCTGCGAGATCTCCGCCCGGCCGCTCAGCGAGAACTGGACGAGATAAAGCTCCTCCATCGGCGGGATCGTGACCACCACCCGGCCATAGGGATTGCCATAATCGGTGGCGTTGAAGGTCAGCGCGCGCAACGGCGCCTGGTTGTGGCAAAAGGCGATCGGCGGCACCCCGCCCTCGATATGCAGGCTGTGCCGGCAGAACATCGCGCTCATATGCGCATGGACCATGTCGATATCGTTGCTCAGCAGCTTGTTGCAATGCGCCAGCGGCATGCCGGCGCCGTTCCACGCATCGGCGCTCAGCGCGAAGGGCCATGGCGAAGAGGATGTCGTCATCACACTGCCTTTCCGGCGCCGACGATCCCGGCCGAAGGATCGAAACGAAACACCGTGTCGTTCAATCCTCTTGGCGAGGGATAGGCGCGCTTGCTGTGGCTCAATCCAAGATCGAGCAATGTCTCGCAGGTCTTGAAGGCAATCAAGCCCGGATTGAGCACGGGGATATCGAGCCGGGACCGCAGGAATTCATGGCTCCGGTGCATCGTCGTCGAACCGAGGACGAGCACGTCGGCGCCGTCGACCTCGATCGCCTGGCGCGCGGCATCCAGCAGCAGCGGGAACACCATATCCTCCTTGCCGGCGAGCAGTTCGGCGGTATCGGGCGCGACGCCGATCGTACGGATCGAAGCGAGCCGGTGGCGCAGTCCGGTCTCGCCCAGCACCTTGTCGTACAGCCAGCGCCAATTGTCCCACATGCTGAGGATCGAGAAGCTGCGGCCGAGCTGGCTAGCCAGGTGATAGGTCGGCGCCGCGGTGCCCAGCACGGGGATCGACAGCCGCGAGCGCAGCCCGGCAACGCCGGAATCGCTCATCGAATTGACGCAGACCGCGTCGAACCCCTCCGCCTCCGCGCGCAGCCCGGCATCGAGGCAATAGGCGTCCGCCATCACCCCTTCATAATAGGAATCGAGCGCGCCGCCGCCGCGCGCCGCGCAGCAGAATTCGATCGACAGATCGGCGCGCGTCTCGGGATATTGCGCGGCGAAGCCGGCAAGTGCCGCGGCAGGCACCGGAACCGGGATGATCATCTTAATCCGTCGCGCCATCGACGATACTCCGCAGGCATGATCATGGTGAAAGCCCGAAGTTCATCCCCATGAGCACTTGGTGTCAAATACCCATTCTCGCAAATTCAATACCTGACAGGTATAATGCAGGTGGTCGCGGCGCACATCATCCGGGCCGCCGCAATGCTGCCGTTTCAGCGCATCGGCTGCACCAGCGGGATAGAGCGCGAAGCATGGCCGCGCCGACAGTCCACGCCACCAAACAAGCCCCGGATAGCGGGGCATCGGACAATGCGACAGGGAGAGTGGCGTGCAATCATCATTGCCCGACGGATTTGCCGATCTCGAACGCTGGATCGACTGGGCATTGCCCACCGAATATGCGCGCAACCGCAAGCGCTGGTCGGCATCGATGGCGGAAAGCCAGGCATTTTACGACGTGATGCAGGCGCGCTGCGGCGATGCGCTCAGCTATCTCGACCAGACCCCGCTCACCGAGCTCGACGAACGCCAGCAGGCGCTGCTCAACATGTGCCTGTCGCTCACCGAAGTCGCGGTGACGGTGGAGATGTATGGCGAGCCCAGCCCCAAATATGTCTTCCCCATCGACCGGTTCGTGCCGCTGCACGATGCCTGGCCGCTCGGCGCCTCCGGCCCGGTTGCGAGGAGCGCACGATGAGCGGCGCGGCAAGCACAGCCGAGGACGGCGCCCGCCGGTTCATGCGGCGCTATCCCGAGGAAGGCGATGGCCCGATCCCCGTCGAGCGCTATACCAGCCAGGCCTATTTCGACCGGGAGAAGGATGCGGTCTTCCGTCGCAAATGGCTGAATGTCGGCCATGTCCTCCAGGTCGCCAAGCCCGGCGACTATGTCGTCGTCGATCTCAAAATCGCCGAGACCGCGATCCTCGTCATCCATGGCAAGGACGGGGTGATCCGCGCCTTCCACAACATGTGCTCGCATCGCGGCGCGCCGCTGGCGTGGGACGCGCAGGGCAGTTGCCGCGGCTTCCTGTCGTGCCGCTTCCACGGCTGGGTCTACGACACCGCCGGAAAGCTGGTGCATGTCAGCGACGCCGAGAATTTCCCGAGCGTCGACCCCGCCGCCAATGGCCTCAGCGCTGTGCATTGCGCGGTGTGGCAGGGTTTCATCTTCATCAATCTGGCGAAGGAGCCGGAAGAGAGCCTGGAACAGCATCTCGCCCCCGTCGCCGACCATATCGGCCGCTATGATTTCGAGGGCTTCACCCCCGCCTTCTCATACCGGATCGACGAGAACGTCAATTGGAAGACGCTGCAGGAAGCGCAGCTCGAAGGCTGGCACCTGCCCTATCTCCACGAAAAGACGCTCGCCCGCGCGGTCAAGGTCGAGGGTCGGCAATATCGCCACAGCGCGATCGAGCTTCACGGCCTGCACGGCGTGCTGGGCTCACCCCCGCCCGACAGCTTCACTCCCCCGCCCACCGCGATGCTCGCGAGCCGCTTCGGCACCGGCACCGTTCAGGCCTTCGGGTCGAAGGCCGACAAGGGCGATGAGGGCTATCAGTTCCGAGGATCGTTCGATTTCTGGCACATCTTCCCCAATTTCTTCGTCGGCCTGCTCGATGGCCTGTTCTTCACCTTCAACATCTGGCCCGTCGCCGTCGACCGCAGCATCTGGGAGATCCGGGGCTATTATCCGCCGGTGAAGACCGCCGGGGAATTGTTCGCCCGCGAATATTCCAAGGTTGGGCTGCGCGATCCGATGATGGAGGATTGCTTCACGCACGAGCTGATCGCGGCACAGCTCAAATCGGGCGCAAAGCCGGTCATTCATTTCCAGGACGAGGAAATGCTGGTGCGCCATCTCGGCAACGGCGTCGATCGCTGCGTGCGGGGGCTGGCGTGATCGCCCGTCAACTCCCGGCGTCGCCATAGATGTCGCGGCTGATCGCGATCAGCTCCAGCAGATCGCTGGCCTCGTCGCCCGCCCGGTGGCTGAGGATGATCGGTGAGACCGCGTCGGCTTCGGCGATCGGGCGATAGACGAGATCGTCGCGATGCAGGCTCTGCACCGACGCCGGCACGACGCAAAGCCCCGCCCCCGCCGCGACCATGCCCAGCGCGGTCTGCAACTCGCGGACTTCCTGCCGCGATTCGGGCACGAGCCCGTGATCCTGGAACAGCGACAGCAGCTGATCGGCATAGCTCGGCCGCGACGGGCGCGGATAGAGGATCAGCGGCTCCGCGGCGAGCGCCGCCAGTTCGAGCGGATCATCGCCCTCAGCCAATATATGATCGGCGGGCAGCGCCGCGACCAGCGGCTCCTCCAGCATGACGATGCGGCGCACGGCAGGATCGTCAATCCGCAGCCGGCCGAAACCGGCATCGATCCGGCCTTCGCGCAGCGCAGCGATCTGGTCGAGCGTCGACAGTTCGGTGAGCGTCACCTCCACCGCATCGCCGAGCGCGGCGCGGAGCAGGCGGACGATCCGGGGCAGCCGCCCATAGATCACCGATCCGACGAACCCGATGATGAAGCGCCGCGACTGGGCGCCGGCATAGCGCGTCATCATCGTGCGCATCTGATCGAAGCCCGAAAGCACCTGCTGCGCATGCTGGTGCAGCAGCCGCCCCGCCTCGGTCAGCCGCAGCGGCCGGCTGCCGCGATCGAACAGCTCGGCGCCCACTTCCAACTCGAGCTGACGGATCTGGCGGCTGAGCGGCGGCTGCGCGATGTTGAGCCGCTCCGCCGCGCGCGAAAAATTGCGCTCTTGCGCGACCGCCAGGAAATAGCGGAGATGCCGGAGTTCCATATCATACCCCAGAAGTATCGAACCAGACCGAGAAAATCTTGGCGGACGGGTTCGCTTACACCTAAAAAATGCCTTGAAAAAGCGATTTGAAAGATGACGGCGTCGTGATCAAGATTGAGAAGATCGATACCTATTTGGTAGATTTGCCGACGATCCGCCCTCATATCCTGTCGATGACGACGATCAGCCGCCAGACGCTGGCCGTGGTCGAGATCCACTGCGACGACGGCAGCAGGGGCATCGGCGAGGGCACGACGATCGGCGGCCTTGCTTATGGCCCGGAAAGCCCCGAGGGCATCAAGCTCGCCATCGACACCTATTTCGCGCCGCTGCTCGCCGGGTGCGACGCCGATCGCCCGGCGGCGGCGATGGCGCTGCTCGACAGGCATATCGTCGGCAATCACTTCGCCAAGAATGCGATCGAGACGGCGCTGCTCGATGCGCTCGGCCGACGGCTGGGCCTGTCGCTCTCGATGCTGCTCGGCGGCCGGGTGCGAGACAGCGTGCCGGTGCTGTGGACCTTGGCAAGCGGCGACACCGGGCGCGATATCGACGAGGCCGCCGAGATGGTGGCGCGCCGCCGCCACAACGCCTTCAAGCTCAAGATCGGCAAGCGCCCCGTCGCCGAGGATGTCGCGCATGTCGCCGCGATCAAGCAGGCGCTGGGCGACACGGTGAGCATCCGCGTCGATATCAACCAGGCTTGGGACGAGCCGACCGCGCGCGACGGCATCGCACGGCTGGCCGGCGCCGGCGCCGATCTGGTCGAACAGCCGGTGCCGGCCTGGAATCGCGGGGCAATGCGGCGGCTGACCGCAACCGCGCAAATTCCGATCATGGCGGACGAGGCGCTGCGCGGCCCCGCCGACGGCTTCGACTTCGCCGCGCAGGCCGCCGCCCACATCTTCTCGATCAAGCCTGCCCAGGCCGGCGGCCTGTTCGCCGCGGGGAAGCTGGCGGCGATCGCGGGTGCGGCGGGCGTCACCGTCTATGGCGGCACCATGCTGGAAGCCGGCATCGGCACGGCGGCGGCGGCGCATCTGTGCGCCACCCTACCCCGGCTGGAATGGGGCACCGAATTGTTCGGCCCGCTGCTGCTGACCGAGGAAATCCTGACCACGCCGCTGGCCTATCATGATTTCGCGCTCGACGTGCCCGACGCGCCGGGGCTCGGCATCCGCCTCGATCCCGACAAGATCGCCCACTTCCGCCGCGATCGCACGCGGTCCGCACCGCTTTCCGTTCCCGCCATCGCAAAGGCCTGACATGCTGTTCCACGTCACCATGGACGTCCGCATCCCGCACGACGCCGATCCCGCTTATATCGAAGGGCTGAAAGCCGAGGAGAAGGCACGCGCGCAGGCGCTCCAGCAGGCCGGCACATGGCGGCATCTGTGGCGCGTCGCCGGCGCCTATCGCAACGTCAGCATCTTCGACGTCGCCGACAATGCCGCGCTCCACGACCTGTTGATGAGCCTGCCGCTGTTCCCCTTCATGGAGATCAGCGTCACCCCGCTCTGCCGCCACCCTTCCTCGATCCATTCCGACGACCGATAAGTGCCGGGCGCCAGACAGCCCGGTCAGCACAGGAGAAACATCATGACTTCGCCCCTCGTCCAGAGCGCAGAGATGCAGGCCTATCTCGACCGGATCGCCGGCACCGCCGATCCCCAGGGCGATCCGCGCACCAAGGCGATCATCCGCCGGATCGTGAGCGACCTGTTCTCGACGATCGACGAATTCGACGTCTCGGCGGAGGAATTCTGGCACGCGCTGCACTTCATGCAGCAGGCCGCTCCTGAATTCGGCCTGATCGCGCCGGGCCTGGGTTTCGATCATTTCCTGGACGTGCGCATGGACCTGCAGGACAAGGCGGCGGGCATCGCCGGCGGCACCCCGCGCACGATCGAAGGTCCGCTTTACGTGGCGGGGGCGCCGCTGTCGCAGGGGTTCGCACGGCTCGACGACGGATCGGACAAGGGCGAGGTGCTGGTGATGCACGGCACCGTCCGCGAGACCGACGGCACGCCGATCGCCGGCGCGATCGTCGATGTCTGGCACGCCAACACGCTGGGCGCCTATTCGGTGTTCGATCCCGGCCAGACCGCCTATAACAACCGCCGCCGCATCGAGACCGATGCCGAGGGCCGCTATCGTTTCCACAGCATCGTCCCCTCTGGCTACAGTGTGCCGCCGCAGGGCTCCACCGAGCAACTGCTCGGTGCGATCGGACGCCACGGCAACCGCCCGGCGCATATCCATTTCTTCGTGTCGGCCCCGGGCCATCGTCATCTGACAACGCAGATCAATATTCCCGGCGATCCTTATCTCCACGACGATTTCGCCTTCGCCACGCATGACGATCTGATCCCGGACGTGACGCGCCGCACCGAAGCCGAGGCTATCCACGCCGAAGGGCTGAACGTTCCCTTCGCCGAAATCGCCTTCGATTTCCGCCTCAACCGGGCGGAGAGCGGGGACGAGACCGAGTTGATGACCCGCGCGCGCGCGTCGGTCGACGCCTGAGTGGAGCGGCGGGCCGATGGTCGACAAAATCTATCCCGACGCGGCCCGCGCGCTCGACGGGCTGTTGTTCGACGGCATGACGATCATGTCGGGCGGCTTCGGCCTGTCGGGCAATCCCGAACGGCTGATCCCCGCGATCATGGCGGCGGGCACCAAAGGCCTGACCGTCATCTCCAACAATTGCGGCGCCGACGGCTTCGGCCTGTGGATGCTGCTCAACAACGGCCAGATCGCCAGGATGATCTCGTCCTATGTCGGCGAGAACAAATTGTTCGAACAGCTTTATCTCGACGGCAGGCTAGCGCTGGAACTGAACCCGCAGGGCACCTTGGCCGAACGCATCCGCGCGGGCGGCGCGGGCATTCCCGCCTTCTACACGCGTACCGGCGTCGGTACGATCGTCGCGGAGGGCAAGCCAACGGAGATTTTCGACGGCGTCGAATATGTGCGGGAGACCTGGCTGAAGGCCGACCTGTCGATCATCAAGGCATGGAAGGCGGATACCGCCGGCAACCTGATCTACCGAAAGACCGCGCGGAACTTCAATCCGGTGATGGCGACGGCCGGCAAGGTGACGGTGGCCGAAGTCGAGGAGATCGTGCCCGCCGGCTCGATCGATCCCGATCACATCCATACGCCCGGCATCTATGTCGATCGCATCGTCATGGGTGCGCCCTACGAAAAACGCATCGAGAAGCTGACGACACGCCAGCGCCCGGAGACGGTGGACGCATGACCGAGGGCATCGCGCCGATGAGCGACGGCTGCCCGATCGCCTGGCGGCTCGACGGCCCAGACGATGCGCCAATCCTGCTGCTCTCGAACTCGCTGGGCACCACGATGGACATGTGGGCGCCGCAGCTTGCCGCCTTCACCGCCCAGCATCGCGTGCTGCGCTACGACAGTCGCGGCCATGGCAGCTCGGGTGCGCCAAAGGGCGACTACAGCCTCGACCGGCTCGGTCGCGACGCCGTGGAGCTGCTCGACAAGCTGGACATCGCGACCGCCTATTTTTGCGGCCTGTCGCTCGGCGGCATGGTCGGCCAATGGCTGGGCGTGAACCAGCCCGAACGGATCGGCCGGCTGATCATCGCCAACAGCAGCGCCTATATGGGCCCGCCCTCCGCCTGGCACGACCGCATCGCGCTGGTCCACGCGCAGGGCATGGCCGCGATCGCCGATGCTGTGACCGAACGCTGGTTCACGCCCGAATTCCGCGCAACATCCCCCGATGTCGTCGATGCGATCCGGACGATGCTGCTGACCACCGAACCCGACGGCTATTGCGGCGCCTGCGCCGCGATCGCGGCGATGGACATGCGTCCGCTGCTGCCGCGCATCGCCCCGCCGGCTCTGGTGATCGGCGGCCTGCGCGACCCCGCGACCCCGCCCGACCATGCGCGTGCGCTGGCCGCCGGCATCGACGGCAGCCAGTTGGTCGAACTGCCCGCCGCGCATCTCTCCAATTGCGAGCTGCCCGAACGCTTCACCGAGGCGGTGACCGGTTTTCTCGCCTAAAGGCCCTCAGTCGCGGCGATATTGCTGCTCGACAAGATGGGCGATGCCCATGCGCTGCAGGATATAAGTGGGGCAGAGGAAAGTGACCCGTACCACACCGGGCAGACGGCTGATCTCGATCGAACCGGCGATGGTCGCGCGGTTGAGGATCTCGTCGAGCGGCAGGCCGGTGGCCGCAGCCGCACGATCGAGGCCGTTATGCGTCGCCTCGTTGAGCGTCACGCCCGATCCGATAAAGGTGATCGGCGCATTCTCCTCGATGGTCTTCTGCCCATAACGATCGGCCAGCGCCGCGACCGAGGCGCGCTCGGCGGCGGTCAGCGGCTGGGCGAGCAACGGCAGATCCTCGGCGCGCTGCAACAGGATCGGGCCGTCGAGCGCCAGCCCCTTGATCACTTCCACCTCTAGCTCGACCTCCCCCGACACGTCGGTGGCATGGCCGGCGATCTCGCCATTGCCCTGCTGGGCGTGCATGTCGCCCATATAGATGCCGCCGCCGGGGATCTTGACCGGGCAGATCAGGATCGCGCCCTCGCGCACCGAATTGGTGTCCATATGGCCATCGGTCTTGTGGCGATGCAGCTCGTCGCGCGTCATCGCATAATCATGCGGCGCATCGACCAGGAAGGATCCGAAATCGCCGGCATTGTGCGAATCCGGCAGATCCCGCGACGGGCTTGTGCCGATATTGCCCAGGAACGGACGCATCCGCGCGGGCAGCCCCGCGATATCGGCGCGCGCCAGCGCCAGGATCGAATGCTGCGCCGACTGGCCGGGCATGGCGGCCATGGCACGCGCGTCGCCCGCGATGTTTTCCGCGACATCCTTGCTGACGGTGAGCGACAGGTTGTTCTCGCGATCGAGCACGATCACATAGCCGTTGGAGAAGCGGAAGGCGCTCACTTCCGCGCCGCAGCCGTCGCAGCGCACCGCATCGTCGCCAATGCCCTCGACATGGCTGGGCGGACTGGCGAGGCCGCAGGCCGGGCACAGCTTCGCGACGAAGGGATCGCCCAGATAGCGCCCCTCCACGAACTCCATCACGCCCGACGATGTCGCGAGCGAAGTCACCTGCACTTTTTTCAGCTTGAGCGCGATGGCGTCGCCGATCTCCGCCCCTTCCACCATCACCGGCAAGGTCACTTCATGCCCGCCCTGGAATTTGGGCGTGATCATCGGCCCCCAGCATCCCGGCGGCGTGCCGGTGCGGATGGTGCCGCCGTCGCGCACCGTGCCGGCACTCCCGATGCCGGGGCCGACGATGCCGCCGCTATATTGATAGACCTCGACGACGGACCTTGCTTCGGACATGCCAATCACCCTTGGAAATTCGGGCACCAGCTTATCCGGCGGTTGCTCCGCACAAAGCACAATCGCCGTCCCGCCCCCGCTTGGCGCGATTATGCTGCAGCAGGGTGAGATCGCGTGCGGTTTGGGGCCAATGGTCCGCATCGTCCCGCAGGCGAACACCCGTTGACCATCGGCCGCGAAACTGGCAGTTCGCGAACACATCGAGCATCGAACTGCATTCGCCGATAAGCGCTGCAGCCAAGTGCAAAGCGGGTGTAGCTCAATGGCAGAGCAGAAGCTTCCCAAGCTTACGACGGGGGTTCGATTCCCCTCACCCGCTCCAAAATCGGCTGGCGAAACCGTCTCGCTCAAACCGTGCGGGCTGCTATCGAGATCGGTGGGTGCAGCTTCTCCAAGAATTTTCGCATCCTTGCATAGGTCAGCTCGGTCAGGCTGACGGCCTATGCCGGCTTGGGCGGCTTGACCGGGACCGGTTCGAACTCCAGCCCCACATTCGGCGGAAGCACCGAAAATCGCGGCTTCTCGCGGTCAACCCCGGCTGTCCGCTCGCCTGGAAGTCCATGCTCGATATCGAGCATCAGTTCGTAATGACGTGCCATCTTCAGATGCGCGGCCTTGGCGGCCGGATCGCGCGCATGCAGGGCGGCCTGCCGCTCCTGCATGGCGCGGCGCTCGCAATACGCCCTCTCCTTGAAGCTGAGCATTGGGGGTGCTCCTCCACGAACACCGCCATGTTGGCCCAAGCATGGTTACCATCTTATTGTTTCACAGACCTTTTTTACCAACCAAAATGGGAAGGTCTTCGGCCTGGGCGCATCGGGCGCACGACTTTCTAGCTGCCCGCAGCGACCTGCGCGATCGTCCGGTCGTCTTCCTGCGAACCGCCGCTGACACCGACGCCCGCGACGACCTGCCCATTGCGCAGCACGGGGATGCCGCCCGTGATCAGGCTCAGGCCCGACACCGAAAGCAGCGAGGTCTTGCCTGCATCGATCGCACTTTCCAGCGCTTCGGTCGGCGCGCCCACGGCGGCGGCGGTCGTCGCCTTGCTCTCCGCCACCTGGAGCGAAACGAAGGATGCGCCGTCCATCCGCATCGACGCGATGACACGGCCTTCGCGATTGACGATCACGATCGAGACGGGGCGCCCCCTGGCCTTGGCGGCCTTCAACGCCTCGTTCCCCATCTTCAGGGCTTCATCAAGCCCAAGCGGCGCGGCGATCTGCGCCTGGGCCACCATCGGTGGCGCCACGCCGAGCAATGCCGCGAGCGGCATGAAATATATGCGCTTCATCATCCGCCCCTCAATGCAGGCTCTTGGTTTCGGGCTTCGCCTTCGCGATCGGCCCGGCGATATAGGCGTGGATATCCTTGCTATCCTGCTCGCTAAGCACATCGCCGAACGACGCCATGCCCGCCTGGGCGAACGCCCCTTCGCGCACGATCTGCGTGAAGGCGTCGTGGGTTTCCGGCGTCATCTTCCACAGATTGGGATAGCCGCCCGTCAAGTCCGCGCCACCGTGGCAACGCGCGCAATTGCGCGTGTAAAGCTGCTCGCCGCGCGCCACCTGGGCCGGCGTGCCGCGATATCTGGCCGGCGCCGGAACGAGCGGTGTCTTGGCGAGCAATGACGGCAATTTCGGTTGGGATGCGGCGCCCAGCTTGAAAACCAGCAGCCGCGATCCATTCTCGCGCTCGGCAGCAGCCCAGCCCGGAAGATAACCGCCGTTCATGGCGCCGCCGAACCCCGCCGCGACCGCAAGATACTGAGTACCGTCGATCTCGTAGGTCATCGGCGCGGCCATGATCCCGGTGCCGATATTGATCCGGTGCAGCACCCGTCCGTCGCGCCCGTCATAGACGGTCAGATAGCCATCGGCCGATCCCTGAATGACGAGCCCGTTGGCGGTGGTCATCACACCGCCGCTCCAGAAGGGCATCACCTTCGAACTCCAGACCAGCTTCTGCGTCACCGGATCCCAGGCCTTGAGCACCTGTTCGAATTTCGGCTTGGGCTGGCCCTTCGGCACGGGCGGCGCTTCGAGCCCGAACATTTCGAGCAGACCCGGCAGCGAGGTCTGGACGCCCTGGACGACCGAATAGTCCTGATAGGGCTGCGGCGCCGTCTTGAAGGTCATCGGCGCCTCGAGGACGGGAATATAGACGAGACCCGTTCCCGCATTATACGCCATGGGCGGCCAGTTGTGCCCGCCCGCCTCGCTCGGCCAGACCAGCTTTTCTCCGCCCCGGTAATCCGACTGCGCGGTGAAGATCGGCCGGCCGGTCTTCATGTCGACACGGTCCGCCCAGGTGACGATGGTGTATTTCTCCGCCGACAGCAATTCGCCGGTCACGCGATCGAGCACGTAGAAGAAACCGTTCTTCGGCGCCTGCATGATCACCTTGCGGACGCGGTCGCCGATCCTGATGTCCGCCAGGATCATGTTCTGGGTCGCGGTATAGTCCCAGCTATCCTGCGGCGTGGTCTGGTAATGCCATTTCTTGCGGCCGGTATCGGCATCGAGCGCGACGATCGACGACAGATACAGATTGTCGCCACCTGCCGGGCTGCGCGACCAGGCCGGATGCGGGCTGCCATTGCCGGTGCCGATATAGACGATGTTGGTATCAGGGTCGTAGACGATCGAATCCCAGGCGGTGCCGCCGCCGCCCAGGTCCCAGCGCGACTTGGGATCCCAGGTCTTGCGCGCCTCGGTCACTTCGGGATGTTCGTCCGGCCCCTTGGCGGGATCGCCCGGCACGATGAAGAAGCGCCAGGCGAGCTTGCCAGTCTTGCGATCGAGCGCGGTGACATAGCCGCGCACGCCCATTTCCGCGCCGCCATTGCCGATCACCACCACATTGCCCGCGACACGCGGCGCACCGGTGATCGCATAGCTGCGGCTGCGGTCGGTGATCGTGTCGACCTTCCACAGCTCCTTGCCGGTCTTCGCATCGACCGCCGCCAGATAGCCGTCAAGCGTCGCGACATAGACCACACCCTCGGCCACCGCGACGCCGCGATTGACGACATCACAGCAGGTCCGCCGCGCGAACTGGCCGTCGACCTCGGGATCATATTGCCAGATCAGCTTCCCGGTCTTCGCATCGAGCGCATAGACCACGCTCCACGGGCCGCTGGTGTACATCACCCCGTCGACCACCACCGGCGTCGCCTCGACACCGCGATTGGTGCGACCACGCACCACGAAATCGCTGAATTCCCAGGCGACGCCCAATTTGGGCGCGTTCGACGCGTCGATCTGCGTCGCAGGATAATATTGGGCGGTTTCCTGCTGCCAGGCAGGGCCAGCCATCTGACCGCTCCCCGCCCCGGTACCGTTGCAGCCGGCAAGCAGCGCCGAGATCAGGCCAATCGCTGGCGTCAGGCGTCGAAAAGTCCGGTTCATCATATGCATGATCGCGGTCCTGCCGTTTCGATTGCGAGAATGGCGCGCCCGCCCGCAGGCGAACGCGCAGAAGATCAGAAGCCCTGACGCAATTCGATGCCGATGGTGCGCGGCCGGATCGTCGAGAAACGGTCCACGCCGCCGCCAAGTTCGACATCGAGCTGTGGCCGGACATCGAACAGATTGTTGGCGTAAAGCCGGATCGCCGTCTCATTGTGGCTGAGCGACGCGAACAGGTTCACGACCTGATAGCTTTCGCGAAACTCGATCGGATTGGGAATATTGCCAGCGACGCCGCCCGGAAAGGTCACCGGCAGGTCGGGATCGAACGAGTAACGCGCCTTGCCCTGATATTGATATTCGCCACGGACATCGAAATTCCACATGCCCGGCAGTTCGACCGCATATCCCGCATAGGCCGTCGCCATCCATTTGGGCACATTGGGCAGTGGATCGCCAACATGGGCAGAGGTGCCTGGCACCGCCTCGGTCACGGTCGCCTTGGTATAGGCGGCGGTGCCGCCGATCTGGAAACCGCGCAACGGCTCGACACGAGCTTCAAGCTCGAACCCCTTCACCTCGGCGCTACCGATATTGTCGGTAAAGCCGAAGCCGCAGCTCGCCAGGCCGATCGCCTGCTGGATCTTCTTCCAGTCGGTGAAATAGGCGGAGGCATTCACCATCACCTTGCCGCCGCCGAACATGTTCTTGGTCCCAGCCTCATAGGTCCACAGATTGTCGGACCCGAAGCTGTCGGGCGCATTGTCGATGCCCAGTTCGTCCAGGTCGACCCGGCAAAGGTCGGGATTGATCCGGAACCGGTTGGGTCCGCCGGGACGGAAACCCTTGGCGGCGGACGCATAGACCATATTGTCGGGCGCCAGCTTGTACGACAGGCCGACCTTGGGATTGACGCCGTCTTCCTTGCTGCGCCGGTTCTTGATCTCGGTCAGGCCGCCGTTGAACGGGCCGTCTCCCAATATGTCGACGCGCTGGTCGATCTTGAACACGCGAACGCCAGCGATCACGTCAAAACCGTCGAACAGCGTGTAGCTGGCCTCGCCGAACAGCGCATATTGCTTCGTGTTGGTGAAGGTGTCGCCGAAATAGACCAGTTCGGTGCCGACGATCGGCACTGCACCGGCAGTGTTGACCGACTGGATCAGGCGATCATCCTGGTCCGAATAATAGGCGCCGACCTGCCAGTTGAAGCGCGCGCCCTTGCCGCCGTTCGATGCCAGCCGCACTTCCTGGCTGAACGTGCCGGTATCGCTGTCCGAAACATTGCGGCTGATATTGGGATACAGTGCGGGAACCAGGCCACCGATGAAGAAGCTGTAATCGCGGACATAGCTGAATTTGCGGTCGAAATAGGCGGTGAGCGAGGTCGCCTTCACGCCGCCGAAATCCTTCTCGACATTCAGGCTGTAGATGCCCGAACTGTCGAAGCTGGGCTGGGCAATCCGATAGGACGAGCTCATGCCGGAGCGCCCCAGGAAGATCTGTCCTGTGTCCGCCTGCTTGTAATCCTGGTAGAAGATCTGCGGGCGGATCACCCAGCTTGGGTCCGGCCGCCATTCCAGCGAAAGCCGGCCGACATAGGTGTCGCCGAAATTCTGGTTCTTGGTCCGCCGGCTGGACAGCGCATCCTGACGGAACGGCGTGAAGACGGGGAAAGCGGTGCTGGACCTGAGCGTATCCCGCATGTCGCCCGGCACATTATCGACATAGCCGCCATCGTGGCGATAGTAGAAGCCCGCGCGCACCGCGAGCACATCCTGGACGATCGGCGCATTCACCACCACTTCGCCATTATAGGACGGACCGCCATGCGCGGTCATCGCGGCACCGATCGCGGTATCGACGCTGAAGCGGGTCGGATCGGGTGTCGCGCTCACATATTTGATCGCGCCGCCCATCGCGCTGCCGCCATAGAGCGTACCCTGCGGCCCCTTCAGCACTTCAAGCCGCTGCACGTCGAAGAACATCGGATCATAGCCGCCGCTGAACGTTGTCGAGATCGTCACAAGCGAGACGTCGTCGAGATAGATGCCGACCGTGGGCGAGGACGCATAGGTGCTGAGACCACGGATGCTGTAGCGCGACAGGCCGCGCTCCGTACCCGAATTGGCGAGGCCCGGCACGCTGCGCAGCACGTCCTTCACATCCACCGCGCCGCGATCGCGCAAGCTGTCGGCGGAAACGGCGGTGAGCGAAACCGGCACATCCTGGATCCGCTCGTTCGATTTCCGGGCGGTCACCACGATTTCGGCGTCATTGGCGCGGGCCTCGTCGGTCGACATATCGACGTCCTGCGCGTTTGCGGCACACGCCATCGCCAGCGCGGAACCGGCGGCCAGATACGTGCCAAGCCGTGCGGCGCGAATATGGATGGATCGATACACTTTACTTCCTCCCAAGGATTATGTCCGGCCGATCTGACGCCGGTTCTTTTCTGAGCGTCCGCCGCTGAACGGATGGACGATCATGTCTGGATGATGTTCGAAGTTCGTCCGGAACCTCGGCGGACAGAGCGGTCGCGCCGGCAATGATCATGCCCCCTCTGAGAGGCGACTAGTCTTCCGAACCCCGTTGACGCGCAAACGATTATTCTTGCGGCAGAGGCTGAGCCAATCTCACCCTGCGCATCGGGCCGGACGGCGATCATGAAGATCGTCGCCCGGCCGGTGCTTGATGATCCAGGTGGATCGTCAGAAGCGGTAACCGGCGGTCACTCCCCAGGTCCGCGGCCGCTGTGTCATCTCCCAATTCTTCTTGTCTTGAATCGTCGAATTGCCCGGCCGCGTTCAGGCGCCCCAGACCTTTTCGTAGACGCGCAGCCAATTCTCCCCGAGCACCTTTCGGATCTCGGCGTCGGTCCAGCCGCGCTGCATCAGTCCCTGGGTGACGTTGGGCAGTTCGCTGATCGTCCCGAAATCCTTCACCATGAACCATGGCGGATTGTTGCTGTAGACGTCGGGCGGCCAGAGTTCGGGGATGATCGCGACCAGATCGGGCCGATCGAACATGAAGTCCGGCCCCAGTCCGATATGATCGACGCCCACCAGGCGCTTCAGATAGTCATATTGGTCGAGATGCCTTTCCAGGCCGACCTGGGGCGTGACCGGGATCTTCTCGTCCTTCACGCTGCGCGCATGGAAATCATTGACGCTGGTCAGGCCGATGACACCCCCGGTGCTCGCGATCTTCTCGATCAGCCGGTCGGTCATGTTGCGCGGATTGTCGACCAGCGCGCGCAGATTGGTGTGCGAACAGATGACCGGCACGCCCTGCGAGATCTCGATCGCGTCGAACGAGGTCCGCTCGCCCGAATGTCCGCCGACATCCAGGACGATGCGCTGCTTGTGGACCTCCTCCACCAAACGCTTGCCCGCGCGCGTCAGGCCGACGTCCGGATCGAGCGCGCCGCCGCCAAAGGCGCTGGCGGTGTTGTAGACGAGCCCGCAGATCCTGAGGCCCAGTTCGCGATAGGCGCGCAGGTTCCGGATCGCGGGCATCACCGTATCGGCGTCGCGGATCAGCGTTTCAGCCGATTGCCAGCCCGAGAGATGGCCGACCTTGCCCGCCTTTTGCGCCGCGCGTATCTCGCGCACGGTGCCAACCTGGACGATGCGGCTGGCATATTTGTCGCAGAAATGCAGCAGGTTCACGAAGCTGTCGAACCCGCTCATGCTCTGGTGCCAGCAATCGACGCCGGCGGCCTCGATCATGCCCAGATATTTCTCGGTCAGACCGGAAGGGTCGAGACCGTCGACCAGCAATGTCGTGTCCTGCAGCCGCCGCGCTTCTTTCCTGTCGACCGTCCGGCCGATCGCGGGACCAGCGAGCGCCCCGGCCGCCGCCGCGCCCATGGCGGCGCACAGATACTCTCTCCGGTTCATCTTTCGGCCCGCCCCTTTTTTGTTCGATCGCGCGCCCGCATCCTTGTCGTGCGGTTCCTGGCGCGCCGGCAATCTGGCGGAAATCAGGCCGATGGCGCAAACGAGTATTGCTGACTCGCAGCCCAAGACATTCTCATGCTGGATGGCTCGCACAGAGGCTTGTGCCTCAAATCAGGGCCAGATTGACTTTGCCTTAAGTCGGATCCAGCGGCGCGCAGCGCGCAAAGGCCAGTTCGGCGAAACGCTCGCCGATCAGCCGGTGCGTCGCCGCATCGGGATGCAGCCTGTCGGGCAACGGCAAGGCGGCATGATCGGCCTCCCCATACAGCGCGCGCCCGTCGAGATAATGGATGTTCGGATCGACCGCCGCGCGCTGATCGACGATTCGCGCGAGGTGATCGCGGATGACGTTCAAGGTCAGCTTGCCGCCCGCCACCTCGCGCGGATCGCCCGCCGCACGGTATAGCAATTGCCCATCGGCCAGATCGGGTGCGGTCGGCCCGGGCGTATCCTCGTGAATGGGGCAGAGAATCGGCGAGACCACGAGCAGCCGCGCGGTCGGATGTCCCTCGCGGATCGTATCAAGAAAGCCGTGCATCGCGGGGCCAAAGGCGCGCAGCCGCATCGCGTCGGTATTGACCAGATTGATGCCGAACTTGACGCTGATCAGGTCGGCCGGCGTGTCCCGCATGGTGCGCGCGGTGAAGGGATCGAGCAGCGCATTGCCACCAAGCCCGAGATTGATCAGCGAGACGCCAGCACGCGCGGCGGCGACGGCCGGCCAGGTGCCCGTCGGGCTCGCCGCATCGGAACCGTGGCTGATCGAGCTGCCATGATGGAGCCAGGTCTTGAGGCCGTGATCTTCGGCAACGGAGACGGGCGCGTCGGTGCGCAACGCCACCAGTTCGGCCATCTCATTATGCGGCAACCAGATCTCGACCCGCTTGTCGCCTGCCGTCAGGCCATCGAAGCGCAGGGTTCCCGGCGCGCCGGCTTCGCGCCTGACCGAGCCGGTCGCCATATCGACATGCATGACATTGCCGCCTGCAACGCTGAACTGGTGGACCAGCCGGCCATCGACGCGCAGATCGTAGACGCCATCGGGGCGTGGCGGGAAGCCGGCATAGATGCGGCGGGTCGGCAAGACATCCAGCTCGATCGCGGTCGCGCGCGTGCGAAAAATCAGCCGCACGCCCGAAGGCTGGCTTTCGACCATCGCCAGCAGCGGATCGGCGCATTGCGCGCGCGCCCAGCCCGGCAACCGATGCGGCAACAGGCCATGCGACGTCGCCTCCAGCTCGATGGCACCGTGCAGAAGCGACTGATTGATGGGAGTGGTGATCCATTGACGATCGGCACGCATGACTCGGATCCTGAACTGAAGGGACGATGGACGGGAATATCGGCTTCACGCCGAAGCGCCACACTTAGAAATTCTATCGAGATAACGGAATCCCGCTTGTCATTCACCCCACCTGCTTTACCGCGTTCATAGCCAGGCTGAGCCGGTGACCGGCCGCATATCCGAATGATGATTCCTAAGCCTGGGCGGAGTATGCCCATGTCACGTGACCTCCCCAATCTCGACTGGCTTCGCGTCTTTTCCGCCACCGCCGCGACCGAGAGTTTCGCGCTCGCGGCGTTGCGGCTGGGCGTCACGCCCGGTGCGGTCAGCCAGCGCATCAAGGCGCTCGAAGCCTTTCTGGGCGTCGCCCTGTTCCAGCGCTATCCGCAGGGGGTGAAGCTCACCGAAGCGGGAAAACGCTATGCGCAACGCGTCAGGCCGCCGCTGGAACAACTCACCCTCGCGACCCAGGAGATCACCTCCACCCAGATCAGCAAGACGGTGCGCGTGACTATATTGCCGGCGCTCGCCCAATTGTGGCTCGGCCCGCGCATGGATCATTTCCACAAGCTGGATACGAATGCGACGGTGGAGATCTGGGCGGATGCCGCGATCGTCGATCTGCGAACTTCGAATTTCGATTTCGCGATCCGCTATGGCAGACCGCCATTTCCGGGCTGCGATTATCGCGAACTCTTCTTCGACGAACTCGTGCCCGTCGCCAGTCCGGCGCTGGTGGAAGCCTCCGAACTGGACCAGCGCGGGCTGCCGGTCGGCGCGCCGCTGATGTCCGATACCTATTGGCAGAATGATTTCGACGACTGGCTGGCGAGCACGGGCCAGAGCCGGCCCGGCGCACTTATCACGCAGACTTTCTCGCTTTATTCGATGGCGGTCGACGCGACGGTGAACGGACGCGGCTTCATGATCGGCCACACCTCGCTGATCGGCAGCCTGCTCGAGCAGGGCAAACTGCAGACGCTGTCGTACCGCCGCGTGACCGCCAACAACCAATTCTACCTGCTGACCAAGGCGGCGGTGCCGCTGCCCGACGCCGCCGAGACCTTCGTGGACTGGATCCTCGATCAGGCGAGACCGCCAGAGGACTGACCGAATACGAAAAAGGCCGGGGTGGTCGACCCGATCGCAACCACCCCGGCCAGCCGTCCTGCCGCCTTTTCAATGCGGGGGAGCGTTAGCTCCGCACAAAATGCAGCGTCCGGAAACGCGACCGGAACGCGGTGACGCGGTCGCCCAGGGAAGCAGGGTCTTCTGCGGCAAGCGCCCCGGCCACCAGATCGGCCAATTCCGGCATGTCGACGGCCGTCATCCCCCAGCGGACGATCTCAGGCGTGCCGAAACGCAGGCCGTTGAAATCGCCTTCCACCGGATCGATCGGAAGCCCGATGCCGGAGGCGAGGATATTGGCGCCGCGCAGATGCTTCGCCGCCTGATGGCCACCGCCATAGGATGCGGCGCGCACGGCGATTTGATGCGATTGGGTGAAACCGCGCGCGTTCCCGAAGACCGGAACGCCGCGATCGCTCAGTTCCTGCGCAAGCCGCGATGCGGTCGCGCGCATTTCTTGAGCATAGGCCCGGCCATGCTCCTTCCAGTCGAGCAAGGCGATCGCGAGCGAGGCGGTCTTCGCCACGTCGAAATTCGCGGTCAGGCCGGGATAGGCGATCCGCTCGATCTTCTCCGCCAGTTCGGCATCGTCGGTCATCAGCAGTCCGGAAGGCGGGCCGCCAAGGCTCTTGTACGTGCTGCAGCTCATCAGATGCGCACCTTCGCGCAGTGGCTGCTGCCATTCATGGCCCGCGATCACGCCGCACAGATGCGCCGCGTCGAACAGCACATAGGCGCCCACCTCATCGGCGATCGCACGGATTTCGCGCAGCGGATGCCGCCACAGGTTCAGGCTGCCGCCGATGGTGATCAGCTTGGGCCGGACGCGCCTGGCGAGTTCGGCGAGCGCGCCGACATCGACGGTATAGCCATCGGCATCGATCGGCGCGGGATGGATGTCCAGTCCGTAAAAACCCGCCGCGCCCGGGCGGTGATGCGTCACATGTCCGCCGATCGTATCCGGCGGGGCGATGATGCTGTCGCCGGGCTGGCACGTCGCCATGAACGCGTAAAGATTGGCGAGCGCGCCCGATGCCAGCCTGAATTCGACATGGCTTGCGCCGAAGACCTCGGCCGCGAGCTGCGCGGTGATCGCCTCGATCCGCTCAATCGCTTCCAGCCCCATCTCGTACTTGGCGCCGGGATAGCCAAGCGAGGGGCGGCTGCCCAACCCGCTCGCCAGCACCCGTTCGGCGCGCGGGTTCATCACATTCGTCGCGGGATTGAGGTTCACGCACTCGACTTCGTGGATCCGGCGGTTCTCCTCGATCAGCCGATTGATCTCCTCATCGACCACATCCGACGATTTGCCGGAGATCGCGGTCGCGATGGACTGGACGAGATCGTCGCTTTCGCTGCCCACCCAGGACCGACGCGCCAACATGTTCATAATCTGATTTTCCTTCGCCGAAGATGATCAGGCCACCGGTTCCAGCAGGCAGCCATCGGCCAGCGGGCGCACCGGCGTCAGATCGCGGTGGTGGCGGAAATCCTCGCGGCTTTCCTTGGTATAGGCATTGGCGACCGGGTTGAGGATCAGCGAGAAGATCGCGCGGTTCCACGGCGAGATGTTCGGCGGCGAGCCATGGACCAGGCAGTCGCCGAAGATCAGCGCGGTTCCCGCCGGCCCCGTCGCGGAGACCATCGGCGAGCTGTCCGCGATCTCGCGCACCTTGTCGTCCTCGACCACCCAGAGCGGATAGCTGGTGGAAACGGTATCGTGCCGGGTGGCGACGCTGCCGAACTTCTGCGAACCCTGGAGGAAATAGAGCGGACCGTTGAACTCTGTCACATCGTCCAGGAAGATGTGCAGGTTGAGCGCCATCGGCTCGGGCACGCCATCATCCTGATGATGCGTCGAAAAATCCTGGTGCCACTGCCACTGCTCGCCCTCGAACGCGGCCTTGACGTTGATCTTGACCTGCTGGACGTAAAGATCGGGTCCGGCGATCTGCTGGGCGGGCTCCACCAGGCGCGGGTGCCGCACGAGGCGTGCGAAGATCTCGTCGCGCAGATGCAGGCCCATCGCGGTGCGCACCACGCCGCTCTTCTTCTCGCGGACATTGCCGGGATCGTCCTGTCCGAAAACCCGCTTCATCGCGTCGCGGATCTCCGCCACTTCCCCGGCGGAAAAGAGGTTCGGAATCACCAGGAATCCGTTCTGGTGGAATTCGTCGACGAGTGTCTGCGGGAGCTTCATTGCGCGGTCCTCTGCTGCATGCCTGCCGATCCCGCCCGCCCTTCTCGATGGGGCAGGCTGGCGATTGGTTCCCCCGTCAGATCGTCCGATCACGCAATGCGCGCAAACCAGTAATACTGGCCCGAAGACTGAGATATCCTGTAGCTGGGCGGGGCACCTACGCTAAAATACGGATATTTAGCGGATTCCAGCCGTAGTTTTGCTTTAGCCGCCGACGATACGGATCATCGATCAAGCGCAACGCATCATCGTCTTCATGCGTATGACGGCAATGACCCGGCGACCGGCATCGGCCCGCATGCTATGTTCCCCGCCCGAGGTGAGAAGGAGACGATCTTGCGAGGCTGGATCCTGTTTCAGCGCGAACTGGACCCCGCGCTTCCTGAAGTGCCGGAAGTGCTCCGTTTCCAGGAGACTGCGCGGACGATGGGAATCGCGCTCGACATCCTCAATCCCCACAGCTTCGATCTCGTCGTGGGCGCCGATGACGACTGGACGGCGAGCTATCAGGGCCGCCCGCTCGACCGTCCGGACTTCATCCTGTGCCGAACGGGCGCCGAGACCGATTATTTCACGCTGGCGCTGCTGCGCCATTTCGAACGACGCGGCGTACGCCTGGTCAACGACGCCACCGCGATCGAGATGGTCGCGGACAAGCTTCATACCCTGCAACGGCTGATCCGCGCCGGATTGCCGATCCCGCGCACGATCCTCGGCACCTTTCCGATGGATGTCGACCTGGTCGAGCGTGAGCTGGGCTTCCCCGTCATCGTCAAGACGCTGAAGGGCACGAGGGGGGCGGGCGTGCTCAAATGCGAGGATCGCAGCCAGTTCGAGGATCTGGCCGGCCTGCTCGAAAGCGCCGACGCCCAGGCCGACTTCATCCTGCAGCATTATGTTCGCGCCAGCCATGGGCGCGACGTGCGCGTGCTGGTGGTGGGCGGGCGCGTGGTCGCGGCGATGGAGCGCCGTTCGCTGACCGGCGGGTTCAAGTCCAACGTCTCGCTTGGCGGCGTCGGCATCGCCTATAACCCGCCGCCCGAAATGGCGGAGCTCGCGGTGCGCGCGGCCGATATATTGGAACTCGACGTGACGGGCATCGATATCCTGTTCGACGAGGACGGATACCGGATCTGCGAAGCCAATTCGGCGCCCGGTTTCCAGGGGCTGGAGCGGGCGAGCGGGCTCGACATTCCCGCCGCCATTCTCGAATGGATCGCCTCCACCCAGAGTGCGCCCGAGACCGCGCCCGCCCCGGTCGCGGCGGAAAGCACCGCGCTTGCCGATCTCGCCTTTGGCGGCCGCGCCGGGCTGCGCGCACTGAGCGACCGCGCCACCAGCTATCCGCGCTTCGCCAGCGCCGTCGGCGTCCGCATGATCGGCGCGGGCATCGCCTGCCTGGCGCATGCGGCCACGCCGCCGCCGCTCGCCGACGAACGCGGCCGCACCAGCCTGAGCCTGCGCACCCTGTTCGAAGGCCGCGTCCGCACCGATCTGGCCGCATTCGACGACAGCGAACAGGAACGCACGCTCGTCATCATACTGGCGGTCTCGATCTGGGCGGCCGTGCTGCCCTGGCTGGCGGGCGCCGCCCCCATCGTCAGCGGTGCGCTTTCGGTGCTGGCGCTGCTGTTCCCGATCCTGTTCGTGCTGACCGCACCCGGCCGGCGACCGCGCAGGCGCAAATCCTCACCCGGAACCGCGCGATGATCGAACTCTCCGCGCTCCCCTGGGCCGACCTGCTTCCCTTCATCCTGATCGGCTTCCTCGCCCAATTGATGGACAGCACATTGGGCATGGCCTTCGGCGTCTTCTCCAATTCGCTGCTGGTGATGTTCGGCCTTCCGCCGGTGACGGCATCGGCGGCGATCCATACCGCCGAGAGCTTCACCAGCGGCGTATCGGGGCTGAGCCATGTGATGCAGCGCAATGTCGACTGGCCGCTGTTCGCGCGCCTCGTGGTTCCCGGCATCGTTGGCGCGATCCTGGGCGTCTGGGTGCTCACCGTCGTCGATGCCGAGATCGCCCGGCCGGTGGTGCTGGTCTATCTGGCCGCGATCGGCGCCTATCTGATCTGGCGCGGGCCACGACGGCCCCAGGCCTATCGCCGCATGCAATTCGTCGGTCCGCTGGGGTTCGCCGGCGGCTTCTTCGATGCCTCGGGCGGCGGCGGCTGGGGCCCGCTGGTCACGGGCAACCTGCTGGCCCAGGGCATGACGCCGCGCATGGCGATCGGCACCGTCAACGCATCCGAATTCTTCATCACCGTGACCGTGCTCGCCGCACTGATCGGTACCCTCGGACTCGCATCCTTCACCATCGCGGCGTCGGGCCTGCTGATCGGTGGCGTCGTCGCGGCGCCGCTCGGCGCCTATCTCGCGAAGAACATCCCGGCAAAACCGCTGATGCAGCTTGTCGGCGCTGTGCTGATCGCGACCAGCTTCTACGGGCTGGTGGCGCTGATGTTCGAGCCGATTCCCGCTTTTCCCCGCTTTTGAGAGCGGCATCAGTCAGCCACCCGCGATTATCCGGACCCTCTGGTCGATAAAACCCGCGATGCTCGCCTCGCCCAGTTCCAGCCGCACCCGCTCGCCATCGCGCAGGAACGGTGTCACTTCCCGGCCGGCGAGCGCGTCGAGCGCGCGGCGTTCGGCGATGCAGGCGGAGCCGACCCGATCGGCGTCATAGTTGGAGACGGTGCCCGATCCGATCACGGTGCCGGCGCACAGATCGCGGGTCGCGGCGGCGTGGGCGATGAGATCCCCGAAACCGAAATGCATCGCTCCCCCCAGCGGTTCGCCGAACAGCGCATCGCCCCGCCACAGGCGCAGCGGCAGGTGCACGCGCCCGTCGCGCCAGGCGTCGCCGAGTTCGTCGGGCGTGACGGCGAAGGCCGAAAGCGTGCTCGGCGGCTTGGCATGGATGAAGCCGAAGCCGCCCTTCATCTCCGCCGGACCGAAGGCGCGCAGGCTCCAGTCGTTGATGATCACGATCAGCCGGACATGGCCGAGCGCGGCCTCCGGCGTGACGCCCATCGGCACCGCATCGGTGATCACGCCGATCTCCGCCTCGAAATCGACGTCGTGGCGCGTATCGGGAAAAACCACATCCTCGTGCGGCGCCAGATAGCGATGCGAAATGCCCTGGTACATCAGCGGCGGCTCGTGCTCGCCGCGCTTCTCGAACCCCCAGGCATCGGCCAGGATGTGGTTGTGCGCCAGGAAAGCGGAGGCATCGAGAAACTGATAGCCGCGCGGCAGCACCGCATCGAGCGCGGATGGATCGACGGTGATCGCATCCCCCGCGCCGTCCATGTCGAGCCGCATCGCCTGGGCGCGCAATTCGGGCTCGACACCGGCCCAGTCATCCAGCGCGGCCTGCAATGTCGGCGCGGCAAGCGCGAATTCGGCATAAGCGAGATCGCGGGAGACGATCAGCAACCGTCCGTCACCACCGGTTCGAAGCGTCGCGAGTTTCATGATGCATCCTCGAAAATGGCGACAGCGCGCGTCCAGCCGGCCGAAGCCGCCCGGATCTTCACCGGGAAGCAGGAAATGGTGAAGCCATTGGGCGGCAAGGCTTCAAGATTGTGCAGCTTTTCGAGATGGCAATATCCGATGTCGCGGCCCACCTTGTGGCCTTCCCAGATCAGACTCGCATCGCCGCTTTCGGCATAACGCTCGGCGGTATGGCTGAACGGCGCATCCCAGCTCCAGGCGTCGGTGCCGGTCACGCGTACGCCGCGTTCGAGCAGGTACAGGGTCGCTTCGCGCCCCATGCCGGCGCCCGCCGAAAGATAGTCGTCTTCACCATAGCGGCTGCCGGCGCGCGTGTTCACCAGCACGATGTCGAGCGGCTGGAGATCATGGCCGATCCTCTCCAGTTCCGCCGCCACCTCTGCCGCGGTCACGACATGGCCGTCCGGAAGGCCGCGAAAATCCAGCTTCACGCCCGGCCGGAAACACCAGTCGAGCGGCACTTCGTCGATCGTGATCGCACGCTCGCCGCCGTTCATCGTCGAAGCGAAATGATAAGGCGCGTCGAGATGGGTGCCGTTGTGCGTGATCAGCTCGATCTTCTCGTACGACCAGGCTTCCTGGTCGGGCAGATCCTCCGCCGTCAGCCCCGGAAAGAACCGCGCCAGTTCGCCGACCTGATCGCGGTGGCTGAAATAGTCGATCTTCGGGCGATAGGGCGCCGGATCGGAGGCGACGTCATTTTCCAGCGGTACCGAGATATCGACGAAGCGCCGGCCCATGATCAGGCCGCCCGCTGGACATAGGCGTAGAGCGGATCGTCCGCGCCGCGCTTGCCGAACAGGAACGGCTTGGCCGGATGGCGTTCCCAGAATTTCGCGGTCTCGGGCTCCATGCGGCTCCAGTCGAAGATCACGTCGCGATGTGTGATCGCCCAGCGCCCGTCGCGCCGTTCGAACCGGTCGAGATAGCGGCCGCCGATCTCTGCGTCGGTGCCGTCGGTCATCTGGCACCAGGCGACATGATAGCTTTCGACAAAGGCATGATCGGCATCGCTGAATTCGCAGAGGATGTTGGTGATCATGTGCATCATGCCCTTGATCGGCGATCCGGGCTTGGGCCGGGTGAACGATACGACATCGATGAACTCGGTCGCCAGCCCGTCAAACTCGCCATGCCGTTCGGTCGCCCCCGGATGATAGCAGCCATGCGCGAGTTCCGCATCCGAACGGTCACCCGCCCGCGCGCGGCGATAAAGCACTTCGGCGATGGCCTGCTTGTCGAGAAGCTGCTGGATGGCTGCGTCCATATCGATCGGTTCCTTGATGCCGGGAGTGGGAAGAAGCGTGCCGCGCGTCGCGCCGCCCGCCGTGTAAAGCGGATCCGCGGTGGTCCGCGTGCCCATCAGATGCGCGGGCTGGGTTTCGGGTTTCCAGAAGGGCGCGGTGCCGGGCATCACCCGCGACCAATCATAGACGATGTCGCGATGCTGGATCAGCCAGCGCCCGTCCACATGCCTGAAGGTGTCCAGATAGCGCCCGCCGATATGGAAGAAGACGGTGGCGTCCCCCTCCACGAACGTCTCGTGCGCGACATGATAGCTTTCGACGAACACGTCACCGTCGTCGCGGAAATCGAACAGCGCATTGCCGATGACGTGGAGCTTGGAAATGCATTCCGGCCCCTTCAGCCGCGCCGCTTCCAGGCTGTCGATGAAACCGTGCATCAGCCCCTGATAGGTGCCGTGATTGTCGGTTCCGTCGACGGGATGGCACGCCTTCATCAGCGCGGGATCGTAACGGTCCGCGCCGCGCGCGCGCGAATGGAGCAGGTCCAGTATCTCCTGCTTGATCTTGTATCGCTCGACCGCACTCACTCGACCCGCTCCTTCTCCACTTCGGCCTCGATCGCGCCGATTCCGTCTATCTCGCACCGCACCCGGTCGCCGGGCTTCAGGAAACGCGGCGGCTTCATCGATCCGCCCGTGCCCTTGGGCGTGCCCGTCGCCAGCACATCGCCCGGCTCCAGCGTGCAGACCGTCGACAGATAGGCGATCTGTTCCCAGCAATCGTTGAGCATCTCGCGCGTCGATCCGTCCTGCACCACCTCGCCATTGACCAGGCAGCGCAGGCGCAACGCATGCGGATCACCCAGTTCGTCGGGCGTCACGATCCATGGCCCGAGCGGGCCGTGGCTGTCGAACGACTTGCCCAGCATGATTGTCGGGCTGCGCCGCTGCCAGTCGCGCACGCTGACATCGTTGCAGATCGTGTAGCCCGCCACCATTTCGTGCGCGCGATCGGCGGAGACGCGCCGGCAACGGCGGCCGATCACGATCGCCAGTTCCACTTCCCAATCGAGCTCACTGCCCTCCGGCGGCAACAGGATCGGATCATAGGGGCCGTTGATTGCAGTCGGCAGCTTGACGAACCAGCGTTGATGGACGGGCGGGACATAATCGGGATTGGCGGCCTTCACCTCGTCGATATGGCTCTGGTAATTGGCGGCGATCCCCAGGAACTTGCGCGGACGCAGCACCGGCGCGCACAGCCGGACATCGGCCAGTGCCTCGCCCGGTCCGGTCTCGGCGGCGCGGGCGGCACGCGCCATGCCTGCCTCCCCTTCGGCCAGCAGGTCCTCCATCGACGGCACGTCGACCGCGAAGACGCGATCTTCCCGCACCACGCCGACACGCTGCGCCGATCCGCTGAGATAGGTGGCCAGCCTCATTGCCCCAGCCGCTCGGCGAGCGTTTCGCGGAAATCGCCCGCCGGCATGTAGCTGGGATTGGCCTTCACCGCGCGTTCGGTGGCAGCGAAGATTTCTTCGTCGGACAGCGAGAAGTCGATCGGCGTCCCATAGGGCTGGCTGATGTGCCAGGGCGTATGGACATAGGTCTCGATGATATTGTCCTCGGGATCGCGGAAATAGACGGTCCAGCTATTGCCATGGTCGAGCGTCCAGATCCTGGTGATCCGGGGGTCGGCCTGCGCCCGATCATGCACCGCGCGCAACTGGCCGAAATCGTCGAGCAGGAAGGAGATTTGCGCCACGGTCGACGGGCTGTCCGGCGCGCGGCCCGATGCCAGCAGCAACTGGTGATGCTCGTCGGGCGACATCGTCATGAAGCGGATCGGGTTCACGTCCGTACGCTCGTCGGTGACGATGAAACCGAAGAAGCTCGTGTAGAAATCGGTCATCCGATCGATGTCGATCACATAGATGCCGACATGGTTGAGCGAGAAGTTGATGCGCGTCATGGCTGGGCGGTCTCCGTGGGCGCCGTCGGCGCGACGGCGCCGTCCGGCTGGATATGCAGTTGATCGAAAAGCGCCAAGCAGACGGCCTCGAATGCGGCCTGCCCGCGACCAAGCGCGAAAACATAGCGGTCAGGCCGGACAAGCACCCAATCCGCCGCGCGTTCGCCAAGCCAGTTCGCGATGCGCGCGTCCGATATCGCGCAGGTCTGTCCGCCGATGGCCAGCCAGCGCGGATCATCATGCGCCGGCTCGCTCTCCCCGATCGTGATCAGCGTGAACCGCCCGTCGAGCAGGCGATCGAGATGGCGGCGGCCATCGGGCGTATCCACCACGAATTCCGGCAACCGCATGCCGCCGCTCGGTGCGTCGACCACGCCCGAACGGATCGGCGGAACGATGTCGGTCATCGCCACCGTTCCGTTGCGGGTGCGCTCCGCCTCGCGGAACGCGGCATCGCGCTGCGCCGCCTCTTCGGGATCGCGCGTGCAGACCGCCGCTCCGGCGGCGACCGATGCGGAAATGATCGCGCGGACGTGCGGCTCGCGTTCGGGCTGGTAGCTG
Source organism: Sphingomonas sp. FG14 (assembly GCF_057809675.1). Lineage (NCBI taxonomy): Bacteria > Pseudomonadati > Pseudomonadota > Alphaproteobacteria > Sphingomonadales > Sphingomonadaceae > Sphingomonas > Sphingomonas sp. FG14. Next base: position 367,286 of record NZ_JBMDKK010000002.1, on the reverse strand, counting down.
TCGAGCAGCGCATCGCCGGCCGCGCCGCGCAGCACCAGCGTCAGCCGCCAGACCAGTTGCGCCGCGTCGCGGATGCCATGGCACATGCCCTGGCCATAGAAAGGCGGGGTCTGGTGGGCGGCGTCACCCAGCAGGAAAACATTGCCGACACGCCAGCGCGCGGCGAGCAACGCCCGGAAACGGTAAACCGCCGCCCGCACGATCTCGACGTCGTCGGGATCTATCCAGTCGCCGATCCGGCCGCGCAGCCAGGCATCGGACACCGCCTGGTCGTCGCTCTCGCCGTCCAGCAGCATATATTCCCAGCGGCGATGGCGCCCCGCCCCCGGGATCAGCGTGGCCGGCCGCGCCGGATCGCAGACCATCAGCGAGAACCGGCCGTCGCGCACCTCGGTCGGAATGCCGTGGCTTTCGGGCCAGCGCATCGGCCCGTCGACAAGCGTATCGACCACCAGCCAGCGTTCCTCGAACCCGATATCGTCGAGTGGGATACCCAGGCTCTTGCGCACCGTGCTGCTCGCGCCGTCGCACGCCAGGATGAAGCGCGCACGCGCGGTCGCCTCGTCTCCGTCCGGACCGCGCATCCGGATCGCGCCATCCTCAATCGCCACGACATCATGTCCGGTGCGAACGTCGACATACGCGAAGCGATCGAGCCCCTCGCGCAAAAGCGCTTCGAGCTCAGGCTGATAGAACAGGTTGCTCGGATGCCAGGCCAGCGGATCGACGGGCGGTGGCGCGCGAAATTTGCGGATGGGCTGAAGATCGGCGCCGAGATAAACCGAGCCACCCAGCGGCCGCGTCACCGCCGCGATGCGCTCCGCCAGCCCGACCGACGCGAAGATTCGCATCACCTCCGCATCGAACACGATCGCGCGCGGCTGACGATAGGGTGCGTCGCCGCGCTCGATCACGAGTGTGCGGAGCCCCGCCTGCCCCGCGAGGTTCGCGGCGGCCGCCCCCACCGGCCCCATGCCGATGATCGCGATGTCGTACACGTCGGAACTCGTCATGCCCGTCGATCAACCCCTGCCGTATCGTCCCGATCGACGATGCCGTTTCGGCGAGGGCTATCGGTGCGCGACTTAAGGGACAAAGACCGTTGAGGCCAATTTCGATAACCAGAAATTATCGCACGGACAAAACCGCCCCTGGAAGCGCCGCGCAGGCGTCGCGGATCAGTTGCATGACGGCGCGCGCGCCGGGCAGCAAAGAGCTGTGCTGGCGATAGGCGAGCCCCACCTGTTCGGGCGGAAAGGCGAAATCCACCTCCAGCGCGGTCAGGTTGGTCGGACGGGTGCTGAGCAGGGTGGACGGCACAACGGTGATGAGATCGCTGTCCTGTACCACCGAATCGAACAGGATCACGGTGCTGACGTCGATCGCGCTCTGCGGCGGCGGCACCCCGGCGTCGAGAAAGGCGCGATTGATGATCTCGCGATGCGACGGCGGATAATCGGGGATCAGCCAAGGGAAGGCGGCGAGATCGGCCAGCGAAAGATCCTTGCGCCCGACCAGCGGATGGCCGGGCCGGGTCGCCACGCGCGGCCCGGTCTGGACCAGGGGCTCGAAGGCGAGGCCGAGCGGATCATTGTTCGCCGGCAGCAGCAGCAGGGCGGTATCCAGCTCGCCATCGAGCAACGCCGCGGTCAGTTCGGCGGAGAAGGCGATCTTCAGCTTCAGCCGCAAACCGGGCAATGTCGCCATCACCGTGCGGGCGACATCGGCCATCACCGTACTCATCGTCGGGATCACGCCGATCACGATCGTGCCGCGCGTCAGGCCGCGCATCGCGTCGATCTCCGCCACGGCGCGGCGCACCTCGCTGTCGATCAGCTTGGCATAGCGGAACAGCGTCTCGCCGAAGCGCGTCGGCTCGACGCCGCGTGGCCGCCGATCAAGCAGCGGCACACCCAGTTGCGCCTCCAGGCTGTGGATCGCCTTGCTCAGCGCGGGCTGCGAGACATGCACGGCTTCGGCGGCGGCGTGCATCGTCTTGTTCTCGACGCATGCCATGAAATAGCGCAGCAATCTCAGATCCATCCTATCCTCCCGCCCCTCGTTTCAGCCATGCGAATAATGAGAGGAAGTGGAGCCTTCGGCAACCATCGATAACCTCAGATTATTGCTCCGCGCACAAGTTTCACTTTTGTCCACTCCCGCCCCTGTCCAAAAGCACGATCAAATAAAGCGACGCATGGAGGGGAAGATGGCACTTCAAGTCACGACGACGCGCAGCCGGATGATCGGCGCCGCCTCGGCACTGGCGATCGGGTTCGCGGCCGCGCCCGCGCTGGCGCAGGACCGGCCGGCCGACGAGAACGCACCGCGCGAGGCCGAGATCGTCGTGACCGCGCAGAAGCGCTCCGAACGCCTTCAGGACGTTCCGATCTCGATCACCGTGGTCAATCCCGAGCTGCTCGAAAGCACCAACGCGCGCAATTTCGCCGAGCTCCAGGGTGTGGTGCCGGGCGTCTTCTTCCACGGCAATTCCGGCGGCGGCCGCACCTATATCACCTTGCGCGGCGCGACGGGCCTCGCGCTCAACACCGGTGACGAGCCGGTCGCCGTCTATGTCGACGACATCTATATCGCGCGCGGCGTGACGGTCGGCATGTCCGACCTGCTCGACCTTGGCGGCATCGAGATCGTGCGCGGGCCGCAGGGCACCTTGCAGGGCCGCAACGCGACCGCCGGCGCGATCCTGATCCGCAGCGCCGATCCGACCGACGCGCTCAGCGGCTATGTCAACGCCAGCATCGCCGACCCCATGGAATTCCGCGCGCAGGGCGCGGTATCGGGCGCGCTTGGCGGTGGCTTCGCCGCCCGCCTTGCGGCCGGATATGTCAATGATCGCGGCTGGGCCTATAATCCCGTCACAGACAAGCATATCGGCGGAGCGGAAAGCGTGCAGTCGCGCCTTGTCCTCACCTATGAATCCGGCGATTTCGATGCGCGCATCGTCGGCGACTATAGCTGGACCAACAACCAGCCCGCGATCTTCCGCTACGCCAACACCAATTTCAGCACCTTGCCGACAGGCGCGCTGGTGCCGGCGGGCACCGCGACACCGAATGCCCCCCTGCTGCCCGCCGATCGCAAGGCGATCTTCAAGGACGACATCATCGCGCTCGATCCGGGCACCGATACGACGGTGCGCACCGGCGGGTTCTCGGCGAAGCTGCAATATTCGTTCGGCGGCGTGGACCTCGTCTCGGTCACCGGCTGGCGCCGCGCGCTGGTCGAAGGGACCAACGATTCCGACGGGCTCGCCACCGCGCGCATGGGCTATAACCACAACGACGCGCGCAGCAGCCAGTTCAGCCAGGAACTCCGCCTGCAATCGTCCGACAAGCAGCGCCTCTCGTGGATACTCGGCCTGTATTTCTTCGACGAGAACCAGTTCTACGACGACGATATCTACAATCTGCGCTTCTCGCTGCCGACCAATACCGTCACCAAATATCGCGGCGATCTCGACACCACATCCTATGCCGCCTTTGCCGACGCCACCTTCCGCGTGACCGAGCAACTCTCGATCATCGGCGGCATCCGCTACACGCACGACAAGAAGACGCTCGATGCGATCATCCAGCCGACCAATCTCGACACCAAGGTGACGACCACGACGATCTATGCGCCGCCCAGCGAGACGTGGACCGACACATCCTATCGCGCGAAGCTCGTGTACCAGCCCTCGCGCGACCTGATGTTCTTCGCCGGCTATGGCCGTGGCTTCCGCGCCGGCGGCTACAACCCGTTCGCGGTGCAGCCGTCCTACCAACCGGAAGTCAACAAGAGCTGGGAGGTAGGCGCCAAGGGCAGCCTGCTCGACCGGGCGCTCAACTTCTCCTTCGCGGCCTTCCTGTCGGACTATTCGAACCTTCAGCTTCGCGCGGGCGTGCCGACCGGCGGCGCGATCATCACCAACGCGGCGGAAGCACGAATCAAGGGCATCGAACTGGAACTGGTCGCCCGCCCCGGCCCGATGACGCGGCTGACCGGCAATCTTGCCTATACCGACGCCAAGTTCACCAGCTTCCCGACGGCGCGCGACACGCTCGATCGCCCGGTCGACGCGACGGGCAACAAGCTGCCGCGCACGCCCGACTGGCAGTTCTTCGTGCAGGCCGAACAGGATTTCGCGCTGGGCGGGGACCTGATGCTGACCGCCGAGGCCAATTATCGCTGGCGCGACCGCATCTATTTCTTCTTCACCGACCAGACCGCGCAGCCATGGCAGGATCCGGCCAATGGCGAGATCGGCGCACGGCTGACGGTGAAACCGAACGACGAACGCTGGTCATTCTCGATCTTCGGGACCAATCTGGCCAATGCCCGCATCATCAACACGGCGGCGGTGACGTTCAGTTACCCGCAAGTGGGCCTGAACAAGCCGCGCGTGATCGGCGCATCGGCCGCCTTCAAATTCTGACGGCGCGAGAAAGGAGAACAGGATGGCGGGGTCGCAGGAATTCCGGCAGCATTGGCGTACGCTGGCGGGATGCACCATCGCCGCTTCGATCGGCACGATCGGCCTGCACGCCTATACCAGCGGCGCGTTCGTCCATGCGCTGACCACCGATGCCGGCTTCACGCGCGACCAGATGTCGCTCGCGACGCTAATCCTGTCGGCCAGCGTCGCGATCTGCGCGCCCTTCGCCGGCGTGCTGATGGATCGTTATGGCGCGCTGCGCATCGTCTCGATCGCGGTGATCGGCGAAGCCCTGGCCTTCGCGCTGCTCGGGCTGATCCCCGCCGATTTCGGCTTCTATGCCGCCGGCATATTGCTGCTCGCGATATTGGGCGTCGGCACCACGCCGCCCGGCTTCGCGCGCATGGTGACGACGCGGTTCGACCGATCGCGCGGCCTGGCGCTGGGGCTGATGATCAGCGGGCTGGGCATCATGGCGATCACCGGCCCGATCTGGGCGACCTGGGTGATCGACCAGTTCGGCTGGCGTGGCGGCTATCTGGTGATGGCCGGGCTGGTGCTGCTGCTCGGGGGGGCCGGCGTGCTGCTGATCCGCAGCGACGGCGCCGCACATGGCGAGAGTGCGCGTTCTTCGCTCAAGACCGGAAACTTCTCCGCGCTGCGCCGTCCGCTGTTCTGGATGATGCTGCTCGGTTTCCTCGCCCCCGCCTTCTTCAGCGGCGGCTACCTCCTCCACATGATCACGCTCCTGCGCGAGCGCGGCTTCTCGCCCGAGGGCGCAGCCCAGATCCAGTCGCTGATCGGCGTCGCGGTGTTGGTTGGGCGCATGGGATCGGGCTGGGCGCTCGATCATTTCCCGCCGCAATGGGTGGCGGCGGTCGCCTTCATGATCTCCGGCCTCAGTTGCGTGCTGCTGCTCCAGTCCGATCCGATCCTGGTCGGCATCGCCGCGCTCGGCATCGGGCTCACCATCGGCGCGGAGCTCGACATCATGGCCTATTTCATCTCGCGCTATTTCGGGCTGGAGAGTTTCGGCCGGCTCTATGCGCTGGCCTATGCCTGCCTGATCACTTCAGCCGGGGCGAGCCCCGTCCTGATCAGCAAGGTCGCGGGTATGGGCGGCGGCTATGCGACGGCGCTAATCGTCTCCACCGTCGGCACGGTGGCCGGCGCGGTGATCCTGATGACATTGCCCAATCCGACACGCATCGAGCGCGACGACGCCGCGCCCGATGACCCGGTTGCCGCGCGTGCCTGAACCGATGGCGCTGCTCGCTGGACGGATAGCCCTCGTCACCGGCGCGGCATCCGGCATCGGGGCCGCGACGGCGGCGCTGTTCGAGGCCGAGGGGGCGACGGTCCGGCGCGGCGATCTGCCCGGAGCCGCCGAACTCGCACTGGATGTGACCGACCCAGCCGCCTGGGATGCGGCATTCGGCACGATCGGCCGCGAGAATGGCGGGCTCGACATCCTCATCAACGCGGCGGGCATCGCATCGGCGGGCGCCGGCGACAGGCCCGGCGTCGAAACGGTTTCGCTCGATCACTGGCGCCGCGTCTTCGCCGTCAATGTCGAGGGCACATTGCTCGGCTGCCAGGCGGCGTTGCGCCATATGGGCCGTGATCGACCGGGCGCGATCGTCAACATCGCGTCGAGCGCGGCTGAGGCCCCGAGCCCCGCACTCGGCGCCTATGGCGCGTCCAAGGCGGCGGTGGCGCAACTGACGAGGAGCGTCGCGGCCGCCGCCGCCCTCTCCAGCATCCGGCTGCGCTGTAATTGCGTGATGCCCGGCATGGCGGAAACGCCGATGACCGCCGGCATGGCGCCCGCCTATCGCCAGGCCTGGATCGAGCAGATTCCCGAAGGCCGCTTCGCCCAACCGGGCGAGATCGCACACACGATCCTGTTCCTGGCAAGCGGCATGTCTTCCTATGTCAACGGCGCGGCGCTGCCCGTCGACGGGGGATTGCTCAGTCGCCCGATCGTGGGGCTCCGGCGCGGCGATCAGGCCGGCTGAGCCTCCGCCACCCGCGCGCCCTGTTCCGCGAACCAAGGGATCATGCGCGCGATCGCATCCTCGACGCGATCGGTGGAAACCGCGAAGCTGAAGCGCATGAAGCGGTTGCCTTCTACGGGATCGAAATCGACGCCCGGCGCGGTCGCGACCCCCGTGTCCTCCAGCAGCTTCGTGCAGAAGGCCAGGCTGTCGTCGGTCAGGTGGCCGATATCGGCATAGATGTAGAAGGCGCCGTCGGGCGGCGCGATGCTGGTAAGGCCGAGCGCGGGCAGCGCCGCGAGCATCAGGTCGCGATTGCGGCGATAGGTCTCGATATGCCCTTCCAGCTCGTCGCGGCAATCGAAGGCGGCAAGCCCGGCATGCTGGCTGAGCGAGGGCGGCGTCAGGAACAGGTTGCTCATCCGCGCGCGCGCCGCCGCGATCAGCGCGGGCGGCACCACCAGCCATCCGAGCCGCCAGCCGGCCATGCTGAAATATTTGGAGAAGCTGTTGACGATCAGCGCCTCGGGCTCGTCCTGCAGCATCGAGCGCGCCTGGCCGACATAAGTGAGCCCGTGATAGATCTCGTCGGAGATGATGCGGATGCCGCGCGCGCGGCAGACCTCGACGATCGCGCGCATCTCGTCCTCGGGGATGATCGTGCCGGTCGGATTGGCCGGGCTCGCGACGATCACGCCGTCGGGCGCGGGTTCGATCGCGGCGATGGCGGCGGCGGAGAGCTGGAAACGCTCTTCCGCGCCGCAGGAAATCTCCAGCGGCACCATGTGCATCGCCTTCAGCGTGTTACGATAGGCGACATAGCCGGGCCGGGCGAGCGCGACCCGCGCACCGGGCGCGAAGGCGCAGCTCAGCGCCAGCACGAAGGCAGGCGACGCGCCGCAGGTGAGGATCAACTGCGCGGGATCGATGGTGACGCCATAGGTTTCGAGATAATGGCGCGCGATCCGTTCCTTGAGCGCCGGATTCTCCCAATAGCCCATGCCGTCGGTATCGAGCACATGATGCGCGACCGCGATCGCCTTGGCCGGCGCGCCGGTGGAGGGCTGGCCGAATTCCATATGGATCACCGAACGCCCCTCCGCGATCATGCGGTGCGCGAGCGTGCTGATCGTCATGGCGTGGAACGGATCGATCTGGGCGGTCATGCGGTCAGTCCTGCAAGAATATGTGGTCAGATACCGCCATCGACGGGCTCGCGCCCCAGCGCGGCCAGCGCGACGGTCAAGGCGCCGGCACAGGCGGCCAGCGAAGCGGGATCGGTCGAACGGATCACGAAATTGGATCCGGTGCGCCCTTCCCGGAAAAAAGGATAGCTGCCGATCTGGCAACCGGGATGCGCACGCTCCGTCGCGCCCAGCATGTCGGCGATCTCGCTTTCGGCGACCCAGCACCCGACGACATGCGACAATAGCGGGCGGCCACCTTCGATCGTGCCGGTCAGCGCGTCGAGCATGCCGGCGGTAATGGCGGGCACGCCGGCCATGATGAAGATATTGCCGACCCGGATGCCCGGCGCGCCCGAGGTGCGATTCTCGATCAGATCGGCGCCGTCGGGCACGCGCGCCATGCGCAGGCGCGCATCGGTCAGCCCGCCGCGCGTTTCGTAATAGGCCTCCAGCGCGGCGCGGGCGCGCGGGTGGATGACCACGCCGACCCCGAGCGCGGCGGCGATCGCATCGACGGTGATGTCGTCATGCGTCGGCCCGATCCCGCCGGTGGTGAACAGATAATCGTTGCGGGCGCGCAGTTGATTCACCGCCTCGACGATCGCATCCTCGCGATCGGCGACGACGCGCACTTCCGCCAGGCGGATGCCCTGGAGATTGAGCCATAGCCCGATCTGCGCGACATTCTTGTCCTGCGTGCGGCCGGAAAGGATCTCGTCCCCGATCACGCACAGCCCCGCGGTCCAGATCCGTTCGTCGCTCATGGCCTTGCCCTTAGAGCCTGATCGGCTTGCACGAAAGAGCTACCAGAGCAGTCGACAGCCAAATTCCGCGAGCGCCGGATCGCGACTGACGACCGCCATACCTTCGATATGCGCCTGTGCGGCGATCATGCGATCGAACGGATCGCGATGCGGTTGCGGAAAGCTGCCGGCACCGATCGCGTGTTTCTCACTGATCGGAAGATGGTGAAAGCCGTTGGCGACCATCAACGCATCATATTGGCCGATCGCCTCTTCATATCCAGGCAATTTGCCCAATCTGAATTTGGTTGCCACCTCCCACGCGCTCGCCGCGCTCACGAAAATCTCATTGCCGGCATCCTCGATTACGGCGCGCGCGCTTGGCGGCAACGCCGGATCGTCGGACCACCACCAGAGTATGGCATGGGTATCGAGCAGGAGCTTCATCGCCCCTCCCAGGCATCGAGTTCTTCATCCGGCAAAGGATCGAAAAAGGCGCCGGCAGGGATAGTGAGATTCAGCCCGCCTGGCTTGCGCACGATCGGCTTGCCCTCGATCGGAACGAGGCGTGCATAAGGCTTGCCTGCCTTTGCCAGAACGATTTCCTGTCCGGCGCGAACCATGTCGAGCAATCGCGACAAATGCGTTTTCGCCTCATGGACATTCACGATCATAACCATTCATCCATTGAACTAAGTCACCGGACTAAGTTAATTCAACCCGATCGGGGATACAACCGTCTTCGTTGTTTTCGAGCGGCTGGCGCGCTATATCTCCCCCATGACCGAATATGTGATGGCCGAGGATCTCGGCACGCTCTCGCGCAACGGAGCGATCAAGCTGCATGGCCCGGCGGGCTTCGAAGGCATGCGCAAGGCGGGCCGGCTCGCCGCGGAAATCCTCGACGCGCTGGTGCCGCATGTCGTGCCCGGCGTCACCACCGGCGAGATCGACGATATCGTGCGCGAACATACGCTGCGCGGCGGCGGCATTCCCGCGACGCTCAATTATCGTGGCTATACGCATAGCTGCTGCACATCGATCAACCATGTGATCTGCCATGGCATTCCGGGAGACCGGGCGCTGCGCGACGGCGATATCGTCAATATCGACGTGACCCCGATCGTCGACGGCTGGCATGGCGACACGAGCCGCATGTTCCTGGTCGGCGACGTGCCGATCAAGGCAAAGCGGCTTGTCGACGTCACCTATGAATGCCTGATGCTGGGAATCGACCAGGCCAGGCCGGGCAACCGGATGGGCGACATCGCGCATGTCATCCAGAGCCATGCCGAGAAATACCGCTATGGCGTGGTCCGCGATTTCTGCGGCCACGGCGTGGGCCAGCTGTTCCACGACGCGCCCGAGGTGGTCCATGCCGGCCGCCCCGGCACCGGCCCCGAATTGCGCCCCGGCATGTTCTTCACGATCGAGCCGATGATCAATATCGGCAAGCCCTCGGTGAAGATGCTCGACGATGGCTGGACGGCGGTGACGCGTGACAAGACACTGTCGGCGCAGTTCGAACATTCGATCGGTATCACCGAAACCGGCTGCGAGATCTTCACCGAAAGCCCGAAGGGGCTGCATCGCCCGCCCTATTGATCCATGCCGCCGCGCCGCGCCGCATTGGCCGCGTCATGCGCCATGCGGATCGGCAGCGGCAGGCGGCGGCCGTCACTCAACCGCAACACCCAGTCGATCGCGGTATCGAGCGAAACGCGGTGGCCGGTGCTGACATAGATGGGCAGCGCCCTTGCCCGCATGCGCAACGCCATGCCCACCACCTCGCCACGATCGACCAGCGGCGCCCGGTTGCCAGGTGCCTCACCCAGCTCGCCCTCCACGCGGCCGCACAGGATCGTCTTGGCGCAACCGATCGTCGGCACGTCGAGCAGCACGCCCAGATGCGTCGCGATGCCGCAGCGGCGCGGATGCGATATGCCGTGACCATCGACCAGCACCAGATCGGGCTTGTCCGGCAGCCGTTCCCATGCCGCGATCAGCGCGGGGCATTCGCGAAAGCCGAGATAGCCGGGAACATAGGGGATATCGGGCACCAGCGTGGCGCAGGCCGGCGCGATGGGATCGGCAGGCGGCCAGGCCATGGGCGCGACCGCGGCATGGATCGGGCCGCGGCTGTCGCGCCATTTCATCGACGTATCAACACCGGCGATGCGCCGGATCGGGCCGATCCGGTCAACACGCTCCGCCGCCGCCGCGATTTCGCGCTGCGCGACGGTCGCGGCGGGAATGCCTTCAGGGCTGATCCAATGGGCATGCATGTCGGAAAGATCGACGCACACGACACGATCCGCAAGCCCTGCCCAAAATTTGGGCAATATTGCAGACATGCTGCATATTGCAGCAGCGATTGTGCGGTGCGACATAGGCTATGCGGCCAAGGCGAGCGAATCGCCGATTGGCACGGTTATTGAAAGACGCGCGTTGCGTTCAGCATTGGGGAGGTCGGGGAGCGCCGATGAAGAAGATCGAAGCGATCATCAAGCCGTTCAAGCTCGATGAGGTGAAGGAAGCGCTTCACGAAGTCGGCGTGTCGGGCATCACCGTCACCGAGGCGAAGGGATTCGGGCGCCAGAAAGGGCACACCGAACTTTATCGCGGGGCGGAATATGTCGTCGATTTCCTGCCCAAGGTGAAGCTGGAGGTCGTCGTCGAGGATTCGCTGGCCGATCGTGTGGTCGAAGCCATCGCATCCGCCGCCCAGACGGGCCGGATCGGCGACGGCAAGATCTTCGTGATCCCGGTCGAGACCGCGCTGCGCATCCGGACCGGCGAACGGGACGGCGACGCAATCTGATCAATGCCGAACGTCAAATGGGCTACCGGCGCCGTGCCGGCCCCGACATGCTTTGCAGGAAGGTGATTAAGGACATGGCCAACGACGCCGCGACGATTTTGAAGATGGTGAAGGATCAGGAGATCGAATGGATCGACCTGCGCTTCACGGACCCCAAGGGCAAGTGGCAGCACCTGACCATGGTCGCCGGCGCGATCGGCGAGGACGAACTGACCGACGGCCTGATGTTCGACGGATCGTCGATCGAAGGCTGGAAGGCGATCAACGAGTCGGACATGATCCTGAAGCCCGATCTCGACGCCGTCTATGTCGATCCCTTCTCGGCCACGCCGATGCTGATCCTGTTCTGTGACGTCGTCGAGCCGGGCACAGGCGAGCTCTATACGCGCGATCCGCGTTCGACCGCCAAGCGCGCCGAAGCCTATGTGAAGTCGATCGGGATCGGCGATACCGTCTATGTCGGCCCCGAGGCCGAATTCTTCATGTTCGACGACGTTCGTTTCGAGAATGGCTACAACACCAGCTATTACAAGATCGACGACATCGAGCTGCCGACCAACAGCGGCACCAAGTACGAGGCCGGCAACCTGGCCCATCGCCCGCGCGCCAAGGGCGGCTATTTCCCCGTCGCGCCGGTGGACTCGGCGGTCGACATCCGCGGCGAGATGGTTTCGACCATGCTTGAGATGGGCCTGCCCTGCGACAAGCACCACCATGAAGTGGCGGCGGCGCAGCACGAGTTGGGCCTGACCTTCGGCACGCTGGTCACCACGGCCGACCGCATGCAGATCTACAAGTACGTCGTCCACATGGTCGCCAATGCCTATGGCAAGACCGCGACGTTCATGCCGAAGCCGATCAAGGAAGACAACGGATCGGGGATGCACACCCACATCTCGATCTGGGAAAAGGGCAAGCCCCTGTTCGCGGGCGACGGCTATGCCGGCCTCAGCGACATGTGCCTGTACTTCATCGGCGGCGTCATCAAGCACGCCAAGGCGCTCAACGCCTTCACCAACCCGACCACCAACAGCTACAAGCGCCTGGTGCCCGGTTATGAGGCGCCTGTGCTGCTCGCCTATTCGAGCCGCAACCGCTCCGCCTCGTGCCGCATCCCCTACGGCACCGGCAGCAAGGCGAAGCGCGTCGAATTCCGTTTCCCCGACGCGCTGGCCAATCCGTATCTCTGCTATGCGGCGCTGCTGATGGCCGGCCTGGACGGCATCCAGAACAAGATCCACCCGGGCGATCCGATGGACAAGAATCTGTACGACCTGCCGCCCGAGGAACTGGCCGAAGTGCCCACCGTCTGCGCGTCTCTGCGCGAGGCGCTGGAGTCGCTGAGCGCGGACATGGACTTCCTGCTGAAGGGCGACGTGTTCACCAGGGACCAGATCGAGGCCTATATCGAGCTTAAGTACGAGGACGTCGCCCGCTGGGAGATGACCCCGAGCCCGGTCGAATACGACATGTACTATAGCGGCTGACGCTTTCCGTAGCGTCAAGCTGAAAAGACCCCGGAAGCCACGCGCTTCCGGGGTTTTCTTTTGCCCGTCGAAGCGCCATCTCATGCCGGAACCCGGAAACGCGCGGCGAAAGGACGAGGCATGCAGAGCTATCTCAACCAGTATATCGACGGGAAATGGGTCGCGAGCGAAGGCGGCACGCGCCATCTGGTGATCGATCCGGCCACCGAGGAACCCTGCACCGAGATCACGCTGGGGAGCCGCGCGGACGTGGACAAGGCCGTGGCGGCCGCGCGCCGTGCCTTTGACGGATTCTCGCGCACCAGCGTCGACGAGCGCGTCGCTTTGCTTGAACGCATCCTGGCCGAATACAAGGCGCGCGCCGCCGACATCGCGCGCGCGATCGCGACCGAAATGGGTTGTCCGATCTCGATGGCGCAAACCGCGCAGGTCGGATCGGGCATCGGCCATTTCATGGCGGCGATCGCCGCGCTCAAGGCCTTCGAGTTCGAAGAGACGATCGGCGGCAACAAGGTGGTGCACGAACCGATCGGCGTGGTCGCGCTGATCACGCCGTGGAACTGGCCGATGAACCAGATCGCGGCCAAGGTCGCGCCCGCGCTGGCGGCCGGCAACACGATGATCCTGAAACCGTCTGAGGAAGCCCCCTCCTGCGCCGCGATCTTCGCCGAGGTGATGGACGCGGCAGGCGTGCCGGCAGGCGTGTTCAACCTGATCCAGGGCGACGGACCGACTGTCGGCACCGCGCTTTCCGAACATCCCGGCATCGACATGGTGAGCTTCACCGGATCGACACGCGCGGGCATCATGGTCGCCAAGGCGGCGGCCGACACCGTCAAGCGCGTGCACCAGGAACTGGGCGGAAAATCCCCCAACATCATCCTGGAAGGCGCGCCGCTCGACAAGGCCGTGCCCGCCGGCCTGATGAGCGTGATGCTCAATTCGGGGCAAAGCTGCATCGCGCCTGCGCGCATGCTCGTCCACAAATCCCAGCATGACGAGGCGGTGGAAGTGGCGAAGGCCGCGCTCGCCCGCACCGCGACCGGCGATCCGCAGGCGGAAGGCCGCCATATCGGGCCCGTCGTCAACAAGGCGCAGTTCGACAAGATCCAGGGCCTGATCCAGCAGGGATTGTCGGAGGGCGCGACCCTGGTCACCGGCGGCCCCGGCCGCCCCGACGGCGTCGAGCGCGGCTATTTCGTTCGCCCCACGCTGTTCGCCAATGTCAGCAACGACATGACGATCGCGCGCGAGGAGATTTTCGGCCCCGTCGTCACCATCATTCCCTATGAGGATGACGAGGACGCGATCCGCATCGCCAACGACACCAATTACGGCCTGTCCGCGGTCGTATCGGGCGATCCGGCCAAGGCCCGCGCCTTCGTCCCCCGCCTGCGCGCCGGCATGGTCTATGTGAACGCGGGCAATCCCGATCCCAATGTCGCGTTCGGCGGCTACAAACAGTCGGGCAACGGCCGCGAATACGGCAAGTTCGGCCTGGCCGAGTTCATGGAAATCAAGTCGGTGATCGGCGATCTCGGCTGAAACCATCGCGACTGGCGGCATCTCCGGATGCCGCCGGCGCTTCAGAAACCCAGCCTCGCCCCCAGCGAGAAATACCGTCCGACGACATCGTAGAAGGGTGAATAGAGCGAGCCGTTCGGCGCCTGTTTGTCGAAGACGTTGGTGACGCTGGCGTAGATTTCCATCTTCGTGTCCGGTCCGGCCGGGATATGCGCACGGGCCAGCAGATCGACATAATTATAGGCCGGGATACGGTTATTGAGCAGCTTCACCGTCGAATTGTAATTGCCCGACGAAATATGACGCAGGCGGAGCTGCCCGCCGAAATCGTCGCTGTCATAACCGATGCTCGCGTTCACCCGCCATCGCGGAACGCCGAAGCTGAACGAATTCCCCTGCGAACCGACATATTCGATCGCGCTGACGCCATCGTCGGTGGTCAGGCTGTCCACCCAGCTTGCCAGCAGCCGGAAACTGATCTCGCCTGGCAGGTTGGAGATCCGGTCGAGCTTCAGCCTCTGCAACAGTTCGGCATCGATCCCACGGGTCCGATATTGGGAAAGGTTCAGATAGGATGAGGTGGTGTAGAGGATATTGCCGTCAGCATCGCGCTCGACATGTCCGCACAACGCCTGATTGCCGTTGAAGCAACGGACGACCAGATCCTGCGCTGGCACCGTCGTGATGACATCGTCGATCCGGATGCGGTAATAATCCAGCGACAGGTGAAAACCAGGGATCGCCGGCGGCGCATAGACGAAACCGGCGGTCAGCGTGCTCGCGGTCTCCGGCTGAAGGTTTGGATTGCCGCCGCTATAGCTGAGCACATAGACGTTGACGCCCTTCAGCGGGTCTATGATCGTGTTGTAGCCGGTCTGGAGCTGGGTGTAGAGTTCGGCCAGATTGGCCGACCGGATATCGCGCGAACGCGTGAAACGGGCGCGGAATCCGGGAAAGAATTCGTTGGTGGCGCCAAGCTTCCATGACCAGATCGATCCGGTGGTGTCGTAATCCGACAGGCGCACCGCCGCGTTGAGCTCGAATCTCCGGAGGAGCGGCAGGTCGCGTGCCACCGGCACCAGGATTTCGCCGAACGCCTCCTTGACCGTGAAGCCACCCGCGATCGGGGCGAAATTGAAGGTCCGGAAGGCCTTGGCCAGATCGAGCGCGCCGACCGTCTGCCGGATCGCCTCCCGGCGCGCCTCGATGCCCGCCGCGATCGAAACCGGGCCGGCCCAGAGGCTGAACGGCTCCCCGCGCAGGCTGAAGCCGCCGACGTCAAGCCTGGTGGTCGCCCGCTGCATCGGCGTGCCCGTGACATAGGCGAGCGCCTCGGATGAGGGCGCGCCTTCGCCGAACAGATTGATCGGCACGCAGGCGCTGGACGGATCGGTGAGCGTGACCCGGCAGACCGGCCGGCCGGTCACCGGATCGCGCACCGCATCGACGGCCTGGTTGAAATTGGTGGCGAGGATGAAGCCCGGCGTGTCGATGTCATTGTGATATTCGCCACGGCTGTAATAGCCGCTCCAGCGCCAATGGCCGCCGATCTTCCCATCGAGCGCGATCGTCGCCTGTGTCGTCGAACGCGCGAAATCGATGCGGGGAAAGGGAAAGTCGGAATTGAACCGCCCCATGCGGAAGCTCGTTTCGCCCGCCGCGAGCAGTTGTGCGGCGATGGTGGGGGACAGAAACGCATTGTCGGCGGAGATGGTGATGTTGCCGCGATTGTGATCGCCGAACCAGATATAGTCGTTCCACATCCGCGAATGGCGCAGTTCAGCGGTTATCCTCAGGGCGTCGCTGACCGCGAAACTCAGGCGGCCGAGCGCGCTGTAACGGCGCTGGGGCGTCACGAGCGGGCTGAGATCGTCGTTCGACGGTCCCTCCCCGCCGACCATGTCGTTGCCGATCACGGTGCCGTAGCGAAAGTCGCGCAACGATCCGTCCGGGTTGAAGGCCTTGCCGGTGAGCACACCACTCAGGATCAGCCCGCCGTGCGCGGCGTTCGCGAAGCCCACGTCTGGCGTGAGCATGAAATTGCCGTTCCCCGCCGCCACCGTCGACCAGCGCCCCACCGTCGGGCGCGACGCCTTCGGGACGACGCCCTGATTGTCCAGATATTCGGCGCCCACTGTGAGATGGCCGCGTCCATCCGCGAAGCCGCTCCCGAACGCCCCTTCGAAACGATGTTCGGCGGCGTCGCTGCGTGAGGATATGCCCGCCTGTCCGCCCAGCCTGAGCCCGTCCAGATCCTCGTCGAGGACGATGTTGACGACGCCCGCCACCGCGCCCGAACCCCAGGCGGCGGACGCGCCGCCCGTGACGATGTCGACCGACTTGATCAGCACCGTCGGCACGGTGTTGAGATCATTCTCGCTCGAGAAGCGCCGCCCGTCGAGCAGCACCAGGGTGCGGTTGATCCCGAGGCCGCGCAGATCGACCGGCGCCGCACCCGCGCTGGTGTTGGTGCCCGATGTCTGCGGAGAGATCGTGCCCCGGAACTGCGGCAGATCGTTGAGCGCGGCGGCGACGTTCGGCCGGGCGCCGATGTCCAGGTTCGCCCTGGTCATATGCAGGGTGGGGGTGGGCGCTTCGAAGCCCGGCGTATCGATGCGCGAGCCGGTGACGATGATCGGCGCGGCCTCGTAGAGTTCGGTCGACGCCGGCGTATCCACCGGCCCCTCCTCACCGCCGGATATGTCGGCGCGCTGGGAGATGACATAAGAGCCGCCGGCTGTGACGCTGAACGCCAGCCCCGAGTCCTTGAGCAGCCGGCGCAACGCCTCCGCGACGCTGTAGCTCCCCTTGAGCGGTGGGGCGATACGGCCCTTCGCGGCCCTGGGCGTGAAGATGATGTTCGAACGCGTGACGGTGCCGACCGTCTCGAGCGACTGGGGAAGCGCCTGGCGCGGCAGCGAGAACGGGAATTTGGGGGCAGCCTCGGCGGTGACGGCGGATGCCGCGAAACAGGCGACAGCGGACGGCCAGATCAACCTGCCTCCCCTGCTCACCCATTCACCTCCCGTCCCATGGCTCCGCCCGATCTGTGCGGCAGCGCATCGCAACAGCCGTCGCTATCCCGAGACAGGTTCAGAGCGTCAAAAGCAAGAGCTCCCCGTCACGTTGCACCCGCAAACCGTGAAGCTGCGCGACGGCCGCCGCGAATTCCGCCGCTTCATCGGTCGCGAAGACGCCCGAGACCGGGAGGCCGGCAAGCCGCGCATCGTTCACCACCACGCGCTGCTGGCCATAGCGGTTCACCTCCGCCACCGCCTCGGACAAGGGGGTATCACGGAACAGGATCTCGCCACGGCGCCACGCGGTGACCGCATCGAGCGCCGGCCGGTCCAGCACCGGCGTCGCCTGCGCCACGGCCGACACACGCTCGCCTGGAGACAGGACCGCGAGCGATTGCGGACGCGTGCCCGTGCGCGTGACCTCGACCTTGCCGCGCAACAAGGTGACGCGCACGCGATCTCCATCGCGCCGGACGACGAAGCTTGTGCCGAGCGCCCGGATCCGTTCGTCGCCCGCCACCACGACGAAGGGGCGCTGCGCATCATGCGCCACATCGAACAAGACTTCGCCCCGTTCGAGCGAAACCTGCCGCGTTTCCCGATCGAAGCGCACCGTCACCTGGCTGTCGGTATTGAGCGCGATGCGGCTGCCATCGTCGAGTGTCGCGCTGCGCTGCTCGCCGGTGCGCGTATCGAAGACCGGGGCTTGGTTCAGATACACCGTCATCGCGCCGATCACGACGACCGCGAGCAGCGACGCGGCGATCGCCAACGGCATGAAACGTCGCGGCGCACGCGCACGCGTATCGGCAACGGCGACCGCGCCCGGCAGCAATTCCCACAATTCTGTCGCGCGTTCGAACGCCTCCTGATGCGCGGGATCGCCGCGCAGCCAGTCCTGAAGCGGTGCTTCCGCCCTGGCGCCGTCGGGTCCGTGCAGCCTGGCAAGCCAGGCCGATGCCTCCGCGTTCAACCGGGCGCGCTCATCCTTCGAGCGGATCACCATTTTTCCATCCAGTTCATCATCTCCAGCGTCGCGCGCGCTACCTGCTTCTCGACGGCGGGGACCGACATCCCTTCTTCCGCGGCGATCGTCGCATAGCTCGCGCCATCGAGCCGTCTTCGCAAGAGAATACGGCGCGTGCGCTCGGGTAGCCGTTCCAGGCCGGCGGCGGCATGTTTCAGCCGCGCCTGCGATTGCAGCACCTGTTCCGGATCGGGCGCGGCATCCGCGATGCTGAAGACATTGGCGGCCGCGAAGGGCGCGCGGCGTTCGCGACGTCCCTCGTCGATCGACAGATTCACCGCCACCTTGACCAGCATCGCCTCCTGCGATCGCACCGCATGTTTCTTTTCATAGCGCTCGACCTTCAGAAACGCCTCCTGCACCAGATCATCGGCATCCTGCTCCGCGACGCCGCGACGTCGCAAAGTAGCCCGGACATGTCGCAGCATTTCGCTCAGTTGGCTCATCGCGCTCCCTACTCACCCCCTAGACGATGCGGGTGGCGGAATCCGACAAGATTCTTGTCCGCCGGCTCAGCGCGCGGTGTTGCGGGCGATCGTGCGCCACTCCCCATCTGAAAGCGGCAGCGTGCGAAGCGCGGCATAATATGCCGAAAGATCGCGCGCGAAGGGCCAATCCGAAGCGGGAATAAAATGGCGGATCCCGATCCGCCGCATCAGCGCGACCAACGTGGTCTTGTCCGCTTCCACGACGGTGCCGACCTTGATCGCGGCAAGGTCGAAATAAAGGCGGCCGCACAGCGACCGGTCGCGCTCGCACGCCTCCGCGAAAACGCCGAGCGCCGCCAGCGTCGATGCATCGACGCCGCCCCAGCCCGCCGCATGTGCGATCTGGACGCTCGCGCCGCGCGCGGCGGGCAGCACGTCCCGCACGAAGATGCGCGCTTCCTCCGCGCCATAGCCGGTCGCCTGGTTGCGCATATGCACCATGATGCGCAGCCGCGCTGACGCCGCCGCGCGAAATATCCCGGCCAGCATCGACACATGTTCGGCCTTGTGAAAATCGAAGCGCGAATTGGCGAGATGGAGCTTGATGCCCGCGACATGGCGGTCGCCCTTCCAGCGGCCGATCTCGGGCAAGGCGGTTTCGGTCACCGGATTGACGCCGATATAGGCCTCCAGCCGGGCGGGATGGGCGCGGGCCAAGCCGACAGTGAAGTCATTGGCGGCGCGCAGGATCTCCGCATGATCGGGCACGGGGGTCGACATCAACGGGCTTTCCGCGAGATAGCCGGTCGACATCACCCGCGCGCGCTTGATCCCCGCCGCATCCATCGCCGCGAGCAGATCGTCCACCGTCAGCGGATTGGCGAATTCCGGATCGCATTTGCTCGTCCTGCCCGGGCTGGCGCAATAGGCTGGCAGGAACGCCAGGATCGCGGGCGAATGAACATGGACGTGGTGATCCACCGCCACCTTGGGCGACGGCCCGCGCGCCGCTTGCAGCGGGGCCACCGACAGGATGGCGGCCGTGACCAGAAGCGCGCGGGCGATGTTCATTTGCCGGCGCCGCCGAGCAGGGTCCGCTTCCAGAACTGGACCGAGGTCCAGAAATAATAGTCCGAATTGTCCTTCTTGTGGAAACCATGGCCTTCATTCTGCGCGAGCAGATGCCAGGCGGTGCCGCCCTTGCCCCGGATCGCCGCGATGATCTGTTCTGCCTCGGACGCGGGCACGCGGGGATCGTTGCCGCCGGTCGCGACGAGGAGCGGGATATTGATCCTGTCGACGCTGGTGAGCGGCGAGATCGCGATCAGCTTCGCCCGCTGCTTCGGATCGCGCTCGTCTCCATATTCGGCGCGGCGCAGGTCGCGGCGATAGGATTGCGTGCTTTCCAGGAAAGTCACGAAGTTGGAGATGCCGACATAGCAGCTCGCGCTTCTGATCCGCGCCCCATAGTGGACGGCGGAAGCATAGCACATATAGCCGCCATAGGACATGCCGGAGATCGCGAAGCGCCCGGCGTCGAGCGTAGCGTCCCGGCCCAGCGCGTCGAGGATCGCACCGATATCCTTCACCGAATTCTCGCGCAGGTCCGGGCCATTGTCGAGATTGACGAAGCGCTTGCCGAAGCCCGAGGAGCCGCGGACATTGGGGAAGAACAATGCGATGCCCAGTTCATTGAGCAGATAATTGTCGGCCCCGCGATAATCGGGCCGCACCTGCCCTTCCGGTCCGCCATGGATATCCATGATCATCGGTCGCTTGCCGGGGAAGCGCGCCGGATCGGGGCGATAGAGGAAGCCCGAGACCATCTCGCCATCGAAGCTCTTCACCTCGACCAGTTCGGGTTCGATATTGCGCGCGGCATCGAGCCCGCCGATTTCGCTCTCCGTCCAGCGCGTGACCGCCAGCGTCTTCGGATCGACCGAGAAGGCATCGCCCGCGACGCGCGCCGAAGACATGCTGAGCCCGATCGCACCCCAGGGCGCGATCTCGATCGCGGAGCCGATGGCATAAGGGATCACGCCGGCCGGCAATCCGGTCACGGGCCGGGCATTGCCGGTCGCCACATCCATCACGCGCAGGCGGCTGACGCCCGCTTCGTTGATCGCATAGGCGATGAAGCTGCCGTCCGGCGCGATCGCATAGTCGCTGACATCCCATCTCGGCTCCTTCGAGACCGGCGTGAAGCGCCCCTTGCGATCGAGCTTGCCGAGCTGGATGAAATCCGACGAGACGCTGGAGGCGACCCAGATCGTGCCGTCGGGTCCATAGCGCGGATCGACATAGGATGCGGGCGTCTTGTCGCCCGCGATCACCGTGAGCTTGCCGGTGGCGAGATCGAGTTCATGGACGATGGCGTTGCTGATCGACTTGCGGTTGAGGACCAGCGCGGTCTTTCCGTCCGCCGAGAAATCCGTGATGCTCCAGCCGCCGCCGTCGACCTGCGCGACCAGCCGATCGGTCTTCGGATCGCGCGGATCCATGACGTACAGATCGGTGTCGGCGCCATTGCGCCGCGTGGAGATGTAGCCGATCCGACGTCCATCCCGGCTCCAGGCACCGAACCAGTTGCGGCTCTTGCCGTCGGTCAGCAGCACCGGCCGGCCGTTCTCGAGGCGATAGAGCTGATAGAATTCGCCGCCGCCGACATCCTTCTGAATCACCAGCGTGCGGTCCCTGCCCGGCGCACGAAAGCCGGCAAGGACGGGTTCCTGCTCGAAACTCACCTGGCGCCGCATCGCCTGGGGCGCCGCGACGGCATGCAACTGGTCGGTGCCGCCAAAGCGTGTCTTGACCAGCATCGAGCGATCGGCCGGATCCCAGCCCTGGAATACCGCCTTGCGGGCTTCGAGATAGGGCCGCGTATCGTTCGCCAGCGCATCGGTGACCGGCGGCGGACCGTCGATCACGATCGCGGCGGGCTTCGGCACGTCCGCCAGCGCGGCAGTGGCGGAGGTCGACAGGGCGATGGCGAGGATGCGGCGCGCAATCATGGATCGTCTCCCGAAGCGATATAGAGCGGTTTGCGATCAGATCGGCCGCTCTAAGCTATTGTTTCACAGCGATTTCCGAGTCGTCAGATGAATTCATCTGACTGGAAATCGCTCTGGTGGCAAAAAAGTGCCGCCGGCGCGGCAAGGGAACCGGCCGGCGGCGGGGGCGTCAGCGAGCTGACGTCAGAAGCGGACGCGAGCGCCCACGGTGATGTAACGCCCGACCACGTCGTAATAGGGCGAGTAGAGTGCGCTGACCGGCGGATCCTTGTCGAACAGGTTGGTCGCGTTGGCATAAAGCTCAAGCTGCGGCCCACTCGACACCGGGATGCGCGCGTTCAACTGAAGATCGAAATAGGTATAGGCCGGGATGTGGTTGTTCACGAGGTTGACGGTGCTGTTGTAATTGCCCGCCGACAGATAGCGGGCCCGCAGCAGCGCGCCGAACGTCTCGTCCTGATAGGCGATGCTGGCGTTTACGCGCCATTCGGGAACGCCCAGGCCGAACGAATAGCCCTGCGACTTCACATAGTCGATCTTGCTGACGCCGTCGTTGGTGCTGAGGCGGCTAACCCAGGTGCCGAGCAGGCGGAAGGTCAGGTTGCCCGCGCTGACCGGCAGGACATAGCTCAGTTCCGCGTCGACGCCATCGGTCTGATATTCGGCAAGGTTGATGAAGGTCGCGACGGTGCGCACGATCGTACCCGAGGCATCACGCTCGACCTTGGCGCACAGGTCGAGATTGCCGTTGAAGCAGCGCGTCACCAGGTCCTGCGCAGCGATCGTCGTGATCACGTCCTTGATGCGGATGTCATAATAGTCGAGCGTCAGGTTGAGGCGCGACAGCGGCGACAGGACGAAACCGGCGGTAAAGGTGTCTGCGGTTTCGGGCCGCAGATTGGGATTGCCGCCGCCATTGTTCAACACATAGACGCTGGTGTTGGTCTTCGGATCGGTCAGCGTGTTGTAGCCCGTCGTCGACTGGGTATACAATTCGGCCAGGTTCGCCGAACGGATATCGCGCGAACGCGTGACGCGGCCCTTCACCCCGGGGAAGAACTCGTTGGTCAGGCCAAGCTTCCACGACCAGATCGAACCCGTCGTGTTATAGTCCGAGATGCGCGCCGCGCCGTTGAACTCCAGCTTGTTGAGCACGGGCAGGTCGCGCGCCAGCGGCAGGAGGATTTCGGCGAACGCCTCCTTGACGGTGAAGCTGCCCTTCAGGGGCGAGAAGCTGAAGGTCTGGAACGCCTTGGCGAGATCGAGATCGCCGACGCGGGCGTTGATCGATTCCTTGCGCCATTCACCACCGACCGCGATCGAGACCGGGCCCGCCCACAGATCGAACGGCTCGCCGCGCAGGCTGAAACCCGCCGTGTCCAGCTTGGTGCGCGACCGCGACCGGGGCGTGCCCGTGACGTAGTCGATGGCGTCCTGCGAAGGCGCCCCCAGGCCGAACAGGTCGATGGGAACGCAGTTGGTGTTGGGATTGGTCAGCGCGATTCGGCAGATCGGCTTGTTGGTGGTGGGGCTGATGACCGAATCCACCGCCTGCGCATAGGGGGTGGTCAGCAAGAAGCCGGGCGTGTCGATATTGTTGTCGAACTGGCCATGGCTGTAATAGGCGCCATAGCGCCAGCGGCCGTCGCTCGACTTGCCGTCGATCGCGAGCGTCGCCTGCGTGTTCTTCCGCTCGAAATCGATCGTCGAATAGGACAGGTCGGAATTGAACCGGCCCATGGTGAAGCTGGTCTGCCCGGCCGCAGCCATCGCATCGCGGATTTCCTGCCGCAGGAACGCGTTGTCGGACTTGATGGTCAGGTTGCCGCGATTGTGATCGCCGAACCAGATATAGTTGTTCCACATACGCGAATGACGGAATTCGGCGGTGACCGTCAGGTTTTCGGTCAGGTCGAAGCTCGCCTGCGCGGCCATGCTGTAACGGCGCTGCGGCGTCACGAGCGGGCTGAGATCGTCGTTCGACGGACCTTCGCCGCCGATCATGTTGGTGCCGCTGACCACGCCGTAATTGATCGGACGCAGCGAACCATCGGGATTGAAGCCCTTGCCCGCGAGCACGCCCGACAGGATGATCCCGCCATAGGCGGCATTGGAGAAGCCGACATCGGGCGACAGGATAAAGGTGCCGCCACCGTTGGAGATCGTCGCCCAGCGACCGACATTGGGGCGACTGACCTTGGGAATGACGCCTTCATTGTTCAGGTATTCGCCACCGATCACGAAATGGCCGCGCCCATCGGCAAACGACGTGCCGAACGCACCCTCGAAGCGGTGCTCGGCGGCATCGCCATAGCTGGAGATGCCGGCCTGCGCGCCGAGCTTCACGCCGGTGAACTTGCCGTCGAGCGTAACGTTGACGACGCCGGCGACGGCGCCCGAGCCCCAGGCGGCAGATGCGCCGCCGGTGACGATATCGACGCTCTTGATCAGTACGGTCGGGATGGCGTTGAGATCATTATCGCTCGAAAGACGGCGGCCATTGACCAGCACGAGCGTGCGGCTGATCCCCAGGCCGCGCAGATCGACCGGCGCCTGGCCGGCGCTGGTGTTGGTGCCCGTGGTCTGCGGCGAGGTGGTCGCGCGGAACTGCGGCAGATCGTTGAGCGCGGCGGCGACATTGGTCCGCGCCGCGACGCTGAGGTCGGATGCCGTCACCTGCAGGGTCGGCGTCGGCGCGTCGAAGGCGCGGTCGATACGCGAACCGGTCACGACGATGGCTTCGGCCTCGTCCTCCACCGGCGCCATGTCGGTCGTCTGCGCCGAAACGCCGGCCGATGCGAGGATCGCCACGCACGCACCGATCACGCTGCCAAATCGAATCATTCGTACCCCCTGTGCTGGGCCCGGCGGTCCGTTGCCGCAGGCTGTCACTGGGAAGACGACGGTCCTTCACAAAACCGACATATTTTGTGAGATTTTGTTCGAAGCCGCGTTGCCGAACCAAGGCAACGCGGCACTTATCATTGATATCGAACAATATTATCGTCGACTTGATCCGACATCCTCAGTCGAAGATTTCTTCGAGCCAGGATTTGCGCTTCTTGTAATGGCGCTGGTCGTGGCTGCCACCATGATAACGATCGTCGGAATAACGATCCTGCCCCCAGGGCTGACGCTGCTGGGGCGGCTGGGGCTGGGGCTGTTGATATTGCTGCTGCTGCGGCCGCGCAGCCGGCGCAACGTCCGCGGTGCTACGCTCGATGATCTTGTCCAGCTCCCCACGATCGAGCCAGATGCCCCGGCATTGCGGGCAATAATCGATCTCGATTCCCTGCCGGTCGCTCATCGCAAGCCCGACCTTGCAGACGGGGCAGAGCATTGCCGATACGGCTTCAGGGGTACGCATCTCAAAAAACCTCCACTTTGTAATTCGTTACGTTGGTGAAACGCACTGGGCGTGCCTTTTGTGCCCTCCGCGCTCCGCGATTCACGGCAATATGGGTGCAATTCGCCCCGATCAAAGCCCCAATTCACGACGGATCAGCGGTATGGTGGCCTGCCATGCACGAGTGCCGGGCGCAATCAGCTCGACATGGCCTTCGTCCGCGACGGTTACAGTCTGGACGGCCACTCTCCTTGCGCGCAACGCCGCTTCATAAGCCGCCGCATAAGCGGGCGGCGCGATGCGATCGAGCGTGGTGTTCACCTGAATCTGGCGCGCGCCACCCGCCGCCATTTCGATCGGCGAGGTATCGGCATAGATGTCCGGCCGCGCCGGACTGGCCGCGCCCGCCATCGCCTTTGGCGCGTCGGTGCCACAGCCATGGCCGATGGCGTTCGACGAGAAGCGGAGATCGGGCAACCCGCCCTGACTGATCGCCGCATGGATCGGCAATGGCGCGGCCCCGCGCAAGGCGGATCCGACAGGGAGCGCGGACCGGGCGGCAAGCCAGAGTGCAAGATGCCCGCCCGCCGAATGGCCGACCGCGACGATCCGGCCGGTCTTGAGCCCATGGCGCGCGCCATCGCGCCCGAGCATGTCGGCGGCGGCCGCCACGTCCATGAAGGTGCCCGGATAGCCACCACCCGCGCGATCGACACCGCGATAGTCGATATTCCACACCGCGATTCCCTGCCCGCGCAGATCGTCGGCGATCCAGTTCATGATGGTGCGGTCCGCCACATCGCTCTGCCAGCAGCCGCCATGGACCATCAGCACCACGGGATGTGGCCCCTGGCCTGCCGGCAACCACAGATCCACGATTTGCAGGGGATCATCCCCATAATGCAGCGTCCGGTCCGGCGCGGGCCTCGGCCGCTCCAGCAGATCGGGCCAGCGCATGACCGTCCGGGGCTCGGCGGTCGTCGCGGAGCTATCCGCCGACATGATCGAGACCAGCAGAGAGGCGGCCAGCACGGCATATGGCTTCATTCAAGGAACGCCCCCAGGTCATCAATAATCCTTCGACACGCGCACGTTCACGCTTTGGCGGCCGATCGTCGAGATGCTCGACAGCAGCGACAGCCAGCGCGTGATCTGGAATTCGACGCGCGTCGCCGAATAGCCCTGCCCATCGGTGATCAGTTCGACATAGGTTCGCCGGGTGATGTATTTGCCCGCCGCGATCGACGTGCCCTGTCCCGTCGTGGTGTCCGCCGGCAGGATGCGCAGCCGGTCCAGCCCGGCCGCCTGGCGCACCGCGTTGATCGGATTGAGTCCATTGCCGCCGCCCTGCAGCGCCGCCACCGCCGCCGCAAGCTGCAGCGCCTCGGGCGCCGACAGGTTGGTGATCGACGTTCCGAAAAGGAGGCGCGACAATAATTCATCCTCGGGCATCGCGGGCACGCTGGTGAATGCGATTTCCGGTTTCAGGCCGGTGCCGGTCACCCGGATCGTCGCATTCAGCCCCTGGATGCTCGCTTCCGCCGCAATGTCGATGGTCGGATCGGGCGGGCTGTTGCCGTTGAAGCGGATCGATCCACGCTCGAGGTCGAAATTGCGGCCCGCGAATTCATAGCTGCCGCGCAGCAGCTCGGCGGAACCCAGGATCGCCGGCGATTCGACGGTGCCGCCGATATCGAGCGCCGCCCGCCATTCGCTGTCGAGGCCCAATCCCGATACGATCAGGCGGTTGCGGGCATTGGCCTTGATCGCCAACCGCCAGGGGACGGCGGCCGCCGGACGCTCGATGACCTCGCCGCGCCGGTTGAGTTCCTTCACATTGAGGCGCGGAATGGTCGACGCGGCGGTCGCGCGGCCCAATACATAGCGGCTGCGGACCAGATCGACCTCGCCGCCGATCACGCCACCACGCCCGTCGGTGCGGATGGTGATCGGGCCGGTGACGGTGGCGCCGATATCGTCGCGGTTGATCAGCACCGCATTCTTGGCGTCCATCGCCAGATCGATGCCGAAGCCCTGTGCGGCCGCCAGGTTGAAGCTGCCCCGCCCGGTCACCGTGCCTTCGCTGCCCGCATTGGCGCTGAACTCGTCGAGCAGGAGCCGGCTGTCGTCGAACCGGCCGCTGGCCTTCACATTGGTGAGCACCGTGCCGGTCACCGCGCTTTCCAGGCGCGCGCCCTGGGTGCGGACCGATCCGCGGATCACCGGATCGGCGAGCTTGCCGGTGACGTCCGCGCCGATCGCGACCGGGCCGGAGAGATCGAAGATCTCGACGCCGGTCAATCGCCACAGCGTATCGGCCGGGCCGTTATAGCGGATCTGACCGAACAGCGGCGCGGTGGACAGGCGGTCCATGATCCCGCCTTCCGCGCCGAGCGGCGAGAGCCGGGCCTGGGCGCGGCCGATCGTCTGCCCGCCGCTCGCCGCGATGGCGCGCGCCGCCGCGCCACGTTCGTTGACGACCGCCGCGATCCCGACATCGATCGGCTTGGACGACAGGACGAGGCCGGCCCGCGCCAGCCCGCGGATACGCAGATCCATGCGCCCGACCGGCAGGCTCGCGCGCGCATCCTGGCTGAAGTTCAGCGTACCGCTGGCCATGCCGCTCAGCCCCAGATCGGGCCAGGCCATGTCGAGGATCGACAAGGGCATGCGCTGAAGCGTCGCGTTCACTTCATTGGGGCCTTCGCCGAACAGGCCGGCGACGGTCGCCGAACCACCCGCGAACTCAAGCCCGGTTCGCGCCAGCCGCCATCCCGCGCCGTCACGGGTCAGCACCGCCGGACCGGTCAGCTTGACGGGGCGGCGGTCGATCGTGCCTTCGCCGATCAGCGAGATGCGATCGGGCGATATGTCGGCCACGGTCTGCAGATCGAAGGCGCGGCCACGGGCGCCGGCGAATGATGCGCGCACTTGTCCTGCGCCATCCTTGAGCTTGGCGTTTCCGGCCAGGCGCGCCAGCACGACATTGCCGCGCCTGAGCCCGCGCGCGTTCAGCGTCGCGTCGATCGTGGTGCCGTCCGGATCGAGCAGCACCACCGCATCGAGCTGGCCGCGCCGGATCGATAGCTCGGGCGGCCCCGCGAACCGCGCGCCATTGGCCCTGAGCATGACGGCGATCCGCTGGATCTCGTTGACGGGATCGAAGGTCAGCGAACCGTCCAGGCCGCCGCCCGACACGTCCAGCCGCCCGTCAAACCCGCCCGGCAGGCTGCGCAGCGCGCCTTTCGCGGTCGTTCCGGACACCTTGAGTTCGGCCACCGCGATGGTCGCAGGCTGACCGGCCGGCAGCAGGATCGCGCCGTGGCTGGTGAACGGCCCCAGCGTCGATGCGCCCGCCGCCTGATAGGCGAAGCCCTGCGCATCGGGGTCAAGCTGCAGCCGCACATCACGCAAGCCCAGTGCATTCATCGGGCGTGCCAGCAACAGGTCGATCTTCGCACGATCGATCGCGCCGTCCAGCGTCAGGCGGAACGCGCCATATTGCGATTGCGTGCCCGTGCCCTCGATATGGAAGCTGCCATCCTTGCGCCGATACCCATTGCCGGTCAGCCGGATGCCTGGCGCGGTCAGCCGCAGATCGCGCAGATGGAGAATGCCGTCGGGGGTGCGCTCCAGCGCGGTATCGACCATCGGCAACCCGCCCGCCAGCCCGCGCAGGAACGCGTTGTCGAAGCGGCGGACCCAGGCCTGTGCGCGGCCGACGACGCGCGTACCCTTTCCACCCGGCCCCGGCACGACGCTCAGCTTCGTCTTGACGTCGACGATGCCCAGCCCCGGAATCAGGTAGCGTGAAAGCTGGCCCGAAACCGTCACCTCGTAACGGCCGCTCACCAGATCGACGAAGACGGAGACGGTGCTGGTCAGCTTGTCCGAGCGCAGCTTGAGGCCATCGCCGGTCAGCGCCTTGGCCGTCACCTTCAACAGCCCGTCGACGCGCAGATTCGCGAGCATGCCGCCGGCGACGTCGCCCACGCCCGTCACCCGCCGTGCGGTGAGGGTGAGCGGCACGACGACCGGCTGCTTGCCCAAACGGCCACTTCCCGCCGCACGCACCGCTTCGAAGCCGGTCTGGTCGAACGCGACGCGCGGCGCCGTCAGCAGATATTCGAAGCGCGCGGCATCGAAGCCACCATCGAGCATCGCGCGCAACTGGACATTCTGACCGCTCATATTGGGGAACAGCGCGGCGGGCTGCAGCAGATTGGCGGTGATGCGGACATTGTCATAGCCGGATCGCGCCAGATCGAGCGCGCCGTCCGCATGGATCGACAATGCTTGCGAGCCCAGCGACAGGCTGCCGTCGAGCCTGCGATCGATCAGCGTCGCCCGTCCATCGACCGAGATGCGCGGCTGGGTGAGCCGCATCACCTTGCCCTGGCTGATCAGCGACGGCGCGACGAAGCCGCGCAGGCCGTAAAGGCCCTTGTCGGCGGACAGATCAAGGTCGATCGCGCGTTTGCCGGAAAGATCGGCACGCGCCTCGCCCTTCCATGCCGTCCAGGTGCCGTTGCCCGTCACATCCGCCGCGATGGAGCGCTTCATGCCCAGTATCGCGCCGAAGACGCCATTGTCCGGCGAGCGCAGCCTGGCTTCGATATCGAAGCGATCGCGATCGGGCTCGGCGTCGATCATCAGCACCAGCCGATCGCCGCCGCCCTCGACCATCGAATCGAGCGCCACTTTCGCGCGGCCCGAACGGATGTCCGCCGCGCCGACCAGCCGGCCTATCCGCCGCTGACCCGAAATCGCGGGCTCGAAGCGCAGCCGATCGATACTGAGCGAGCCGATCGAAATGTCGAAACCCGGAAGGATCGGGCCCTTCTTTTCCGACGGATTGAATTTCGGCCCCTTGTGCAGCGTCGCCAGCGGCGCATGGAGCGAACGGATGTCGAGCCGGTTGGCGATCCAGCCCAGCGGCCGCCAGTCCAGCCGCACATCGGGAGAATCGAGCAACAGGCCCTGCGCGTCATAAACACGCAGATCACGCAGCCGCGCGGTGCCGAAGATCGAACCGTCGATTCGGCCGATACGGATGCGCAGCCCCGATTTCGGCGCCATCCGTTCGATCCGGTCGATCAGGAAACGATGCCCCGGGCCGGTATCGATCGCCCAGATCGCGACAACGCCAAGCAGTAGCAGCGCGACGATGCCGCCGACCAGCCATTTGGCGACCCGCTTCAAAACGCCTGGCCCAGCGAAACATAGACGGCGATGCGCGGATCGCCCTTCTGCCGATTGAGCGGGGTGCCGACATCGACGCGGATCGGACCGAAATTGGTGTAGTAACGCCCGCCAATGCCCGCGCCGAGCCGCAGGTTGTTGAACTTGGGAATGCCGCCGGTCGAGATATTGCCGGCGTCGATAAAGGGCACGACTCCGAAATCGCCGAAGCGCACGCGCGCTTCCAGCGAGAATTCGGCCAGGCTCTTGCCGCCGATCGGATCGTTGTTCAGGTCGCGCGGCCCGATCGATTGATAGCCATAGCCGCGCACCGATCCGCCGCCGCCCGCATAGAAACGACGCGAAGGCGCGATGCGATCGCGCGACGCGCCATAAATCGTGCCCAGCCGGGTGCGCCCCGCCAGGACGACGCGGTCGCTGACCGGGAAATAGCCACTCGCGTCGATCTGCGTCTTCAAATAGGCGAAGGTGCCCGCCTGGAAGGATCCTTCGGGCGAGATGCGGCCACTCAGGCGGAAACCCTTGGTCGGATTGAGCAGATCGTCCGATCCGTCATAGGCCAGGGTCGCCGGCAACGCGCCGATGAAGAAGGTGCGATCCACCGGCACCACGCCATTGCCGATGATCCCCTTCTCGCGCGAGGCGAGCAGTTCGGCGCCAACTGACCAGGTCCATTTCTTCTGGAAAATGATGTTGGTCTGCCGTTCCAGGCTGCCCGAAAGCGAGAAGGTCTTCGCTTCATAGGCATCGCGATCGACATGGCTGATCGCGACCTGGGCATTGAGCACGCGATCGCGCGCGCGGAAATTGCTGCGGCGAAGCGTCGCGCTCAGCAATTGCTCCTGCGTTCCCGCGACGCCGCGAAATGTGACCGCGCCTTCCGGCTTGAAGAAATTACGGTGCGTCCAGCTCACTTCCGCACGGGCGCCCTCGCCCGTGCCATAGCCGAGTTCGCCCGCGATCGTCCGGGGCGGCGCCGGTTCCAGCGTGACCGCGACATCGACCGTGTCGGGCGTCTGCCCGGGCACCGTTTCCACCCTGGCCTGCGATACCAGGCCGGTCTGGATCAGTGCGCGGCGAAGGTCGTCGGTCAGCGCCGCGTCGTAAGCGTCACCGGGATCGAAGCGCGCGATCGTCTGCACGTGGCGGGCACTGAAGACGCGATCGTCGGCGACGGTGACGCGGCCGAACGTGCGCTGCCCACCCGGATCGATATCCACGACCAGGGTCGCGGTTCGATCGTCGTGATCGACGACGACCTCCGGCTCGCCAACCTTGGCGAAGGGAAATCCTTCCCGTCCGATCTTCAGCTTCAGCGCATCCTCGCCCGCCAGGACCTTGTCGGCATCCACCGCGTCCTCCGGCTTGACGCCGAACGCCTTGCGCAACGCCTCCGCCTTGTCTCCGGCACGATCGAGACCGCGCAGTTCGACCTCGGTGAAGCGATAGACGGGGCCGGGCTCGGCATCCAGCACCACGACGATGCGGCCGTCGGGCTGGGTTTCGACCCGCGTCTCGACCTGTGCGTCATAATGGCCGGCGGCGCGCAGCAACGTCGCGAGCAGGTCCTCGTCCTCACGCGCGCGACGATCGATCTGCGCGACATTGGCCGCCTTGCCCTCATTCTGCTCCAGCGCCGAAAGCGCGTCGAAACGTTCGCGCAACTGTGGCGACGTCACGCCTTCCAGGCCTTCGAGCCTGACCGAATAACGGCGCTCGCCTTCCGCGTCCGTCTGCGTCGCCGGCCCGGGGGCCGCCGGGTCGGGCGGCAAATCGGCATCCTTGCTCAGATCCGGCCAATCAACGCCCAGATCGGGAAAATTGGCGAGCGGCGCCTCGGGGTCCAGCGGCACGTCGGCCGAGGATGACGGCATGGCGGGTGGCGGCACCGGCACTATCGCCGGTTGCGCCGCTTCCTGTGCAAGAGCCGGCACGCCCCCGCCCGCACAGAGCAAGGCCAGGACGGCCAAGGCACGGGGCAACGGAGGACCGGAACGCATCGTCCTTCCCTAGCCCTTCTGCATCAGGCTCGCCAGCGCGATCAGCGCAGGATTTCAATGGTTCGGCGCGGATCGCCGCGAAGTCAGTGGCGCGATCCGTCCGCCGTCTGACGCGACAGCGAAACGATCAGCCGCTCGATCTGACGCCAGCGGCAGAAATGCCGGACATTCCCGATATCGCGGCTGCGGTTGGCGAGCGCCGCCGCCTCGAAACCCGCGTTCGTGCCATAGATAGCCATCAACCGCGCGGCGTCTTCCCACGACGCGCGATCCACGAAAGGCGTGGACGCCATAACGATGTTCCCCCCAAAGTCTCCCTGGTCGGGACACCTCATCACGATCCGTGCCAAATGAGTCACGACGCAAACAGGCCTAATGCGATGGTCATCAAAGCCTTACCATGTGCCATTGCGGGATCGGCGTGCCATTGCGGGACTCGATCGTTCCAGCACGAGAACGGAAGCGAGGCGCCGGAAGCGCTGGCGTATCACCGCGCGACGTGGCATGCGGCGCGCATGCAAGGCTCCAAACGCCCTCCGCGCGCCGGCGGCGCAGCGATCGCGCTGCTCGCACTGGGCGGCGTCATTGTCGGCAATCATTATGGCCAGGCATCGATCGGCCTGATCGCCGGCCTGGCGGCCGGCGGCGCGATCGCGCTGGCGACCTGGCTGATTGACCGCAACAGAGGCTGATCGTCAGGTGATCCGCCGCGCGGCCCAAACCACGCGGCCGATGATCTCCACATTGTCGGGCGCGCAATCCGGCCAGCTCGGATAGGCCGGATTGTCGCTGCGCACCGCCAGCCTGGGGCCGGCCGGATTGATCGCCAGCCGCTTGACGAGCAACGCATCGTCCATGCGCAGCACATAGATGCCGTCGCGCAGCCGCGTCGCGGCATCGCCGCGATCGACCAGGATCTCGTCACCGTTCGACAATGTCGGCGACATGGAATCGCCGGCGACCTGGATGATCGACAGATCGGCCAGTCCGCCGCCGACCAGCCCGCGCAGCCATTCCGCCTCGAACGCGACATGCTGGCGCGGCCGCTCGTCGCCGGCAAAGGCCCCCGGCCCCGCTGACGCGCCAATCTCCAGCCGTGGCACCGAAACCAGCCCCCGCCGGGGCGCCCGCCCCTTTCCGACCGGAACCGGCGCGGCCTCGGCGGGGCGCCCGCCCAGCCGCTCCTCCGACACACCGAAATAGCGCGCGAGGATGCGACGATCGTCCTCGGCCAGGCGCCTGGGCGAACCGCGGCGTATGAACTGCTGGATATAGGCGGCGTTACGGCCGATCATCTTCGAAAGCGACGCCATGTCGTCGCCCCTCTCGCGGATCAGCGCATCCAGTGCGGCGCGGGGATCAATCGTCTCCATTCCGGACATTTAGCAATAGGAAGTTTCCTTTGCAATGTAGGAAATACCCTATCATCTAAGAAAATTCCTATAAAGACCGAGTCGGGAGATGAAATGCATATGCTGGGACGGATTGAACGGCACCTGCGACGCTTCAATGTAGCGCCAACGCGCTTCGGACGCGATGCGGTGGGCGATCCCCGGCTGGTGATCGACCTGCGCAACGGACGCGAGCCGGGGCCACGCATGACGGAAAGAATCGCCCGCTTCATGGATCGGCGCGAAGCGGAGGCCAGTGCGGAATGACCACGGCCTTCCAGGCTCATCGCCCGGAATGAACCACGATCAACGCGAGCGGGCGGACATGCGCTGCAAGGTGCCGAGTGCGTCACGCAACGCGACGTCGATATCGGGCTGCCCATCGGCAAAGCCGGGCTCGGTGTCCGGCGCGGTTTCGCGCCCCGCCATGCGACGCTCGAAGCCCGTCTCAAGCCGACGAACGAGCGAGGGAATGCTGCCCTCGATCTCCACCGCCGCAGGCGACACGGGGATCGGCCCGATTTCCGGCGAAAGCGCGGACGACTCTTCAAGGTCGCCATTGTCGGGACCGGCATCGACATGGGCGGTTTCATGCTCCGGCGCCTCGAGCGCGTCATCGGCCGCCCATGCCGGCTCGGACGCCATGAGTGACGCCTCCGGCGCCTCGACGATCACCGGTGCCGGTTCGACCATCTCGGCTTCGAGGAGCAATGGCGGATCCTCGGTGACCTCCGGCGTCGCCTTCGGCGCGATCGAGTCGGCGGTGATGCTATGGAAGGGCGCACCCAGATCGCGCGCCGCCATGATCGGGCCGCGTCGCGGCTCCTCGATCAGCGCCGGCTCGGGCAGGTCGTCGGGCTGGGCCGTATCGAAAATCACCTCGGCCGGATCGCGCCGCGAACGACGCTTGCCGATGCGAATCGGCGGCAAGCCTTCCAGCGCGCGCAACAGCGCGAAGCAGGAAACCGCCATCGCCAGACCAGCAATCGCGGCGAGCAGCCCACGCGCCGTCTGACCAAGTGGCGGCGCGGCGGCGGGCAGCACCGAAGCCAGGCCGGTCTGCTCGACGAGCGATTCAAGCAGTGCCGCCGGCAGCATCATGACGATCAGCCCGACTGCGATGCCGCAGGAGATACCCATCCATAGCGGCATGGGCAGGATCGGACGCTTGGCAGAGGCTTTCGCCATCATGTCATCCTTCAGAGCGAACGGCCGACGAGCCGTTGGTAAACAGGGAGATAACGCGAAATGTTTGACGACCAGTTACGATCCCTCTCGACAAAGGCGCGCGCCACGTCACGGCGCGCCTCCCAATCGGCGCGGTCGGCGAACATGCCGGCCAGCGCATCGGCAAGCGCCTTCGGATCGTCGGGCCGAAACAGCGTGCCCGTCACGCCATTCTCGATCAGTTCGCGATGCCCGCCCACGTCCGATGCGGCGACCAGCCGCCGCTGCGCCATCGCCTCCAGCGGCTTGAGCGGCGTCACCAGTTCGGTCAGGCGCATCGCCTTGCGCGGATAGGCGAGGATATCGACAAGCCCGTAATAACGCTCCACTTCCTGGTGCGGCACACGCCCGACGAAACGGATGCGATCGGCGGCGGGCGAGGCCTCCGCCTGCGCGCGCAGGCTATCCTCCATCGGACCGCCGCCGACCATCAACAGATGCGCGCGCGGCCGCGCCGCGACCAGCATCGGCATGGCGGCGATCAGGTCGTCGAGCCCTTCATAATCGTAGAAGCTGCCGATGAAGCCGACGACCTCGGCATCCTCCAGCCCCAGTTCCCGGGCCAGCGCGGCATCGGGCTGCGGCGGATCGCCGAACAGCGCGAGATCGACGCCGTTGGGCGAGACGGTGATCTTGCCGGCATCGACGCCGCGCGCGACCAGATCCCGGCGCAGACCGTCGCAGATGACCGCGACAGCATCCGCCCGCTTCACCGCGCGCGTTTCCAGCGCGCGGGTGACGCGGTAGCGCGCCGATCCCTCGCGACCGGTGCCGTTGCCGACCGCGGCATCTTCCCAGAAGGCGCGAATTTCGTAGATGAGCGGCAGATCGTGACGATCGGCGACGCGCTGTGCCGCGATCGCGTTCAGGACGGGCGAATGCGCGTGCAGGACATCGGGTTTCCAGTCGCGCACCACCGCATCGATATTGTCGGCGAACAGCCGGATTTCACGCCATTCGCGCAAAGGGCTCCGCCCCTGTGGCCGCGCGGTGGTGCGAAAGAAATCCAGCCCGTCCACGGTTTCGCGATCCGGCCCGGCCGCGCTATGGCGCGGCCCGGTCACCCCGGCAACGGTCCAGCCAAGTTCGATCTGCGCCTTCAATATGGCACGCGTACGGAAGGTGTATCCGCTGTGCATCGGCAAGCTATGGTCGAGAATGTGCAGGATGCGCACGCGTCTGATTGTCCCCGGATCGTCTTCGCCTGCTCCTTTGCACGGCAAGGTTTAACGCGACGTCAACCGCATTCTGCTAAGCGGGGCTTCGTGATCGACAATTTCTCCCTCGCGCTGACCCACGGCCTGCTGCTGCTCCTGGCATGGCGGCTGCTGTTCCGCGCCGATCTCGACAGCGAACCGCCGCCGCCGCCGGACGAAGTGTCCGCGCCGAAATTCGGCGGCAAACCCTCATCGGGAAAACGCTTCGGTGCGTGATCTCGTCTTTCTGGGTTTCCTCGCGGCTTTCATCGCGCTGGGCTTTCGGCGGCCGTTCCTGTTCGTGCTCGTCTATGCCTATATCGATATCGTCTCGCCGCAGCGGCTGACCTATTATCTGCTCAATTCCATTCCGATCTCGATGATCGCGGCGGCGCTCGCGATCCTGGGCTGGCTGGTCGCTGACAACAAGGCCAACGCCCGCTTCGCGCCGCGCCAGGGGCTGATCATCCTGCTGCTGATCTATTGCGGGATCACCATGACCTGGTCGAACTTCCCGATAGATGCGGCGCAGAAATGGGACTGGGTGTGGAAAGGCCTTGCCTTTTCCGCCTTCCTTCCGCTGACGCTGCACACCAAGCTCCGGATCGAGGCGCTGATCCTCACCATGATCCTGTGCGCCGGATCGATCATCATCGTCGGCGGCCTCAAGACCGCCACCTCCGGTGGTGGCTATGGCGTGCTCAACCTGATGGTCAGCAACAATTCCGGCCTCTACGAATCGAGCATCATCTCGACCGTCGCGATCGCGATCATCCCGCTGATCCTGTACATGATGAAGCACGGCACGATCTTTCCGCCCGAATGGCGCGTCACCCTGTTCGGGCTCGCGCTCTGCTTCGCCTGCCTGCTGATGCCGATCGGCACCGAGGCGCGCACCGGGCTGGTCTGCATCGGCGTGCTGGCGGTGCTGCTGCTGCGCTTCAGCAAACGGCGCATGGTCTGGATCGGACTGGCGGGATTGGCAGGGCTGATCGCGCTGCCGCTGCTGCCCAGCAGCTTTACCCAGCGCATGGACACGATCAAGGAATACAAGGCCGACGAAAGCGCGGGCACCCGCCTCGCCGTCTGGGCCTGGACCTGGGAATACGCCAAGGACCATCCGATGGGTGGCGGCTTCCATTCCTATCGCGAGAACCGGATCTCGTTCCAGACCGTCAAGAAGACCGAATCGGGCGGGAACACCACGGTCGAGGCGAAGCAGGAGACCGATCAGGGCCGCGCTTTCCACAGCGCCTATTTCGAGATGCTGGGCGAACAGGGGTATCCGGGGCTGGCGCTGTGGCTGCTCATCCAGGCGATCGGCCTGTTCCGGATGGAGATGCTCCGCCGGCGCTACAAGGACAAGACCGCCGATCACCAGCGCTGGATCGCCCCGCTCGCGATCGCGCTCCAGCACACCCAGATCATCTATCTGGTCGGCTCTCTGTTCGTCGGCATCGCCTTCCAGCCCTTCATCTGGATGCTGATCGCGATCCAGATCGGCTTCGACACCTATGTGACGCGGCGCGCGCGCGAGGCGGCGTTCGTGCCCGTCGCGAAGCGTGCGCGCGCCACCGCCCTTCCCCAAGTTTCGGAGAGCTGATGGCCGGCATCTTCCTTGTCCGCGCGGATGGCAGCCCATTCGCCGAGGCCGCGCTGGCCGAAGCGCGCGCGCAGTTCGCGTTGCACGGTTTCGCGGGCGGCGGCGAAG
This sequence comes from Sphingomonas sp. FG14, assembly GCF_057809675.1. Lineage (NCBI taxonomy): Bacteria > Pseudomonadati > Pseudomonadota > Alphaproteobacteria > Sphingomonadales > Sphingomonadaceae > Sphingomonas > Sphingomonas sp. FG14. The sequence continues at coordinate 329,533 of NZ_JBMDKK010000002.1, read as the reverse complement.
CGACGCTGCCTGGCTGGCGGCTCTTGCGCCGCCCCTATGTTCATGGCGGCCCGGAGACCTTCCTCGCGCGCGGCGACGATATGGTCGCCGTGGCGGGCACGATCACCGTCGATGGGCTGATGGGCCGCGCCGCGCTGGAAGCGCTGCTCGATCACGCGACGCCGCCCGCGCTCGACTGGTCGCGAATCGGCGGCCAATTCGCTCTGCTGCTGCGCAAGGGTGGGCGAACCTTCCTGCTCTCCGATTATTTCGCGGCATTCCAGCTTTTCCATGACGGCGAGCACCGGGTCTTCTCCACCTCGTTCCTCGCCGCCGCGAAGGCGTTGCCACGCCTGTCCTTCGATCCTCAGGGCGTCTACGAATTCGCGTTCAACGTGGTCCCGATCGGCGACGACACGATCCTTGCCGACCTCAAGACGCTGTCGCCGCGCCGGATGGTCGAACTGACGCCCGACGGCGTCATGCTTCACACGATCGACAAGCCCCTGCCCGGCGCCGCATCGCGCGCGAGCGCGGCGGAACGGCTGCCGCGCCATGTCGAGCGTCTCCAGTCGATCGTCGGCGCCCATGTCCGCGCATTCGGCGACAAGGTGAACTGCCCATTGTCGGGCGGGCTCGATTCGCGGCTGCTGCTCGCCTCGCTGCGCGCGGCGGGCTCGAAACCCTATATCTATGTCTATGGCGATCCCGGCGACGCCGATGTCGATATCGCGCTGGCGATCGGTGAAGCAGAGGGATTCGCGGTCGACTATGTCGACAAGGGCCGCCCGGCGCCCGATCCCGAGGCGTTCCCCGCGCTGGTCGAGGCGAATTTCCACGATCTCGACGCACTGCCCACCTATGGCAATATCTTCGACGAGGGTGGCTATGGCGATGCCCGCCAGGCGCGCCATGCCGGCGGCCGGCTGGCGGCGTCAGGCGGCTGTGGAGAGATTTTTCGCGACTTTTTCTTCCTGGCCGATCGCCCGACCAGCCCGATCGCGGTGGCGCGCACCTTTTTCGCGCGCTTCGCACCCGGTGACGCGACCGCGGTGTTCGAGCCCGATGCCTTTCTGGCGCGGATCGGCGACAAGATCGCCGAGGCGATCGACGCGCCGTCGCGTGACCGCAAGGTGCCGCGCGCGCTGATCGAGCAGGTTTATCCGCGCGTCCGCTGCCGCGCGCTGTTCGGCCGCGAGATCGGCGTCGAGGCGCGGCTGGGAGCCTATCTGATGCCCTTCCTCGATCACCAGCTCGTCGCGGAAGCGATGACGCTGCCGATGCGGCTGAAACATGCCGGCCGTTTCGAGGCGATGCTGCTCAACGCGATCGATCCCGCGCTCGCGCGGCACATGAGCGCCTATGGCCATGATTTCGCCGGGCCACCCAATCGCAGGCACCTGTTCGAGGAATGGTCGTCGCGCATCCGGCCGAGCTGGCTGCGCGCGCGGACCTATGCGATCCGCCGCAAGCTCGGCCCGATGGGCGACGAACATGGCGGGCTGCTGGAGCCCGATTATATGCGCCGCGTGATCGATCTCGATTTTCCGGCGATGCGGCGCTTCTTCAATGTGGATGCGATCACTGACAGCGGCATGTGGCGCCGGATCGCGTGCCTTGAATATCTCGCCGCGCATCTCGGATCGCGCATGGCGGGGTGAGTTTGGCTATCGCGCGTCTCGAAGGACGCGCGATAGCCGGAACGTCAGCGCGACGCCTGCGCCGCGACCTGCTCGCCCAGCGTGTTGCCGCGCACCATGATCGTGTCGTTGGTCCAGTTGCCGACCAGGGTGGTGCGGTTCTTGAAGCCCGGCGCCACCGTCGCGGTGTTGCCTTCAACCACGAGGCCGGTTGACGATCTTTCGCGCCCCTCGGGAGCGACGGTGATGATCGTCGAGTAATTGTCCTTGTTCGGCCCCACCACGAAGGTGTTGCCGGCGATACGGCCGGTCGCGCCGTTCGACAGGTCGATCGAATAATTGGTGTGCTGGCCCAGGCTGTCGTCGAAGCTGCTGTCCAGGATCTTGACGCGCGGCGCGCGGCTCTTGACGTAATGGCCGCCTGTGCCGCGATCGAACCGGGAATTCTCGATGCTCAGCGAGCCATAGTCCCCGATATAGACACCGTGCGCGCCATTGCCGTTCGGATCCTTGCCCAGGCCGGAGAAGGTGGAATGGACGATGCGGATCGCGCTCGACGGATCGGAGGCGGACAGGATCCCGCACTGGCTGTCGAGGAACATGGCGTTGACGACGTCGAGATTGCCCTTTTCGATACGGATGCCCGCGCCGTTGCCGTCGGGCACGTTATTGTGCCTGAAGACGATGCCTTCGACGCGCGAGCGCGCCCCGCGCAGGACCAGCGTCGCCTTGCCTTCGCAGATCGCGCTTTCGAAGATCGCCTTGCCGGGCTCGGCCGCGACGAACGAGACATTGCCGCCTTCCTGCACGGCGCAATCGCGATAGCGGCCGGGCGCGATGCGGATCGTGCCCGTGCCGTCGCCGATCGCAGAAACCGCGTCCTGGAGGGTTGCGAAGGACTGGCCGGTTTCGGCGACGGTGAAGGGCGCATTGCCCGATTGCGACGCGGCGGGCGCGGCAAGGGCGAACGAGAGGACGAGCAGCGCGGGCAGGCGCATCGAGGGTCTCCACAGATCGGCATGGCGCGGAATCGCCACAATCGCGCCCCTCATAGTTCAGATGAGTCACCAATTGGTTAGGATAGGCAGTTCGTTAACCTAAACAAATTTCTGTTCCCGCCCGCACCGGCATTCTGGCGAAGCCGGAATCTCGCGCCTGACGACACGCAGGATTGCCCTAAGGTCGACTATGTCCGGCTTTCGCGCATTGCTGTCGGAGATTTTTGGGAAGCGAACGATTGAGTGGGAAATATCCGATGCGCTTGGCATAAAGATAGCGCGCCGGTCCCCCAACCGTTCGGGCTGAGCCTGTCGAAGCCCTGTTCTTCTATCTCGAACCCAGGAAAAGGCAGGGCTTCGACAGGCTCAGCCCGAACGGATCTGGTGGGCACAACGATATGAACCTGGCCTGGTGTGGAGCCACACCAGAACATGTCTCGACATTGAGCCTGTCCGCCCTCTCCCCGCGACCCCCGGTCCTGCGCATGCCCCTCGCCAGATAATCCCGGACAGCAATGGGCGAAAGCCGGAATGACGGTACCGACCTTGTCCTAGCGCGCCTCGATCGCCTCGATCAGCGCATCGGTGAAGGCCGGGATATCGTCGGGCTTGCGGCTGGTGATCAGGAAGCCGTCGGTCGCGACCTGCTCGTCCACCACCTTGCCGCCGGCGTTGCTGAGGTCTGTCCGGATCGATGGCCAGCCTGTCACCGTCCGTTCGCGGATCACGTCCGCCTCCACCAGCAGCCAGGGGCCATGGCAGATCGCCGCCACCGGCTTTTCGGCATGGGCGAAATCGCGGATCACCTCGATGGCCTTGCGCTCCATGCGCAGCCGGTCCGGATTGGCGACGCCGCCGGGCAGCAGCAGCGCGTCATAGGCATTGGGATCGACCTGATCGAGCGCCATGTCGGGCGTTATGCGGTCGCCGGCCTTGTCGTGCTTCACGCCGCGGATCGGAGCGATATCGGGAGAGGCGAGGTGCACGGTCGCGCCCGCGTCGATCAAGGTCTGGCGTGGGTCGAACAATTCCGAATTTTCAAATCCGTCAGTCGCGAGGATCAGGATTCGCGCGTCGGAAATGCTGGGCATGGATGTCTTCCCGTTGTGGATGGATCGGGACCATGAACCCGTGGCGACGCGACTCCGTTCCGGAACGATCGGGCGGACCGTGGGTTGAAAAAGGCGAAACCATCCTGGAGTGCGCGTGCCCAAGCTCTGTTACGTCGACGATGCCCTGCCCGGCATCACCCGCAGGAAGATCGGCCGGGCCTGGGGGTATTTCGACCCGGAGGGCAAGCGGATCACCGATCGCGACGAGATCGATCGCCTGAACGCGGTGGCGCTGCCGCCCGCTTATGCCGATGCATGGTTCTGCCCGTCGCCGCACGGCCATATCCAGGCGACCGCCTATGACGACAAGGGGCGCAAGCAATATCGCTACCACCCCGATTTCCGCGCCCGCCGCGAACATGAGAAATATGATCGCTGCGCCGATTTCGGCCGCGTGCTGCCGCTGATCCGCACGCGCGTGGAAAGCGACCTGCGCCGAACCGCGATCAGCAGGGAGCGCGCGGTCGCCGCCGTGGTGCGCCTGCTCGACCTTGGCCATCTGCGCGTCGGCAACGAAGCCTATGCCAGATCGAACAGGAGCTTCGGCGCGACCACCCTGCGCAACCGCCATGCCAGGGTGAAGGGCGCGACGTTGCGGCTGAGCTATCGCGCGAAATCGGGCAAGGACGTGACGATGCGGATCACCGACGCATCGCTGGCGCGCTTCGTGAAACGCTGCCAGGATCTGCCGGGACAGCATCTGTTCCAATATCTCGACGCCGACGGCGTCGCCCACGCCGTCACCTCGACCGACGTCAACGACTATCTGCGCGAGGCTTCCGGCGAGGATTTCACCGCCAAGAATTTCCGGACCTGGGGCGCCAGCGTGCTCGCCTTCGCCGCGCTTCACGCCAGCGGCGGCCGCTTGCCGTTGAAGGCGCTGCTCGAACCCGTTTGCGCCGCGCTGGGCAATACCCCCGCTATCGCGCGAAAATCCTATGTCCACCCCGCGCTCACCGAACTGGCCACCAGCAAGCAGGGCAATCCCCTGCCCTTGCATCTGCCGCGCGCCACCCGGTATCTGAGCCGCGCCGAACGCGGGCTGATCGACTATCTCGACGGCCTGTCGGCAGCCCCGGCCAAGCGCGCCGCCTGAAGAGGAGACCCCGATGGCCGCCACCAACAAGAGCGCACCCGCGACTCTGCCCGATGTCGATGTCGAGAAATCGATCGCCCAACTATGGCATGACAGCATGGTCTGGCTCGACAATCACAGCCTGCAGATCCTGATCGCGGCGGCGATCGCCACCGGTGTCTTCTTCCTGCTGGTCGGATTGCGCCGGCTGGGCATGAAATTGTGCAACAAGGAAGATCATACCGGCTGGTTGAGCGTGATCGGCCGCGCGATCTCGCGGACCGGCACCTTCTTCATGATCATGGTCTCCGCCCGGCTGGTTTCCGGCTATGCGCAGACGCCCGACATGGTCGCGCGGACGATCACTTTCCTCTTCACCGTTTCGGCCGTGTTCCAGGCGGCCATCTGGGCGCGCGAGATCGTGCTGGGCGTGATCGAGCATCGCGCGGGTACCGACGCGCACCGCGCCGAAGCGCTGGGCAGCGCGATGGGCATCATCCGCCTGCTGGTGACGGTGGTCTTGTTCGCGGTCGCGATCATCGTCGTGCTCGACAATCTGGGCGTCAACGTCACCGGCCTGGTCGCCGGCCTCGGCATCGGCGGCATCGCGATCGGCCTGGCCGCGCAGGGCATCTTCTCCGACCTGTTCGCCGCGCTTTCGATCCTGTTCGACAAACCCTTCCGGCGCGGCGACGCGATCAAATGGGATACGACTTCAGGCACCGTCGAACAGATCGGCCTCAAGACGACGCGCGTGCGCGCGATCTCGGGCGAGGAGGTCGTGATCTCCAACGCCAACCTGCTCAACAAGGAACTGCACAACATGGCGCGCCTGCATCGCCGCCGCCATGTGCTGACGATCGGCGTCACCTATCAGACGCCGCCGGACGTGTGCGCGGAGATCCCGGCGATGATCAAGGCGATCGTCGAGGCCCACCCCAAATGCCAGATGATCCGCTGCGGCATGACCGGCTTCGGCGCGTCGAGCCTGGACTATGAAGCGCAGTTCGACGTGCTGTCCGAAAATTATGACGAGGTGTTCGAGGCGCGCAGCAAGGTCTGCATCGACATATTGCAGCGCTTCAACGCGGAAGGCATCGAATTCGCCTATCCGACGCAGACCAGCTTCACCGCCGCGCCGGACGGCACGCTCGTCATGCCCTATCCCAGCGAAACCAAGCTGATCGCTCCCGAACCGGAGGCGGCTCCAAGCCGGACAGGACGTACGCGCAAGACCCCTTAACGCGCGTCGGAGTGACATGCGGGGTTCGACTCGGCTCCCGCCGGACAGGCGGGCGGCATGACGTTGCGGAATCCACCGCTTTTGACTCTGTGCCACGCCCCACCCTATTTTCCCGCCGCACGATGCGCGGGGCAGGATTGCGCGCGCACCGGCCATCGGGAGCGGACGAAAGGAAACGCGTGAACACCGTTACACCGCAGCAGTTGCAGGCCAGGATCGGCGAAGAAATCGGCGTGTCCGATTGGGTCGAGGTGACCCAGGCGATGATCGATAAGTTCGCCGAGGCGACGGGCGATCATCAGTTCATCCATGTCGACCCTGAAAAGGCGAAGCTCACGCCCTTCGGCGGCACGATCGCCCATGGTTTCCTGACGCTCTCGCTGATGCCGCTGCTCATGGCGAAGGCGGACGGCCCCAAGATCGCCGACGTCAAGATGGGCGTGAACTATGGGGGCAACAAGACGCGGTTCCTGGCGCCCGTCCGCTCCGGCAAGCGCGTGCGCGGCCGTTTCAAGCTGCTGGAACTCGACGAGAAGCGCCCGGGCCAGTGGCAGCAGGTGATCGAGTTCACCGTCGAGATCGAGGGCGAGGACAAGCCGGCGCTCATCGCCGAATGGATCAGCCAGTTTTTCGTGTGACCTGTCGCGGGACGGCAATCGCCGCCCCATATCATGTTCCGTGCAACCCCGCCCCTTTCCATCCGGTGAAGGGGGATCAAGGAGAGTCCCATGCGTGACGCCGTCATCGTTTCCACCGCCCGCACCCCGATCGGCCGCGCCTATCGTGGCGCGTTCAACAACACCGCCGCACCCACGCTGGGTAGCCATGCGATCCGCGCGGCCGTGGAACGCGCCGGGATCGAGGGCGGCGAAGTCGACGATGTCTGTTTCGGCGCCGCGCTCCAGCAAGGCAGCCAGGCGGGCAATATCGCGCGTACCGCCTTGCTGCGCGCTGGCCTCCCCGTCACCGTTTCCGGCATGTCGCTCGACCGGCAATGCTCGTCGGGCCTGATGGCGATCGCCACCGCCGCCAAGCAGATCATCACCGATCGCATGGACGTGTGCATCGGCGGCGGCGTCGAATCGATCTCGCTCGTCCAGACCAAGGAGATGCGCGTCGCCCCGGACCGCGAACTGCTGGCGCTGCACAAGGACATCTACATGCCGATGCTCGGCACCGCCGAGACGGTCGCCGCGCGCTACGGCATCAGCCGTGAGGCGCAGGACGAATATTCGCTCCAGTCGCAGCAGCGCACCGCCGCCGCCCAAGCCGCGGGCAAGTTCGACGACGAGATCGTCGCCACCACCGCGACCATGGCCGTCACCAACAAGGAGACGGGCGAGGTCACGCACAAGGAGGTGACGCTCGCCAAGGACGAGGGCAACCGGCCTGAAACCACGCTGGAAGGCCTGGCCGCGCTCCAGCCCGTGATGGGCCCCGGCATGAACATCACCGCCGGCAATGCCAGCCAGCTTTCGGACGGATCGGCGGCCAGCGTCCTCATGGAAGCCAGGCTCGCCGAGAAGAAGGGCCTCAATCCGCTCGGTCGCTATGTCGGCATGGCGGTCGCCGGCACCGAGCCCGACGAGATGGGCATCGGCCCGGTCTTCGCGATCCCCAAGCTGCTCGAACGCTTCGACCTGAAGATGGACGATATCGGCCTTTGGGAACTGAACGAGGCGTTCGCCGTGCAGGTGCTCTATTGCCGCGACAAGCTGAGCATTCCCAATGAACTGCTCAACGTCAATGGCGGCGCGATCTCGATCGGCCATCCCTATGGCATGTCGGGCGCGCGCATGGTCGGCCACGCGCTGATCGAGGGCAAGCGCCGGGGCGCCAAGCATGTCGTGGTGACGATGTGCATCGGCGGCGGCATGGGTGCGGCCGGCCTGTTCGAGGTGTTCTAAAACAAGTTCGGATCGGCGGTGTCCTTGCGCGAGAATCGACAGCAAGGACGCCGCCGATCCATGTCCAGACTAGCCTATCCGCCCGACCGGCAAACGGGTTCGCCCGGCGCCTCGTCCCCCAGCACGTAACGCGGCCCCGCACCGCGCGCCGCCGCGCGATCCTCGGGATTGTAGAGCGCGCAACTGGCGAGCGACAGGCAGCCGCACCCGATGCAGTCGTCCAGCCGGTCGCGCGTGCGCGCGAGTTGCGCGATCCGGGCATCGAGCAACACGCGCATCGCCCTGCTGATCCGTTTCCAGTCCGCCGCGTTGGGCGTGCGCCCATCGGGCAGCTTCGCCAGTTCGATCCCGATCGCCTCGATACTGAGGCCAAGCTGCTGCGCGATCAGGATGAAGGACAGCCGGCGGATATCCGATCGCAGGAAGCGCCGCTGGCCGCCGGCGTTTCGATAGGGATGCAGCAATCCCTTCGCTTCGTAGAAGCGGATCGCGGACACCGCGACCCCGGTGCGCGACGCCAGGTCGCCGATCGAAATCACATCACTCGCACGCATCGCGTTTCTCTGTTCAAAAAAGCTTGACCTGAACTTAGGTTTAGGTTGCATCGAGATGGCGTCAACCCCGATCGGCCGAGGACTCGGCCGGATACAGGAGCGGAAAATGGCGCAAGCGACGATCGAACATGTGAATTTGACGGTCAGTGATCCCGAACGCTCGGCCCGCATGGCCGAAGAGCTGTTCGGCTGGAAGGAGCGTTGGCGCGGGCCGGCGCGCGACGGCGGCTTCACCATCCATGTCGGCAGCGCCTCCGCCTATCTGGCTTTCTACACCGGTCCGGACGGCATGCATGGGAACACCCGCTATCCCAAGGGCGAACCGCTCAATCATGTCGGCGTGGAAGTGGACGATCTCGGCGCCACCGAGGCGCGCGTGATCGCGCTGGGCTTCGTCCCCTTCTCGCATGGCGATTACGAACCCGGCCGGCGCTTCTACTTCCTCGATCACGACGGCATCGAGTTCGAGATCGTCGGCTATCGCGCAACCGCAGGGAACATCCCGTGATGCCAGACGCTTGATAAGCCTGGAAAAGGAGATCGACGATGAGCAGCGACAGCGATATCCGCAAGCGTTTCTGGAAGGAATTCGAGGCCAGCCCCTATCTGATGGTCGGGCTGGACGACGGCCACCGGCACAGCGTGCCGATGACGGCCCAGCTCGACAAACATGCGGACAGCGCCTTCTGGTTCTATACCGCCAGGGACAATCGCCTGGCGCCAGGCGGCCCGGCAATGGCGCAGTTCGCCGCCAAGGGGCACGACCTGTTCGCCTGCATACGCGGCACGCTGGTGGCGGAGACCGATCCGGCGGTGATCGATCGCTATTGGTCGAAACAGGTGGAAGCCTGGTATCCCGGCGGCCGCGACGATCCATCGCTGTTGATGCTGCGCTTCGATCTCGACGATGCGGAGATCTGGCTGGCCGACCTGTCGGTGAAGGGCCTGTTCAAGCTGCTCACCGGCGGCGATATCCGCGAGGAGGAGCGCGGCAAGCATGCCGAACTGACGCTATAGGCGCAGTCCGGCGGAGTCCTTGATTTCAGAAAGATGGGGAAGGCTCCCGCCTTCCCCTTTTCGATTCAATCGAACTTGGCGATCCAGGCTTCGAGCACCGGCGCAATGGTGTTGCGCCATTTGCTGCCATTGAAGATGCCGTAATGGCCGACTGCCGGCGCCATGAAATATTTCTTCTTGGCTGCGGGCAGCTTGTTGGCGATGGTCAGCGCCGCCTTGGTCTGGCCCAGGCCCGAAATATCGTCGCGCTCACCCTCGATCGCCAGGATCGCGGTGTCGGTGATCGTGCCGGCATCAACCAGCTTGCCGCGATGCTTGAAGGCACCATTGGGCAGCGCGTGCGTCTGGAACACGACATCGATGGTCTGGAGATAGAATTCCGCCGTCATGTCGCAGACCGAACGATATTCGTCGTAAAAGCGCTTCGTGGCGTCCGCGCTTTCCTCGTCGCCCTGAACGAGATGCTTGAACATCTCCCAATGGCTCATCAGGTGATCGCCCAGGTTCATCGTCATGAACCCGGCAAGCTGCAGGAAGCCCGGATAGACCTGCCGGTTGGCGCCCGGATAATGCATCGGCACGGTCGCGATCACATTCTGTTCGAACCAGGCGTGCGGCCGCTGCGTCGCCAGCGTGTTCACCGCCGTCGGCGCCTCGCGCGTGTCGATCGGGCCGCCCATCATCGTCAGCGTCTTGGGCGTGCAGGGATGCTTGTCCGCGTTCATCAGCGCGACCGCGGCGAAGCTCGGCACCGAAGGCTGGCAGACCGCGAGCACATGGGCGCCCGGCCCGATATGTTCGAGGAAAGCGATCAGATAATCGATGTAATCGTCAAGATCGAACGCGCCTTCCGACAGCGGCACCATCTTCGCGTCGCGCCAGTCGGTGATGTAGACGTCGCAGCTTGGCAGCATGCGCTGGACCGTTCCGCGCAGCAGCGTCGCATAATGGCCGGACATCGGCGCGACGATCAGCAGCCTGGGGCCGCCCTCCACGCCTTCGCGCACGAAACGCTTGAGCTGGCCGAACGGCTTTTGCAGCACGATCTGCTCGCTCACCTCCACCTTGCGCCCGTCGATCTCGGTTTCGATCAGTCCGAAAGCGGGCTTGCCGCGCGGCGCGGAGGCGTGCGCGAAAACGTCCAGCGCGGAGGCCAGGATCGGGCCGCCGCCGAAATAAGAGAAGGGGTTGGCAGGGTTCTGAAGGAATTCCGCGCTCATATGCGCCATCGCGCTGGCCCCGGCCAGCAACGAGCGCTGCATCTCATAGGCGTTGTAGAGCATTCATCCACTTTCACATTGTCTCCCGCTTTACCTAGGCGCATTTGCTGCAATGCAAAAGCGCAAAGCTTCGATTGAGCGGGCCGGTTCGGGCTGCTAGGGCCGCGCCATGAGCGAAACGGTCAGCGAACGGGCAGTCGACACAGCAAAGGCCGACACGACCGACCGCGCAACGCAGTCGCGTTCGGGCCGCAACCTCGGCGATCTCGGCATGGTCTGGCGGATGGCGGTTCGCTATCCCGGCCATATCGCGGCCGCCGCCGCCGCGATGCTCGTCGCCGCCGGCGCGACCCTCGCCATTCCCAGCAGCTTCCGGCTGATCATCGATCGCGGTTTCGTGCAGGGCGGCGGCGGCGATATCGGGCGCTGGTTCCAGTATCTGCTGCTGATCGTCGTGGTGATGGCGATCGCCACCGCGTTCCGCTTCTACTTCGTCTCCTGGCTGGGCGAACGCGTGGTGGCCGATCTGCGCCTGGCGGTGCAGCGCAACCTGCTGCGCCTGTCGCCAAGCTTCTTCGAGGAGAACCGCCCGTCCGAGATCGCGTCGCGGCTGACGGCGGACACCACGATCATCGAGCAGCTCGTTGGCACCACCATTTCGGTCGCGATGCGCAACCTCGTCATGGGCGTGGGCGGCATCGCCTATCTGTTCAGCCTCTCGCCCAAGCTCACGGGCATGTTGCTGGTCGGCATCCCGGTCGTGATCATGCCGATCGTGATCCTCGGCCGCCGCGTGCGGACGATCTCGCGCAGCAGCCAGGATCGCGTCGCCGATGTCGGCGCGATGGTGAGCGAAGTGCTGGGCGCGATGAAGATCGTCCAGGCGTTCGGCCAGCAGGATCGCGAAGCAGGCCGCTTCGGCGCGGCGGTTGAGGCGGTATTCGGCACCGCCCGGCGACGGATCATGCTGCGCGCGGTGATGACCGCGACGGTGATCGGGCTGATCTTCGGCGCGATCGCGCTCGTCATGTGGCAGGGCGCGCTCGACGTCGCGGCCGGACGGATGAGCGGCGGCACCATCGCCGCGTTCGTGCTGACTGGCGGCCTTGTCGCCGGCGCGTTCGGCGCGCTCACCGAAGTCTATGGCGACCTGCTGCGCGGCGCGGGGGCGGCCGGGCGGCTCGCGGAGTTGCTGGCACAGAAGCCGGTGATCGCGGCCCCCGCGACGCCAAGCCCGCTGCCGGTTCCGGCGCGCGGCGAGATCCGCTTCGATCATGTAGAGTTCCGCTATCCCACACGCCGCGAAACCAGCGCGCTCGCCGATTTCTCGCTGACCGTGAAGCCGGGCGAGACGGTGGCGGTGGTCGGCCCCTCGGGCGCGGGCAAATCCACACTGTTCCAGCTCATCCAGCGTTTCTACGATCCCGATGCCGGCCGCGTGCTGCTCGATGGCGTGGCGCTGCCCGATGCCGATCCCGCCGATATCCGCGCGCGTATCGCGATGGTGCCGCAGGAAACCGTGATCTTCGCGGCCTCCGCACGCGACAATCTGCGCTATGGCAATTGGGATGCCTCGGACGAGGCGCTGTGGGCGGCTGCGGAGGCCGCGAATGCCGCAGAATTCCTGCGCAAGCTGCCCGACGGACTCGACACCTTCATGGGCGAAGGCGGCGCCCGACTGTCCGGCGGACAGCGCCAGCGCGTCGCGATCGCCCGCGCGATCCTGCGCGATGCGCCCGTGCTGCTGCTCGACGAGGCGACTTCGGCGCTCGACGCCCAATCCGAACGGCTGGTGCAACAGGCGCTGGAGCGACTGATGACCAACCGCACGACCATCGTGATCGCACACCGCCTCGCCACCGTGCGCAGCGCCGATCGCATCATCGTGATGGAGGACGGGCGGATTGTCGAGCAGGGCGATCATGACAGCCTGACCGCGCAGGGCGGCCTCTACGCCCGCCTCGCCCGCCTGCAGTTCGACGGGGCATTGGCTTAAGGTCCGGAACGGATCAGGCTTGCCTGGCCTCGCACCGTCGCCGTTGATACAAGCGAAGCATGAAACCAATCTTCGCATCGATCGGCCATGGCCTGCGCAATGTCGCGCAATTCCGTGGGCGCGACGGCGGCGTGCGCTTCTGGATCTACGGGTTTTTTCTGCTGACGCTCGTGATCGCCGCGATGATGGCGGTCCTCCTGCCGGAGTTCGCGCGCAGCATGGAAAGGATGCAGGCATTCGCGGATTAACGCCGCGGCCACCGTTGCCAATCGGGGCATCCCGTCCTAAATAGGCGCCAACATCAAGAGTTGGGGCGACGCCCAACGCCAACCTGCCACTCCGGGCAAGGTGGCGCTCCCGCAAGGGAGGATGTGGCCGAGCCGGCAACGAAGCGGATCAAGCCACGAGCGTCTGTCCTCTCAGTTGAAGGACATGCGTGACGATGCCGATCAAGATTCCCGACGATTTGCCCGCTTTCCGCACATTGGAGTCGGAAGGCGTGATGGTGATGCGGGAAGCCGACGCGATCCGGCAGGATATCCGGCCGCTCCGCATCGGGCTGCTCAACCTGATGCCCAACAAGATCAGCACCGAAACGCAGATCGCGCGCCTGATCGGCGCGACGCCGCTTCAGGTGGAACTGACGCTTGTGCGGCTGACCGAGCATGTCGCGCGCAATACGCCGGCCGATCACATGGCGTCCTTCTATCGCCCCTGGGCCGACGTGAACGACGAGCGCTTCGACGGGTTCGTGATCACCGGCGCGCCGGTGGAGCGCCTGCCCTTCGAGGACGTGACATATTGGGACGAGATGCGCCGCATCCTCGACTGGACGCAGACGCACGTCCATAGCTGCTTCAACATCTGCTGGGCAGCGCAGGCGGCGGTCCATCATTTCCACGGCATGCCGAAATACGAGCTGGGCGCGAAGGCATCGGGCATCTTCCGGCATCGCAACCTCCAGCCGGCATCACCGTATCTGCGCGGCTTTTCCGACGATTTCTCGATCCCCGTCTCACGCTGGACGGAGGTGCGCCGCGCCGACCTTCCCGCCGACAGCGGCATGACCGTATTGGCGGAGAGCGAGGAAACCGGGCTGTGCCTGCTCGACGATCCGCAGCGCCGGTCGCTCCACATGTTCAACCATGTCGAATATGATACGACCAGCCTGGCGGATGAATATCACCGCGACAGCATCACCGCGCCGGGCACGCCGGTTCCGCTCAATTATTTCCCCGGAAACGATCCGGCGCGCACGCCCGAGAATCGCTGGCGCAGCCATGCCCATCTGCTGTTCGGCAACTGGATCAACCAGATCTACCAGACCACGCCGTTCGAGCTTTGAGGGATCAGCGGCGGGCGATGCGCGGATCGAAATAGTCGCGCAGCGCATCACCCGTCAGGTTGATGCAGAGCAGCGACATCACGATCAGCAAGCCGGGGAATAGCGACAGCCAGGGCGCGTCGGCCACGAATTGCCGGCTTTCCGCCAGGATGCCGCCCCAGCTTGGATAAGGGGGCGGCACGCCCAGGCCGAGGAAGCTCAGCGCGCTCTCGGACAGCAGGGCCTGCGCGAAATAGGCGCTGGCCAGAACGGTCAGCGGCCCGACCATGTTGGGCACGATATGGCGCAGGATGATGAACAGATGCGGATGGCCGAACAGGCGCGCCGCCTCGACAAAGCCGCTTTCGCGAAGCGAGAGCACGCTGCCGCGTACGACGCGCGCGACGTTCGGGGTATAGGCAAGCCCCAGCGCCAGCACCACGCCTGTCTCGCTCGCCCCCAGTACCGAGATCAACGCCAGCGCCAGCAATATGCCCGGCATGGCGAGGAACGCATCCACGAACGCGGAGGCGATCCTGTCGGTCGCGCCCCGGAAATAGCCGGCGCATGTGCCGATCAATATGCCGAGCAGCAGCGAGACGGTGACGGTCGCCAGGCTGATCCTGATGCTGACCCCCGCCCCCACCAGCAATCGGCTCAGCAGGTCCCGACCAAAAGGATCGGTCCCCAGCCAATGCGTGGCGGATGGCGGCTGGAGCCGCGCGGAGACCGACAACGCCAGCGGATCGAGCGGGGTCCAGAAGGATCCGATCAGCGCGAGAAGGCAAATCGCGATCAGCCCGCAGGCACTGGCCGCATAGGCCGGCGAACGCCGGATCTGGCGGACAAATTCCTTCATTGCGCCCTCACGCGCGGATCGAGCAGCGGATAGATCAGGTCCACCGCGATGTTGATCGCGATATAGATCAGGACGATGAACAGCAACGTGCCCTGCACCACCGGATAGTCGCGCGCATAGATCGCATCGACCAGGAAGCGGCCGAGCCCCGGCAGGCCGAAGATCGTCTCGATCACCGCCGCGCCGCTGAGCAGCGAGCCCAGGATCAGCCCGAGCATGGTCAGCGTCGGCGACAGCGCGTTCTTCACCGTATGCCGCCACAGCACAGCACGCTCGGGAATGCCCTTGGCGCGGGCATAGGCGATATAGTCCTGGCTCAGGACCTCGATGGTGCTCGCGCGCATCAGCCGGGTGAGGATCGCCGCCTCGACGAAGACGAGCGAGACCACCGGCATGACGATGTGCAGCAGCCATTCGGACGGGCGCTGCGAGAAATCGACGAAACCCATGGTCGGCAACCAGCCGAGCGCCTCGCCGAAAAGCATGATCAGCAGCATCCCCACCCAGAAGCTGGGAACCGAGAGGAACAATGTCGCGGTCGCCACGATCGCGTTATCCGGCGTCCGGCCGCGATGGCGGGCGGCCAAGATGCCCGCCGGCAGCGCGATCGCGGCGGCAAGAACGAAGGCGATGCCGACCACCTGCGCCGTCACCCAGAAATGTTCGAGCAATGCCGGCCCCACCGGATCGCCGGTCATGAAGGATGTGCCGAGATCGCCGGTCGCGACCGCTTTCAGCCAGATCAGATATTGAATCGGCAATGGCCGATCGAGCCCCATCTGTTCGCGGATCGCCGCAAGCTGGGCGTCATCCCCGACATCGCCCAGCAGCAGCGCGGCGGGATCGCCCGGCACCATGCGCAGCAACGCGAAGATGAAGATCGATGTGATCAGAAGCGTCGGGATGACGCCGATCAGCCGGCGTATCAGGAAACCCGTCATCGCGCCCGCACCTTCACACCCCACAGTCGCGGCCGGCCAAAGGCCCAGGGCTTGTACCCCTCCAGCTTCCTGCTCGCGATATCGACGACAAGATCGTTGTACAGGCCGATGATCGGCACCTGCTTCTCCATTTCGAGGTGGAGGGTATCCAACAATTGCTGAATCTCGGCGTCGCTCGATGCGGTTTCCAGCCGGGCGACCAGCGCCCGTGCCGTCGGATCATCCCATTGCACGCTGGCGCGATCGGCCTTCGAGCCGACAAAATTGCCGTAGAGCAGGGACGGATGGCTGCGCGCCGAATAGCCGAAGGTCGAGAGCTGGAAATTGCCGGTCGTGAAATTGTGGAGTTGCGTTGCCCAGTCATACATCTCGATCTTCGCGTTGAAGCCCGCCGCCGCCAGCATCGCCTGCACCGCGACCGCGCTGTCATACATGTAAGAGAATTTGCGATTGGCCTGGATGCGGATCACCTGCCCGCGATAGCCCGCCTCACGCGCCATTCGCCGCGCGAGCGCCGGATCATAGGCAAGCCATCGATCCTCGACCGGGCCGTGATACCGGCTGAGATGCTGGGTCGCGGAAGGATTGACGGCGGCGAGACCCGCCGTCGAGAAAGTGGTCACCATCGCCGGCGAAATCGCATGGGCGATCGCGCGGCGAATCCGGACATCGGACAACAGGGGATCGCGCGTCTGGATCAGCAGCACCGACCAGTCGAGCGTCGGCTGACGATAGACGTTGATGTCGCCCCGCGTCTTCGCGCGCGCGGTCACCTCGCGATAGGCACTGAGCGGCACAGCGAACAACAGGTCGATATTGCCCGCATAGACGGCGGACTTGGCGGCGATCCGATCCGGCGTCACCACGAAGACGAGACGATCGGCATAGGCGATCTTGCGGCCCGTCACGCCACTGGGCGGATCGCTGCGCGCTGCATAGCCGGCAAAGCGGGTCAGCGTCACCGACCGCCCCTTGCGCCACTCGCCAAGCATATAGGGGCCGGTGCCGACTGGCTGGCGCCAACGTCCATCGGGCGCGACCGAGGACGGATGCAGGATCGCGGTCTGGCACTGGAGATTGGCCATCCGGTCGAGGAACAGCACGCTTGGCTTGTTCAGCCGGAACGCGATCCGGTCGGGCGCAAGCACCTGCACCGCTTCGAGCTTCAACCCTCCCGCGCCCGAACCGTCATAGAATTCGCGGCAGCGAAAGCCGGTTTCGGGGCGCAGCATCCGATCCCAGGACCATTTCACCTCGGCCGCCGTGAGCGGCGCACCATTGTGGAAGTGCACACCCTTGCGCAGCGTGAACATATAGGTGCGGCCGCCGTCCGAAACGTCGATCCGCTCGGCGAGCAGTGGCCCCACCGTCAGGTCGTCGCGATAGCCGACCAGCGCTTCCCCGACATGGTAAAGCACCATGTCGGTATTACCGTCGCGCAATACGCCCGGATTGGTGCTGAGGATGTCGGAATTGATCGCGACGCGGATCTCGCTGCCCATGGAGGCCGACGGCGTAGAGGGTGGCGCGACGGACCCGAACGCCCACAGGGCGCCTCCCCCCACCAGCAGCAGCGGCAGGATCACCGGCGCGTGATCGCGCAGCATTCGCACGATGTTCAAAGATCGACCCATAGCCGCCACAGATTGGATACAGTTTTCGACAATGTGTCGAACGACGCGGTCTTGCCGTCGCGGAGGAACATCTCGCGGCGCACCGTCTCCAGATCGAACAGCATCTGGCGATGTTCGGTGCTGCGGATGAGCGACTGCACCCAGCCCACCGCCACCGATCGCACGCCACGCGTCACCGTCTCCACCCGGTGCAGACTGGTCGACGGATAGAGCAGCATCGCGCCCGCCGACAATTTGAAGCTCTGCGTGCCCTGCATATCTTCGATCGACAGCTCACCGCCGTCATAATCGGCGGGATCGCCCAGAAAGATCGTGAAGGAAAGGTCCGACCGGATCGACGGTTTGCCCGACATCACGGCATTGTCGACATGATCGCCATAACCCATGCCGGTCTCGTAGCGGCTGAACAGGATCGGGCTGATCGTCTTGGGCCCGGCGGCAAGCGCGAACAATTCGCTGCGTGCCAGGGCGTCCGTGATCAGCGCCTGCAAATGGTCACGCACAGGCTTGTCGGCCTCGAGCTGAAGATTGCGCTTCACCTCGCGCGCGGCCCAGCCCGCTGTCTTTTCGCCAGACGCGAAGGATGCGCGATCCAGCGTCTTGCGGATATCGGCGAGTTCGTCGGACGTCAGTATATCAGCAATGCAAAGGATCATGGCGTGCTCGTTCGTACCGCGCCCCATGGCCGCGAAACGATTTCACGGCCATCGCTGCAATGTTCTGGGCGATGTCCGATCGGATATGATCACCCGACCGGACATCGCGGAATTCAGTGCTCAGGCGCGGGTCACCCCACCTGCTTGCCGGCGAGCAGCTTGTATCCCTTCCCGCTCATCGTCCCCTTCTCGCCATCGAACAGCGCGAAGCTGTCGAGCAGCAGCGCAACATAGCTGCAGGTCTTGTCGGTCTTGCCGTTCGCCGTGATCGTCCGGCAGATCTGGTCCCCCTGCATCGCCCAGCTTCCGCTGGCCGGATATTTGGTCAGCTTGTAGCATCCCTTGGAGCCGTTGAAATGATCTTCGCCGAGCCTGACGCCGGTGGGGCAGGCACCGGGCGAGATCACCGCCCAGCTTCCCATCCAGCCGGAGAGCGTGCCCGACTTGTCGTAATGAAGCGCGCTCCCGCCGCTGGCGTAAAGCGTGTTGCCGGTCAGCGCCTTGCGCACCTGGAATGCGTGAAGCGCGGGCGAGGTCACGCTCGGCAGCATCTTGGTGAAGCCACGACCGCCTTCGCCGCCTTCACCGGCCAGCACCTTTTCCAGCGCGCGATCGAAGCCGCCGGGGAAATCATCGGTGCCGGTCTCGGCGCCCGCCTCGTTGCCCGTCTCACCGGGCGCACCACCCAGCGCCTGCATCGCGGTGGTGGCGACCGTGGCCGCGGCGGGCGGCGCGGCGGTTTCGGCGGAAGCCGCCCCGCTCATCACGGCGCAGGCGCCGATGCCATACCAGATCTTCGTCATCGTACGCATTCCGGTCTCCCTTGCTTGTTCTTCACGATGATCGGCGGCGCGCTCAGTACCAGGCGCCGCGATAGTGACCGCGCAGGCCGGTTCCGATGAGCTGGGCGGTTTCGACACAGGCGGTTTCCGCGTCATCGATCGTGCCCGAATGCTGCATGAAGCCGTGGGTCAGCGATCCGTAGTTCCTGTAGATCACCGGCACGCCCTCGGCTTTCAGCCGGTCGGCCAGCGCCCTGCCCTGATCGCGCAATATATCGTAGCCGGCGGTGACCACGATCGTCGGCGGCAAGCCCGACAGATCCCTGGCGCGGATCGGCGACAGATGGGGATTGTTGAGATCCGCGCCCTGCGCCAACGCGAGTTCCAGCATCTTGTCGGCGAAATGCTTGTCGAGGCCATAGCCCTTCGAGAATTTGTCGAACGAGCTGTAGCTGTAATTGAGATCGGTGACCGGGTAATAGAGCAGCTGATAGGCGGGAACGATCTTGCCATCCTCCCACTGCTTCAGCGACGTGACCATCGCCATCTGCCCGCCGGCGCTGTCACCGCCCACACCGACGCGGCTCGGATCGCCGCCGAAGCTGCCGGCATTGGCCTGGGTCCATTGGAACACCGCCTGCGCATCCCTTTGCGGCTCCGGCAGCTTCACCTCGGGCGACATGCGATAATCCGCCGAAACGACGATCACGTCACCTTCATTGGCGATCAACCGGGTCGCGCGGTCGGCGGCCTCCAGGCTGCCCATGATCCAGCCGCCACCATGATAATATACGAGCACCGGCAACGGCCCGCGCCGATCGGTCTTCGGTGTGTAGATGCGGATATTGAGCTCGCCGGCGGGACCGCGGATCTTCCGATCTTCCACCTTCGCCATCGCTTCGGTGATCTTTGTCCGATAAGTCCAGGTGCGATCGACCGCGCGCCGGGCGTCATGGCGCTGTTGGGGAATCTGGAACTGATCCCACCAAGCGTTCATCGCCGAGATCGCCTCTTCCTTGCGGCCGCGCTGCTCCTGATAATATTGGATCTTCGGGTGCAGCCTGTTGCCGTCGATCATCTCGGGCGGGTTCTGCAAACGTTGCTCGAACCATTTGTTCGGCTTCTTGTAGAGTTCCAGCCGCTCCGCTTCCGCCTGAGTGGGGGGCGGCGCGGGCTCGGCGAGCAGGCTGCCCGATGATGTGAGCGACGCTCCCAAAAATCCCAGCGCAGCGATGCCGCGCACGATCATCCGCTGAACCATTCTCTGAGCCTCCCTGGGCCAGGCTGACATGCCGACCAATGGAACAAAGACGAAGGGCCCGCGAAAATACCGGACAACCGCATTCGTCCGCCGGGACTCGGGTGAATCCATGGGTCGAATCACCGATCATCCCGGCAACGAAAAAATCACAGAGAAAAATATATCATTGATATTCAATGTCTTAATCTCAGACAATTTGATTTGAAAAATTGGTGACTATATGTCAGACTTTTCTCGTTGATCGCCGATGTGCCTGTCGCACCGCGATCCACCGGTTGGAGAAATCTCAAGAACCAACGCTATCGGATGGGGGAAACAGTGTCTGTTCAGCATGGGTGGGTAGATTCGGCATTCATTGATCATTCGGCGCGCGTGAGATCATATATTCACGCGCGGACAGGCTGCCGGGAAACGGCCGAGGACATCACGCAAGAGGTCTTCCTGAAGCTCCATGGCGTGGAGAATGGCGAGCAGATCTCGAATGTCGGCCACTATGTCGTTCGCATGGCGCGCAATCTGCTGATCGATCACAGCCGGTCGGCGAGCGGGAAGATCTGCAGCCAGACCACGGCAACGATCGAGGATGCGTTCGACATGGCGGCCGACGAGCCTTCGCCGGAGGACATGCTGATCATGCGCAACGAAATATCCGGAATCTTCGCGGCGTTGGGCGGCATGTCCGAACTTTGCTCGCGAATCTTCTGGCAGAGCCGGGCCGAAGGTTTCCTCAATCACGAAATCGCCCAGATGCAGGGCGTCTGCATCAGCACGGTGGAAAAGAATATCAGCCGCGCCAAGAAACACTGCGCCTCGCACCTGCGCGCGCTCAATTCATAGCGGCACAGGCATGCGGGACGCCCGTGCCCAGCAGACAATGTCGATCCGGGGCCGATCCCGCTGCCACCGGGCGGAACCGATCCCGGAACAGACGATCATTGTCGAGGAAGTTGCCCACGCTGCCGGACAGACAGCGATCACCCGCCCTAGCCACGCGACCAAAGGAAGTTGTGTTACGTTGTAACATCACTTAGCAGACCCCCGTAGAAAACAGAAACGGGGCTTCATCGTGCACCTTCACATCCTCCGCCTTTCCGCAGCCTCCACTCTCGCGCTGTCTTCGGGCATCGCGCTCGCCGCCGACAGCGCCGACAGCGGCGAGATCGTCATCACGGCGTCCGGGCTGGACCAGACCGCCGACCAGACCGCGACGCCGGTGCTCTCTCTGACGGGGGAAGATCTGATCCACCGCCGCCAGGCGACGCTGGGCGAAACGCTGGCAGGGCAGCCGGGCATCAATTTCGAGAATTTCGGCGGCGGTGCCAGCCGGCCGGTGATCCGGGGCCAGACCTCGCCGCGCGTGCAGGCGCTGTCGGACAGCGCCAATATCCAGGACGCCTCCGCCATATCGCCCGATCACGCGATCGTCACCGAACCGTTGCTGCTGCGCGGAATCGAGGTGCTGCGCGGCCCCGCGACATTGCTCTACGGCAGCGGCGCGATCGGCGGCGCGGTCAATCTGCTCGACGACAAGGTGCCGACCACCCTGCCCGCCAACGGCCTGTCGGGCGTGGTAGAGGGGCGGCTGGGCACGGGCGACAAGGAACGCTCGCTGGTGGGCGGCATCACCGCGGGCGTCGGCCCCTTCGCCTTCCGCGTGGAGGGCGTCCATCGCAACAGCGACGATTATCGCGTGCCCGGCGGATTCGGATCGCGCCGCGTCGCCGGATCGTACAACGACACCTCCACGTTCAGCGCGGGCGGCGCCTGGATCGGGCCGCGCGGCTATCTCGGCGTCGCCTATACCCGCCAGCGCAGCGAATATGGTCTGCCCGGTCACAGCCACGATTATGAGGGCTGCCATCCGCACGGCACCAGCCTGCATTGCGGCAGCCATAGCCATGACGACCATGATCATGACCACGACCATGATCACGACGACGAGATCCCCTTCGTGAAATTGCGGAGCGAGCGTTTCGATATCCGCAGCGATTACGACGATCCGCTGCCCGGTATCGAGAAGGTCCGCTTCCGCCTGTCCTTCACCGATTACGAGCATGACGAGATCGAACATGACGAGGTGGCGACGACATTCCGCAACAAGGCGCACGACCTGCGCTTCGAACTGACTCACAAGCCGATCGGCGGGCTGCGCGGCGTGATCGGCGTGCAACGCTCCGAAAGCGATTTCAGCGCACTGGGCGAGGAAGCGTTCCTGATCGACACCGACACGCGCAGCACCGCGCTGTTCCTGATGGAAACGCTCCAGCTCGGCCCGGTTCGCCTGGAAGCGGCGGCGCGCAAGGAATGGCAGCGCGTCGATCCCGCCGACGCGCGCTATCCGACGACGAAGCACGCCCCATTCTCCCTGTCCGGCGCGGCGATCTGGGACGTGGCGGACGGCTATTCGGTGGCGCTGTCGCTCGCCCGGTCGCAGCGCGCGCCAAGCGTGCAGGAACTCTTCGCCTATGGCATCCATCTGGCGACCAACACCTATGAAATCGGCATGGTGACAGGCAATGCGCGCCTCCCGACGAAAGTGTCTCTGGACGAGGAAACCGCGAGATCGATCAACCTCACCCTGCGCAAGACGACGGGTGCGACGACCTTCACGATCGGTGCCTATCATCAGGACTTCGACAACTACATCTATGCCCGGACGCTCGACAGCTTCGAGGATTTCCGCCTGATCCGCTATGTGGGCGCGGACGCGACCTTCACCGGCATCGATGGCGAGATCCGGCACCAGATCACACCCGGCATCGCCGCCACCGTCTTCGGCGATTATGTGCGCGCGAAGCTGAAGGACGGCGGCGGCAACCTGCCGCGCATCCCGGCCGGACGACTGGGCGGCCGTGTGGACGGGCAATGGGGGCCGATCACGGCCAATGCCGAATATTACCGGGTCTTCGGTCAGGATCGGATCGCCTCTTTCGAGACGCGCACGGCGGGTTACGACATGCTCAACGCAACGCTCGCCTATCGGCTCGACCTGGGATCAGACAACAGCGCCGAACTGTTCGTGCGCGGCACCAACCTGACCAACGCCCTCGCCTATAACCACACGTCGTTCATCAAGGACGCGTCGCCACTGCGCGGCCGCAATGTCGTGTTCGGCCTCAGGGCGGCGTTCTAAGGCCCGCATGACACCCACAGCGAACGGCCCGTTCCGCTTCATCGAGGATCTTCAGGGCGATGCACCCTGGGGATCCTTTCTCGACGCCGGCACGGGCACGCACTCGATCCGCTGGGTGGCCTCGCTTGCCACCGAGCGCTGGACAGCGGTGACGGGCGCCGAAGGGCATGCGATCCAGGTGCGCGACGCCGTCGCCGCGCTTCGCCGACCGCAGGACCGGATCGTCCTCGGCAATTGGGCGGACGATGCCCTGCTGGCGAACGAGCGCTACGACACCGTGCTCGCCGATTATCTGCTCGGCGCGATCGAAGGCTTCGCGCCCTATTTCCAGCACCGGCTGTTCGCCCGGCTGAGGCGCATCACCGGCCGGAGGCTCTATGTCGTCGGGGTCGATCCTTATGTCGGCATCGAAAGCGGCAGCGAAGACGGGCGGCTGATCGGCGAGATCGGCCGGTTCCGCGACGCCTGCCTGCTGCATGCCGGAGAGCGGCCGTATCGCGAATATCCCATGCAATGGGTGGCCGACCATCTCCAGGCATCGGGCTTCCGGACCATCGCCGCGCGACGCTTTCCGATCCGCTACCGCGCGCGCTTCGTGAACAGCCAGATCGACATGTGCAAACCACGGCTGGCAAGCCTTGCCGATCGTGCGCTGGCGGATGCGCTGGCGGCAAGAGGCGAGCGGATCAGGGCGGCGGCGCTCGATGCCGCCGCACGTGGAGACGGCATCGCGCACGGCCATGATTATGTCATCGTCGGCGAGCCTTGCTGATCAGCCGCCAGTCCCGGCGACACTCACTTGGTCGTGTAGCCTCCATTCACCAGGATCGTCTGGCCCGTCATCCACCAGCCATCCGACACCAGCATCCGAATCCACGGCACGATATCCGCGATATCGGTGAGGCCGGTCTTCGAGAATGCGGACAGCGCGGCCGCCGACCTGTGATAGGCGACGGCATCCTCGCCCTCCGCCGGATAGAAGAAGGGCGTATCCATCGGGCCCGGCCCGATCGCGGTCACCGAAATGCCGCGTTCGCCGAATTCCTTCGATGCCGCCCGCGTGAAATGTTCGACCGGCGCCTTGGTGCCCGCATAGGCGGCATAATAGGGTGTGAAGGCACCGAGCAACGAGGTCACCAGCGTACAGATCTTGCCATTGTCGTTCACATGGCGGCCGGCCTCGCGCAGGAAGAAGAACGCCGCCTTGGCGTTGACGGCCGCCATCTCGTCATATTCGGCCTCGCTGATCTCGGTCAGCGGCTTCTTGAGCACCTTGCCGACGGTGTTGATCGCGATATCGGGGCGGCCGACAGCGGCGATGGCGTCGGCGAACAGCTTCTCGATGGCGGCGGCCGATGTCAGATCGGCCTGGAACGCGACAGCCTGAGCGCCTGCGGCCTCGACCGCCGCCAACGTTTCCTCCGCCGCAGCGGCCGAGGCCGCGCTGTTGTAGTGGATGGCGACGGCGCGGGCGCCATGCTCCGCCAGGTCACGCGCGATCAGGCCACCGAGATTCTTGCCCCCACCGGCGATGAGAACCGTTTTTCCGCCAATGCCATGATCGACCATCGCTCAATCTCCATCGTTCCGCCGGCCATTCCCGATGGCGCGGCACAACGAAAACTAGGGCGGATCCACCGCGCTCGCTTCCGTATTCCGGCGAATCTTCGTAATCTGGCGCAGCTCCATCGATATGAGGAGGATGTGCTTGCGCGAAACGCCCCTGCAGGTCTGGGACGGCCGCCGCCCCCGCCTGCCGCGCGCGGTGGTCAGGCGCCGCGAGGTCAGGATCGGCAGGATCGGCATCGTCGCCGCGACCGAGAATCTCCGCGCGGCGACCGATTGGTGTTTCGAGGAGGAACACCACACCATCGTCGCCCATCTCGACGGCCGGCTCGACCGCATGGACTGCACCTTCTCCAGCGGCCCCTCGGGCCGAGCCATCCCGTCGCGTGGCGACATATGGATGATCCCGGCCGGATGCCGCTATGCCGCGCTGGCACAAGGCGAACATGCCCGGTTCGTCGAACTGACCATTCCGGCGTCGATGCTTGCCGATACTCCAATCAAGGCACGCGTGCGCCACCGCGACGATTTCCTGTTCGGCGCGGCAGCCAGGCTGGCCGACCTGATCGAGCGGCCTGACGACGATCTCGCGCGCATGACCGCCCATGCCATCACGGATGCGGTGCAACTGCACCTGCGCGAACATTATGGTGCTCCACGCGCTCGTTCCGGCAAGCGTCGGCTATCCCCGGCCGATCGCAACGCCCTTGTCGAGGCAATCGGGGATCGAACGGAAGCGCGTCATTCGCTGTCATCGCTCGCGGCGCTTGTCGATATGGACGTACGTCGCTTCACCGCCGCCTTCACCCACGCATTCGGCCTGACGCCCTGGCAATATGTCCTGCGCACGCGGCTGGAGGAAGCGGCGCGCCTGCTGCGTCAAACCGATGCGCCCGTGACGGACATCGCTCTCGGCGTCGGCTTCGCGACCCCAAGCCACTTCGCCACGGCCTTTGCGCGCCATTTCGGTGCGCCGCCGTCGCGCTACCGGGTCTCGCGAAGCTGACGCCGCGCGATGCTCAGCGGCCGGGTTCGTAGCGCGATTGCCTGATCAGCGCGCCGAACTGCCGCGCCGTTTCGACACAGGCGCGCTCGGCGTCGTCGATCGTACCGGAAAACTGCATGAAGCCATGAATGAGCGACGCATAGTTGGTGTATTGCACATTCACGCCATCCTTGATCAGCCGTTCGGCATAGGCCCTTCCATGATCGCGGATGGGGTCGAAACCCGCCGTGGCGATGATCGCTGGCGGCATATCCCTGAAATTCGCGGCATTGATCGGCGAGGCATAGATATGGTTGCGCAGCTTGGGATCGTCGAACGCCAGATCGACCATCATCTCCATGAATGGCAGATCGAGTCCATAACCGATGCGGAACAGGTCATATGACGGATATTGCCGCTCGCTCATGTCGATCGCGGGATAATAGAGCAATTGGACCCTCGGGCCCGGACGCCCCTCGCGCAGATGCTTGAGCGAAATCGCCGCGGACATCATCGCGCCGATACTGTCGCCCCCGATCCCCACGCGTGCGGGATCACCGCCCAACGCGGTGGCATTCGCGACGACCCAATCGAACGCGGCCTCGGAATCCTGATTGGCGACGGGGAATTTATTGACGGGCGCCATGCGGTAATCGACCGAGACGACGATCACGGACGCTTCGTTGGCGATCAGCCGCACCGCGCGGTCGGCAGCGGCGGCGCTGCCGAACAACCAGCCACCGCCATGAAGATAGACCAGCACCGGCAGCGGGCCGCGCTGCCCCGTCACCTTGGGCGTATAGATGCGGACGGGTACGGCGCCGTTCGGCCCGGCCACTTCACGATCCTCCACCTTCGCCATCGGTGCGGTGACTTTGGTACGGAAGGTCCAGCTACGATCGGTCGAGTTGCGGGACTTGGCGGCGGCGGCGGGATCTCGCAGCTTCGCCGCCTGCGCAACGCGCTTGGCCTCGGCGCTCTCGCGCCCGTCGCCGGCGCGCTGCTCCAGATAATATTGGTATTTCGGGTGAAGCTTCTGCCCGTCGACCACGACCTGCGGATGTTTGAGCAGCTTCACGAACACGTCATTGGGCTGCTGTTCGAACGCCGCCGTCTTCTCTTCCTCGGCGGTCGGCTCGATATTGGGGATGGTTTGCGCCAGCAATGGCTGCGCGCCCGTGAAGGCAAGGCATGCGGCCACGGCGCACGACATCTGGCGGAACGTCATCGCGTTATTCTCCCTAATCTTTTCAGTGTCGCGCGCTCGGTCCCGCTTGTCGACCGGGCGCATCGATGAGGGCGAAGGCCCTCAATATTTCAGGCGATATTTGATCAGAGCGGTCGCGCCGGGTGCGGTGGCGTAGCCATAGGCCAGCGACGGAACCACCGTCTGGTTCAGCACCGGGAAGTAATATTTGTTGAAGATATTCTGGATACCGACGCTCAGATTGCCAGGCCCCACCGGGCCGCTCACCGAAACATCGGCGGTGAAATAACTGTCGATCGGCGATTTGGCCGTCACCGTCCATTTCGGCACGGTCGGGAAACGATTCTCCGATCCCGAATAAATGCCCTGCACGCGAAGCCGCCACTCGGGGCCGAATTCATATTCGGCATAGCCCGTCACCTTCAGCGGCGGGACGCGCCAGAAATCAAGCTTGGTTTCGTAGATGCCGTCCGAGTTCGCGTCCTGCTTGCTGTTGGCCCAGCCGATCGTGCCGCCGAACTGGACCGGATCGAAATCGAAATCGAGCGACCCTTCGACGCCCCAGATCTTTTCCGGCGCGCGCACCAGATCGAGAGTGATCGGGTTGAAGGTCGAGCCCAGCTTGGATTTGTTGTAATAGAAGGTCAGCGAATAGCGGATATGATCGCCGCCGCCACGGATACCGCCCTCGAAATTGTCGATGATCTGCGCGTTGAGGTCCTTGACGATCTTGTCGATCGAAGGCTGTGTCGTGACACGCAGCACGCGGCCGACATCCGCCACGCTGAACCCCTGCGAGAAGGCGAGGAACAGGGTCGCCATATCGTCGATTTTCGCCGACGCGCCGATGTTGAAGACAGTCGAGTTATAGTCGCGCCGTCCGCCGATCACCCGGTTGCCGCCACGCAACCGCGTATAGTCGCCGACCGCGCCCGCGAATTGCTGGACAATCGTGAAGTCGGGAACCTCGAGCGATGCGTCATCATAGCGCATGCCGCCTTGCAGCGTCAGCCAGTCCGTCGGCTCCAGCAGCAATTGCGCGAAAGCGGAATAGGTGTTGAGCGTGATGAACGGCATGTTACGCCGGCTATAATCCTCCATCAGCGGCTCGCCGGTCTTGTCGCGTACCCATTCGGCGCCCCACAACAGTTTGCCCTTGAGCGATTCCGATATCGTCGACAGCGGCGTATTCACCTCGGCGCGGACGCCATATTTGCTTGCCTTGATCGAACTGGTGCCGCCCGACGGCACATAAGCGGGGTTGAACGCGAACGATCCGCGATAGGACTGGTAAAGCCCCTGCACGGTCAGCTTGCTGCCCAATATGTCGCCGTTGATATAGCTGAGCCCGGCGAACACATTCCTGGTGAAAGGATCGATCGGACCACGGCCGAACTGGGCCGCCTGGGGCGAGGTCTTCAGCGTGGCGATCGACTTCATCCCGCCGGGCACCGCGCAGGCGCAGCCGACATAATCGGTGGTCTGGTCGTTCTTGTAATAATTGACCAGCGCCTCGATCCGGCTACTCGCGCCGAAATCGTAACCGAGCTTCAGGAACGCGGCATAGGTCTTGGACTCGGCCTGCCCGCCCTGGCCGAAGGGATCGGGCGCGATTGGATCGCCCGCCGCGTCATAATACAGACCCGTCGATTCATAGGAGCCCGAGAAGACGATATCGACGCCGCCCAGCTTGCCGCTCGCCGATTGCCGCACCTGATAGGAAAAACCGTCCGACGTCGGATTGCTCAGCGAAGTGCCGAAACCCAGCTCCGTCGCGAATTCCCAGTCATCGCCCTTGGGCCGCTTGGTGATGTAGTTGACATAGCCGCCAGCGCCGCCCTGACCATAGATCGCGGTCGCGCCGCGAATGACCTCGATCGTCGCCAGCGCGCCGGGATCGATCAGGCGCATGTCGCGCCCACCGCCACGCAACGGCACCGTCTGGGGAAAGCCGTCGATCAGATAGGCGATACGCCGGCCGCGCATCGTCGCGGTGAAGTTCGACGCATCGAACTGTGGCGGCGCCAGGCCGGGAACCGATTGGGCAAGGATCTGCGCGACATCGTTCGTGGTTTCGAGCAGCTTGCCGATCTGGGCCTCGTCGATCAGGCTGACCGAACCCGGATAGGCATCGACGCTCGAGATCAGGCGCGATCCGCTGACGACGATATCCTCGTTCGACTTGTCGTCGGTCGCCCCCTCCGCCTGCTGCGCGTCATCGGCCGCGAAGGCTGCCGCTGGCACCCAGAGCATCGTTGCGGCCAGCAGCGCCGTCATCGATACATGTTTACGCAAACAGCCATTGAGCAGCTTTTTCATCGCGCTTTCCCCTTTGTGGATGTGGCCTTCCGATCGTGGCCAACTTGTTTCGCTGGGAAGGACGAGTGCCTGACGCAAAAACCGGACTGCGCCGGATCAGTCACGATCGCAATCGATCCGCGATCAAAAAAATTATGCGGACCGGTCCGGAAGCAGAGCCGCCTTTCCGTCTAACCAACCACATGCGCAAGCACCTGATTATCGCGAAGAGCCCAGCACAGATGACACAAACCGACCTTCAAACTCCGTTTCCGCTGATCCATGTGGAGGGCCCCGCCTTCGAACGCGGGATCAGCTATGGCCGCCAGGCGGGCGATCGCATCGATGTCGGCCTGTCCATCTATCGCGACGCGTTCGAGGTCGCCGGCATCGGATGGCGCGAGGCGATGGGTTATGCCGAGCGCTTCCGCCAGCAGGTGGAGGGTTATGACCCCGAAATGTATCGCGAGATCGAGGGGATCGCGAAGGGCAGCGGTCAGCCTGTGGAAGCGATTGTCGCTCTCAATGCGCGCACCGAGATCATCTTCTGGCGCGACAACGAGCTGGATGTCCATCACGCGCCGACTGGGCTTCAGGAGGAATGCACCGCAGCGCTCGCCCTGCCCGGCGCCACCAGCGACGGCCATCTGCTCCACGGCCAGAACTGGGACTGGAACCCACGCTGCGCCGGCTCCGCCGTGGTCCTGCGTGTCGTCAACGACAATGGCCCAGACATGCTGAGCTTCGTCGAGGCCGGCCAGCTCGCCCGGCACGGCATGAACAGCGCCGGCGTCGCGCTGACGGTCAACGGCCTCCAATGCGATCAGGATTGCGGCGTGATGGGCGTGCCGAATCCATTGATCCGCCGCCGCCTGCTACAGTCGCACACGCTGGCGGCGGCGATCGACGCGGTGCTGAGCACACGGATCTCCTTCTCCCACAGCCTGATGCTCAGCCATCCGGACGGCTCGGCGGTCTGCCTGGAGGTAACGCCGTCCGACGCCTTCTGGCTGCAGCCGGAAAACGGCATCCTCGTCCATGCCAATCATTTCAAATGTCCCGTCGCACGGGGCAAGGTGCGTGATACCGGCCTTCAGCGCTGCCCTGAATCGCTCTATCGCGACCAGCGCCTGCTCGACCATCTGAACGCGCATCGCGGCAGCATAGACCTGGACCTGATCAAACAGGGCCTGGCCGACGATTTCGGCGCGCCCGACGCGATCCTGCGCACGCCGAAGGCGCGGCCGGGTGGCAATCTTTCCGGCACCGTCGCGACATTGATCATGGATACGACGGCGCAGAAGATGTGGATAGCGCCCAGCCCGTATCTGGGCATATCCTTTACGGAATACAGCATGGCGGCCTGACGCCCGCCCCTTTCACTCGGGACGCTCGAACCTGCGGCGATATCGGAAGGGCCCGTGAACAAGACTCTCTACAAGCTTCATCGCTGGATCGGGCTCACCCTCGGGCTGTTGCTGCTGGTCCAGTCCCTGACCGGCCTGATCCTTACGCACAAGGAGCCGCTGGCCTATTGGTTCGGCGATGCCGTGCGCGCGGACAATGGCCGGCCGGCCACGCTCGACCGCATCGTCGCGAGCATCCATGCCGCGCGACCGGGCGACCGGATAGAACGGATCATCTATCCCCAGCATTATGATCTGCCGCTGACAGTGCGAACGGTCTCGCCTGGAAAAAGCGATTTCGACGTCGTGAACGTCGACCCCGCCACAGCTCATATCCTCTCATCGGGCTCGCTCGGGCAATCGCCGCTGCAATTCACCGAGCGCGTCCATGTCGCGCTGCTGATGGGCGCGAGCGGAAAAGTGATCCTGTTCATCGAGGCGGTGGGACTGCTGTTCATGGCGATCACCGGCCTTATCCTCTGGTGGCCCCGCGCGCGGCGCTTCGTCGCCGCGCTCACCGTCCACTGGCACGGCCCTTCACTGCGCCTGTTGCGCGATCTGCATGTCGTGCCCGGCGCGCTGTCCGCGATACTGATCATCGCGAGCGCGCTGACCGGCATGGCGCTCGTCGCGCCCGCATTGCTCCGCCCCGTCGTCTCCGCGGTCGCGACCGTATCGCCAAGGGTCGAGGCCCAATGGCCCGAGATCGACCGCCCCGCCAATATCCTTTCCTGGCAGGATGCGCTCGATCGCCTGAAGACCCGCTTTCCCGACGGCAAGTTGCGCCAGATCCGTCTGGCCGGGGATGGCGATCGCATCCTGGGCGTGGTCATGATCGCCGAGAATGCGGTCAATCCGCGCGCGCATCATATCGGCTATGTCGATCGCTGGTCGGGCAAGCTCACCGTCATGGCCGATGGCAACCGCCTCCCTTCCGGGGACGCCGCCCTGGCATGGCCGTTGGCGATCCACACCGGCGAGGCTTATGGCCCGCTGCGCGGAACCTTGATGACATTGATGGGCGCCACCCTGTTCTCCATGGTCGTCACCGGTGCCTGGCTGTGGCTGCGCAAGCGACGCCCCCGGAAGAAAAGGGTTGCGCCGACAAGGCAAGGTCGAACGGGCAAACCCGCCTGATCATGGATCGAATCGTCAACGCCCTGTAAGTGAGGCGTGAACGAGTGAAGGACGACGATGTTGGACGTTCATACCCGCCCCAAATCGAAAGCGCTGTTCGATCGCCTGCGCGACCATATTCTGGAAGGCCGTTATTTCCCGGGGCAATGGCTCAAGCAGGCGGAACTCGAAGCCGCCTATAACGCCACGCGTTCCGATGTGCGCGCCGCGCTCAGCAGCCTGTCTGAACGCGGCGTCGTCGAATATGTCAAAAACCAGGGATTCCGCGTCTTCAGCCGCAGCGACGAGGAGATCGCCGAGATCACAGAGATGATCGCCATCCTCGAGCGCGCCGCCGTGCCCAAGATCATCGCGAACATCACCGATGACGGCATCGATGAGCTGGAGGAACTCGCCCGGACCTTTCACGAGTTGATCACATCGGGCAGCCATGCCGATCTCAGGCTCGCCAATTACCACATCCACAACCGGCTCAATTCCTTCTGCGGCAGCAAATTGCTGATGCAGACGGTGCAGCATCTTCGCGAATGCTGCATCAGCGGCCCGTTCGAACGCTATTCCACCTTTGCCGGCCTCACCGAAAGCAGCCGTGAACATTTTGCGATCCTCAAGGCCTTGCGCGATCGCGACGCCGCGGAATTCGAGCGCCTGATCGGCGAACATTCCACCCAGTCGCTCACGCGATAGGTCAGCATCCGATATCGGGTGCCAGGTCTGGTTTTCGCGCGTCACGCTCGTCTTTGGGAGCATGCCCATTCACGCTGCCGCTCTGATCGAGATCCACAATCTGTCGATCGCCTTCCGTTCGAGCGGAGGCGACCTGCCGGTGGTGAGGAATGTCGACCTGACAATCCGAAGCGGCGAAACGGCGGCCCTGGTGGGCGAATCCGGATCAGGCAAGACGCTGCTGGCGCGATCGATCGTCGATCTGATGCCGCCGGATGCGATGATCACCAATGGCACGATCACCTTCGATGGCGCGACCGTGCTGCCCGCCGATTCCTCCATCCGCCATGCGCTGCGCGGCCGACAGGTCGGCTATGTCTTCCAGGAACCGCTTTCCAGCCTGAATCCGGCATTGCGCATCGGCATCCAACTCGTCGAGGGACTGCGGCATCATCAGGCTTTGTCGGCCGACGCCGCCCATGCCGAGGCCCTCGACATGCTGGAACGGCTGAGAATTGCCTCCCCCGACCAGGTGATGCAGCGCTATCCGCACGAATTGTCTGGCGGGATGCGGCAGCGCGTGATGATCGCAGCCGCGCTGATCATGAAGCCCGCATTGTTGATCGCCGACGAGCCGACGACGGCGCTCGACACCATCATCCAGAGTGAAGTCATCGGCCTGCTCAAGGATACCGCGCGCGCGCAGGGCACCGCAGTGCTTATGGTCACGCACGATCTGAGCGCGGTTGCCGGGTTCGCGGACACGGTGAGCGTCATGAGCCGCGGTGAGATCGTCGAGGCAGGGCGCGTCGACGAGATCCTGCGGGTGCCACGCCATCCCTATACCCGCGCACTGCTGGCCGCGACGCTCCAGCCGATCACCAGCGAGGCTCCGTCCGCCGTATCCGACGGTCGCGAGCCGTTGATCGAGGTGCGCGACCTTTCCGTCGCCTTCCCCGGCAAACCGTCCGGGTGGCGTCGCCAGCGCTCGCAGGCCAGAGCGCTCGACACGGTGTCCTTCGGCATATCGCCGGGCGAAGCGCTCGCGATCATCGGACAGTCGGGATCGGGCAAGACGACGCTGGCCCGCGCCATCGCCGGCCTCCAACCAGTCGAAACGGGCGAAATCCTGTTCCGTGGCGCCCCCATCGCCGATGCGCGGCGGCGCGGCGAACAGCCGGTGCAGTTCATCTTCCAGGATCCGTTCGGCTCGCTCGACCCTCGCATGAAGATCGGCGCCATCGTCGAGGAAGCGCTGAAGTTCGATCCGCGCCACACCGCCGCGACACGGCGGGACAAGGTCGCGCAGGCGCTCGACAATGTGCGGCTGGGCGGCGATTTCCTAGATCGTTTTCCGCATCAGCTATCCGGCGGGCAGCGTCAGCGCGTCAGCATCGCCAGGGCGATCGTCCGCGCCCCCCAATTCATCATCGCCGACGAACCGGTTTCGGCGCTCGACCTGACCGTACAGGCGCAGATCCTCGAACTGTTCCTCGATCTGAAGGCGAAGCTCGGCTTCGCCTGCCTTTTCGTGTCGCACGACCTGGGCGTGGTGGAGCATTTCGCCGACCGCATCGGGGTGCTTTTCAAGGGACGACTGGTGGAAATCGGCCCGCGCGCGGCGGTGTTCGATCGCCCGCGCCATGCCTATACCCGTGCCTTGCTTTCGGCGCTTTCGCATCTGGAGGCCCGCGCCGACGGC
This sequence comes from Sphingomonas sp. FG14, assembly GCF_057809675.1. Lineage (NCBI taxonomy): Bacteria > Pseudomonadati > Pseudomonadota > Alphaproteobacteria > Sphingomonadales > Sphingomonadaceae > Sphingomonas > Sphingomonas sp. FG14. Next base: position 295,235 of record NZ_JBMDKK010000002.1, on the reverse strand, counting down.
GGCTTCGCGATCGGCCACCGCGATCTCGGCGCGCCCGACGAGGCCGCGATCGGCGAGATCGCCGATGCATCCGGCTCTCCACGCTATGTCGAGGTCGCCCCCGGCCACCTCGTCGCCATGGCGGCATGACAAGGCAATCATCATGGCAATGATCGAGGGCATCTATCGTTATCCGGTCAAGGGATTGGGAAGCGAAAGGCTTGCCGATGCGACCATCACCGCCGGACAAGGCATAGCGGGCGATCGCGCTTATGCGATGGCGCTGGGTACGACCGGGTTCGACCCGGCCGCGCCGGTGCATCTGAGCAAGATGAAGTTCGCGACATTGATGACGCACCCAAGGCTCGCGGCGCTCGCCGCCGATTTCCGATCGGCGCCGGGTCGCCTCAGGCTTTCAAGCAAGGGAGATCCGGTTCTCGACGTGTCGCTTGATGATCCGGGCGAGATCGCTGAATTCGATCGGTTCATTTCGGAGTTCGTCGATGATCGCGCCAAGGGACCGCTGCGACTCGTGACCGCGCCGAACCACATGTTTTCCGACGTTCGTGAGGATTGCCTGTCGATCATCAACCTGGCGAGCGTCGCGGCGCTCGGTGCCGCGCTTGGCCGCCCGATCGATCCGCTTCGCTTCCGCGCGAACATTTACGTGTCCGGTCTGCCCGCCTGGCAGGAACGTGGCTGGCAGGCCGGCGACGTGATCGGCCTGGGCTATGGCCAGGCGAGCGTGATGCGGCCGATCACGCGGTGCGCGGCGGTCAATGTCGACCTCGACTCCGCCGAGATCGACGCGGACCTTCCAACATTGCTGCGCCGCGAGTTCGGCCAGAACGCGATGGGCGTCTATATCGACGCGATCGGAACTACACGGATCGCGATCGGTGACATCATGACGGACGCAGAGAAGGGAAACGACGGCGATGTCTGATCAGGACGACGGCGCAGGCCAGGCCGCACGATTGCACGCCATGTATCATAGCGGCCCTACGACGATCTACGCCTCCGCCATCGATCCGCGCTTCTCCTATACGCTTTACGTGCCGCACCGTTTCGATCGGGCGGATCACAAGGCCACGACGATCCTGGTGTCGGTGCATGGCACCGGGCGGATGCAGTCACTCTATCGCGACATGTTCGCCGAGTTCGCCGAATATCATAATTGCATCGTCCTCGCCCCGCTGTTTCCGGCGAACGTCTTTCAGGACGGGGAGATGAGCGGCTATAAATACATCGCCGAACGCGACATCCGCTACGATCTGGTGATGCTCGGCATGATCGAGGAGGTCGCGGCGCGTTACGGCGTCTCGGGCGCGAAGGTGCTGATGTTCGGCTTTTCAGGCGGCGGGCATTTCACCCATCGTTTCACGATCCTGCATCCCGATCGCGTTCGCGCGGCATCGATCGGCGCGCCGGGCGCGGTGACGCTCATCGATTTCGAGCGATCCTGGTGGGTGGGCGTGCGCGATTGCGCCGAACTGTTCGGGATCCGGATCGATCCGCGCGAATATCGCGACCTGCCCGTCCATTTCGTTGTCGGCGCTTCCGATGAGGAGACGTGGGAAATCACCTTCTCACCCGGAGATCGCCACTACATGGACGGCGCCAACGATGCCGGCCGCACGCGCGGTGAGCGGATCCGGAGCCTCGCCGATTCCTTCGCGGCGCATGGCGCGCGGACCCGGCTCGATATCGTGCCCGATGCCGCGCACGACGTGACCGTCGTCGTCCGCAAGGCGCGCGAATTCTTCGACGATGTGCTCGCCGGCCGTTTCTGATCCGCGACCGGACCCCGCGACGCATTCGCGCCGTCAGTCTGGTGTCAGGATCGCCGGCCTATAGAGGCGGCCGTACCGGACCGGATCCAGGAGCCGGCGGGGCATGGCGGCGCGAACAGGGAGAATTCGGGTGACCGGCAATCGCACGTTGAAGCACAGGCTGTTGGTCGGCGCGACATCGATCGCGCTTGCCCTGGGCCTCGTCCCCACTCAGGGCTTCGCCCAAAGCGCCGCGGACCTGCAGATGCTGCGCGAGCAGATCGCCGAACTGAAGGCGCAGCAGGAAGCATCCGCCGCGCGCATCCGCCAGCTCGAATCCGCGCTTGCCGAGGTTTCGGCGCGGCCGTCCGCAGCACCCGTGCAGACCGCCGCCGCGGCGCCCGCGCCATCGACGACCCAGCCCATTCCGGCGGCGACCGGCCAGCAGGTCGCGCGCGCCGATCTGGCGCCGTCGCCCGCCGCCGCGATCAATCCGGCCGGCGGATCCTCCCCCGGCCAGCCGCCCGCCGCCGCGCCCAGAAGGCTGGCGGTCAATGGCGATGTCCGTGTCCGCTACGAACAGAATTGGGGCGATCAGGACGCCCGCACGCGTCATCGCGGCGTACTGCGTGCCAGGCTGCGCGCGAACTATGCCGTCAACGACTGGCTCTCGGTGGGCGGGCAACTCGTCACCGGCGATCCCGACGATCCCAACAGCTCAGACATCACCCTGGGCAATTTCAACGACGATCTGATGGTCAGCCTCGACCAGGCCTTCATCCGCGGCACGTTCGGCAATCTCCAGGTGACCGCCGGCAAGATCCCGCAGACCTTCGTGCGCACCGAACTCGTCTGGGACGGCGATGTCAGCCCGCAGGGCGTCGCCGCGACCTATCGTTTCGATCTGGGCGGCGGATCGACGCTCAGGGTCAATGGACTTTATTTCCTCGTCGACGAGTCGGTCGCCGGCCCCAACAGCGACATGATCGGCGGCCAGCTCCAGTTCGAGACCGCGCCCGGCACGCCGCTGCGATTCGAGCTCGCCGCAGGCTATTACGACTATCAGCTTCGCAGCCTGGCCGGCGGTGACGCCGGCGACTTCCGCACGAACCGCTTCCTCAACGGCCGCTATCTCTCCGATTTCGACCTGCTCGACGTGATCGGCGCGGTTACGTTCAACGGCTTTGGCGAGCGCTGGCCGGTGCGCGTCGTGGGTGACTATGTCCATAATTTCGGCGCCACCACCAACCAGGATACCGGCTTCGGCGTGGACCTGCTCGTCGGCCGCGCCAGCCGCCAGCATGACTGGCGGGTCGGCTATGGCTATGCGCAGGCGGGGGTCGACGCCGTGCTGACCGCGTTCAGCCACGACAACACCGATCTCGCATCCAACTACAAGCAGCATACCGCGCTGATCGACTATATGCTGATGCCCAATGTGACGCTCAACGGCACCTTCTACCGCTTCAAGCCCAAGTCCACGCTGTTCACGCCCACCTTCCTGCCGCACGACTGGGTCAACCGCCTGCGGCTCAACCTGCTCGTGAATTTCTGAGAAGCATCCGACAGGGCACAGAGACTGAAGCGGGTTTCGGCATCAGCCCCCGTCGAAACCCGCTTCAGACGCCGAGCCACTCCAGACCACCATCGAGCTCATCCGCCGAATAGTCGATCTGGAGCACCCGGCGGCGGCCCGCCGCACGCGCTACATCCGATGCGTGCAGGATCGGCGTCACATAGGCCCAGATATCGCCGCGATCCGCGAGGCAGGCCATCCGGCCGCATGATGCCACGACCGCGTCAATGTCAGCCTCCGCGATCCGGCCCAGCTTGTGCGAACCCGGCGCGATCAGCAACGGCGCGTTGCCGGGCGATACCGGGTCGATATGCACGCGCAAGGTCACCATGCGTTCGAGCAGCGCGAAGGGCGGCGCGACATGCTGCAGCCCGGTCTTCACCGTCCAGGGGCCATAGCCCGGCACATCGATCCGCCGACGGACCACGACGGTGCGATCCTGATGCCAGGCGAGCGACCAGTTCGCATCCCGGTGCTTGTCGAACAGGATCGCACGCACGGGCCGGGCGCCGCCGCCAAGCGCCGCCACCGCGACGGCGCCGATCTTGGCCGGGGGCGCCAGCAATTCCGCCAGCCCGTCCTGCCCGTGCAGCCGGATCCCCGCGCGATCCGCGGGCAGTGCCTCACCGATCCGCTCCAGCGCGCCCAGGATATCGTCGCCCGCCGCCCCCGCGTGCAAGGCCGCGCCGTCGTCATCCAGCGTCGGCGGCCGGTCAGGCGCGCGGATGCGCATTGCGATAGACGTCCATCAGATGCGCGGCATCGACGGCGGTATAGATCTGGGTCGAACTCAGGCTGGCATGGCCGAGCAGTTCCTGAAGCGCGCGCAGGTCCGCGCCGCGCCCCAGCAGGTGCGTGGCAAAGCTGTGACGCAGCGCATGCGGCGTCGTGCGTTCCGAAAGGCCGAGCCGCCCCCGCGCGCCTTGGACCGCGCGGCGGACAAGCGCGGGTGAGAGCGGTCCGCCGCGCCGCCCGCGAAACAGCGGCTGGTCCTTCGACGCCATATGCGGGGACAGCGCCAGATATGCGTCGATCGCGCTCCGCACCTGCGGGAGCAGCGGCACGATCCGCGTCTTGCCGCGCTTGCCTGTGACGCTCAGCGTCTCGCCCAACGGCAGCACCGCGCCGGTCAGCGCCATCGCCTCGCCGATGCGCAGGCCGGCACCGTAGAGCAGCATCAGCACCGCCCAGTCGCGTGCGCCGATCCAGGGCTCCCGCGCCTGCCCCGCCACATCCTCCGCGAGCGCCACCGCCTCGTCGGGAGAAACCGGCCTTGGAATGCCTTTCTTGACGCGCGGCCCCTTCAGGCGCGGCACGGCACCGCCTTCTCCGGCGACAAAGGCGAGGAAGCCGCGCACCGCCGACAATTCGCGCGCGGCGGAGGCGTTGCCGATCCCGTCGCCGCGACGCAGCGCGAGAAAGGCGCGCAGATCGGCGGCCTCGAGCGATGCGATCATCGCCGCATCGACCGCACCGCCGCGATGATCCTGGAGAAACGCGATCAGCCGCTCGGCCGTCGCCACATAGGCACGCACCGTATGCGCGGAACGCCGGCGCCCATGCGTCAGATGATCGCGCCAGCGGGGAATGAGTGCATGGGTTTCCACATGCACTTCATGCCCGGACTGGTCGCGGCCGTCACGCCGAACTTGTCGATGCCGTTCGCGTGACGGCGGCCCGTCAGCCGATCTTCTGGCCGGTCTTCGCCCAGTCGGCCAGGAAACCCTCGATGCCCTTGTCGGTCAGCGGATGATTGAAGAGCTGGCGGATGACGGCGGGCGGCGCGGTCATCACGTCCGCGCCGATCTTCGCAGCCTCGAGCACATGGATGGGGTTGCGCACGCTCGCGACGAGAATCTCGGTCTCGAAATCGTAATTGTCGTAGATCAGCCGGATATCGGCGATCAATTCCATGCCGGGATAGCCGACATCGTCGTGGCGGCCGACGAAAGGCGAAATGAAGGTCGCGCCCGCCTTTGCCGCCAGCAGCGCCTGATTGGCCGAGAAGCAGAGCGTGACATTGACCATGGTGCCGTCGCCGGTCAGCGCCTTGCAGGTCTTCAGCCCATCGATGGTCAGCGGCACCTTCACCGCGACATTGTCGGCGATCTTGCGGAGGATTTCCGCCTCTTTCATCATCGTCTCATGGTCGAGCGCGACCACTTCGGCAGAAACCGGGCCGGGGACGATCTCGCAAATCTCCTTGACGACTTCCAGGAAATCGCGGCCCGCCTTGTGGATCAGCGAGGGGTTGGTGGTAACCCCGTCGAGCAGGCCGGTCGCGGCCAGATCGGCGATCTCCTTGGTATCGGCGGTATCGACGAAGAATTTCATGAACGGGCGCTCCCAAACACAGGCTGATTCGATGCCTCCCTATAGGCGTCCGCGCGCGCGCCGCCAAAACTCCCGGTAATCGCTTGACGTTATCACCATAGTGTATTATTGTAATAATACAGCTTGGATGCCAACCGCCACAACATCAGGAAAGAATGCGAAACGGTAAGTATCCGAATACCCCTCTAATGAAACGATCGGAGCGGCGCTATTGGGAAAGCGCCCCCAAGAGGCCCGGCCGGTTCCCCCTTTCCGGCCGGGCCGATCCCGACAGGACCCCGACGATGGCCTTTCTCGATCTCGCTCAACCGCGCCTTTCCCCGGCCGTCGCCGGCGCCGCATCGCAAGCCGCGTTCCAGGGCCATGAATGGGCGGTGATCGCGCTGGCGCGCGCCGATGGCGCGGCCAGCCTGTCCGCGCCCGGCCGGCTGCGGCGGCTGCTCGAAGCCGTCTTCAAGATCCGCCGCCCGAACCGGCTCGCCGATCCACGACTGGAAGCGCTGCGCCGCATGGCGGTGTTGCTGCGCATCGGCGGCGGCAAGACCAGCGACAACGAACGCGCGGGCTTCTTGTCGGCGGGCTATACCCGCAGTCAATTGTCGGCGCTCGCCGCCTATGTCGTGAAAGCGATCCGGCCATGAGCGCGATCAGATCGCATAGCGGCATCCTGATCGCCGCCGCCGCCACGGCGCTGTTCGCCTTCCTGATCAGCGACGCGCTCGGCGATCCGCTGATCGGCGCGTTGATGGGCGTGCTCGCCTTCACGATCGCGATGCCGCTGGTGGCGATCGCCGAAACGCCGCGCCGCCTGCGCCACGATTGACAGGGCATCGGCGGGCGTCTTCAATCGCGCCGGAAATTCGATGACCCGGCCAGTCCCTATCCTGATTCTCGCCATGCTGGCCGTCCAGCCACCCGCCACCGCGCAAACCAGCGCGCCGAAGGGCGGCGCGAAGCCAGGCGCGCTTTCGATCGACACGCCGATCCAGCCGCTGCTGTCCCGCGCGGAGGCCGGCGATCCGGCGGCGATGTTCTATCTGGGCGCCAAATATTCCGAAGGACGCGGCGTTCCCAAGGACGAGGCAGAGGGGTTGCGCTGGTATCGCAAAGTGGCCGAGCGCGGCCATTCGGGCGCGATGCTCAACGTGGGCAACAGCTATTATAACGGCAGGGGCGTGGCGGAGGACCGAACAGAGGCCGCGCACTGGTTCCGGCTGGCCGCCGAACGCGGCCATGCCGGCGCGATGTACAATCTGGCGATCTGCTATGCCAGCGGCCAGGGCGTCGAGAAGGACGAGGCGGAAGCCGTCAAATGGTTCCGCGCCTCAGCCGCGAAGGGCAATCCGCGCGCGATGGCCGCACTCAACAGCCGGGGCCTGGGGCTTCAATAGGGCGTATTCATTGTCATTCCCGCGTGCGCGGGAATGACAAGTAAAACGGGATCAGCCCGCCGCGGCCTGATCCGTGCCGCCGAACAGCGCATGCAGTTCGCCGGCCTCATACATCTCCATCATGATGTCCGATCCGCCGACGAATTCGCCGTTCACGTAAAGCTGCGGGATCGTCGGCCAGTCCGAATAATCCTTGATGCCCTGGCGGATGCCCTGGTCCTGCAGCACGTCCACGGTTTCGTAATCGACCCCGATATGATCGAGGATCGCGATCGCGCGGCTGGAAAAGCCGCATTGCGGAAAGAGCGGCGTGCCCTTCATGAACAGCAGCACCGGATTGGCTTTCACCAGTTCGTCGATGCGGGCGCGGGTATCGTCGGTCATGTCATTACTCCTCAGTCGGGCGCCACGGTGGTGAGTTGAAGCGCGTGCAGCACCCCGCCCATCCGGCCACCCAGCGCGGCATAGACGGCCTGATGCTGTTTCACCCGGGGCATTCCCCGAAAGCTCGCGCTCACCACCCGTGCCGCATAATGATCGCCGTCGCCGGCGAGATCGGTGATCTCGACGCTGGCGTCGGGGATCGCGGCCACGATCATCGCCTCGATATCTTCAGCCGCCATCGGCATGATTACTGCGATTCCATCAACTGGCGGCGCGCCTCGACCGTCTTTTCCTCGAGCGCCGCGCGCACGCCGGCCTCGTCGATCTCGAGCCCCGCCGAAGTCAGGTCGCCCAGCAGCTTGCGGATCACGTCCTCGTCGCCGGCTTCCTCGAAATCCGCCTGGACGACGGCCTTGGCATAGGCGTCGGTTTCCTCGGGCGTCAGGCGCATCTTCTCGGCTGCCCACTGACCCACCAGGCGATTGCGGCGGGCGGTGATGCGGAACATCATTTCCTCGTCGCGGGCGAACTTGGTCTCGAAGGCGCGTTCGCGATCGTCGAAAGTGGTCATGGGCGATCCTTATATGGCGTGTAAGCTATTCCACCGGACATAGGGATGGAGCGCCGCAACCGCAACGGCGGGCTGGATCGAATTATATCGACCGTCGTAGCCGGCGATCAGTCGCCGATCGTGACCACGACCTTGCCGATCACGTCACGCGCGGCCATGCGCGCGATCGCTTCTCCGCCCTTTTCCAGCGGATAGGTCGCGGTGACGCGCGGCGAGATCTGGCCGCTGTCCCACAGCCGCAGCAGCCGCGCGACATGCGCCTGGTTCGCGCGCGGATCGCGCGCGGCGAAGGCCCCCCAGAAGACGCCGCAGACGTCGCAGCTCTTGAGCAGGGTCAGGTTGAGCGGCAGCTTGGGAATGCCGGCCGGGAAGCCGACGACGAGATAGCGGCCTTCCCAGGCGATCGAACGCAGCGCCGGCTCGCAATAATCGCCGCCGACCGCGTCATAGATCACGTTCGCGCCATTGGGGCCGACCTTCGCCTTGAAGGCATCGGCCAGCGCCTTGGACGCGTCCCGATCGAAGGGGCCGCGATCATAGACCAGCGCATCATCCGCCCCTGCACGCCTGGCGGCCGCAGCCTTCTCCTCGCTGGAGACCGCCGCGACGACATGCGCGCCGAATGCCTTGCCCAGTTCAACCGCCGCCAGGCCGACGCCGCCCGCGGCGCCCAGCACCAGCAAGGTCTCGCCTTCCTTCAGGCGGCCACGATCGCTCAGCGCATGGATGGTGGTGGCATAGGTCAGCAGCAGCGCCGAACCATCGACGAAGCTCCGCCCTTCGGGCAGGCGATAGGCGCTGGCGGCGGGAATGGCGATTTTCTCCGCCATGCCGCCCGATCCGCAGACCGCAATGACGCGATCTCCGGGTGACCAGCCGGTCACGCCCTCACCCACCGCCTCGACCACGCCGGCGATCTCGCCGCCCGGCGAGAAAGGGCGCGGCGGCTTGAACTGATATTTATCCTCGATGATCAGCACATCGGGATAATTCACCGCGCAGGCGCGCACCGCCACCAGCAACTGGCCGGGGCCGGCGACGGGATCGGGGCGTTCCTCGACGACCAGCGTCTCCGGGCCGCCGACCGCGATGGAAAGCAGCGCCTTCATGCCGCGATCGCTCCGGCCACCCAGGGGCGATCGGCCGCAACCTGACGCTCGAACGCCGATATCTTCGCGTCCATCGCCAGGGTCAGGCCCACTTCGTCCAGGCCGTTGCTCAGGCAATGCTTGCGGAACGGATCGATCTCGAAAACGAAGCGATCCTGGAAAGGCGTCGTCACCGTCTGGCTGTCCAGATCGATATGGATCGGATCGGTCTTGGCGACCTCGATCAACCGGTCGATCGCGTCCTGTGGCAACACAACCGCGAGCATGCCGTTCTTGAACGCGTTACTCGAGAAAATATCCGAAAAGCTTGGTGCGATCACTGCGGTGATACCACGATCGAGCATCGCCCAGGCCGCATGTTCGCGGCTCGACCCGCAGCCGAAATTGTCGCCGGCGATCAGGATCGGCGCGCCCGCATATTCGGGATCGTCGAACACGTTGCCCGGCTCGCGGCGCAGGGCTTCGAACGCGCCCTCGCCCAGCCCCGCCCGGCTGATCGTCTTCAGCCATGCCGCCGCGATGATCATGTCGGTGTCGACATTCTTCAGGCCCAGCGGATAGGCCCGCCCCTCGATCGTGGATACCGGGTTCATGTTCAGTTCGGCGTCCCTGGAACGGCCGGCACCTTCTCGATCGGCTTGCGCGGCTCGGTTTTCGCCATGGCCGCATAGGCCGCGATGCCGCTCAGCAATGCGCCGCCGAACAACAAGATCATCACACGCTTCATCATCCGTCCCCTGTTCGACGGGTCTCGGCATGCCGCCCTTGCCCGTTCAGATGCCATATCGGCATCATCCCATCAACTCGCGCACATCGGTCAACCGGCCGGTGACCGCCGCCGCCGCCGCCATCGCCGGCGAAACCAGATGCGTCCTGGCGCCCGGCCCCTGTCGCCCCATGAAGTTGCGGTTAGAGGTGGAGGCGCAGCGCTCGCCCGCCGGCACCTTGTCCGGATTCATGCCCAGGCACGCCGAACAGCCCGGTTCGCGCCATTCGAAGCCCGCTTCGGTGAAGACGCGGTCGAGCCCTTCGGCCTCGGCCTGACGCTTGACCAGTCCCGATCCGGGAACGACCAGCGCCTGCTTGATGCCCGACGCGATATGCCGCCCGCGTATGATCGCGGCGGCCGCGCGCAGATCCTCGATCCGACTGTTGGTGCAGCTTCCGATGAAGATGTTCTCGACCGCGACGTCCTGCATGCGCTGCCCGGCGGACAGCCCCATATAGTCGAGCGATTTCTGCGCCGCCTCGCGCTTCGACGCGTCGGCGAAGCTCTCGGGGTCGGGAACGATCCCCGTCACCGGCACGACATCCTCCGGGCTGGTGCCCCAGGTGACGTTGGGCGCGATCTCCGCAGCGTCGAGGATGACGACACGATCGTAGCGCGCGCCCTGATCGGTCGGCAGTGTCTTCCACCAGGCAACGGCCGCGTCCCAGTCCGCGCCGGTCGGCGCCATCGGCCGCCCCTTCAGATAGGCGAAGGTCTTTTCGTCCGGCGCGATCAGGCCCGAACGGGCGCCATGCTCGATCGCCATGTTCGAAACGCTCAGCCGTCCCTCGATCGACATGTCGCGGATCACCGATCCGGTATATTCGACGACATAGCCGGTGCCGCCCGCCGCGCCGACGCGGCCAACGATCGCCAGGATCACATCCTTGGGGCTGACGCCGAAGCCCAGCGTACCATCGACGCGGATCTCCATGCTCTTGGACTGTTTCAGCAGCAGCGTCTGCGTCGCCAGCACATGTTCGACCTCGCTGGTGCCGATACCGAAGGCGAGCGCGCCCAGCGCGCCATGCGCGGCGGTATGGCTGTCGCCGCACACCAGGGTGCAGCCCGGCAAGGTGAAGCCCTGTTCGGGGCCGACGACATGGACGATGCCCTGGCGATCGGCGACCGCGTCGATATAGGGCACGCCGAACTCGGCGGTGTTGCGTTCGAGCGCGGCGAGCTGCCCGGCCGATTCAGCGTCCGCGATGGGAAGGCGATTGCCAGCCGCGTCGAGGCGTGCGGTGGTCGGCAGATTGTGATCGGGCACCGCAAGCGTAAGGTCCGGCCGGCGGACGGGGCGCCCGGCGGCGCGCAGCCCCTCAAAGGCCTGCGGACTGGTCACTTCATGAACCAGATGGCGGTCGATATAGATCAGGCACGTGCCGTCGTCGCGGCGTTCCACGACATGGGCGTCCCAGATCTTCTCGTACAATGTGCGGGCTTGGGTCATGCGTCCGGCCATAGCGCGCTTTGCCGCATGGGCAAGTGGCCAGTGCGCCGGATCACCGGCCTCCGCCGGTCCGCCCGGGCGAGGTCGAGACCGATGCCGCCGCGACGGTGACTGCCGGACCTGACGATTTTTCGTCCAGCTTCATCCAGTCGTGACGCGGCAGACCATACAACATGTCGAGCAGTTCGAGCTGCAGACCCACCGGCTTGCTGCTGTGCGAATTCCACAGCATCGCGATCCCCGTCCGTTCGACCGGATCGAACAGGATCAGCGAGCGATAGCCATCAACCGCGCCGCGATGGCCGACCTGACGGTGCCCGGCATAGGAGAAGTCCCGCCAGCCCAGGCCATAGGCATGGGCGTTGAGCGCGCGATCCGCTTCGCCGCGCGGGCCGTGCGGCGGCGTCGCGACCAGAGGCGCATGGATTTCGTCGAGCAGCGCCGATGGCAGCACGGACGTCGCCCCACCCATCTGCGCGCGCATCCATTTCGCGAGATCGAAGATCGAGGAATTGACGCCGCCCGCCGCCGGCACGCGATAATAGGCGTCCTTGGTCTGGAGCATCTGGCCGCGACTGCGATGCGGCCGCGCCCAGCTGATCGCGGATTCCAGCCCCGCCCGCCCGACACTGGCATTGGTCATGCCCAGCGGCAGGAACAGCTTGTCGCGCACGACATCGCCATAGGGCCGTCCGGTGACACGCTGGACGACCTCGCTCGCGGCGTCGAACGCGACATTCTGATAGGTATAGCATTGGCCGGGTGAACAGAATGCCGGCAATTGCGCCAGCGAAGCGCGGATCAGCTTGGGATCCTGCCCTTCCTCCAGCTTTTCGTCATAGGCGTTGCGGACGACGCCGGTGCGCTGCGACAGCAAGTCGCGCACCGTTACGCGATCCTCACCGCCGCCCGGCAGGCGCAATGTCGTCTGGAACTGCGAAACGGGCGTATCGAGCGACAGCCGGCCTTCACGCGCCAGCTCGGCAACGAGCGTGCCGGCGACCCCCTTGGAAAGCGACGCCCAGCGAAAAACCGTGGTCGGCGTCACAGGATCGGACGTGCCGATCTGCGTGACGCCATAGCCTTTGACGAAGCTGATCTGGCCATTCTCGACGATCGCGACCGCCACCCCGACCATGTCCTTGCTATCGACGAGGCGAGAAAGCCGCTGGTCGATATGACGATAGTCGATGCGCTGAGGCCCGGAGACGATCGCGGCGGCAGGCGAAAGCGCGGCGGTGTAGGAGAATGAGGGCGGCTGGACATCGGCGTCATCCGCCGCGCGGGTCGGCCCGCCATTGACGAAGCTGTAGACCGCGCCACACGCGACGACGCCCAGAATGAGCGGTAATCCGTATCTCAAGCGGCGCCCCCCGGCGACCTTCCTATCAATCAAGCGACACCCTGGCCCTTTGCGGCTCTATCAGACGGCTCGAATCCTAAGCTTTTATCCACAGACTTGCCAAGCGCGGCGCGCAGGGATCGTCCCGATGACAGCCCGCTTCACCGCGCAATCGACTCGGCTCATCGCTTTAGCGCTCAAATCGCGAAGGCGGACGCCCAGCGCACGAACTCCATCCAGGGCTGCGTCGTCCAGATCATCGGCCGGACGATCATCACCGACACGACGATCAGGCTGCCCCAAAGCGTCGCGGGATGGATGCGCCCACGCGTCTTCCAGTCCCACACGAACAGCGGCAGCAGGAACAGGATCGGCAGGAACATGCCGATCACGGGATGCGGAAAGGGCATCCGCCCCATCGACGGCTGAAGCATGTTGACCATCGCGATCAGCATCAGCCTTTTATGCATCTGCGGATCGCGGCGGTTGACGAGCGCCGCGACGATCAGTCCGCCGAATACCGGCACGTCCATCAACGGCATCGCCGCCCAGGAAAGCGGATCGATTCCCGGCGGCGCGGTCGGGCGACCGACGCCCGCCAGCCCCACCCATATGCCCAGCGGGATCATGAGCGCGACGAGCACCATGCCGAGCACGCCAAGCCGGCGGTGGATATCGACGCGCCCGGCCGCGACCAGCGTGGTCTGGACCATGAAGAGCATCACCCACGCCGAAAAGACCAGACCATGGGCATGGACGAGCGGCGTCATCGGCGGGAACGGGAAATAGGGCGGCGCGATGCCGCGCAGATAATAGCTCGGCATGAAGCCGATAAAGGTCGAGATCAACGTGATCCCGGCCATGATCGTGAAGAAGCGCCGTTCCGCGGTCATCCCTCCGCGCGGCTTGCCCGCCATCGTCGCCATGTCGCCCTCCCCCCGGATTGCGGGCACGATGCTATAGCGGGGGCTTTCGCTGCGCAATGCCGAGCCGTGCGACCACCTCTGGTGGAACCTGGAGATCGGCGATCACCGCATCGGCATTGGCGAGGCCGCAGAGCTCGCGCTGGACCACGAAGCTCCAGACCTTGCCGGCCGCCGCATCGAGCAGTGCTTCGCGCATATCGGGATCGCCATTGGAAAGCGCCTTCAGCGCATCCTGCGCCGCGCGCCCGGCGCGTCCCAGCGCCTCCACCTTCTCGTTGAGCAGTTCGGCCTCGAGCGCGCCCAGCGCAGCATCGCCGAGCGACTTGCGGCCGGGCACGATCATGCGCCGGTCCGATGATCCGCGACGATGGCGCCACAGGCGGCCAGTTCGGCCTCATGACCTTCCTCACGCCATGCTTCGGCCAGCGCCTGCGCTTCCCATTCCCGCATCGCCGGCAACGCGATGATGCGATCGGTCCAGGCGCGGCCCGCCGCGCCGACATCGAGATCATAGGTCCGCACGCGATAGGCGACCGGCGCGTAAAAGGCATCTACGACGGTGAAGACATCGCCGGCGAGCCAGGGGCCGCCGAAACGCTCCAGCCCCTCCGCCCAGAGTTCACCGATCCGGGCGACATTGCGCGCGAGCGCGTCGCTCATCGGCTTGGGAACGACGCGGACACCGACATTCATCGTGCAATCGTTGCGCAGCGCGCCGAAACCGCCATGCATTTCCGCCGTCGCGCAGATCGCCCAGGCGCGCGCGGCCTCGTCGGCGGGCCACACGCCATCATGCCGCTCGGCAAGGTAGAGCGCGATGCCGAACGAGTCCCAGATCGTGCGATCGCCATCGATCAGCACGGGTACCTGCCCGGTCGGCGAGAAGTGCCTGAATTCCTCGAAATTGTCGGGCCTGGTGAAGGGCGCGATCCGGTCGTCGAACGCGATGCCGAGCATACGCATCAGCAGCCAGGGCCTGAGCGACCAGCTCGAATAATTGCGGTTCGCGGTGATCAGCGTGTAGCGCATGCCGGCTCCTTCGGGGACAGATAGTCGGGATCGTGGCCGAACGGCAGCGGCGCACCGTCCGCCAGCGCGGCCAGGATCGCGGCAAAATCGGTCCGGCAGCGGAAGCCCAGCAGCCGTTCCGCCTTTTCCGCCGCATAGACCCGATCGATATGCGCCGGCAGCGTCCAGCCCCGCGTGGCGTAAAGCGCGGCCGCCTCGGGAAAATAACGCGCGACGACCGATGGCGCATCCGCGATCAGCGCCGCGCAGTCCCCGTGCCGGAACGGCGTCGGCGCCGCGACGATGAAGGTCTCGAAGCCCAGGGCCGGTGCACGATCGAGCGCCGCGACATGCGCCTCGGCGGCGTCCTCGACGGTCAGCCGGCGGTTGAGAAACTCGTTCGCCTTGGTGTTGGGGCCGTTCTCGGCGATCTCGTGCGCCATGTCGTCGTCTTCGGGAAAGAAACGACCGGTGCGCAGCACGACGATGTTCAGCCCGTGCTCCAGATGATGGAGCCGACAGAGATGTTCAGCCGAAAGCTTGGTGACGCCATAGATGTTGCGCGGCAGCAGCGGCGCCATCTCCTCGGTCAGCCACGCGGCTTCGCGGGTGCCGCCGCCCCTGCCCGCGCGGATCGACGCGGAGATCATCAGCGATGTGGTGGAGGTGAAGACGAAACGGTCATTGCCCGCCGCTGCCGCCGCCTGGAGCAGGTTGAGCGTGCCGGTGACGTTGACGTCGACGAACGCCTGGGCGGGATAGCGGACGATATCGGGCTTGTGGAGCGCGCCGCCATGGATCACCGCCTCGATGCCGTGATCGGCGAAGGCACGATCGACTGTCGCGCGATCGGCGACCGAGCCGACAATATCGGTATCCGCGCCGGGCGCGACATCCAGGCCCGTCACGCGATGCCCCGCCGCACGCAGCCGGGGCGCGAGGAAGCGGCCGAGCCAGCCCGACGATCCGGTCAGGAGAATGCGCATGGCGCTCTCCTAACCGTGTCTTCGTTCGGGCGGAACCCGGCGCGCTCTTTTACTGCCCGCCCATTTTACTGGACGTAGTTGGCGGTGGTCTTCGCGGCCACGTCCTCGGCGGTCACGCCGGGCGCCAGTTCGATCAGCTTGAACGGGCTGTCGTGATCGGGGCGCTGGAACACCGCCAGATCGGTGATGATCATATCGACGACATTCTTGCCGGTCAGCGGCAGCGTGCATTCGGGGATGAACTTGGGATCGCCGGCCTTGGAGTTATGCTCCATCACCACGATGATCTTCTTGACGCCGGCCACGAGATCCATCGCGCCGCCCATGCCCTTGATCATCTTGCCGGGGATCATCCAGTTGGCGATGTCGCCGGTCTGGGAGATCTCCATCGCGCCGAGCACGGTCAGGTCGATATGGCCGCCGCGGATCATCGCGAAGCTGTCCGACGACGAGAAATAGACCGACGAGGGCAATTCGCTGATCGTCTGCTTGCCGGCGTTGATCAGGTCGGGGTCGACTTCGTCCTCATAGGGGAACGGCCCGATGCCGAGCATGCCGTTCTCCGACTGGAGCGTCACTTCCACGCCCTCGGGAATGTGGTTCGCCACCAGCGTCGGGATGCCGATGCCGAGATTGACGTAAAAGCCGTCCTTCAGCTCCTTGGCGGCACGCGCGGCCATTTCGTCACGGGTCCAGGCCATTCTCACTTCTCCTTTTCGGCGGGCTCGGCCCACCTCTTGTCCGCAGGGAATATGTCTTCGAAGCCACCCTTCAGGCCGCTTCCGTAAACGGGATTGGGCAAGGCGAACCAGCCGCCCCCCCAGAGTTGCGCGATCCGGCCCCGGATCGCCGCCATGCGCCGATCGGGCACAGATTTGATCGCATTGAACAGATCGGAAAAATCGCCGAGCTGGTCGCCGCCCAGCGCCAAGACGCAATAGCGTGCGGAGATCGTCCGGCGGCGGCCATCCTTGCGCGATCCCATGGCGTCGTCGCCCGACAGGAACAGCGTTTCGCCATGAACGGCGTCGCCCAGTCCGGCCGCCCTGATCGCCGCCACCGTGCCCGCCGCGTTGACGGCGGCGCGATTGGTATTGAAGACCACCGCAACGCCCTGCGCACGCAGCGCATTGACCGCGAACACCGCGCCGGGCACCGGCGAAACCGCGCCTGCTCCGGTCTTTTCCCAGCGATCCCACATCGCGCTGTCGAAAGGCCCGCCACCACGCCGCGCATCCCATTCCTCGAAACCGAGATTGAGCACGAGCGTCTCGTCGACGTCGAACACGACGGCGAAGGGCTTGTCACCGCACGGCACGAAAGCCGGCGACTCCAGCGTCGCGCCATCGGCCAGCACGACGCTGTCCTTCGGCCGGGCCTTCGCCTGCACGGAGACGTGATCGAGCAAGGCGCGGAACGCCTGGATCGAAAGCGCGCCCGCCTCGCCGGAGCCGTAGAGATACTGGAAGCCCGGCGCGGGCGTCGACGGTCTGGCCGCCGCGACCGGCGCCGAGGACGGCGGGCCGGCGGTCGCGC
Organism: Sphingomonas sp. FG14; assembly: GCF_057809675.1. Classification (NCBI taxonomy): domain Bacteria; kingdom Pseudomonadati; phylum Pseudomonadota; class Alphaproteobacteria; order Sphingomonadales; family Sphingomonadaceae; genus Sphingomonas; species Sphingomonas sp. FG14. The sequence goes on along the minus strand of NZ_JBMDKK010000002.1, from coordinate 278,099 downwards.
AGCCGCCAAGCGCGGCTACGCAGGCCAGCATCGCCGCGGCCGGCGCCCGTTTCACGCCGCTTCGCGCTCGCGAACCGTGCGGAACTCGATTTTCTTGTCGTACGGCGCGCCGATGATCAGACGCTTCACATAGATGCCGGGCAGGTGGATGCTGTCCGGATCGAGGCTGCCGACGGGCACCACTTCCTCGACTTCGGCGACGCAGATCTTGCCTGCGGTCGCCATCGGCTGGTTGAAGTTGCGCGCGGTCTTGCGGAAGATCAGGTTGCCTGCCTCATCAGCCTTCCAGCCCTTGATGATCGACAGATCGGCGCGGATGCCGCGTTCGAGAACATAGTCTTCGCCGTCGAAGCTCTTCACTTCCTTGCCCTCGGCGACGAGCGTGCCCACGCCGGTCCTGGTATAGAAGCCGGGGATACCCGCGCCACCGGCGCGGCAGCGCTCGGCCAGCGTGCCCTGCGGGCAGAATTCGACTTCGAGTTCGCCCGACAGATATTGTCGTTCGAATTCCTTGTTCTCGCCCACATAGGAGGCGATCATCTTCTTGACCTGGCGGCTGCGCAGCAGCTTGCCGAGGCCTTCATTGTCGATGCCCGCATTGTTCGAGGCGATGGTGAGATCCTTGACGCCCGATGCCTGGATCGCGTCTATCAGACGCTCCGGGATGCCGCAAAGGCCGAAGCCGCCCGCGCACAGGGTCATGCCATCGAACAGCAGGCCGTCAAGTGCCGCGGCCGCGTCGGAATAGAGCTTCTTCATGTGCGCCTCTCCAGAGATTTTTCCCTGGCGCCCGCCATAGGCGGGCCGCCGGGGACCGGTCAATTGGACGGCTGTGCAACCACGATTGCAGAAAATGCAATCGCAAATTCCCCGCTCAGATCGGCATGATCCCCAGCCTTGGCCGCTCGCCGCCATGGGTTTCCACCGCGATCGACACGCCGAGTTCCGCCAGCGCCGCGCGCTGTTCCGACGGCCGGGTCCGCAGCAGCACGTCTTCGCAAGGGCGTAGCGCCTGAAACGCCGGCAAAGCCGTCGTCTTCTCGACAAGCGCGGTGAGCAGCGGCCAGCGCGCGGCATCGCTCTCCCAGCCCGCGAGCTCAGCATTACGGAAGAATGCAGCCAGGCTGATCTCGGCGATACCGGGCCGATCCTCGAACAGCCAGCCGTTCGTGGGCATCAGACCTTCGAGATAGTCGAGCGCCACCGGCAGATCGGTCTCGATCGTCCGCGCGACCAGCGCTTCGTTGGTAGGCTCGCGGAAGACGAAGGGCTTGACGCGCTTCTGGAAGAACAGCCGCCAGATCATCAGGTCGCCCAGCCGGCTGTCCGCGAACTCCTCGATCCAGCGCGCCCGCGCCCGATCGGCCGGATCGGCAGGCTTGAGCGGATGGCCCGGATAGGCGTCGTCGAGATATTCGCAGATCACCGTGGAATCGCAGAGCGTCAGGTCTCCGTCGATCATCACCGGAATGCGGCGGAGCGGGCTGATCTCGCCGAACCGGTCATCGCCGAAGAAGGGGACGATCGGATCGATCTCGTAATCGACGCCCTTCAGCGCCAGCGCCACCAGCACCTTGCGGACATAGGGGGATACATGATTGCCGATGATCAGCATCGTCACCTCTGGAAATTGAGCTTCAGGCCGGGACGCGGCCAGTCGATCGCCGCGAGCCGCCCGGTCGCCGACATGCAGACATAAGCGGTGCGCATGTCGGGGCCGCCCCAGCAGATATTGGTGGTGAATGGATCGTCGGTCGCCACGAAATCGACCGGCTCGCCCGCCGGCGAGACGATGGTGATGCCGCTCGCGCCGATCGTCGCGACGCAGATATTGCCGCCCGCCTCGACGCCCAGACTGTCGAAATAGGTGTAGCCGCCGGGCGAATGGAGGAAATGTCCGCCGCCGCCCGAAAGCCCCGGCGCCTTCGCGATCATGCCCGGCGCCATCACCTCGAACGCCCAGAGCTTGCAGGTATAGGTTTCGGCGACATAGAGCGTCGCCCCGTCGGGCGAGAGGCCGATGCCATTGGGGTTCTCCAGCGGGAAGATCACTTCCTCCAGATGGCTCCCGTCGGCCTTCGCATAGAAGACGCCGGTGACATCGCGGGCACGCGCGCCGGTCTTGCCGTGATCGGTGAACCAGAAGCCACCATGCGCATCGAAGACGATATCGTTGGGGCCGCGCAGGGTGCAGCCGAAATCGCCGTCGCGATAGAGCGTCTCGACCGCGCCCGTCTCAAGGTCGATCCGCTCGATCCGCCCGCCTTCATAATCCGGCGGCGTGCCGTGCGGCATCAGCAACCCCTCCGCCTCGACCCAGCCGAAGCCGCCATTGTTGCAACAGTAAAGCTTGCCGTCCGGCCCCATCGCCAACCCGTTGGGCCCGCCGCCCGGCTCCGCGACGATGCGCTTGCCGCCGTCCGGCATGATCCGCGTGATGCGCCCGGCCGCGATCTCGACCAGCACGACGCTGCCGTCGGGCAACGCCACCGGTCCTTCGGGGAAACGCAATCCGTCCGCGACGATCCGCATCGGCAATTCCCTCGCTCGATAGTCTTTCGTTGCTACATCCTGTCGATCGGCCAACGCGTCTCTCGCGCCGCGCTACCTTGCTCGATCAGGTCGTCATTCACCGTGAAGCTACGTTGAAAGCGATGATCTCCATAGCTGTCCATGGGTTCGGACCAGGGCTGTTGCTGCGGCAGTTCCTCCGCGCGGTCTTGAAGCCTGCGCCTTGACCGATCTCATGCGACGCCACAGCAAGCGCATCAACAGCAGTTGCAGCCCAATGGCGAGCAAGGCGCCGAAGATGACAATGATCGTGTTCCCCATGGCGCCAGACTACATCATGATCAGGCTATTGGAAGCAAAGGTAGATCCATTTTTGCGGCTTTAGGGAAAGCGAACGACTCGCTAAGACCGGAACATGACAGATCAACGCACCGGCGGCCGCATCCTGGTCGATCAACTCGTGGCCCAGGGCTGCGATCGCATCTTCACCGTTCCCGGCGAAAGCTTCCTGGCCGTGCTCGATGCGCTGCACGACACGCCGGAGATCGAGACGGTGGTCTGCCGTCAGGAAGGCGGCGTCACCTTCATGGCGGAAGCGGACGGCGCGCTGTGCAAGCGCCCCGGCATCGCCTTCGTCACGCGCGGGCCGGGCGCCACGAACGCCTCGATCGGCGTCCATGTCGCGATGCAGGATTCGACGCCGATGATCCTGTTCATCGGCGACGTCTCACGCGGCGATCGTGACCGCGAGGCGTTCCAGGAAGTCGATTTCACCGCGATGTTCTCGCCGCTCGCCAAATGGGCGACGCGGATCGACGATGCGCGGCGCATCCCCGAATATCTCGCGCGCGCCTATGCGGTGGCGATGTCGGGCAGGCCCGGCCCCGTCGTGATCGCGCTGCCCGAGGATATGCTGACGGACGTGGTGGAGGCGGTCGACCGCCCGCGCGTCGTGCCCCCCGCCCAGCCCGCCGATCCCGAAGCGATGATGGCGCTGGTCGATCTGCTGAAGGACGCGTGCTCGCCCGTCGCGATCGTCGGCGGCGCGGGCTGGGACGAGGGCGCCTCGCACTATTTCCGGCAATGGGCGGAACGGATCGGCCTGCCCGTCGCCAGCGCGTTTCGGCGGCAGGATGCGATCCCCAATGATTGCAGCGTCTGGGCGGGCAATCTCGGCTATGGTCCCAATCCCAAATTGCTCCAGAGGATCAGGGAAGCCGATCTGCTGATCGTCGTCGGTCCGCGACTGGGGGAGGCGACGACCGATGGCTATACGCTGATCACCCCCGATCATCCCGACCAGACCCTCGTCCATGTCCATCCGGACCCCAACGAGCTCAACAGCGTCTACAAGACCTGCCTGCCGATCTGCGCGGACATGCGCGAATTCGCCGAACTCGCCGCGCAATGGGAAGACGACCTGCTCGATTTCGACGCCGGCAAGCAGGCGCATGCCGAATGGCTCGAATGGTCGACCGTTCAGCCCAACGGCGCCGCGCTCGATCTTGGCCAGTGCGTCAGGACGATGCGCGAGACGCTGCCTGGTGATTCGATCATCTGCAACGGCGCGGGCAATTTTTCGGGCTGGTGGCATCGCTATTGGCATTATGCGGGACCGGTCTGCCAGCTTGCGCCGACGGCGGGTGCCATGGGCTACGGCCTGCCCGCCGGCGTGGCGGCGGCGTTGCGCCACCCCGATCGCCAGGTGATCGTGCTGGCCGGCGACGGCGATTTCCTGATGAACGGCCAGGAACTGTCGACGGCGGTCCGCTATGGCTGCGACATGCTGGTGCTGGTGATCGACAATGGCGCCTATGGCACCATCCGCATGCATCAGGAACGCGAATATCCCGATCGCATCTCCGCCACGCAGCTCGTCAATCCCGACTTCGCCGCGTTCGCCCGCGCGTTCGGCGCATGGGCGGACACTGTCGAGACGACCGAACAATTCGCGCCCGCTCTCGAAAAGGCCCGCGCGATGAAGGGCGTTCGGCTGCTCCATCTGAAAACCGACGTCCAGCATATCGGCGCGGGCGGCAACACGCTCGAAAAGGTTCAGGCGGCCGGCCGCAAATCGCGCGGCGAATAAGCGAAAGGCTCCGCCCCGTCATGGAGCGAAGCCTTCCGCGACCCTTTCGGGATCAAGCCGGACCTGGTCAGATATCGTCGCCCAGGGCGCCCTTCACCTTGCCGACGAATTGCTGGCCCTTGCCCTTGCCTTCCTGACGCGCGCCTTCCTCGACAAGGCGCTCGTCGCCCTTGTCGCGGCCGATCGCCTGTTTCACCTTGCCGACGGCTTCGTTGGCATTGCCTTTGATCTTGTCGACCAGTTCACCCATTTCGAGCTCCTTCGGTTGTCGGCGGCCACGAAAGGCAGCCGCGATACTCCGAACCATCAACAATGATGGACGTGCGGATGTTCCCTGGATTGCGACGAAGCGCGGCATCGATCGGCAGAGTCACGCCCGATTAACCGCCACGAAGGGTTTCGGCCTTAAAGGCCGGAGGCTGGGAACGGCTGTGGGGAGCCATTGCGGATGGGGATGTCCAGGATCCTGCTGCGCGCGATCGTTGCGCTGGCGAGCATGGTGCTCGTCCCGCAGATCGCGCTCGCGGCGGACGAGGACGTCATCGCCAGGCGCCCCGTCTGCGCGCTGCCCGCCGACACGCCGATCGACGCGATCTTTTCGCCGGCGGCGCGGCCGCAATGCGGCCCCTATGGCAAGGTCCGCATCGATTCACCGCGCTGGCGGATCGTTTCCGGGCTGTCGCTCGCCGGAACGCCAGAGGACCCCTGGGCCATTCGCTGGCAGAATTTCTTCGCCGATCGGGTGACCGTGGTGGCACGCTATGCCGACGGCGCGACCGCCAGGGTCAGCGTCGATGACGGCGAGGTGGGCCGCCATATCTCGATCAACGCGATGGTGACCCGCGCGTTGCCGGTCCGGGCGACGCCGATCACCGATATCGCAATCCGCATCGATGGCGGCCGGATCAACCGCGACCAGGCGGATTCCTTCTCGATGGCGCGGCAAAGCCGTATCGCGCGCGACGCCAAGATCGATCTGCTGATGTGGGGCCTGTTCGCCGGCGTCGCCCTGGCGATGCTCGCCTATAACCTGATGCTGTGGACGGTGCTCCGTTTCCGCTTCCTGCTGCTCTATTGCGTCTCCGTCGCCACCATCCTGCTTTATGGCGCGACCTGGTCGGGCGGCATCTTCCTGATCGACCCGGGCTTGTCCGGAACCGACGCGGTTCGTGCCAATTTCTTCCTGCTGTCATGCCTGGGCGGTGCGGTGCTCTGGTTCGCCACCAGCTTCTTCGAGGACGAGGCCCTGCCGCCGATCGCGCGGCGCATCGCCACGCACGTCGCCCTGCTGCTGATCGGCGCCGGGGCGCTGTTCGCGTTGGGCCCGGTGAACCATATCGCGCTGCTGGACCGCATCTATTACGGCACATTCGCGATCGCGATCCCGATCCTGCCGCTGCTTTGCGTGCTGGCCTGGCGGCGCGGCAGTGCCGTGGCCTGGGTCTTCGCCGCCGCCTGGGCGGTGCCGGTCGCCGCCGCGCTGCTGCGATTGCTCAACGGCTACGACCTGATCCCCGGCAGCATCTCGCTGGGCAACAGCACTTTCTATTCGATGTGCTTCGAATCGCTCGTGAGCACGTTGGGAATCGCCTATCGTATCCGGCAGATCCAGCGTGAGCGGGATGCCGCCAACGCGGAACGCAGCGACTTGCGGCGGTTGGCCGATACCGATCCGCTGACCGGCCTGCTCAACCGCCGCGCCTTTCTCGACGGCGCGATCGAAGCGAGCAACGGCAAACCCAATCGCCTGATCCTGCTCGACATCGATCATTTCAAACGGGTCAACGATCGTCACGGTCATTTGACCGGGGACGTGGTGCTCAAGGATTTCGCGCTGCTGCTCACGGCTCTCGCGCCAGCGGGCACCCGTGTCGGCCGCCTGGGCGGCGAGGAATTCGCGGTGCTGATGGCCGCCACCGGCCGGCCGTCGGACTTCGCCGCCGATTTCCTGACCGCCCTGCGCGCGCTGGATTGCGCGGGCGGCTTGCGGATCACGGCCTCGATCGGCGTGGCCGAAGCGAACCTCGCCACCGCCGACGACTGGACCGCGCTCTACAAGGCGGCGGATGTCGCCCTGTATGAGGCCAAGGCCGCGGGCCGGAATCGCGCCCGCATCCACGGCCGTGCGCCCGATAGCCAGCAGGTGGCCACGGCGGCCGCCTGATGCGCGTTCAGATCAGCCCGGCCAGCGGACTCGACGGATCGGCATAGCGCCGCACGGGCATACGCCCGGCGCGATAGGAGAGCCGGCCACCCTCAACCGCCGCCTTCATCGCGCGCGCCATCATCACCGGATCCTTGGCTTCGGCGATCGCGGTGTTCATCAGCACGCCGTCGCAACCGAGCTCCATCGCGATCGCGGCATCGGACGCGCTGCCGACGCCGGCATCGACCAGCACGGGCACCTTCGCCCCCTCCACGATCAGCCGGATCGTCACGCGGTTCTGGATGCCCAGGCCCGATCCGATCGGCGCGCCCAGCGGCATGACCGCGACCGCGCCCGCATCCTCCAGCCGCTTCGCGGCGATCGGATCGTCGACGCAATAGACCATCGGCTTGAAGCCCTCATTGGCCAGCACCTCGGTCGCGCGCAGCGTTTCGACCATGTCGGGATACAGCGTCCGCGCTTCGCCCAGCACTTCCAGCTTCACCAGATCCCAGCCACCGGCCTCTCGCGCCAGGCGGAGCGTGCGGATCGCATCCTCGCCGGTGAAGCAGCCGGCGGTATTGGGCAGATAGGTGATCTTCTTCGGATCGATATAGTCAGTCAGCATCGGCGCGTTGGGATCGGCGACATTGACGCGGCGCACCGCGACGGTGACGATCTCCGCGCCCGATGCCGCGACCGCCGCCGCGTTCTGCTCGAAATCCTTGTATTTGCCGGTGCCGACGATCAGGCGCGACCGGAAGGTCTTGCCCGCCACCGTCCAGGTGTCGTTGGTCGACTCGGTCGATGCGGCATGATCGCCGCCACCGACGAAATGCACGATCTCGAGCTCGTCGCCATCCTCGACCGGCACCGTGCCGAGCGTCGAGCGCGGCACCACTTCCAGGTTGCGCTCAACCGCCACCTTTTCGGGATTGAGGCCAAGCTCGGCGGCGAGGCCGGCAAGCGTCAGCCCACCCGCGACGCGGCGATGTTCGCCATTGACGCGGATCGAAATGGTGCCGTCTATGCTCATGATTGTCGCCTGGATTTGCGCGTCGGGAAGGTCGCGCATATAGGAAGCCGTACCGATGCCTGACAAGCACAAGCCATATATATCTGCCGCGCTGCTCTGCGGCCTGATCCTGGCGGCGCCCGCCCAGGCCAAATTGCCCGACGGCGTCCGCGCCATGATCGAGGCGGCGCGCGACGACGGCAATGCGGAGACGCTGGCCGCCGTCATCCGCCTCGCCCGCCAGACCAACCCGCAAGACGCCGCCGAGATCGAACTGATCGCCTGGTCCGATTCCCGGTTGCTCAGGCCCGCGCCGCAGGCCGCCACACTCAGCCTGGCCGCACCGCAGCTTCCCCCGCTCGCCATGGCGGCCGCGCCGCCCGAGGCGATCTGGGATGGCGAAGGTGAACTGGGCGGCTTCCTGACGACCGGCAATTCCGATTCGTTCGGAATCACCGCCGGCATCAAGCTGACGCGCGACATGGGGCGCTGGAAACACAACCTGACGGGCCGCGCCGATTATCAAGAGGCGAACGACAAGGTCACCCGCGAATTCTATCAGCTCGGCTACAAGGGCGATCTGAAGCTGAGCGACCGCGCCTATGCCTTCGGCCTTGCCCAGTTCGAAAGCGACCACCTCGCCGGCTTCGACCAGCGCTGGTCGGTCGGTTCGGGCGTCGGCATACAGCTCGCAAAGAGCGAAACGTTCAACCTGCGCATCGAGGGCGGCCCGGCATTCCGCCATACCGGCTTCACCGACGGTAACGAGGAAGCCAATTTTTCAGGGCGCGGCGCCATCGGCATCGACTGGCGCCTGCGCGAAGGGCTGCGCGCCAAGCAGGACGCGTCGATCTATACCGAAAGCGGCGCGACCAGCATCCAGTCCACCACCGCGCTCGACGCCAAGCTGATGTCGAAGCTGTCGGCGCGCTTCTCCTATTCGCTGCGTTACGAAAGCCAGCCGCTGCCCGGTTCGGTCGGCACCGACACCGTCACGCGCGCCAGCGTCGTCTACGACTTCTGACCCGAAAGGCGACCATGGCCGAAACCTTCACCGTCTATGTCCTCAACGGACCCAATCTCAACCTGCTCGGCCTGCGCGAGCCCGAAATCTATGGATCCGACACGCTCGACGACATCGCGGCGGCGCTCGAGGACCAGGCGCGCGGGCTTGGGCTGGAGATCGATCTGCGCCAGTCCAATCACGAGGGCCATCTGATCGACTGGCTGCACGAAGCGAATGCCGAGGGGGCAAAAGGGGTGATCCTGAACGCCGCCGCCTTCACGCACACGTCGGTGGCGCTCCACGACGCGATCAAGGCGATCAAGGTTCCGGTGATCGAAGTGCATTTGTCGAATCCGCATAAACGCGAGGAATTCCGCCACAAAAGCTTCGTCGCTTCGGCTGCCAGGGGAACAATCGCCGGATTTGGCGCGCTTTCCTACACCCTGGCGCTGGACGCCATCGCACGCTTCTGACAAGGAGCGGCGCTTATGTTGGATAAAAAGAGGGTCGCATGACCGATACCACCAACGGGGGCTCGATGCAGGTTGACGCGGGGCTGGTTCGCCAGCTCGCCGAATTGCTCGATGAAACGAAGCTCACCGAGATTGAAGTTCAGGACGGCGACCGCCGGATCCGCGTTGCACGGACCGTGACCGTCAGTGCCGCGCCGATGGCTGCGATTGCCGCAAGCGCGCCGGCGGCCACCCCGGCGGCGGAAGCGGCGCCAGCCGGGGCCGAGCATGCCAATGCCATCCGATCGCCGATGGTGGGCACCGCCTATCTCTCTCCCGAACCGGGCGCCTCCCAGTTCGTTTCGGTCGGCGGCACCGTGAAAGCCGGCGACACGCTGCTCATCGTCGAAGCGATGAAGGTGATGAACCCGATCACCGCACCGGCCGCCGGCACGGTGAAGGCGATCCTGGTGGGCAATGGCCAGCCGGTCGAATTCGACCAGCCGCTGATCGTCGTCGAGTAGGCCATCCCATGGCCATTCAGAAACTCCTGATCGCCAATCGCGGCGAGATCGCGCTGCGCATCCATCGCGCGGCCCACGAGATGGGAATCAAGACGGTCGCGGTGCATTCAACGGCGGATGCCGACGCGATGCATGTCCGCCTGGCGGACGAGGCGGTCTGCATTGGCCCGCCGCCCGCCGGCGAAAGCTATCTGAACATCCCGAACATCATCTCGGCGGCGGAGATCACGCATGCCGACGCGATTCATCCCGGTTACGGCTTCCTGTCGGAAAACGCGCGCTTCGCTGAGATCGTCGAACTCCACAACATGATCTTCGTCGGCCCGAAGCCCGAACATATCCGGGTGATGGGCGACAAGGTGGAGGCCAAGCGCACCGCCGGCGCGCTGGGGCTGCCGCTGGTGCCGGGTTCGCCCGGCCCGCTGGAAAGCCTCGCCGAAGCCAAGGCGATCGCGGCCGAGATCGGCTATCCCGTGCTCATCAAGGCCGCCTCTGGCGGCGGCGGACGCGGCATGAAGGTGGTTCCCGACGAGTCGCAGCTCGAAACGCTGATGGCCCAGGCCGGCAGCGAGGCGAAGGCGGCGTTCGGCGATGCGACCGTCTATATGGAGAAATATCTCGGCAATCCGCGCCATATCGAGTTCCAGATCTTCGGCGACGGCAACGGCAATGCGATCCATCTGGGCGAGCGCGACTGTTCGCTGCAGCGCCGCCACCAGAAGGTGCTCGAGGAAGCCCCCTCCCCCGTCATCAGCACCGAAGTGCGCGAACATATGGGCGGGCTCGTCGCCAAGGCGATGGCGGACATGGGCTATCGCGGCGCCGGCACGATCGAGTTCCTGTACGAGGACGGCGAATTCTACTTCATCGAGATGAACACCCGCCTGCAGGTGGAGCATCCGGTGACCGAGGCGATCACCGGCCTCGATCTCGTCCGCGAACAGATCCGCATCGCCGAGGGTCACCCGCTGACCTTGCGCCAGGAAGACGTGATCTTCCGCGGACATGCGATCGAATGCCGCATCAATGCCGAGGATCCCCGGACCTTCGCGCCCTCACCGGGCCTGGTGAAAAGCTATCATGCACCTGGCGGCATGAACGTGCGGGTCGATAGCGGCCTGTATGCCGGCTATCGCGTGCCGCCCTATTATGACAGCATGATCGCCAAGCTGATCGTTTACGGCACCACGCGCGCCGGCGCGATCCGCCGCCTGCGCCGCGCGCTGGAGGAATTCGTCGTTGACGGCATGAAGACGACGATTCCGCTGCACCAGGCGCTGATCGAGGATCCCGAGTTCCAGTCGGGCGATTATACGATCAAATGGCTGGAAGAATGGCTGGCGAAACAGGATGGAACCACCACCGCCCCTTGATCGTCATCCTGGCGAAAGCCGGGGTCTGCCGACCAGATCGCGTCATATCCTGTGAAAGGCCAGCCTCTGCTGGCACGACGAGAGAGAAGCTGATGAAAGCGACCATCTGGCATAATCCGCGTTGCAGCACGTCGCGCAAGACGCTGGAGATTCTTCAGAACACCGCCGGCGTCGACGTCGAGGTGATCGAATATCTGAAGACCCCGCCAAGCCGCGAGACGCTCGCCGCGCTCTACAAGCGCGCCGGCATCACGCCGCATCAAGGGTTGCGCGGCAAGGAGCCGCTGGCCCGCGACCTCGATCTCGCCCATGTCAGCGAAGCGGCGGTGCTCGACGCGATGATTTCCGATCCGATCCTGATCGAACGTCCGATCGTCGAGACCGAAAAGGGCGTCCGCGTCTGCCGCCCGATCGAGACGGTCAACGAAATCCTCTGAAGACAACGCGCGGCATTGCCAACCGCAACGAAGCTGTCACATTTCTTCCGTCTAGAGCGATGGAGGACGAATGGGGACAGAGCGGGAAATGGCGACGATCGCGGTGTACAGCCTGAAGGGTGGCGTCGGTAAGACCACGCTTGCGGTCAATCTCGCCTGGTCCTCCGCGATCCAGTCCTCGCGGCGGACCCTGCTCTGGGATCTCGATCCGCAGGGCGGCGCCAGCTATCTGATCGGCGACGGCAAGGCGATGAAGGATCGCGCCCAGGCCGTTTTCGCCAAGGACGTCGAACCCGAAAAACTCATCCGCCCTTCGACCATCGAGCGGCTGGACCTGCTGGCGGCCGATACGTCGCTGCGCGGCCTCGATCGACTGTTCTTCACGCTCGACAAGAAGAAGCGGCTGGCGAAGCTGCTTGAATCGCTGGCGAAACATTATGATCGCATCATCCTGGATTGCCCGCCGGGCCTGACCGAGACCAGCGAGCAGGTGATGCGCGCGGCGGACATCATCCTGTCCCCCGTCATCCCCTCCCCGCTGTCCGAACGCGCGCTCGACGAGATCCTGTCCTTCCTCGATCGCCAGAGCGGGCGTCACGCACCGATCCTGCCTGTCTTCTCGATGGTGGACCGTCGCCGCGCGCTGCACCGTGCCGCGATGGAAAGGCACCCGGACTGGCCGGTGATCCCGATGGCGAGCGCAGTCGAGCAGATGGCGATCCACCGTTCGGCGATCGGCGGTTTCGCGCCCTCCTCCCCCGCCGCGCAGGCCTTCTCCACGCTATGGAAGGGCATAGAGCGCCGGCTGACCAAGGCGAATTGATCGCCCCGCTTCAACCTCGCCGTTGATTGCCGCGACGGGGGACGCCATATTTGAATCGTGCAACCGCTCGATACGACCATGCTGCTGCGCGCCTATGGGTGCGGCGTGTTTCCCATGGCGGACGATCGCGCCGCCGATCGCGTCTTCTGGGTGGAACCCAAGAAGCGCGGCGTGCTGCCGCTCGACGGCTTCCACCTGTCGCGCTCGCTGGCCAAGACGCTGAAATCCGATCGTTTCCAGGTGACCGTAAACACCGCCTTCGATCAGGTGATCGCCGCCTGCGCGGAGGAGACAGCGGATCGCCCCGGCACCTGGATCAATGCCCAGATCGAGGCCGCCTGCCACGAGCTCCATATGCGCGGCCATGCCCATTCGGTGGAGACCTGGCATGATGGCGTGCTGGTCGGCGGACTCTATGGAATCACGCTGGGCCGTGCCTTTTTCGGGGAAAGCATGTTCAGCCGCATGCGCGACGCGTCCAAGATCGCGCTCGCCCATCTCGTCGCGCGCCTGCGCGTCGGCGGCTACAGCTTGCTCGATTGCCAGTTCATAACCGATCACCTCGCCTCGCTGGGGGCGATCGAAATTCCACGGGACGATTATGTCGCGTTGCTGGACGGCGCGCTTTCCGCCGGTTCCTCAGCCGCTCCGCCGCCCGATTTCCGCGCGCTCGACCGGCTCGCGCCCGAATCGCCGGCCGAAACGGTTTCGGTGTCCGCTCCGATATCGGGGAAGCGCATCGTGCAGGCCTTGGCCCAGACATCATAGACCGGGTGCTCGACCATGTTGAGCGATGGCGATTCCTTGTAGAGCCAGCCTGAAAAGGCACGGCGCCATTTATCGTCCGTGCCGCGCACGTCGAGCTGGACGAAGGCGCCGGTCAACTGCTCGGGTTCCCAGGGCGCGGTCTGTTCGCAGGCGCGCAGCCGCACGATCACATCGCCGACGCGCAATGCCTGTCCAGGCTTCATGCGCAGATCGCGCGACAGGCCATTGCGCTTGTTGAGCAGCCCGATCACCGCCTCGCGCTCGGCCATGGGCGTCGTTCCGCGCGAAGGTGGCGGCGCTGCCGGCCCGGCGTTCGCCCGTGCGGGCGCGGCAGGCACCTCGGCCGTGGTTCCGGCGTTGGCCGCTTCGGCGCCTGTGGCGGCGGGCTCGGCCTGATTCTGCAATGCCATCGCCGCGCCCCAGCCGGCCAGGATCAACCCGGCAACGCCCAGACCGGCGACGAGCCGACGATTCATGCGTCGGGCGCCCATGCCTCATAGTCCCCGGTCGCCTGCGCGCGGCGGCCACCGGCCTCAAGCGCGCCAGCCGGGCGATAGGCGCTTCCGGTTCCGGTCAGATTCGGAGTCGCCTCACGCTGCCAGGGCCGTGGCGCCGGCAGCGCTTCGGACGGGACGGCATCGAGCGTGCCGTGCAGCCAGCCATGCCATTCGGGCGGCACGCGGCTCGCGTCGTTCGCGCCCTTGTAGATCACCCAGCGGCGTTTGCGGCCGTTTTCAGCCTTTTTCGCCTCATAATAGATATTGCCCAGCGCATCCTCGCCGACACGCTCGCCGCCGAAGATGGTGCCCATCGCGGTGCCGAAGGTCGCGCCTTCCCACCAGGTGAAGATGTTCTTGAAGATGCCCATTGCGCGTTCCCGTTACCCGATGGCGCCGCCGGAGAAAACCGTTTTGCGTCGCCCGCCTTTATTTCGCGGCCGGCCCGCCGGGCCAGCTCACATGATCGCCCTCGGCGATGCCCAGCGCGGCGGCGCGACCGCCCGCGATTTCGAACACCGCGATCACCGGTTCGCCCGAGGAAACCTGATCGAGCGATTGCGGCACCGTCTCCTCGGCGATCCGCGCGATGCTGCCGTCCTGGCGAATGAAGATCATGTCGAGCGCGATCACCGTATTCTTCATCCAGAAGGATTTCGGTTCCGGCTGCGCGGAAGGAAACAACATGCCGCCATCGTCCGGCAGCGAGGTGCGATACATCAGCCCCCGCGCCTGCTCGGCCTCCGTGCGCGCCACCTCGACGCGGAAATTGTGAACACCCGCCGCGGTACGGATCGAGAGCGGCAGCAGTTCCGCCGCCTCGGCTTGCGCGGTCCCGCCCGATTCCTGGCCATTCTCCGCCCCGCCCCGGCAGCCGCATAGCGCCGTCACGGCCAGCAAGGCCGCCGCCAGAAACGCCGCTCTCATCGCTATTCGATCGGCTCGACCAGAACGGCCAGCAGCCCCTTGTTGCCGCTCACGCAACGCGCGCGGAGCGGCTGGCCCGGTTCGACCTCCGCGAGCCCGGCGCGGCGCAGCGTTTCCATATGGACGAAGATGTCGGTTTCCCCGTCCGCGCGCAGCAGAAAGCCATAGCCCTTCACGCGGTTGAACCATTTGACCTGCACCGGCTCGAACGGCCCCGCCTGGTCGATCATGTCGGCCGGATCGAGACGGTCGCGCCGTTCCGGCGCCACGCGCTCCGGATCGGGCACGACCGCCGTATCCAGATCGAAGGACAGGATCTCCCGCGCCTGCAGGCCGCGATTGCGGCGCGCGGCCAGGCAACTCACCCGCGTCCCTTCAGGCAGGCTGCGCCGCCCGTGATCTCGCAATACCGAAAAGTGGATCAGCACGTCGCCCGCGCCGTCATCCGACACCATGAAGCCGAAGCCTCGCGTCGAATCGAACCATTTCATCGTGCCGTCATGCTTTTCCAGCACTTCGGTTGCGACAATGCTCCCCCCGATCTCCTCGATCGGCGGGTCCGCGCCCTGCGCTTCACTGTGCATAGCTCCGGACTCTTGCACGCGAGCCCATCTCCCCCAAGAATGAGTCTCCAACCCATGGCGTAACACAATTCCGTTCGTTTCCGAAACCGGGGAAGCACAATTGTTTCAATTCGGGGCTTCGGGGACTTCTCCAGGCTCGGAATCGACGAGAATCCTTGCGATTTCAAATGCGTGTCCGGCCCGGATCAATGCGGCGAGCGCCTTGTCGCGCGCGAGACCAGGCACAAGCGAATCGGTGGCGAAGGGCCCGATCCGGCGGCGGCGGGCAAAGGCGAGCGCAGCATCCCAGGCCGCCGCGCCGGCTGCTTCGCGTGCCGCCTCCCCGTCCGCCTCGTCGATACCCGCCATTCTGAGCGCGTCCGCGATCCGGCGCGGCCCATATCCCCTGCGCGCCAGCCCGGCCGCTCGCGTCTCGGCAAAGGCGCGATCATCGACATAGCCGAGCGCCGCCATCCGCTCCACGATCGCCTCGACCGACGGGGCATCGTCGCCCTGCCAGCCCCGTTCACGCAGCTTGCGCGCCAGATAGGATCGCAGTTTCGCGCGGGTCGTGGCGTATCGCGCGACATGGCTGAGCGCAAGCTGTCGCAGCATTTCGGCATCCAGCGGTCTTGGGGCTCTGCGCTTCTCTTTGGTCACCGCCATGTTTATGCCACAGTCGAGCCGGATTTTGAACGCGTCCACTGCGCTAAGAAAGCAGGTTCATGGTGGGGAAATCCTGTGCGGACGGCGCGAGTAATGCGCGCGAAGCCGGGAAGAATGAGAGCAAGGAAGATGCTGGAGCTCGCCGAACCCAGGATTTCCGCTGTTAAGGTCGCAGGAATGAATATGCTTGAGCCGACGCCGATCGAGGACAATCTCGCGCGCCGCTATTCCGATTTCGATACTCTGGGCGAAGCGCTCGATTATGCCGCCCAGGGCGTGCGCGGACTGAACTTCCACGATGCGCGCGGCACATTGGTGCGCGCCTATCGGTTTTCCGAGCTGCGCCGCGATGCCCTCGACTGCGCCTATCGCCTGATCGCGCATGGCGTGAAACCGGAAGACCGCATCGCCCTGGTCGCCGAAACCGGCGCCGAATTCGCGGCGCTGTTCTTCGGCACCATCTATGCCGGCGCGTGGCCGGTGCCGCTGCCGTTGCCGACATCGTTCGGTGGCCGCGATTCCTATGTCGACCAGCTCAGCGTCCAGCTCCGCAGCGCCGATGCGAAGATGCTGCTCTATCCCGCGGAACTGGCGGGCATGGCCGGTGACGCCGCCACGGCTTGCGAGGTCGAGGGCGTGGACTGGGAAAGCTTCGGCGGCGCCGCCGCCGAGCCCGTCACGCTGCCGCAGGCGAACGAGGGCGATATCGCCTATCTCCAATATTCGAGCGGATCGACGCGCTTCCCGCATGGCGTCGCGATCACGCATCGCGCCCTGCTCGACAATCTGGCCGCCCATTCGCATGGCATGGAGTTGCAGGACAGCGATCGCTGCGTCTCGTGGCTGCCCTGGTATCACGATATGGGACTGGTGGGCTGCTTCCTGTCGCCCATCGCCAACCAGGTCTCGACCGATTATCTGAAGACCGAGGATTTCGCGCGCCGTCCGCTCGCCTGGCTTGATCTGATCAGCCGCAATCCCGGCACCTCGATGAGCTATTCGCCGACCTTCGGCTACGACATCTGCGCGCGCCGCATCTCGAGCCAGACCAACACCGACCGGTTCGACCTGTCGCGCTGGCGGATCGCGGGCAATGGCGCCGACATGATCCGTCCGGACGTGATGCAGAGCTTCGTCGACGCATTCGCGAGCGCCGGTTTCAAGGCATCCGCCTTCGTGCCAAGCTATGGCCTTGCCGAAGCGACCCTCGCAGTCTCGATCATGCCGCCGGGCGAAGGCATCGTCGTCGAGCTGGTCGAGGAGACCGAGCTTTCGGGCGCGATCGGCAATGCCGATCGCCCGCAGCGGTATCGCGCCGTCGTCAATTGCGGCAAGCCGTGCCGCGACATGGAAGTGCAGATCCGCGAGGAAGACGGCACGCCGCTTCCCGATCGCGCGATCGGCAAGGTCTGGTGTCGCGGGTCGTCGGTGATGGTCGGCTATTTCCGCGATCAGGAAGCGACCGACGCCTGCCTGAAGGACGGATGGCTGGATACCGGTGACATGGGCTACATGTCGAACGGCTATGTCTATATCGTCGGCCGGGCGAAGGACATGATCATCATCAACGGCAAGAACCACTGGCCGCAGGACATCGAATGGGCCGTGGAGCAGCTTCCCGGCTTCAAGTCCGGCGACATCGCCGCCTTCGCGATCACCACGCCGGGCGGCGAGGAAACGCCCGCGGTGCTCGTCCAGTGCCGCACCTCGGACAATGGCGAGCGCGCGCGCCTGCGCGACGAGATCCGCGACAAGGTCCGCTCGATCACCGGCATGAACTGCGTCGTCGAACTCGTGCCGCCGCGCACCCTGCCCCGCACCAGCTCGGGCAAGCTCAGCCGCGCCAAGGCCCGCAACCTCTATCTTTCCGGCGAGATCCAGCCGCTCGATATCGCCGCCTGAACCCTGGCGGCCGGAAAAGCGCCCGTCGGGCGATTTTTTGGCGTTTCTCAACCGATCGCTAACCAGTTGCCGGTTAACCGGTTGGCGTGGACCAGAATACGCAGATCGATGAGACGGCGCCACGGATCGGCTGGGCGGCAGCGCTTGGCCTGACCGAGGACAAGCGGCTGGACTGGGGCGCGATTCGCGCCGCCCAGCTCAACGCCCTGTATAAATGCGCGCTGATCCGCTTCCTGGCGGTGCTGGGCGGTGCGACGCTGATCTGCGTGGCGCATGCCACGGTGGTTCGGCCGGTTATCCTGTATGGCTGGGGTTTCGCCATCGTCGCGCTGGGCCTGCACATCGCATCGCGCAAATGGCGCGTGCGCGGCTGGGAACTGCGAACGGCGACGCGCACCGAACTGCACCGCGAGACCATCGCCCTGTTCGCGTCGGGCATGCTCTGGGCTGTGCCGCCCCTGTTCTTCGTGAAGGGCGGGATCAACGAGGTGCTGGTAGTCTGGTCGGTGCTCAGCAGCCTCGCGGCGGCATCGGCGCTGGTGCTGACGGTCGCGCCCTTGGGAACGATGCTGTTCATCGCCGTGGCGGGCGGAGCACTCAGCGCGATGGCGCTCAACCTCGGCCTGACGATGCTCGCCGGCGCGAACCTGCTGTTCACGGTGATGCTGGCCGGCATGGCCTTTCTGAGCGGCAAGCGCTTCATCGAATCGCTGGTGTCCGATCAGGCGCTGACCGAGAAGAAGGAAGTGGTCAGCCTGTTGCTGCGCGAATTCGAGGATACGGGCGCCGACTGGCTGTGGCAGACCGATGCCGCGCGCTGCCTGACCCATGTCTCGCCCCGCTTCGCCTCCGCCCTGGGCGTCGATCTCGCCGAACTGGAAGGCAAGCAGTTGCTCCGCATCCTGGCGGGCGAAAGCTGGGAAGCCGGCAATTTCGCATCGGGCTTGCGCGAACTGGCCGAGAAACTGAAACGGCGCGAGAGCTTCGCCGATCTGATCCTGCCGGTGAAGATCGCGGGCGCGACGCGCTGGTGGGAATTGTCCGCCTCGCCGCGCTTCGACGATCGCGGCGCGTTCCTGGGCTTCCGCGGCGTTGGATCCGACGTGACCGCGCAACGCGATTCGGCCGACAAGATCAATCGCCTGGCGCGCTACGACACGCTGACCGGCCTGCCCAACCGGATGATGATCAACGAGACGCTGGCGCGCGCGATGCAGCATGCCGAGCAATGGCGCAGCCAGTGCGGTTTCATGATGATCGACCTCGATCGCTTCAAGGCGGTCAACGACACGCTCGGCCATCCGGTCGGGGACCGGCTGCTCAGCCGCGTCGCGGAGCGGCTGCGCCAGTTGATGACCGAGAATGAACTGTGCGGCCGGCTGGGCGGCGACGAATTCGCGGTGGTGCTGCTCGACGTGCGCGACCAGAATCGCGTCGATACGTTGGCCCATGCGATCATCGAGGCGCTGACGCGCCCCTATGAGGTGGATCAGCACACGCTTTATATCGGCGCGAGCGTGGGCAGCGCCATCGGCCCGCGTGACGGGCGCACCGCCGAAATGCTCATCCGCAGCGCCGATCTCGCGCTCTACCGCTCCAAAGATGCGGGCGGCGGCAAGCATAATTGTTATGAGCCGCAGCTTCACGCCAATGCCGAGGAACGCCGCACGCTTGAGATCGCGCTGCGCAGCGCGCTCGAAAAGGGCGAATTCCACCTCGTCTACCAGCCGGTCGTTTCCGCCGACGATTCGGCGATCGAGGGCTTCGAGACGCTGCTGCGCTGGACGCATCCCGAAATGGGCGTGATCCCGCCCTACAAGTTCATCACCGTGGCCGAGGATGCGCGCCTGATCGCGCCGATCGGCGAATGGGTGCTGCGCACCGCGTGCGACGAAGCGGTCAATTGGCCGCCCACCGTCCGCGTCGCGGTCAACGTCTCGGCCGAACAACTCAGCGATCCCAATTTCGTGACCGCCGTGATCTCCGCCCTGTCGCACAGCGGCCTGCCGCCGCACCGCCTGGAGCTGGAGGTGACCGAAAGCGTGTTCCTGCGCGAAGGGACCGGGGCGATCGCGATCCTCGACCAGATACTGGGCCTGGGCGTCCGGCTGGCGCTCGACGATTTCGGCACCGGCTATTCCTCGCTCGGCTATCTCCGCAAGACGCAGTTCTCGACGATCAAGATCGATCGCAGCTTCGTTCAGGGCGCCGCCAAGAAAAGCGCGGAGAGCCTGGCGATTATCCGCGCGGTCGTCGCCATGGCCGACAGCCTTGGCATGACCACCACCGCCGAGGGCGCCGAGACCGAGGAGGAGTTCGAGATGATCCGCGAGCTCGGCTGCACCAAGGTACAGGGCTATCTGTTCGGCAAGCCGATGGTCGCGGAAGAAGCCCGCAAGCTGATGACGCGCGCGCAGCAGCGCCGCGCCGCCGCCTGATCTGCTTACAGGTGTTTCCAGCCCTTGCGTCCGCCCGTGTCCCTCGCTATGTCGCCCGTCTTCCCGGTCCTAGGGGTATAGCTCAGCTGGTAGAGCATCGGTCTCCAAAACCGAGGGTCGTGGGTTCGAGTCCCTCTGCCCCTGCCACGCTTGCCACGATTGGCGGCGCGGTATAATGGCCCGGGATGCGACAGAGAGGTCACGGGGCGCTCCGGTCGAAAGACACGGAAAGCGCTTGGTGGCCATTTGTCGTTGGTATCGATGAACTTTTTCGAAGGCTCGAATAGTGGCGAAGGTCAATCCCGGCGAGTTCATCCGGCAGGTACGGGCCGAAACGGCGAAGGTCGTCTGGCCGACCGGCAAGGAAACCGTGATGACGGCGGTCATGGTCCTGATCATGACGACGATCCTCGCGCTGTTCTTCTTCGGGATCGATTCGGCGTTCAGCGCCATCGTCCGCGCATTGCTCAGCCTGATCGGCTGAGCCGGAGCTAATAGGGAAACGCATGTCGCGCTGGTACATCATCCACGCCTATTCGGGCTTCGAGAACAAGGTCCGTGACTCGATCATGGCCGAAGCGACGCGCATGGGGCTCGAAGCGCTCGTCGAATCCGTCGAGGTGCCGACCGAGACCGTGACCGAGGTTCGCCGCGGCAAGAAGATCCAGTCGGAACGCAAGTTCTTCCCCGGCTATGTGCTGGCGAAGCTGTCGATGAACGACGACGTCTATCACCTGGTGAAGAACACGCCGAAGGTGACCGGCTTCCTCGGATCGTCGGGCAAGCCGCAGCCGATCAGCGAGGCGGAAGCCGCGCGCATCCTCAACACCAAGGAGGAAGCCGCCGCGGCGCCGAAGCACCAGATCAAGGTCGATTACGAGATCGGCGACAGCGTCAAGGTGCTCGACGGCCCCTTCGCCAGCTTCAACGGCATTGTCGAGGAACTGGATTTCGAGAAGAACCGCGTCAAGGTTTCGGTCTCGATCTTCGGCCGCGCCACCCCGGTCGAGCTCGATTTCGAGCAGGTCGAGCGCGCCAAGTAAGAATTTGGGGGCCTGCCCCCGAATGCCTGCGGGAGGGGCGCTTCGGCGTCCCGTCGAACCGCTAAGCTTGAAACAGGGCAAGGCCGTCGCGCCGAACCCTATCACAGAGTGAGAATGGACAATGGCTAAGAAGATAACGGGCTATATCAAGCTCCAGGTGCCCGCGGGCGCCGCCAACCCCTCCCCGCCGATCGGCCCTGCCCTGGGTCAGCGCGGCGTGAACATCATGGAATTCTGCAAGGCGTTCAACGCGGCGACCGGCGATCTCGAAAAGAGCATGCCGATCCCGACGATCATCACCGTCTATGCGGATCGCAGCTTCAGCTTCGAGACCAAGACCCCGCCGGCGACGTACCTGATCAAGAAGGCCGCGGGCCTCAAGTCGGGTTCGAAGGAGCCGGGCAAGGTTTCCGCCGGAAAGATCGCGCGCTCCAAGCTGGCCGAGATCGCCGAAGTGAAGATGAAGGACCTGAACGCCAACGACATCGAGGCAGCGACCAAGATCATCGAAGGCTCCGCCCGCGCGATGGGCCTCGAAGTGGTGGAGGGCTGAACCAATGGCATTTCAGAGCAAGAAGGCGAAGAAGCTCGCCGAGACCATCGACCGTGACAAGCTGCACGGCGTCGACGAGGCGATCGCGCTGGTGAAGGCGAACGCGAACGCCAAGTTCGACGAGACCATCGAGCTCGCGCTGAACCTGGGCGTCGATCCCCGCCATGCGGACCAGATGGTCCGTGGCGTCGTCACCCTGCCCAAGGGCACCGGCAAGACCGTTCGCGTCGGCGTGTTCGCCCGTGGCGACAAGGCCGAGGAAGCCAAGGCCGCCGGCGCCGATGTCGTCGGCGCGGAAGACCTGCTCGAGATCGTCCAGGGCGGCAAGATCGAGTTCGATCGCTGCATCGCCACCCCGGACATGATGGGCCTGGTCGGCCGCCTCGGTAAGGTGCTGGGCCCCAAGGGCCTGATGCCCAACCCGAAGCTCGGCACCGTGACCCCCAATGTCGGCGAGGCCGTGAAGGCCGCCAAGGGCGGTCAGGTCGAGTATCGCGTCGAGAAGGCCGGCATCATCCATTCCGGCATCGGCAAGGCGAGCTTCCCCGCCGAGGACCTGCGCGCGAACTTCGACGCGCTGGTCGATGCGGTGATCAAGTCCAAGCCCTCGGGCGCCAAGGGCAAATATGTTCGCAAGATCGCGCTGAGCTCCTCGATGGGCCCCGGCGTCAAGGTCGACACGGCGGAAGTCGCTGCGGCGTAAGCCGGCGACCATGCCAGGAACAAGAAGGCCGGGGCGCAAGCTCCGGCCTTTTTTGTTGGTGGGGACAGCCTCTCATCGCGCGCGCCATGGGCATGGCACATGATCCCCACGCCGTTTGAGCTGAGCCTGTCGAGGCCCCGCAGAAGCCCGACTTCGCGGAATCGGGCCGCTTCTCCTTGACCCTGCCCCCGAATCTGCTATGCGCCGCGCCTTGATCGTTGGGCTTGCCCGATGGTCATGCCGTCCGAGACAGTTGGTGAAGGCGATTCGGCCTTCTTAATATCCAGCCTAGACGGGGAACAGTTTTCCGCCCGCGTCGCGCATATGCGCCCGCCGGGCTTCTGCCGACAGGCAGGTGACCATTCCCCTCGGACTTGTACCGCCCGTGGCTTGCCGCGGGTTTAGCCGCTTGCCGGATTTCCGGCGGGCATAGTGGAGAATGGCATGGATCGTGCTCAAAAAGCCGAGCTGGTCGCAACGCTGAACCGCACCTTCACCGAGACCAGCGTGGTGGTTGTCACCCGCAATCTCGGCCTCACCGTGGCACAGTCCACGGCGCTCAGGACGAAGATGCGCGACGCTGGCGCCAGCTACAAGGTCGCGAAGAACAAGCTTGCCAAGCTCGCAATCGAGGGCACCGCCTACGCCCCCATCAGCGACCTGCTGACGGGCCCGACGGCGCTCGGCACCTCCGCCGATCCGGTGGCACCTGCGAAGGTGATCGTGGAGTTCGCGAAGACCAACGACAAGTTGGAAATCGTGGGCGGCGCGATGGGCGAGACGCTTCTCGATGCAGAGGGAATCAAGGCGCTCGCAGCGCTGCCCTCGCTTGACGAACTGCGCGCCAAGATCGTGGGCCTCATCGTTGCGCCCGCGACCAAGCTCGCGACCATCACTCAGGCACCGGCGGCTCAGATCGCCCGCGTCCTTTCCGCGCATGCGGAAAAGGAAGCCGCCTGATCACCTGACTGAAACCCGAATGGCGGGCAGATGCCCGCATATGGAGACTACACATGGCAGACCTGAACAAGCTCGTTGACGATCTCTCGGCCCTCACCGTTCTCGAAGCCGCCGAGCTCTCGAAGCTCCTCGAAGAAAAGTGGGGCGTTTCGGCCGCTGCTGCTGTTGCGGCCGCGCCGGCTGCTGGTGGCCCCGCCGCCCCGGCTGCTGAAGAGAAGACCGAGTTCGACGTCGTCCTCGTCAGCGACGGTGGCAAGAAGATCAACGTCATCAAGGAAGTCCGCGCGATCACCAACCTGGGCCTGACCGAAGCCAAGGCGCTGGTTGAGTCGGCTCCGAAGGCGATCAAGGAAGGCATCGGCAAGGACGAAGCCGAGAAGCTGAAGAAGCAGCTCGAAGAGGCCGGCGCGACTGTCGAACTGAAGTAAGTTCGCACGTACGCCTCCAGTTTCGGCTGGAACGGACATGGAAGGGGCGGCTCCGCAAGGGGCCGCCCCTTTCTTGTGCGTCACGCCGTCCAGGATCCTCAGGCGTGCTGTGGCTCCGCATGAAGGCGTGCATCAATGTCCTCGTGCATGCCGGTGGGGCGGTCGGTCGAAAAACCCTCGATCGCTTCACCGCGCGCCAGCCCGATTTCGAAGGATGCCGATGTGCGCCCTTCCCCGCCACCCGGCAGCCTGTAACGCGCATCGGCGACCAGCACCGGGAGCACGCTGCCATCGACGCCGTGATCAGTGGGGAGCGCGATCGCCGCCTCGATGCGGGTGCCGTCGCCCGGCGCGAGCGTGACTTCGGACAGTTTCGCCCCGGCGGGCGGATCGATCAGCAGTTGCTCCATCTCCGATTCCTGCGCCGAGCCGGCGGCGAACATCCATGTCGAGATGCGCACGTCGCGGGCGGGGACGTCGCCGGCATTGCTGACGGTCAGCTCGAATTCGACCACGGCGTCGTCACGATTGGTGCCCGCGCGCATCGGGCGCATCATCAGTTCCAGCCAGGGCCGGCCCACCGGGGCATCCGATGCCGCGACCATCGCGTCGATATCCGCGCTGTCGGGTTCACCAACCGAGACCTTGTCGATCTCGCCGATCGGATCGGTCGAACGCGTTTCAGCGACGACCAGATCCGGCCTGGTAGCGGCAGGAACATGCAGCGCCGCCGCCGGCACGACCGGCGCGGCCGCCGTCATCGCATCGGGCACGGGCTCGACAAAGGGCGCGGCGACAGGCTGCGGCACGGGCTCCTCATATTCCCCGTCGAAATAGCCCTCGACGCCTTCATATTCGGCCTCACGACGGCGGCGCCAGGCGAGCAGCCCGGCAATCGCGCCGATCACCGCGAGCCCCAGCACCAGCCAGAGCCACGGCGCATTTCCGGTTTCGACCGGTGCTGGAACGACGGGGTCGGCGGCCACCGGGCCGGTCGCTACCGGCTCGATCGGCTGCGGCGCGATCTCGGCGGCCGGCGCCGCTGGTACCGGAACAGGCGTGAGCGCGGGTGCGGCGGCAGCCGGGGCGGCGACCGTGGCTGCCGCGACAGGCGCCGTGGGCGTAACCTCACGCACGCGCGGACGCGGAGCGGGGCGTTCGACCGAACGGCGCGGCGGCGCCGCCGCCGGCTGCTCGGCCTCGGCGACAGGCGCCTGGGTGGGCGCGACCGAGACTATGGGCGGCGGCGTGACGCGCAGCGCGGGCGCGGGCATCGACGTGGCCACCGGCGGAGGCACGGTCTGCGCGGGCACCGGCAAGGGCTGGATATCCTGCGCGAAAGACGGGGTTGCGGGGAGCGCGACGGCCGCCAACAGCATGGCAATCGCGTGGCGATGGGGGTTCGAATGCTGTTTCATGACAGGCTGACAACGATTTTCGTGGAGGTCCGGGCTCCGCTCGTCGCACAAACTGCGGTGGATCGTTCCGTCACGAGGCCCGGCTGAAAAACCATCGTGGTTTGACATGGCGGACACGCACTCCTATATCGCGCCTCTTCACCACAGCCTCTCGGGAAATGATGCGCCGTCGCGCAGTGCATCGGACGAATGGATTGGCTGGGGTTTCAGGACGCCGAAGCTGCTGTTTTTCCAGAAGGAAAGACTGCGGCTTTTGGCGTTTTTGCGCCCAAGAATTCTGACTGACGCAACCGACCGATAGGGCAAAACCGACATGGCGACCAAGGCAGCTCCCCTCCCGAGCACCGCGAAGAAGCGCATCCGCAAGGTTTTCGGCAACATCCACGAAGTGGTGCAGATGCCGAACCTGATCGAGGTTCAGCGCGAATCCTACGAGCAGTTCCTGCGCTCCGATCCCAAGATCGGCTATGTCTCCGGCCTTGAGAAGACGCTGCGCTCGGTTTTCCCGATCCGTGACTTCGCCGGCACCGCCGAGCTCGATTTCGTCAATTACGAACTGGAAGATCCCAAGTTCGACGTCGAGGAATGCCGTCAGCGCGGCATCACCTATGCGGCGCCGATGCGCGTGACGCTGCGCCTGATCGTGTTCGAGGTGGATGCCGACACGGAAACCCGCTCGGTGCTCGATATCAAGGAGCAGGACGTCTACATGGGCGACATGCCGCTCATGACCGAGAACGGCACCTTCTTCATCAACGGCACCGAGCGCGTCATCGTCAGCCAGATGCACCGTTCGCCGGGTGTGCTGTTCGACCATGACCGCGGCAAGACCCACGCCTCGGGCAAATATCTCTTCGCCGCGCGCGTCATCCCGTATCGCGGCTCGTGGCTGGACTTCGAGTTCGACGCCAAGGACATCGTCAACGTCCGCATCGACCGCAAGCGCAAGCTGCCCGTCACCGCCCTGCTCTATGCGCTCGGCCTGAATTCCGAGGACATCCTCGGCTATTTCTACAACAAGGTGACGTTCGTTCGCGGCGAAGGCGGCTGGGTGATCCCCTTCACGCCGGAACAGTGGCGCGGCCAGAAGCCTGCATTCGACGTCGTCGATTCCAAGACCGGCGAGGTCGTCTTCCCCGCCGGCCAGAAGATCAGCCCGCGTTCCGCCAACAAGGCGCAGAAGGACGGGCTTGAGCAGCTCCTGATCCCGACCGAGGAGATCTTCGGCCGCTATTCGGCGTTCGACCTGATCAACGAGGCGACCGGCGAGATCTATATCGAGGCCGGCGACGAAGTGTCGCCCGACAATCTCGAAAAGCTCGACAAGGCCGGCGTCGATCGCATCGAACTGCTCGACATCGACCACGTCAACACCGGCCCCTGGATCCGCAACACGCTGAAGGCCGACAAGGCCGAGGATCGCGACCACGCGCTCAGCGACATCTATCGCGTCATGCGCCCCGGCGAACCGCCGACGCGCGAGACCGCCGAAGCGCTGTTCGCCGGCCTCTTCTTCGATCCGGAGCGCTACGACCTGTCGGCCGTCGGCCGCGTCAAGCTCAACATGCGCCTCGACCTCGACGCCGAGGACACGGTGACGACGCTGCGCACCGAGGATATCCTGGCCGTCGTCAAGACGCTCGTCGACCTGAAGGACGGCAAGGGCGAAATCGACGATATCGACAATCTCGGCAACCGCCGCGTCCGTTCGGTCGGCGAGCTGCTGGAGAACCAGTACCGCATCGGCCTGCTCCGCATGGAGCGCGCGGTGAAGGAGCGCATGAGCTCGGTCGACGTCTCGACCGTCATGCCCAACGACCTGATCAACGCGAAGCCCGCGGTCGCCGCGGTGCGCGAATTCTTCGGTTCGTCGCAGCTCTCGCAGTTCATGGACCAGACCAACCCGCTCTCCGAAGTGACGCACAAGCGCCGCGTCTCGGCGCTCGGGCCGGGCGGCCTCACCCGCGAGCGCGCGGGCTTCGAGGTTCGCGACGTCCATCCGACGCACTATGGCCGTATCTGCCCGATCGAAACGCCGGAAGGCCCGAACATCGGTCTGATCAACTCGCTGGCGAGCTTCAGCCGCGTCAACAAGTACGGCTTCATCGAGACGCCGTACCGCAAGGTCATCGATGGCAAGGTCACCACGGAAGTCGTCTACCTGTCGGCGATGGAAGAGGCGAAGCACACCATCGCGCAGGCCAACGCCGAGCTGGATGCCGATAACGGCTTCGTCGAGGATCTGATCTCCGCCCGCGAGGCCGGCGAGTTCCTGATGGCGCCGCGCGATCACATCACGCTGATGGACGTGAGCCCCAAGCAGCTCGTATCGGTCGCGGCGTCGCTCATTCCGTTCCTGGAAAACGATGACGCCAACCGCGCGCTCATGGGATCGAACATGCAGCGTCAGGCCGTGCCGCTCGTCCGCGCCGAGGCGCCGTTCGTCGGCACCGGCATGGAAGAGACGGTCGCGCGCGATTCCGGCGCCGCCATCGGCGCCAAGCGCGGCGGTATCGTCGATCAGGTCGACGCGACCCGCATCGTGATCCGCGCCACCGGCGATGTCGAGGCCGGCAAGTCGGGCGTCGACATCTACACGCTGATGAAGTTCCAGCGTTCCAACCAGAACACCTGCATCAACCAGCGTCCGCTGGTGAAGGTGGGCGACATCGTCAACGAAGGCGACATCATCGCCGACGGTCCGTCGACCGAGTTCGGCGAACTGGCGCTGGGCCGCAACGCGCTCGTCGCGTTCATGCCCTGGAACGGCTACAACTACGAGGACTCCATCCTGATCTCCGAGCGGATCGTGAAGGACGACGTCTTCACCTCGATCCATATCGAGGAGTTCGAGGTGATGGCTCGCGACACCAAGCTCGGGCCTGAAGACATCACGCGCGACATCCCGAACGTCGGCGAGGAAGCGCTGCGCAACCTCGACGAGGCCGGCATCGTCTATATCGGCGCCGAGGTGGAGCCGGGCGACATCCTGGTCGGCAAGATCACGCCGAAGGGCGAAAGCCCGATGACGCCGGAAGAGAAGCTGCTCCGCGCCATCTTCGGCGAAAAGGCGTCCGACGTGCGCGACACGTCGCTGCGCCTGCCCCCGGGCGTCGCCGGCACGATCGTCGAGGTCCGCGTGTTCAACCGCCACGGCATCGACAAGGACGAGCGCGCGATGGCGATCGAGCGCGAGGAGATCGAGCGCCTGAAGAAGGACTCGGACGACGAGCGCGGCATCCTCAATCGCGCCAGCTATGGCCGCCTGAGGGAAATGCTGCTCGGCCAGGTCGCGACCGCCGCCCCCAAGGGCGTCAAGAAGGGCTCCGAGATCGACGAGTCGCTGCTTGAGGAAGTCGAGCGCCACGAATGGTGGAAGTTCGCGGTCCAGGACGACAAGCGCCAGGCCGATCTGGAAGCCGTGAAGGCCCAGTATGACGAGGCGGTCAAGCTCATCAACGAGAAGTTCGAGGACCGCCGCGAGAAGCTGGAGCGCGGCGACGAGCTGCCCCCGGGCGTGCTCAAGATGGTCAAGGTGTTCGTCGCGGTGAAGCGCAAGCTGCAACCGGGCGACAAGATGGCCGGCCGTCACGGCAACAAGGGCGTTATCAGCCGCATCCTGCCGGCGGAAGACATGCCCTTCCTGGAAGACGGCACCCCCGTCGACATCGTGCTGAACCCGCTGGGCGTGCCTTCGCGCATGAACGTCGGCCAGATCTTCGAGACGCATCTGGGCTGGGCCGCGCGCGGCCTGGGCCGCCAGATCTCCGGCGCGCTGGAGCAATGGCGTGAGGCCAATCCGAACGGCACCGGCGGCAATGCGCCGCAGGTGGTGATCGATCGGCTGAAGACGGTCTATGGCGCACATTATGTCGCCGAGATCGAAGCCCGGAACCCCGATCAGATCATCGAGTTGGCCGGCAACCTGACCGGCGGCGTGCCGATGGCGACCCCGGTGTTCGACGGCGCCCGCGAGTCCGACGTCGCCGACATGCTGGAGCTGGCGGGTCTCGATCCGTCCGGCCAGGTCGAGCTGTTCGACGGCCGCACCGGTGACGCGTTCGACCGCAAGGTGACCGTCGGCTACATCTACATGCTGAAGCTGCACCACCTGGTCGACGACAAGATCCACGCGCGTTCGATCGGGCCCTACTCGCTCGTCACCCAGCAGCCGCTGGGCGGCAAGGCGCAGTTCGGCGGCCAGCGCTTCGGCGAGATGGAGGTCTGGGCGCTCCAGGCCTATGGCGCCGCCTATACGCTGCAGGAGATGCTGACGGTGAAGTCCGACGACGTGGTCGGCCGCACCAAGGTGTACGAAGCGATCGTCAAGGGCGACGACACGTTCGAGGCCGGCATTCCGGAGAGCTTCAACGTGCTCGTCAAGGAAATGCGCTCGCTGGGCCTGAACGTCGAGCTGAAGAGCATCGAGGAACAGGACGACGGCCTGGCCGAGGCGGCGGAATGACGGAACGGGCGCCGGCTGGAAACGGACGGCGCCCTTCCCCCCGCCCAGAGATTTGACCCTTCGTAAGGGACTGAAACATGAATGAACTGACCAATTTCGCCAATCCGGTCGCGAAGCCCGAGACTTTCGACCAGATCCAGATCGGGATCGCCAGCCCGGAACGCATCCGTTCCTGGTCGTTCGGCGAGATCAAGAAGCCCGAGACGATCAACTACCGCACGTTCAAGCCCGAGCGTGACGGCCTGTTCTGCGCGCGCATCTTCGGCCCGATCAAGGATTACGAGTGCCTGTGCGGCAAGTACAAGCGCATGAAGTACAAGGGCATCGTCTGCGAGAAGTGCGGCGTCGAGGTGACCGTTTCGAAGGTCCGCCGCGAGCGCATGGGCCATATCGAACTGGCCGCCCCCGTCGCGCACATCTGGTTCCTGAAGTCGCTGCCGTCGCGCATCGGCCTACTGCTCGACATGCAGCTCAAGCAGCTTGAGCGCGTCCTCTATTTCGAAGCCTATATCGTCATCGAGCCCGGCCTGACCCCGCTCGAGAAGTATCAGCTCCTCACCGAGGACGAACTGCTCGACGCGCAGGACGAATATGGCGAGGACGCCTTCAGCGCCGGCATCGGCGCCGAGGCCGTGCGCCGCATGCTCGAGGAACTCGACCTGGTCGGCGAGCGCGAGGACCTGCTCAAGGAACTGGCCGAGACCAAGTCCGAACTGAAGCCGAAGAAGATCATCAAGCGGCTGAAGGTGGTCGAGAGCTTCATCGATTCCGGCAACCGCCCCGAATGGATGATCCTGGAAGTGATCCCGGTCATTCCGCCCGAGCTGCGCCCGCTGGTGCCGCTGGACGGCGGCCGCTTCGCGACGTCGGACCTGAACGACCTGTATCGCCGCGTGATCAACCGCAACAACCGCCTGAAGCGGCTGATGGAGCTGCGCGCGCCGGACATCATCGTCCGCAACGAAAAGCGCATGCTTCAGGAAGCCGTCGACGCGCTTTTCGACAATGGCCGTCGCGGCCGCACCATCACCGGCGCCAACAAGCGCCCGCTGAAGTCGCTGTCCGACATGCTCAAGGGCAAGCAGGGCCGCTTCCGCCAGAACCTGCTCGGCAAGCGCGTCGACTATTCGGGCCGTTCGGTGATCGTGACCGGTCCCGAACTGAAGCTGCACCAGTGCGGCCTGCCCAAGAAGATGGCGCTCGAGCTGTTCAAGCCCTTCATCTACGCCCGTCTCGACGCCAAGGGTCTCTCCATGACCCTGAAGCAGGCGAAGAAGTGGGTCGAGAAGGAGCGCAAGGAAGTCTGGGACATCCTGGACGAGGTGATCCGCGAGCATCCCGTGCTGCTCAACCGCGCGCCGACGCTTCACCGCCTGGGCATCCAGGCGTTCGAGCCGGTGCTGATCGAGGGCAAGGCGATCCAGCTTCACCCGCTGGTCTGCTCGGCGTTCAACGCCGACTTCGACGGCGACCAGATGGCCGTGCACGTTCCGCTGTCGCTGGAAGCGCAGCTCGAGGCGCGCGTCCTGATGATGTCGACCAACAACATCCTGTCGCCCGCGAACGGCAAGCCGATCATCGTGCCGTCGCAGGACATGGTGCTGGGTCTCTATTATCTTTCGATGATGAAGGAGAACGAGCCGGGTGAGGGCATGCTGCTCTCCGACATGGCGGAAGTGCATCAGGCACTGAACGCCAAGGCGGTGACGCTGCACACCAAGATCATCAGCCGCGTCCCGCAGACCGACGAGCAGGGCAATGGTTATCTGAAGCGCTTCGAGACGACGCCGGGCCGCATGTTGCTGGGCGAGACGCTGCCGAAGAGCCACAAGGTGCCGTTCGAGACCGTCAACCGCCTGCTGACCAAGAAGGAAATCGGCGACGTCATCGACATCGTCTATCGCCACACCGGCCAGAAGGAGACCGTGCTGTTCGCCGACGCCATCATGGCGCTGGGCTTCCGCCACGCGTTCCGCGCCGGCATCTCGTTCGGCAAGGACGACATGATCATCCCGGGCGAGAAGATCGGCCTGGTCGATGAGACGCGCGATCTGGTGAAGGATTACGAGCAGCAATATCAGGACGGCCTGATCACCCAGCAGGAAAAGTACAACAAGGTGATCGACGCCTGGAGCCGTTGCGGTGACCAGGTGGCCGCGGCGATGATGAAGGAAATCCAGGCCGTCAAGAAGGACGAGAATGGCCGCGAGAAGCCGATCAACGCCATCTACATGATGGCGCACTCCGGCGCCCGTGGTTCGGCCGCACAGATCAAGCAGCTCGCCGGCATGCGCGGCCTGATGGCCAAGCCTTCGGGCGAGATCATCGAGACGCCGATCATCTCGAACTTCAAGGAAGGCCTGACCGTCCTTGAATATTTCAACTCGACCCACGGCGCCCGCAAGGGCCTGGCGGACACCGCGCTCAAGACCGCGAACTCGGGTTACCTGACCCGTCGTCTCGTGGACGTGTCGCAGGACTGCGTCGTGATTGAGGAGGATTGCGGCACCGAGCGCGCGCTGGAGATGAAGGCCATCGTTCAGGGCGGCTCCACCATCGCGTCGCTGGGCGAGCGTATCCTGGGCCGCACCACGGCCGAGGATATCGTCGACAGCAAGAGCAACGAGGTGCTGATTCCCGAAGGCACGCTGCTCGACGAACCGATGATCGCCGCGATCGAAGCGATCGGCATCCAGTCGGTCAAGATCCGCTCGCCACTCGTCTGCGAATCGACGCAGGGCGTCTGCGGCAAGTGCTACGGGCGTGATCTCGCACGCGGTACGCCGGTCAATATCGGTGAAGCCGTCGGCGTCATCGCGGCGCAGTCCATCGGCGAGCCGGGTACGCAGCTCACCATGCGTACCTTCCACATCGGCGGCGCGGCGCAGCTCAACGAGCAGTCGAACCTCGAGGCCGTTTCGGACGGCACCGTCGAGTATCGCGATCTTCGCGTGATCGTCGACCAGCGCAACCGGCGCGTCGTCCTGGCGCGTTCGGGTGAACTGGCGATCATCGACTCCGAAGGCCGCGAACGCGCGGTGCATCGCCTGCCCTACGGCGCCTATGTGCTGGTCGAGGACAAGGCGAAGGTGTCGAAGGGCGATCGTCTGGCCGAATGGGATCCGTTCACCATGCCGGTGATCACGGAAAACCCGGGCATCGTGAAGTATCAGGATCTGATCGACGGCAAGACGCTGACCGAACAGGCCGACGAAGCCACCGGCATCACCCAGCGTGTCGTGATCGAATATCGCGCGCCGACCCGTTCGAAGGAGGATCTGCGTCCGCGCCTGACCCTGCTCGACGCGGCGTCGGGCGAGGCCGGCCGCTACATGCTGACGCCGGGCACGACGCTCTCGGTGGAGGATGGCCAGGAAGTGAGGGCCGGTGACGTGCTCGCACGCGCCAGCCGCGAAGCTGCCAAGACCCGCGACATCACCGGTGGTCTGCCGCGCGTCGCCGAACTGTTCGAAGCGCGCAAGCCCAAGGAAAACGCGATCATCGCGAAGGTCTCTGGCCGCGTCGTCTTCGGCAAGGACTATAAGGCGAAGCGCAAGATCGGCATCCAGCCCGAGGATGGCGGCGAGGTCGTCGAGTATCTGGTGCCGAAGTCCAAGGTCATCGACGTGCAGGAAGGCGATTACGTCAAGCGCGGCGACAACCTGATCGGCGGCTCGCCCGATCCGCACGACATCCTCGAAGTGCTCGGTATCGAGGCGCTGGCGGAATATCTCGTGTCGGAAATCCAGGAAGTCTATCGACTCCAGGGCGTGAAGATCAACGACAAGCACATCGAGGTGATCGTTCGCCAGATGCTGCAGAAGGTCGAGATCACCGACGGTGGCGACACCACCCTGCTCGCTGCCGAGCAGGTGGATCGCGAGGAAATGGACGAGATCAACGCCAAGCTGGCGAACGGGCTTCGTCCCGCTCAGGGCAAGCCGGTGCTGCTGGGCATCACCAAGGCGAGCCTCCAGACGCGTTCGTTCATCTCCGCGGCGTCCTTCCAGGAAACGACCCGCGTGCTCACCGAGGCGTCCGTCCAGGGCAAGTCGGACACGCTGATCGGCCTCAAGGAGAACGTGATCGTCGGCCGCCTCATCCCGGCCGGTACCGGCGCGGGCATGAACCGCATGCGCGTCACCGCCTCCAGCCGCGATGCCGCGCTCCGCGCCAGCCAGCGCGCCTGGCAGGAAAGCCTGATCGCCCCCAATTCGGCGGCGGAAGAGCATGAGGCGGAACTGCGTCAGCCCGTCGAAGCCGATACCGGCGACGATCCGCTGGCCGTGGTCGTGGCCGACACCAACGGCGAGGACGGCGCCGAGGCGTAAAGCGAAGCCCGCGCGGCGCTTGAGCGAACCGATCGAGGATGCGTCAGCATCTTCGAGATCGCGGATAAGCCCCTCGCCGAACTAGCTTCGAGAGACCCCGCCGGATCGTTCCGGCGGGGTTTTTCTTTGTGGCCCCGGCGCGATTGCGACGCCCGCTTGTTTCGTGCGACCAAGGCGGCATATCCGAACCGGAGGGCGCCACGCATGAAACCCGTCATATTCGCAACCATGGCCGCGCTGATCGCCATCGCCTCCCCCGCCGCCGCGCATGGCGACAAGCAACAAACGGCGGAAGCCGGCCTCGCCGAGGCAGCGCTCGCCAAGCCACCGGCGGACGCGCGCAAATGGCGCATCACCTCCAGCGCCGGCCCGCATGGCGAGATCAGCCTGTGGACGGCGGCCGACGGCAGTCGCTGGTCACGCCAGAGCCTGTTGCTGCGCGGTTTCAAGACGGAGATCGACCAGCGCTTCACGCTCGCGCCCGATGGCGGGTTCGAGACGATCGAGATCCGGGGCAATACGCCGCAGGGCAATGCCGCCGAAAGCTATTCCGGGAGATCGGGATACAGGACGCCCATCGACAGCGGCCCGCCCGCCCCCGCCGGCACGCTCTACATGCCCTTTGGCGGCACGATCGACATCCTCGCCCACGCCGTCGAAACCTTGCGCAAGGCGCCCGGCGGCACGTTGCCGCTCGGCCCCTCCGGCCGCGCGACGATCACGGAACTGACCAGGGCGACGATCTCCAACGGGAAGGGGAGCAAGACGCTGACCGCCTATGCGGTTGGCGGCTTCAGCCTGTCACCCATGCCCGTCTGGTTCGATGGCGACCGCTTCTTCGGCATGGCGAGCTACCTGGCCTTCCTGCCCGATGGATGGGAGTCGGCCGCGCCCGCGCTGATGAAGGCGCAGGACGAGGCGCTGGCCGCCCAGGCTCCCGCGCTGCTCGCCAGGATCGCACCCAGGGCTACCGCGCCCGTCGCCTTCCGCAATGTGCGCCTCTACGATGCCGAGCAGCGGGCATTTCGCGACGGCATGAGCCTGGTTGCCGACAAGGGCCGCATCGTCGCGGTGGGGCCGGCCGCTTCGGTGACGATCCCGGCGGGTGCGACGGTCTTCGACGGCGCGGGCAAGACGCTCGTGCCGGGGCTGTGGGACAGCCATATGCATTATGGCGACGACGCCACCGGCCCGTTGCTGCTGGCGCAGGGCATCACCAATGTCCGTGACCCCGGCAATGATGTCGAAACCGGATCGGCGCGGCGGGCACGCATAGAGGCGGGCACGCTGCTGGGGCCGCACAGCGTGCCCTCCATGCTGATCGACGGTGCCGGTCCGCTCGCCGCCCAGGGCGCCGTCACGGTTTCCGACGAAGCGAGCGCGCTGGCGGCGGTCCGCCGCGCCAAGCAGCTCGGCTTTTTCGGCGTGAAGCTCTACGGCACGCTCGATCCCGGGCTGGTCAAGCCGATCGCGACGGAAGCGCACCGGCTGGGCCTGCGTGTCCATGGCCATATCCAGCGCACGCGCCGTCCCGCCGAAGCTGTCGCCGACGGCTATGACGAGATCACCCATATCAACTGGGTGATCATGCAGGGCATGCCGCAATCGGTGATCGACCAGTCGAACGGGTTGCAGCGCTTCTACGGCCCTTATCGCTATGGCCCCGCCCTCGACTTCAAGGCAGAGCCGATGGACTCGTTCCTGGCCGAGCTCGCGCGTCGCAAGATCACCGTCGACCCGACCGTCGCGACCTTCGAGGGCGATTATATGCCGCGCGGCGAACTGCCCCCCGCGTATCGCCCCTTCGCCGGCACCCTGCCGCCCCAGGTCGATCGCGGGCTGCGCGGCGGCGGGCTCGCACCCACGCCCGAGGTTTCCGCCGCACAGATCGAAAAGGGCATCGGCGCGTACAAACGCATGGTGAAGGAACTGCACGATCGCGGCATTCCGATCGTCGCCGGCACGGACGGCTATGGCATCGAGCTCGTCCGCGACCTGGAACTCTATGTCGAAGCGGGATTGAGCCCCGCGGAATCGCTCGCCACCGCGACCATCATTCCGGCGACGCAATTCGGCATGGGCACCGAAACCGGATCGCTGACGGTGGGCAAGCGCGCGGACCTGTTCCTCGTCTCGGGCGATCCGTCGAAACAGATCGGCGACCTCCGCCATGTCGAAGTCGTGATGCATGACGGCCGGCTGATGAAGGCCGGCGATCTCCGCGCGGCGGCGGGGTTGAGCGGCCCGCCACGCTGACACATTCCCCCGGAAAGGCGGCCGGGCTGTGACTAAGCGCACGGCGTTCCGGCCGCTCATCCCGGACTCCCAACATCTCGCCGCAAGACGGCTCGTTTCGGCGCTTGCCCCTATTTTCCCCCGGCGAACTTCCCGGCAAGCAAGCTGGCAGGGACGCAAAGGGGGATTCGATGACATCGCGAGCTGCAAAGGCGCTTCTTGGCGCACTGGCTGTTCTCGGCGCGGCGTTCGCCGCGGTCTCGCCCGCTTCCGCGCAATTCTGGCAGTGCGCACCCTATGCCCGCGAAGTTTCCGGGATCCAGATCCGCGGCAACGCGAACACCTGGTGGGACCAGGCAGCAGGCAAGTATGAGCGCGGCCACGAGCCGAAGATCGGATCGGTGCTCGCGCTCAAGTCATTCGGTCGCATGCGCGTCGGCCATGTCGCGATGGTCAGCAAGATCGTTTCCGAGCGCGAAGTGCTGCTGACCCATGCCAATTGGTCGCGCGGCGGTGCGATCGAGCGGAACGTTCGCGCGATCGACGTTTCCGAGGCGGGCGACTGGAGCAAGGTGAAGGTGTGGTACGCGCCGATGGGCGATATCGGCCTGACCGCCTATCCCGCTTATGGTTTCATCTATGCCGATAACGACGATGGCGATGCCGCGCCCGCCCCGGCCAGGAAGCTGCAGTTCACCGAGAATCGGCTGGCCAGCATCGGCACGCTGATCGACGGCCTCCGGAACTGATCGGGACCGTCCTCCCCGCGAAAGTCGAGCCCCTTCGCCCGAGCCCCCGCTAACAAGGCAAAGCACAGGTTCGCTTTCGCGGGGATATTTTTTCGGACATCGCAAATCGCCACCGCCGGTCGAGCGCCGGTGACGGATGCTATTCTTCCGGACGAGTCACGATAAGCCAGGCCAGACAGGCCCCGCTATCAGGCCTGATCGGTGGCCGAATCCTGATCGTTTTCTTCGCCAGCCTCGAACCAGGCCTCTACCGGGCCGCTGAGCTTGATCGTCAGCGGCTTGCCGCGACGGTCGAGCGTCTTGCCGGCCTGGACACGGATCCAGCCTTCGGAAATGCAATATTCCTCGACATTGGTCTTCTCGACGCCCTTGAAGCGGATGCCGATGCCGCGCTGCAACAGCGCGGGAACGTGGAAAGGGCTGTCCGGATCGACCGAGAGGCGGTCGGGAGGGGTGTCGCTCACTGAATATTGTCCCGATGAGATGATGGCGCGATCCCTAGAGGGATGCGGCCGTCATCGTCAATGGCGGCAAGCTTGAATGCGGCGCGCCGGGATGATCAGCCCGTGACTTCACAGAAGACCTGACGGATCGCGCCCGCGCGCACCAGCGAGACGAAGCGCGACACGGCGGCATTGTTATCCGCGATGGGCGTGACCGGATCGGGAGCGGCCGAGGTGCGGCTCGCGCGGACAAGGTTGATCGCCTGCGCCGGATGCGTGGTGAGCACCCTGCCCCGCCGGTCGCTCGACGCCGAATTGATGCCGACGACGCGGCCGGACCGGTCGAGCGTCGGGCCGCCACTGATGCCGCCGAGCGTGTGGTCGAACTCCGGCATGCGATCGACTTCAGCCCAGGCGAGGATGGGTTGCGCCGTCCCGCCCGCGCGCACCGCATTGGCTTCGCCGATGAACCGGCTGTGGATCACGGCCGGGCGCCCGGCCGGAAAGCCCATATGATAACCGTCGTCCCCGCGACGCGGAATCTCGCGCGCCAGCGGCAACGCGACACTGCTCGGCAAACCGTCCGCGATGATCGCCGCGTCGCTCACCGCGCTGGCGACCACGCGGTCGACACGCTCGGCCCGGTCGGGCGTGGTCGCCAGACCGATCAGATTGCACCCGTTCACGACATGCTCGGCGGTCAGCCACAATCCGTTGCGCGCGATCGCGAAGGCCGTCCCCTGGCTGTCGCGCGGCGGCCCCGGATCCTCGATGCCATATTGCGGCGCCATCTCCGACGGCGGCAGCACGGGAATCTCTCCATTCGCGCCCGCTTCCGGTATCGCGGGCCGGCGCACCTCGACATCCGGCGCATCGCGCTCGCCATCGAAGGTGAGGACGGCGCCGATGAACAATGCGAGCAGGATGGGAAAGGCGCAGCCGCCGCGCCGGCCGGATGCCATCAGCCGGAAACTGCCGCCGCGATCAGCATGGCCACGGAGATCTTCATCGATGCGAGGAAGATCGCGGCGGACACCTCGTCATGCTCGATGCGCTTGGGCAGATGGTGCAGCACCAGATCGACCGCCCGAAAGGCGAGCACCTGAAGGAACAACGTCACCGCCCCCCAGATCACGATATCCCAGACATTGATCGAATTGCCCAGGCAGAAAGCCATCGGAATGGCGAGGCCAAGCGCGGCGCCGCCCAGCGACACCGCCGCCGCCGTATTGCCCTGGCGGATCAATTCCATTTCCTTGTGCGGCGTCAGCCACAAATAGGTGGAGAGCGCGAACAGGAAGACGGCGAGCGACACCGCGAGGTGGAGAAGGAAAACGGGCAGGCCCGCGACAAGGCTCTGAAGAACAGGCTGCATCGATACTCCCTCGTCGATTCCGGATCGCGACGATACCCGTCTAAACCATCAAGTGAAAACGTCGATGCCCGAACGAAACCGCGCCCGCCCAGGGAGTGGGGCGGGCGCGGCGATCAAGGACGGGGCGTTATCGTTTCCGCGATGAGCGGCAACGCTCTTGTCTTTCGCGGTCGCATTTTCCGGGCCGTCGACCCTGGACCGTCAACTCGAAAATGCTCCGGACAGAACAGCCGCCCCAGCCTCGTCAACGGCAGTAGCGGACGCGCACGCGGCGCCCATAATAGGGATCCCACACCCGGCGGGTGTAGCAGCCGCGATCATAGCCCCGGTAACGATAGGGCCGATCGTAATAACCGCGATCATAACCGCGATATCGGTACGGCCGGTCGTAATAATAGGGATCGTCGTAATAGCCGCGATCATAATAATAGCCGCGGTCGTAACGATTGTTCGACGCCAGCGCGGCGCCGATCGCGAGCCCGGCCACGCCCGCCGCGATCGCGGCGCCGCCACGGTCGCGGTGATGATAACGGTCATACCGGTCATAACGCCGCTGCGCCTCCGCAGGCGTCGCGGCCATGGCAAGCGTCGCCGCGCCCAGCGCGATCGACGTCGCCTTCACGATCATCGAGTTCATCCTGTGTCTCCTTCCGTCGCCTCGCGGGGGTCACGGCACGACTCGGCACGCAACGCCCGGATCAGACAGACTCTACGCATGGCCACCTGAACCGGTTTCAAATGAGATATTCATCGCGCCGACAGGAACGCCGGCTGAAACATAGTGAAACATCCCGACGGGCGGCGGACATACGCGCGCACGACAAGCCTGCCATCCCCGGCCCATCAACGGCCAAAGGGGCATGGCGATGGAAAGAGTCGAGGACCATGATCGCGGACTGGCGCACGACCTGGCGACGATCGGAGAAAAACTGATCGGCCGCAGGCGGGCACTGTCCCTCTTCGCATCGGCGGGCACCGCCGCGCTGGTTTCGGGATGCGGCGGCGGATCGGACAGCGGCACGGGCACGATCATCTCGACGCCGACGCCGACACCTACGCCCACACCAACGCCAACGCCAACGCCGACTCCCACGCCTACCCCGGCGGGAAGCTGCACCGCTTACGCCGTCGAAACCAACGGCCCCTATCCGGCGGACGGCACCAACACATCGAGCGGCGCCACATCCAATGTGCTCACCTCCAGCGGCGTGATCCGCAGCGACATCAGGTCGAGCTTCATCGGATCGACGACACAGGCCGCAGGCGTGCTGCTGACGATCACCCTGACCGTGGTCAACGCCAATGCGAGCTGCGCGCCGCTGGCCGGCTATGCGATCTATATGTGGCATTGTGATCGCGACGGACGTTATTCGCTCTACGACCTGCCCGCCGAAAGCTATCTGCGCGGCGTGCAGGTGACCGACG
The DNA here is from genome assembly GCF_057809675.1 of Sphingomonas sp. FG14. Classification (NCBI taxonomy): domain Bacteria; kingdom Pseudomonadati; phylum Pseudomonadota; class Alphaproteobacteria; order Sphingomonadales; family Sphingomonadaceae; genus Sphingomonas; species Sphingomonas sp. FG14. Next base: position 237,834 of record NZ_JBMDKK010000002.1, on the reverse strand, counting down.
CCAATGGCCAGGTGACCTTCACCACCATCTTCCCCGGCTGCTATTCGGGACGCTACCCGCATATCCATTTCGAGGTCTTTTCCAGCATCGGCAACGCCACCGGCGGCCGCTACGCGGTGCTGATCTCACAGCTCGCCATGCCCGCGACCGCTTGTGCCACCGTCTATGCCAGCACCGGCTATTCGACGAGCGCGACCAATTACGCGCGCACGACGATCGCGTCGGACAATGTGTTCGGCGACAATAGCAGCGCGCAGATGACCGCGATGACGCTGACCGCCACGGGCGGCGTCGCGGCTGGCTATACCGCGACGGCGACGATCGGCGTCGCCACCTGATCCGCGATCGATCCGTGGGGGACGGATCATTGCGGAGCCATTGCCTGGGGGGTAGGAATCATGGTCGAAACGCTTGCTCATGCGATCGGCCCAGATGTGAATTCGAACAACCATATCCTTGTGGTCGACGACGATCCCGGCATCCGCGAGGTGATCGGCGATTTCCTGTCCGATCATGGGTATGACGTCGCTCGGGCCGCCGATGGCAAGGCGATGCGCGCGGCGATGTCCGCCCGGCCCATCGACCTGATCGTGCTCGACATGATGATGCCGGGTGAGGACGGGCTGTCGATCCTCCGCTCGCTCGATCCGGCGACGATGCCCGCCGTCATCATGCTCTCGGTCATGGGCACCGATGTGGACCGGATCGTCGGGCTGGAGCTGGGCGCCGACGATTATCTCGCCAAGCCATGCAATCCGCGCGAATTGCTGGCGCGCGTCAGGGCGGTCCTGCGGCGGCGGGACGAACGCGCCGCGGGCATGGCCGAACCGCCGATGCTGCGCTTCGCTGGCTGGCGGATGGATCCGGCCGCCCGCACGCTGACCGATCCGGATGGCGCGCCGGTGACGCTGACGAGCGGCGAGTTCCGCCTGTTGCTCGCCTTTGCCGAGCGTCCGCGCCGCGTGCTGACCCGAGACATGCTGCTCGATCTGGCCTGGCGGGGCGACGGCGACTCGTTCGATCGCGCGATCGATGTCCAGATCAGCCGCCTGCGGCGCAAACTCGCGCGCGCGGGTGAAGAGGATCTGATCCGCACGCTGCGCAACGAGGGCTATCTGTTCGCCCCTGCGGTCAGGCGCGGCTGAGGTCCGATGGGGGTTCGTCCCAGCGGCGCCATCACCGGCCGGATCGTGCTGCTGGTGGCCGCGTGCGTGCTGCTGGCCGCGCTGGTCAATTTCGCGATCACCTTCAACGGCCCGCCGCCCAAGCCCGCCCCCTATCGCACCGAGGATCTGGCGGTCGCGCTTGCCGGCGAGCGGGTGCCGGGGCCCGGGCGGCCGCCGCTGATCATGCGAAGCACCGCGCCGCCCACACCCCGTGACGGCGAGTTCCGCAATCCGGTGCTGGAAGCCGAGCTGGCCCGGCGCCTGAACCAACCCGCCGACGCCGTGCGCGCCTGGACCCGGCATGGTGGCCGCCGCGATCTGCGCGGCAGCTTCACCGTCGCGATCAGGGACGGAACCGGATGGCGCGTCGCGACGACGCGACCCGAACCCTGGCTCACCCGCTGGCATCTCGTGACCATCACCGCGATGACCGCGACGCTGATCCTGCTCACCCTGATCGGATGGGTGGTCGCGCGCGCGATCACGCGGCCCCTGGCGAGGCTCGCCGAAGCGGCGGACGCGGTCAGCGTGAACCGGCATGGCGCGCCCGCCGATATTTCCGGCCCGCCCGAGATCGCGCGCGTCGCACAGGCCCTGAACGCGATGCGCGCAAGGCTGGTCGACCATGTCGCCCAGCGTACGACGATGCTGGCGGCGATCACGCACGATCTCGGCACGCCGCTCACGCGCCTCGCGTTCCGGATCGAGCGGCTGCCCGCCGCCGAGCGAGCACGCGCGATCGCCGATATCGAGGAGATGCGCGCGATGATCCAGAGCGTGCTGGAATTCGCGCGCGGCGAAAGCAGGCCGCATATGGCGCTCGACCTCGCCCCGCTGCTCGAGAGGCTTGCCGACGACATGGCGATCACAGGGGCGCACATCGAGCGCCACGTCGCGGCGCGTCTTCCGATGACGGGTGATCCCGCCGCGCTGCGCCGCCTGTTCGCCAATCTGGTCGATAACGCGCTGCGCTATGGCGGAAATGCGCGGATCGGCGCCGCGATCGGGAATGGCAGGATCTGCGTGACAGTGGAGGACGACGGGCCAGGCATTCCCGCCACGCTCGCGGCCAGCCTGTTCGATCCCTTCGTTCGCGCGGAACCGTCGCGCAGCCGGGAAACGGGCGGAATCGGGCTGGGCCTGTCGATCGCGCGCAATATCGCGGAGGCGCATGACGGAGAGATCGTCGCCGAAAATCGCGAAGGCGGCGGCGCGCGCTTCACGGTCTCGCTGCTATCGGCCGACTAACGCGCGACCGATTCCAGATGGCGATGGATCGCCTGGACGACCACCGATCCTTCGCCCACGCCCGACGCCACGCGCTTGACCGACCCCGAGCGGACGTCGCCGACCGCGAAGATGCCCGGCCGGGTGGTCGCATAGGGCGAGCCGCCGTCTCCCGTGCAGACGAAGCCAGCATCGTCCAGATCGAGGCAGTCGCCGAGCCAGTCCGTGCTGGGGACGGCGCCGATCATGACGAAGAGCGCGCCAACGGGCTGCGCCTGTGCCCGCGCCTCGCCCGTCCGGCTGTCGCACCAGGTGACCGCATCGAGCGACTGATCGCCATGCAGCTCGGATATGGCGCAATGGGTATGCAGGGTGATCCGGTCCGACGCCGCGATCCGATCGATCAGATAGCTCGACATGGTTTCGGCCAGCCCGCGCGAGCGCACCAGCATGTGCACATGCGACGCCGCGCGCGAGAGGAACATCGCCGCCTGCCCGGCGGAATTGCCGCCGCCGACCACCACGACCGGCTGGTCCGCGCACAGGCCGGCCTCCATCGCGGTGGCGGCATAATGGATGCCCGCTCCCTCGAAGCGCGCATAATCGGGCAGGTCGAGCTTGCGATAGCGCGCGCCGGTGGCGATCACGACGACACGCGCGCGCACCGAAGCGCCATCGGCGAGCGTCAGCCGATAGGGTTCTCCGGCGCCCGCGCATTCGAGCGCGGAAACCTCCCGCGACACGGCGAGCCTGGCGCCGAATTTCTGCGCCTGAACCTGCGCGCGCCCGGCCAGCGCCTGCCCCGAGATGCCGGTGGGGAAACCCAGATAATTCTCGATCTTGGAACTGGTCCCCGCCTGCCCGCCCGGGGCCGTGCCCTCGATCACGACGGTTTCCAGACCCTCCGATGCCGCATAGACCGCCGCCGCCAGGCCGGCCGGCCCAGCGCCGACCACGGCGACGTCATGGACATGATCGGGATCGATATGCGCGGCGATGCCGATGCAATCGGCCAGCGCATGGTTGCTCGGATTGCGCAGCACCCTGCCGTCGCAGATCACCACGGGCAATTCGTCCGCCAAAACGCCGAAATGCGCCAGGAATCCCGCCGCCTCGTCATCCGCCTCGGTATCAATCGTACGATGCGGATAGGCGTTGCGGGTGAGAAAGGCGTTCAGGCGCACCATCTGCGCCGAATGGCCGGGGCCGACCAGGGTCACGCCGCCCTGCCCCTGCGACAGCAGCGCGACGCGGCGCAGGATGAAGGCGCGCAGGATGATCTCGCCAATGTCGGGCTCGGCGGTGATCAGCCGGCGGAAATCGGCGCGCGCCACCCGCAGGACGCGGGTGTCGCCGGCCGTTCGGGCGGAAACCAGCGCCTTGGCATCGTTGAACATGGTGACTTCACCGGTGAATTGCCCGGTGCGGTGCGAGACGACGAGGCGAACAGTGCCGCAATCGTCGTGATCGAACACGTTCACGCCACCGTCGAGGATGACGAAGAACTCGCTCGTCCGGTCGCCGCGCCGGAACAGATAGTCGCCGTCGCCGACGGCCTCCTCCGTGCCGAAGGGCGCGATCCGCGCGATCATCTCGGCCGGCAGCACCGGGAATGTCTGCGCCTCGCGGGCAAGGGGATCACTGGGGTCGCGCTGGATCGATTCGGTCATGGGCGCGGAAGGTAACGATCCCGCGTCTTGCAATCGAGCAGGCATTAAGCGACGCTCATGCCATGTCCGGCTGCACGCATCTCGACCGGTTCGCCGACGTCACGCCGGGCAGCGACGGCTGCGCCGAATGCCTGGAACAGGGCGGGCGCTGGGTTCACCTGCGCATCTGCCGCGTGTGCGGTCATGTCGGCTGCTGCGACCAGTCGCCGGGCAAACATGCAACCGCACATTTCCACGACACCGGCCATCCGGTCATGGAAAGTTACGACCCGCCCGATCCGTGGGGCTGGTGCTATGTCGACGAAGTGATGATCGACCTGGGCGCGTCGGTCACGCCGCACCCGGAAGGCTGGCGCTACTGATCCTCGTGCAAGGTGCGCCGCGGCCTCATCGACCGCGACGCATCGGCCTCAGGCCGCCTGCTTCGCCCGGCTGGCGCGCTTGCGCTCGTGCGGATCGAGGTAGCGCTTGCGCAGGCGGATCGACTTGGGCGTCACCTCCACCATCTCGTCATCGTCGATATAGGCGATCGCCTGTTCCAGCGTCAGCTTGCGCGGCGGGGTCAGGCGGATCGCATCGTCCTTGCCGCTCGCCCGGAAGTTGGTGAGCTGCTTGGACTTCATCGGATTGACTTCGAGGTCTTCGGGCTTGGCGTTCTCGCCGATGATCATGCCCTCGTACAGCGCCTCGCCGACACCCACCATCAGGATGCCGCGCTCCTCGAGCGGGCCGAGCGCATAGGCATTGGCCTCGCCCGCGCCGTTGGAGATCAGCACGCCATTGGCGCGGCCCTCGATATTGCCCTTGTAGGGGCCGTATTTCTCGAACAGCCGGTTCATGATGCCGGTGCCGCGCGTGTCGGACAGGAATTCGCCATGATAGCCGATCAGGCCGCGCGAGGGGGCGGAGAAGGTGATGCGGGTCTTGCCGCCACCCGACGGACGCATATCGGTCAGTTCCGCCTTGCGGATCGACATCTTCTCGACGACGGTGCCCGAATATTCCTCGTCCACGTCGATCACGACGGTCTCGTAAGGCTCTTCGCGACCACCGGTCTCACCCTCGCGGAACAGCACGCGCGGGCGGCTGATGCCGAGTTCGAAACCCTCGCGGCGCATCGTCTCGATCAACACGCCGAGCTGGAGTTCGCCACGGCCGGCGACCTCGAAGCTGTCCTTGTCCTCCGCCTCGGTCACCTTGATCGCGACGTTCGATTCGGCTTCGCGGAACAGGCGGTCGCGGATCATGCGCGACGTCACCTTGGTGCCCTCGCGGCCCGCCATCGGCGAATCGTTCACCGCGAAACGCATCGACAGCGTCGGCGGATCGATCGGCTGGGCGTGGAGCGGTTCGCTGACCGACGGATCGGCGATGGTGTTCGCGACGGTCGCGGTGGTGAGGCCGGCGATCGAGATGATGTCGCCCGCCTTCGCCTCGTCCACGGGCACGCGTTCAAGGCCACGGAACGCCATGATCTTCGACGCGCGGCCGGTTTCGACCACCTTGCCCTCGGCGTCGAGCGCGTGGATCGGCATGTTGGTCTTGACCGAGCCCGAAAAGACCAGGCCGGTCAGGATGCGGCCAAGGAAATTGTCGCGATCGAGCAAGGTCACCAGGAACTTGAACGCACCGTTCGGATCGGCCGACGGTGCGGGAACATGATCGACGATCTTCTGGAACAGCGGGGTCAGCGTGCCTTCGCGCGCCGACGGATCCTCGCTCGCATAGCCGTTGCGGCCCGAAGCGAAGAGCACGGGGAAATCGAGCTGTTCGTCGGTCGCATCCAGGCTGACGAACAGGTCGAACACCTCGTCCAGCACTTCCTGGGTGCGCTCGTCGGCGCGATCGATCTTGTTGACCACCACGATCGGGCGCAGGCCCAGCGCCAGCGCCTTGCCGGTGACGAACTTGGTCTGCGGCATCGCGCCTTCGGACGAATCGACGAGCAGGATGACGCCGTCGACCATCGAGAGGATGCGCTCCACCTCGCCGCCGAAATCGGCGTGGCCGGGCGTGTCGACGATGTTGATGCGCGTCTTCTCGCTGCCATGCTCCCATTCGATCGACGTGCACTTGGCGAGAATCGTGATTCCGCGCTCTTTTTCCAGGTCGTTCGAATCCATCGCGCGCTCTTCGATACGCTGGTTGTCGCGGAAGGTGCCGGACTGGCGGAAGAGCTGGTCGACGAGGGTGGTCTTGCCATGATCGACGTGCGCGATGATGGCCACGTTACGGAGGCTCATTGATGGTTCCGATGCTGGGAATGCGTTTCAGCGCGGGCCCATAGCCGATTTGCTGCGTTGCGGGAAGGGGTAAGCCCCTATCCCCTTTTCAGTCGCACCAGCGCGGTATCCAGCGACTGGAGGAAGCGTGAGCGATCTTCCTTCGAAAAGGGCGGCGGGCCGCCGATATTCGCGCCCATGCCGGCACGCAGATCGGCCATGATCGCGCGCGTCGCGACGGCACCGCCGATCGAGGCGGTGGTGAAGGGCTTGCCGTTGGGCGCGATCACCGTCGCTCCCGCCTTCAGGCAGCGGTCGGCGAGCAATATGTCGGCGGTGACCACCACCGCGCGGGCATCCGCCGCCTCCGCGATCCAGTCGTCCGCCGCGTCGAAACCGTCGCTCACGACGATGCGCGCGATCAGCGGATGATCGGGAACACGCAGATGCGCGTTGCTGACGACCGTGACGGGCACTTCAAGCCGCCAGGCGACGCGATAGATCTCGTCCTTCACCGGGCAGGCATCGGCGTCGACGAGGATACGGACCGTGGACATGGGGGCGCTATGGCCCGGCGCGGCCGGATGCCGCAAGCCCCGGACCGCGCATCGCCGTGCCGACACGCACCGTCATGCTTGAACAACACAGCATTTCCCTCCATCTTGGGCGCGCAAGGGCAGGAGATATTTTGAATGGCTACCGAAACACTGGTCGCGGAAGAGCTCAAGCTGACCGCACCCGAGCCCGTTGCGCCCATCGCCGCCGAAAAGGCGGCGGGGCTCGTTCCGATCGAGGACGAGAAGAAATCGAAACTCGACGAGAAGGTCGACGGTTTCATCGCCGACCTGATCGCGCAGGACGCGAACAGCCCCGAATTCGGCGCGAAGGTGGACCAGCTCACCAATATGGGCCGCAAGGAGATCATGGAGGCGGCGGGCCAGTCCAACCGTTTCCTCGACCGGCCGGTGCGCGCCATGGATCAGGAAACCGGCGTCGGCGCCGACCTGGCCGAGCTGCGCCGCACGATCGAGGATCTCGATCCCAGCAGCAAGGGCGACCTGATGGCGCCGCGCAAGCTGTTCGGGATCATCCCGTTCGGTTCGAAGATCCGCAATTATTTCGACGGCTACAAATCGGCGCAGAGCCATATCTCGACGATCCTGGTCAAGCTGGCCAACGGCAAGGACGAGCTGCTGAAGGACAATGCCGCGATCGCGGTGGAACGGCAGAATCTGTGGGCGGCGATGGGCCGGCTCGAACAGATGATCCACATCTCCAAGACGATGGACGCCAAGCTGGAAGCCAAGGCGATGGAGCTGGAATCGACCGATCCGGCGAAAGCCAAGGCGATCAAGGAGACCGCGCTGTTCTACGTCCGCCAGCGCACCCAGGACCTGCTGACCCAGATGGCGGTGACGGTGCAGGGCTATCTGGCGCTCGACCTGGTCAAGAAGAACAATGTCGAACTGGTGAAGGGCGTCGATCGCGCGTCGACCACCACCGTCGGCGCGCTCCGCACCGCCGTGACGGTGGCGCAGGCGCTGACCAACCAGAAGCTGGTGCTGGAACAGATCACCGCGCTCAACACGACCACCGCCAGGATCATCGACGGCACCGGCGAGATGCTGAAGAACCAGACCGCCCAGATCCACGAACAGGCGGCGGCGAGCACCATCCCGCTGGAGACGCTGCAGCGCGCGTTCCAGAACATCTACGACACGATGGACAATATCGACACCTTCAAGCTGAAGGCGCTCGATTCGATGAAGCAGACGGTCAACACGCTGTCGAACGAGGTCGAGAAGTCGAAGGGCTATATCGCCCGGGCCGAAGGCGCCGCCCAGTCGGCGTCGTCGGGCGGCGGATCGAACTCGACGCTGACCGCGCTGGAGGGATAAGCCGATGACCGATGTCGACCGCCAGATCGAGCGGTCCAGCGAGTTGCTCCACCGCCTGTCGCCTCAGGCGCAGCGGCTGGCCCATCGCGCACGCCAGCGCAAGCGCGCCTTCCTGATCAAGAAGATCGGGCGCGTCATCATGGCCGGCGGCGCGATCCTGATCGCGTCGGTGATCTTCGGGCTGGCCGTGGGACCGATCGGAGACAGCGGCTTCCTGGTCGCGCTGGGCCTGTTCATCACCGCTGCGCTGCTGCTGCTGATCTATCCGCAATATCCGGAGGCGAGCACCGAAACGCTGGTCAATACTGACCTCAAATATCTGCCCGCGCAGACCGAGGTCTGGCTGTCCAGCCAGCGCAAGGCCCTGCCCGCCCCCGCCGCCAACCAGCTCGACCAGATCGGGCTGCGGCTGGAGACGCTGGGGCCGCAGCTCCAGACGCTCGATCCGCGCGAACCCGCCGCGCAAGAAGTGCGCAAGATCCTGACCGAGCATCTGCCCGATCTCGTCAACGGCTATAAGCGCGTGCCCGAAACGCTGCGCCGCGAACGCCAGTCGAACGGCCAGACCCCGGACCAGCAATTGACCGAGGGGCTGAAGCTGATCGACGAGGAGATCGCCGAGATGACCCGCAATATCGCGGCCGGCGATCTCGATTCATTGGCGACGCAGGGCAAGTTCCTGGAGCTCAAATATCGCGACCCCGAAGGAATGCGGGACTGACGGGCGCATGATACAGGCCCATGTCCGGTTTCGTTTTGAGAATCGGTCATCCGCGTTCTAGTCTCGCCTGAACAGGGAGACGTGATGACTTCGGCGTTGGCGTTCATGCTTGCAGGCGACAATGTCGTCTTCACCTCCGCACTCGTCCTGATGGTTCTGATCGGCGTCGTCGAGGCGATCGGCCTGGGCGGCAGCGCGGTCGATCTCGACTCGCACGCCGATCTGGACGGCGACCTGCTGGGCTGGCTGGGTGTCGGCCGGCTGCCGCTGCTGATGCTGCTGGTCGTCTTCCTCTGCATGTTCGGCGTGATCGGCCTGTCGCTCCAGCAGCTCGCGGTGTCGCTGACCGACGAGACATTGTCGCCATGGCTGGCGGGGATCGCCGCAGCGGTCGCGGCGCTGCCGGCGACGGGCCTGCTCTCTCGCCCGATCGCACGCATCCTGCCGCATGACGAAACCACGGCGGTTCCGCTCGAAAGCCTGGTCGGCCGCAGCGCCGTGATCGTGACCGGGCGCGCGGCGCGGGGCTCGCCGGCGCGCGCGCGCGTTTTCGACCAGCACGGCCAGGCCCATTATGTGATGGCTGAGCCCGACAATGCCGGACAAAGCTTCGCGGAGGGCGAGGACATCATCCTCGTCCGCCGCGAGGACCATGTTTTCCGCGCGATCAGCGCGGGTCGTACCCACCTCCCACAACTGGATCCCTGACCCCATGAACGAGATCGTCGAAAGCGGCAGCGGCATGCTTCCCATCCTCATCTATGCGGGCATCGGCCTGGTCGCGCTGATCACGCTCGGCATCATCATCGCCCGGCTCTACAAGCGCGCATCGAAGGAGATCGCGTTCGTCCGCACCGGCTTCGGCGGCGAGAAGGTGGTGATGAACGGCGGCGCGCTGGTGCTGCCCGTCTTCCACGAGACCATGCCTGTGAACATGAACACCGTCCGGCTGGCGGTGGAACGCAAGAATGCCGATGCGCTCATCACGCTCGACCGTCTGCGGATCGACGTGAAGGCCGAATTCTACGTCCGCGTCCGCCCCGATGCCGGATCGATCGCGGTCGCGGCACAGACGCTCGGCCTGCGCACGATGAACCCGGAAGCGCTGAAGGAGCTGGTCGAAGGCAAGTTCGTCGATGCGCTGCGCTCGGTCGCGGCGGGCATGACGATGAACCAGCTTCACGAACAGCGCAGCGATTTCGTGCAGAAGGTGCAGCAGGTTTCGTCCGCCGATCTCGCGATGAACGGGCTTGAGCTGGAATCGGTGTCGCTGACCGGTCTCGACCAGACCTCGATCGAGCATTTCAATGCCAACAACGCCTTCGACGCCGAAGGCCTGACCAAGCTCACCGAGCAGATCGAGATGCGCAAGAAATCGCGCAACGACATCGAGCAGGATACGCGCGTCCAGATCGAGACCAAGAATCTCGAGGCGCAGCGCCAGTCCTTCCTGATCGGCCGCGACACAGAGTTCGCGCGGCTGGAGCAAGAGCGTGAGGTCGAGATGCGCCGGGCCGAGCAGATCTCGGTCGTCGCCAGCCAGCAGGCCGAGCGCCAGCGCGAGGCCGATCAGGCGCGTATCGCCGCCAAGCAGGTGACCGATTCCGCGCAGATCGAGGCGGATCGCGCCGTGCAGCAAGCCCGGATCGCGCAGGAGCAGGCGATCGAACTCGCCCGCCAGGAACAGCAGATCGCTGTGCAGAACAAGAGCCGCGAGGAAAGCCAGGCGCGGGCGGAGGCCGACAAGGCCCGCGCCGCCGCCGTCGCCGCCGAGGAACAGGTGTCGACCGCGCGAGAATCCGAGATCGCCGAGCGCACCAAGAAGATCGAGCTGATCGAGGCGTCGAAGGAAGCCGAGCGCCAGGCGATCGGCATCAAGGTTCAGGCCGATGCCGAGAAGCAGGCCGCGGCCGACCGCGCCGAGGCGGTTCGCGAGGCCGCCCGCGGCGAGGCGGAAGCGGAGAAGCTGCGGGCCGAGGCGGCGCGCGTGCGCTTCGAGGTGGAAGCCGCAGGCCAGCGCGCCGTCAACGAAGCGGCGAACCTGCTGTCATCCAACCAGATCTCGCTCCAGACCAAGCTCGCGCTGCTGAAGGTGCTGCCCGAAGTGGTGCGCGAGGCGGCGAAGCCGATGGAGGCGATCGACAGCATCAAGATCGTCCAGGTCGATGGACTGACCGGCAAGGGCGGTTCGGCGGGCGTGGGCGGCGCCAGTGACGACGGTTCGGGCGGCGACCGCAATCTTGCCAACAGCGCGGTCGCGGCGGCGCTGCGTTATCGTGCCCAGGCCCCGGTGATCGACGGACTGATGAAGGAGCTTGGCTTCGACGGCAGTTCGCTCGACAGTCTGGTCGCGGGTGCCGCCGGCGGCGACTACCCGGCCGTGACGGATGAAGCCGCCCGCAAGCCGCGCGGCAAGGCGAAGCCCGCCAGGACCGAGGAGGAAAGCCAGGACGCCGCCGAATAGGCGGCGCCCGGCGGCGATCAGGCGAAAGCGTCGGCGAGCAGGTGGACGGGCGTCGTCCCGATCACCTGGTCGCCGATCTTGACCGCCGATGCGGCGGTATCGAACGACAAGGTGCGATCGCCGTCGGCGAAATGCAGCGAGGTGCCGACAAGACTGATCGGGACACGCAGCTCGAGATCGTCGGATACCAGGATGACATTGCTGCCAAAGACACGCGCGGTGAATCCGGTCGCGGCCTCGTCGAAGACGACCGTGTCTCCCCCCTTGCTGAACGACGTATCGAGCGTGACATTGCCGCTCAGAACCTCGACCGTTTCATGACCGTTCGTTCCGAAGACCTGAACATTGCCGGAAACCGACACGGACGCTTCGGGGCCGATCACGACCCGGCCCGACGCGAAACTCTCGGCCGAAGGCAATGCCCCCGCTTCGGCGGGCGCCGACAGGACGGTCAATGCCGAGCCGATCGCCTGTCCACCGATGCGGACCTCGCCGCCGACGAAGACGAGAGTCCGCAATCCATCCTCGAACAGCAACGCGATTCCCGCCGTGCCGATCGGAATGCGGATCTCCGTATCACCATCGGACAGAATGGCGTTATTGCCGCTCAAAGAGGCGACATAGTCGGCCGCGTCGCCTGACAGGCGGACAAGGTCGCCGCCAAAACCAAAGGATCCATCCAGCCGCACCGCGCCCGGCCGATCGAGAATGGTGATGTCCTGGAAACCGGCGTTCGTGCCGAAGATGTCGCCGTCGCTAGCCGCCCAGCTCCCCGTGAAATTGCCCAGCGCGATCAACCGGCTGGTTTTCACCGCCGCTTCGGTCGTGAAGTCATAATCCGTCAGCCCGGCATAGCCGTTGCCCGACATATCGACGAGCGCGCCGGACGCGATCGAGACGGTATAGTGCGTGCCGGCGGCAAGGCGCTGCGTCGGATCGACGATCAGCGTCGATCCGGAAATCGCGATCCGCCCGCTCGTCGCGACGTTGAAGGTCTCGACCACCGTGCCGTCGTCGCGGCGCAGGACGATGGTGCCGGTGCCCCGCGCGATCGCCTCGCTGAAGGTCGCGACGATATTGGCGTTGACCACGACGCCCGTCACCGCATCGGCCGGCTTGATAGCGGTCAGGGTCGGCGCGGTGCGGTCCACCGCCAGTGCGCGAAGCTCCGCCATGGTCTTCGAAACGCCGGCGAAGATCGCGGTTTCGACATTGGTCAGGCGATCGACGCCCTGGTTCTTCGTCTCGACAACGCAGACGTCGCCGTCGAAGCTGATCACGCAATCCGCGAGGGCCTCGGTAAACTCGGCCCGGTCGATACCGCTGCCGCCATCGATGCTGTCATTGCCGAAACCGCCGATCAGCACATCGTCGCCGTCACCGCCCTCCAACCAATCATCCCCCGAGCCGCCGTCGAGCGTATCGTTGCCCGCCTCGCCCATGAAATGGTCATCGCCGAAAATGCCGTAGAGCAAGTCGTTTCCAGCGCCGGCACGGACCGTGCTGTCGCCTTCGAGCGTACCGACGAAGAAATCATTGCCATTGCCCATGACCAGATCGAACCGCTCGATCGACGTGAACTGGATCAGCGGAACGCCATTGCGCAGGATCTCGCCATGATATTGGTCGGTCCGGACCAGCCAGGCCTCATGGGAATCGGGCGCCCAATCCGTCAGCGCCAGCGTATCCATGCCGGCACCGCCATCGACAGTCGCCTTGCCCGGCCCCGGATCGAGGCGGTCGTCGCCATATCCGCCGAACAACCCGTCATCACCCGCACCGCCCAGCAGCGTGTCGTTGCCGAGTTCACCGAACAGCAGATCGTCGCCATCGCCGCCCGAGATGAAATCGTTGTCGTCCGCGTCAAACAGGTCGTCCGTCCCGTTACCGCCATAAATGGTGTCCGCGCCGGCGCCGCCTTCGAGCGAGTCGGATCCCTCGCCCCCGACGATGAAATCCCCGCCGTCACCGCCCTGCATGCTGTCCGCACCCGCCATGCCGAACATGATGTCCGCACCGGACGTGCCCCCGATCGCATTGCCGCTGCTGCCGTCCAATATCGCCGGCGTCGCGCCGGGCAGGAGCTGTTCGAGCGTGAAATCGCCATCGACCAGGATCGACAGAACTCCGTTCGCGGTCACCGCGTTCAGCCGCGTCGCACCATTCTCGGCCGCAACGGAAAAGCTTGTCGCCCCCGTCAGGCGCAGATCGATCGTGTCGACGCCTGGCGTGAAGTCCAGGATACGATCCGGCGCCGCCTGCGGCGAATCGTCGGTCGCAAGAAACAGGAAGGTGTCCGCGCCATTGCCGCCACGCAGCGTGTCGGCGCCTCCGCCGCCGATCAGCGTGTCCGCACCGTCACCGCCCTCGATAACATTGGCGACCTGGTTGCCGGTGATCCGATCGTCGCCGCTGCCGCCGATCGCATTCTCGATCACGACGCCATTGGCGATCGAAAAGCCGCCGATAATGCCGGTCGCCTGAGAGAAATAGCCACCACCACCCGGCGCCACCTGCAAGGTGGCGGCGCGCAGGTCGATCACGCTTGCAGCCGACCCCTGATACCGCACGGTATCGTTGCCGCCGGCATCCCAGATGCACCAGAAATAGGTGCCGATGCCGTTGGTTGCCGGCAGGTCGTAGATATCGTCGCCGGCGCCCGTCGCCATGTTGGCGCCGTAGATCGCCTGCGCCGCAGCGATGTCGAACGCCATCGGCCCGCCGATATAGCCCCACTCGACCGAGTAGGAGAGGCCGAAGCGCGACTGATGATCGCCGACATAGGACATCACGCTGTAGGCATCGGTGTTCAGATCGAAGGAACCGCGATCCTGCGGTCCGGATGCGCCGGGGAAATAGACGTCGCCCGAGCCGCCATCATGGGTATGATCAAGCCCCAGCCCATGCCCGAGTTCGTGCAGCAGGATGCGGAAATACTCGCCGCCGACGCGGCTGTCCCCCCGATCGCTGTTGGGCAGCAGATCATAGCCGCCGCCATACACGCCGACGAACGAGCTCGGATAATAATGATAGGCGGTCGCACCGAAGGAATAAGGCGTGAGGACACGCTCCACCCAGTTCGCTTCGGACGCCGAGAACACTTCGGTGAAGCTGAGATTGATCACGCTCGCCCATGAAGCGACGGCTGCCCGCAGTCCATCACCGGCGCCGTCCTGATCCCAATCGTTCACGCCATTATTGTCATGATCACTCGGCGCGATATAATAGGTGACCGGACTGGTATTGCTGTAGCGAACGCCCGCCGCGAGCGCGCGAACGAACGGATTGTCGGTCGCCGGCGTGAAATTTTCCGCTGTCGTGCTCATGAAGATCCCCCCGGACTCGAACCTCTTGTCCGGTCCTAGCGAGGACGCCGTATATCGACAACCGCGCCCGGACGGGGCGGCTCTACTTTAGGCATATACCCAGACCGGGCGGCTATGCGCCGGAATCAGGACCTCCCGACGCCGGAATCATTTTAGCAGGCCCCGCACCGAGCAACTCCAGTTTCGCCGTTGTGAATTCTGTCTCGGTCAACGCCCCGCTCTCCTTGAGCGACCACAGCTTTGCGATACGATCCTCAACCGCTTGCGAAGCCTCGATCCGGGCCACTGGCACCGATGCCTTTTCTTCGGCTCGAAGCGGACGGTGCAATGCGCTCGAGGCCTTGTCTCGCCCATGGGCCGCCAGCCTGGCGGTGCCGGAAATTTGAAAGGTATCTGGATGCCCCGCGAGGATTCGAACCTCGATTGACGGAGTCAGAGTCCGTAGTCTTACCTTTAGACGACGGGGCAACGAGGCGCGCGAAATAGGCGGGGGGTGCGCCCGGGTCAAGGGGCTTCGTGCACCATCTGTCAGATGCCTGCCTTGCGGTTCGCGCGGGCAGTCCCTAGTCTGTCATTCAAGTACCGGGCGGTATTCCCGTTTTCCGGAGAACATAAGAGTGATTTGACGGCCATGGTGGAGCGTTCCATGCCATTGCCGCACCAGCCCGCCCCGCATGCGGGCCCTGCGGCCTCCAGGCGTACCGCGTCCGCGCGGTGGCCCCATCGACGCGCATATGCCGCGCTCGATCTCGGCACCAACAATTGCCGGCTGCTGATCGCCAAGCCCGAAGGCGACGGCTTCGTGGTGATCGACGCATTCTCGCGAATCGTGCGACTGGGCGAAGGCCTGGCGGCGACCGGTCGGCTGAGCGACGCGGCGATCGAGCGCGCGATCGCCGCCCTCACCATCTGCGCGGACAAGCTGAGACGCCGTCACGTCACGCTCGCCCGCTCGGTCGCGACCGAGGCCTGTCGCCAGGCGGTGAACGGACAGGCCTTCATCGACCGCGTCTATCGCGAGACCGGCATCGCGCTCGACATCATCAGCGCGGAGGAGGAAGCGCGGCTGGCCGTGATGGGTTGCCACGCGCTGCTCGAACCCGGCGACGGCCCGGCGCTGATCTTCGACATCGGCGGCGGATCGACCGAGCTTGTGCTGATCGACACGCGCGAGGGCCATCCGCATATCCGCGACTGGCTGAGCGCGCCCTGGGGCGTCGTCTCGCTGACCGAGAGCGAACCCGTCACCGAGGACAGCGATGCAGCCCGGCTTGACGCCTATGCCCGCATGAAGCGCCGCGTGAGCGACAGCTTCGCCCGTTTCGCCGAAAGGCTGCCGCTGAACGACATGGAGGATATCCGGCTGCTCGGCACCAGCGGCACCGTCACCACGCTCGCCAGCCTGCATCTGGGGCTGACATCCTATGATCGCAGCGCGATCGACGGGCTGATCGTTCCGGCACAGGCGATGCAGCAGATCAGCACCAGCCTGTCGCGCATGTCGATCGAGGAACGGCAGCGCCAGCCCTGTATCGGCGTCGAGCGCGCGGACCTGGTGGTGGCGGGCTGCGCGATCCTGGAGGCGATTATCGATATCTGGCCCGCCGAGCGACTGGGTGTCGCCGATCGCGGCATCCGTGAAGGGATATTGCGTTTGTTGATGGCGCGCGACCGATGAGCCGGGGCGGATCGGGCGGACGCCAGCGCGTCAAGACATCCAAGGGACGGACGGCGCAATCGACGCGCTGGCTGGAACGCCAGCTCAACGACCCATATGTCAAGCGCGCGCGCGCCGAGGGCTATCGCAGCCGGGCGGCGTACAAGCTGATCGAGCTTGACGAGAAATTCGCGCTGCTGCGCGGCGCCAAGCGCATCCTGGACCTGGGCATCGCGCCCGGCGGATGGAGCCAGGTCGCGCGCAAGGCCACGCCGCGCGCGGCAATCGTCGGCATCGACCTGCTGCCCACCGATCCGATCGACGGCGTGACCATCTTCCAGATGGATTTCATGCACGACGACGCGCCCGCGCGGCTGGAAGAGGCATTGGGCGGCGGCGCGGACCTGATCTTGTCGGACATGGCGGCCAACACCGTCGGCCACCCGCAGACCGATCACCTGCGGACCATGGGCCTGGTCGAAGCCGCGGTCGATTTCGCGATCCAGATCCTGGAGCCCGGCGGCGCCTTTGTCGCGAAAGTGTTCGCGGGCGGCACCGATCGTGAATTGCTGACGATCCTCAAGCAGAATTTCACGACGGTGAAGCACGCCAAGCCGCCTGCGAGCCGCAAGGACTCGTCGGAATGGTATGTGATCGCTCAAGGCTTCAAGGGACGGGATTGAGGGTTTCCGGGCAATCCCGGATCCATCATTCTTCGTCGCTCCAGCTCTCGCCAAAGGCCGGGGCTGTCCTGAGCCCGTCGAAGGGCTGGAGCGACGAAGAACTGAAACGACGATGAAAGAGCAGGATCGGGACGGCTTGCGTCACCCCTTCTTGCGCGCCTCGGCGATCGCCTTCTTCAACGTGTCGTAACCAACCGCGCCATTCAGGATCTGGTCGCCCACCACCCAGCTCGGCGTGCCGCTGAAGCGCAGGTCGCGCGCGAGCTGGACATTGCCCTCGATCTCGCGCTGCGCCTCGGGCGAGGCCTGCACCTTCGCCGCGGCGGTCACGTCGATGCCAACCTCCTTCTGGACGCGCTCGATCGTCTGCGCCGTCGGCCGGCCGGCGGCGTAGAGCGCGTCGTGGAACGCCTTGAACTTGCCCTGCGCGGCGGCGGCCAGGCTCGCACGCGCGGCAAGGTCGCTGGTCTCGCTCAGGATCGGCAGTTCGCGGAAGACGACCTTGAGTTGCTTGTCTTCCTTCAGCAGCCGCTCGATGTCCGGCAGGCTCGCCCGGCAATAGCCACAGGCATAGTCGAAGAAGATGGTGAGCGTGGCGTCGCCGCGCTCATTGCCCGCCCATGCGCTGGCGAACGGCGTTTCGATCCGGCTGCGATTGGTATCGACGACCTTGCCGATCTCGCGCTGCTGAAGCTTCTCCATCGCTTCCGGAATGATCTCCGGATGCGCGAGGATATAGTCGCGCACCACCGCCTCGATCTTCGCGCGTTCCGCGTCCCCCACCTGCGGCGTCCCGAGCGCGCCGGTGGCGAGCGCGGTGCCGGCGGCGCCCGCGAGAAAAGCGGCGATGCCGATCATTATGGTCTTTCTCCTGGAAACTATCTGGGTCATCTCTTCACTCGATCTCGCTGGCGTCAGCGCTTTTTCTTCTTGGACATCGCCGCTTCGGAAACCATCGCGATATCCTGCGCGCGCAGCCAGTCCGGCGTGCCCTCCTTGATACCCTGCATCGCCTGCCGTGCATTGGGAAGGGCCAGTTCGGGGCGGTTCTGCAGATTGTAGCGCTCGGCCGTGGCGAGTTGCGCGCGCGGAACATCGCCTTCGCGCTCATAGACCACGCCAAGCTGATACCAGGCGAAGGGATTGTCGTTGTCCCGCGTCACCGCCGCCTTGAGCACGCTGCGCGCCTCGTCGAAATTCTTCGGATCCTCGGTCGCGATCAGCGCGTGACCGAACAGCGCGGCGATCAACGGCTGCGCGCGCGTCGCCTGCACTGCCTCGCGCAGCGGCGGGATCGCCTCGGCCGGGCGGCCGGATTCGAGCAGGATCTGCCCCTTGAGTTCCAGATAATAAGGATCGTGCGGCGCCTTGGTCAGCAGCGCGTCCACCTCCGCCATCGCCTTGTCCGGATAAGCGGATTTATGCCAGGCATAGGCGCGTGCATAGCGTGCCGCGTCGGTCTTGTTCGTCTCGGGATATTCGCGCAGCGTCTGTGCCGATTCCCATGCGAAGCCGCGCAGCTTGGCCTTGATCCGCTGGAAACGCGCCTCAAGCCCGGGCTCGGTCGGCTTGTTCCAGGCCGGCGAGGCCTGATATTGATGTTCGAGGACGGACAGGCGCTCGCTGGTCAGCGGGTGGGTGCGCCCATAGCTGTCGTCCTGCGGGATATTGAGCCGATATTCGAGATTCTGGATCCGCTTGAAGAAGGCGATCGAACCCTTGCCGCTGATCCCGGCGCCAGCGAGATATTTGACGCCTGCAGCATCCGCGCTCACTTCCTGGGTACGGGTGAAGGCGAGGAATTTGCCAAGCGCCGCCTGCTGGCCGGCCATCATGATGCCCATGCCGGCGTCGCCCGCGCCTGCGGCGACCGCCGCCAGGCCGGCGAGCAGGCTGAGCAGCGTGATGCCCGTGGCCTGCTTCATCCCCTCCGACGAGCGGATAATATGCCCGCCGGTGATGTGGCCAAGCTCGTGCGCGATCACGCCCTGCACTTCATTGGCGTTGTCCGCCTGCATGATCGTGCCGGAATTCATGTAGACGATCTGGCCGCCCGCCACGAAGGCGTTGATGCTGGGATCGCCGACCATCACGACGGTGACGTTCTTGGGTTCGAGGCCGGCCGCGCGGATCAGCGGCTCGGACATCTCATGAAGGACCGCTTCGGTCTCCGCGTCGCGCAGGATCGACTGCGCCATCGCCGGCTGGGCGATCAGGATCGCGGAGAAGAGGAACGCCAGCGCCGCGCGCAGGGCGGCGCCGGGGGAACGAAACGGGCTGGCCATGGCCATTCCTTCCTTGCCCCCGGCGGCTGAACCCCCGCTGAAGATGTGCCGCGGCCTCACGGCCTCAGCGCGTCCGCATGCGCTCCGCAGCCGGGATCACTCCTGGCCGCCGAACGTCCGCTGCCACCAGCCGCGCCGGGGCGCGTCGCCCGCGTCGTTCGCCGCGACCGGCTGATCGCCATCGGCGGGAACGGCATCCGCCGTGACCGCTTCGGCCGCGGCCGCCTCAGCCGCGACAGCAGCCTTTTTGCGCGTCCGCTTGGGCTTCGCCGGCGCGACTTCCTCGACGGATGTCTCGACGACGGGCGTCTCGGCGACCGGTTCGGGCGCCGGTGCTTCCGGTTCCGCGACCTCGGCGGCCTTCGCCTTCGGCGCCGCCTTCTTGCGGGTGCGCTTCGGCTTCTCGGCGGGCGCGTCCACAGCCTCTTCTGCCGGAGCGGGCTCGGCGGGCGCCTCCTCGGCTACAGCCACCTCGACGACAGGTGCTTCGGCAACGGGCTCCACCTGAACCTCGGCCTTCTTGCGACGCGTCCGCTTCGGCTTTTCGGCCGGCGCTTCCGCCACGGGTTCGGGAGCCGGTTCCGAAGCGACTTCTTCGACGGCCTGAGCTTCGGCCGGGTCGGCGTCGGCGTCCTCGGCCTGGGCGTCGGCATCACCAGCCTCGACCGGCCCGCCTTCGCGACGACGCTTGCCGCCACGGCGACCACGACGGCCACGACGACGCTTGCCGCCTTCGTCCGATCCATCATCGCTTTCGATCGCGGAATCGACATCCGCGCCCTGATCGCTCTCGCTCTCGCTCTCCTCGTCCGACTCGCCGGCTTCGTCCTGACGCTCGGCGGCATCCGCCTCGCGATCATGGCTTTCGCCTTCCTCGTCGCGACGGCCACGACGGCCACGGCGGCGGCGGCGACGGCGGCCACCTTCGCGGTCACCGCGTTCCTCGCGACTTTCCCGCCGCTCCTCGGCCTCGGCTTCCTCTTCCTCGTCGAACTCGTCCTCGATCGGCAGATCGTCGTCCTCGTCCTCGATCACCACCGGCGCGAAGCGCGGCGCATGCTCGGGCGGCGGGCCGCTGGCCTCGACGCTCATGCGCGCGCCTTCCGCCTCGCCATCGGGCAGCACGTCGATCGTCACGCCATAGCGGTCCTCGATCTCGGCGAGCTCGGCGCGCTTGCGGTTGAGCACATAGACGGCGGCTTCCTGGCTGGCGCGCAGCGTCAGCTTGCTGCCACGCCCGCGCGCGGCCTCGTCCTCCAGCATGCGCAGCGCGGAAAGGCCGGCCGACGATGCGGTGCGGACAAGGCCCGTGCCTTCGCAATGCGGACACTGGCGCGTCGACGCCTCAAGCACGCCGGTGCGCAGGCGCTGGCGGCTCATCTCCATCAGCCCGAAGGAGCTGATCCGGCCGACCTGGATGCGCGCGCGATCGTTCGCGAGCGCCGCCTTCATCGCCTTTTCGACCTTACGGATGTTGGAGTTGTTCTCCATGTCGATGAAATCGATCACGACCAGGCCCGCCATGTCGCGCAGGCGGAGCTGGCGGGCGATCTCGTGCGCCGCTTCCAGATTGGTCGCGACGGCGGTCTGCTCGATGCCGTGCTCGCGCGTCGAGCGGCCCGAGTTGATGTCGATCGAGACGAGGGCTTCGGTCGGATTGATGACCAGATAGCCACCCGATTTGAGCTGCACCGTCGGATGATACATCGCGGCAAGCTGATCCTCGACGCCGTTGCGCTGGAACAGCGGCACAGCGTCCGAATAGGGTTTCACCCGCCGGGCATGGCTGGGCATCAGCAGCTTCATGAAGTCCTTCGCGGCGCGGTACCCTTCCTCGCCCTCGATGATCACTTCCTCGATATCGCGATTGTAGATGTCGCGAATCGCGCGCTTGATCAGGTCGCTGTCGCCATAGACGAGCGCGGGCGCCGTCGATTGCAGCGTCTTTTCGCGGATCTCGTCCCACAGCCGCGCCAGATAGTCGAAGTCGCGCTTGATCTCGGTCTTGGTGCGCTGAAGGCCGGCGGTGCGCACGATGCAGCCCATGGTCGAAGGCAGCTTCAGCTCCGCCATGATCGTCTTCAGCCGCTTGCGATCCCCGGCATTGGAGATCTTGCGGCTGATGCCGCCACCATGCGACGTGTTGGGCATCAGCACGCAATAGCGGCCGGCAAGGCTCAGATAGGTGGTCAGCGCCGCGCCCTTGTTGCCGCGCTCTTCCTTCACGACCTGGACGAGCAGCACCTGGCGGCGCCGGATCACGTCCTGGATCTTGTAGCGGCGGCGCAGGTTCATGCGCTTCTGGCGAAGCGATTCCACCGCGCCGTCGTCTATGGCCTTGCCACGGCGGCGCGGACGCGCCTCGCCTTCGCTTTCGCCATCGGCGGCTTCGCCGTCGCCCTCGTCGCCATGATCGATCGCCTCGACGACCTCGACGCCAGAGCCATCCTCGCCCTCGCCGTCATAATCGTCGTCATATTCCTCGGCCTGGGCGGCGCGCAGCGCCTCTTCCTCGGCGGCGTGCTCGGCCTCCTCGCGAAGCAGCGCCTCGCGATCTTCCTTCGGAATCTGGTAATAGTCCGGATGAATCTCGCTGAACGCGAGGAACCCGTGGCGATTGCCGCCATAATCGACGAACGCCGCCTGAAGCGACGGTTCGACGCGTGTCACCTTGGCGAGATAGATATTCCCCTTGAGCTGCTTG
Organism: Sphingomonas sp. FG14; assembly: GCF_057809675.1. NCBI lineage: Bacteria > Pseudomonadati > Pseudomonadota > Alphaproteobacteria > Sphingomonadales > Sphingomonadaceae > Sphingomonas > Sphingomonas sp. FG14. The sequence continues at coordinate 215,811 of NZ_JBMDKK010000002.1, read as the reverse complement.
TGCTCGGCGGATTCGAAATCAAACTCCTCGATTCGGTGTCCCTTGACGACGGCCACGCGGGTTTCCTCCCGGTGGCGCGCGTCGATCAGCATGCGCGTTGTCATTGAAAAATCTCCGGGCGCGCCATGTGCGGTCCCGCTCGGGCCGCGGCGCGCCAAATAATGCGGATGCCGGTCGGTCTGTCGCGGGCATCCGGGTTGATGTGATGAAATTATGTGCCTCTGCTGCGTCGACACGTCCGGCCAGTCGGACCGGAACCCCCCACAGCGGCAACGCATCGCCGATCCTTTCGGCGAAATGCGGAGCAGGGGAGAAATGCCTCATGCAGCGTCAACCTGTTAATATCGCCCCTTCGAGCGACATGCGTAAGCCAGCGGGGAACCTGTCCCGCATCCGGCGACACTTCGCTAGCACCCGCGCCCCTCCGGAGCAACAAAAAGCAAGTCCACCGCCGGACACCTCCTGCCCCATCAATGACTAACGGCTCGTTAATCATATTCTTTCACCGTCATTTGAGGCGTTTTTCCTAGGTCTGCGAACAGGTGTGGACCAAGGGTGGAAACCAGTTGCGTATATCGAGGGTATGGACCGGCCCTAGGCCGAGCTGGCACAATGGCGTCATGACCGCCGCGCTTTTCCTGTTCGCAACTCTGTTCGCGCCAACGGCGGAGGCCGCGCGCGTGCAGAGCATCGCGGTCGATGGTGACGCGGTGGTGTTGAGTTTCGACGAAGCAATCGAGCGCGCATCGACCTTCGCGCTCGATGGTCCGCGCCGCCTGGCCGTGGACATCCCCGGTGTGGAGCCCGGTTCCGTCTCCACCGCGGGCGGGCCGATCGAACAGGTGCGCCAGGGCCGTCAGAATGGCGACACCGCGCGCATCGTCCTCGACCTCGCCAGCCCGACGCTGATCTCCGACGCGCGATTCGGCTCGGACGGGCGCACGCTCACCCTGTCGCTCAAATCCGTGGAACAGTCCGAATTCACGCGCGCCGCGCGCGCCGGACGCAGCCGCTGGGAAGTCGAGGGCACGCAGCTCGCCATGAACACGCCGCCGAAGCGGCGCTATTCGGTCACCATCCCGCTCGATCCGCCCAAGCGCCTGTCGCTGCCGCGCATCCAGGGGCCGGACGGACGACCGCTGGTGGTGATCGACGCCGGCCATGGCGGCCATGATCCCGGCGCGATCTCTCCGCACGGCGGCGCGCGCGAAAAGGACGCGACGCTCGCCATCGCCCGCGCCATCCGCGACGAACTGGTCTCGTCCGGCCGCGTCCGCGTCGCGCTGACGCGCGAGGACGATCGCTTCATCGTGCTCAACCAGCGCTACGAGATCGCACGGCGGCTGAACGCCGACCTGTTCATCTCGATCCATGCCGACAGCGCCGGCAACGAACAGGCGACCGGCGCCACCGTCTATACGCTGTCCGAGGTCGCGTCCGACCGCGAGGCGGCGCGGCTCGCGGCGCGCGAGAACAAGGCGGACATCCTGAACGGCGTCAATCTGGGCGGCGCGACGAGCGACGTCAGCTCGATCCTGATCGACCTGACCCAGCGCGAGACGATGAACATCTCGTCGAAATTCGCGACCCTGCTGAAGCGCGAGGCGGCCCCGCTCGTCCCCTTCCGCAGCGACTATCACCGGTTCGCGTCGCTGATCGTGCTCAAGGCGCCCGACGTGCCCTCGGTGCTGTTCGAAACCGGCTATCTCAGCAACGAAGCCGATATGAAGTTCCTGTTCTCAACCGACGGCCGCAAGCGCATCGCAACGGGCGCCGCCCGCGCGATCGAGACGCATTTCGCCCGCCAACTGGCCTCGCGCTAACCCCGCCGCAGCGCATTCCGGAGCCAAAATCCCCGCCATCGGCCGGATTTGATCGCAGCCCGGCTGGCATAGCGGCGAATCTTTGCTAGAGCCGGTCAGGCATGACCGAGGCCTCGGACCAGAATTTCAGCTATCGACTCCGGCGTGAGGCGAGCGGCGCATGGGCATTGCTCGCGCGCTGGCGCAGCAAGCGCTGGGTGCAGGCGCTGTTCGCGCTCGCGCTGCTGGCGCTGCTCGGCTGGCTGCTTATCTGGCTGATCTTCGCGCGCAACCTGCCCTCTGCCGAAACGCTGCTGACCTACGAGCCGCCGCTGCCGACCAACGTCCGCGCGATCGACGGCACGCCGGTCCACAGCTATGCCCGCGAACGCCGCGTCCAGCTTTCCTACGCCGAATATCCGCCGCTGCTCGTCCGCGCCTTCCTGGCGGCGGAGGATCGCACTTTCTTCGAGCATGGCGGCCTCGACTATCCCGGCATCGTCGCCGCGATCCTCAACAACCTCGCCAGCGACGGCCGGCCGGTCGGCGCGTCCACCATCACCCAGCAGGTGGCCAAGAACCTGCTGCTGACCAACGAGCTCAGCTATGTCCGCAAGGTGAAGGAAGCGATCCTCGCCAAGCGCATCGAATCGGTGCTGACCAAGCAGCAGATCATGGAACTCTACCTGAACCAGATCGCGCTGGGACGGCAGAGCTTCGGCGTGCAGGCGGCGGCGCGCGCCTATTTCGACAAGGATGTGGAAGCGCTGACGCTGCCGGAAATGGCATTCCTCGCGATCCTGCCCAAGGCGCCCTCCACCTATAGCCGCGATACCGCGAAGGCGACCGCGCGCCGCAATTTCGTGCTTTCCGAAATGAAGCGCAACGGCTTCATCACCGAGGGACAGATGCTCGCCGCGCAGGCCGCGCCGCTGGGCATCCGCCCCAATATCGGCGCACGCTACGAATATGTCGGCGGCTATTACATGGAAGAGGTGCGCCGCCAGCTCATCGACAAATATGGCGAGAACGCCGATGGCGGCCGCAACCCATACAGCGTCTATGGCGGCGGCCTGTGGGTGCGCACCTCGTTCAATCCCGCTTATCAGGAATATACCCAGGATGCGCTGCGCGCGGGCCTGGTCCGCTATGACGGCGCGCGGGGCTGGCATGGGCCGATCGACAAGATCGAAGTGGGCGATCGCTGGCGGACCAATCTGGCGCTGCGCAATATCGGCGTCGATTACAAGGATTGGCGGATCGCCGTCATCATCTCCAAATCGGCCGCCGCCGCCGAGATCGGCTTTTCAGACGGCGCGACGGGCACGCTGCCCGCCGGTTTCGCGTCGATGCCCAAGCGCGGCACCGCCGAAACCGCCTTTTCGGCGATGAACCCGGGCGACCTGATCGCGGTGGCGCCCGAAGGCAATGCCTGGGGCCTGCGCAACATCCCCGAAATCTCGGGCGGCATGGTGGTCGAGGATCCGCATACCGGCCGCGTCCTCGCGATGCAGGGCGGGTTCGACGCGCGACTTCAAAGCTATAATCGCGCGACACAGGCCGAGCGCCAGCCCGGATCGACCTTCAAGCCGATCGCCTATTCCGCCGCGCTCGATTCGGGCATGACGCCGGCATCGATCATCGTCGACGGCCCCTTCTGCGTCTATCAGGGCGCGCGGCTGGGCCAGAAATGCTTCCGCAATTTCGGCGGCAGCGCCGGCGCCGGTCCGCAGACGATGCGCTGGGGCATCGAACAGTCGCGCAACCTGATGACCGTTCGCGCCGCCAGCCAGACGGGCATGGACAAGGTGGTGAAGATGGCGGCCGCGCTGGGCGTCAGCGCGCCGGGCAAGGCGTATCCCCAGGTCCTGGCCGTCGCACTGGGCGCGGGCGACACCACGGTGCTGCGCCTGACCAACGCCTATTCGATCCTGGCCAACAACGGCAAGGCGCTGACGCCCACGCTGATCGACTATGTGCAGGATCGCCACGGCAAGGCGATCTATCGCGCCGACACCCGCCCCTGCGAGGGTTGCAGCGCCAAGGACTGGGACGGCAAGGCGATGCCGCGCCCGCCCGCGCGGACCAAGCTGGCCATGGATCCGATGACGGCGTTCCAGATGGTCCATATCCTGGAAGGCGTGGTCCAGCGCGGCACCGCGACCACGTTGCGCGAGCTCAACCGCCCGATCTTCGGCAAGACCGGCACCACCAGCGGCCCGACCAATGTCTGGTTCGTCGGCGGCTCCGCCGATGTCGTTGCCGGCGTCTATATGGGCTTCGACCAGCCGCGCTCGATGGGCGGCTATGCCCAGGGTGGCACACTGGCGGCGCCGATCTTCAAGGCGTTCGCGCAAAAGGCGTTCAAGGACATGGCGGTTGTCCCCTTCCGCGCGCCGCCCGGCATCCGCATGGTGCGGATCGACCGGCGTTCGGGGCGCAAGGTGTTCGGCGCATGGCCATCGGGCGACGATCCGAAGCCCGCGGTGATCTGGGAAGCGTTCAAGCCCGAAAGCGAGCCGCGCCGGTCCATCCGCCGCGACGAGATCGCGAAGGACAAGAAGAAGGATCCCGCCACCGCCGGGGCCGCCGCCCGGCCGCGCAACGACAGCGAGTTCTTGCAAAGGCAGGACGGGATTTACTAACCCACGGCGTCATTCCGGTGCAGCCGGAAGGTATCGCAAGTCATTGGAGTTTCGAAATGCGCGCCGAAGCGCAGGCACATGCCGACAAGATCAACGACGCGCTCGCGCTTCTCCGCCGTTTCCTGGACTGGGATCGCGCGTTGCGCCGACTCGACGAGCTGAACGCGCGCGTCGAGGACCCGACGCTTTGGGACGATCCCAAGGCGGCGCAGGACGTGATGCGCGAACGCCGCCGGCTGGACGAGGCGATCACCGCGACGCGCGCGATCGAAACCGAACTCAGCGACACCATCGAATTGATGGAAATGGCCGAGGCCGAAGGCGACAGCGCGCTCGTCGATGAGGGCGTCGCGGGTCTTGCCGCGCTGTCGGCGCGCGCCGACGAGGACAAGATCAAGGCGCTGCTCGCGGGTGAGGCCGACGCCAACGACGCCTATCTGGAGGTCCATGCCGGCGCCGGCGGCACCGAGAGCCAGGATTGGGCCGAGATGTTGCAGCGCATGTATCAGCGGTGGGCCGAAAAGCGCGGCTTCAAGGTCGATCTGGTCGAATATCAGGCCGGCGAACAGGCCGGGATCAAGTCCGCGACGCTGCAGATCAAGGGCGAAAACGCCTATGGCTACGCCAAGACCGAGAGCGGCGTGCACCGGCTGGTGCGGATCAGCCCCTATGATTCGTCCGCGCGGCGGCACACCAGTTTCTCGTCGGTCTGGGTCTATCCGGTGATCGACGACAATATCGAGATCGAGCTCAACGAGGGCGACATCAAGATGGACACCTATCGCGCGTCGGGCGCGGGTGGCCAGCACGTCAACACCACCGATTCGGCGGTGCGCCTTACCCACATCCCGACGGGCATCATCGTCGCCAGCCAGAACGACCGGTCTCAGCACAAGAACCGCGCGACCGCGATGAACATGCTGCGCGCCCGCCTGTACGAGGCCGAACTGCAGAAGCGCGAAGCCGCGGCCAGCGGCGAATATGCGGCGAAGACCGAGATCGGCTGGGGCCACCAGATCCGCTCCTATGTGCTCCAGCCCTATCAGCTCGTGAAGGACCTGCGGACCGGCGTCACCTCGACCGCGCCCGACGACGTGCTCGACGGCGCGCTCGATCCGTTCATGGCGGCGGCGCTGTCGCAACGCGTGACCGGCGAGACGGTGGATGTGGAGGACGTGGATTGAGGCGGGCGCTGCCGCTTTTCCTGATGCTTGCCGCATGCAAGCCGAGCGAACAGACGCCCGAATTCCCGGCGGCTGATCGCCCGGTCGCGCCGATCACCGCCAGCCGCTTCTCGACCGAGGAGGCACGCGACCGGGTCAACGAATCGGGTACGGTGATGGACCTGGCCGGCATCAAGCCGGGCATGACCGTTGCCGATATCGGCGCGGGCGAAGGCTATTACACGATTCGCCTGGCCCAGCGCGTCGGCGAAAAGGGCCGGGTGCTGGCCGAGGATATCGTGCCGCAGGTGCGCGACGCACTGGCCGAGCGCGTCACGCGCGAGCGGCTCGACAATGTCAGCGTCCGCCTCGGCGAGCCGGCCGACCCCAAACTGCCCGAGCACAGCTTCGACCGTATCTTCATGGTCCATATGTATCATGAGATCGAACAGCCTTATGAGTTCCTCTGGCGGATGCGTCCGTCGCTGAGCAAGGGCGGGCGCGTGATCGTCGTCGACGCCGAGCGCCCGACGCCCAATCACGGCACGCCGATCGCGCTGCTGACCTGCGAGTTCGCGGCTGTCGGCTACAAGCTCGTCGAAAAGACACCGCTTCCGGCCGTCGACGGCTATATCGCGCAGTTCGAGGCATCGGGCCAACGCCCGCAACCCGAGACGATCACGGCCTGCAAGGGTTGAGCCGCGAGGCCTGATCCGCCCGAACCACACAAGGATGTCGCTGGGGGCTTGGCGAGGCGGTGATCGCCCGTCATAAGTCTGGCGACCATGCAGGCCTATCTCGACCTCCTCCGCCGAATCCTCGACGAAGGCACCCGGCAGGACGACCGCACCGGTACGGGCACGCTTGCCGTGTTCGGCCACCAGATGCGCTTCGATCTTTCGCGCGGCTTTCCGTTGCTCACCACCAAGAAGCTGCACCTGCGCTCGATCGTCTACGAACTGCTCTGGTTCCTGAAAGGCGACACCAATGTCCGCTGGCTGCAGGAGAATCGCGTCAGCATCTGGGACGAATGGGCCGACGAGAATGGCGATCTCGGCCCGGTCTATGGCAAGCAGTGGCGCGACTGGGAAAGCGCCGACGGCGGCCATATCGACCAGATCAAGGCGCTGATCGACCAGATCAATTCCAATCCGGGCTCGCGCCGCCAGATCGTGACGGCCTGGAATCCGGGCGAAGTCGATCGCATGGCGCTGGCGCCCTGCCACTGCCTGTTCCAGACCCAGGTGGCGGACGGACGGCTGAACCTGCAGCTCTATCAGCGCAGCGCCGACGTGTTCCTGGGCGTGCCGTTCAACATCGCCAGCTATGCGCTGCTCACCCATATGCTCGCCGACCAATGCGGGCTGAAGCCGGGCACGTTCGTCTGGACGGGCGGCGACACGCATCTCTATCTCAACCATCTCGATCAGGCGCGCGAACAGCTCGCCCGCGATCCCCGCCCCCTGCCCGCGCTGCATATCCTGCGCACGCCGGAGACGATCGACGCCTATGAATATGAGGATTTCGAGATCGTCGGCTATGAGCCGCATCCCCACATCAAGGCGCCGGTGGCGGTCTAGCCGATGCCGAACCGCCCTTTTTCCGCGCCGTCAGGGCCTGTAGCCGCGTGACCGCCCATCCCGAGATCGTCCTGATCCTCGCCCGCGCCGACAATGGCGTGATCGGCCGCGACGGCACCCTGCCCTGGCACCTGCCCGCCGATCTTCGCCGGTTCAAATCGCTGACCGTCGGCGCGCCGATGATCATGGGGCGCAAGACGTTCGACAGCCTGCCCGGCATCCTGCCCGATCGGCGCCATATCGTGCTGACCCGCGATCCGGACTGGCAGGAGGACGGAGCCGAGCGCGCGGGCACCGTCGACGAGGCGCTGAAGCTCGCCAACGCGCCACACGTATCGGTGATTGGCGGCGCGGAGATCTATCGGCTGTTGCTGCCGCGCGCCGACCGGATCGAGCTGACCGAAGTTCATGTCGACGCGCAGGGGGACGCGATGATCGATTATCCAGGTTCGGACTGGCGCGAGCTGCGCCGCGAACGGCATGAGGCCGAAGGCGGCCGTCCGGCATATAGCTTCGTCACGCTGGTCCGCGCATGATCCGCTGGATCGGCATCGGCGCCGCCATATTTCTCGCCATCGCCGCCATCGGCCTGTTCGGGGTCGCGCCCGGCATGCTCGAGCGCAGCATGAACAAGCTCGCCCCCGGACCGCTGCCGACGGTTGAACCGCATACCGCCGCGCTCCACAAATCGCTCCAGATCGCCGATCTTCATGCCGACACGCTGATGTGGAAGCGCAGCCTGACCGACACCAGCACGCAGGGTCAGGTCGATCTGGGCCGCCTGGAGGCGGGCAATGTCGCGCTCCAAGTCTTCTCGTCGGTCACCAAATCGCCCAAGAACCAGAATTACGACGCGAACGGCGCCGATACCGACAATATCACGATGCTGACCGTCGCGCAGCTCCAGCCGCCGCGCACCTGGACCTCGCTGCTCCAGCGCTCGCTGTGGCACGCGCAGAAGCTGCGCGAAGTCGAGCGCAAGACCGGCGGGCGGCTGCGCGTCATTCAATCGGGGGCCGACGTCACCCGCCTGCTCGCCGACCGCCGCGCCGGCGGCTCCGTCACCGGTGCGCTGCTGTCGATCGAAGGGTTGCAGAATCTGGAGGGCAAGGCGGAGAATCTCGACCGGCTCTACAAGGCCGGCTTCCGCATGGCCGGGCTTGCCCATTTCTTCGACAACGAAGTCGCGGGATCGATGCACGGGCTGAAAAAGGGCGGCCTCACCCCGCTCGGCCGGCAGGTGGTCGGCATGATGGAAGCGCGCGGCATGGTCGTCGACATCGCGCATGCCAGCCACGCTTCGGTCGCGGAGATACTCGCGATGGCCAAGCGGCCGGTCGTCTCCAGCCATGGCGGCGTCCAGGCGACGTGCAAGGTCAACCGCAACCTGACCGACGACGAGATCCGTGGCGTCGCGCGCACCGGCGGGGTTATCGGCATCGGTTACTGGGACGCCGCGATCTGCGACACCAGCGCCGAAGCCGTCGCGAAGGCGATCGCGCATGTCCGCGATCTTGTCGGTATCGAACATGTCGGCCTGGGCAGCGATTTCGACGGCGCGGTCACGACGCGCTGGGATACCAGCCAGCTTTCCGCGATCACGCAGGCATTGGTCAATCGCGGCTTCACCGACGACGAGATTCGCGCGGTGATGGGCGGCAACGTGCTGCGGCTGCTGGCGCAGGGATTGACGCCTCTTCCGGTGCAATAGCCGCCGATCCGTCGCAAACCCGTTTGCTTCGAGCAGCGTCGAACCTGTCGAGACGCAACCGTCGAGAAGCACCCGATCTTGGTCGCCTTCTCGACTTCGGTTCTCGACAAGCTCGAAGCAAACGATGGGATGCCCCCTTCCACGCCCGACTCCGCGGAATGGTCTTGCCTCTCGGCAGGCCATTGCTCCCCACTCCACCGAACGCTACAGGCCGGGTGATGGAGCGGCTTTCGGGTGAGCGGCCCGTTCCCGAGCAATTTCGCGGGGGCGTGATCGCGCTGGGCAATTTCGACGGTTTCCACCTCGGCCACCAGGCCGTGGTCGGGCGTGCCGTCGCGCGCGCGCGCGCCGAGGGTCGGCCGGTGCTCGTCGCCACATTCGATCCGCATCCCGTTCGCTTCTTCCGGCCCGATGCCGCCCCCTTTCGACTGACCACGCTCGACCAGCGCGAACGCCTGTTCGCGGCGGCGGGCGCGGACGCGATGCTGGTCTTCTCGTTCGACGGGGCACTGGCCGCCAAGAGCGCCGAAGACTTCGTCACCATGCTCGCCCGGGATGCCGGTGCCGCCGCCGTGGTGACCGGGCAGGACTTCACGTTCGGCAAGGGCCGCAGCGGCGACGTCGGCAAGCTCGCCGAACTCGGCGCCGCGCTGGGGATGGCCGCGGAAACCGTGGGGCCGGTGGGCCTGGATGATGCGCCGGTTTCGTCCAGCCGGATTCGCGAGGCGCTTCAGGCCGGGGATTGCGCGACGGCCGCGCGGCTGCTGACGCGCCCCTTCGCGATCGAGGGCGTGGTGATCGACGGCGACAAGCTTGGCCGCACCATCGGCTATCCCACCGCCAACATCGCGCTCGGCCCCTATCTGCGCCCGCGCTACGGCATCTATGCGGTGCGCGGCCGCCTGCCCGACGGGCGCGTGCTGGAGGGCGTCGCGAATCTGGGCATCCGCCCCACCTTCGATCCGCCCAAGGAACTGCTCGAACCTTACTTCTTCGATTTCAACGAAAGCCTGTACGGCCAGATGATCGAAGTCGAGCTGATCCATTTCATGCGCGACGAGATGAAGTTCGACGGACTGGAGCCGCTGATCGAACAAATCGAGCGCGATTGCGAAGCGGCCCGCGAAATCCTGACCAGATAGGTTCTGGAGGATTTTCTTTGCGGCGCGCTTCGGCTAGGCACCGCGCCGTATGACCGAAAAACCCGACTATCGCGACACCGTCTTCCTGCCGAAGACCGATTTCCCCATGAAGGCCGGACTGGCCCAGAAGGAACCGGCGATTCAGGCACGCTGGGAGAAGATCGACCTTTACGGCAAGCTGCGCGCCCAGCGCGCCGGCCGTGAACGCTTCATCCTGCATGACGGCCCGCCCTACGCCAATGGCGACATCCATATGGGCCATGCGATGAACAAGGTGCTGAAGGACATCGTCGTCCGCAGCCAATCGCTGCTGGGCAAGGACGCGCCCTATGTTCCGGGTTGGGATTGCCACGGCCTTCCGATCGAATGGAAGATCGAGGAAGAATATCGCAAGAAGAAGCTGAACAAGGACGAGGTTCCCCCCGCCGAGTTCCGCGCGGAATGCCGCGCCTATGCCGAAAAATGGGTCGCGGTGCAGCGCGGGCAGTTCGAACGGCTGGGCGTCATGGGCGACTGGGACGATCCGTACCTGACCATGAAGTTCGAGGCCGAGGCCGCGATCGTCGCCGAGCTGCTGAAATTCGCCGAGACCGGCCAGCTCTATCGCGGCGCGAAGCCGGTGATGTGGTCGCCGGTGGAGAAGACCGCGCTCGCCGAGGCCGAGGTCGAATATGAGGACATCGTCTCGACCCAGATCGACGTCGCGTTCGAGATCGTGGAAAGCGCGATCCCCGAACTGGTGGGCGTGCAGGCCGTCGTCTGGACGACGACTCCCTGGACGATCCCGGTCAACCAGGCGCTGAGCTATGGGGCCGAGATCCAGTATGGCGTCTACGCCGCGCCGGACTCCCCGGCGCGCTTCCTGATCGCCGAGGAACTGGCGGAAACCTTCCAGAAGCGGACGGGCCTGACGCTGGCCGCCACCGCCTCGATCAAGGGCGCCGAACTCGCGGGCACCGTCGCCCGCCACCCGATGCACCATCTCGGCGGCTTCTTCGCGAAGCCGCGCCCCTTCCTGGCCGGCGATTTCGTCACCACCGATGCGGGCACCGGGCTTGTCCACATGTCGCCCGACCATGGCGAGGACGATTTCCTGCTCTGCAAGGAAAACGGCATCGATCCGGTCTTCGCGGTCGATGACGCCGGCATGTACCGGCCCGACTGGCTGTGGCTGGGCGGCCAGGGCAGCGTGATCAACAAGAAGTTCGTCGCCAGCGACGGACCGATCTGCAGCGACCTGCGCGACGCCGGCGCGCTGCTCGCCGCGTCCGACGATTTCTCGCACAGCTATCCGCATAGCTGGCGATCCAAGGCGAAGATCATCTTCCGCTGCACGCCGCAATGGTTCATCCCGATGGATCGGCCCAATCCCCCTCTCCCCTTCAGGGGAGAGGGCCGGGGTGTGGGGGAGTCGACACCCGTCGTGGAGCTGGACGTTCCCCACCCCAACCCCTCCCCTGAAGGGGAGGGACTTGTTCTGGGCCATGCGCAGGGCAATGGCGCGACGCTGCGCCAGATCGCGCTCGACGCGATCGCGCACACGCGCTGGGTGCCGGAAAAGTCGCGCAACCGCATCAACGCGATGGTCGAGGGACGCCCGGACTGGGTGATCAGCCGCCAGCGCGCCTGGGGCGTGCCGATCGCGCTGTACGTCCACCGCCAGAGCGGTGAATATCTGGTCGATACCCAGGTCAACGCCCGTATCGTCGAGGCCTTCACCACCGGCGGCGCGGACGCCTGGTATCAGGCGGACCATCAGGCGCTGCTCGGTCCGGCCTATGATCTCGCCGATTACGAGGTCATCACCGACATTCTCGACGTCTGGTTCGACAGCGGCTCCACCCATGCGTTCGTGGTCGAACAGCGTTACGGCGAAGGCGTTCGCGCCAATCTGTATGTCGAGGGATCGGACCAGCATCGCGGCTGGTTCCAGTCGTCGCTGCTCGAATCGAGCGGCACGCGCGGCCGCGCGCCCTATGACGCGGTGCTGACCCATGGCTTCGCGCTCGACGGCCAGGGCAAGAAGATGTCCAAGTCGCTCGGCAACGTCGTCGATCCGCTGAAGATCATCGGCGAGAGCGGCGCGGACATCCTGCGCATGTGGGTCGCCTCGGTCGATTATTTCGAGGACGTCCGCATCGGCAAGGAGATCCTGGCCGGCACGTCGGATGCGTATCGCAAGCTGCGCAACAGCTTCCGCTACCTGCTCGGCGCGCTCGACGGCTTCACCGAGGCGGAGGCGGTTCCGGTCGCCGAGATGCCCGAACTGGAACGCTATGCGCTGCACCTGCTCGCGACGCTCGACGCCGATCTTCGCGCCGCGACCGACGGCTTCGAGTTCAACCGCTATATCCGCGCGCTGACCGACTTCGCCAACGAGGACCTTTCGGCCTTCTTCTTCGATATCCGCAAGGACTGCCTCTATTGCGATGCGCCGTCGGATCCGAAGCGGCGCGCCTATCGCACCGTGCTCGACACGCTGTTCCATGCGCTGGTCCGCTACGCGACGCCGATCATTCCGTTCACCGCCGAGGAAGTCTGGCAGAGCCGCTTCCCCGACGAGGACGGATCGGTGCACATGCTGACCTGGCCGGAGGTCGATGCCGGCTGGGTGGATCCCGCGCTGGGCGCCAAGTGGCAATCGGTGCGCGCGCGCCGCGAAACCGTGACCGAGGCGATCGAGCCGCTGCGCCGCGACAAGGTCGTCCGCTCCAGCCTGGAGGCCGAAGTGGTGGTTCCCGATCTCGCGGGCCTGTCGGCCGGCGATTTCGCGGAGATCTGCATCGTCGCCAGCGCCACCGCCGGTGACGCGGTCTCGGTCGAGCGCACCGAAAAGGCGAAGTGCGGGCGCTGCTGGCGGCACTTGCCCGAGGTCACCGAGGACGGCGACCTGTGCGGGCGCTGCGAAACGGTGGTGAATGGCTGATCCGTTCGGGCGCGGCCCATCCGCCGCGCCTTTCCGACATCGCCCGTTTCCGCTTTCGCGGAAATCGCAGTAGAAGGTTTCCGATGACCGAAGCCATCCGTTCCCATCGCCGTCTCGGCCTGATCCTGGCGCTTGCGATCTTCATCGCGGACCAGCTCGTCAAATATGTCGTCACCGGCCCGCTGGGCGTGGACGGCTATGGCAAATCGCTGGAGATCCTGCCTTTCTTCAACCTCACCTATGTCGAGAATTACGGTGTCTCGATGGGCTTCCTGCGCGCCGACAGCGAAGCGATGCGCTGGGGCCTCGTCGCCCTGACCATCGCGATCAGCGTGGGCGTGACGGTGTGGATGTGGAAGGAAAAGCGCCGCGCCGACATATTGGGCCTGGGGCTCGTGCTGGGCGGCGCGCTCGGCAACATCGTCGATCGCGTGCGCTTCGGCCATGTCGTCGATTTCGCGGACCTCCATTTCGGCGAGATCCGTCCCTTTTTGATTTTCAACGTCGCCGATGCTGCTATTACGATCGGCGTGCTCATCCTGCTCGTGCGCGCGCTGCTGGTGCGCGACAAGGCCGAGGATGCGGCGAATGGTACGGAGACTGTGGATGCGTAAGCCGGCATTGATCGCGACCCTGGGGATGGCCCTGACCGGTCTGTCCGCGTGCGGATCGAGCGGCTATCTGGACCGTGAACGCCCCGATGAATTCGCCGTCACGCGCAATGCGCCGCTGGTGATTCCGCCCGATTTCGCGCTGGTGCCGCCGGCACCCGGCGCGCCGCGCGCGACCGAGGCGGATTCGAGCACCCAAGCACTTCAGGCGATGTTCGGTGGGCCTTCGGCGCGCAGCGCGGCCGAAAGCGGCGTCGTCAGCCAGGCGGGCGGCGCGCGGTCCTCGGCGGGCATTCGTTCTGACGTCGGCGATCCCAAGACCGATGTGGTCGACAAGGGCGCCGTGACCCGCGACATCATCGCGGCGCCGGAAGGCGACGGCCAGGACGCGCGCGCGACCACGCCGCCGAAATAAGCGCGGCGCCGGACGCCCGGCACGCCTTTCATATCCCGGAAAGTGAAAAGGGACCGTGCACCCCCCGGTACGCGGCCCCTTCCCCCCTGTTGAGCCTGACCGCCGCGCCAGGAAGCGTGATACGCCTCCGCGCGAGCCGGACATCAGGCTCCCCCCAACTCGTGGATCCCTGTCGTGGCGATGCCCGTCAGGTCTCCGGAATATGCGGTAATTAAATAAATACAGCATGTTCGCAAGTGTTTGTGATCGCACCGCCGGGCGACCGCCCCCGGCCACCCGCGCGGCGGATCAATTCCTCGTCAGAACGAAACGCCGACCGACGCGACGATGCCCCCCTTCGAGATATTCTTGCCGCTGATCGCGTTGAACGACGCGCCATCGGTATCGACATAGGACAGGCCGAACGACAGGTTCTTCCAGGCGTAGGTGGCGCCCAGGCTCCAGTCGCTATATTCCTTGCCGATCGTCAGGAAGCTCGGCCCGAAGCTGTGGCCGAAATGCGCCGCCACCGACAGGGGCGTGTTGGGAATGCCCGCCGACAGGTCCGCCGCCAGATAGAGATTGTCCTCCTTGCCGCCGCCCACCGAAAGCGCGTTCGACTTGGGCGCATAGTTGGCGGTCAGCTTGCCGGTGACGGGGCCGAAGGTGTGCGAGACAGAGATATAGGGCTCGAAAAAGTCGCTGTCATAGCCGGGGATGATGTCTTCGGCGCCGGGGTAATAATAGTAGAGAACGCCCATATCGAGCGTGGTGCCGCCTTCGAACGTCTTCTTCCACCCGACGATGAAATCGACTTCCTGGTCGCCGCCGCCCGCGACATAATCGTCGATCGAGGACCCCCAGACCGTGGCGTAGAAGCCCGAATCATGGGAGACCGTGAAGCCGCCCTGCACGGCGAACTCCTTGTCGGTCTGCGAGATGCCACGGAAACGATAGTCGGAGACCAATGTCGCGCTGCCCGAAAGCGTTATGCTGCTTTCTTCCTCGGGTGCGTCCTGCGCGAAGGCAGGTGTTGCGAGCATGGCGATAGCCAAGGCCGTGAGGCCAGTGATGGACGTGCGCATGATGTTCCTTTCTGGTTCAATGCGTCGTCCCGCCTGCGTTCCCGGCCTCGCTTCTCTGGAAAACCGGAGCGAATTACCTTGGGAACGATCGAAAGATGGCCGATTGTGCTGCGGTGCACAAGATCATTGTGCTGACAATGGCAGCGAACAGCCCCGGCTGTTGCGGCAACGCAACACCACCGCCGGCGAACGGGATAAGCCTTTGTTAGGACTGGCCGGGCTAGGATCGAACCATGTCCAATCTCGGCAATTCCCCGACCATCGAGGCACGGCCCGCGCCGGCCGAGCAGATCGCGCAGCTTCGCGCGATCCGCGCGCTGGTCGATGAACTGGCGGGCAACACGCCAGACAACGGCGCCACCGCCGACGACCTCGACAGGCGCTATGATCATGCTTCATCGATCGTGCAGCGGCGCTTCGACGCCCTGGCCGGGGAAACCGCGGCCTATGCCGCCGACGGACTCTCCGCTCTGATCGCCGGGCGCGGCGCCGGCGCCATGGTGGCGGGCGCGGCCGCGCACCTGGCTCGCGAGATGGCGCGTTCGATCCGTCGCATGGAAATGCTGCTGAACTGACCTGATGCGGAGGCGGACGGGATCGCCTGCCCGGCCCTCAGTTTCAAGCCGGTGACGTCGATCGCATCGTGATCTGGCGCTGTGGCAACGGCACCTCGATATCATTCTCGCGGAACAGCCGCCACAGGCGGATCAGCACGTCCGACTTCACGTTGGTGACGCCGCTTTCGGGATCGCTGATCCAGACCAGTATCTCATATTCGATGCCGTTCTCGCCGAACGCCAACATCCACACATTGGGTGCCGGATCGTCCAGCACGCGCGGCGCCTCTCGCGTCGCGTCCATCATCAATCTCTGCACGAGATCCTGATCGCAGCCATAGGCTACCCGGACGGGGATGTGGATGCGGACGTTGCGGTTGGAATAGGACCAGTTCTCCACTTCCTGGGTCATCAGATTCTCGTTGGGAATCAGATGCTCCTTGCCGTCGCGCGTGACGACGGAAACCGCGCGGATGCCGATCTTGTTCACCCAGCCGAAGCTTTCGCCGACCACGATCACGTCGCCCGGCTTGATCGAACGATCCATCAGCAGGATGATGCCGGCGATCAGATTGCCGAAGGTCTTTTGCAGGCCGAAGCCGACGGCAAGGCCGAGCGCGCCGGAAAAGACGGCAAGCGCGGTCAGATCGATGCCGAGCAGGTCTATGCCGACGAAGAAGGCCGCGACGACCAGCGCGATGCCGACGATCTTTTCGGCGAGCAGGCGCTGCGTCGCGTCGAGCGCGTCGGTGCGGCGGATATAGCGGCGCAGCAGGCGATGGGTCAGCCGCACGCCGACATAGAGCGCGATGCCGATGACGACGAGGCGGCTGCCGCTGAGCAATGACACGCGATAGCGGCCGGCCTCGAAACCGATCCGGTCCATCATCACGACAACCGGATCGAGCGCGGGCACCTGCCCCGAGAACAGCACGAGCATCAGCACGAGAACCGCCAGGCCAGCCAACCAACGACCGATCGCCGCGACGCCGATCCGGGCCTGATTCATCCGCGCGCGGCCCTGAAACGGTCAAGCCCGGCAGCGAGATCGGCGATCAGGTCCGCCGGATCCTCGAGGCCGATCTGGAGGCGGACGAGCGGGCCGGTTGCCATCCATGGCGTCGCGGTGCGAAGCGGGCCGGGATCGGCGGGAATCGCAAGGCTTTCATAGCCGCCCCAGGAATAGCCGATGCCGAACAGGTCCAGCCCGTCGATCAGCGCGGCACGCGCCGCATCGTCGCCATCCGCGAGCGTGAAGGCGAACAGCCCCGACGCGCCGGAGAAATCGCGGCGCCAGATCTCGTGCCCCGGGCAGCCGGGCAAGGCCGGATGCAGGACGGAGGCGACGTCCGCCTGTTCCGCCAGCCATTCCGCGACGGCCAGCGCGCTGGCCTGGTGGCGTTCCATCCGCACGGCGAGTGTGCGCAATCCGCGCGCGCCAAGCCAGGCATCGTCGGGGCCGGCATACTGGCCGAGTGCATAGGTGGTGTTGCGCACGGCCGGCCAATATTCGGCATTCGCCGTCACCGATCCCAGCATCGCATCCGAATGGCCGACGATATATTTGGTGCAGGCCAGGATCGAGATATCGACGCCATGGCCGATCGCGGGGAACAGCAGCGGCGTCGCCCAGGTATTGTCGATCAGAGTCACCACGCCCCGCGCCTTCGCGGCGGCGCAGATCGCCGGCACGTCCTGCACTTCGAAGGTCAGGCTGCCGGGGCTTTCCATGAAGATCGCGCGCGTCTTCTCGCCGATCAGCGCGGCGATCCCCGCCCCGATCATCGGGTCGTAATAACGCGTCGTGACGCCGTAGCGGCGAAGCAGGCCGTTGCAGAAGGCGCGCGTGGGCTCATAGGCGCTATCGACCATCAGCAGTTCGTCACCGGGCGAAAGCACCGCGAGCAGCGCGGTGGTGACCGCCGCCACGCCCGAGGAATAGAGCAAGGTGCCTTCGGCGCCCGGCTCCATTTCCGTCAGCGCGTCAGCCAGCGACCATTGGGTCGGCGTGCCGCGCCGGCCGTAAAAGAGCTTGTGGTGCGTATCGCGATTGCGCGCGCGCATCTCCCCGACACTGTCGTAGAGGATCGTCGAAGCACGCCAGACCGGCGGATTGACCACCCCGCCCGTCCATTCCGGGCGGCGCCCGGCCTGGACGAGCCGGGTCGCGTCGCCGCGCGCCTTCGCGTCGTCCCGCTTCTTCGTGTCGTCGGCGCCGCTCACGCCTGTCCCGTCGCCTTGGCGGTGGTCAGATCGGCGCCCCATTCACTCCATGAACCGTCATAGAGCGAAACCTTTTGCGCGCCCGCCAGCACCGCGCCGAAGAACAGCACCGACGCGGTGATGCCCGATCCGCAGGTGGTGACGACGGGTTTTTCGAGATCGATCCCCGCCGCATCGAACGCCGCGCGGATCCCCTCCGGGCTCTTCCAGCGGCCGTCCGTCTCGAACAGGCCGCCATAGGGCAGGTTCTTCGAACCCGGGATATGGCCCGCATGGGTGCGCGGGCGCGGATCCGGCTCCTGGCCGGTGAAGCGCGCGGCGCTGCGGGCGTCGACGATCTGTTCCTTCTCGAACGCGACGACATCCTTCATCTGGTCGAGCGTGCGGAGCGTCGCATCGTCCTTCCAGACGGTGAAGTGGCGGTGGCGCAGCTTCTCCTTGCCGGTCGCGACCTCGCGCCCCTCGTCCTTCCACTTGGCGAAACCGCCGTCGAGAACCGCGACATGGTGCGCGCCGAACAGCTTGAGCATCCACCAGGCCCGCGCGGCGGTGTGCAGCGAGGAATCGTCGTACAGCACGATGCGGCTGCCGTCGCCCAGACCCAGAGACTGCATGCGGCTGGCAAACTTCTCGGCCGGCGGCAGCATGTTGGGCAGATCGGTGTTGGTGTCGATCAGGTTCTCCAGGTCCATGTAGACCGCACCCGGAATATGCGCCGCCTCGTACAGCGCGGCGGCGTCACCGCCGCCGGGCAGGAAATAAGTGGCGTCCACGACGCGCAGATCGGGAGCGCCCAGTTCGCCCGCCAGCCATTCGGTGGAAACCAACATGTCCATAGATTTACGCTCCCGATTCCTGTTTCGACGGACCGTGACCATTTCGGGCCGAACGGTCCGCGCCGGTCAATGCCGTATCGATAGGGGCAAAGCCCGATTCCTGCCTAGACCATCCGCGCGCCGGAGTGAATCAAACCGACGCATTTTCCAGCTTTCGCTGAAAAACAGCCGCATATCCGCCCCTGCCCGATACGCCTTAGTCACCGCCCGCGCCCGCGTCGAGACGACAAGGTCGCGCCGCCGATCCTTACCTAATCTTTACTCCTCGCGCTTAGCCTCGGCGCGCCCAAATGGAGTAGCCGCATGCATATCGCAGCGAAGATGGCCGTCGACATCCCCGCGTCCAATCGGCGGCGCGCCGAACGCGAAGCGGTGGAGGTTTCGACCACCCTGCGCGCGTCGGGCCATCATGGGCTGGATGTGGTGATCCGCAACATCTCGACGCTCGGCTTCATGGCCGACGCGACCGGCGAATTCGAACCCGGCGACCATGTCCGCGTCCGCCTGCCCTCGCTCGGCACGGTCAGCGCGCGCGTGGCCTGGGCGCGCGAGGGCCAGATCGGCGCGGAATTCGAGCAGGAGATCGACCTGCACAAGCTTCGCGCCGTGCTGGCGGTGACCGGCGCGGCGCCGGCGAAGCGCGAACGGCGGCCAAAGCTCGTTTCCTGACGCTTCATCCGAAAAGCGGAGACGCTTCCCTGGCCGCGCGATTCGCATGTCGCGAGGTCCGCGGTAGCTATTTTTCCCCGGATGACGTAACGTCCCCGCCCGTCATTCATCTGCGGTAAAGTTTCGCTAGGGCAACGTTGGGGACATGGGGAAGGCCGCTCTCATCATCGCAGCGACTGCGCTCGCGCCGATCG
Organism: Sphingomonas sp. FG14; assembly: GCF_057809675.1. Classification (NCBI taxonomy): domain Bacteria; kingdom Pseudomonadati; phylum Pseudomonadota; class Alphaproteobacteria; order Sphingomonadales; family Sphingomonadaceae; genus Sphingomonas; species Sphingomonas sp. FG14. The sequence goes on along the minus strand of NZ_JBMDKK010000002.1, from coordinate 196,273 downwards.
TGTTGCTCTGCGCCGATGACGCGACCGCCGCGCGTTCCTCCACGACGCGTTCCAATACCGAGGATTGCGAGGAACGCCGGAGCGCACCGGTCGCTTCGGCAGCTCCGCTCCTCGACATCCGCATGCCGAAGCCCGCGATCCTGAAACGCAAGCGCCGTTATATCCGCATGTGATCCAGGGGGATCATATCCGATCCGCCGTCATGGCGCGGGTCAGCATTGCTCATATTTCCAGTTTCGCCTTTTGCCCTCCGCCAGCCAGGCGATCGCCTGCGCGATGCGGCGGTCACATGTTTCCTCCCTTTTCGCCTCGGCGATCCATTCGACATATTCGCGCCTGTGGCTCGGGCTCAGCGCCGTGAATGTCTTCGCCGCCTCGGGCGCATCCTCAAGCGCGTTCGCAAAGGCCGGTGGCACGATCAGGTCGGGCTTGGGGTGCTTGAGCGTTCGGGGGGCGCCGACGCCGTTGTCGATCAGATCAACCGCGCGGCCGATCAGCCGCCCGAGCGAGGCGTCGTCGGGCAGATCGTCGAGCGTGGTCATCCGGCCGAACTGCCCCATCGCATCGCGCGCGCGCCCGGTTTCGCCGGTCACTTCAGCGCCGCGCCAGAAGCCGAAGGTCGCGTGCGCCTTGAACGCGGCCATGTTGCACAACAGCTTGTCGCGATAGGTCCAGGCCGGGGATCCCCATTTGATCGTTTCCCATGCATCTGGGCAGTGCCGCGCCACCGCGTCACGCAGCGCCGTCAGGATCGGGCGGGCGAAGTCCGCCTGGCGCGCGATATAGGCGTCGATCCGCTCGTCCTTCGCCATCGCGAACCCCCTCCCTGTCTGTCATATGAACGGGCGGTAGTTTTTCGTTCACGAAACTCTCGCCGTGTCTGTCCGTTTAGCACCCGTTCCGCCGGAGGGTGAACATGAAGGAGGATAAGATGAAGAAACTCGTTCTAGCGTCGATCATGCTGGCATTCGTCGTCCCCGCCGCTCCGGCGATGGCCCAGTCGCCGAGACAGGCCGAACGTGAATATCGCCGCGACGTGCGCGAAGCACAGCGCGACTATCGCGAAGACGTGCGCGACGCCCGCCGCGACCGCCGCCAGGCCAATCGCGATTGGCGCCGCTATCGCGATTATGACTATAATCGCCCGGAACGCGGCTATCGCAGCTATGACGCCGCCCGCTATTATCGCGACGGCCGCTATTATCAGGCGCGCCGCATGGGCCGGAACGACCGCATCTATCGCGGCAATGACGGGCGCTATTATTGCCGCCGCCAGGACGGAACGACCGGCCTGATCATCGGCGGCGCGATCGGCGGCCTGCTCGGCAATTCACTCGCATCCGGCCGTTCGAGCACCTTCGAAACCATCCTGGGCGCCGGCGCCGGCGCACTGCTTGGCCGCGAGATCGATCGCGGCGGGGTTTCCTGCCGCTAAACCGCGGACAGCATCTGCGCGGCAGGAGGTCCGGCGGGCTGCGTATCGCCCGCCGGGCCAACCGCGTATCCAGCTTCGCGCAGATGCTTGCCATGGGACGTCCGCCTGCGTTACTAACCTTTATGTCAGTAACGCAGGCGGGAGCCGGTCATGGCCTATGCGCACAGCTTCGAAGCCAATCCCCATTGGTTGCCCCGTGGCGTCGGCCAGGCGATCGACCATATTCCCGGGCATGACGGCCGCCCCTTTGTCGGCTCCACGCTCGACCAGCTTCGCGATCCGCACGCATTCACGCGGCGCATGCATGCCCGATATGGGCCGGTCTATCGCATCCGCAGCTTTGGCGGGCGCACCGTCACCCTGCTCGGCCCCGACGCCAACGAACTGATCCTGTTCGATCGCGACAAGCTGTTCTCGTCCGAACAGGGCTGGGGCCCGATGCTCAACCTGCTCTTTCCGCGCGGACTGATGCTGATCGATTTCGAAAAGCATCGCGCACATCGCCGCGTCCTGTCGGTCGCGTTCAAGCCGGAACCGATGCGCCGCTATGCCGAATCGCTCAATGAAGGCATCGCGGCGCGCGTTCCGGACTGGAGCGGCCGCGACATCCGTTTCTATCCGGAGATCAAACAGCTTACGCTGGATCTGGCCGCGTCGTCCTTCCTCGGCATCCCCTTCGGGCCGGAAGCGCAGCGCGTGAACCAGGCCTTTGTCGACATGGTGCAGGCGACGGTCGGTGTCGTGCGCATTCCCCTGCCCTTCACCGACATGCGGCGCGGCGTGAAGGGCCGCGAATATCTGCTCGATTATTTCGGCCGGGAGGTGCCCAGGCGGCGCGACGGCGACGGCGACGACATCTTCAGCCAGATCTGCCGCGCCACGCACGAGGACGGACGGCTGCTCGCCGACGACGAGATCGTCGATCATATGAACTTCCTGATGATGGCGGCGCACGACACCATCACATCCTCGCTCACGTCGATGATCTCGGCGCTCAGCCGCAATCCCGAATGGGAGGAGAAACTGCGCGCGGAGATGCTCGGCCTTGGGCTCAACGGCGACGCATTGCCCTATGAGCGCGTCGATGACCTCGTCCTCACCGATTACGCGTTCAAGGAAACGCTGCGGCTGATCCCGCCGGTTCCGTCCATCCCGCGCCGCGCGGTGCGCGACTTCTCGTTCGGGGGCTATGATTTCCCGGCGGGCACCTATGTGGCGGCCGCCGTGGCCTTCACCCACAAGATGCCCGAGATCTGGCCCGATCCCGAACGCTTCGACCCCATGCGCTTCTCGCCCGAGGAAGCGCGCGGACGCCACAAATTCGCCTGGGTGCCCTTTGGCGGCGGTGCGCATATGTGCCTGGGCCTGCACTTCGCCTATCTCCAGGCCAAGACCTTCCTTTACCACCTGTTGACGACGCATCGCATCGTGCGCACGCATCAGGGCGAAACCGCCTGGCAATATTGGCCGATCCCCAAGCCGAAGGACGGGCTGCCCATCCGTTTCGAGCGATTGTGACCCGCCGCTTGACGACGGAAAGCCGCAACTGTATTATCTGATTAATACAGCAGGAGACGACCCGATGCGCGCTTCCCTTCTCGCCCTGACCGCCCCGTTGGCGCTGCTTGCCGGTTGCGGCGGCGGTGACGATGCCGGCACCAGCATCTCGATCAAGGGCAATGACAGCGAAGGCAAGCCCGCCACCGCCAGCATGGACGGCGGCAGCGGCGCGGTGAAGATCGACGTTCCGGGCTTCGAAGCCAATATCAAGCTGCCCAAGGTCCAGCTCGACGCCGACAATTTCGATATTGGCGGAGTGAAACTCTATCCCGGTTCCAAGGTCACTTCGATGAACATCGACGCGGCGAAAAAGGGCGAAACCAAGGATTCAGTGACGATCGCGTTCGATTCGCCCGCCGACGCGGCAACCGTGAAAGCCTGGTTCCTGGAAAAGATGAAGGCGGAAAGCTTCACCGTGGCGGAGGCCGCGACCGGCCTGTCCGGCAAGACCGACGACGGCAATGCCTTCACGTTGACGCTGAACCAGGGGGCGGCCGGCAGCAGCACCGGCTCGATCGCCATCACCGAGTGATCCGGCTTCAGGTCGGCTCCGTCACCTGCACGCGGCGCATGCCGGCGAGCGTGCCCGCCGTATAGACGGCGAGCCCCGTCCAGATCAGCGTGAAGCACAGGATGTGCGACAGCGTCAGCGGCTCGCCATAGACAAAGACGGCCAGCAGGAAGACGATCGTCGGCGCGACATATTGGAGCAGGCCCAGTGTCGCATAGGGCATGCGCCGCGCCGCCGCCGCGAACAGCAGCAGCGGCACCGCGGTCACCACACCGCTGATCACCAGCAACAGCGTGATGGTGTGATCCGATCCGAACGCCGCCTTCTCCGTGGCCGACAGCCACAATGCCCAGCCCAGCGCGAAGGGCGAGAGAATCATGGTCTCGATCGAGAGGCCCTCGATCGCCTCGACGGGCGCCATCTTGCGCAGCAGGCCGTACACGCCGAAGCTGAAGCCGAGCGTGAGGCTGATCCACAGGCCCGATCCCGCGCCCCATGCCAGAACCAGGACACCGGCGGCCGCCAACGCCACCGCGATCATCTGCACCCGGCCGAGCCGTTCCTTCAGGAAGATCACGCCGAGCGCGACGTTGATCAGCGGATTGAGGAAATAACCCAGGCTCGACGCCAGGACATGATCGTTGAGCACCGCCCAGATATAGACCAGCCAGTTGCCCGCGATGAGCGCCGCGGACAACGTCAGGTAACGCAGCGCCACGGGATTGCGGAACGCGGCGCGCAAATGCGGCCAGCGGCGGCTGAAGGTGATCAGTCCCGCAAGCAGGACCAGCGACCACAGGATGCGTTGCGCGACGACCTCGCCGGCGGAGACCGAGCCCAGCAGCTTGAAGAAGACCGGGAGGAAACCCCAGATCAGATAGGCGGACAATCCGTAGAACAGTCCGGCCCGACCTTGCGAGATACGCGCGTCCATGGCGCGCGCCATAGCAGAGTCGGCAACAAGGGCGAGGCGTTATCGGCTTGCCCGGGGCAAAGAAATTGATGCCTTGTCGCGACGGCGGCTATTCGGCGCTGTCGAGCAGGAACGCGTGATGCGTTTCACCGTCGCCCGTCACCGCCAGGATCTCGTCCCGCTGCCGGGGATCATAATCGTCCAGATCGCCGGCCGCGCCATCAAGCTCCACATCGAGCCCGATCAGCATTTCATCCGGATGGCGCGCTGACATCACGGGCATATCGGTTTTTTGAGGCGGCACGGTCTCTCTCCTGAAAACAGGTTGATCCACGCCCCGGAGACTCGCCCCCCAGGGCGAACCGCAAGGGCAACATTCCGGGGCGCTCCAGTCAATAGGCTTTCCTTGTATCCGAGATGGGCCGTCACGATCCGCCGATGGAGTGATCAAGGCGGCGCAGGGCTTCCACCTCAATCGATCAGGCTCAAGACCATGATCGTTCCGGATCGTCGGATCCGGAACGTGAATCATGGTCTCGACTATTGGATGAGAGCCTGATTCACGACTTCGGCGGAAGCACGAAGTGCTTCCACCTCAATCGATCAGGCTCTAGGAGGGCCGCGAAACAAAGAGGAAAGACGGATTATGGCGGAACCGCTGAGAGTGGCGATCGCGGGGCTTGGCACGGTGGGCGGCGGCGTCATTCGCCTGCTCGAGGTGAACCAGGCGCTGATCGAACGGCGGGCAGGCCGGCCGATCGAGATCGTCGCCGTCTCCGCGCGTGACCGCAGCAAGGATCGCGGCATCGATATCTCGCGCTTCCAGTGGGTCGACGACATGACGACGCTGGGCGAGATCGATGGCGTGGACGCCGTCGTCGAACTGATCGGCGGGTCCGACGGCCCCGCGCTCGCACTGGCGCGCCGCACCCTCGCGGCGGGCAAGGCGTTCATCACCGCCAACAAGGCGATGATCGCGCATCACGGCCTAAGCCTGGCCGGCGTGGCGGACGCGCAGGATATTCCGCTGAAGTTCGAGGCCGCGGTCGGCGGGGGCATTCCCGTGATCAAGGGCCTGCGCGAAGGTGCCGCCGCCAACGAGATCAAGCGGGTCTACGGCATCCTCAACGGCACCTGCAATTATATCCTGACGACGATGGAACAGGACCGGCGCGACTTCGCCGGCGTCCTCGCCGAAGCGCAGGCGCTCGGTTATGCGGAGGCCGATCCAAGCTTCGACATCGACGGCGTCGACGCCGCGCACAAATTGTCGATCCTCGCCAGCCTGGCGTTCGGCAGCGAGCTGGATTTCGAGGGCGTCGCCACCACCGGCATCCGCCATGTGATCGCCGCCGACATCGCGGAGGCGCAGGCGCTCGGCTTCCGCGTCCGGCTGGTCGGCATGGCCGAGGCGGACGGAGACGGGCTGTTCCAGCGCGTCCATCCCTGCCTGGTGCCGATGGCGCATCCGCTGGCGCATGTCGCGGGATCGCTGAACGCCGTGGTCGCCGAGGGCAATTTCGTCGGCCGGCTGTTCTTCCAGGGTGCGGGTGCGGGCGACGGCCCCACTGCATCGGCGGTGGTCGCCGATCTGATCGACGTGGCGCGCAACGAATATGGCCCCGCCTTCGCGATGCCGGTGGGATCGCTCGCGCGCCCGCCGCGCGCCGATTCGGGCGATCGCACGGGCCGCACCTTCCTGCGCCTGACCGTGCAGGATCGCACGGGCGTGCTCGCCGAGATCGCGACGGCGATGCGCGATGCCGGCGTGTCGATTGAAAGCTTCATCCAGCGTGGCGCGAGCGAGGACGGCGGCGCGCTGATCGTGCTCGTCACCCATGCGTGCCCCGAACGCTGCATCACCGACGCGCTGGAACGACTCGCCGGATCGGACAGCCTCACCGGCCAGCCGATGGTGATGCACATCCTGGATCTGTAGATTCGTCCGCCATTTCGGCGAAAGCCGGAATGGCGTCTTGCTACTTCCGCCCCGGTATCGGTGGCGGATCGATCGCCCCATCCGGGTCGATCAGCCGCTTGATTCCCGTGATCACCGCAGCGGCGGCTGCCACGACCGGCAACCCGCCGGTGCATGATTCGCCGGTCTGGACGACGCCGCACGATCCCGTGCGCATACGCGCGGCGGACGCACCGGGCAGATCCCCGGTCGCGCGCCTTTCTCCATCGGGCGCATCGCGTTCGTTGCGCAGCGGCAATCGCGCGCGCTGATCGTCGCGCTTGCCGCACACCAATATCTCGCCGGAGATGGGGTCTGCGCCGGCGCAGCGCGCATCGGGCACCGCGACCATGTCTTTGAAATTGGTGAGCGCGTCCTCGGCGGTCAGGCCCGCCGTCTGCGCGCGAATCGATGGAACGCATGCAAGCGCCGCCAAAAGGCAGAAAGCACGCACGGCGATTCTCGACATTGCAACAACCCTCGCCTATCGCGCTTTCGCAGCCGATAGAGGGGAACACGAAGCCGATGGTGGAAGCAAGCCGGATTCTCGACCGGGTCCTGGTGCTCGAAATGGTCCGCGTCACCGAAGCCGCGGCGATCGCCGCATCGACGCTGATCGGGCGTGGCGACGAAAAGGCGGCCGATGCCGCCGCCGTCGAAGCGATGCGCATGGCGTTCAACGATCTCTACATGGACGGCACCGTCGTGATCGGCGAAGGCGAACGCGACGAAGCGCCGATGCTCTTCATCGGCGAGAAGGTCGGCAACGCGATCGGCACCGGCCCCAGGATCGACATCGCGCTCGATCCGCTGGAAGGCACGACCATCACCGCCAAGGCCGGCCCCAACGCGCTGGCCGTGCTTGCCATTTCCGAAGAGGGCGGCCTGCTCAACGCGCCCGACGTCTATATGGAGAAGCTTGCGGTCGGCCCCGGCTATCCCGACGACATCATCGACCTCAACCGTCCGGTGAAGGACAATGTCTGCGCCGTCGCGGCGCACAAGGGCGTCGATCCGTCCGAGATCATCGTCTGCGTGCTCGATCGCCCGCGCCACGAGAAGCTGATCGCCGAGCTGCGCGCGATCGGCTGCGGCATCATGCTGATTCCCGACGGCGACGTCGCGGGCGTGATCGCGACCACCGATCCCGAGACCACGATCGACATGTATATGGGATCGGGCGGCGCCCCCGAGGGCGTGCTCGCCTGCGCGGCGCTGCGCTGCGTCGGCGGCCAGTTCAAGGGCCGGCTGCTGTTCCGCAACGAGGACGAGAAGGCCCGTGCGCGCAAATGGGGCATCACCGATCTCGACAAGGTCTATGACCTGAAGGAACTCGCCAAGGGCGACTGCATCTTCGCGGCGACGGGCGTGACCGACGGATCGCTGCTCGAAGGCGTGAAGCGCAAGCGCGGCGGGCTGATGACCACCGAAAGCGTCGTCATGCGCGCCAGTTCCGGCACGGTACGCTGGGTGCGCGGCGAGCATCGCAAGCCCAAGTGATTCCGAAGGGCTGCGGGGTTTCCTTTACTCGCGCAGCCCCTTCAATCCGCTCAGTTTCATCGTCGCCGGCTTTTCGCCCGGCAGGATCACGATCGCGTCGAAGCCGTTGATGACTTCACGGAACGGCGTGTGATCGCTTTCCTTGAGCGGCGCGCGCACCAGCCGTTGCATCGGGCGCAGCGCGCGCAGATCGACGATCACCGGCTGGGCCGGCGGCGTCGCGGGCAGCATCACCTTCAGCCAGTCCGGAACATCGGCATAGCCCGCGCCCGTCAGCGGCAACACGAACAGGCCATAAGCATCCTTGCCGTTGGCGATCGCGAATTCATGCGCGAAATTGCCGATCGGGAAGGCCTGGGTCGGGTTCTTGCCGCGATACATATGGTTCGCGCCGAACTTGAACAGCGCCTTGGGCAGCGCCCCGCGCTTCGCGGCGCGCCGATAGCAATCCATGAACAGCCGCTTGAACCAGGCCTCGCGCACGGTGTTGTTGAACAGCGCCACCGGCTCGCCCGCCTCGGCGCGGCGATAATAGCTGAAGATCTCCGCCGAGCGCATGAGGCCGAGCAGCATCTCGTCATGTCGTGAGCCCGGCTTCGCGCCAAATTCCGCGCGCAAGCGTTCGAGCCGCTGTTCGATCCTCGCTTCCGACAGGAAATTGACGCTGTAGCGGGCGTCGGGATCGCGCATCAGCGCATGGGCGCGCAGGGCGGCGATCTCCGCGCGCACCGCCCGATTGGGCGCGGCTGCCGCCAGTTCGTCGAAATAGCGGACCGGCCCCAGCGCCTGCTCGATCCCGCAGATCGCCTCCGGCCCCTTCTCCAGCCGCCCGACCAGCGCCAGCAATTCGAGATCCTGGTCGGACGCGAATTCGAAGAGATTGGGGTAACGCGCGGCGAGCGCACCAAGCCGCCGGGCATCGCCACGGTTCGCGGGCGCCAGCGCATCCTCCATCGCGATCCTGTCCTGCTCGACGACGAGATGGCGGAAGCCATGCCGCTCACGCAACATCCGGAAAAGCGCCGCGGCGAAGACGGGCGTGTCGTGGAGATAATGATCCTCGCCGAACAGCACGAACTGGCTGTCGGCGGTGGCCGCCTCGAGGAAATCGGCGCCAGGGCCGGCAAGTGCCTCGTTCGTGAACGAGAATGGCCGACTATGCGTCGCGATCAGCTTTGCCGGCTCTGGATCCGCCGCCGCCAGCGGCGCGTGGATCGTCGCCATCGCGGTCAGCGAGACGGCGAGCATCGTAAGACGCGATCGTCCGCGCATATGTCCTCCCCTCAACTGTATTATTCAAATAATACAGCTAGGGTCGACAACGTCAAGCGCTGGACAGGGTTGGATGCTTGGCCGATGCTTCGCCATCGACTCCGCATCGGGGGACCCTATGCCTCGCATCCTGCTTTCCACGGCCGCCGCGGTGGCGGCGCTCCTCTGCTCCGTCGGCGGCGCCCTCCCCATCCCGGCCGCCACCGCGCAGACCGCCGCGCAATCGCCCTTCACCTTCGAGGAGCTGATGGTGCCGATGCGCGACGGCACGAAGCTGCAGACGGTGGTGCTGCGCCCCAGGGGACGGACGGAGCGCCTGCCGATCCTGCTCGTCCGCACGCCCTATGGCGTGCCGGGCGCCGCGCCGCGACAGGCGCCGGGCTATCTGCGCGCGATGATGGCCGACGGCTATATCGTCGTGATGCAGAGCATGCGTGGACGCTTCAAATCCGAGGGGTCGTTCAGCGCCTCAATGGCGGTCGATCCCGACGATCCCAAGGTGATCACCGAAGCGACCGACGCCTATGACACGATCGACTGGCTGGTGAAGTCGCTGCCGGGCAACACCGGCAAGGTCGGCATGCTGGGGGTTTCCTATCCCGGCCTCGCCGCAGCCGTCGCGCTGATCAAGCCGCACCCCGCGCTGAAGGCGGTGAGCCCGCAGGCGGCCTGGGCGGATTGGTGGATGAACGACGATCTCCACCGCAATGGCGCGATCCGGCTGAGCTATGCGACCGACTGGCTCTGGGGCCTTCAGGCCGAGAAGATGGACAACGCCCCCTTCCCCTATGACGACGCCTGGGATCTTTACGACTGGTTCCTGGCGCGCGGGAACGCCGAGACCATCGAGACCGATTACATGAAGGGCCGCGTTCCCGCCTTTCGCGCGCTGATCGACCATCCCGACTATGACGCCCACTGGAAACGCGAGCGCTGGATCGACCGGCTGGGCAAGACGACGGTGCCGACGCTCAATGTCGCCGGCTTCTGGGACCAGGAAGACCCGTGGGGAAGCTGGGAAATCTATCGCAAGGCGGAGAAGAACGACCCCGACGGCCTGAACCTGATGGTCGCCGGGCCATGGAACCATGGAAGCTGGACGGGCAAGGGCGACATGATCGGCCCCGTCGTTCCGATCGGCACCGAAAGCGGCACCCAGTTCCAGGCGGAGATCCAGGCGCCCTTCTTCCGTTACTGGCTGCACGGCAAGGGCCAGAAGCCGGGCTGGGAGGCGCGGATGTTCCAGAGCGGATCCAATGTCTGGAAAAGCTATGCGCAATGGCCGCCCAGGGAAGCGAAGCCGACCAGCCTGTATCTCCATGCCGACGGCACATTGTCGTTCACCGCGCCCGGCGCCACCGCCGCCGACAGCGGCCATCGCGACTATGTCTCCGATCCGGCGCGCCCCGTTCCCTTCCGCGCGCGGCCGATTTCGCCCACCTATCCGTGCGGCGACTGGTGCTGGTGGGAAGCGCGCGACCAGCGCTTCGTCGACGGCAGGCCCGACGTGCTCACCTATGTCAGCGCGCCGCTCAGCGAAGACCTGACGGTAAGCGGCGAAGTGGCCGCGACCATCTTCGCGTCGACCAGCGGCACCGACAGCGATTTCGTCGTCAAGCTGATCGACGTCTATCCCAACGATGCGCAAAAGGCCCCCTGGGGCGATGGCGCGCCCGCGATCGGCGCCTATGCCGACACGCTCAACGGCTATCAGTTGCCGATCGCGATGGAGGTGCGGCGCGGCCGCTGGCTGGCGTCGCGCGAGAAACCCGCCGCATTGACGCCGGGCAAGGCGATGGCCTGGCAATTCCCGCTGCGCGACCACGATCATGTGTTCCTGAAGGGGCATCGGATCATGGTGCAGATCCAGTCGAGCTGGTTCCCCATGCTCGACCGCAACCCGCAGACCTTCGTGCCCAACATCGCGAAGGCACCGCCCGAAGCCTATAAAACGGCCAATCAGCGCGTCTTTTCGACGGCGGACATGGCATCGCGGATCATCTTGCCCGTCATGAAATAAGGATCGGGGGAAGCGCGGGATTCACCTCGTCCTTCGAACGGTCTAGGAGGGAGGGATGACTCCCGCGCTCAACATCACACGATCGATTCTCGGCCAACCCTGGCGCTGGCGCGGCCTCGACACCGGCGCGCGCGACGTGAATTTCGAGCCCGACGATCTCGTCACGCAATTGCTGCTCACGCGCGGCTGCCCGCGCGACGCGATCGAGGCGCATCGCGCGCCCAGCATTCGCGGTTTCATGCCCGATCCGTCGATCTTCCGCGACATGGACCGCGCGGCGGAACGGCTGGCCGATGCCGTGCTGGCGAACGAGACGGTGACGATCTTCGGCGACTATGACGTCGACGGCGCCACCTCCGCCGCGCTGCTGATCCGCCTGCTGCGCGATCTGGGCCTTCATGCGCAGGCCTATATTCCGGATCGCCTGATGGAAGGCTACGGCCCCTCGGGCGAGGCGCTGGTCCGCCTGGCGGAGGCGGGATCGACGTTGATCGTCACGGTCGATTGCGGCGCGCAGGCGTTCGAGGCGCTCGACATGGCACGGGCCGTGGGCGTCGACGTGGTCGTCGTCGATCATCACAAATGCGCGAGCGCGCTGCCCGCCGCCTATGCGCTGGTCAATCCCAACCGGCTGGACGAGGACGAGGGCGCGGCGCACGGCCATCTCGCCGCCGTCGGCGTCGCCTTCCTGCTTGGCGCCGCCTTGCTGCGGCTGCTGCGCCAGCGCGGCTTCTTCGCCGCCCGCCCCGAACCCCGGCTGATCGACCTGCTCGACATCGTCGCGCTGGGCACCGTCGCCGATGTCGCCGCGTTGCGCGGGCTCAACCGCGCCTTCGTGGCGCAGGGGCTGAAGGTGATGGCGGCGCGGCGCAATATCGGGCTCAACGCGCTGATCGGCGCGTCGCGGCTCAATCGCGCGCCCACCTGCACCGATCTCGGTTTCGCGCTCGGCCCGCGAATCAATGCGGGCGGCCGCGTCGGCAAATCCGATCTCGGCGTGCGGCTGCTTGTCACCGAGGATCCGGACGAAGCGCGCGGTATCGCAGAGGAGCTCGACCGGCTGAACGAAGAACGCCGCGCGATCGAGGCGCTGGTGCAGGAAGCCGCCGAAACCGCCTCGATCGGCCAGGGCAATCGCGCGGTCGCGCTCGTCGCCGGCCGTGGCTGGCACCCCGGCGTGATCGGCATCGTCGCGGGGCGATTGAAGGAGAAGCTCGGCCGGCCGTCGATCGTGATCGCGATCGACGAGGATGGCGTCGGCAAGGGATCGGGCCGCTCGATCTCGGGCGTCGATCTGGGCGCGGCGGTGATGGCCGCCAAGGAAAATGGGCTGCTCGTCGCGGGCGGCGGCCATGCGATGGCGGCGGGCCTGACGGTCGCGGCCGACCGGATCGACGCGCTCGCCGATTTCCTCGACGAGCGCCTGTCGTCGGACGTCGCGCGCGCGCAGGGCGAACGCGCCCTGCTGCTCGACGCGGTGATCGCGCCGGGCGGAATGACGCCCGCGCTGGTCGAGGCGCTGGAGGCCGGCGGCCCCTATGGCATGGGCTGGCCGGCGCCGCGCGTGGCGGCTGGCCCCGTGCGCGTCATCAAGGCGGATATCGTCGGCACCAACCATGTTCGCGCGATCGTGGGCGGGGACGATGGCCGCAGCTTCAAGGCCGTCGCCTTCCGCGCCGCCGAAACCGAGCTTGGCCAGACGATTCTCGCGGCCCCGCGCGACCGCAAGCTGTGGATCGCCGGCCGTGCGAAGATCGACGACTGGGGCAGCCGGCCCGCCGCGGAGCTGCATATCGACGACGCGGCCTGGGCCTGAAAAACAGTTTGCCCACATGCTTGACCGGGGCGGATTCCTCGCCTAGTTGCTCGCCTGCCTTCGCGGCCCCTTCGTCTAGCGGTTAGGACGCGGCCCTTTCACGGCTGAAACACGGGTTCGATTCCCGTAGGGGTCACCAACCTCATCTGGTTGGTCTTTTCTGAGAATAAGCGGTGGCGCCCTCCCATGACAGACGCCTTGACACGATTGCCCCCGTCGCGGCGGATGAGCCGTGACAGGGGCACGCTGTAGCTGAGATGCCGGGGATCGGGGCCCGCCTTCCGGGCCGGGACCCTAATATCGGAAGCTGATCGTCACGCCATACGTCGCCGGCATGCCCGCGATCTTCGCGATATAGTCGGTCAGGTGGGTGACGTTGTTGTAATAATAGGCGTTGGTGACGTTGCGCCCCCACACCTGCCCGCTCCAGCGCCCGTCCGCCGATTCCAGGCCGAGGCGAAGATCGACCAGCGTGTAGGATGGCAGCGTGAATTGCGGCGTGTTGCCGAAGGTGCCCGGGCTGCTGCTGTGATAGGTGAGCGCGCCGCCGACAATGGCGTGCATCCCGCCGCCGCCCACCGGGAAGCGATATTCGGCGTTGCCCACGAACTGCCATTTTGGCGTGTTGGGGAAGGATTCGCCGACATAGCTGGTCGGCGCGCCGAAAGGATCGCGCGGCTCCGCCGGCGCCACCGGATCGCGGCGCACCCTGGAACGCACATAGGTCAGCCCCGATGACAGGCGCAGCCCCTTGGTCGGGCGGAGCACCAGATTGGCCTCGAACCCGTAGACCTTCGACTTGGGAATGTTGACGAGTTGCGGCAGCGGGCCGAACACCGGCGTCAGCACGATGCCCTTCAACTGCTTGTCGTCATAGTCGTTGTAGAAGACCGCGAAATCGGCGTTGAGCAGCCCGCCCGCCGTGGTGAAACGCGTGCCCGCCTCATAGGCGAGGACCGCTTCCTGGGTGACCGGCGTGAACTGGCTGGAAAGGATCGCCGGCACCAGCGCGTAGCTGCCCGATTTATAGCCCTTGGTCAGATTGGCATAGGCCATCACATTGGTGTCGAACTTGTAGTCCACGCCCATCCGCCACGAGAGGTTGTCCTCGTCGAGCTGGGATGTGGCAAGGCCGGGCTTGAACGTCGCCGCGTCGATCGTGACGCAGCCGAGCGCGGGGATGTTGACCGGCGCGCCGGTGAAGAGCCCGGCGAGGAAGCCAAAGGCGGTGGCGGCGGGAACCCCGACCGGGCCGATGCCCTCATCCTTGATGCAGCCGGCGAAATCGCGCTTCTGCGAGGTGTAGCGCGCCGCCCCCTGCAAGGTCAGCCGATCGGTGACGTGAAGATCGAGGCTGCCGAAGGCCGAAAGCGTATCCACCTTCTGGTTGGCGATCTGGCCAAGGCGGGTGAACAGGAATGGGCCGATCTGGTTGTTGGTGCCCTGATTGGTCGTGATCGTGGACTCGTCGGCCTTCTCATATTGGTAATTGCCGCCGATCATCCAGTCGACGATGCCCGCCTTCCCGGCCAGCCGCAGTTCCTGCGCGAAGGTCTCAAGATCGGAATCATGCGCATCGATGCCGAAAGCGCCAAAGGCGGTGCCGTCGATGTCCATCGGCGAACTGCCCTTGAAGCGGTTATAGGCGGAGATCGAGGTCAGCGACACGCTGTCCGCGATCGACCAGTCGGCGCGCAGCGACGCCTGATGGAAACGATCGTTGCGGGCATAGTCGCGGCCCGCATCCCAGTCCGCCTCGCGCGCATCGTTCCGCGCGACGGGTGAGGCCCGCATCGCATCGGCGATATATTGGGTGAGCGGCGTCACCGCGACCGCGGGCGCGAACCCGACGAACTGCGCCGCCTGCGTCTCACCCTTGTCGCGCCACGCCGAAAGCGCGAGTTCGAAGCTCAGCGTGTCGCTCGGCTTCCAATCGAAGATCGCGCGGCCGTTCAGGAAATTCTTCTTGCCGAGCCGATCGGCGGGCCGCGTCCGGCTATATTGCCAGCCATCGGAAAATTCGCCCTGCACCGCCACGCGCGCCGACAGGCCTTCACCCAGCGGTCCACTCAGGAAGCCGTTGAAGCTCACCTCGTTGAAGCGCGCGAAGCCCGCGGTCACGCCGGCAGCCAGGCTGTCGGTCGGCTTGGCGGCGATGAAGTTGATCGCACCGCCGGTCGAGTTCATGCCGAACAGGGTGCCCTGCGGCCCCTTCAGCACTTCCACCCGCTCCAGATCGAGCAAGGCGCCGCGCGCCATCACCGAATAGGGCAGCGCCACCTGATCGGTATAGACACTGACCGCCGGGCCGGCCGAGGTCGAATTGTCGTTATAGCCGATGCCCCGGATCGAGAAGATCGGCGTGCCGAAGGCGCCCTGCTGATAGTTGAAGCCCGGCACTGCCTGAACGAGCTGCGAGGCATCGACGATGCCCGCGCGGGCGAGCGTATCGCCGGTCACCACCGAGATCGACATCGGCACGTCGGCCAGCCGCTCGGACCGTTTCTGCGCGGTCACGACGATCTCGCTCGTATCCTCGGCCCCGACATCGTTGCCCGGCGCGGCCTGGGCCCATGCGCCGGTGACCGGCGTCATCGCGAGCAGCGACGCACCGAAGAAAAGCTTGCGGAATTCAGCGGACATTGTTCCTCCCCAAAGGCCTTGATGGGCCTTTCTTGTCTAAGCTGTCCACATGTCGCGATTGCCGCGCATGCGGCGGGAGACCGGTTTCATTCGCCGCCTCCCTGAGCCATCAAATGCGTAAGTGCCGCCCTGCTCACATTATACTCGTCTGGATTGCGGGTTCGGCTCGGTCGGCGATCAACTCCCGATATCGGCGGACATGGCGCGCATGATCCGCTCGTTCTGGGCGCGCACCTCCCTTTCCCATTCGGGATGGGTGAAGATGTGCGGCCGACCTGCCAACGCCTGTTCCAGGATGATCCGGGCGGCCGTTTCGGGGCTCAGCACCCGGCAAAGCTCGGGCTTGAAAACCGGCCCCTCGTCCGATCCGCCGGAAGACTGGATCCCCGTCGCGATCCAGCCCGGACAGGCGACCGAAACCGCGATGCCGGACGGCGCCAGTTCCTGATGCAGCACCTCCGAAAGGCCGACCACCGCATATTTGCTCGCGACATAGGCACCGAAACCGGGCAGCGGCACCAGCCCCGCCATCGACGCGATATTGACGATATGCGCCTGCCCGGCCGCCGCCATGCGCGGCGCGAAGGCCGCGACGCCGTGGACGACACCCATCAGATTGACATCGACGACCCGCCGCCATCGATCGACCGGCATGTCGATCGATGGCCCGAAATCCGCGATCCCGGCATTGTTCACCAATATATCGCAGCGCCCGAACCGCTCGAAGCAGATGTCCGCGAGCCGCCCGACCGAAGCGGCGTCGGCGACATCGACCGCAACCGGAATCGCGGAGCCGCCATGCGCGGCGATCCCGGCGCAGACACGGCCGGCGCCGTCACCGTCGAGATCGGCGACGATGACCGTGCCGCCCGATGCCGCGAACTGCTCGGCGAGCGCGCGACCCAGGCCATTCGCGGCGCCGGTGACGACGCCGATCCGGCCGGCAAGCCCCGCCATCGCGCTCACCGCCCGGTGAATTGCGGGGTGGAGCGGTTCTGGAACGCCGCCACCGCGATGCGATGATCCTCCATCAGCATCGTCAGATTCTCATAAGCCGCCGCGCGATCGATGATGGCGTTGGCCGTCACCTTGAGCCCGGCATTGATCGATGCCTTGGTCCATTTGATGGCATTGGTCGCCCCTGCCGCCAGCCGCTCGGCCATCGCCTGCACCCTGGCGTCGATCTCGTCGAGCGGCACCGCCTCGGTGATCAGCCCGATCGCCGCCGCCTCCGCCCCGGTGATCGGATCGCCCGTCAGCAGATAGCGCTTCGCCCGCGCATAGCCGATGAGCTGCGGCCAGATGACGGCGCCGCCATCCCCCGCGACAAGGCCGACGGAGACGTGCGGATCGGCGAAGCGCGCATCGGGCGTCGCATAGACGAAGTCGCAGAACAGCGAGAGCGAGCAGCCCAGCCCGACCGCCGGGCCGACGACGCGCGCGATGACCGGCACCTCCAGGTCGAGCATGCTGTTCTGGATGCGCCGGTCGTTCTCGATCGCCGCGACCATGGCGGCGGGATCGCTCTGCAACGCCGCCAGCCAGCCGATATCGCCGCCCGCGCTGAAGGCCTGGCCCGCCCCGGTCAGGATCACCACGCCGACATCGGGATCCTGCGCGATATCGCCGAATATTCGCGCGAACTCGCCATGGATCAGCGGATTGACCGCGTTCTTCACGTCCGGCCGGTCGATCGTGACGGTCAATATCCGTCCGTTCCGCTCGATCTTCAGTCCCTTGTACGACGAATAGTCCATTGCCTTCCTTTCAGGTCAGACGGGGTGTGTTTCGAGAAATCGACGCGCCATTTCGGGCAGCAATTCATGCTTTTTGACCTTGCCCGAGACGGTGACGGGCAACGCGTCGACAAAGGCGACGTAGCGCGGCACCTTCCAGCGCGAGACCCGCGCGCGCATCCATGCCTGGATCGCCTCCGCATCGGGCGCGGCGCCGGGTGCGGGGCGGATCGCCGCGCACAGCTCCTCGCCATATTTCTCGTCGGGCAGGCCGATCACCGCGACCTCGGCGACATCGGGATGCTGGAGCAGAAAGGCCTCGATCTCGGCGGGATAGAGATTCTCGCCGCCGCGAATGACCATCTCCTTCAGGCGGCCGACGATCGCGACATAACCCTCCGCATCCATCGTCGCGATGTCGCCGGTCCGGAGCCAGCCGTCCGCGTCAAAGGCGCGGGCGCTTTGTTCTGGATCGCCATAGCCGATCATCCGGCCGGGGCCGTCGACACACAATTCGCCGGGCACGCCGCAGGGCTGCACCCGCCCCTCCCCATCGACGATCTTCAACGCGACGCCCGGCAGAGCGAGGCCCGAACTGTGCGTCTTGCGTTCGGCGGGGTCGCCCGGCCGCACCGTCGCGCAGACGCCGCAGCTTTCGGTCTGGCCATAGCCGTTGAGCATCTCGACGCCGAAATGGCGCTCGCAGCGCGCCAGAAAGGGCGCCGGAACCGCGGCGCCGCCGACGATGATCCTGCGCAGCGCGGAGAGATCGCGGCGGCGATCCGGATCGGCCTCCATCATCGCGGTCAGCATCGACGGCACACCGATGAAGCCGGTGCAGGCCTCGCGCTCCAATATGTCGAGCGCTTCGCCCGCCCTGAAGATATAGATGGGCAGCGTCGTCGCGCCGTTGGCGAGCGCGCCGGGCGTCGAATTGCCCGAGCCGCCGACGTGGAACAGCGGGAAACCGTGACAGACCCGGTCACCCGGCCCGAAACCCCAGGCGCGATAGGATCGCGCGCCGATGGTGACGATCGGGCCATGCGGCAGCAAAGTCGCCTTCGGGCGGCCCGTCGTTCCCGACGTATATTGGATCATCAGCAGGTCGGCGGGCTGGACGGGCGGCAACGGCCCCGCCGGGCCGGCATCCGCGATCATCCGATCGACGTCATCGCCGATATGATGAAGCGCGCGCAGCGACGGCAATTTGCGCCGCACCGCCCCGGCGATGTCGCGCATCCGTTCTCCGCCCGCCAACTCGTCATGAAAGACGGCGACCGCGTCGGCGGCCGCCAGCGCATAGTCCAGTTCCGCCGCGCGATAGAGCGGGTTCAGCGCGACAAGCACCATGCCGGCCCGGGCGATGGCGAACTGGAGCGGGATCCAGTTGGGGTGATTGGGCGACCAGATCGCGATGCGCTCGCCCGGCCGATAGCCCGCCGCGATCAGCGCATGAGCGAGCCGCGTCGCGCGCTCGTCAAGCTCGGCGAAGGACCAGCGCGTCTCCGCCACGCCGGACTGGCACGAGAAGACCATCGCCTCCGCATCGGGCCAGGCGGCGGCCGAGCGCGAGAGCGCAGCGCCAAGCGAAAGATCGTCCCGGTCGCGATCCACGCATGGCGCGGCATCGGCAAGCCAAAGCGATTGGCTGAGCGGCACGTCTTTCCTCCCCGGTTCCGGCTCTCCGTCCCGATCGGGACCGCGAGGCTGGAGGAATAGCGCGCACGCGCGACTTGACCTGCTCGCATATGGCTCAACTCCAGTCGTCTTCGGGGCTGACCCAATTGCAGGCGGATCGATCGCGCCATTATATCGGCGTCATCCCATTTATCCCTTCGATCACCAGAGAAAATCGCATGGATGATCTTCCCGATATTATTAAGGACTGGATCGGACGACCGATGATAATCGTCGATCATGTCGTCACCGTCGAACAAGGTCTTTGGACCAATTTCTGTGTCGCGATCGAAGACGGAAATCTTCTTTACTGGGACTATACGGCATCGCGCGACCAGACCGACAGCGTCATCGCGCCCCCGGCGATGCTGCCGAGCTGGGCGGTCGAGCATGACTGGATGCCCGGCCGCGATCGCCCGGCGCGGCGGACGCTGGAACTGCATTTCATGGTCAAGGACGCGCTTGGCCTGCGCAACGGCATCGTGACCGAGGTCGAGCTCGAGCTGCACGCGCCGCTCCGCGCGGGTGAATCGGTTCGCGCGGAGCAGATCCTGCGCAGCGTCGGCCCCGAGCGCGAGACCCGGCTCGGCACCGGCCGGAACTGGGAGATCGACGTGCAGTATCGCAAGCCGGACGGCAGCCTTGCCGGCATCCAGCGCCTCCATTTCCTCGCTTATGGAAAGGTGGCGGCATGAACGCGCGAATGCGCGGAACGATCGCGCCGCTGGCGGGGGACCGACTGCCCGAACTCCTGATCGACGTCACCCGCAAGATGATCATCGCCGGGGCGACAGGCAGCCGGGATTGGCAACCCCAGCATCATGACAAGGAGGCCGCGCAGCATGCCGGCCTGCCCGACATCATCATGAACAACTATACCCAGGCGGGCCTGATCAGCCGCTACGTCACCGACTGGAGCGGGCCGATCGGCCGCATCGGCCGGCTGAGATTTTCGATGCGGCGGCCGATCTGCCCCGACAGCCGGGTCCATTTCAGCGGGCAGGTCGTCTCCGTCGAAGCGGATGGTGATCAGATCGCGTGGATCCAGCTCGATGTCGCGATGAAACAAGGCGACACCCTGCTGACCTCCGCCTCCGTCCGGCTCGCAATGCCCGCCGATGCGAGCGCACGCTCGCCCTGGCGTTGCCCGCCCGGGGAATGGCGCCCCTGAACCGAGAGCCTGTTGGGAAATGTGCGGAAGAGCACATTTCCAAGGCCGCAGGCGCATTTGAATGACCAGCCGGGAATGTGAGCGCCACCCGAGTTGAGGGGGGAGGCCACCAGCCCGCACAGTCCACCGCATATCGAGCCCCTGGAGCGCGCGACATCAATGGAATTGGGACTTTCCGAGGAACAGCATCTGCTGCGGGACACGGTGCGCCAGCTCTGCGAGAGCCGGTTCCCGTTGACGGCGCTGCGCCGGATCGAAACCGATCCCGCCGGGCTGGATCGCGTCTTCTGGGCACAGCTCTGCGACATCGGCGTGCCGGCGATGCCGATCGCGCCCGAACAGGGCGGGCTGGGCTTCGGCATGCTCGACACCGCGCTCGTCTTCGAACAGCTCGGGCGGCAGCTCGCCGTCACCCCGCTCTTCACCAGCTCGCTCATCGCCGCCGCGCTGCTGGCGGCGAGCGATGACGCCGCGCCGCGCGACCACTGGCTGGCGGAGATCGCGCAAGGGGCGATCGTCGCGGTCGCCGCGACCGAGCCGGGCGAGACGCCCGATATCGCGCATTGCGCCAGCCGCTTCGATCGCGCGCCCGATGGCATTCGCCTCTCCGGCATGAAGCATTTCGTGCCGTTCGCGTCGATCGCATCAGCCCTGCTGGTCATCGCCCGCGACAACGAAAGCGGCGAACCGGCCGCGCTGCTGGTGCCGCGCGACGCGCCGAGCGTCACCATCCGCCATCAGGCCAATCTCGCCACCGAACCCTATTTCGAGGTCACATTCTCCGGGGTCACGCTGCCGACGGAGAACCTGCTCGCGATCGACGATCTGCCGCGTCGCTGGCGCGAAATCTCCGCGCGCGGCCATATCGCGCTGGCCGCTCAGGCAGTGGGCGCGGCGCGGCACGCCCATGAGATCAGCCTTTCCTATGCCAAGACGCGGGAGGCGTTCGGCCAGCCCATCGGCGGCTTCCAGGCGATCGCCCATTATCTGGCCGATGCGATCGTCGAGATCGAGGGGTGCCAGGCCCTGTTCCATCAGGCGGCCTGGCTCCACGACCAGGGGCTGGCGTTCGAAGCCGCGGCGGCGATCGCGAAACTGCAGGCCGGCGCGATGTTCCGCCGCGTCTCCGCCCTCGCCATCCAGATCCATGGCGGCATCGGCTATACCAGCGAGGCGGATCCACAGCTTTTCTTCCGCCGCGCCAAGCAATGGCAAGTGCTGGACGGCGGCGATGCCGTTCTGGAAGATGCGATCGCCCGGCTGACGATCGATCCGGCGATGCCCGGCGCGCGAGCGGCCGGATGACCGCGCCCACCACCATCCGCGTCGAACGGACCGGCGCGGTCGGGCTGATCACGCTCGACCGGCCGGATCGGCTGAACGCCTATACCCCCGATATGGGCGACGAGCTGGTCGACGGTTTCCGCGCACTGGCCACGGACCGTGCGATCGGCGCGATCGTCGTCACCGGCGCGGGCCGCGCCTTTTGCGCGGGCGCGGATCGGGATTTTCTGGGCGGGCGGCTCAGCCGGCGCGGCAAGCCGATCGGCGAGGAGCATTTCGTCGCCGGCTTCGCGGAGGAACTGTTCTCGCTGCCCAAGCCGACCATCGCGGCGATCAACGGCCCGGCGGTGGGCATCGGCGCGACGATGCTGCTGTCGTTCGATTTCCGCCTTGCCGGGCGCGGCGCCAGCTTCGGCTTTCCCTTCGCAAGGCTGGGCCTGATGCCGGGCATGGGATCGACCCATCTTCTGCCCGCGATCGTCGGCGCGGCCCGGGCGCGCCAGATCCTCATGTCGGGTGCGACGCTGGACGCAGCCCATGCACTGGAGATCGGGCTGGTCGGCGATGTGCTGGACGACGACGCGCTGCACGACGGCGCGATCGCGCTCGGCGCGCGGATCGCGGCGGTCGACGGCGCGGCGATCGCCGGGTGCAAGCGCGCGCTGAACCAGGCGAGCCTTGCCGGACTGCGCGCGGCGGTCGCGCAGGAACGGCGGGAAACCGCAACTCTCAACGCAAGCAGGCGCGACGCCGCCGAAGGGCATTGACCACCATGGAAGAGATACGGTTCGACGACATCGCCACGCTCGAGACGCGCATGTCCGACGATTATGGCCCGTGGAGCCAGGCGCTCGACGTGCCCCAGTCGATGATCGCCGCCTTCGCCGAAATGACCGGGGATCGGCAATGGATCCATGTCGATGTCGATCGCGCGGCGACGGAAAGCCCCTTCGGCGCGACCATCGCCCATGGCTTCCTGGTGCTGGGCCTGTCCACCATCATCAAGAACGGCGCCGATTACGCGATCGTCGGCCATGCGAGCGCGCTGAACTACGGGCTCGACAAGGTCCGCTTCATCGCCCCCGTGCCCGCCGGCTCGCAAATCCATGGACGCACCCGGATCGCGCGGGTGGCGCGCGAAAAGGGCGGCACCATGCTGACCGTGCAGGTCGCGATCCACATCGTCGGCGCCGAAAAGCCGTCGCTGTGTTTCGACTGGATGCTGCTCTACCGGGGCTGAGGGCGGTATGACGATGATCGAGACCTTTCCCCTGCCCGTCACCGACGATCCCGTCGACGCCGGATTCTGGCGCGCGTGCGGGGACGGCCGGCTGACCGTGCAAACGTGCCGGGCCTGCGGCCATGCACAGCATCCGCCCCGCGCAATGTGCCCGGCGTGCCGTTCGACCGATCTGTGCTGGCGCGACGCGGCGGGAACGGGGCGGATCTGGTCCTTCACCGTCGCGCATCCGCCGCTGCTGCCCGCTTTCGCGCCGCTCGCCCCCCATGCGGTCGCGCTGGTCGAGCTCGATGATTTTCCCGGCATCCGCATGGTCGGTGCGCTGCTGCGCGACGGCGCCGCGATGTTCGGCGGCGTCGATCCCGCGACGCTCTCGATCGGCGCACCCGTGCGCGTCGGCTTCGTGGCGATGGCGGACGACGTCGCCCTGCCCTGCTGGACGCCCGTGAACCCCGATCTTTCGAAGGACAATGCATCATGACGGTGAAGGCGCTCGGATATATCGGCCTTGGCAGCAGCGATCCCGCCGCCTGGCTCCGCTTCGGCATCGACATGCTGGGCATGATGCCGGCGCGCGCCGTGCCGGGCGAAGGCTGGGGGCCGGCGGAGGACGGCCGCATCCCCGGCGTCGCGCGCGACGGCACCGTCTTCCTCAAGATGGACGATCGCCAATGGCGCATCGCGATCCACCCCACCGACGGCGCCCGCGAGCTCCTGTATATGGGGCTGGAGCTGGAAGACCATCTCGCGCTGGAGCGCTGCGCGCGGATGCTGCGCGACGAAGGCCATGAGGTGCGACCCGCGCGACCGGAGGAAACACGGGCGAGAGCGGTGACCGGCCTGTTCTTCACGCAGGATCCGGCGGGCAACGCGCTGGAATTCTTTTATGGGGCGACGACGGACTATAATTTCGCGTCGCCCGTTCCGGGCCAGCGCTTCCTGGCCGGGCATCTGGGCCTGGGCCATGTCAACCTGTTCGTCGACAACCAGGCGGCCTGTTTCGATTTCTACACAAGGCTGCTGGGCTTCAGGCTTTCCGACTATATCCGCTATGGCGAGGAGGCCGCGCTCCAGTTCCTGCGCTGCAATCCGCGCCATCACAGCATCGCCATGCTCGATTTCGGCGTGGGCAACACGCTTCAGCACCTGATGGTCGAGATGGAGACCATCGACGATGTCGGCAAGGCGCTCGACCGCGCCAAGAAGCTGGGCTTCGCAACGGTCAGCTCGCTCGGCCGCCACCGCAACGACGGCACGCTCTCATTCTATATGCGTTCGCCCGGCACCGTCGATGTCGAGATCGGCTGCGAGGGCAAGATCCTCGACGAGACCTGGACCGCCAACGAATTCTGCGAGGGCGACGTCTGGGGGCATGACGGGCTGGTGGAGGCGGTGATGGAAGCCGGCGATGCCGCGCGCCACAAGGTGGAGGCCGGATCGCGATGACGGCGATGGCCGGAATCGACACGGACTATCGGCTGGAGGATCGCTACACCCGCGATCATGGTCGCGTCTTCCTGTCGGGCTCGCAGGCGCTCGTGCGCCTGCCGATGATGCAGCGGCAGCGCGATCTGGCGGCGGGCCTGAACACCGCGGGCTTCATCTCCGGCTATACCGGTTCGCCGCTCGGCGGCTACGACATCGCGCTGAAGCAGGTGCCCGATCTGCTCGAGCGGCACCACATCCATTTCGAGCCCGGCATCAACGAGGATATGGGCGCCACCGCCGTCTGGGGATCGCAGCAGGTCCATCTCGCCGGGCAGGCGCGCTACGACGGGGTGTTCGGCATCTGGTACGGCAAGGGGCCGGGTGTCGACCGGTCGGGCGACGCGCTGAAACATGGCAGCTATTCGGGTTCGGCACCCAATGGCGGGGTGCTGGTGCTGGCCGGCGACGATCATGGCGCCAAGTCATCGACGATCGCGCATCAGAGCGATCACGCCTTCATCCATTTCGGCATGCCCTATTTCAATCCCGCGACGGTACAGGACTATCTCGATTACGGGCTGCACGGCTTCGCGCTGTCGCGTCATTCGGGCTGCTGGGTCGCGATGAAATGCGTGACCGACACGATCGAGAGCAGCGCCTCGGTCGATGTCGATCCGGGCCGCGTCACCATCACCCTGCCCGTCGAGGACGAGGGGCGCGGCACGCGCAACACGCGCTGGGCCGTGCCCGCGATCGCCGCCGAGAAGCGCCACTATCAGGAAAGACTGCCGGCGGTTCTCGCCTATGTCCGCGCGAACGGGCTCAACCGGACGATCATCGACGCGCCCGCCCGGACACTGGGCATCGTCACCTCCGGCAAGGCGTTTCTCGACGTGATGCAGGCGATCGAAGAGCTCGGCCTGAGCGAGACCGACTGCGCCGCGCTGGGGCTGTCGCTGATGAAGATCGCCATGCCCTGGCCGCTCGAACCCGATGCCGTGCGCGCCTTCGCGACGGGCAATCGCGAACTGCTGGTCATCGAGGAGAAACGCCCGGTCATCGAGGAACAGATCGCCCGGCAACTGATCAACCTTGAGGATCGCCCCGCGCTGCTGGGGAAGCAGGACCTGGACGGGCGCCCGCTGGTCCCCGCCGAGGGCGAACTCACGCCGCGCCTCGTCGCGCGGATCGTCGGCGAACGGATCGTGGCGCTGACCGGCGATGCCCGAGCGGCGGCCGCGCTCGACCGGATCGCACGGGAGGACGCCGGCACCGCGACAGGCGGCGCCTCGCTCGTCCGCCTGCCCAGCTTCTGCGCGGGCTGCCCGCACAACCGATCGACCAAGCTGCCCAATGGCAGCATGGCGTTCGGCGGCATCGGCTGTCACGGCATGGCGACCTTCCTGCCCGAGCGGAACACGCCCACCCTGTTCCAGATGGGCGGCGAAGGCGCGTCCTGGATCGGCATGGCGCCCTTCACCGATCGGCCGCACATCTTCCAGAATCTGGGCGACGGCACCTATTATCATTCGGGCCTGATGGCGATCCGCGCCGCCGCCGCCGCAGGCGTCAACATCACCTACAAGATCCTGGTGAACGACGCGATCGCCATGACCGGCGGCCAGGAAATCGCGGGCAAGATGCGCGTCGACGTGCTGACACGGCAGCTCGAAGCCGAAGGCGTCCGCGCGATCGCGGTCGTGAGCGACCGGCCGGACGATTATCCGAAGGACGCCGGCTTCGCCCCCGGCACCACGATCCATCATCGCGATGAACTCGATGCGGTGCAGCGGCGCCTGCGCGAGCTGCCGGGCGTCACCGCGATCGTCTATGACCAGGGCTGCGCGACCGAGCTGCGCCGCCGCCGCAAGCGCGGCAAGGCCGTCGATCCCGACCATCGCCCCTTCATCAACAGCCGGGTGTGCGAGGGCTGCGGCGATTGCTCGGTCCAGTCCAACTGCATCGCGATCGAACCCGTCGAGACGGCGCTGGGCCGCAAGCGGCGGATCAACCAGTCGGCCTGCAACAAGGACCTGTCCTGCCTCGACGGCTATTGCCCCAGTTTCGTGACCGTGCGTGGCGGCCGCCCGCGCAAGCGCGCGGGTACCGGGGCAAAGGGCGATGGCGAGGCGATCGCCGCCGCGCTGCCCGCCCCCGCCATCGCATCGGTCGATGCGCCGTTCAGCCTGCTCATCACCGGCATCGGCGGATCGGGCGTGGTGACGCTGGGCGCGATCCTGGGCATGGCGGCGCATCTGGAAGGCAAGGGATGTTCGGTGCTGGACGTGACCGGCCTTGCCCAGCGCAACGGCCCGGTCGCCAGCCATGTCCGCGTCGCAGCCTCGCCCGACGCGCTGCGCGCCACCCGCATCGCGCGCGCCGATCTCGTGCTCGGCAGCGATATCGTGGTGACCGCCAGCCCGGCGATGCTGGGCAGCGTGTCGCCCGGCCATACGCGCGCGATCGTCAACAATCATGTCTCCCCCACATCCGATTTCGCGAGCAATCCGGACCTCAACCTGTCGTCCGCCGCGATGGAGGAGATGATCCGCGCACGCACCGGTCAGGTCGAGTTCGTCGCGGCGAACCGCATGGCCTATGCCCTGATGGGCAACGAGGTGGCGGTGAACCTGATGCTTGTCGGCTATGCCGCCCAGCGCGGCTGGCTGCCATTCTCGCTCGCCGCGATCGACCGGGCGATCGAACTCAACGGCGCGTCCGTCGAGATGAACCGGCAGGCGCTGGCCTGGGGGCGGATCGCCGCCGCCGAGCCGGAGCGCCTTTCCGCGCTCCTGACGCCACCCCCGGCGGCCGACGCTGCACCGGAAAGCCTGGACGCGATCGTCGCCCGCAATGTCGCGGAGCTCGGCGACTATCAGGATGCCCGCTATGCCGAGCGCCATCGCCGGCTGGTCCAGCGGGCGCGCGACGCCGGGCAAGGACTGGGCGGCGGCGACGCGTTCGCCAGGACGGTCGCGCGCAATCACTTCAAGCTGATGGCCTATAAGGACGAATATGAGGTCGCCCGACTGCTGACCGCGCCATCCTTCCGCGCGACGCTGGCGGAGGAATTCGAAGGCGATTTCCGCATCGAATATAATATGGCGCCGCCGCTGTTCCAGCGGCGCGATCCACTGACCGGCCGCTATCCCAAGCGCCGCTTCGGCAACTGGATGACGCCGCTGCTGAAGCTGCTGGCGCATGGCAGGCGCCTGCGCGGCACGATCCTCGATCCATTCGGCCATGCCGCGCATCGCCGCGCCGAACGCGCACTGATCGCGGACTATGAGCACGACATCGCACGGCTCGCCGGGACGCTGACGGCGGACCGGCTGGCGCTGTCGATCGAGATCGCCGCGCTGCCCGAACGGATCCGCGGCTTCG
Organism: Sphingomonas sp. FG14; assembly: GCF_057809675.1. Taxonomy (NCBI): domain Bacteria; kingdom Pseudomonadati; phylum Pseudomonadota; class Alphaproteobacteria; order Sphingomonadales; family Sphingomonadaceae; genus Sphingomonas; species Sphingomonas sp. FG14. The sequence goes on along the minus strand of NZ_JBMDKK010000002.1, from coordinate 168,726 downwards.
ACACGGTGAAGGACGCCTCGATCGATGCGGTCCGTCAGAAAAGACAATCGCTCGAACAGCAATTGGCGGAGATTGGGAAAGTCGCCGCCGCGCAGGAAAACGGGAAACAGCATGAACCTGCTTGAAGGAAAAGCCGCGATCGTCACGGGTGGCGGGCGCGGGATCGGGCGCGGCCATTGCCTGCAGCTAGCGGCGGCGGGCGCGAAGGTGATCGTCAACGACATCGATGCCGAGGTCGCGGATCAGGTGGTGGCGGAGATCCGTGCGGCGGGCGGCATCGCCGAAAGCGGCGCGATCGGCATCGGCAGCCGCGAAGGCGCCGAGGCGCTTGTCGCGCGCTGCATCGAGCGGTTCGGCTCGATCGACATATTGGTCAACAACGCCGGCAATCTGCGCGATCGCACCTTCCTGCGGATGACCGACGAGGAATTCGACGCGGTCTGGACCGTGCATGTGAAGGGCAGTTTCTGGTGCGGCCAGGCGGCCGCGCTGGCGATGCGCGACAGCGGGCGCGGCGGCGCGATCGTCAACACCACCTCGGGCGCGCATTTCGGCAGCTTCGGCCAGACCAACTATGCAGCCGCCAAGGGCGCGATCGCATCGATGACCTACACATGGGCGCTGGAACTGGCGCGCCACGGCATCCGGGTGAACGCGATCGGCCCGACCGGCACGACCCGCATGTCCGACAGTTTCGCGGGCGGATCGGTGCCCCTGCCCTATGTCGATCCGGCGCTGAACGGCGCGCTCGTCGTCTTTCTGTGCAGCGATCTGGCCGCCGGGGTCAGCGGGCAGGTCTTCGGTTCGGGCGGCGAGCGGGTCTCGCACATGGTGCAGCCCCATTATGGCAAGACGCTGATCCGCGAAGGCGGCTGGACGATCGAAGCGCTCGCCGAACAGTTCACGCGCCAGCTCGCCGGGGAATTCGGCGCGCTCGGCATGCTGGGCCAGCCCTATCCCTTTCATGGCGGCGTCGTAGCGCCGGGCGCGAAATTGTGACCGGGCTCAAGGATCGCACCGCGATCGTCGGCATCGGGCAGACGCGCTTCGCGAAGATACTGCCCGAAACCGAATTGCAGCTTGCCTGCATCGCGATCCGCGCCGCGCTCGACGATGCCGGTATCGCGCCGGACGAGGTGGACGCGCTCGGCTGCTTCACCCAGGAAACGACGCCCGAGTTCGAGATCGCCCGCAATCTGGGGTTCGGCGAGCTGCATTTCTTCAGTCAGGTCGCGCATGGCGGCGGCGCGATCTGCGGCGCGATCGGGCAGGTCTGCGCGGCGATCGCGCTCGGCATCGCCCGGGTCGGCGTCGTGTGGCGATCGCGCAAGCGCGGTGATCCGTCGAAACGCCAATGGGCCGGAGTGCAGCCGCGCATCGACGATCACTGGAAATGGTCGCGCCCGCACGGCCTGTCGCGCCCCGCCGACGAGGTGGCGATGCTCATGCGCCGCTACATGCACGACCATGGCGCCACCCGCGAAGACCTGGCGGGCGTCGCGCTGGCGCAGCGCGCCTATGCCAACACCAATCCCGACGCGCTGATGCGCGACAAGCCGCTGGACCTGGACGCCTATCTCGACGCACGGATGATCGCCGATCCGCTCTGCCTGTTCGACAATTGCCTGGAAAGCGACGGCGCGATCGCGATCGTCATCACCAGCGCCGAACGCGCGCGCGACCTGCGGCACAGGCCGGTGCTGGTCCATGCCTTTTCACAGGGGATGAGCCGCGAGCATCAGTTGATGACCGATTATCACGGGAAAGATCCCTTCATTTCGTCCTCGGCGGCGGCGGCCCGCAATCTCTGGCGGCAGTCCGACATCGCACCGGCCGACATCGATGCCGCGCAGATCTACGACGCCTTTTCGCCGCTCGTCCTGTTCTCGCTGGAGAATTACGGGCTTTGCGGGCGTGGCGAGGCAGCGCGCTTCGTCGCCGCCGGCGAAACCGGCCGGGGCGGACGCCTGCCCGTCAACACGGCGGGCGGCAGCCTGTCCGAAGTCTATCTGCACGGCGCCAACCTGGTGACGGAGGCGGTCCGGCAATTGCGCGGCAGCGCGGTCAACCAGGTCGCCGGTGCCGCGAACTGCCTGGTGAGCAGTTGCGACAGCACGCCCAATGGCGCGCTGGTCCTGCGGCGCTAAACGGAGAAGAAGCATGGGCGTCAAACTGGCCAGGGACAGCATCGATCTCGGCATCGTCACCGCCAATGAGGATGCGATGATCGGCTTTTACAGCGGTCTGCTCGGCCTGCCGCTGACCGGAGAGGTGACATTGCCGGACGGCGCGCGGATCCGCCGCATCGGTTGCGGGCAATCGACGCTTCGCCTCTATATTCCGGCGGCGACGCCCCGGCCGGCCGGCGATGCGCAATGGTCCGCCGTCACCGGCCTGCGCTATTGCGCGATACTGATCGACAACCTTGCCACGGTGATCGATGAATGCGCCCGGGCGGGGGCGAGGATCGTCCAGCCTATCGTGGAGCCCCACCCCGGCGTGCGGGCGGCGCTCATCGCCGATCCGGACGGCAATGTCATCGAATTGATGCAGATCGGGAATGGAGGGGAATGATGTCCGGCAAGACGTTGGTGATCACGGGCGGCAGCCGGGGCATCGGTCATGCGACCGCCAGCCGCTTCGCCGAGGCAGGCTACGGCATCGTGAATCTGTCGCGCTCGCCGGCCGCGCTTCCCCACGTCACCGATATCGCGGCCGACTTCGCCGATCCCGCATGGGCGGAGACCGCGGCCGAACCCCTGCGCGCGGCGATCGGCGAAAGCGACTCCATCTGCCTGATCCACAACAGCGCCCTGCAGGTGCCGGGCGGCACCGCCGAGATCGACATCGCCGGCCTGCGCCGCGCGCTCGAGATCAATGTCGTGGCGCCGGCCGCGCTCAATCGTATCGTGCTCCCGCTGATGCGGCCGGGTTCGTCGATCCTCTATGTGGGATCGACGCTCAGCCAGCGTGCCACGCGCGGCATGGCCGCCTATGCAACGAGCAAGCACGCGGTGGCCGGGCTGATGCGCAGCACCGCGCAGGATCTGGCCGGAACCGGCATCCACACCGCCTGCATCTGCCCCGGCTTCACCAATACCGAGATGCTGCAGGGCTATGGCGGCGAGGCGCTGAGCCATCTTGCGTCGCTGGTCACGCAAAAGCGCCTGATCGCGCCCGGGGAGATCGCCGAACTGCTGTTCCACGCCGCGCACAATCCAGTGGTGAACGGATCGATGATCCAGGCCGATCTCGGCTTCATCGAGCCTTGATATCAAGGTGCAGGGATGCTGACGCATCCGCACCTTGGAACGCTCAAGCCCGCGCCATCGCAAAATACGACTTTAATGTGAGCTTTTTTCAGTTTTAATGATCTCCTGTCGGAAACCGTTCAGATCCGGGCGAAACCGGACGCTTCCGATCGACGGAAACAGGAGGGAAGCCGTGATGGAGCATCAGATCGCAGAACTCTCGCCGCGCAAGGTTCCGCAGCAGCAAAGGGCGCAGTTCACCGTCGACTGCATCCTGGGCGCCGCCGAGTCGATCATCATCAAGAGCGGCTACGACGCCGCCACGACCAACCATATCGCGGAGGTCGCCGGCGTCAGCATCGGATCGCTCTACCAGTATTTCTCCAGCAAGGAGGCGATCGCCGCCGCACTCGTCGAAAACGCGGTGTCCAAGGCGACGGAGGTGCTGCGCGAATGCATCCTCGCCAATATGGGCAAGCCGCTGCCGGAGGCGATCCGGACGATCATCGCGGTGATCCTGGAAACCCGGCGCGAGCATAATTTCATCTTCATGCTGCTGCCACGCCAGGTGCCCAAGCTCGGCCGGCTCTCGCGCAGCGTGACCACCGAGAAATTCCTCTACAACACGGTGCGCACTTTCTACCACCAGCATCGCGACGAGATCATGGTGGAGGATCTGGAGATCGCCATGTTCGTCGCCCAGCATCTCGTGGTGGGCAGCATCGACGCCTATCTCGAGGAGAATTCGATCCTCATCACCGACGAACAGCTTGTCGATCATATCGCCGACCCGGTCGTCAAATATCTCACGAAATAGACCGGAGGCTTGGGGTGGATTTCGATTTCGACGCGGATCAACAGGCATTCATCGGCGAAGTCCGCGCGTTCCTGGACGAGGTCAGGCAATGGCCCGACGCGGCCGATATCATGTGCCCCGAACGGGAATCCGATTCGATCCTGGCCGACACCCCCGCGCGCAAGGCGTTCAACCGCGAACTGGCGCGGCGCGGCTATCTCGGCCTCTCCTGGCCTCGCGAATATGGCGGGCAGGGCCGGCCCGGCATCTACGAATATCTGCTCAACGAGGAATTGTCCCGCGTCGGCGCCCCGCTGATCGGCAAGGGCGTGGGCTGTGTCGGGCAAACCCTGATCCGCCACGGTTCCGACAGGCTGAAGCACGAATTCCTGCCGCGCATCCTGAAGGCGGAGGTCGAGTTCGCGCTGGGCTATACGGAACCGCATGCCGGATCGGACCTCGCCGCGCTCAGGCTGCGCGCCGATCGCGTCGAGAATGGCTGGCAGCTCAACGGCCAGAAGATGTTCACGACATCGGCGCATTTCGCCGACTGGTACTGGCTGGCCGCGCGCACCGATTTCGACACGCCGAAGCACAAGGGCATCAGCCTGTTCCTGCTGCCGATGGACCAGCCCGGCATCACCATCCATCCGATCGAGACGATGGGCGAGCATGTGACCAACCAGGTGTTCATCGACAATGTCTTCGTCAGCGACGACTATGTGGTGGGCGAGGTCAACAAGGGCTGGACCTATATCTGCGAGGCGCTCGATTATGAGCGTTTCACCTTCTACACCTTCAGCCCGCTCGAAGAGAAATTGAAGGCGCTGCGCACCCTGCTCTGCGCCGAGGGCGACAACCGCCCGGCGATCGCCGCCCGCCCCGATGTCCGCCGGAAACTGGCCCGCCTGACGGCCGATGTCGAACTGTCGAAGATGCTGCAGCGCCGGGTGATCCATGCCTCATCGCAAGGGGGAGTGCCGACGGTCGAGGCCGCGATGTGCAAGCTCTACAGCACGGGCCTGCATCAACGGATCGCCGATTTCGCGCTGGACAGCCTGGGCGCGGACGGCCTGCTCCACAAGGCCGACCCGCAGGCGCCCGCCGCCGGCAAATGGGAATGGTCCTACCGCGCGACCGCGCTCGATACGATCGGCGCCGGATCATCGGAGATCCAGAAGAACATCATTGCGCGTCGCGAGCTCGGCCTGCCCTTACGCTTCTAATGTTGCCAACAAGTCGCGGCGCTGTTCTGGCGCCGCGACCGCGACGATCGCGCGCGCCCTTTCCTCCGCGTCCTTGCCGCGCAGATCGGCGGCGCCATGTTCGGTGACGACGATATCGACATCATGCCCCGCCACGCTGACCGGAACACCTGCCCCAAGCCGCGCGACGATGCGCGAGCGCCCGTTCGCCGTCGATGGGAGCGCGACGATCGACAGCCCTCCCCGCGAGCGGTGTGCCGCCGCCGCGAAATCCGGCAGGCCACCGCGCGCGCTCACGGCTCTGCCACCCACCCTTTCCGCATTGACCTGACCGGACAGATCGACCTCCAGCGCCGAATTCACCGCGACGAACCCGTCGATCGCGGCGAGCGTGGCAAAGCCATGGGTGTGGGCGATCGCGCGCAGCGCGATCCCCGGCCGACCATCGAGCCAGCGCTGGAAGCCGCGTGATCCGACGATCGTGGCGCAGCAGACCGGACTGTCGGGATCGAGCGCGCCCGCTTCCGTCAGGATACGCAGCGGATCGCTCAGCAGGCCCGAATGGAGCCGCAATCGCCGACGCCCCGTGAGACGCGCGAAGACGCGGGCGGGTATCCGGCCGATCCCCGCCTGCACCGTATCACCGTCCCGGATCAGCCGCGCGACATGGCCGGCGATCGCATCGGCCACCGGATCGCCGCCATCCGCGCCCTCATGGACCGCCGGCGCCGCCGGACCGTCACGAACGACATGGGTGAAGGCGTCCAGCGCGAAAGCGAGGCCATCCGGGAGAACGGGCATATCGGGCTGGATGAGCGCGACCCGGCATGATGCGCTCGCCATCGCGGCTTCGAAGAACTCGGCGCACAGCCCGGTCGAGACCATGCCGGCGCGATCGGGCGGGCTGACGGGAACGAACAGGATGTCGGGCGCGAACCGGCCGATCTCTTGCGTGATGCCCGAATAGGTCGCGCAAAGCTGCCGATAGCGCGCCGGCCCGCCGCGCCCGGCCGGGAAGAAGCCGGTGACATTACCGGAGGCGCGAAGCGCCGGCCCGTCGAAGCGATTGAGGCCCGACACGAACGAGGTCAGCACGGAGAGATGGGCGAAACTCTCCGGCGATGTCGCGGCCAGTGCATGCAGCGCGGCGGGTTCGCCGCTGGTGCCGGGCATGAACAACCGTTCGGACCGGGCCAGCAGCACCGGCACGGCGTCCAGGCCGACCTGCCTCACCGCCATGACGCGTCTCGCCCGGCATCGAAGAGGTTCAGGCGATTTCCGACATGCACGAGCGAGCAAACGCCCATCACCTCATTCTCGCGTTCGCGCAAAGGTGTCCGGGCTTTCGGAGAAGCGAATGATTGAACGGGAAATGCCCGGCACACTTGGCGTCCGGATAACGCACAAGCCCTCCAACCGTCCGGGCTGAGCCTGTCGAAGCCCTGTTTTTCCTTTGGCTCGAAGGAGAAGGACAGGGCTTCGACAGGCTCAGCCCGAGCGGATCTGGTGGCGGCAGCGATATGAAAGCCGGAATCCATACGAACACGCGCATCGCCCTTCCTCAACGAGGACGAAAACGGATCGGCACCGAATTGAAGCCCTGCAGGAATTCGCCGACGATGCGGCGGCACCCGTCGCGCTCGACCTCGAACGCATCGATCGCGCCCAGCATCTCCTCAATCAGGATGCGCCCTTCGAGCCGGGCGAGATGCTGGCCCAGGCAGAAATGCAGGCCCGTGCCGAACGACAGGTTGCGCCGCTGGATTCGCCGGATATCGAAACGATGCGGATCGGCGAACTCGCGCCCGTCACGGCAGGCGGCGGCGTAGAGGAACAGCACCGACTGCCCCGCGCGCATCGTCTCGCCATGGAGCGGCAGGTCGCGCACCAGCCGGCGGCCGAGCAGGTTGGTCGGCTGATCGAAGCGCACGGCTTCCTCGAAGGCGCCGGCGGCGAGCGCCGGATCGTCGCGCAACGCCGAAAGCTGATCGGGATGCCGGTCGAGCTGGTAGATGCATCCCGCGGTCGACAGCGGCACCGTATCCGATCCGGTGATGATCATCGCGAAGATGTTGAAGAAAAGCTGGTCGACGCTCAGCCCCTCGTCGAAACCGGCATTGAGCCAGGCGACGATATGGCTGTGTTCGGCCGGCGGCGATCGGCGATACTGCTCGATCAGGCCGACGATATAATCATGCGCCTCGGCAAAGGCCCGCCCGCCCGCCTCGGTGGTGCCGCGCACACCCGGCTCGCGCGTGTAGAAACGATCGATACAGTCGCGGATCCGCAGCACCTCCTCGATCCTCAGCCCGACAAAGGCGGCGATGATCTCGAGCGCGGTGCGGCTGGCGAGGCGATGGACGTCGAGCCGCCCCTCCTCCAGCATCGGCGCCATCAGCCGACGGACGACCTGGCGGACATGGTCGTCGATCGTCGCGATCTTGTCCTTGGTATAGGCGCGCGCGATCAGGTTGCGGTGTTTCGCATGCTGGGGCGGATCCATGAACAGGAACACCGCCGGCGGCGGATCGGACGACAGGAACAGCGCGTCGGTCGACGTGCCATGGCTGGCGGTGAAGGACGCGCGATCCATGCTCGCCTGCCAGACATCCTCGAAGCGGGACAGCGCCCAGCAGTCGAGATCCTCAATATAACAGGCCGGCGCCTCGTCCTGCATCCGGGCATAGATGGGCCAGGGATCGGCCCACAGCGCCTCGTTATAGGGGGAGTAATCAATACCCATGGTCATTCCTCATCCCGAGATCGCCGCGACGGCCGCTTTGACGGCGGGGCTGTTTCCGGCAGGCTATCAGAGCGCATCGGCCGAGCACCTCGCATTGGGCTCATTTCCGGTTCGGCGACGCCAGCCTCGCGATCAGAGCACGGGTCTCCTCGCTCGCCAGCCGTTCGGAGAGCCGGTCCATCTCGGTCGCCATGATCTCCGCGACGTCACGCCGCTTCGGCGCGCGCATCAGCGCCCGGCTCGACGCCACCGCCGCCGCGGGCAGCGCGGCCAGCCGCTCGGCCGCCGCGCGCGCATGGTCATCCGGGGACATATCGGTGACGCATTCGGTGACGAGGCCGATATCGAGCGCATCCCCCGCATCCATGGGATCGCCGAGCAGCAGCCACCGCGCGGCGCGGGCATGGCCCGCCATGCGCGGCAGCAGATAGGAAGAGGCGAATTCGGGCACGAGCCCCAGCCGCGTGAACGGCAGGTGGAAACGCGTGCCCGGCGCGCAATAGACAAGGTCGAAATGCAGCAGCATCGTCGCGCCGATGCCCACCGCATTGCCCGAGACCGCCGCGACAAGAGGCTTCGGGCAATCGAGCAGCGCGGTCATGAACCGGTAGCCGGGGCGCTCGTCCCTGGGCAGGTGGCGCACGCGTTCGAAACCGGCCGCGTCATTGCCCGCGCAAAAGGAGGGACCCGCCGCCGTGACCAGGACGGCCCTGATCGCTTCGTCGGCCGACGCCGCCGCGATCGCCGCGCGCATGCCGTCATACATGGCCGGGGTGAGCGCGTTGCGCGCCGCCGGCCGGTCCAGCCGGATGTGCAGGATCGCGCCCGCCCGTTCGATGACCAACCCATCGGGGTGAGGGAGCGGGCCGGTACCGGCTTTCTCAAACGGACTCTCAGGCCGCAATGTGGAAACCGCCATCGACCGAGAGGTGCTGGCCGGTGATGTAGCTGGCGGCGTCGGTCAGAAAAAACCATGTCGCGGGCGCCACTTCGGCCGCGTCGCAGAAACGGCCCAGCGGGATCTGGCGCAGATAGCGGTCACGGAACTTCTCGGTGCGGATGGTGTCGGTCATCGGCGTTTCGACGACGCCGTAGCAGATGCTGTTCACGGTGATGCCGTGGCGCGCCCATTCGCGCGCCGCGCTCATGGTGAGGCCGAGCACGCCCGATTTGGCGGCGCCATAGTTGATCTGGCCGATCGTTCCCCGGCGCCCGGCATCCGAGGAGATGTTGACGATCCGCCCAGACACGGGATCGCCGCGACCGGCCCTGTCGATCAGCCTGCGGCCGACCGCGCGCAGGCAGAGGAACGCCCCGGTCAGGTTGACGTCGATCACCTGCTGCCAGGTGGCGAGTTCCATCTCGTGCGCCATCGCGGCGCGGACGATGCCGGCATTGTTGATCAGCCCGTGCAGATCGCCGAAGCGCGCGACGGCCTGATCCGCCATCGCTTCCACCTCCGCCTCGACCGCGACATTGACGGTCAGCGCCAGCAACCTGGGGTTCGCGATCTCGGCGGCCGCCTGATCGAGCAGCGCCGTGTTGATATCGACCATCACGACATTGGCACCGCGCGCCAGGCCGAATTCGACCAGGGCGCGGCCGACGCCCTGCGCGCCGCCGGTGACGATATAGGTGCGGCCGTCCAGCCGATAGGGTTCGCTCATGCGGGAAGTCCTGTCATTCTGGTCAAGCTCAGCACGTCCCGAGGATCGAGATGCTGCAGACATTCTTGTTGGGATAGCCGCCGAGATTGTGGGTGAGGCCAAGCCGGGGGCTGCCGAGCTGCCGCTCCCCCGCATTGCCGCGAAGCTGCTGATAGACCTCATAGGCCATGCGCAGGCCGGTGGCCCCGATCGGATGACCGAAGCATTTGAGGCCGCCGTCGATATTGCAGGGCACCTGGCCCGTGCTGTCGAAGCTGCCGGCCAGCACCGCGCGCCACCCCTGCCCCGGATCGGCCAGACCGAGATCCTCCATCGTCACCAGTTCGGTGATCGAGAAACAGTCATGCACCTCGATCAGGTCGAGCTCGGCGCGCGGGTCGCGGATGCCGGCCTCCCGATAGGCGCGCTGGGCGGCCAGCCGCGTGGTCACGGCATAGCTGCCGTCCCAGCCGTCGAACCCGACTTCCGATCCGTTGCTGAGCGCGAGCTGCATCGACTTGACGGTGACGAGCGGGCCGGTGCGCCCCAGCCTCTCCGCGATCGCCGGGGTCGTGACGATCGCGCAGGCCGATCCGTCGCTGACCCCGCAACAGTCATAGAGGCCCAGCGGATAGGCGATCATCGGCGCGGCCAGGATCTTCTCCTTGCTGACGCGCGAACGCAGATGCGCCTTTGGATTGCGCGCGCCATTCTCGTGGCTCTTCCACGAGACATGGGCCATCGCTTCCTTGAGCCCGTCCATGTCGATGCCGTGGCGCGCGACATAGGCGCTGGCGAACTGGGCGAAGCTGCCCGGCGCGGTGACGCTGGGGAACCAGAGATCCTCGAACGTGCCCTTTGTGCGTTCAGGCAGGCCGCCATAGCCGGTGTCCTTCAGCTTTTCGACACCCATGGCGAGCGCGATGTCATAGGCGCCGGAGGCGACGCCATAGACGGCGCCGCGCAGCGCCTCCGTCCCCGTGGCGCACATATTCTCGACGCGGGTCGCCGCGATATTGGGCAGACGCAGCGCGGAGGTGAGCGACAGCGCGGACTTGCCGAGCCCATGTTCGTCGACCGACATGCCGAACCACGCCGCCTCGATCCGATCCTGCTCGATCCCGGCATCGGCCAGCGCCTCCGCGAAGGATTCGACCATCAGGTCCTCGGCGCTGCAATCCCAGCGTTCGCCGAAGCGGCTGCACCCCATGCCCAGAATGGCGACCTTGTCCCGGATACCCTCAGCCATGGGCCGACTCCTGCGATGTGGATGGTGCGGTGGCGGCGCGGGGCGGGATCGCTTTCCAGCAATAGCGGCGGAAACCGCGCTTCTCGTCCACGTCCTTGATGCGGAAGGCGAGTTCCAGCGGCGCGCCGACATGAAGCTCGCCGGGTTCGAAATCGCTGAACTCCAGCATGGCGACGCCGCCGCCCTCGAAGCGGATATTGCCGTACATCAGCGGCGGATTGAACGAGAGGCCCAGCCAGTCCTCGGTGAAGGACTTCACGGTCGCGCGCTTGTCGGCGAAGGCTTCCGGTTCCTGTGTGTCGGTCGCATGGCATTCGGGGTTCACGCACACCCGCGAACGCGGAAACTGGGGCGTGCCGCACGCGGCGCAGCGCCCGCCCACCGCCTGGGTGACGGTCTGGCGATGACGGAAAAAGGCCGATTGCGCGGTGCGGTTGTCGCGTTCCGCGCGCATGCCCCAATCCATCTGGAGCAGGCCGTTGAAGGAGAGGAAGCGCAGATAATTGCGGTCGGCGACGCCGCTGGCCACCTGGGCATCGGCCCCGGTCATCGCGCGGGCCTCGCCGATGCGGTCGGTGGCGCGCAGCAGGATCGCCTCCGCGCCATGGCCATAGCCGAGCAGCAGGATCAATTCGCCCGGCGCGGCCGCCTGCAACGCCTTGGTCAGCAGCAGCAGCGGATGCGCCGTGCCGGTGTCTCCCACCTCGCCATGCAGATCCGAGACGACGGCTTCGGCGGCGATGCCGCAGCGTTTCGCCACCGCCTGCGCTTCCTGCGCCGAAAAATGCGCGAACACGCAATGGCCGAGGTCCGCCGCGGCCACGCCCGCCTTTTCGAGCAAGGCGGAGACGAGCGGCGGGATGATCCCGAACTGGCCGAGCTCGCGCGCCCAGCGTTCCTCCAGCACATAATCGAACCGGGCGTCGCGCGAACGATAATGATCGTTGAAATCGACCGAGACCGATTGCGACGCCACATATTCGGCGATCAGGTCGCGCGATCCGACGAGGATGGCGGCGGCGCCGTCCCCCAGCCTGAGTTCCTGCGGGCTGCCCGGGCGCGCCTGCCGGTTGTCGGCCGCGATGACGAGTTCGTCGCCGCCCGCCTCGATCGCGCCGAGCAGCGCGCCCACGCCCGATCGCAGCGATCCGGACAGGTCGGCCGTGCGGATCGTCGCGGGCAGCGACAATGCCTCGCCGATCAGCGTGGCGTTCAGCCGGTCGGCGAAGGGCATGGTGGTGGACGCGAAGCGGAGCGCGGTGACCGGCGCGTCGCCGGCCCCGGCGAACGGCACCGCCCTGCCCGCCGCCACCGCCATGGTGATGCTGTCCTCGTCATGCGCGCACATCGCGCGGGCGCCGCGCGCGGCGTTCACCAGTCCGGGGCTGGCCCAGGCATTGGCCTGTGCGATCGTCTTCCGATCGAGCCGGCGGCGCGGAACATAGGCGCCGAACGACATGATGCCGCGTTTCTGCAAGGCTGACTCCCGATTGGCGAAGAGGGAACGGCCACGCTTCGGCGCCGCCCGTCGAACTGCGATCCGGCTATCGGCCCGCCCGCTCAGCTTGAACTCGCATCGCCTTGCACTTTCGCTCGGCCGCATGCGCGCGGATCGCGACCTACAGGATCGCGACCGATTGCGAGTTTGATGTGAGGGAGGCGCTTCCTAGCCTCGCCAGCCAGTCAATCACCGGGCCAGGAAGCGAGACCGATCGATGAACGCGGCGGGCGAAGCGGAACATATCACCATGCTGCGCGAGACGTTGCGCCGCTTCATCGACAAGGAGATGCCACGCGACAAGGTCGGCCGCTGGGACAAGGAGAATCATTTCCCGCGCGAGGTTCACCTGAAGCTCGCCGAACTGGGGCTGACCGGCCTGACCGTTCCGGAGCAATATGGCGGCAGCGGGCGCGACATCACCGCGACGATCGTGACGATCGAGGAATTGTGCTCGCGCAGCATGGCAGTCGGCTGCGCCTATATCCAGTCGAGCTGCTATGCCGGGCTCAACCTGGTCGAGGTCGCATCGGACGCGCAACGCCGCGAATTGCTGCCGCGCGTGGCATCGGAAGGGCTGATGTTCGCCTATGGCTTCACCGAGCCCGATGTCGGCGCCGACCTTGCCTCGGTGCGCACCACGGCGCGGCGGGACGGCGACGAACTGGTGATCCGCGGCAGCAAGCGCTTCTGCTCGGGCGCCGCCATTTCCGATTATATCTATGCGCTGGTCCGCACCGGCCCGGCGGAGGAGCGATACCGCAACCTGTCGCTCGTGCTGATCCCGCCGCACGCGCCGGGCGTGACGCTGGAGCCGCAGGACACGCTGGGGCTGAAGGGCGGCGGCACGTTCGACGTGACCTTCGACGATGTCCGCATTCCCGTCGCCAATGTCGTCGGCGGGGAGGAGGGCATCGGACAGGGCTGGGCGAAGCTGGTGGGGCCTGGCCTGGACGTCGAGAAGATCGAGGTGGCGGCGATGGCGCTGGGCATCGCGCGCGGCGCCATCGCGGATGCCTGGGCCTATGCGCAGGAGCGCGTCCAGTTCGGCAAGCCGATCTGCACCATCCAGTCGATCCGCCACATGCTCGCCGACGCCCGGACTCGCTTCGAGGCCTGCCGGCTGATGACATACAACGCCGCCGCGCTGATCGACGCGCATCAGCCGGCGGCGGTGGAGACCGCGATGGCCAAGCTGTTCGTGTGCGACACCGCGCGCGACATCGTGCTCTCCTGCCAGCAGATCCTGGGCGCCTATGGCTATGTCCGCGATTTCGACATGGAACGTTATGTCCGCGACATATTGGTGATGCCGATCCTGGGCGGATCCTCGGCGATCCAGCGCAACAACATCGCCAACCTGCTGAAGCTGCCGCGCTGATGAGCGGCCTCAACGCACTGCTGGGCCTGCGCCTGATCGGCATGGAGGGCGATGGCTTCGCCGTCGCGCTCGACATCGACGATCGCCATCATCACGATCTCGGCCTCGTCCATGGCGGCATCTATCTCACGCTCGCGGACGTCGCGATGGCTCGCATCGCCATGCATCATCTCGGTGGAGGCAATGTGCGGACGGCGGAGCTCAGGACCAGTTTCCTGCGCCCCTTCGCCACGGGCCCGATCATCGCGCGCGGGCGGATCGTTTCGGCCGGCCGGCGCCTGATCTTCGCCGAAGCACGGATCGAAGGCGGCGGACGGCTGCTCGCGACGGCATCGGCGACGCTCGCGATCTCGGGAGAGGCGGCATGACACGCACCTGTCTTGCCCTGCTGGCGGCGCTGCTGTGCTGGCTGGCCCCGGCCCATGCCGCCGCCGAACAGCCGGGCCGTTTCGAACTTGTCACCCTGGGCACGCTTGGCGGCCCCTTGCCCAGCCCGATCCGCTCGCAGCCCGCCAACCTGCTGACCAACGGCGCCGACTCCTACCTGATCGACAGCGGCGATGGCGCGGCGGACGCCATGGCGGCGGCCGGCGCAAGCTTCGCCTCGCTGCGCGGCATCTTCCTAACCCATCTCCATTTCGATCATATCGGCGGGCTGTTCGCCGTGCTCGGCCTGCGCTTCCAGCTCGACACGCCCGGCCCGCTCACCATCCATGGCCCGCGCGGCACGAGGGACCTGGTGAACGGGCTGCTCGCCGCGATGGAGCCGAGCGCGGCCGTCCGCTACGGCGTGCCCGGCGAGCGCCATGTTCCGCCCGCGCGGAATATCGAGGTGGTGGAGCTGACCGACAATTCAATCGTCAGGATCGGCGGCCTCGCCGTCTCGGCGGTGGTGAACAGCCATTACAGCTTTCCGCCCGGCAGCCCCGAACATGCGCGGCACCAGTCGCTCTCCTACCGGTTCGACCTGCCCGACCGGTCGATCGTGTTCACCGGAGACACCGGCCCGTCCCCGGCGGTGGAAAAACTCGCGGCGGGCGCGGACCTGCTGGTCGCGGAGCTGATCGATCTGCCCAACACGCTGGTCAGGCTGGAGGCATTCTCGAAGACCATCTCGCCGCAGGCCAAGGCCGAATGGGCGGAGCATTTCGAGAAACAGCATCTGGTGCCCGCCGAAATCGGCGACATGGCGCGCCGCGCGGGCGTAGGCGCGGTGATCGTCTCGCATCTGGCCGGCACCAGGGAAGACGCGGCGCTGCCTTATGTGGCGGATATCGCCAGGCGCTATGACGGGCCGGTCATCATCGCGAACGACATGCAGCGCTTCTGACGACGCCCCTGCCATGGCGCGGGTAAGCCATGGCAGGGGCCGCGCGCCCTCAGGCGCGGAGGTCGAAGCGGTCCGCGTTCATCACCTTCGTCCAGGCGGCGACGAAATCGGCGACGAAACTCTCGCCGGCATCGCTCGCCGCATAGACTTCGGACAAGGCGCGAAGCTGCGAGTTCGAACCGAACACCAGATCGGTGCGGGTGGCGGTCCATTTCTCGGCGTCGGTCGCGCGGCAGGTGCCGACGAACACCTCGTCGCCACGATCGCTGACTTCCTTCCACGCCGTGCCCATGTCGAGCAGGTTGACGAAGAAGTCGTTGGTGAGCTGGCCCGGCCGATCGGTCAGCACGCCATGCCGTGAACCGCCATGATTGGCGCCGAGCACGCGCAGGCCGCCCACCAGCACCGTCATCTCCGGCGCGCTGAGACCGAGCAACTGGGCGCGGTCGATCAGCAACTCCTCCGTGGGCACGCTGAAGCGCACCGACAGGTAATTGCGGAAGCCATCCGCCTTGGGCTCCAGCGGCTCGAAGCTTTCGACATCGGTCTGTTCCTGCGTCGCGTCGGCGCGGCCGGGCGTGAACGGCACCGTCACGTCATGGCCGGCATCCTTCGCCGCCTTTTCGATCGCGGCGCCGCCGCCCAGTACGATCAGATCGGCCAGGCTGACCTTCACGTTGCCTTGCGCCGCACCGTCGAAATCACCCTTGATGGTTTCAAGCACCCCGAGCACGCGGGCGAGTTGATCGGGCTGATTGACCGCCCAGTCCTTTTGCGGCGCCAGGCGGATGCGCGCGCCGTTCGCGCCACCGCGCTTGTCCGAACCACGGAAGGTGGAGGCGGACGCCCATGCGGTCTGGACGAGGTCGGCGACGCTCAGCCCCGATGCGAGGATGCTGCGCTTGAGATCGGCGATCTCGGCATCGCCGATCAGCGCATGGTCCACCGCCGGGATCGGATCCTGCCAGATCAGGTCCTCGGCCGGCACCTCCGGCCCGAGATAGCGAACCTTCGGCCCCATGTCGCGATGCGTCAGCTTGAACCAGGCACGCGCGAAGGCATCGGCGAACTGGTCGGGATTGGCGCGGAACCGTTCGGATATCTCGCGATATTTCGGATCGACCTTGAACGCCATGTCGGCGGTGGTCATCATCGTCGGCACGCGCCGATCCGGGCTATGCGCGCCGGGCGCCATGTCCTCCGGCTTCTGGTCCCTGGGCTGCCATTGCCATGCGCCGGCCGGGCTTTTCACCAGATCATACTCATAGTCGAGCAGCATGCGGAAATAGTTCATCGACCACTGGATCGGCGTCGGCGTCCACGGTCCTTCGAGACCGCTGGTGATGGTGTGATCGCCCACGCCGCTTTCATGGCCGCTCTGCCAGCCGAGCCCCTGCTGCGCGATATCCGCGCCCTCGGGCTCTGCGCCGACCTTCGAGGCGTCGCCGGCACCATGGCATTTGCCGAAGGTGTGGCCGCCGGCGGTCAGCGCCAGCGTCTCCTCGTCATCCATCGCCATGCGGGCAAACGTCTCGCGGATGTCGCGCGCCGACATCATCGGATCGGGCTTGCCGCCCGGCCCCTCGGGATTGACGTAGATCAGGCCCATCTGGATCGCGGCGAGCGGGTTTTCGAGCGCCCTGCCCGATTCCTCCTCGATCCGCGTGGCGCCCAGCCATTCTTCCTCGGTGCCCCAGTAAATGTCCTTTTCGGGCTCGAACACGTCCTCGCGCCCGCCGCCGAAGCCGAAGACCGGTCCGCCCATCGATTCGATCGCGACATTGCCCGCCAGGATCAGCAGATCGGCCCAGGAAAGCTTGCGGCCATATTTCTGCTTGATCGGCCAGAGCAGGCGGCGCGCCTTGTCGAGATTGGCGTTGTCGGGCCAGCTATTGAGCGGCGCGAAGCGCTGTGATCCCGACGATGCGCCGCCACGGCCGTCGCCGGTGCGATAGGTGCCCGCGCTGTGCCAGGCCATGCGGATGAAGAAGGGGCCGTAATGACCGTAATCCGCCGGCCACCAGGGCTGGCTGTCGGTCATCAGCGCGTGGAGATCCGCCTTCACCGCCGCATAGTCGAGCGACTTGAACGCCTTAGCATAATCGAAGCCGTCGCCCATCGGATTGCCGGTCAGGCCGTTCTGGTGAAGGATGTCGAGCGAGAGCTGGTTGGGCCACCAGTCCCGGTTGGTTCGGCCCAGCAGCGATCGCAGTGCCGCGGGCTCCTTGCCCGGATCGCTCAATGGGCTGCCGCTTGTCGTCGCATCCATGGAATTGCTCCTCTCCGATTCCCCGCTGGCAGCAGACTATGCCTGTAACGCGCCTGCGGGAAACGATCCGTGTCCATCAGAGAGAATTAGAAAATCGATCACAATATCCCGGACGCGCGATGGATTGATCGAATCCATCGCGCGTCCGGATCGATTCTAAGCCGTCATCAACGGGTCGCTGATGCCGTGACGGCCGGTTTCGATACGCCCCGCCAGCCGCATCTCCAGGCCGTCCATCGCGATCGTCAGATCATACCAGCCATGGGTTTCGGAGACCGGCCAGCGCTCCGTCGCCTGCCCCTTCGCCGCAACCGTCACCGTCCGGGCGGGCGATTTGCCATAGGCGTCCTCGCCCAGCCTGACCGTCGCCGGCCGGTCGCCCGCATTGCGCCACGCCAATGTCAGCGCGCCGCCCTTGCGATCGTAGCGGGCCTGCGGGATCGGCAGGCCGGCCGCCTTGCCGAGCACCACCTTCACATGGCGGAGAAAGCCGTTGGGGCCGAGCACCCACAGGTCGCATTCACCTGCGGCGCTCCCCATCCACCGGTCGGCGAGCGACTTGCCCGCTTCCACCGTGTAGCGGCGCGGGATGCGATCGAGATTGATGCGATCATAGACATGGAACACCGCGCCGACGCTGCCTTCGTTGACGAAGGACAGGCTGAGCGCATCGCCCGCCCCGCCGATGCCGGCATCGACATGCAGCGCATAGGGCAGCGCACGCGAGCGCCGCACGCCCGCTTCCTGGAACAGCGCCTGCGGTGCGCGCGGCGGCAGCAATTTGGGCCGCTGGAGATGGCCGTCGAGGATCTCGGTCGCCTTGCTGACGTCTGGCAGCGCGGGAAAGGCCGCATCCTCCGGGCCGGCGAAATCGAAGCAGGAGGTCAGATCGCCGCAGACCGCGCGATGCCAGGGGCTGATCGCGGGAATGGTGATGTCGAAGCGCTTCTCGAGGAAACGGCCGACCGAGGTGTGATCGAACACCTCGCTGCTCACCCAGCCGCCCTTGCTCCACGGCGAGACCACATACATGGGCACGCGCGGGCCCAGCCCCCAGGGGCGCGTGGTGCCGGTGCCGACATCGTCGCGCGACGTGTATTTATCCTCATGATCGTCGAAATAATGGCCGGGCAGGCTCAGCGTCGCGCCGCCGGCCAGGCTGCCGTCGGGATTGTAGGACGGGGGGGCCGCGGGCGGCAGATGATCGAACAGCCCGTCATTCTCGTCGAAGGTCTGGAAGAAGACCGTGCCGCTCCACACGTCCGGATTGGCGGTGAGCGCATCGAGCACGCGCGCGGTGAAGGCAGCCCCCTCGATCGGCGTCGAGGCCGACGGATGTTCGGACCATTGCTTGGGCGGCAGCACCCAGGAGACCGCCGGCAAGGCGCCGTCGCGCACGTCCTGCGCCAGCCGCTCGAGCGAGAATTCGCTCATGCCGCGCCGGTAGAGCGCGGAATCGGGCTTCGCCTCGCGGAACCCTCTGAACGCCAGCCCGCCGTGCATCGCGCCGGTCCAGTTGTCGTTGGGGTCCTGATAGATGCGCCAGTCGATGCCGGCGGCTTCCAGCACTTCCGGAATCGTCGGCCATTCGAGCGCGTTGCCGGCATAGGTGTAGCCGGGCTCGGGCAGCGCGCCCTTGATCCAGCAGCGCAGGTTGTTGGGTTCGGAATGGGTGTCGCGGCAATTGATGCCCCTGGCGCGCATCGCAGGATCGAAGGCGGAACCCGACCAGAAGACGATGCGGTTGGGATCGGTGCCGGTGGTGATCGAGCAATGATAGGCGTCGCAGATGGTGAACGCCTCCGCCAGCGCGAACTGGAAGGGAATGTCCTCGCGGCGATAATAGCCCATCGAATAATCGGTCTTGAACTTGGGCCAGCGGCCGAACCTGCCCTGGTCCCACGCCGCCTGCGCGTCGGCGAAGCTGTGCGGGGTGCCCGGCACCTTCAGCGCGTTGGTCCGCTCCGTATCCAGATGAAAGGGCGGCAGTTCGCGCGCGCCATTATGCTGCGCCCAGACCGGCTTGCCGCCGGGCAGCGGGATCGGGTGGCGATCGCCAAAGCCGCGCACACCCTTCATCGTGCCGAAATAATGATCGAAGGACCGGTTCTCCTGCATCAGGATGACGATGTGGCGCACGTCCTTGATCGTGCCCGTGGTGCGCCGCGCCGGAATGGCGAGCGCGCGGCCGATGCTCGCGGGGATCGCGGCCAGGGAACCGGCGACGCCGGCAGCTTTCAGGAAATTACGCCGTGACGAGGTCATCCGACAGTCTCCGATTGGAGCATCGCACGGGCAAGCCGCCGACAGCGATGCGATAGCAGATATCCGGAACGGACCGCGCGATCCAGGATCGCGCGATCCGCCCGGCCGAACGATCAGAATTTGGTGGTGTAGGAAACGTAGACGCTGCGCGGCTTGCCCTCGAACTCATAGCCGTAGAAATATTGCGGGCTGTTGAGCGCGATCTCGCCACGATTGAAGGCCGATCCGAAGCGCTGGTTTCCATAGCCGTAGCGCTCGGCATAATGTTTGTCGAAGAGGTTGACGATGCGGAGCTGGAAGCGGTGCTGCCGCTCGTCGCCCAGCCAATAGCCGATCGATCCATTGGCCAGGAAATAATTGCCGAAATTGTAGCGGAGCGCGTTGTTCACGCCGCCCGTCGCCCATTCCGGCCCCTGGTAGCGGCCGTAAAGCGTGACGTGGAAGCGATCGTCCGGGCTGTGCCAGGCGATCGTGCTGCCGATCATATATTCGGGCGTCTCGTTGATCTGCAGCTTGGTGCCGTCAAGCCGCGCACGCTGCTTGGTATAGTTGATGTTGAAGGTGAAGCCCTTGCCGACATTGATGTCCAGATCGGCGGTCAGGCCACGGATCTCGGTCACACGGTCATTGTTGAAATAGGTGTTGGGCGTCAGGCCGGAGGTCGTCTGGATGCGGTTCGAGATATCGGTGCGGAACGCGCCGATCTCGGCATTCACCTGAACGCCGCCGAACGCCTTCGAAAAGCCGATCGCGCCATTATATGTTTCGGTGGTCTCGGTCTTCAGATCGGGATTGCCGACAACCGTGGGGCTGTCCGAGAACAGCTCGTTGGTGCGCGGCAGGCTGTAGGACGTGCCGCCATTGCCCCGGACGTAGAAGTCGCCGATCGGCTGGCGGAAGCCGAATTTCCAGATCGTGCGCGATCCGAAGCTGTCGGCGAAATCGGTGCGGACAGCCAGCGAGAGCTTGGTGTTCCTGCTGAACGGGATCACCGGCCGGAAATCGGCATAGACGCCGGTGATCGTGTTCGATTCGTTCGAGACCGGAAAGACCGGATCGGAATCATTGCGGTACGAGACGATCTGGACGCCACCGACCACCTCCAGCGCGCCGGGGATCGAAAGCGTGTTGCGGATGTTGAGCCCGAGCTCCCGGAAACCCGCCACCTTCGAATCCTTGCCGAAACCCTTGTTGGCATAGGGGATCGACTTGCCGGTCGCGCTGCCGAAGGGGATCGCCTTGCCCGTCGTCGGATCGGCGCAGCCCGTCCTGATCTTGCAGATCTCGGCGAAGGTCTCGGTATTGTTGAGCTTGGGATTGCTCCAATAACCCGCGACCTCGGTATAAAGCGCGTCGGACCAGCGCCGGTCGAGCGTGAAATCGACGATCGGATAACGTACGCGGTTGGGCGAATAGGTCTCGTTGTCCGGGAAGGGATCCTGGAACTCGATCTGGGTATATTGGCCGTTCACGCGAAACTCGCTCTTGTCGTCGAGCTTCCACAGATATTTGATGCCGACATTGCTGCGGTTGAGCGGATATTTCTGGATCCCCCCGGCGGCCGCGACATTGTCGACATAGGATTCGGGCGCGAAGATGCGCGGCCCGTCGGTCTGGATCGTGCCGCCATAGATCATGACGCTATGGCGCCCCTCCGCGTCGATCGGGAAGCTGCCATTGCCCCACACCTCGCGCGTGTTGAACGCGCCATATTGCGCGCCCAGCTCGAACTTGCTGGTGCCGTCCGGCCGCTTGGTCACCAGGCTGATCACACCGATGCCGCCATTGCTGCCGAAGAACAGGCTGTTGCCGCCGCGAAACACCTCGGCACGCTCGATCATATGCGGATCGATCGTCGTGCTGCCCCAGATATCCTCCAGCGCCGGCCCGCGATCGTAGAGCGGCACGCCATCGAGCACGACCAGCGTATCGCGATCGCCGCCGCCGTCTAGGCGGATGGTGTATTCGCCCTCGTCCGGCGAATAGCCGATATTGGCGCCCTTGATCAGGAACTGCGCCAACTCCGCGAAATTGGTGGCGCCCGTCATGGCGATCTGCTGGGCGTCGACGATCTGGACGTTGTTGCCGAACTCGATCGCGCTGTCGGCGAGCTGCGTCGCCACCACATGTTCGCCGCGCACGACGATCTCCTGATCGGAATCGGCGTCCGCCGGCGCGTCATTGTCGTTCCCGGCCGCGAAAGCGACACCGGGCAAAGCCGTGGTGCAAAGCAAAAGGCCGAGCGCCATCATGGCGCGCGACGCGGCGAATTTCCTCATGTTGAAATACCCCTGATTGAGTGCGACCTGCCGCGACGAGACGCGGGTCTCCTCTCCCGCGCCGCATCTCGGCATGCGCGCCGCCGCTAGCCGCTCAATGCGTCAGCAGCGTTCAGGGCTCTTGTGATTTCGATGTAAGCCAGATGAAGATTTGGCGACACCACACCGCGGCACCGGTGGTGGCGATGCGCGATCATCACGCCTTTGTGCGATTGCGTCCGTTCGTCGCGCCACGCGCCGACCCGTCCTGATCCGGCCTGGTGCTCATCGGATCCGGCATCCCGAATCGGCGCGCGATTCGGGATCGATCGCGCAACCCCTTCGGATATGAATCCGCGCCAGGCGACGGATCTCCCAGATGGAAACCCGTGTCATCCTGATATCCCGTCGGTGCGATCAGAAACAATCTGACCAGCCAGATACAGGCGATCAGAAAACACAGCGCCCCGACCACTGCCGAGACCAGCACAACAACGCCCCACATCGCTCCATCCCCACAGAGCGGGCCGCCACGAAACCGCAGCCTTGCCCGCTCCAAGCATCTCAGGGGAAGGACTCAAAGTCGAGTCGATTCGTTAACCGGAATGAGTAGGGCTTTGGTGTATATTTGAGGATCGCAGATCCGCACTTCGTGCGGAATCGCCGAAAACGCGGGAGTCCGCGCCAAAGCGCGGGTTCATGTTGCAGTGCAATGAATTCAACGCTCGCATGCCACCGTTCGCCGATTTCATGCGTTCTCGGTAAGATTTCGTAACGAATGCGAGCTAAGGCACCCGCGATGTTTCTGCGTCCAGGCAACCCGGCGGGGGTCAGATACTCTTTATGGACTCGGAACCGATTCCAGATCGGTGCGGGGGTGATCGTCGCGATCATCCTGCCCTGGCTGGTACGGGTCGAGGTGGCGGAGTACGAACTCGAGCGTTACGGCCTGCAGGCGTCGATGATCGCGACCCTGCTGGCCTTCCTGTCCGGCTTCTACATATTGGGCCGGCTGGCGCGCTATCCGGGGGTACGATCCTCCTACTACATCCTGCCGTCGTTCGCCGCGACCTATGGGCTGGCGCTCGCCGCCTTCTTCTTCCTCAGGATCGACTATAGCCGGCTCCACTTCATCGCCAGCTTCCTGCTCTCTCTGACATGGTTCTACATCGTCTATTTCAAGGCACAGCGAGAAGCGCGGCTGGTGATCGGCGTGGTGCCGCAAGGCAATTATGAGCGGCTGCTGGCGATCGACCGGGTCGACTGGACGATCCTCCATACCCGCGACAACATGCCGGTCGCGGCGCTCGACGCGATCGTCGTCGACCTTCACGCCGATCTTTCGGATGAATGGGAACGCTATGTCGCCGACCATGCGATCAAGGGCATGCTGGTCATGCATGTGAAGCAGGTCGAGGAATCGCTGACCGGCCGCGTCGATATCAGCCATCTGTCGGAGAACAATCTGGGATCGCTGATCCCCGGCCTGCTCTACGCCAAGGTCAAGCGCATGGCCGATGTGCTCATCACCCTGGCGCTGCTGCCGTTGCTGATCCCAGTCCTGGCGGTCGTGGCACTGATCATCCGGATGGACTCCCAGGGCCCCGTGATCTTTCGCCAGCAACGCATGGGTTATCGCGGGCATCCCTTCGTGATGTGGAAATTCCGGACGATGACGCATCGCGAGGTCGAGACGGGCGACAGCCGGGTGGCCGCGATGACGCGCGACGGCGACAGCCGGGTGACGCGTATCGGCCGCTTCCTTCGACAGTATCGCGTCGACGAACTGCCCCAGGTGCTGAACATCCTGCGCGGCGAGATGAGTTGGATCGGCCCCCGTCCCGAAGCCATGGCATTGTCGCAATGGTATGAAAGCGAGCTGCCTTTCTACCGCTATCGCCACATCGTTCGCCCCGGCATCAGCGGATGGGCGCAGGTGCGCCAGGGCCATGTGGCCGAAGTCGACGAGGTCCTCTCGAAGCTCCATTACGACTTCTATTACATCAAGAACTTCTCGTTCTGGCTGGATTGCCTGATCGTGGCAGGCACCGTTCGTACCGTCTGGAGCGGCTTCGGTGCGCGATGAAGCCGCTGCGGCGATGCTGCACGCCACCGCCGACGTCGCGACGACCGAGATCGGCGCGAACACGCGCGTCTGGCAATTCGTCGTCATCCTGGCAGGCGCCCGGATCGGTGCCGATTGCAACATCTGTTCGCATTGCCTCATCGAGAATGACGTGGTCGTCGGTGATCGCGTGACCGTCAAAAGCGGCGTGCAGCTATGGGATGGCGTCCGGCTGGAGGACGATGTGTTCGTCGGGCCCAACGTATCCTTCACGAACGACCGTCACCCGCGCAGCCGGAATCGCGATGCCGAGCTTCTGCCGACCATCGTGGAAGCCGGCGCATCGATCGGCGCCGGCGCGGTGATCCTGCCCGGCCTCAGGATCGGCAGGCGCGCGATGGTCGCGGCCGGCGCGGTCGTGACGCGAGACGTGGCGCCGGGCGCCACGGTGATCGGGAATCCGGCCCGCGAGAAATCCTCGTGATGGCCCAGTACAGCATATGGAGGAAATCATCATGACGCAGGACCGCATGTCCCTTTGCCGGATGATCGACCTTCCCAAGATATCGGATCCGCGCGGTAACCTCACCTTCGTCGAAGGCGGCGGGCATGTGCCGTTCGACATCGCCCGCGTCTATTATCTCTACGACGTTCCGGGCGGCGCCGAGCGCGGCGGCCACGCGCACAAGGCGCTGAGCCAGCTCATCATCGCCATGTCCGGCAGCTTCGACGTGGTGCTCGACGACGGCCGCGGCACCCAACGTTTCCACCTCAACCGCTCTTACAACGGCCTGTTTGTCTGTCCGATGATCTGGCGCGAACTCGACAATTTCTCGTCGGGCTCGGTGTGCATGGTGCTCGCGTCCAATCGCTATGACGAAGATGATTATTATCGCGACTACGATGCCTTCATCCAGGCGCTTGGCGACGCGCGATGACGGTGCCGTTCCTCGACCTGAAAAGTCCCTATGCCGAGCTCAAGGATGCGATCGACGAGGCGGTCTCACGCGTCGTCTCTTCCGGCTGGTATATCGGCGGCCCCGAAGTGGAGCAATTCGAAGCCGACTTTGCGGCCTATTGCGGCGCCGCGCATTGCGTCGGTGTGGCGAACGGCCTCGACGCACTTCACCTGACCCTGCGTGCGCTGGATATCGGCGCGGGCGACGAAGTGATAGTCCCGAGCAACACCTTCATCGCAACCTGGCTCGCGGTCAGCCAGTGCGGTGCCACACCGGTACCCGTCGAGCCCGTCGAAGCGACCTACAATATCGACCCGGCCCGGATCGAGGCCGCGATCACCCAGCGCACGCGCGCGATCATGCTGGTCCATCTCTATGGCCAGCCCGCCGATCTGGATCCGATCCTTGAGATTGCGCGCGAACACGGCCTGCGCGTGATCGAGGACGCAGCCCAGGCCCATGGCTCGACCTATCAGGGGCGCCGCATCGGTGGTCATGGCGATGCCGTGGCCTGGAGTTTCTATCCCGGCAAGAATCTCGGCGCACTGGGCGATGGCGGCGCCGTCACGACCAACGATCAGCACTTGGCCGAACGCCTCCGGATGCTCGGCAATTACGGGTCGCGCACCAAATATGTGAACGAGGTTCGCGGCTATAACAGCCGGCTGGACCCGATCCAGGCCGCCATACTCGCGGTCAAGCTGGCGCATATGGACGACTGGAATGCCCGGCGCGGCGCCATCGCCGCCCAATATCTCGACGAACTGGCGGACACGGGCCTCATCCTGCCCCATGTTCCCAATTGGGCAAGCCCCGTCTGGCACCTGTTCGTCGTCCGTCACCCGCAGCGGGACGAATTGCAGCGCCGATTGGGAGAGGCCGGCATCGGCACGCTGATCCACTATCCCATCGCCCCGCACGACCAGACCGCCTATGCGGAGGCCGCGCTGGCGCCGGGTGAGTTCCCGCTTGCCGCGACGATGGCGGAGCAGGTGCTGAGCCTGCCGATCGGCCCGCACCAGACCGCCGCACAGACCGCGCAGGTCGTGGCGGCGGTCCGCGCCGCCACCGGGGCTCCGTGACGGAGGCGCATTCCTATCGCCAGATCCTGCGTTCGTCCTCGATCATCGGCGGCGCATCGGTAGTCAACATCCTTGTCGGGCTGCTTCGCGCGAAAGCCGTCGCGCTGATCCTGGGGCCGGCGGGCGTCGGCCTGTTCGGGCTGTTCACCAACATCGTCGCGACCGCATCCACGCTCTCCGGGCTCGGCTTCGGCAATGTCGGCACCCGGCAGATCGCCGAAGCATCCGCGAACGAGGATCCGATACGCGTCGCAGCCGCCCGGCGCGCACTGTTCTGGGGCACGATGGCGCTTGCTGTCCTGGGCGGCGCGATGTTCTGGCTGCTGCGCGGTGTGATCGCCCGACACATCCTGGGCGACGCTCATCTGGCCGGCGAGATTGGCTGGCTGGCCATCGCGGTTTCGCTCACCGTCGCGGCGGCATCACAGAATGCCCTGCTCAACGGCCTGCGCCGGATCGGCGACATCGCGCGCGTCAGCATGGGCTCCGCATTGCTGTCCACCTGCATCGGCGTCGTCGCGCTGCTGTGGTTCGGCCGCGCCGGCCTCGCCCTTTTCGTGATCGTCATTCCCGCCGCCAGCTTCCTGCTCGGCCATCTGTTCGTCGCGCGCCTGCCGCGCGTCGCGCAGCAACGGACCGAACTCGCATCGCTCGCTGCCCAGTGGCGCGTGCTCGCCACATTGGGCGCGGCCTTCATGATCGCGGGGCTGGCGGGCACCGTCGTACAGCTTGTCGTGCGTTCGATGTTCCAGCACGAACTCGGTGTGGAAGCGTTGGGCCATTTCCAGGCATCCTGGGCGATTTCGATGACCTATATCGGCTTCGTCCTGAGCGCGATGGGCACCGATTATTATCCACGCCTGACGGCGGTGATCGGCGATCATGACGCCGCCAATCGCCTGGTGAACCAGCAGACCGAAGTCGCGCTGCTTCTCGCCACGCCGGTGCTGCTGGCCATGCTGGGCCTCGCTCCCTGGATCATCCGGCTGCTTTATTCCTCCGCTTTCCTGGAAGCGGCGGACATGCTCCGCTGGCAGGTTCTCGGCGATTTCCTGAAGGTGATGAGCTGGCCGCTGGGCTTCATCCTGCTCGCCTCGGGCGCGGGCCGCACCTTCATGTTCACCGAATGGACGGCGGCCGGGCTGTTCGTCGCGCTATGCGCGCTGACCCTGCCGGTGCTTGGCGTCCAGTCCGCCGGCATCTCGTTCCTCGGCATGTATGCCGGCTATTTGCCCCTCGTCTATTGGTTCGCCGCGCGCAGAACGGGTTTCCGCTATTCCGCCGCGGTCATTCGCCTGATCGGACTCGGCATGGGTGCGGGCCTCGCCATCCTGTTCCTGAGCCGGCAAAGCACCGTGGCGGCAGCGACCCTTGGCGTGCTGTCCAGCGGCATTTTCGGAATCGGCGGCCTGATCCGGCTTGCCGCGATGGCCGATGCCGGGGGCCGCGCAGGCAAGATCAGCAACGGCGCGCTCCGGATTCTCCATAGCATCGGATTGAAGAATGACCCGCGACCCAAATAATGCCGATGCCACCGATGCCGCGCCGCTCGTCAGCGTGATCGTGCCCAGCTACAATCATGCCGGGTTCGTCGAACAGTCGATCCGCAGCATCTGGGAACAGGATTATCCGAATGTCGAAGTCATCGTCATCGACGATGCGTCGACCGACGGCTCCGGCGAGTTGATCAGCCGGCTGGCCAGCCAGTCGCCGATCCCGATGACCGTGCACGTCAAATCCAGGAATGGCGGCATATCGGAATCGCTCAACATCGGCGTGTCGCTGGCCAAGGGCGAGTGGATCTCGATCCTGTCGTCGGACGACTGGTTCGTCGCCGACAAGATATCGCGGCAGATGAGGATCGCCGCCGAACATGGTGTGGATTTCGGCTGCATCCATTCCGACGCATATTCAGTCACGCAGGACGGCAAGCCGCGCGGCACGAACTTCAGCCGCGCCGGCGTGCGCGCGCTTCACGGCGAAGCCTTCGAGGATCTGATCTACAATCGCGCGCGGATCATCGCCACGTCGAGCCTGCTCAGGAAGGATCTGGTCGATCGCTGCGGCCGCTTCGACGAAAGCTTCATCGCCGAAGACTATGATTTCTACCTGCGCCTGGCCCGCCTGACCAAATTCTATTTCCTGAACGAACCGCTGGTGAACGTCCGCGTATCACCGCAAAGCCTGGGGCGCCGTCCGTGGCAATGGCTCGACAGCATCTTCGGCGCACTCGACAAGCACCGGGACGTGCCGAACTATGATTGGGAGCGGGTGAAGGCCGAGCGCTGGCTGACGCTGCTTCCCAATTTTCTCGAGAACGGCAATCGCGCGCAGATTTCGCAGGTGCTCTCGCTCAGTTTCGGGCAGGCGCGCAACGCCGGCATTACCGGCCGCTATGCCGGCTCACTCGCCAGGTCCGCCACCCGGGCCGTCGCCTTTAGGGTCAAGCGGCGCATAGTTGGAAGGGCCTAGGTGATGTTGCGCAAAATCCCCTTCTATCTGCGCCAGCTTAAATATTATCTGCTTCTGGGCAAGCGCATCGAAGCGCATGGCAACTTCACCGTAAAGCATCGCCGGCACGTTTCCTTCGGCAACCGCTGCAGCATAAACGACGGCGTCTTCATCCTGGGCCATTGCCAGATCGAGATCGGCGACAACGTCACGCTTTCGGCGAACTGCATGCTGATCGATTCCGGCCTGGATATCGAGAGCCCGGTTCGCATGCATACCAACGGGTTCATCAAGATCGAGGATGGCGCCTGGATCGGGGCAGGCGCGATCATCCTGCCCGATGTGGTCATCGGTCGCGGCAGCGTCGTCGGAGCGGGCAGCATCGTCACGCGATCGGTGCCCCCTTTCACCGTCGTCGCCGGAAACCCCGCCAGGATCATCCGCCATTTGACACCGGCCGAAAACAACGAGAGCAATCGATGAGCGGCATACTCTACATCAGCTATAGCGGCATGACCGAACCGCTCGGCCAGTCGCAGGTGCTCGCCTATCTCGAACGGCTGGCGAAGCGGTTCGACGTTCACCTGATCAGCTTCGAAAAACCCGTCAGCGAGGCGGATGGCGGCGTCCTTGCCGCCGTTCGATCGCGCATGGCGAATGCCGGCATCAACTGGCATCCCCTTCGTTATCATCGCCGCCCTTCGCTCGCGGCGACCGCCTGGGATATCGCCCAGGGAATCCGCTTCGGCACGAAGCTGGTGCGGCAGCACGGGCTGCAGTTCGTCCACGCCCGCAGCTATGTGCCCTCGATGATGGCGGTCTCGATCAAGAAGCGCCTCGGCATCCCGTATCTGTTCGACATGCGCGGCTTCTGGGTGGACGAGCGTGTCGATGCCGGGCTGTGGCGATCGGATGGCACGATGTTCCGGTTCGCCAAGCGCATGGAACAGCGTTTCCTGACCAATGCCGATGCGGTGGTTTCGCTCACCCATGCCGCCGCCGAGGAACTTGGCCGCTTTCCCTATCTTCAGGCGGCGCCGCCACCGATCCACATCATTCCCACCTGCGCGGACCTGGCCCGTTTCACGCCCGCGCCGGCGCCCCAGGCCGATCCCTTCGTGCTCGGCTATGTCGGCACCGTCGGCAACTGGTACATGTTCGACGAGACGCTCGAATGCTTCAAGACCCTCCGGCAGCAAGAGCGCGGCGCCAGACTGCTGGTGATCAATCGCGGCGAGCATGACCGGGTCCGCGCGCTCGCGGCGGAGCGCGGCATCGATCCGCGCGACATATCGATCGTCGCGTCATCGCACGCCGACATGCCCGGCCACATCCGCGCCATGTCCGCCGGCATCCTGATGGCGCGACCGGCCTATTCGCATATCGCGCGCGCGCCGACGCGACTGGCCGAATTTCTCGGCTGCGGCGTGCCCTGCCTCGCCAATGACGGCGTGGGCGACGTCTCACGCATCCTGGAAAGCTCGAAATCGGGAATCGTCATCCGCGCCTTCGATCCCGAATCCCGCGCAAGGGCCGTTGCGGATCTGGTGGCGCTTGCGCGATCGCCCGGCATCGCCGGGCTCTGCGCGGCGACGGCGGAATCCCATTTCTCGGTCGAGACCGGCGCCGCGCGTTATGCGGAGATCTATCGCACGCTGGGCGCGACGGCGCGCGCATGAGGATACTCGCGCTCACCCGCTATTCCCGGCTCGGCGCGAGCAGCCGTCTGCGCACGCTCCAATATCTCCCCTATCTGGCGCAATCGGGATTCGACATCACCGTCGCGCCCTTTTTCGACAACGGGTATCTCCAGCGGCTCTACGGGCGACAGAGCCAGCGCTCGCAATATCCGCGCTTCTTCCGCGAGCGGATCGCCACGCTGCGCGCCGCTTCGGGCCATGACGCGATCTGGATCGAGAAGGAGGCGCTTCCCTGGTTGCCCTGGGCGGTCGAGCGCCGCCTGTTGCCCAGGAATGTGCCGATCGTCGTCGATTATGACGATGCGATCTTCCATCGCTACGACCGGCATCGCTCCGGGCTGGTGAGAAGCCTGCTCGGCGACAAGATCGACGCGGTGATGGCGCATGCGGATCTGGTGATCGCCGGCAACGCCTATCTCAGGGATCGCGCGGTTCAGGCGGGCGCCAAACGCACCGAGATCGTGCCAACCGTCGTGGATATCGACCGCTATGATCTTGCCACGGCCAGACCCGAGGGGCGCCCGAGGATCGGCTGGATCGGCTCGCCCTCCACCGCGCCCTATCTCCAGACCATCATGCCCGCGGTGGAGCGCGTCGCGAGGGATTGCCCGGCGGACTGGATCGCGATCGGCGCCCGCGACGACCAGCTCGCCGCGCCCTTCACGAGCCTGCGCTGGAGCGAGGACGAGGAAGTCTCGCTGCTGCGCACGCTCGATATCGGCATCATGCCCCTGCCCGACGACGACTGGTCGCGCGGCAAGTGCGGCTACAAGCTGATCCAGTATATGGCGTGCGGCCTGCCCGTGATCGCATCGCCGATCGGCGCCAATTGCGAGATCGTGACCGCCGGCGTGAACGGGTTCCTTGCCGATGGACAGGAGGAATGGGCGAACGCGCTCAGGCGGCTGATCGACGACGGGGCGATGCGCGCCGAAATGGGCGCCGCCGGCCGGGCGATCGTCGAACGGCAATATTCCCTGCAAAGCCAGGCACCGCGCCTCGCCGCATTGCTTCGATCGGTCGCGGGCGCCTGAGCCTAGCCGCGCCCGAAATAGAGCTTGTACGGCACCCAGTTCTCGGTGTGCCCGGCGAAGTTCATCCAGACGAACAGGATCGCGGCCGAATAGAGCAGGATGGCCAGCACGATCTGGCCGTTATCGCGCCCATTCCGCCCCAACGCCCTGGGAAGGGACGCCAGCACGAACAATTGCAGCGGGATCAGATACAAGGCCAGACGGTCGACCATCGTCGTTGAACTGGTGAGAAGCATCGCCGGCAGGCATGCCAGCGCCGCGATCGACATGTTCCGCCAGAGCTTGCGATCGGTTTCGCGCAGCAACGCGAACTTCCTTTGGTTGAGCAGGAAGATCGCCGCCGGAATCGCGTTCATCGCCACGCGAACCGCGGCGCCCTGGGAGTCATATTCGCTCTCGATATAGCCATAGACCAGGCGATCGACGGCGCTGTCGAGGAACAGATAATAGAGCATCACAGCCATCACGCCGAGCGCAAGCACCGTCGGGATGCGGCTGCGCGTGCTGGCGAGCGCCGCCAGCGGCAGCACGATCACCGCGGTCTTGTGGAACGTCACGGCGACGATCGTCCAGAAAGTGAACTTGACGATCGATCCGCGCATGAACGCGGCAAGCGCGAGCATGATCAGCCCGATCGCGACCCCCTGCCGCGAATAGCCCATGGCCACCACGATCACGAGATACGGCACCGCCACCGCCATGCCCAGCCAGGGGCGGGGCAAGGTCCGTACGAACGAGACGAGCCCGCAGGCGAAGATCGTGCCGCATGCCAGATTGACGGCGCGCATGTCGAATCCGAGCCGGCCCGCGATCCAGTTGATCGAATAATAACCGGGATCGCCCTGCCCCAGCACCTGAAGCAAAGAGAGATAGCTGACCCGGGTGAAGTGGCTCATATAGCTATCCCAGTCGGCACCGATCTGGTAGCGCAGGCCGATCATCAGCGCGATCACCGCGCCGGCGACGACAAGTGCGGGATTCTTGATCGCCCCCAGCCCGGCCCGTCCGCGCCCGCCTTCTATCGCGAAGATCGCGCACAGCGAGAAGAGCAACCAATAAGCGACCATGCGACCCCGTTCCCAATGCGCGAAAAAAGGCGTCGCAGCCCGCCGGACACTTGGCAAGGGCCCATAAGGCCCAGTGTTACGCATATCTTTAATCCGGCCGCCCTATTGCGCCAGAGCGCCGCGCAAACGCGCCGGAACCGGCTGTTCGCCACGCGCGACGTGAGTAGAGATGACCCGTGCCGGTCATGGGCGGCCATGTGCCGTCCGGTGATCGGCCAGGTGGATTCGGGAGTAGCCAGTTGAAGATCGCGATCTCGATCAACACGAGTTGGAATGTCGTCAATTTTCGCGCCGGCCTGGTCCGCGCGCTGATCGCGCATGGGCATGAGGTGATCGCAGTCACGCCCACCGACGCGCATTCGCCGCGCATCGCCGATCTCGGCGCCCGCTTCGTTCCGCTCGAAATGGATGGACGCAGCAGGTCGCCCGCGCACGATATCGGCCTGGCGCTCAAATATCGCGCGATCTTCAAACGGGAGCGCCCGGACATCTATCTGGGCTTCACCATCAAGCCCAATCTCTATGGATCGATGGCGGCGCATAGCCTGGGCATTCCGGTGGTCAACAACATCACCGGCCTGGGCAAGACCTTTGTCGGCGGCGGCTGGCTCAACCGCGTCGTCACCATGCTCTATCGCGTCGCGCTCAGCCGGTCGCGCACCGTGTTCTTCCAGAATCGCGACGACCGGGCGCTGTTCGCGGCGCGCCGGCTGGTCGATGACGATGTGATCCGGCTTCTGCCCGGCTCCGGCGTCGATCTGGACCGGTTCCGTCCGGGCGAGACGGATGGAAAGGAGCCCGGCCCCTTCACCTTCCTGCTCGTCGCCCGGCTGCTATGGGCGAAGGGCATCGCCCAATATGTGGAGGCCGCGCGGCGGATCTTGAAATCCCATCCGGATACGCGCTTCAGGATCGTCGGCATGATCGATGAATTCGGCGCCGATGGCGTGCCGCGAAGCGCGCTCGACGAATGGCAGGCGGAGGGTGTGATCGAATATCTCGGCCCGGCCGATGATGTCCGGCCCCATATCGCGGCGGCGGACTGCCTGGTGCTGCCGACCTATTATCCCGAAGGCACGCCGCGCATCCTGCTCGAAGGGGCGGCGATGGGGAAGCCGTTGCTCACCACTGACGTTCCCGGCTGTCGCGATGTCGTGGAGGATGGCGTGACCGGCCGGCTGGTCACGCCCCGCGATATCGACGCGCTTCACGCGGCGATGGCTAATCTGCGCGGCCTCTCGCCCCCGGCATTGGCCGCGATGGGCGCGGCCGCGCGTCGCAAGGCGGAGCGGGATTTCGACGAGCGCATCGTGGTGCGGCGCTATCTCGACGCGATCGACGACGCCATCCCCGGATCACTAGCCCGCTGACAAATGGCGCGCCGCGCGGCTCTTCCGGTTTGAAGGCGGCGCGGCCATGAGCCCGAGGCACATCGCGAACACAGCAGCGATGGCGGCCGTCCGAAGCGGATAGTCGACCAGGCTATGTGCCAGGATCGCACCCGAGGCGATCGTGGCGGCGCGCGCGAACGGCGTCGTCTCCGCCGAGCGCCAGATCGACGCGACGCGCGCGATCCACCAGGCCAGGAAGATCAGGATCAGCGCGATTCCGGGCACGCCGGTCTCCAGCGCCAGCTCGATATAGTCGCTATGGACATGGTTCATATAGGTCTGGGTCACCTGGGCCGGATCCTCATAGGTCCGATAGACCTCGACGAAACTGCCAAGGCCCGATCCCAGCGGAAGATGGTCGCCCGCCGCCTCCAGACCGGTCCTGAACGAACCATAGCGCGAATCCGGCGCCCGTTGCGCCTCCACGCCGATCAGGTTGTTGTCGAACGAGCTGCTGAACACCAGCGCCGCGCCGGCGACCGTCAACATGGCGAGCACGCCGACATGCCAGAAACGCGGCTTGAGCTGGAAGCCGATCAGCGCGCTGGCCGCCAGCACCGGAACCGCGAGGCCGAGCCCGGCCAGCGAACCGTTCATGACGACACCGATCACCACCAGCGCGCCCGCCCCGGCGAACAGCACCGTGAGGCCGGACGCCCGGCGCCCGGACTTGTAGCGCGCGCGCGTCGACACCAGCAACGCCGCGAGAAAGGGTATGCAGGCCAGAAGCAGGCTGGCCATGTGATTGACATTGGCGAAGAAGCCGGTGGCGGAACCGAAATTCGCGATATCGTAGAAATACCAGGGCGATGTGCGCGGATCTCCACTCACGGTCTGCAATGCGCCGATGCCGATCGCCGTGACGGTGACGGCGGCGATCGCGATGGCCAGCCAGCCGGCGCGGACCGACTGAAACCGCAGCACGGCGACCAGCATGGCGAAGGCGGGAAGCAGCCAGAGCAGCGATCCCAATGTCGCATGCGGCGAGAGCGAGATCGGCAGCCATGGCAGGGGCTGGCCCAGCATCTGGAAGCCCTGGACGACCTCTCCGCGCCCCGGAAGCTGCGTCCATATCGCCGGCGGCAGGGGCACGAGCTGTAGCAGGACGATCCCCAGCGCCACCGCGCAGATCGCCAGCAACTGACGCGCGGGGCGCGGCGCCGCCGTCTCGCCGCGCACGGACAGGGCGACGGCGATGATCGGCAGCGCGAGGAGCTGGAGGACGGCGTTGGCCCAGATCCCGCGCACGCTGCCGCCGAGCATCAGGCACAGCGCCAGATAGAGCGGAATGATCGAAAGGCGGAGGATGCGCGTCATGATCCGCCGCCCCGCTTGAGACGAAGCGCGCCGATGGTGACGTGGCTGGCGCCACCCGCATCGCCGGGCGCGCCGGTCACCATGAACCACTGGCCGGAACAGCCCTCAGGCACGTCGAAGGCCAGTTGCACCGATTTCTGGCCGCCACCGGTTCCAGGCAATGGCGAAACGGCGAGCACCGACCGGTCGGAAGCGCAACGGATCCGTACCTCCAGGCCAGTCTGGGCGTCAGCCTCTTCGCTCGATACGGTCATGGAAAGCGCATATCGCCCGGGGGCAAGCACGAGCAACTGGCGCGCGAGATCGGCGGGCGCGCGGCCGAAATATTCGATCGCCAACCGGCCGTCCACAGCCGGCTCGGCGACACCGGCGCCGCCAGTGGCGAATTGCCAGTTGAACGGAACCGGACCAGGGCGGCCCGCGAAGCCGGCATCATAGATGCCGCTGGCCGCCACCGGCAGGCCGGTGAAGCGTCGCCAGGCGGCATGGGCCGCCGGGATCTCCCCGCGCGCGACCAGCGCGGTCAGGAAGGGCGCCTGCCATGCCGGAGGCCGCGCACCCGGCGCGGTCGGCCGGATCGGATCAGCCAGGGCGAGAATGGTCCGCGCATCGGCGCCCATCCGGACCAGCTCGACCAGCATCGCATCCTGGAGGACAGGGTTGAGCGGCAATGTCCGGTGAAGCGGCGCGCGCACCTCCGGCAACAACGCGAGCTTGGCCAGTTCCGGGGCGAGCCGTGGCACCAGCGTCGGTTCGAACCGGGCCAGATCCATCAGCTCACGGAAACCCTGCTCGTAATCGCCGGTTTGAAGGCGGTTCTGGTAGGACAGCATCCGCGCCAGCCGCGAACGCGGATCGCGGCGCAGCGCCTCGGCGAGCAGCCGGGCGCCATCCGCCGCCCGTCCCTTCGCCATCGCGGCGGCGCCATCGAACAGGAACGGCTCCGCGACGAGCGGGCTCTTGCGCAGCGCATCATGGCCAAGGCGCACAACCGCCGGCGAAGCCACGGGCAGCCCGGTCGCGTCACCCACGAATTGCGCCGACGCGATCGCCACGCCGAGCTGCGGACTACCCGGGGCCAGGCGCTCGACAAGCTTGGCCGTGCTCGTATCGGCGCTGTTGATCATCGCCGTACGCACGACAAGCCAGGCACAGCCCAGGGCAAGCACCGCCATCAGGATCAGCCGCCCCACCGACGTCGTCACTCCACCCACCGTCAGACGAAATACCTTTAATCGTCGCCCTGCTGCTCGATCAACTTGATCTCGAGCTCACGCTTGTCGATGCTACCGCCATATTTGTACGGCTCATAGCTGTAACCATAGCCGTAACCATAGCCATGTGACTGGCGCTTGAACTTGGTCAGCACGGCGCCGAGGATCTGGCTTCCCGACGATTGCAGGCGATTGATCGAATCCACCGCCACCTTGGTCCGCGTGCGGCTGCTCTCGACCACCATCAGCGTGCCCTGGCACACTGCCCCCAGCAGCGGCGCATCGGCGAGGCCAAGCACCGGAGGCCCGTCCACGATCACCATGTCGAAGCGACCCAGCGCCTCGGTGATGAGCGCGGTGAAACGGCCGGTCGCCAGCAGCTCCGCCGGATTGGGCGGCAGCGGACCGCACGGGATCAGCCAGAGATTCTCGAAATAGGTCTTGAAGGTCTGGCTGTTGAGCGGCTCGTGATTGGTGAGCAGCTTCGAAAGCCCGCGATCCTCCGCCTTCACCTTGAAGGTCGGCTTGCGGAGATCGGCGTCGATCAGCAACACCCGCCGACCGAGCCGCGCGAAATTCTGCGCCATGGCGAGCGCGGTGCTCGATTTGCCTTCCGCCGCGCGGCAGCTCGTGATCAGCAGCGATTTCGGCGCGCCATTGTCCGTGGTGAACTGGAGCGACGTGCGGAGCGAGAAATAGGCTTCGGAGATGTGAGAGGTCTGGTCCTCAAGCTCCTCCGCAAGCGATTTCTGCCCGGTCATCTTGGGAATCACACCCAGCGAAGCGAGCTTGAGCTTGTCACGCACATCGTCGGGCGTGGTGATCGTATCGTTGATGAATTCGATCACGAAGGCGCCGCCGATGCCGATCACGAGGCCCAGCCCGAGACCGATCGCCAGATTGAACGGCAGATTCGGCGAGAAGGGTGATGCAGGGATTTCGGCGCGATCGACGATCGAGACAAGATTGGTGCCGACGCCGCCGGCGACGCCGATCTCCTTGTAGCGCTGCAACAGCGCGTCATAGAGCGAACGGTTCGTATCCACCTCGCGCTGCAGGATATTATATTCGATGCTGCGCCCGCGCAGGTTGATCACCGATCCCTTGAGTTCGGCGACGCGCGCCTGCAGCGTGCGTTCGGCGGCGGCGGCGGCCTGATATTCGGCGCGCAGCGTGTTGGATCGGCCGCTCGCCGTTTGCGCGGCTTCGGACCGGATCTGGCGGTCGAGTTCGTTGATCCGCGAACGCAGGCTGATCATGTCCGGATAGTCCGGCTTCATCGTGGTCAGCTTTTCGCGATATTCCGCCTCCAGCGCCACGCGCTGCTGGCGGATCGCCTGGGTGCTCTGGTTGACTTCGGCGGTCATGCCGACGGCGGCGGTCTGACGATAGGCCTGCTCGGCCGCGATCCGCTTGGTCTGCGCCTCCGCCAGCGCTTCGTTCAGCGCGACCAGCGAGGCGCCCTGCAACGAGTTGACGTCGGCGCTGACCTGATCCTTCTGCTGGTTGACCGTGTTGATGATGCCCTGCGCCTGCGCATATTCGACAAGCTGGCGTTCGGATTTCTCCAGCTCGCCCTTTACCTTGGCGATCTGCTGCTGGAGGAAGTTGCGCGCATAGGAGGATGCGTCGTAGCGCCGCTCCAGATTGGTCGCGATGAAGCTGTCCGCGAACTTGTTGGTGATCTGTGCCGCGAGCGCGGGCGATGTCGCCGAATAGCTGATCTTGATCAACTGGCCCGAGGGTGCGGGCTGCACCGAGAAACCTTCACCCAGCTTGCCGACGGCGATCTTGGCGCGTTGCTCGCGCGCCCCCCCGGCCGGCACGAATTCGGCATTGGACGCGAGGTTCAACTCCTGCGCGACGCGCTGGGCAAGGCTGCGGCTCTGCAACAGGCCCACCTGCGTCGCCAGATAGTCGCCATTCTTGGTCGCCTGCGCCTGTCCCTTGGAATCTTCCAGGATCTCCACGGTCGGCGGATTGATCTCCAGCGTCGCGGTGCCGCGATAGAGTGGCGTGGTGAACAGCGTGAGCAGCACCGCGCCGACCAGGCCGACCGCGACCGCGCCGACGATCAGCCAGCGCCATTCCATGATGATGCGCAGGATCGCGGCGAGGTTGATATCCCCGCCATCGGAACCGCCATAGCTTCGCTGGCCCGTATCGATCGGCAGAGCGACGGCACCGCCCGAACGACGGACGATCTGGCGGACGCGATAGTCCGATCGATCGATATCCTGGTTGGTCATATCAGGCGAAAACCCCTTTGGTCCGACCGGATCAGATCGGCAGGAAAGCGAAGAACGGAACGGACTGCATCAACTGCTTCTGCGCGGCCTTGATCGCCGATCCATCGACGACGATGATATCGCCGGCATAGACCGCCGGATCCTCCATCTCGCCTTTGCGGATGCTGGTCAGATCGAACGCGGCGGCCGAGCGCTTGCCCTTGATCTGGCGGAAGATCGCGACGCGCTTCGGATTTGCGTTCTCGTCGGCGCCGCGCGCCATCGCAACCGCCTGCATCAGCGTCATCGGACCATCGACCTGGAAGATACCGGGCTGGCGCACCGATCCGTCGACGGTCACGTTGCGGCGGGTCGAGGATTTGATGCCGACGCTTACATCGGGCGATTGCAGATATTTCTCGCCATATTTCTCGGTGAGGACGGTATCGAGCTCCGCCGTCGTCATGTCGACGGCCTTGACCTCGCCCAGCAGCGGCAGGGAAATGCGCCCGGTCAGGTCGACCTGATATTCGCCCGAGAGATCGGCCATCTTGAAGACGGTGATCTTCAGCGTGTCCATCGGCGCGATCTTGTAGCCATCCTCCAGCGCGAAGGTGACCGGCTCGTCCGGCTTGCCGAAGTCCTTCACATCATAGGGAATCGGCCCGCCGCGCGTGCCCGCGCAACCGGCCAGCAGCAGCATCAACACAGCGATCAGGGAAAAGCGGGTCGCAAAGCGAACGGCCGATCGATCAGCTTTGAGCAGTTCCATCACGCGATCATCCTTCGGCACATCGGACTGGCCGGGTCTCAGAACGACCCGGAGTGGGGTACGGATCCGTAACGTCAGCTACCGGATCATTTTTTCCGACTTTACGCTCCGGCCGTTAACGAAACCTGCTCCAGACCTTCAAAAAGGCCTGTTTTATTGGTTTTCAGATACCATCGGCGATCCTCCTCCACCGCCAGCGCGGTCAGATTGCCCGTGCGATAGGCCCCGGTGTCGATCCCGATCCGGTTGGACTGCTCATCGACCTCCTCGACCACGGTATGGCCGTGGATGACGACAAATCCGTGATCGGTCCGGTCGCTGAGGAACGGTTCGCGGATCCAGTGGAGATCCGCCGGGGTCTGCTCGCCCAGCGACACGCCCGGCCGGATACCCGCATGAACGCACAGATAGTCGCCGAAACGGAAGGTGTCGCCGAAGCTTCTCAGGAATGCGCGATGCGCGCGCGGGATCTTCGCGCGCATGCGGTCGATCGCCGCCATCGGATCGATCTGCGCCAGCGTATCGGGATCGAGCCCATAGCTCGCGACGCAGGTGTCGCCGCCATATTTCAGCCAATCGGCCAGGATTTCGCCCTCGCCCTCCAGGATGCGCAGCAGCGCTTCCTCGTGATTGCCGCGCAGGAAGATCGGGAACAGGCCCAGCGGCGCATAGGTGCGCAGCCGCTCGATCACGCCCGCCGAATCCGGGCCGCGATCGATCAGGTCGCCAAGGAAGACCAGGAAGGTCTTTTTTGGCGTCCTGTTAACCATGTCCTGCACGACCTGGGCGAGCAGCTCGTCCAGCAGATCGAGTCGACCGTGCACGTCGCCGATCGCATAGAGCCGACAGCCTGCCTTGCCCGAGCATACGCGCCGCGCATTTCCCCGCCGCAACAAACTCGACCAGAGATCCGACACCGCAGATCCTTTTTTACTCA
Organism: Sphingomonas sp. FG14; assembly: GCF_057809675.1. Taxonomy (NCBI): domain Bacteria; kingdom Pseudomonadati; phylum Pseudomonadota; class Alphaproteobacteria; order Sphingomonadales; family Sphingomonadaceae; genus Sphingomonas; species Sphingomonas sp. FG14. Next base: position 128,618 of record NZ_JBMDKK010000002.1, on the reverse strand, counting down.
ATGAACCGTTGATCATACTCATTGACCGCAAACCGTTTTCAATCTGTGAACCGGTCGATCGAAAAAGGCGATGACGTTTTGTGCGGCGCAGCGACGATTCAGAGCATTTGCGCGACGAACAGCGCCGTGAGCGGGGCGAACGCCCCGCACAGCAGGTGCTGGAGCGTCTGGATCAGCCGGGGTGACCATGGATCCGGCCCGTCCGTGGCGGCCGGTTCGTGACGCGGCAGGCTCGCGATGATCAGGCTCGCCTCCAGCGACAGGCTCTGCCGCGACGTCTTGATGAGATGACCCAGCTCCGCCGTCACCTTGCCCTCCCCATCATGGCGATAGGCGAGAAGATTGTGGTAGATGAGGCGAAGGCTCCGTTCGAAATCGACCTCGCCGCCGCGCGCATTGCGCAGGATCGCCTTGGGCACCCGGAACGGCCCCTGCACGCTCCACCATCCCAGCAGCCCGGTGATCAGGCTCGCGCGCAACGCTTCCTTGCGCGCGCAATCGGGGCAGAAATTGCCGGCATCATAGCGTCGCCAGCTATAGACCAGTGCCGATATGATGATCGGAAAGCGGATATGACGGGGCTGCAACGCAAGATCGCCGCACCGGTCGCAGCGCAGCGGCGCCAGCGCGACCTGGCCCGTATCGAGCTCCCGCTGCTCCGGCGCATGCCAATCCGCGTGATCGGCCTCGACGACGGTGAGCGCGCGATAGGCTTCGGTGATCCGCTGGAACCGGGCATGCGCGCGGGGTGCGGGATTGACGTCCGGATGCCATCGCTTGATCAGCCGGACATAGGCCGCGCGGATCATCTCGGGCGAAGCGTCGCTCCTCAGGCCCAGCGCACGATGGTGATCGCGATCGGACGCGGGCGCTTCAGGGCTCATTGGAGAGCCATGGCATCTTCGATCGGTTCGGGGGGTTAACCGACATCCTTATCCGCGCGGCAACGACGTTGCGCGCCCATGCGGACCCGATCGGACGATATTCCGCATGGCGACCACTCCCGCACCTGATTCCGCGACCTGAATCGGCGGAGCACCCTAACCCAAGACAGTCGAGAACGGGACCTGATTTTCGATGAAATGACGCGATATCAAGAACCAGGCGTGGATTTGAGCGGCATCGCCAGCCCCGCCACGACAAACACCGCCTCCCCCACGCATGCGGCAACCGCCTGATTGACGGTGCCGGCGACATCGCGAAAGCGCCGCGCCAGCGCATTGTCCGGCACGATCCCCAGCCCAACTTCATTGGCGACGAGGATCACCGGCCCAGGCGCGGCGGCGATCGCGCGCACCAGTCCCGCCGCCTCGGCCATGACGTCGCGATCGGCGAGCATCAGGTTCGACGCCCAGAGCGTCAGGCAATCGACCAGCAGGATCCGGCCCGGCGCGCTTTCCGCCGCGATGGCGTCGGCCAGTTCGAGCGGCGCCTCCACCGTGACCCAGCGATCGCCGCGATCGGCGCGATGGCGCGCGATGCGGTCGGTCATCTCGGCATCGAAAGCCTGCCCCGTCGCCACGAAGACCAGTTCGCCCGTCATGGCCTCGGCGCGCGCCTGCGCATAGCGGCTCTTGCCCGATCGCGCCCCACCCAGCACGAACAGCGTTCCGGCGCTCATGCCGCCGCCTCCCCCGCAAGCGCGATCATCGCGTCGATATCGAGATGCGCTTCCAGCGCGCCGGCGATCTCGTCGAGCGCGGCGTCGACCGAGGCGCGATAATCGCCCCCCGCCCCCGCCACGCCAATCCGCGCCAGCAACGCGCACCGCTGCGCCGCATCGGCAAGCAGGCCGTGAACATAGCTTCCCATCACCAGCCCGCCTTCGCTGATCGCGCCATCGCGGCGGCCGTCGTCGAACAGCGCGAACGGGCGCGCGGCATCGGGGCCGGTGGTTTCGCCCATATGCATCTCATAACCGTCGAACCGGGCGCCAAGCGCCGTTCCCGCCACCGCGCGCAGCGCCTTGGCCGGCCCCAGCACGGTCTGGACGTCGAGCAGCCCAAGCCCGTCGATCATGCCCGCCGGCCCCTCTATCCCCTCCGGGTCGGCGATGCGCGTGCCCAGCATCTGATAGCCGCCGCACAGGCCCAGGATCGCGCCGCCGCGACGGCGATGCGCGCGGATGTCGATATCCCAGCCCTGTTCGCGGAGCGCCGCCATGTCGGCGATCGTCGCCTTCGATCCGGGCAGCACGATCAACGCGGCGTCAGCCGGAATGGGCTGGCCGGGCGGCACCATGACCAGTTCGACATCGGGTTCGAGCTTCAATGGATCGAGATCGTCGAAATTCGAGATTCGCGGCAGGATCGGGCAGGCGATGCGTTTACGCGCTTCCCCGCGCGGCGCGACGCGTTCCAGCACCACCGCATCCTCGCTGGGCAGGCGCGCGGTGGCGGGCAACCAGGGCAATACGCCGAAGCCCCGCCAGCCCGAAAGCGCCGCGATCTGATGATAGCCGTCCTCGAACAGCGCCGGATCGCCACGGAACTTGTTGATCAGGAAACCGCGGATCATCGCGGCGTCGGCGGGATCGATCACCGCCCGGGTGCCGACGATCGCCGCGATCACGCCGCCGCGATCGATGTCGCCGATCAGCACCACCGGCACATCGCCCGCGCGGGCGAAACCCATATTGGCGATGTCGCCCGCGCGCAGGTTGATCTCGGCGGGCGACCCCGCCCCTTCGACCACCACGATATCGCATGCGGCGTATAGCCGGCGATAGCTCGCCATCACCTCGTCCAGCAGGGCGCCGCGCGCCTCGCGGAAATTTCCCGATCCCAGCGTTCCCCGCACCCGGCCATGCACGATGAGCTGCGCGGTGCGGTCCGCCTGCGGCTTGAGCAGCACGGGATTCATGTCGCTATGCGGTTCCACGCGCGCGGCGATCGCCTGGAGCGCCTGCGCGCGCCCGATCTCGCCGCCGTCGATTGTCACCGCCGCGTTGTTGGACATGTTCTGCGGCTTGAAGGGCAATATCTTCAGCCCGCGATTGGAAAGCGCGCGGCAGACACCCGCGACGATCACCGACTTGCCGACATCCGAGCCGGTTCCCTGAAACATCACAGCGCCCATGCGATCCCCCCTGCGACGGCCCACAGGCACAGGCAAGCGCGGAGATAGACACGAAGCGCGCGCCGGATCTCCCCGGCGCCGGCCGGGCGGTCCCCCTCGCCGATCCACGGCTTGTGGTGAACGACGCCGTCATAGGCGACCGGCCCCGCGAGCCTGAGCCCCAGAACGCCGGCCATCGCCGCTTCGGTCCAGCCCGCATTGGGCGATGCGTGACGGCCGGCGTCGCGCAGCATGATGCGCCAGCCGCGCCCGCCGGCCAGGCAGATGGCGATGCCGGCCAGCCGCGCCGGGATCAGGTTCAGCACATCGTCCAGCCGCGCCGCCGCCCAGCCAAAGGCGCGCCATCGTTCCTCGCGGTGGCCGATCAGGCTGTCCGCCGTGTTGACCGCCTTGTAGATCCAGATGCCGGGAAGCCCGCACGCCAGCAGCCAGAACAGCGGCGCCGCGATGCCGTCACAAAAGCTTTCGGCGAGGCTTTCGATCGCCGCGCGCGCGACGCCGGCCTTGTCGAGTTCGGCGGTATCGCGCCCGACGATCATGCCGACCGCCGACCGCGCGGCGTGCAGGTCCTCCGCCTCGAGCGCCGCCGCGACGGGACGGACATGATCGTACAGGCTGCGCTGGGCGAGCCCGGGCGACGCCAGCAGCGCCACCGCCAGCCATCCCCAGCCACCGGCCATTGTCAAAAACGCATATTGCAGCGCCCAGGCAGCCCCACCCGCCACCAGCAGCAATATCGCGACCAGCGCGATGCCGGCGGAGCGGCGGAACGCCGATCCGCGCCATGGCTGGTTCCAGCGCCGCTCTCCCCATTGGATGAGGCGCGCGAACAGGCCGACCGGGTGGCCGATCCGTCGATAGAGCCCGGGCGGCCAGCCGATGGCCGCGTCGATCGCCAGCGCGAGCGAGGCGACCGGATCAGCCATGGCCGAGCGCCCGATCGAGCCGATCGAGCGCCGCGTCACCGCCCGGCAGGCCGAAGCGCAGCGAGCGCGGATCATGATCGAAAGGGCGCGTGAGGATAGCCCGGCGCGCCAGCCGCCCGAACAATTCCGCCGCCATGTCGGTTTCGACCAGACGGAAGAGCGGGCATGCGCCGATCGGTGAAAGGCCGTGGCGAACAAGCACGGCATCGAGCGCCGCCGCGTCGGCGAACAGCCGGGCGCGCATCTCCCCGGCCCAATCGAGATCGCGATAGGCGGCCACGCCGATCGCCAGCGCGGCGGCGGAGACCGGCCAGCTCCCAAGCGCGGCGCGAAAACGGGCGATCAATGCGCGGGGGCCGAGCACGAACCCCAGGCGCAGCCCGGCCAGCCCGAAGAACTTGCCGAAGGACCGGAAGATGACCAGCGACCGGTCATCCGCCACCAGACCAGCCAGGCTGACCTCCGGCACAGCATCGGCGAAGGCTTCGTCGACGACCAGCCAGTGCGAGGCCGCCGCCAGCCGCGACAGATGCGCGGCCAGCACCTGGGGCGCGACGATCCGACCGTCGGGATTGTTGGGATTGGCGATGACGAGATTGCCCGCCGACAGCGTATCGATCGCGTCGAACGAAATGGCCATGCTCCCGGCGAAGATCTCGCCATGGGTACGATAGGCGGGCGCGACATGGTTCGCCGGGCCGGGCAATAGCGCCCCCAGCAAACGAAGCCCGATCTCGGTGCCGGGCAGCGCGCAGACGAAGCCGGGATCCACGCCGAAAAAGCCGGCGGCCGCCCGCTCCAGATCCACCAGCCCGTCCTCGTCGGGCAAGGCCCGCCAGTCGATGGGCATGGGGTCCACGCCCAGCCCACCCCGAGGAGTCCAGCCATGGGGATTGATGCCGGTGGAGAGATCGAGCCACGGCCCGGCCGCATCGCCATAGACGGCGCGCGCCGCGCCCAGCCTGCCGCCATGAACGGTCCAGCGCCCGCTCATGCGAACCGCGCCACGATCGCCAGCGCGAGCAGCAGGCCGGTCTCAACCAGTTCGATGCCCGCGCCATGGCCGTCGCCGGAAATCCCGCCCAGGGTCCGGCGGATGCGCCAGCCCCACCACAGCATCAGCAAGGGCGCGGCAAGCAGCGCGGGGACCAGCCAGGATGCGGCCAGCAACGCCACCGTCCAGACCATGATGTCGACCGGCCGCACCGCCGCGCGGAAGCGAGCAGCCAGCCCCTGATGGAGCGGCGGCAGCCACAACGCCCAAACCAGCGGCCCGATCCGCGCGGCGAAAGGAAGCAGGATCAGCGCAAAGGTCAGATGCGCCTCGATCGCCGCGTGTAGCAGCACCAGTTTCGCGACAAGCTGGAGCACGATCGCGACCACGCCGAAGCTGCCGACATGCGGATCGGCCAGCACCGCGAGCAGGCGTTCGCGATCCTTGTGCGCGGCGCCGCCCGCATCCGCGAGATCGGACAGGCCGTCGAGATGAAGCGCGCCGGTGACCGCCACCCACATGGCGAGCGCGAGCAAGGCGCCGATCCAGGGATCGACCAGCCCGCCGGCCCGGGCTGTGCCCGCGACCAAGCCGCCGATCACCAGACCGGCCGCAGGGAACCAGCGCATCGACGCGGCGAAATCGGCTTCGCTCGCGCTGATCCGCGGCGTCGGCAGGCGCGTGAGGAATTGCAGCGCGAGGATGAAGCCCTTCACGTGCACAGCCCCGTGATCTGCGCCGACGGACGCTCGCCTGGCCAGACCCGCAGCGTCAGCAACGATGCATAGGGCAGATCGAACGCCCAGGCCTGACGCGGACCGAATCCGCAGAGCCACGCCAGCGCCGCGCGCATCGCCCCGCCATGGGTGACGACCAGTGTATCGCGTGGCGGCAGCTCCGCCATCGCCGCCGCCACGCGCGCGACCAGTGACGACCATGTTTCGCCGTCCGGCGGCGGATATGTGTCGGGATCATCCCAGAAACGCGCCAGCGCCGCCGCGTCGAGATCGCGCGCCGCCTTGCCGTCCCATTCGCCGAAATCGAGCTCGCGCCAGCGCGGATCGATGGCGACCGGCAAGGCCAGCACCGCCCCCAGCGCCTCGCCCGCAAGCCGCGCGCGCGAAAGATCGGAAGCGGCAAGCGCCTGAATCGCGAGTGTGCCCGCCCGATCGACGCAGGCGGCGATGCCCTCCGCGGTCGGCGGGCTATCGGTGCGCCCCAGCATCCGCCCCGTCCGCTCGGGTGCGCCATGGCGGAGAAGATGGAGCAGGAAGCCACTCATCCGGCGTCCGACACGCCGGCCTCGGCGAATGTCGCCATGCCGCCATGCGCGGCGAGCGCGGCGCGGACGATGGCGGTGGCGACGGCGGCGCCGCTGCCCTCACCCAGCCGCATGCCGAGCGCCAGCAGCGGATCGAGGCCGAGCCGGTCGAGCAATCGGCGATGGCCCGGCTCCGCCGAGCAGTGCCCCGCCAGGCAATGATCGGTGATCGCACCCACCATCGCCGCCAGCGGCGCCACCGCCGAACAGCAGATGAAACCGTCGAGGATGACGGGTATCCGCGCCATGCGCGCCGCGACCACCGCCCCCGCGATCGCCGCGATTTCACGCCCGCCGACGCGGCGCAGCGTTTCGAACGGCGTCAGCGGCGCGGCGGCGTGGAAGGCGATCGCGCGATCGACCACCACGCGCTTGCGGGCGATGCCGGCATCGTCGATGCCCGTGCCGGGCCCGACCCAATCGGCCGCCGATCCGCCAAAGCTGCGCGCACACAGCGCCGCCGCCGCCGTCGAATTGCCGATCCCCATCTCGCCCAGCACGAGCAGGTCGAGGCCCGGTTCGACCACCGCCGCGCCCGCCGAAAGCGCGGCAAGGCATTCGCCCTCATCCATCGCCAGCGCGATCGTGAAATCGGCGGTCGGACGATCGAGATCGAGCGGCACGACCGCCAGTTCAAGCCCGGCCGCGCCCGCCAGCGCGTTGATCGCCGCGCCGCCCCGCTCGAAATTGGCGACCATCTGGACAGTCACCTCCGGCGGAAAGGCGCTGACGCCATGCGCGGTGACGCCATGATTGCCCGCGAAGATCGCGACGCGCGCGCGATCGATCGCGGGCAGTGCCCGCCCCTGCCAGCCGGCGAGGAAGATCGCGATATCCTCCAGCCGGCCGAGCGAACCGGCGGGCTTGGTCAATTGCGCCTGACGCGCACGCGCCGCCGCGGCCGCGTCGGGATCGATGACGGGCAACGCGCCCAGCGCCGCCTCGAACGCGGCGACCGTCGCGAAGCCGGTCATTCCGACACCACGAAGCCGGCCGGCGGCGTGCGCGTGATGAAATGGCCCTTCACCCCCTGCGGCCACAGCGCGAACGGCACGCGGCCATGCGCGCTTTCGGCATATTGGACGGCATAATCGAGGATGGCGCGAGCGGCATCCTCATCGGGCGTGAAACGGCCCATCACATAGCCGACCTTGTCGGGCGCACGCAGATGCACGGTGCAGAAATCGCCGCATGCGAACAGGCACGGCATGTCCTGCACCGCGATCCCGGCATAGCGGGGATCGGACGCCTTCACCGTCCGAAGCGCTTCGGCCATGCGCGCGCCGCCACGCCGCCCTTCGCCATCCTCACGCGCGTCGCGCGCGTGCCGGCAGGTGCTGCAGGCGACCACCGCCGGCCCATCCTCTACACGCCGGAGCATCGCTTCACCTCCTGACGCACCAGATCATGCGCCGTCTGCCGATCGGCGCGCAGCGTTTCGACCACGCGCCGGAGGCGGTCATTCTCCGCCTCCAGCACGGCGACCCGGCGCAGCAATGCCGCGTCGGGCGAATGGCCGGTCATGCGGCGGCAGCCCGGCCACGCGCGGCGGGCACGCCCAGCGCGACAAGGCCGTGATACAGCGCGAACAAGCCGATCAGGATCGCGCCGTTGCGCAGGAACTGGCGCGCGAGAATGTCCGGATCGAGCGCCGTCGCCACGCCGCCCAGCCAGACGGAAAAGGCCAGGATCACCAGCTTGAAGGCGACGAAGCCCACGCCATAGGCGATGGCCAGCCGCAGCGCGATGGATCTGCCGCCCAGGCGATCGAGCGCGGCATAGGCGCCGGCGGCGGAGCCCAGCGCGGCGACCGCCAGGCCGATTGCCCAGCCCGTCGTGGTCTCCTTCATCTCGTAACCCAGGATCAGGAAGCCGGTGAGCTGGCTGGCGAGCCAGGCGAGCCCCATCAACGTCATGCCGTCACGCCGATGCATATGGACGGCGGCGAGCGCGGCGAGCGCGGGAAACGGCGTCGCGCAGGACAGGAGGAGCGTCGTGACGGTGCTCGCCACGGTCAGCAACATGATCCAGATGGTGGAGGCGCCGCGCTGTGCCAAAGGGCTCCGGGGCAGACGGCTTTCGGTATTGATCGTCATCGTCATTCTCCGCTCAGTTTTTCGCATAGCCCTTGCCCAGCCGGTCCCGACCATCGGTCGGGCTGCCGGTCAGGCGCGGAAACAGATCGTCCCACAGCGCCAGCCGGTCCCAGTCGGGCGTTTCGGCGATGCGGTCCTCGGGTTTCAGGAAGGGATTGGGCAGGAAGATCGTGATCTGCGGCTCGTCATGCCCGTTGAACATGCGGATGCCCCAGGAGATGGGATATCCGTCTCCATCCAGACGCCGGTACAGCTCGACGCGGCCGGGGCTGCGGCGCGCCGCGAGCACCGGATCGCTCGTGCTTTTGGCGGCGAGGCAGAGATGGAAATGCCCCCTGGCGCCCCAATGGATGGTCAGATAACCGCCCGCCGACAGCGAGATGCGTTCGGGCTTGCCCGGACATTTGAGTTCATAGGCGGCGCCGGGGATCAGCGGCCCCCAGGTCAGCTTGTCCCAATGATCGTCGAACAGTTCGGTGTAGAGCGCGAACAGGAATTGCTCGTCGCGCGAGAGCGGCCAGACCTCCTCCGTCCGGCCGTTCACCACGGCGACGCGCTTCTCGATCGGGGCATGGGGTGCGAGCGCGTCCATCAGAAGCGCCCCCGGATGCCGGCATGGATCGATCGGCCGAGCGAATTATAGTTGAGCGCGGTCTCGTAATACCGGTCGAACAGATTCTCGACGCGGCCATAGAGCTCGAAGCTGTCAGTCAGCCGCATCGAAGCGCGCAGGTCGACCAGCGTATAGTCGCGCAGCACCACGCTGTTGGCCTCGTTCTCGAACGCATCGCCCGACCAGCGGAGCGCCGCTCCCAGCGACAGGCCGAAGTCCCAGCGATAGCTCGCCTCCGCATTGGCGCTATGCGCGGGCAATCGCCGGAGCGCCTTGCCGAACAGCGCGCCGGGCGAGCGGTTCTCGGCGTCGATCCAGCTATAATTGGCGGCGAGCGAAAGACCGCCCAGATCCAGTGCGCCGCCCAGTTCCACCCCGCGCGTCTTCGTGCGGCTGACATTGTCGTAATAGCCGAGCCGCCCGACGGTGGCGGAACCCGGCACCAGGCAAAGCCCGGCCGGCGCGCCCGAGCAACTGTAGAAGACGATCAGGTCGCGCGCGTTGCGATCGAAATATGTGGCGGAGAGCGTGAGCGCGCGATCGAACAGGCGCTGCTCAACCCCGACCTCCCAGCCCTTCGACGTTTCGGGGCGCAGCGCGGAATTCCCGTACTGGCTGCCGAGCTGATACAAGGTCGGCGCCTTGAAACCCTCGCCATAGCTTGCGCGGATCAGCGTCCGCTCGTCGAACAGCGACAGCACGGCGCCGCCACCGAACACGGTATTGCCGCCGAACCGATCGTGATCGTCATGGCGCACGCCCGCATTCACCGTCAGCGGAGCGACGATCCGCGCGGAAAGCTGGGCATAGGCGCTGTCGAGCCGGGCATTGGCGCGGATCGGCGCGGGAATGGCCGTGGTCGGGCTGGCGGGTATCGTCGCATAGTTGCGGAAGCGGCTTTCCTCGCGCTCGAGCCCGAAGGTCGCCTGCCAGCCCTCCGCGATCGTTGCGGTGCCCTGATACTCATAGCGTTCGAGCCAGCCATTACTGTCCAGATTGCGCGGCCGCGCGCGGCGCGGATCGAAGCCGTCGCGATCGGTGCGCGTGGCGGAGATCGCGAAGCGATTGACGAGCCGGCCGTCGAACAGCGGCACGACGACGCCGGCATAGCCGAACATCTCCTCGTTCAGGTTGAAGGCGGGCGTATCGCCCGTGGTCGCGTCGATATCGACGCGGCCCGATGCGTAGGAGCCGCGCAGGTCGATCATCGCGCCGCCGCCCAGATCGAGGTTGAAGCGGGCATTGCCGCCGCGATTGCGATAGCCGTCGCGCTCGGTCGCGCCCAGCCGGGGCGAAAGCGCGCTGATGCCGTCGGTGACGAAGCTGAAGCCGGAGACGCGCCAGCGCAAGGGACCGGCGACCCCGCCGATGCCCGCGCGGGCGCTCACCGTCTCGCGCGATCCCGCCTCGACGTCGAAGCTCGCTTCCAGCGCGCGTTCGGGCAGGGCGGTCACGACATTGACGACGCCGCCGATCGCCTGGCTGCCCCACAGGATCGACTGCGGCCCGCGCAATATCTCGATCCGCGCGGTATCGCCGACCATCAGATTGGCGAAATTATAGCCGCCGCCCGTGGACGAGGGATCGTTCAGCTTGACGCCGTCGATGACGACCACGGTCTGATCGCTGTCCGCGCCCCGGATGCGGATGCCCGTCGACGTGCCATAGCCGCCGTTGCGCGTGATCGTGATGCCCGGCGTCCGCACCAGCAGATCGGAGACGATCACCGCCTGCGAGGCGTCGATCGCGGCCTTGTCGATCACGGTCAGCGACGCCGGCACCTGATCGGCGGTGACGGGCAGCCGCGTCGCGGTGACGACGATCGCCTCATCGCCATCATCGGCGGGGGATGGAGCCTCGACCTGGGCATAGGCGGCGGTCGAGAACAGGAGTGGGAGAAACGAAATGGACTTCAGCATTGAGCGGCGTACCCCGGACAAATGGGCCGCGCTCAAGCGGAATCGTGCTGCCGAACGGGCATGCCTCGACCCCCGCGAAAACGCGGTCCGTGCATGTCGTCGCTCGGGTTGACCCCCGTCCGCTCGGCACACCCTGTCCGCGCGAAAGACGACCGCGACGGGCAGGTCTCCTGGCTTGCGGGTCAATGCCGGTTCGGGCCGCCTTCTCAGGATCCTGGGGATCCCAATGGCATATGGCCCGATGGCTCACCGCTCACAGTTGCAGGGGCAGCCGGGGTCTCGAACCCCGTTCCCTTTTCATCCCCGTCCCCGGGGAACCTGTCGCAGGCCCGGCATTAAATCCGATGCTGCGGTGCGTCAACGCTCATCCCGCCTTGAACCAGATGACGAGCGCGAAACGCGCGGCATTCAGGACCGGCAAGGTGCGGTGCGGCGTGAACCGGTCGAGGAACAACACGGTGCCGGCCGGGCAATCGGGCTGGATGCGCGGCAGGCCCGCCAGCGTCTCCGCGGGGATCGCGAAACCGCCGTCGCGCCGGTGCTCGAAGGGCGCGGCGCGTTTGCCCGGCACCACTTCCAGCCCGCCATTGTCCGGGCCGGCATCGCTCAACGGGATCCAGGCGGTGACGCGGACGCGTCCGCAGCTCGTGCCGTCGTCGATCGCCACATCCGAATGCCAGTCATGGCGATGCTCGGGGAAGGCGGCGATGCTGGCGCGCACGCGCATGACCGATCCGTCGATCGGGCGGCCGGCAAGCCGGGCGGCGGTCTCGATCAGCGGGGGGCTGCCCGCGAGCGCGGCGAGGCGCGGCCCGCGATGCGCATCGGTGCAGATGGCGACGCGCAGCAGATTGGCATAGGATTGCTCGACGGCGGCGATGCGATCGAGCCGGTCGGCGAGCGGCGCGCCGGGCAGGCTGCGATCCGCCGGCATATACAGCGCACCGGCCACGCGATCGACCAGTTCGACGATATCGTCCTGTGCCGCGCGAACCATGTCGGGATCGAACAGCTTGACGGCACAGAAGCCCTGCGCGGCGAATTGGTCCTGCATCATGCGGGCTCCGGCGAACGGGCGATGGGCACGATCATCGGCGGGTCGATCATCGCGCTGATGCCGTAGACGCTGCGCAGGCGTTCGGCGGTCAGCACGTCGAGCGGCGCGCCGTCGGCGACGAGCACGCCGCGATCCATCAGCAGCAGGCGATCGCAATAGCGCGCCGCCATGGTGAGATCGTGGAGCACCGTCACCACCAGCGCCCCGGCGCGCGCCTCGCGCTGGAGCAGCGCCATGACGTCGATCTGGTGCCCCGGATCGAGCGAGGCGAGCGGCTCGTCCGCCAGCAGCGCGGGCGCCTCCACCGCCAGCGTCCGCGCCAGCAGCACGCGTGCGCGCTCGCCACCCGACAATTCGGTGGCCACCCGGCCGCGCAGCCCGGCGACGTCGGCGCGTTCGATCGCGCGCTCGACCGCAGCGATATCGGCCGGCGACATGGCGGACATCGGCGCCAGATGCGGCAGCCGGCCGAGCGAGACGAGCCGCTCCACCGTCAGCGGCCAATGAAGAAGCTGGCCCTGCGGCAGATAGGCGAGCTTGCGGGCGATGGCGGCACGGCGCATCGCGGGCACGGCCTCGCCATCGATCGCGACCGCGCCGGATGCCAGCGGGACGAGTCCGAGCATCGCGCGCAGCAATGTCGACTTGCCGGCGCCGTTCGGCCCGATGATGCCGACCAGCGCGCCGGCGTCGAGCCGGGCCGACACGCCGTCCACCACCAGCCGCCGGCCGAGCCGGACACATGCCGCGTCGAGAGAGATGGTCACCATAAGCGGCGCTCCCTCATGAGATAGACAAGGAAGACCGGCACGCCGAGAAAGGCGGTCACCACGCCCAGCTTCAGTTCGGCGTTGGTCGGGATCAGCCGCACGCCGATATCGGCCAGGGTCAGCAGCGCCGCGCCGCCAAGCGCGGAGGGCAGCAGGATCGCGGAGGGGCTGCGGTCGGTGAGCGGGCGGATCAGGTGCGGCACGATCAGCCCGACAAAGCCGATCGATCCGGACACGGCGACCGCGCCGCCAACCCCGACCGCGACGCCCAGCAGCAGGCGCAGGCGCGTCACCCGCAGGTCCGCGCCCAGGGCGCGGGCGCCGTCCTCCCCCAAGGTCAGCGCATCGAGCGCGCGGCCATCCGCCAGCAGCAGCGCCGCGCCGATGACGATGCAGGGCAGCGCCACCCAGACATGGTGGTAGGACCGGTTCTCGATCGATCCCATCAGCCACGCCATGATCTCCATCGCGGCGAAGGGATTGGGCGACAGGTTGAGTGACAGGCTGATCGCGGCCGAGGCGAGCGTCGCGACCGCGATGCCGGCAAGGATCAGGGTCAACGGGCTTTCCGATCGGCCCGCCAGCACGAACAGCAGCGCCAGCGCCCCCAGGCCGGTCAGGATCGCCAGCAGCGGCAGCATGACGGGGTGAAGTTCGGCCAGCCCGAAATAGATCGCGCAGACCGCGCCCAGCGCCGCCGCGTTGGACGCGCCGAGCACCGACGGTTCGGCGAGCGGATTGCGCAGATAGCCCTGCAAGGCGGCGCCGGCGAGCCCGAGCATCGCGCCCACGGCCAGGCCCAGCAGCGTGCGCGGCATGCGCAGGTCGAACAGGATCGCGGTCGCGATCGGATCGCCCCGCCCGGCAAGCGCCGCGAAGATCCGTGCCGGCGCGAGCGATACCGCGCCCAGCATCAGCGACGCCGTCGCGGCGAGCAGGATCAGCGCGATCAGCCCGGCGAGCAGCACCGAACGCGGCGGAACGAGGCGCGATATGGCCGTCACCATGACCGTTCACCCGCGCGCTTGTGCCCTGCGATCATGCTGATAAGGCATGCGGACCTATGCCGCGCCCCGCCTCCAGCATCGCCTCCCGCATCGCCTCCCGCCCTGCGCTTCTGGGCCTTTCCGCCATCATCGTCGCGGCGTCGGCCGCCGCGATGGCATGGGCCATGCCGGACCGCGCGCCCGCGAAACGCCCGCAGCGGATCGTGTCGCTCAATCTGTGCGCGGACCAGTATCTGCTCGAACTCGCCGATCGCGACCAGATCGCCGGCCTCACCCGCAATGCCGCCGATCCCGACATGTCGGCGGCGGCGGCCAGGGCGGCGGGACTGAACATCATGGGCACCTCGGCTGAGGAACTGCTCGTCCTCGATCCCGATCTGATCATCGGCATTCCCGCGAAGCGCGGCGGGATGATGGCGGCGGTTGCGCAGCGCGACTACACCGTGCTCGATCTCAAATCGGCCGCCGGCTATCCCGACATCGTCGCGCAGATCCGCGAGGTCGCGGCGGCGGTCGGCCATGTCGCGCGCGGCGAGGCGCTGATCGCGCGCATGGATCGCGATCTGGCCGCGCTGCCGAAATCCGCGAACGCCGGCGTCGCCGCCTATTACCAGCGGCGCGGCTATATGACGGGCACGGGCACGTTGATCGACGATGTCATGACGCGCACCGGCCTCACCAACCTGGCGGCCCGGCTCGACAAGCCCGCGCTCTCGCAATTGTCGCTGGAGGAGATGGTCGCGGCACGGCCCGATTACCTGATCGTCGAGAGCGCGACCGACCGGGTGACCGATCAGGGCACGGAGATGCTGCATCATCCCGCGCTGAACGACATTCCCCGGCTGAGCATCCCCCAGGCATGGACGGTGTGCGGCAGCCCCGCCTATGTCCGGGCGGCGCGCAGCCTCGCCGATCAGATCGCGGCGCATCGGCAAGTCCCGGCGCAAATCGATTGAACAAGCGCCGCTCATCCTGAGGAGGGGCTGAGCGAAGCCGAAGCCCCGTCTCGAAGGACGGGTGCCGCGGCGGATCCTTCGAGACACCGCTTCGGCTTCGCTCAGCGGCTCCTCAGGATGAGCGGGTCTTTCCAGAACCATCCGCCTTAAAACTCGATTCCGGCCTGGGCCTTCACGCCCTGTTCGCGGAAAGGATGCTTGATCAGCGTCATCTCGGTCACGAGGTCGGCGATTTCGATCAGCGCATCGGGCGCGTTGCGGCCGGTGACGATCACATGCGTCATCTCCGGTTTTTCCCCGAGCGCGGCGATCACCTCGTCAAGCGGCAGATAATCGTAGCGCAGCACGATGTTCAGCTCGTCCGCCACCACCATGGCGTAGGACGGATCGGCGATCATCCGCTTCACTTCCTCCCACGCAGCGCGCGCCACCGCGATATCGCGCGCGCGATCCTGCGTGTCCCAGGTGAAGCCCTCGCCCATCGGCTTGAACTCGATCAAGTCGGGGAAGGCGTCGAACACCTGCTTCTCGCCGGTCGCCATCGCGCCCTTCACAAACTGGACGACGCCCACCTTCCTGCCATGGCCGATCGCGCGCACGACCATGCCGAGCGCGGCTGTGGTCTTGCCCTTGCCCTTGCCGGTATGAACGATCAGCAGCCCCTTCTCGATCGTCTTCGATGCGACGATGCGGTCGTGGGCGGCCTGTTTCTTCCTCATCTTCTCGGCGTGCCGTTCCTCGGTGCGCTCGGCCATCGTCATGCTCCTGCCAGTTCGGCGAGCACCATGCCCGCGCTGTTGGATCTCGGTTTCCACAGGCCGCGCGCCAGCGCCTCGGCCAGGCGCGCGGCGGTCTCGCGCAGCGCAGCCGGATTGGCCTCGGCCATGAAGGCGCGCACCGCCTCGTCCTCGATGAAGGCGGCGTGGACGGCGTCGAAATGATGATCGCGCACCGCATGCGTGGTCGCGGCGAAGGCGAAGAGGTAGTCGACCGAGGCGGCGATCTCGAACGCGCCCTTGTAGCCGTGGCGCATCACGCCCGCGATCCATTTGGGATTGGTCACGCGTGCGCGGACGACGCGGCCGATCTCGTCCTCCAGCGTACGGACGACGGGGCGTTCGGGCCGGCTGTGATCATTGTGATAAGCGCGCGGGCGCTTGCCCGAGAGATGCTCGACGGCCGAGGCGATGCCGCCTTCGAACTGGTAATAATCGTCGCTGTCGAGCAGGTCGTGCTCGCGATTGTCCTGGTTCTGCACGACCGCGTCGGCCTGGGCCAGGCGTTCGGCGAACAGGTCGCGCCCGGCATCGCCCTCGACGCCCCCGCCATAGGCGTAGCTGCCCCAGTCGAGATAGACATCGGCGAGGTCGGCGCGGTCGTGCCAGATCTTCTCGTCGATCATCGCCTGAAGACCCGCGCCATAAGCGCCGGGCTTCGAACCGAACACCCGATAGCCGGCACGCAGCGCCGCGTCTTTTGCCGTGCCGCCGCGATCGACCAGCCGCGCGGTTTCGACGCGATGGCGCGCGGCGGCCGGATTGTCCTCGGCCGGCTCGTCCAGCGCCATCACCGCGCGCGCCGCCGAATCGAGCAGGTCGATCTGTTCGGGAAAGGCGTCGCGGAAGAAGCCCGAGACGCGGAAGGTGACGTCGACGCGCGGCCGCCCGAGTTCGGCGAGCGTCATTATCTCGAACCCGATCACCCGGCCCGACGTCCAGTCCCAGCGCGGACGCACGCCCATCAGCGCCAGCGCCTGCGCGATATCGTCGCCGCCCGTCCGCATATTGGCGGTGCCCCAGGCGGACAGCGCCATCGCGCGGGGATAGTCGCCCTCGCGCTGGAGGTAATCCTTGACCAGCAATTGCGCCGATCGCCAGCCCAGATCCCATGCGGTCGCGGTGGGCACCGAACGTGTATCGACCGAATAGAAATTGCGGCCCGTGGGCAGTACGTCGGGCCGCCCGCGCGTCGGCGCGCCCGACGGGCCGGGCAGGATGAAACGCCCGTCGAGCCCCGCCAGCAGCGCCGTCCGTTCCGCCACGCCGCAGGCGTCGACCCGCACCGCGAGATCGCCGGCGACGCCGCCGATCACCGCCGCCGAGCGCGGGCCGGGCGGCTCCGCCCCCTCGACCAGCATCGCCGCCAGCAGCTCCAGCCGCTCGATCGTGTCGCCCGCCGTCCGCCATGGCGCATCCGACAGCATCGCCAGACGATCCGGGCGCACTCCGGCCCAGGCGTCGCCCATCCGGCAATCGAGCGGATCGAAACCGAGCCCGAAATCCTCGGCCATCGCGCGCAGCAGCGACGCCTGCCCGACGCCGTCATGCCCGCGCGGCGTTCGCGACAATGCGACCAGCAGATCGGTGCGCAGCCGTCCCTCGGGCGAACGCGTGAAGACATGCAGCCCGTCGCGGATCTGCATTTCCTTCAACTCGCACAGATAATTGTCGAGCGCGGCCAGCGCGTCCTCGCCATCGCCGACGGCGCCCGCATCCGCATCGAGCCCCTGGGCACGCGCGAGGTTCAGGATCTCGCCCTTCAGATGCGCGATGCGGCGCGGATCCATCCCCGCCGCCAGATAATATTCGTCGACCAGCGCCTCCAGCGCCTTCAACGGGCCATAGCTTTCGGCGCGCGTCAGCGGCGGCGTCAGATGATCGATGATCGCCGCGCCGATCCGGCGCTTGGCCTGCGTCCCCTCCCCCGGATCGTTGACGATGAAGGGATAAAGCTGCGGCACCGGCCCGGCGCAGACCTCTGGAAAGCAGCTTTCCGAAAGCGCCAGCGCCTTGCCCGGCAGCCATTCGAGATTGCCGTGCTTGCCGACATGGACGACCGCATGCGCGCCGAAATGCCGGTTCAGCCAGATATGGAAGGCGAGATAGGCGTGCGGCGGCACCAGCGCCGGATCGTGATAGCTCGCCTTGGGATCGATATGATAGCCGCGTGCGGGCTGGACCGCGACCGCGATCGCGCCAAACCTGCGGACCGCGAGCCGGAAAGCGCCGTCACGCACGAAGGGATCCGCGTCCGCCGCACCCCAGCGATCGACAACAGCGGCGCGGACATCGGCGGGCATGGCCTGGAAAGCCGCATGATAGTCGGCCAGCGGCAGCGCGACATCCCCGTCGCGATCGGCCGAGCCCGGCGCGTTGGTGACACCCGAAAGCATGGCCGCCATCAGCGCCGCGCCATCGGCGGGCGCATCCGCCACGGCATAGCCCGCTTCCGCCAGCGCTGCGAGGATCGCGGCGGCGCTGGCGGGCGTATCGAGGCCGACGCCATTGCCGACGCGCCCGTCGCGATTGGGATAATTGGCGAGCACCAGCGCGACGCGGCGATCGGCCGGCGCCGTCCGGCGCAGCGCCGCCCAGCCGGCGGCGAGATCGGCGACGAACGCGACGCGGCCGGGCAGGACGCGCGGCACGACGATGCCGCATTCGGTGCGCGGATCGAAACGCTCCGCCGCCTTGAAGGCGATGGCGCGCGTGAACAGCCGTCCGTCGACTTCGGGCAGGGCGACGTTCATCGCCAGGTCGCGGGGGCCAAGCCCGCGCGGGCTTTCCGCCCAACTGCCCTCATCCACCCCCGCGAACACCGCCTGCAGGATGGTGCAGTCCGCCGCTTCGAGTATGCCGGGGATGCGCGCCTCCCCCGGCGACGAGGCGGCGAAGGAGGTGGCGTTGACGATCACGTCGGGCGCGGTTTCGGCGATCAGGCCACGCAGCCAGTCGACCGCGAAGGGTTCGCGCAACGCGCGGACATGGACGGCGACGACATTCAGCCCGCGCTCGCGGAGCGCCGAGACCATCGCGTCGACCGCGTCGAGCGTGCCCGCCACCATCAGCGCGCGATAGAAGACGAACAGCGCCACCGGCCGATCCGGGGCCCAGTCCGCACGAACGTCGGCGAGCGTCGGGCGGTCGCGCCCCGCCACATGGAGCCCCGCATCCGCGACGGGCACGGGATCGTCGGGCGGACCGGCATCGCGCCCGATCAGGCGCGCGGCGAAGCGCAGAAAGGCCGTGGCGTTGGCGACGCCGCCCTGCCGCAGATAATCGCGCAGGCGATCACGGCTTTCCGGCGGCACCGTCGAGGCGCGGTCGAGCGCCGGATCGGCCTCGCGCCCGTCCGCGATCGCCGCGAAGGCGATGCCGCGTTCACGCGCGACGCGGGCGATCTCGTCGATGCCATAGGGCCAATAGGCCTTGCCGCCGAGCAGGATCACGCAGACGAACTTCGCCTTCGCGATCACGCTCTCGACATGGAGATCGACCGAATAGGGATGTTTGAGCAGCAGCAGATTGGCGAGCCGCACGCTCGGCCCCGCATCGGGCAGCGCCTCCGCCGCGCGCGAAAAACAGGCAAGCTCGCTGTCCGCCACCGACAGGATCACGATATCCCCCGGCGACTGGCCAAGGTCGATCGCCTCGTCGCCGCTGGAGATCGTGCCCGGGGTGGCGGACAGCAGGTGCATCAGGCGATGTCCCCGCTCAGTCGGGCGCCCAGTTCGGCCGCGATCCGCTGCTGATCGAGCCCCTTCTGCCCGATGACGACGAGCTGCGAGACGCGCGGTTCATCCGCCCTCCACGCACGATCGAAATGCTGCTGGATGCGCGGGCCGACTCCCTGGATCACCAGCCGCGCCGACCGCCCCGCGACCGCCACGAACCCCTTGATGCGCAATATGTCGTGCTCGGCGATCAGGCGGGACATCGCCGCGACGACTGGCGCCGCGTCCTCGATCTCACCGCCCGTCACCACGAAGCTGTCGAAATCGTCATGGTCGTGATCGGGATCGCTGTCGTGATGCGAGGGGCGCGTATCGAGATCGTCCTCCGCGCCGGCGAGCAGCCCCAGCAGCACGGCGGCATCGACGGCGCCATGATCGGCGCGCACGATCTTCACGCCGGCGCGCGTGTCGGCGGAGAGATCGCCCTCGATCCGCGCCAGCGCGTCGCCATCGACCAGATCGGCCTTGTTGAGGATGACGAGATCGGCGCAGGCGAGCTGATCCTCGAACAACTCCTCCAGCGGGCTGTCGTGATCGAGCGAGGGATCGGCGGCGCGCGCGATCGCCAGCGCCGCCTCGTCGGTGGCGAAGCGCCCGGCGGCGACGGCATCCGCGTCGATCAGCGCGACCACGCCGTCCACCGTCGCGCGCGTGCGGATATCCGGCCATTGGAACGCCTTCACCAGCGGCTTGGGCAGCGCCAGGCCGGAGGTTTCGATGATGATGTGTTCGGGCGGGTTGGGCCGATCGAGCAGCTTGAGCATGGTCGGCAGGAAATCGTCGGCGACGGTGCAGCAGATGCAGCCATTGGCGAGCTCGACGACATCCTCGTCGGGGCAGGCCGCGTCGTTGCAGCCCCTGAGCAATTCGCCGTCGACGCCGACATCGCCGAACTCGTTCACGATCAGCGCGAGCCGCCGCCCCTTCGTGTTCTGGAGAAGATGCCGGATCAGCGTGGTCTTGCCCGCGCCCAGGAAGCCGGTGATGACGGTGGTCGGAATCCTGCTCATGCGCGCGTACCCCCGGTGATGCGGGCGGACGGCGACTGGCGCGGTGGAACGATCGGAATCATGATGTCACTCCCCGGCGCCGTGCAACGACATGGCGGGGCGTGCCGATGCCAAGGCATCGGTCGACGCGCGACGACGGGCGGGCGCCGGAGGCACCCGTAACCGCGCACCGATGCGGCCCCGCCGCATGGTTCGTCGCTCAGACGGAGAGAGACCGTGCCGAGACCATCCCCTGGATCAAGGCAAGAGCGACCGGTGCGCCGGCAGGTCTCCTGGCTCGCGGGTCAAGGCTTGATGCACGCCTTCCCAGGCATGGCGCATCCGCGCCGGCCCAGTGGCTGCGCCCATCCCGATCAGGATGGACGCCTGTGCATCGCGCTCGCCGCTTACAGTTGCAGGGACAGCCCCGGATTCGGACGATCGCTCGTCCTCACCGTGTTCCCGAATTAAGCCCTTTCGGGCACCGGCGCGATCTTTCGAGATGCGGACATCGCCCGCCTCTCGAAAGCGGCCATAGGCGAAATCGCCGCGCGAACCAATCGCTCAATGCGAGCCCGCGATCATGCCACCCGCGTCGTCACGCCCTGCGCCCGCACGGCGCGGATCAGCCCCTGCCGCTCAAGGCTGTGCGCCAGGATGGTCTCGACCAGCCCGGCATGGCTGACGCCGATCGAGCGCGCCGAACGGCTGATCGTCTTGCGCGACCAGAGATTGCAGGAGAGATTCACTTCCATGAAACGCAACCCGCCGGTTGCTGGATCATCGCGGAACTCGAAGCGGCCATAGTCGAAGGGCCAGAGTTCGGGCAGCAGCGCGCGGACATGCGCTTCCAACCGCGCGACCAGGTCCCTGTCCTCCACCGGCTCGAGCGGATCGTCCGCCGTGACGACCAGGTTGCGCTTTTCCTCATAGGAACGGACCTCACCGGGGCGCGCCGTTGGATAATAGCCGAAGCTGGGCAGCAGCCATGGGCCGTCCGCGCCGACAACGGGCACGGCCAGATCGATCAGCGGCGCATAAGGCTCGATGATCACGTCATGGCCCGACGCCAATATGCCTTCGGCGTGCGCGCGCGCCTCCGCCCAGTTATCGATGATCTTCACGCCCCAGCTCGCCGAGGACGCATTGGGCTTCACCACCAGCCGATCCCAGGCGAAATCCGGTTCGCTCACCCCGCCCTGCCCCTGACGGACGATCGCCCAGGGGGTGACGGGCACGCCGCGCCGCTCGGCCACCGATTTCATCAGATGCTTGTCGTCGGACAGGCCGCGCAGGATCGGCGAGGCCCCAAGAAAGGGCAGCCCGAGCCGGCGCAGCAGCAACGGCCCCAGCATCTCGCTGTTCACGAAACCGCCGCGATTGAGCAGGGTCACGACGAAATCGGCGTCGGGCCGCTCGAACAGGTCCTCATACCGGTTGGCCGGCGTCACGTTCAGGCCGATCTCGCGGAGCGTCGTCAGCATCTCGTGATGATAGACGGCATGGGTTCCATCCTCGCGATCGGGCACGCCGCCGGACAGCGCGTGCTTGGCCAGGAACAGGATATTGAGCCGCGCCTTGTCGGCATCGGCGATCGAGAGCTGCTTGGGATGGGGCATGGCTACACCTTTTCAATCTATTTAATAGAGAATAGGTGCGTTGACAAGTCCGGGTAAATGGTGAGCAACCGGCGCGATGAGCGGCGACGCACCCGAAACGATCACCAGCCGAGACGTCGCCAGGGGCCTTGGCACGACGCTGCTCGCGCGGCTGGGCGGGGTGATCGATGTCGTCGCGCAGCCCGTCTATGTCTGGCTGTTCGGGCTGGCGAGCTTCGGCCTTTACGCGGTGCTGTGGGCCGCGGTGAACCTGATCGAGAATATCGCCGATCTCGGCATGACATCTTCCCTGCAACGGGTCGTGCCGCAGGCGAAGGATGAGGGAGAGGCGGTGGCGGCGCTGCGCGCGGCGCTCGCGATCGGCGTGCTGCCCTGCCTGATCATCGCCGCCGCCGCGTCGCTGGGCGCGGCGCATATCGCGCCATTGCTCAACGTCGCCGCCGGAGACGCCGGGCGCGTGGCGGAGGCGATCCGCATCTTCGCCTGGGCCTTGCCGCTCTGGGCCTTTGTCGAGATCGCGACATCGGGCCTGCGCGCGCGTCGCGTGTTCGGCGCGGAGATCCGGCTGCGCCTGTTCTGGGAACAGGCGATCCGGCTGGCGCTGGCCGCCGGCTTCTGGATCGTCAATCCGACGATCCTGTCGCTGTTCGTCGCGCACCTGATCTCGCTGGCGATCACCTGCCTGCTCAGCGTCCGGCTGCTGTCGCGCTATTATGATCTTCGCCTGTTCTTCCGCTTACCGCGCGGTGGATCAATGGCAGGCGCAACATTGCGCGCGGGGCTGGCGGCCTTGCCCGCCAACATGGTCGCGCGGCTGTTCGGCGATGCGCCGCCGATCCTGCTCAACGCGATCCTGCCCGGCGCGGCGGGCGCGACGAGCGCGGCGCTCTACACGATCGCGCGCAAGGTCTCGAGCATCGTCCAGCTCGTCCGCACCGCCTTCGCCTATGTGCTCGCCCCGCTCGCCTCCGCGGCGTCACGCGGCGGCAAGGCGGAGGTGCAGCCGCTCTATGCCTTCGCGACTCGGATGGCCTTTGCGCTGGTCGTGCCATTGGGGCTGGTGATGGCGGCCGGCGGCGAGGCGATACTGGGCCTGTTCGGGCGTGGCGCCGATGCCGCGCACGCGGCGCTGATCGTGCTGGTGCTGGCACGCATGGCGGAGGCGGTGTTCGGCGCCGCCGTGCCCGTGCAGCAGGTGATCGGCGGCTATCGCGCGCAGCTTGTCGCCAGCGCGACCGGGCTCGCCGCCGCCGCGATCGTCGCCGCGCCCCTGCTCGCGCGCTTCGGGCTGACCGGCATGGCGATCGCGGTGAGCCTGGGCTTCATCGTCGCGGCGGTGATGCCGCTGATCCAGCTCCATCGCTACGACGCGATCCATCCGTTCGAGCGGCCGTTCCTCCGCGTCGCCGTCCGATCGGTGCTGTTTTCGCTGCCGGGCCTCGCCTGCGCCTTCATGGCCGCACGTTTCCTGCCTGATGGCGCCGATATCGTCGCCGTTTCGGTGATCATGCTGGCATCGATCTGGCTGTCGTGCCGCTTCGCCCTGCCCCATGCCGACCGCGCGACGCTGGGCGGAACCGGGCGGGCATTGCGGCTGGTCTAGGATCCGGGCCGGATCGCCTGTCAGAATCCGTTCGGACTGAGCCTGTCGAAGTCCTGCCCTTTCTTTTACCGCCGCGCCGAAAAAGGACAGGGCTTCGACAGGCTCAGCCCGAACGGGGATCTTAGCGGATCAACGTGATGGCGGCCGCGTCATCCCATGCCCACTCATCCCGCCAGCAGATAACTGTCGCGCCGCGCGAGGCCGATCAGCGCCAGCCCGGCTTCACGCGCGCGTTCGAGCGCCAGGCCCGTCGGCGCGGAGATGGTGGCGAGCGCCGGGCACCCCGCCAGCACCGCCTTTTCGACCAGTTCGTAGGAGCAGCGCGCGGTGAGCAGGGCGAAGCCGCCATCCCAGCCCAGGCCGCCGCGCTGCATCGCGCCGATCAGCTTGTCGAAGGCGTTGTGGCGGCCGACATCCTCGCGCACCAGCCGGATCGCGCCATCGGCGGCGCACAGCGCGGCGCCATGGACCGCGCCCGTCGCACGATTGAGCACCTGATGCCCGTCGAGCGCCGCCAGCGCCGCAAACACTGCATCGGGCGCGGGCGGCACGCCCCCCACTTTGGGCAAGGGGCGCAGCGCCTGTTCCAGATTCTCGATTCCGCACAGGCCGCACGACGATTCGGAGACGCGGTGCCGCACGCGCTCGATCACCCGCTCCGCGCGTTCGGGAACGAGCTGGACGCGCAGGATGGTGCCGCGCTCGGCCGGATGCCACGATATGTCGAGAATGTCGCCGGCCGCGTCGATCAGCCGTTCCGAGGACGCGAAGCCATGGGCGAAATCGTCGAGATCGGCGGGCGTCGCCATCATCACGGCATAGCCGATACCGTTGAACTCGATCGCCAGCGGCCGCTCGTCCGCCACCGGCCGTTCGATCGGCGCCTGCGTGCCATCGGCACCGATCCGGGTGAAGCTGCGCGCGTCGCTCATGCCCCACCGTCGCGCAAAGCGCGGATATCGGCAAGGCGTTGCCGATGGCGAACAAGCGCGGCAAAGATGCGCGCATGACCGAGACCAACGGCGCCGTGCGCCACCTGACGCTCGACGCCATGCGCGGCATCGCGGTGATGGGCATATTGCTCATGAACATCGTGATGTTCGCGATGCCGTCCCAGGCCTATATCAATCCACTGGCCTGGGGCGGGGATGGCCCGCTCGACCTTGGCATCTGGACGGTCAATTTCGTGCTGGTCGACGGCAAGATGCGCGGCCTGTTCACGCTGTTGTTCGGCGCCAGCACGCTGCTGGTGATCGACCGGGCGGAGGCGCGGCAGCACAGTTCGATCAAGGTGCACTACAGCCGCATGATCTGGCTGCTGCTGTTCGGCCTGATCCATTATTACCTGATCTGGAGCGGCGACATCCTGATCCTCTACGCCGTGTGCGGGATGGTCATCTACGCCTTCCACCATAATGACGCCCGCTGGCTGCGCCGGGGCGCGGTGCTGACGATCACCATCAATTTCCTGGTCTGGGCGATCTTCGCGCTCTCCTTCATCCATATGAAGGCGACCGCCGGCGCCCCCGGCGCCAGCGCGGCGACCATCCAGTCCTTCCAGGAAACGCTGGTCGCGCTCGGCCAGCCGGGAAGCTGGGCGATCACGCAGGAGATCCAGGCCTATGCCGGCGGCTATGCCGACATCCTCGCCTATCGAACCGGTCCGACGGGCCTGTTCGGGCCGCTGATGATGATGATGCTCTACGGTTTCGAGACCATCGGGTTGATGATGCTCGGCATGTCGCTCTATCGGAACGGCTTCCTGACCGGTGAATGGGCGCCCGCGCGCTACGCGGCGATGGCGCTGCGCTGCTATCTGGTCGGCCTGCCCGCGATGATCGCGCTGGGATGGTGGTGCCGGTCGAGCGGGTTCGACACCGTCACCACCTTCAACGCCGTCATCGTCTGGTCGACGCCGTTCCGCATCATCCTGACGCTGGGGCACGCCGCCTTCGCCGTCTGGCTGATCCAGCGCTTCCGCGACAGCGGCGCGGTGGCGCGCATCGCCGCGACCGGCCGCGCGGCCTTCACCAACTATCTCGGCACCAGCATCGTCATGACGGCGATCTTCTACGGCTATGGACTGGGGCTGTACGGACAGGTTTCGCGCGCCGGCATCTATCTGGCGGTGCTCGGCGGCTGGGCGGCGATGCTGCTCTGGTCGAAACCATGGCTCGATCGTTTCACCTATGGGCCGTTCGAATGGCTGTGGCGCTCCCTGGCGCGCCGCGAATGGCAGGCGATGCGCCGGGGCTGATTCGCACGCCGGCGTCCGCGCGCATCACTTTCTATATTGCGATCTATTATCATTAGCCCTATCTCGATTCGCATTAGCCGGAGGGATTCGCCTTGGTCGTCTGCATCTGCAATGCGATCCGTGAGAAGGAACTGCGCGAGACCGTGCGAAACGGTGGCGCCAACAACGCGTGCAGCGCCTATGCCGCGCTTGGCCGACGCACCCGTTGCGGCCAATGCGTGCCGTTTGCGCAAAGCATTATCAAGGCCGAGCTTGCGACTGTCTAACAGTAGCGCATTGAAAAACCGCGGAAATCCGCCATTTTTTGCCTGACTTCGGCCCCTGAGCCGGGTATAAACGCGCCCGTGCTTACCAAGGAGCTTTGCCGTGAAGGGCGATACCAAAGTCATCGAATATCTGAACGAGGCGCTCAAGAACGAGCTGACCGCGGTCAACCAGTATTGGCTGCATTACCGGCTGCTCGACAATTGGGGCATCAGCCGCCTGGCGCATTTCGAGCGCCATGAGTCGATCGACGAGATGAAGCATGCCGACAAGCTGGCCGAGCGCATCCTGTTCCTCGACGGACTGCCCAATTTCCAGCTTCTCGGCCGGCTCAAGATCGGTGAGACCGTCGAGGAGATCCTGCAGTCGGATCTCGCGCTCGAGAATGAGGCGATCCCCCTGCTCAAGGACGGCATCGCCCATTGCGAGACGGTGCGCGACTATGTCAGCCGCGACCTGCTCACCGACATCCTCGAAAGCGAGGAAGAGCATGTCGACATGCTCGAGAAGCAGTTCGACATGATCAAGCGCATGGGCCTGGAAAACTACATCCAGCTCCAGTCCAAGCCCGCCGAGGACTGAGGCCTACGAAAATCACTCACTGTCATTCCCCGCGAACGCGGGAATCCAGCTTTTCCGTGAAGTATCAGGAAGAAGAGGCTGGATTCCCGCGTTCGCGGGAATGACAAGAAATGAACCGGCAACCCGCCAGGCGTCAGCGCGCCAATATCCGCGCCAGCGCATCGCGCATGACCGCGCGGAAGCGGATATTATCGTAGATATCGTTGTGCCCGGCGCCCGGCAGCGTTTCCGCCAGCACGAGATCGGGCACGGCGCGGCGCAGGGCCTCGGCATGGGCGGGCGGGATCAGCGTATCGCCGCCACCCACGACCAGCGCGACGGGTGCGCGGACCGCGCGGATTTCCGTCGCCGGCTCCATCCGGTGGCGCAGCAACGGCCTCACCGGCAGCCAGGGAAAATGACCGGCCGCGACATTCGCGAGCGAATCGAAGGGCGTGACGAGGATCAGCCCGTCGAGCGGGCGCGACGCCGCCAGCGATACCGCGACGCCGCTGCCGATGCTGAATCCGGCGGCGACGATCGGAAGCCCCGGAAAACGCGCGCGGACCTGATCATGGATGATGCGTGCATCCGCGATCAGCGCGTCGGCACCGGGCGCCCCGGTGCTCGGCGCATAGCCGCGATAATGGAAGGCGACGATATCCGCCTCCGGATAGAGATCGCGCAGCTTGAGCGCGGCCGCATCGGCATTCCAGCCATTGCCGCCGAAACCCAGCATCACGAATCGTTTCGAACCGGGCTCTCGCGGCGGCAGATATGTGCCGATCAACCTCGCCCCACCCCCGCCGGCGACCTCCAGCCGTTCGGCCGATGGCGGCATGGCGGGCGATGGCGGCACATTGCCCGCCGGAAAGATCATGCCCGTCTGCGCGAAGAAGACATAAGCGACGACCGCGCAGTAGAGCATGACCGGCACCGCCAGGACGCTCGCCAGTTTCAGCCACATGTCACGCGCCCGCCGATCCGCCGGTCAAGGTCTTGCTCATGAAATACCGGCAGCCGTTCCGGGGGTGGTCGGGGATCATGCCGACCACGGCATAGCCCAGGCTCTCGTAGAAATGCCGGGCCTGGAACGAGAAGGTATCGAGCCATATGCCGCGACATCCCGCCGCCAGCGCGATCCGCTCCGCCTCGCGCATCAGGCCTTTCCCGACACCCGCGCCGCGCAGCCGATCCGGCACGGCGACGATCTCCACATGCAGCCAATCATAGACGATCTCTCCCCACAGCCCGCCTTCGACCCGTGCGCCGTCATGATCGAGCGCGATCGCGACGGGCTCCGTCTTCATCGGCGGCCCGGCCCGTTCGTTGAATTCGAGCAGGGGCGCGGCGATCCTCGCGCCATCTTCGGCGGTCAGCGATTCGAGACGTTGCAATGTGGTGGCCATTTCCGCCGGATATGCGACGGATCGGCCGGGGACAATGCGGGCGCCGGTCAACGGCGCCGACGGGTCAGGATCAGATCCGCCCGAAACCCTGGTTGTTCGCTTCCACCTTGCGGCCGAAGCCCGGCTTGCGCTCCACCAGCGGGTTGCATTCGCGTTCGAAGGCCGTGAGCGTCGCCTCGAACATCGGACGAAGCTTCACGACATGCTCGATCACTTCGCCGGGGTCTTCGTGGGTTTCGACGCAGCGACGCGCGATCGTCTCGATCGCCTCCGCGATGTCGGACAGCGGTTCGGCGCCGAACTGGCGTGCCTCTCCCTTCAGCGTATGGGCGGGCAGCACCAGCCCGACCGCGTCGCGCGCGCGCATGGCGGTTTCGATCGCCGCGACGGACTTCGTGCCGTCCTCGCGGAAATAGCCGAGGATGCGAATGAAGTCCGCGCCCAGCTCCTGGCGGGTCGCGAAGAAAGCTGGCCAATCGACCAGATATTCCTCAGCCTCGGTCACTCGTGCATGCTCCTGCGAAACCGGCTCCCAACCCCGCCGGCCGAACTTAGCGGCACGGCGGTAAACAGGTCATTGACGACTCGCCCCGCCCCCCCGAAATTTCGACGCCTATTTATCGAACGGATTCTTGGGCGCGCGCAACGTCAATCGTACCGGTACCGCACCGAAACCAAGCTCCTTGCGGATGCCGTTGACCAGATAGCGGCGATAGCTTTCGGGAAGCTGGTCGACGCGGGTGCCGAACAGGATGAAGCCGGGCGGGCGCGTCTTCGCCTGGGTGATGTAGCGCAGCTTGATACGCTTGCCGCCGGGCGCCGGCGGCGGATTGGCTTCCACCGCGCGTTCGAACCAACGGTTGAGCTGTCCGGTCGAAACGCGCTTGCTCCATGCGTCGCGCGTTTCGAAGGCCGCCTGGATCAACTGATCGAGCCCCTTGCCCGTCGCGCCGGACACCGCGATCAGCGGCACGCCGCGCGCTTGCGCCAATCCCTCGTCCAGCGCCTTGCGCACGCCCTGGAACAGGCTGCTTGGATTTTCCGCCACATCCCATTTGTTGAGCGCGATCACCAATGCGCGCCCTTCCTCCAGCACGCGATCGGCGATCTTCAGGTCCTGCGCCTCCAGCCCCAGCGTGGCATCGAGCAGCAGCACGACCACCTCGGCGAAATCGACCGCGCGCAACGCGTCCGCCACCGACAGCTTCTCCAGCTTGTCCTGCACCTTGGCGCGCTTGCGCATGCCGGCCGTGTCGATCAGCCGCAGCGGGCGATCGTTCCATTTCAGGTCGATCGCGATCGAATCGCGCGTGATCCCCGCTTCCGGGCCGGTGATCAGCCGATCCTCGCCCAGGATGCGGTTGATCATCGTCGACTTGCCGGCATTGGGGCGACCGACCACGGCCAGCTTGAGCGGGCCGTCCTCGACGTCCTCGTCATCATCCTCGGCCGCCGCGGCGACCGCGGCGTCGACATAGGGCATCAGCGCCTCGAACAGCTCGACCATGCCCTCGCCATGTTCGGCGCTCAGTTCGACCGCGTCGCCAAAGCCAAGCTCCAGCGCTTCGAGCACGCCATCATTGCCCGCGCGCCCCTCCGCCTTGTTCGCGGCGAGGACGACGGGCGTGTTGCCGGCGCGCAGCCAGCGGCCGATCTCCGCGTCGAGCGGCACGATGCCGGCGCGCGAATCGACCATGAACAGCGCGACATCCGCGTCGGCCACCGCCGCCTCGGTCTGCGCGCGCATCCGGCCGGGCAGCGACTGGGGATCCTCATCCTCGAACCCGGCGGTGTCGACGATGCGAAATTCGAGGTCGAACAACCGCGCGTCGCCTTCGCGCCGGTCACGGGTCACGCCGGGGCGATCATCGACCAGCGCGAGCTTCTTGCCGACCAGCCGGTTGAAGAGCGTCGACTTGCCGA
This sequence comes from Sphingomonas sp. FG14, assembly GCF_057809675.1. NCBI lineage: Bacteria > Pseudomonadati > Pseudomonadota > Alphaproteobacteria > Sphingomonadales > Sphingomonadaceae > Sphingomonas > Sphingomonas sp. FG14. The sequence goes on along the minus strand of NZ_JBMDKK010000002.1, from coordinate 98,743 downwards.
CATTGGGCCGCCCGACAATGGCGACAGTGGGAAGATGCTTGGGCATCGGAGCGCGATAGGCGCTAATGCGCCGAGACTAAACCCCTCCCTTGCACGGGGAGGGGCATGATCTCACTTCCAGGCGGTGATTCGGCCGCTATTGTCGAGGATATAGAGCATGCCCCCGGCGACGACCGGCGGCAGATAGACCGGCCGGCCCAATTCGACGCGGCTCTGCACGCTGCCGTCGGACGGCGAGGCGTAGAGCAGGTCGCCATTGGTGCTGGTGAGCACCAGGCGATCGCCGGCCAGCACCGGCCCCTGCCAGAACATCGGCCCCTTCTTGTCCTTCTCGTCGCGATAGCGCGGAAGCTGGCTGCTCCAGCGGACCTTGCCGTTGATGCGCGAGACGCAGAGCAGCTTCGCCTCGTCGGTGACGACGAACAGCCATTCGCCCACCACCCAGGGGGTGGCGATGCCGGCGACGTTGAGTTCCCACAAACGCTGGCCGGTGACGAGTTCCAGCGAGACCATGCGCCCGCCAAGGCCCACGGCGAACACGCGGCCCTGATCGATCACCGGATCGGCGTCGACGTCGCTCAAGGTCGCGACCGCCGTCGAGATGCTGGTGCGCGCCAGCGCGTCCTGCCAGACTTCCTGGCCATTCTCATAGCGATAGGCCGAAAGCTCGCCCGACGAATAGCCGGAGATCACGGTTCCCTGCGCCACGGCGGGCGTGGCGATGCCGAAGATGCCCGCGCTTTCGAGCGTGCCGGAGCGCGACCATTCCTGGTTGCCGTCGCTGGTGCGCAGCGCGAAGATCTGGTTGTCCTGGCTCATCGCATAGACATTGCCGTTGCCGACGCCGGGGGCGCCGCGCAGCGGGCCGCCGGGGCGCTTCTTCCAGATCTGCTCGCCGGTCTGCGCATTGAAGGCGACGATGTCGCCGATGCCGTTGGTGGCGAAGACCTTGCCGTCGTCATAGCTGGCGCCGCCGCCGAACAGCGAACCGGAATTGCCGGTCATCTCGCCGCTCCAGAAGCTCAGGCCGCCCGCGACATCCTTGGGATCGCCGATCTGCGCTTCCCACGCCTTGGCGCCCGTCGCGGCGTCATAGGCGGTCAGCTTCGCGCGCGTATCGACAACGAACAGCTTGCCGCCCGCCACGATCGGCGCCGATCCCAGCCGCTCATATTTGCTCGCGCCCGCGATCTCGGCGCTCCACACCTGGCTGATGCTGGCGCCCAGCGCCAGATGACCCATCGATTTGGACGCGTTGCCGCCCGGCTGGCTCCATTCGGCGTTCGTGGTCGCCGGCGGCAGCACCACGGCGACGTCGGCGATCGACGGATCGACCTCGACACCGCTTTCCGATGTCAGCACGGGGATGCGCTTTCCGATCGTGGGGGTCTTCGGCTTGTTGTCGCCGCCCTTGAACACGCCGCACCCGCCCAAAAGCGCCGCCAGCGAACCCGCCAGCACAACACTCCGCAAAAGCTTCATTATTTCTTCTCTCCGTCCGGCTGAGCGACCGCGTCCACACCCAATAGCCCCGCCATCTGAACCGCGCGTTGACGGATGGTTTCGGGCACGCCCTCGTCGCGCGCGATCTCTCCGAAGAGCGGACCCGCGAGCTCGGGCTTGTTGAGATTGATATAGGCGATGGCGACCATTTCGCCCGCGCTGCCGAACCAGGGATTGCCCTTCACGGCCAGCGGCTTGAGGCGCGCCACCACATCCTGCGGCTTCATCGTGTCATATTCGGCGGCGGTCCAGCGGATCAGCGCCAGATCGCGATAGGGCTTGGCCAGGCTCGCATCCTCGGCCACCGCCTTGTAACCCGCGATCGCGCCCTTGGAATCATTGGCGGTGAGGCGGAGGCTGGCGGTCGTCAGCTTCGCGGCGGCGCGATATCCCTCGATATCGCTCTCGGTGAAGGGCTTGAGCGCCTTTTCCGCATCCTGGCCGCGCCCCTCGGACATGTCGGTGAAGATCTTCGTCACCGCCTCGCCATCGGCCTCGGCTTCCTTGGTACGCTCATGGTTCCACCACAGCCAGCCGCCGAACGCGCCGAGCGCGACGATCAGGCCGACGAGCATCCAGCGCCCCCAGCGCTGCCAGACGGTCGCGATCTGCTCGCGGCGCAACTCCTCGTCGACTTCGCGCTTGAAGGCTTCAACATTCGGGGGGGTGGATGCCACGTGGGACTCCGCTTTCAATCTGGATGGTCTGGCAAAAACTCGGCGGAACCTAGTTCGCTTTCCGCCAAAGGGGAAGCGCCCTCAGGGCTTGGGCTGATAGGTCTGTTCCGGCCCCGGGAAGCTGCGCGCGCGCACCTCCTCCGCATAGCGGCCGGCGGCCGCGTCGATCCGGCCGGCAAGATCGTCATAACGCTTCACGAAACGGGCGGTGCGTTCGAACATGCCGAGCATGTCGTCGATCACCAGCACCTGGCCGTCGCACTCGGCGGACGCGCCGATGCCGATCACGGGGCAGGAGACTTCCGCCGTCACCGCCTTGGCCAGCGGCTCGATCACGCCCTCCACCACCATCGAAAAGGCGCCGGCATCGGCGATCGCGCGCGCGTCGGCGATGATCTTGGCATGTTCGGCATTGGTGCGGCCGCGCGCGCCATAGCCGCCGAGCGCGTTCACCGCCTGTGGCGTGAGGCCGATATGGCCGACGACGGGAATGCCCCGCGCGGTGAGGAAAGCGACGGTCGGCGCCATCGCCTCCCCGCCCTCCAGCTTCACCGCCGCGGCGCCGGTTTCCGACATGATCCGGGCGGCGGAGACGAACGCCTGTTCGGGGCTCGCCTCATAGCTGCCGAACGGCATGTCGATCACCACCACCGAATGATAGCTGCCCCGCACGACCGCGGCGCCATGCGCGCACATCATGTCCAGCGTCACGCCCAGCGTGGACGGCAGGCCATAGATCACCTGGCCCAGGCTGTCGCCGACCAGCAGCATGTCGCAGTGATGATCGAGGATCTGCGCCATGCGCGCGGTATAGGCGGTCAGCATCACCACCGGATCCTTGCCCTTGCGCGCCTGGATCTGCGGCACGGTCATGCGCTTCATCGGCGCCGGCGTGGGATGCGCGCGGCTGGTGGAGGTGTCGAGCTGATAGGTCGTGGACATCGCGCCCCTCTAGCCATCTGTGAAGCGCATCGCCAGCGAAGCCTTGCATGAGTCCGATATTCTTGACTCCATGTTATAAATATCTAACATCATGACTATCGAATCGAACATTCAAGGACTGTCGGATGACGTTTCGCGAAAAGATCGCCTGGCTGACGCTCGGCGGGCTGGCGCTCGCCTTCGGCCCGTATTTCCTCATGATCGGGCGGCTGGGGAATCAGCCCTGGCTGATCGGCCCGGCGAGCGCGGGGCTGTTCATCGCGGTGGTGATCATCCTCACCATCGGCATGACGATCGGCAGCATCCTGGTGGCGCTGAGCAACGTTCGCGACGCGGAGCGGCCGAGCGACGAACGCGATCGCGAGATCGCCCGTCGGGCATCTTCGATCGCCTATGCCGTGCTGATCCCCGCCCTGTTCCTGGCGCTGGGCACGCTGATCCTCGGGCTGGGGCAGGCGGTGCTGGTCAATGCCGTGCTCGCCGCGATCGTCATCGCCGAACTGGTGCGGTGCGCGCTCGAGATCCGGGGCTATCGGCGGGGCTGGTGATGGCGGGGAAACGCATCACCAACACCATCCGCACCCTGCGCTTCCTGGCCGGGGAGATGACGCAGGCCGAACTCGGCGAACGCGTCGGCGTGACGCGGCAGACGATCGCCGCGATCGAGCAGGGCAAATATTCCCCGTCGCTGGAAACCGCGTTCCGCATCGCCGACATATTCGGCAAGCCGCTGGACGAGGTGTTCGGCTGGGAGGCGTGAGGAAGCCGTTTCTCCCCTCCCGCTAGCGGGAGGGGGACTGGCCGGCTCAGCGCTTCAGCGCGGCGACCGCGATGCCCGGAAAATCGCTGAACAAGCCATCGACGCCGAGCGCCGCGAACTGCCGGATTTCAGCGGTGAGGTCGCCCGGCTTGCGCGGGTCCACGCCCTTGCGCAATTCCAGCGGCAGGAAATAATTCTCCGCGCGGAAGGTCCAGACATGGACCTTGAGCCCCGCCGCATGCGCGTCCCTGACCAGATCGGTCGGCTCGCCCGATCGCCCGAGCATCGTGCGCGGCACGATCATCTCCTTGGAAGGGCCGATCCCGTCAGCGGTTCGCGCCACCTCGGCGAGCCCGGCGGGCGTCGCCAGCGCGGCATAGGTCCTGCCCGCCCCGTCGGCCGGGCCGCCGCCGGCATCCATCAGGAAGATCAGCCGCAATCCGGTCAGCCCGCGCAGCGTCTTGAGATTCTCCAGCTCGAACGACTGGATGAAGACCGGATCGTCCTTCGTCGTGTAGCCGTTCTTCGCCAGCAACGCGGCCAGCGGTTCCTCGAGGGCGAGGCCGATCGACCGGAAATAGCTGGGATGCTTGGTTTCGGGATAGAGCCCGATCCGGCGGCCGGTCTCCTTCTCCTTCGCGCGGGCGAGATCGATGATCTCCTGAAAGGTCGGGATATCGAACCTGCCGTCATAGGCCGCGTTGCCCGGCCGCAGCATCGGCAGCCTTTCCTTCGCGCGCAGCGTCTTCAGTTCGGCGAGCGTGAAATCCTCGGTGAACCAGCCGCTCACCGACTGGCCGTCGATCGTCTTCTTCGCCTTGCGCGCCGCGAATTCGGGATGATCGGCGACATCGGTGGTGCCCGATATCTCGTTCTCGTGGCGCGCGACGAGCACCCCATCCTTCGTCATCACCAGATCGGGCTCGATGAAATCCGCCCCCTGCTCGATCGCGAGCGTGTAGGAGGCAATCGTATGTTCGGGCCGCTCGCCGCTGGCGCCGCGATGCGCGATCACGATAGGGCTGGCGAGCGCGGGCGCGGTCATCGCCAGCGACGCCAGGGACAGGAGAACGGACCAGCGCATGAAACCCTCCGCATCAGGAGCGTCCTCCCTGGCCCGGCTTGGTTACGCCTTGATGGCGGCTTCATAGCGTTCCGGCTTGAAGCCGACGATCGTCTCGCCGCCGAGGTCGAGCACCGGCCGCTTGATCATCGACGGATTGGCCAGCATCAGCGCCACCGCCTTTTCGGCGTCGATTCCCTGCTTGTCCGCATCCGGCAGCGCGCGGAAGGTGGTGCCGGCGCGATTGAGGATGGTTTCCCAGCCATGTTCGGCCACCCAGCCGCCGAGCTTCGCCGCATCCGCGCCCAGCGCCTTGTAGTCGTGGAAATCATAAGCGACGCCATGGCCCTCAAGCCACGTTCGCGCCTTCTTGATCGTGTCGCAATTCTTGATGCCGTACATTGTGATGGTCACGCGTCACTCCCGTTCGCCGAATTCCGAAACGATCCGCCCGCCGCCGCGCAGCAGCCGTCCGCCGGCATGCTGTTCGCACGCCCCCTCCGCCTCCTGCACGCTCTGGAAGATGCCCAGCTTCTCCCAGCCATACCAGCGGCGGTGCTGGGCGATATACCAATCGGTCCAGGTGCGGCCGCTGAAGATCGCCTCGATCACCGACTTGCGCTGGTGGATCACGCGGTACCGGGTCTTCACTTGCCGTCGAGCCTCCTGCCGATCGTCGCCACTTGCTGCACCTCATAGCCGATGGCGGCGTAGAAACCGAGCGCCTGAACATTGTCGTCGCGCACCATCAGGCGGATGGCGGGACAGCCCCGCGCTTCGAGCCACGCCTCCGCCGCGCGCATCAGGCTACGGCCAAGCCCGGAGCGGCGCCGATCGGGCGCGACCGCGAGATAATAGACCCATCCGCGATGGCCGTCGAAACCGACCATCACCGATCCGGCCAGCGCATCGCCATCCCATAGCCCGAGAATCGCCGAGGACGGCCCCTCGATCGCGGTCCGCGCGTCCGTTGCCGGATCGTTCCAGGGGCGCGTCAGCCCGCATGCCTCCCACAACGCCGCGAGCGCGGGGATCGCATCGCGCCCGAGCGGCGCGATCACCCGGCGCTCGCCCGCATCGCCGTCACCTCGATCTCCACCTTCATCTCGGGCGCGACGAAGCCGGAGACGATCAGCCCGGTCGCCGCCGGGCGGATCTCGCCGAAGGTTTCGGCGAGCACGGGCACGATCGCGTGCCACCAGGCGATATCGGTGACGTAATAGGTGGCGCGCACCACATCGGCCATCGCGAAACCCGCCTCGTCCAGCGTGGCGGCGATCACGCGAAACGCGTTGCGCGCCTGTTCCGCCGCGTCGTCGGGCATGATCCGCGTATCCGGATCATAGCCGGTGCAGCCCGCCACGAAGCAGAAATCGCCCTGCACCACCGCACGCGAATAGCCGATCGTCGCCTCGAAGGGCGATCCGCTCGAAATCAGACGACGGCTCATGGGCATCACTCCTGCGATTCTGGATGCGGCCGGAATAGGCCTCCCTCGTCCGTCCGCAAGGGCTGATGACAGCGCTGATGACAGGGCACTCATCGAGTCCATCTCCAATACTTAGGATTTGACCTAAGTATTGGAGATGGACTAAGCCTCGCTCATCGAGTCGCAGCGAGGATCGCATGATGATGCCAGCCAGCCAGACCGCACCGGTGATCGACGGCATCTTCAAGGCGCTGTCCGATCCGACGCGGCGCCATGTGCTGGAACGGCTGAGCGCGCGGCCAGCCTCGGTGAGCGAGCTTGCCGCCCCCTATCGCATGGCGCTGCCAAGCTTTGTCGAGCATCTGAAGGTGTTGGAGAAGAGCGGACTGGTGCGTTCGCGCAAGGCCGGGCGGGTGCGAACCTACAGCCTCGCGCCCGAGCAGTTGAAGCTCGCCGAGGACTGGCTGGGGAAGCAGCGCACGCTCTGGGAACGACGGCTCGACCGGCTCGATGCCTATCTGTTGCAAATGAAAGAGGAGACGCCCGAATGACATCACCCCTTGGAACGCCCGACCCCAAGCTCGACCTGGTGCTCGAACGCGAGATCGACGTGCCCGTCGAACTGGTGTGGAAGGCATGGACCACGCCCGACCATCTCAAGAACTGGTTCGTGCCCAAGCCCTGGACGGTCACCGAATGCGAGATCGACCTGCGCGTCGGCGGCACCTTCCGCACCGTGATGCGCTCGCCCGAGGGTGACGAGTTTCCCAATCTCGGCTGCTATCTGGAGATCGTGCCCAATCAGCGGCTGATCTTCACCGACGCGCTGCTGCCCGGTTTCCGCCCGGCGCCCAAGCCCTTCTTCACCGCCGGCCTGCTGCTGGAGCCCACCGCGACGGGCACGCGCTACACCGCGATCGCGGTCCATGCCGACGAGGCCGGCCGGGAAACCCATGAGCAAATGGGCTTCCACGACGGCTGGGGCACGGTGGTCGACCAGATGGTCGCCTATATCAAGGCCAACTGACCGCGCTATCAGCGGGGTTTGAGCGCCCGCCGCACATCCATGCGGCGGGCAACTTTTCTAAAAAATCGAACATAATATCGGAACTTATCCCAGTATTTCGTCGAAGCGATTCTCCATATCACCGGCCTCACGGCAGCGCTGCTGGCCGGAGCAAGCCAAGGAATGGAGATTTCACGATGCCCCTCACCGCGACGCCGACCCCAGGCAAGAGCCTGCTTTCCCCGACCGATCATGCGCTGGTCCTGATCGATTTCCAGTCGCAGATGGCCTTCGCCACCAAGTCGATCGATCCAACGCTGCTGCGCAACAACGCCGCGCTGGTCGCCAACGCCGCCGCCGGCTTCGCGGTGCCCACCATCCTGACCACCGTTGCCGAGAAAAGCTTTTCCGGCCCGATGTTCGACGAGATCACGGACGCCTTTCCGGGCCAGGCGCTGCTCGACCGCACATCGATGAACACCTGGGAGGACGCCGCGGTGATCGACGCGGTCAACCGGATCGGCAAGGAGCGGCTGGTGTTCGCGGGCCTGTGGACGTCGGTCTGCATCGTCGGCCCCGTCGCGTCCGCGATCGACCAGGGTTTCGACGTCTATTTCATCGCCGACGCCTGCGGCGACATTTCCGAGGAAGCGCATGAACGCGCGGTGCAGCGTATGATCCAGCTCGGCGCCAAGCCGCTGACCGCGCTGCAATATCTGCTCGAACTGCAGCGCGACTGGGCGCGCGCCGAAACCTACGATTTCACGACCGGCGTCGCGAAGCGATGGGGCGGCGCCTATGGCCTGGGCGTCACCTATGCCAAGACCATGTTCGGCGCGTCCGAGGGCGGCCACGCCTGACCCATCACGGGCCGGGCGCCCGCCCGGCCTGTCCATCGATCGCATCAAATCGAAAGGATTCCGCCATGAGCTTCGTGACCACCAACGACGGTACCCGCCTCTTCTACAAGGACTGGGGCAGCAAGGACGCCCAGCCCGTCGTCTTCTCCCATGGCTGGCCGCTCAGCGCCGATGCATGGGACGGGCAGATGCTCTTCATGCTCCAGCAGGGCTATCGCGTCGTCGCCCATGACCGTCGCGGTCATGGCCGATCTGACCAGCCGGCGACCGGCAACGACATGGACAGCTACGCCGACGACCTCGCCGCCGTGATCGAAGCGCTGGACCTGAAGAACGCCATCCTTGTCGGCCATTCGACGGGTGGTGGAGAGATCAGCCATTATGTCGGCCGACATGGCACCGCGCGCGTCGCGAAGATGGTGCTGGTCGGCGCGGTTCCGCCGACCATGGCGAAGAGCGAGGCCTATCCCGGCGGCCTGCCGATCGAGGTATTCGACGGCATCCGCAAGGCGGTGCTCGACAATCGTTCGCAATTCTATCTCGATCTGCCCACCGCCTTTTTCGGCTTCAACCGCGACGGCGTCGAACCCAATGAAGGCCTGCGCCAGTCCTTCTGGGCGCAGGGCATGGCAGGATCGATCCTGGGCCAGTATCTGTGCGTCCGCGAATTTTCCGAGGTCGATTATACCGAGGATCTGCGCAGCATCGACGTGCCGACACTGGTGATCCATGGCGATGACGACCAGATCGTGCCGATCGGCAATGCCGGCCTGCTTTCCGCGAAGATCGTGCCGAATGCGACGCTCAAGATCTACGAGGGCGCGCCGCACGGGCTGACCGCCACCCACCAGGACCGGCTGAACGCCGACCTCCTCGCCTTCGCGCGCAACTGACGGACAGGCCATGTTCGCTTCGGACCGAAATCGGCCCGACGCGTGAATCATGGCCTCCCCCTGGGATGAAGTGAGAACGGACCGATGAAACCCTATCTGCTTTCGCTGGGCGCCGGGCTGCTGGTCGGCATCGTCTACAGCCTGCTCAACGTCCGTTCCCCCGCCCCGCCGACGATCGCGCTGATCGGCCTGCTCGGCATCCTGCTTGGCGAACAGGTGCTGCCCGTCGCCAAGCGGGTGCTGCGCGGCCAGGACGTGCTCGCCTATGTCCGCGCCGATTGCGCCGAGCAGGTGCTGGGTGTGGCGCCCCGCCCGGAAGACCGGGCATGACGCGCCTCACCCGCCGCCAGACGCTCGCCGGCGCCGCCGGCACGATCCTCGCCTCACCCGCCATCGCCTCCATGGGGAGACCCGCAATGCCCTCGACCGCTCTTGTCCTGACCAACGCCAAGGTGACGACGCTCGACCGTGAGAACCCCCAGGCGGAAGCGGTCGCGATCCGCGACGGCGTGTTCGTCGCGGTCGGATCCGAAGCGGAGGCGCGCGCCGCCGCCGGCGCGGGGGCGACGGTGATCGACGCCAGGGGCCGCCGGCTGATCCCCGGCCTGATCGACAGCCACATCCATGTCATCCGCGGCGGGCTCAACTATAATATGGAACTGCGCTGGGACGGCGTTCCCAGCCTGTCAGACGCGATGGCGATGCTGAAGCGCCAGGCGGAGAACACGCCGCCGCCGCAATGGGTGCGCGTCGTCGGCGGCTTCACCGAGCATCAGTTCGCCGAGAAGCGGCTGCCGACGATCGAGGAGATCAACGCCGCCGCCCCGGACACGCCGGTGTTCATCCTGCACCTTTACGATCGCGCCCTGCTCAACGCGGCGGCGCTGCGCGCGGTGGGCTACACCAGGGACACGCCCAATCCGCCGGGCGGCGAGATCGTCCGCGACGCGGCGGGCAACCCGACCGGCCTGCTGCTCGCCCAGCCCAACGCCACCATCCTTTATGCGACGCTCGCAAAGGGGCCGAAGCTGCCGCCGGAATATCAGCTCAATTCGACCCGCCATTTCATGCGCGAGCTCAATTCGCTCGGCGTCACCAGCGTCATCGACGCGGGCGGCGGTTTCCAGAATTATCCCGACGATTACGAGATCATCGAGACGCTGCACCGCGACGGCGAACTGACGCTGCGCATCGCCTATAACCTGTTCACGCAGAAGCCGAAGGAGGAGCTGAAGGACTTCGCGAGCTGGTCCACCCAGGTGAAGCCCGGCGACGGCGACGACAGCTATCGCCACAATGGCGCGGGCGAGATGCTGGTCTATTCGGCCGCCGATTTCGAGGATTTCCGCGTCGCCCGGCCAGACATGCCGCCGAACATGGAAAGCGACCTGGAACCGGTGATCCGCCTGCTCGCCGAACGCCGCTGGCCGTGGCGGCTGCACGCGACCTATGACCAGACCATCGGCCGCGCGCTCGACGTGTTCGAGAAGGTGAACCGCGACATCCCGTTACAGGGTCTCAACTGGTTCTTCGATCATGCCGAGACGATCAGCGACCGCAATATCGATCGGATCGCGGCGCTGGGCGGCGGCATCGCCGTGCAGCATCGCATGGCTTATCAGGGCGAATATTTCGTCGAGCGCTATGGCGCCAGGGCGGCCGAACGCACCCCGCCGATCAAGCGGATGATGGCGGCGGGCCTTCCAGTGGGGGCCGGCACCGACGCGACGCGCGTTGCAAGCTACAATCCCTGGGTCTCCCTGTCCTGGCTGGTGACGTCGAAAACCGTGGGCGGGCTGCGGCTCTATCCGCAGGCCAATCGGCTCGATCGCGAAACCGCGCTGCGGCTGTGGACGGAGGCCAACACCTGGTTCTCCAACGAACAGGGCAAGAAGGGCCGGATCAAGACCGGCGAGCTCGCCGACCTCGCGCTGCTTTCGGACGATTATTTCGCGGTGCCGGAGGACGAGATCACCGGCCTGCGCGCGGTGCTGACGATGCTCGGCGGCAAGGTGGTGCATGGCGAAGGTGATTTCGCCGATCTCGCCCCGCCCGCCCCGCGCCCCATGCCGGACTGGTCGCCGGTCGCGACCTTCGGCGGCTATTGGCGCAAGCCCGAAGCCGCGCAAAAGCTGGCATCGGCCTGCGCCTGCCATTCGGCCTGCCAGGTCCATGGCCATGACCATGCGGCGGCGCTGGGCGCCGCCGTGCCCGCCGCCGACGTCCAGAGCTTCTGGGGCACGCTGGGCTGCGGCTGCTGGGCGGTCTGAGCGGGATTGGCGGGAGAGACAGGATGACACGGACCGGCACCACGCCCCGCCCGATCGCCGCGATCCTCGACTGGCCGGCAAGCTGGTTCGTCGCGCGGCTGGCGCTGGTCGGCCCCTATCTGATCGGCGGCGTCGTCAAGCTGGCGGACTGGCAGGGCGCGGTGGCGGAACAGGCGCATTTCGGCGTGCAGCCCGCCGCGCTGTTCGCGGCGCTCACCATCCTGGTCGAACTGATCGGCCCCGCGCTGATCCTGCTCGACCGGCTGGCCTGGCTGGGCGCGGGCATGCTGGGCGTGTTCACGCTGTTCGCGGCCATCGTCGCCAACGCCTTCTGGACGATGGACGGCCCCGATCGCTTCATGGCGACCAACGCCTTTTTCGAACATCTGGGGCTGATCGGCGGATTCGTGCTCGTCGCGATCCTCTCGCACCGGCGGGCGAGCCGTGGCTAGCCATATGCCCGCCATCGCGCTGCTGCTGGCCGGCGCGTCGCCGGCGTCGGCGCAGGCCGGCGAAGCCTGGCGGGCGCCGACGCTCACCAACACGCGTTATGACGAGGACTGGTCGAAGCTCGCCGATCCGGCGGCGCGGAACGGGCATTGGAGCGAGGCCTTCAAATATATCCCGCTCGACGCGGCCGGCGACGCATGGCTGACGACGGGCATCGAGATCCGGCTGCGTTCCGAGAGCAACCGCGACGCGCTGTGGGGCGCCGCCGACGCGCCCGGTGATTCCTATCTCTGGGCGCGGGCGCTTCCCTATGCCGACCTGCATGTCGGCGCGGTCCGCGCCTTTGTCCAGCCGATCGCGGCCTATGCCGTCGGCATGGCCCCGGCCGCCGGGCCGATCGACCAAAGCCGCATCGACCTGCTCCAGGCGTTCGGCGAGGTCGCTCTGCCGCTGGGCGGAGAGACCCGGCTTTCGCTTCGCGCCGGCCGGCAGATGCTGTCGCTCGGCACCGAACGGCTGGTCGGCACGCGCTATGGCCCCAATGTCCCCCTCGCCTTCGACGGCGCGCGCGCCGACCTGATCCGGGGTGCGACGAAGATCAGCCTGTTCGCGGCGCGGCCGGTCAGGCCCGGCACCGGATCGTTCGACGACCGTTCCTCACCCACCAGATCGCTCTGGGGCGCCTATGCCGCGCTGCCGGGGCTCGACCTTTATTATCTCGGCTATCGTAACAGCGATGCGCGTTTCGGCGGCGTTTCGGGTGAGGAACGACGGCACAGCCTGGGACTGCGCAGCCATGGCGATACCGGCGACTGGCACTGGAATGTCGAGGCGGTGGCGCAATTCGGCCGCTTCGCCGGCCAAGGGATCAGAGCCCGAAAAATCAGGGCATGGACACTCGGCAGCGAAGTCGGCCGGCGCTTTCCCCGGACTCCGCTGGCGCCGCGCGCGGTGATGCGCTTCAACATCGTCAGCGGCGACCGCGATCCAGCGGACGGCACGCTCGCCACCTTCAACGCGCTGTTTCCCAAGGGTAAATATTTCGGCGAACTCTCGCCGGTCGGCCCCTACAACATCGTCAACCTCAACCCCAGCGTCTCGCTCGACCTGGGCGGCAACGTCTCGCTCGCGATCGCCGGCATGGCCTATTGGCGCTATGCGCGCGGCGACGGCGTGTACGACATTCCCGGCAACCTGATCCGCGCGCCGGGCACCGCGCGCGACCGCTTCATCGGCAAGGAGATCGAGGCGGCGCTGAGCTGGCAGGCGACACCCGAGCTCGAACTCTCGACATCGCTTTCCGCATTCCAGCCCGGCGGCTTCATCCGCCAGACCGGGCCGGCCCGCACCATCGGCCTGTTCGGCCTAGAAGCCAATTTCCGGATCTGAAAGGCACGCCATGAGCACCACCCCGCCCCAATCGCCATCCCAGCCCACGACCCAGGCCCCGCCACTGGCCGGGCTGCTGCTGCTGCTTTCGGTCACGACCGGCCTGGTCGACGCGATCAGCGTGCTCGGGCTGGGCAAGGTGTTCACCGCCAACATGACGGGCAATATCGTCTTCCTGGGCTTCGCGGCGGCGGGCACGCCGGGCTTTCGCGTCGCCCCCTATCTGGTCGCGATCGTCGCTTTCCTGGCGGGCGCGCTGGTCGCGGGCCGGACGGGCAAGGCGCATGCCGGCCGGCCGCTGCGCCGCTGGCTGATGATCGCCGCGACGATCGAGGCGGTGCTGCTGTGGATCGCCGCCGCCATCGCGATCGATTTCGACGTGGCGACGCAGACGCCCGATCGCAGCGTCTATGCGATCATCATCCTGACCGGCCTGGCCATGGGATTCCGCAACGCGACGATCCGCCAGCTCAAGGTGCCCGATCTCACCACGACGGTGCTGACCTTGACGCTGACCGGGCTCGCCGCCGATTCGAGCCTGGCGGGCGGCGCCAACATCAACTGGCGACGGCGCATCGGCAGCGTCGCCGCGATCTTCGGCGGCGCCGCATTGGGCGCGGTGCTGGTGATGCGCACCGGGCTGACCGTGCCGCTGATCCTGGCCGGCGCGCTCGTTCTGGCGGGCACCGCCGCCTGCGCCTTCCATCCCGGATCGGCGCGGCCGGCGTGATACGGGCTCAGATATCCCCGAACCCGTCCTCCTCGACATCGTTAACGCCCAGCGCGACGAACTGATCGAGCAGCCACGACGCGGCCGGGCCGGGCGGGGTGTCGCGCCGCCAGACGCCCGCGAAGCGATAGGTGCCGCCGGGATGATCGGGCATGTGGAGGCGCACCAGCGTGCCCGCGACCAGATCGGGCTCGATCATCGGCAGCGGCATGTTGCCCCAGCCGATCCCTTCGCGCAGCAGCGCGTGCTTGGCGCCGAGATCGGCGAGCCGCCAGGTCTTCGGGCTCAGCACCGAGAAATCCTGCCCCTCGGTGAAGCGCGAGCGATCGGTGAGCACGAGCTGGGTATAATCGCGTCCCGCGCCCGGCGCGATCCGCTCCATGCGCCCCAGCGGGTGATCGGGCGCGGCGACGGGCACCATCGGCACCGATCCGGCGGAGATGCATTCGACCCCCTCGACCCCTGCCGCCAATGGGCCCGAGATGCCGACCACCGCCGTCCTGTCGAGCACCATCGCGGTGATCGCGCCCAGCGCCTCGGCATGAAGCCGCAGCGACACCGTCGGGAACTCGGCCGCAAAGGCGCGCAGCACCTTGCCCAGCCGATCGGCCGGCAGCATCACGTCCACCGCCAGGTCGACCTCCGCCTCCAGGCCGTCGAGCAACCCCTTCACCTTGGCGCGCAGCCCGTCGATGCCCTGCGAGATGGCGCGCGCCTCCGCCAGCAACGCACGGCCCGCCGTGGTGAGCACGGGCTTGCGCGACCCCTCCCGCTCGAACAGCGTCAGCCCGAGCTGCTGTTCCAGGTTCATGATGCCATAGCTGATCACCGAGACCGCGCGGTTGAGCCGCCGCCCCGCCGCCGCGAAGCTGCCGGTGTCGACGATGGCGAGGAAGATCCTGAGCTGATCGAGCGTCGGGGTGCCCGGGTTCGCCATCGTTCAACTCCATCGAACATTTGAACCGATTTTATGCCAGTTCAATAGAAAGGTCTCAACCTCTATCTCCCTCTCATCACAGCAGAGGCCCCACGGGGCATCGAGGAGACAGACCATGATCGAACTTCGCCCTTTCGCCAGCCTTGGCGGCGCCAATCACGGCTGGCTGGATGCCAAGCATCACTTCTCGTTCGCCGGCTATCACGACGATGCCCGGATGAACTGGGGCGACCTGCGCGTCTGGAACGACGACACCATCGCGCCCAAGACCGGCTTTCCCCCGCATCCGCATCGCGACATGGAGATCATCACCTATGTCCGCGAAGGCGCGATCACGCATGAGGACAGCCTGGGCAACAAGGGCCGAACCGAAGCGGGCGACGTGCAGGTGATGTCCGCCGGCACGGGCGTGCGGCATTCGGAATATAATCTGGAGGACGTGACGACGCGGATCTTCCAGATCTGGATCATCCCCTCGAAGACCGGCGAGCAGCCGAGCTGGGGCGCCAAGCCCTTCCCCAAGGGCGAGCGCGCCGGGCGCTTCGTGGTGCTGGCGTCCGGTTTCGACAACGACAATGACGCGCTGCCGATCCGCACCGATGCCCGCGTCGTCGGCGCTTCGCTCAAAGCGGGCGAGACCGCCGAATATCCGCTGGGCAAGGATCGTCGCGGCTATCTCGTCCCCGCCACCGGCGCGGTCGAGATCGAGGGCATCCGCGTCAACGCCCGCGACGGCGCGGCGATCAGGGATGTCGAGGTGCTGCGGGTGACGGCGACCGAGGACAGCGAGATCGTGCTGGTCGACGCCGCCTGATCCGGAACGACGGCGCCATGACTCGCGGGTCATGGCGCCGTTTCGCTGACGTCAGCCCGCCTGCCCCCATCCGCCGCCAAGCGCCTTGAACAGATCGACCCGCGCCGAGCCCAGCCGCTGCGCCGACGCGGCGAGCGCGGCGCGGGCGTCGATCAGTTCGCGCTGCGCGACGAGCAGATCGAGATAGGCGATCGATCCGGCGCGATAACGGGCGTCCGCCAGCTCGAACGCGGTTCCCGCGCGTGTCCGCGCCTCGGCGAGGGCCAAATTGCGCTCGCGCTCGCTGCCGTAAAGCGTGAGCGCCTGCTCCACTTCCTTGAGTGCGGTGATCACCCTGCCGTCGGACGCGGCGAGCGACGCCTCGCCCTGCGCCTCGGCCTGGCGGATGCGGCTGCGCGCGACCGCGACATTGGGGAAGCTCCACGACAGCAGCGGCCCCAGCGAGAAGGAGAAGCTGTCATTGCCGCGCACGCTGTCGTTGCGGAAATAATTGCCCGAAGCCCCCAGGCTGATGCGCGGATAGAGATCGGCGGTCGCGACGCCGATGCGTGCGGTGTCCGCCGCCAGCGTGCGCTCGGCCTCGCGCAGGTCGGGCCGGCGGCGCAACAGGGCCGTGCCGTCGCCCACCGGCAGCGCCGCGACGGGCGATGGCGGCGCGGCGCAGCGCGCGGCATCGGCGGGAACGCCGCCCGGCGCCTCCCCCAGCAGCGCGGCCAGTTCGAACAGCGCGACGCTGCGCTGCGCGTCCGCCGGCGCGATCGCCGCGCGGGCGTTCGCCACCGCCGTCGCGGCGCGCTCGACATCGAGCCTGCCGGCCGATCCCGCCCGCTGCTGCGCCGTCACGATGCGCAGCCCGTGATCGGCGGTTTCGAGCGAGGCACGCGCGATCGTGGCGCTTTCGGCGAAGGCGCAGGCATCGAGATAGGCGCGCGCGGTTTCGGCGGCCACCGTCACCCGCACCATGTCGCGCGCGGCCTCCACTGCCTGGGTGTCGGCGCGCGCCGCCTCGATCGCGCGGCCGACACGGCCGAACAGATCGGCTTCCCAGGAAAGCGACAGGCCGCCCGAATAGCTCATTTGCCGATCCATGCCGCCAACGGGATTGCCCTGGATCGCGTCGCCATAGCTGGCGCCGCCCGAAATGCCGGTGGTCGGCAGGCGGCCGGCGCGCGCCTCGCCCAGCACCGCGCGGGCGCGCGCCAGATTGGCGGAGGCCACGCGCAGATCGGTGTTGGCGGCCAGCGCCCGTGCGACGAGCCGGTCGAGCACCGGATCCGCGTAGAGCCGCCACCAATCGTCGGGCAGCGGCAGCGCCGGATCGGTCGCGGCGGTCGTCGTCACGAACGCGCCGGGCGCGGCCGATGCGCGTTCGGGCGGGCGGTAGTCCGGGCCGACCGCGCAGGCGGCGGTCGACATCAGCATCAGGGCCTGGATCAGTTTACGCATGGGCAAGCTCCGCGGTGGCGAGCTCATGCTCGCGTGCCGTCTGCGCCTCGACGCGGTGGTCGCGCGCGATCAGGCTGTAGACGGTGGGCAGGACGAACAGGGTGAACAGCGTGCCGACCAGCATGCCCATCACCACGACGATGCCGATCGCGAACCGGCTGGACGCGCCCGCCCCGCTCGCGAACAGCAGGGGGACGAGCCCGGCGACCATCGCGGCGGTCGTCATCAGCACCGGCCGCATGCGCACCGCCGCCGAACGACGGATCGCCGCGACCCGATCGAGCCCGTCATGCTTCTGGATCTCGTTGGCGAACGACACCATCAGGATGCCGTGCTTCGAGATCAGGCCGATCAGCGTGACGAGGCCGATCTGCGTGTAGATGTTGAGCGTGGCGAAGCCGAGATAGAGCGGCACCAGCGCCCCGCAGACCGCAAGCGGCACCGTGACCAGGATGACGAGCGGATCGCGGAAGCTTTCGAACTGCGCCGCCAGCACCAGGAAGATGACGATCAGCGCGAAGCCGAAGCTGATCGTCAGCCGGTCTCCCTCCGTCACATATTGGCGGCTGTCGGACAGCCAGTCGATCGTCGTGCCGGCGGGCACCTGCTGATTCTTCAGGAAATCGACGGCCTGGCCCATGGTGACGCCGGGCGCGAGCACCGCCGACAGCGTCGCCGCGTTCATCTGGTTGAACTGGGGCAGCTTGTTGGCCTGTGGGCGCATGTCGATGCGCACCACGGTCGACAGCGGCACCTGTTCGCCCGACGCGGCCTTCACATAAAACCGGCCGAGATTGTCGGGCGTCAGCCGCTGGCCCGGCGGCGCCTGGGTGATGACGTCGTACGACCGGTCGTGCCAGTTGAAGCGGTTGATGTAATTCTCGCCCACCAGGATCGCGAGCGTGTCGGCGATCGCCTCCATCGAGACGCCCATCTGGCCCGCCTTCGCGCGATCGACCACGATCCGCGCCTCCGGGCTGTCGAACGCCAGATCGCTGTCGACAAAGGCGAACAGGCCGCTGCCCCATGCCGCGCCCTTGATGCGTTCGAGCGTGGCGAAGATCTCCGGAAACTCGTCGGACGAACGGATCACCATCTGCACCGGCAGGCCGCCGCTGCCCGCGGGCAGCGGCGCGGGCTGGAAGGCGGTGGCATAGATGCCGGTGATCGCGCCGCCCTTGCCGTTCAGCTCCGCCTGGATCTCGTCGGCCGAGCGGGTCCGCTGGTCCCAGTCCTTCAGGATGACGCCGCCAAAGCCGTTATTGGTGCCGTCGGTGCCGTTGGCGAACCAGCTGCTGCGATATTCGGAAAGCGTGCGGAACATGCGTTCGATATCGCCGCTGAAGCGCGAGGTATAATCGATATTGGCATATTGCGGCGCCTTCGACGCGACGAAGACGTAGCCCTGGTCCTCCTGCGGCGCGAGTTCGCGCTGCGCGCCGGTGAACAACACCACGATCGCCGCCAGCACGCCCAGCCCGACCACCAGCACCGCCGCGCGCGCGGCGAGCGTGCGATCGAGGATACGCGCATAGCCGGCGGTCACCCGCTCCATGTTGCGTTCGATCGCCTGGGCGAGCCGGCCTTCATTGACTTTGGCGTTGAGCAGCACCGAACTCATCATCGGCGACAGCGTCAGCGCGATCACGCCCGATACGATCACCGATCCGGCGAGGGTGAAGGCAAATTCCCGGAACAGCGCCCCGGTCAGCCCGCTCATCAGGCCGATCGGCGTATAGACCGCCGCCAAGGTGATCGTCATCGCGATCACCGGCGCCACGATCTCGCGCGCGCCGATCAGCGACGCGCGGATCGGGCTCAGCCCCTCCTCGATATGGCGGTGGATATTCTCGACCACGACGATCGCGTCGTCGACGACCAGGCCGATCGCCAGCACCATCGCGAGCAGGGTCAGCAGGTTCAGCGAGAAGCCGAAGGCCAGCATCAGCGCGGCGGTGCCGACCAGCGAGAGCGGGATGGTGATCACCGGGATGATGACCGCGCGGAACGAGCCCAGGAACAGGAAGATGACGATGATGACGATCACGATCGCCTCGACCAAGGTGTGCGTGACCTCGTCGATCGAGGCGTTGACGAAATGCGCCACGTCGAACTGGTTGAAGACCTTCAGGCCCGGCGGCGCGACCTTCTGGATGCCGGGCAGAAGATCGTTGACGCCCTTGATGATCTCCAGCGGATTGCCGTCGGGCGTGGGCGCGATGCCGATGAACATGCCCACCTTGCCGTCCGCGGCCGCGTTGGAATCGTAATTCTGCCCGCCGAGCTCGAGCGTGGCGACATCGCCCAGCCGCACCAGCCCGTCGGCCCCGCTCTTGACCACCATCTGGCGGAAATCCTCGACTCCGGTCAGGTCGGTGGTGGCGGTGATGTTGATCGCGGTGTCGCTGCCCTTGAGCTGGCCGGGCGCCGCCTGGACGTTGTTGGAACGCAGCGCCGCCGCGATGTCGCTTGCCGACAGATTGCGCGCGGCGAGCTTGGCGGGATCGACCCAGATGCGCATCGCCAGCGCCTGCCCGCCCTCCAGCTTGGCGGAGGCGACGCCGGGAACGGCGGTGATCAGCGGCTGGGCGACACGCGTCGCGAAATCGGTGATCTGCGGCACGCTCAGCGTATCGCTGGTGAACGAGATATACTGGATCTCGGACGCGCCATCGGTGATCTTGGTGATCGCCGGATCGGTGGCGCCAGGCGGCAGGCGATATTTCACCTGCTGCACCTTGGCGAGGATTTCGGTCATCGAACGGTCGGCATTGGCGTTGAGCACCAGCTTGGCCTTGACCTGGCTCTTGCCCTGGCTCGACGTCGAGGTGAGATATTCGATGCCGTTCGCGGTCGCGATCGCCTGCGCGATCGGCGTGGTGACGAAGCCCTGCATCACGTCCTGCGTGGCGCCGGGATAGCCGGTGTCGATCACGATCGTCGCGCTTTCCATGTTCGGATATTGCCGGACGGGCAGCAGGAAGAGCGCGGCGCCGCCGACCAGCAGGATCAGCAGGCTGACGACGATCGCGAGGATCGGGCGGCGGATGAAGATGTCGGTGAAACGCATCTCAGCGCGCTCCGGCCGGGCGGGCGGGCGCGACGACGACATCGGCGCCGGGCTGCACGCGAAGCTGCCCCTCCGTCACGACGACGTCGCCGGGCTTCAGCCCGCGCGTCACGATCACGCGGTTGCCGATGCGGCGCCCGGTCGTGACCGAGACCGCTTCCGCCTTGCCCTTGCGGCGCGCGTCGGGGCCACGGATCACGGTGACGCTGTCGCCCGAGGCCGATGTCTGGATCGCGGTTGCCGGCACGACCAGCGCGCCCTGTTCGGGCGGCAGCGCGAGCGCCGCCGTCACGGACATGCCGGGGCGCAACGCGCCGTCGCGATTGGAGAGCATCGCCTGGACCGAGACGTTGCGCGTGTCCGCGCCGATCCGCGGCTCGATCGCGTTGACACGCGCGGCGAAGACGCGGCCGGGCCACGCATCGACGGTCACGTTCACCGTGGCGCCGACATGCAGCCGCGCGAGTTCCTGCTGGGGCAGCGCGAAATCGACATAGAGCGCGTCCAGCGCGGTCAGGGTCGCGATCGGATCGCCGGGATTGAGATATTGGCCCGGATTGACCCGGCGCACGCCCAGCACGCCCGCGAACGGCGCGCGCACCTGTTTCTGCGCGATCCGCGCGTCGAACTGCTGGACGGAAGCGACAGCCTGGTCACGCTCGGCGCGGCGCTGCTGGAGCAATTCGCGCGGTTCGGCGCCGCTGGGCGCCAGTTCCTGCGACCGCGCAAGCTGGACGCCCGCGAAATCGGCGCGGGCGCGGGCGGCGCTGCGATCGGCGCGTTCGGGGGCGTCGTAAAGCTGGACGAGCGGCGCGCCCGCCCCCACCCGCATGCCGGCCTCGAACCGGATGGCGACGATCCGGCCGGCGACTTCGGGCGCCAGCATCACTTCCCGCACGGCGCGGAGCGACCCGACCGCCTCGAGCGCGGCGGGCACCTCGGTCGGCTCCACGGCGATCGCCGCGACCGGAACAGGGGGCGGCGCACCCTGCGGCGCTGCCGAACTGCGCGCCGTTCGCCAGCCATAAAGCAGCGCGAACAGCAGCAGCACCGCGACGAGCGCGATCAGCAACGGGCGCCCGCCAAGGCCGCCAAGGCGCGCTGGCACGGGGGATTCTGGGGTCTCGGTTGTCATGATATCGCGTTTCCGTCATGAACCGACTATGAGTCGGAATTATTGCGAACGATTATTATTTAAGCGTCGATCGGTCAAGCCACTCGCACTTTGACGATCGAGCGCGCAGGATCGTGACATGAGCGAAGGAAAATATGGCCGCCCCACCCGCATGGACCGGCTGAAGTCGCGCCTGGCGAACGCCGAACCGCCGCCGCGCCGCGCGGACATGCGGCGCGCCTCGCTCGTCGAGGCGGCGGGCGTGCTGTTCGTGGAGAACGGCGTTGAGGCGACGACGGTGGACGAGGTGGCGGCGCGCGCGGGCGTCGCGAAGGGCACCTTCTACCATTATTTCGATACCAAGGCGGATCTGCTCGACGCGCTGCGCACGCGTTTCTCCGACGAGTTTCTCGATCGCATCCTCGCCGCGACCGGCCGCCATGCGGAGACCGACTGGAACGGCCGGCTGACCGCCTGGATCATCGCGGCGGTCGACGCCTATTTCGACATGCGCGCGCTGCACGACGTGGTCTTCCACGGCGCGGAGATGCCGCTGCGCGAGGCGATGGGCGATATCCCGCTGGTGCGCAACCTGGCCGACCTGCTCGCCGCCGGGGACGCCGCCGGCATCTGGGCGGTCGACGATCCCGCCAGCGTGTCGGTCGTCATGTTCCACGGCCTGCACGGCGCCGTCGACGAAACCATCGTCACCGGCCGCACGCCGGGGCAGATCGGCGACATGCTCGCCCGGCTCTATCTGCGGATGATCGCCGCCTGATCGGGCGGAACCCCGGAAAACCGGGACGGCGGCGCATGATGGGGACGACAAGACTGCTTCCTTTTCGAATCGGAAGCGCCCCTATAAAACCTCAACAATAGTTGAGGTAAATAGGGAAACCGGCATGCGCGTAAAAGTCAGGCCGTTCGATGTGCATCGGCCGTTGAGCGTGGGCGAGGTCGCCGCGCGCGCGGGCGTGCCCGTCTCCACGCTGCATTTCTACGAGGCGCAGGGCCTGTTGTGGAGCGATCGCAACGCCGGAAACCAGCGGCGCTACGGCCGGGGCGTGCTGCGCGCGGTGGCGGTGATCAAGATCGCCCAGCGCGCGGGCATCCCGCTCGCGACGATCCGCGAGCGGCTGGCGACGCTCGGCCATGGCCCCAGGGTGACCGCCGCCGACTGGGCGCGCCTGTCCACCGAATGGCGCGACGAACTCGACGACCGGATCGCGCGCCTCACCCGCCTGCGCGACCAGATGAGCAGTTGTATCGGCTGTGGCTGCCTGTCGATCGAGGACTGCCCGTTACGCAACCCGGAGGATGCGCTTGCGCGCGAAGGCAGCGGCGCGCGACTGCTCGACCCGGATTGATATCGACCCACCGCCCCCTCCTGTCAGCCCCGCGAAGGCGCGCGGTTGTCCGGCAATGAGCGAAGAAGCTCAATATCGAGACATGGTGTGGTACGGATCCATAACAAGCCGGATTCACATCGCCGCCGCCACCAGATCCGTTCGGGCTGGCGCACTATTCGGACACCACTGCGCGAAAGCGGGGATCCGGCCTTTCCGTGAAGCATCAGCCGGATCCCGTTCCGAACATCAGCTTCCGAACTTGACCTTCCCGGTCACGCCGAACACGCGCGGATGCGGGCGCAGGCGGATGCCGCCCAGGCCGAAATTGTCCTGCGTGCCGGTGTAATAGTCGGTCTTCGTCAGATTCTCGATATAGCCGCCGATCTCGAAACGGCCGGTGGTCACACCCAACCGCAGATTGACGACGGCATAAGCCGACGGATTATAGGGGAAGCGCGGCAGCCCGAGCTGTTCCGATGCGACACCTTCCAGATCGCCCGCCGCCGCCGAGCGGAAGTTCAGCTCCGCGCGGCCGTACAGGCTCAGATCGTCGGTCATCTGACGCTCGTAATCGAGCGCGGTGGTGACGGTGAATCGCGGCGTCTTGGGCAGGCGCAGCCCGGTCAGGTTGACCGAATTGCCGCCCGCGAGCACCGCCAGCGGGAAGCTGTCGAACTTGCTGTCGAGATAACCGAAGGCGACCATGGCGCGCAGTTCGCGCGACAAGCGCCCCTGCAATTCCATCTCGAAGCCCTTGTTGGAGGCCTTGGCCGCATTGAGCGTCAGCTCGACCGCCGAGCTGATGTCGTTAGGATCGCGCAGGAAATTGGTCTGCACCTGAAGGTCTGACCATTTCAGATAAAAGGCCGACAGGCTGTATTGCAGCGTGTTGTCGAGCGCGCTGCCCTTGATACCGACTTCGTAGTTCCACAATTCCTCGGGCCGGAATGGCGAGGTGATGCCCGAATTGATGTCGACGCCGCCGGCCTTGTAGCCCTTCGACACCGACGCGTAGATATTGTCGTTGTCACTGAATTCGTAGCGCAGCACCGCGCGCGGCGAGAAATCGGTGAAGCTCTTGCTGCCCGCGATATCGGGCACCGCGCCCTCGAACGCGACGACGCCGAACGCGCTGTTGCTGATCTTGTCGCGGGTATAGCGCCCGCCCACCGTCAGGTGCAGGCGATCGAGGTTGAGCGTCACGTCGGCGAAGGCCGCCATGCTCTCGGTCTTGAAGATCTTGTTGTTCTCGTTGATCCGGAAGCCCTGCGGGATCGGCGGCAACAGGCCGATGACATTGCCCGTCAGCGGATCGACATAGCTGGTGTCGGCGCCCGCCTGGATGCTGTTGAACTGGCGGATGCGATCCTTCGCGTAGAGCGCGCCCACGACCCAGTCGAGCTTCTGCTTGCCCGTCGACTGCAAGCGCAGTTCCTGGCTGAACGAACGACCGCGATTGCGGTTGATGCGGTTGATCGCATCGGCGGAGATATTGTCCTGATCGAACAGGCGACCGTTCTTGCTGTCGATATAGCCGGTCACCGAACGCAGCGCGAAGCCGTCGAAATCGACCGAGATACGGTTGTTGATCAACAGGAACTTGTTGCGGTTATATTCGGGCGCATTGTGGTTCACCCGGCGCTGGTTCGTCGGATAGAAGCCGACGCCGTCGGGCAGCGCCGCGAAATCGGGGCCGAAGATGCTCTTGGTGTCGAGGTCGAGCACGCCCGAGGGCACCGTGGCGTCGAAGCCCTCGTCCTCGTCCGAATAGGCGGCCGAGAGGTCGATCGTCACATTGTCGGTCGGCTGCGCGCGCATCGCGCCGCGGAAATGGAGATATTCGTAGCCGCTGTTGGGCGTGCCCTTGGGGTTGATGTTGCGGATCAGGCCGTTGCTCTTGTCCCAGGATGCGAGGCCACGGAAATACAGGCCCTGGGCCAGCGGCACATTGACGATGCCATAGGCCTTGTAGGTATCGAAGCTGGCATATTCGGCGCCGCCTTCGGCATAGAAGTCCGGCCCCGGCTTCTTGGTGGTGATGTTGAGCGCGCCGCCCGATGCGTTGCGGCCGAAATAGGTGCCCTGCGGCCCGCGCAGCACCTCGACGCGCTCGACGTCGAGCAGCGGCGGATTATAGGTGCCGTTGGCGGTCGAGCCGACGCTCAGCTCGTCGAGATAATAGCCGATCGACTGCTGGGTCGACGCCTCGCCGAGATCGATGTTGCTGACGCCGCGGATCGAGATGTTGATCGAGCGGTTGCCGGTCTCGCCATCCTCGGTGAAGCTGACATTGGGGGCGAAGGCCAGATAATCCTTGGCTTCGGAGACATTCGCCTTTTCCAGCGCCTTGGCGGAAAAGGCGGAGATGCTGATCGGCACGTCGCGCAGATTCTGCTCGCGGCGCTGCGCGGTGACGACGATCTCGTCGCTGGAAACCGGCGCGGCGGCCTCGGCGGCGGTGGATGCGTCCTGCGCCATGGCCGGGATCGCCGCGACGATCGAAACCGTGGCCGTGGCCGTGAGAAGCAAGGTCTTGCAGGTCGTTCGCATCGATATTCTCCCCGATCCTTAAGCCCTTGCGATCAGGCGTCTTTGCTGACGTCCTGTCCCGCATGCCGGGCCAAATCTTTCGGGCGAACTATCGGCTGAGGCCGCTTGGGGCTTCAAACGAAGCTTACTGATCGCGACCATAATCCTCGCTAATCCAATCGGGGCATATCGGACCCGCGACCATCAAACCACCTAATGGCCGCCAAAAGTTTGATTCAATTGCCACTGACGGCCTGTTTCGGACACGATTCCGCCAACAAAACATCTTGCGTCAAAGAGGCGGATTTCATGTCGAAGAGCGGGGCCGAGGCCCTTTTGGGCCAGTTGATGGTCAATGGGGTCGATACTGTTTTCGGATTGCCCGGCGGGCAACTCGATCATTTCTTCGATGCCATGCACGGCGCCGGAGACAGGCTGCGCCTGTTCGGCACGCGCCATGAACAGGGCGCCGCCTATATGGCGTTCGGCTATGCCCGGTCCACCGGAAAACCGGGCGTCTATACCGTCGTTCCCGGCCCCGGCGTGCTCAACACCACCGCCGCGCTCTGTTCCGCCTATGCCACCAACGCGCCGGTCTTCTGCCTGACCGGGCAG
This sequence comes from Sphingomonas sp. FG14, assembly GCF_057809675.1. Classification (NCBI taxonomy): domain Bacteria; kingdom Pseudomonadati; phylum Pseudomonadota; class Alphaproteobacteria; order Sphingomonadales; family Sphingomonadaceae; genus Sphingomonas; species Sphingomonas sp. FG14. The sequence goes on along the minus strand of NZ_JBMDKK010000002.1, from coordinate 72,897 downwards.
ATCCCGACGGTGGGGCTGGGCAAGGGCATCGGCTATCTCCACGAACTGCCCGACCAGCTCGCGACGATGCGCACGCTGACCAAATGGGCCGACCGCGCGATGACGGTGGAGGGGGCGCCAGCCCTGGTCAACGAGGGCTTCCGCCAGATGCTGAGCGGACGCCCCCGGCCGGTCAGCCTGGAAATGCCGATGGACGTGATGGGCGACCGCGCCGAAGCGGACCTGCTGCCCGCCGCGACGATCGACAAGGCCCCTGCGCTGAACGACGACGCGATCGCCGATGCGGTCGCGCTGCTCAAGACCGCGCGCAATCCGCTGATCATCGCGGGCGGCGGCGCGATCGCGGCCGGCGCGTCGCTCCACCAGCTCGCGGAGATGCTGCAGGCGCCCGTCGTCTCGTTCCGCAGCGGGCGCGGCGTGGTTTCCGATCGGTCCTATCTCTCGCAGATGTTCCCGGCGGGCTATGAGCTGTGGAAGAACGCCGATGTCGTGATCGGTCTCGGCACGCGGATGGAGCAGCAATATCTCTATTGGAAAGTGCCGCCGCACATGAAGGTGATCCGCATCGACATCGATGCGGAGGAGCTGGACCGGATCGCGGCACCCGCCGTCGCCATCCATGCCGACGCCGCCGACGCGGTGCCCGCTTTGGTCGAGAAGCTGGCGGGCGTGCTCGACAGGCGCGCCTCGCGCGAGGACGAGTTGACCCAGCTCGCCGCGCGGATCCGCGGCGATGTCGAGGATCGCGTCCAGCCCCAGGCATCCTATCTGGCGGCGATCCGCTCCGCCCTGCCCGACGACGGCTATTTCGTCGATGAGATCACCCAGGTCGGCTATACGTCCTGGTATGCCTTCCCGGTCTATGAACCGCGCCATATCGTCACCTGCGGCTATCAGGGCACGCTGGGCTATGGCTATGCGACCGCGCTGGGCGTGAAGGCCGCGCACCCGGACAAGGCGGTGGTCAACATCGCGGGCGATGGCGGCTTCCTGTTCACCGCCAACGAGATGGCGACCGCCGCGCAGCACAATATCGCGCTGGTCACGGTGCTGTTCAACAACAACAAGTTCCAGAATGTGCAGCGCCAGCAAAAGGAATGGTTCGGCGGCCGGCTGATCGCGTCCGACCTGAAGAACCCCGATTTCTGCAAGTTCGCCGAAAGCTTCGGCATCCGCGCCGAACGCGTCACCACGCCCGAGGCGCTGCACAAGGCGGTGAAGGCCGCGCTCGAACGCAACGAACCCGCGCTGATCGAGGTGCCGTGCGGCGACATGGCGTCGCCCTGGCCCTTCATCATCCGCCCGCCCGCGTTCGAGGGCGTGGAGTAAGCGCAATGACCGATGCGCGCCCCCGCCCCCTGCCCGCGATCGCCGGCCTCGCCCCCTATCGCCAGGGCAAGATCGCGCTCGACGACGTGGCCCAGCCGCTGAAGCTGTCCTCGAACGAATCGATGCTCGGCCCCAGCCCCCGCGCGCTGGAGGCCTATCGCGCGCTCGCGTCCGACCTTCAGCTCTATCCCGACGGGTCGCAATCGGCGCTGCGCGCGGCGATCGGAGAGGTGCATGGCATCGATCCCGACCGCATCGTGTGCGGCAACGGATCGGACGAGCTGATCCAGTTGCTGATCCGCACCTATGCCGGCCCCGGCGACGACGTCGTGCTGAGCCAGTTCAGCTTCGCCATGGCGTTCGTGCACAGCATCGCGCAGGGCGCCAATGCGATCAGCGTGGCCGAACCCGGCCTGCGCCCCGATGTCGATGGCCTGCTGGCGGCACTGACGCCCAATACGCGGATGGTCGTGCTCGCCAGCCCCAACAATCCGGTGGGCCAGTATCTGCCGCGCGACGAACTGATGCGGCTCCATGCCGGGCTACCGGGCGACGTGATCCTGCTGCTCGACAGCGCCTATGCCGATTATGTCGACGCGCCCGATTACGAGGCGGGCGCGGTGCTTGTCGGCGCGCACGACAATGTCGTGATGACGCGCACCTTCTCCAAGCTCTACGGGCTGGCCGGGCTGCGCATCGGCTGGATGTACGCGCCGCCCGCGATCGTCGACATGGTGCAGCGCATCCGCACACCCTTCAACGGCAATGCCGCGGCACTTGCCGCCGCCGAGGCGGCGGTGCGCGACGTCGATTATGCGGCGATGGTGCGTGCGGAGAACAATGCGGAGCTGGCGCGGATCGCGAAGGCGCTCGACCTGGCGGGGATCGAGGTCATCCCCTCGTCCGCGAATTTCTATCTGGTCCGCTTCCCCGCCGCCGGCCGCGATCCCGAGGGCGCCGCGCATTCTCTGGAGGCGCGCGGCATCATCCCGCGCCCGGTTTCCGCCGGCGGCCCCGAAGCGGCGCTGCGCATCTCGGTCGGCCGGCCACACCAGAATGATCGCGTCATCCAGGCGCTGACGGACTACATGGCGTCATGACCGACGCGCTCGCCCCCCAGACCAGGTCCTTCCTGGCGGCGCCACGCCCCTTCCTCGCCGGCGCGGCCTGGACCGAGGGGGCGGGCGCGCCGATGACCGGCATCGATCCGGCGACCGGCGCGGCGTTCGGGACCGCGCACGCGGCCGGCATCGCCGATCTCGACCGCGCCGCCGAAGCCGCGTCGCAAGCGTTCGCGGACAAGAGATGGCGCGGCAAGACCCCCGCCGAGCGCCAGCGCATCCTGCTGCGCATCGCCGAGCTGATCGAACGCGACGCGCAATTGCTCGCCGAACTCGAAACGCTCAACGGCGGCAAGCCCTTCGGCGCGGCGTTCCATGGCGAAGTCGCGCACAGCGCCGAGACCTTCCGCTATTATGCCGGCTGGGTCACCAAGATCGACGGCGGCACCTTTTCCCCCTCGCTGCCCGGCCAGAGCTTTCTCGGATACGGGATCAGGGAACCGATCGGCGTCGCCGGGCTGATCACGCCCTGGAACGGGCCGCTGGCGCTGGCGGCATGGAAACTCGCGCCCGCGCTCGCCGCAGGCTGTTCGGCGATCCTCAAGCCATCCGAACTGACGCCGTTCACCACGCTCCATCTCGCCGCGCTCGCGCTGGAGGCCGGCGTGCCGGAAGGCGTGATCTCCGTGCTGCCGGGCATCGGCCGCGAACTGGGCGCGGCGATGGTCAGGCATCCGCTGATCGCCAGGATCTCGTTCACCGGATCGACGGCGGTGGGCCGGCAATTGATGGCGGACGCCAGCGCCGGGCTGAAGCGGCTGTCGCTCGAACTGGGCGGCAAATCGCCCGTGCTGATCTTCGCCGATGCCGATCTGCCGCAGGCCATCGCGGGCGCGGCCGATGCGATCTTCGGCAATGCCGGCCAGGTCTGCGTCGCGGGATCGCGCCTCTATGTCGAACGATCGGTGCTGGACGAGGTGGTGGCGGGCATCGCGGCCCATGCCGCCGCGCTCAAGCTGGGATCGGGCTTCGCGCCCGATACGCAGATGGGCCCGCTGATCAGCGCCGCGCATCGCCAGTCCGTCCACGGCCATGTCGAACGCGCGCGAGCGGCGGGCGCGCACGTGGCGACGGGCGGCGCGATGCGCGACGGCCCTGGTTTCTTCTACGAACCCACCATCCTCACCGGCGTCGACCAGACTAGCGAGATCGTCCGCCAGGAAGTGTTCGGCCCGGTGCTGACCGTCATCCCCTTCGACAACGAGGCGGACGCGCTGCGCCTGGCCAATGATTCCGATTATGGCCTCGCCGCGAGCATCTGGACGCGCGACGTCGGCCGCGCACACCGCGTCGCCGCCGATATCCAGGCCGGCATCGTCTGGGTCAACAGCCATGGCTTTCCAGAACTCGCGATGCCGATCGGCGGCATGAAGCAATCGGGCCATGGCCGCGAGCACGGTTTCGCGGGACTCGAGGCCTTCACCGAATTCAAGTCGGTGATGGTCCGGACTCTTTGAGGAACAGTTCGGCCTCGTCGAGCATCCAATAGGCGAAGGCCTTCACATTGGCCTCGTCCGACACGCTCCTGCGGCATACCACATAATAGGCGTCGTCGAGCATCAGCGCTTCCACGAACGGCCGCACCAGCACGCCGGACTTGACCTCGTCCGCCACCAGCGGCCAGCGGCCAAGCGCGACGCCATACCCCGCCATGCAGGCGCGCTTCACCAGATGCGAATGGCTGAAACCGAAGCCGCGCCGCACGTTCACGCCACGTATGTCGAAATGGTTGAGGAACTCGGTCCAGTCGATCGCGAAGACGTCATGGAGCAGCGGCAGCATGCCGAGTTCGGCCAGCTCGGTCGGGGCGCCGTGGCGTTCGAGCAGTGACGGCGCGCAGATCGGCACCACGCTTTCGCCCATCAGCTTCTCGACCTGGAGATTGGGCCAGCCGCCATTGCCGTATCGGATCTCGATATCGGCATCCCCGCTCGACAGCGCGTCATCCTCCTGCCGCTTGGCGATGAAGCGGACGTCGATATCGGGAAAGCGTTCCTGGAAACGCGACAGGCGCGGAATGATCCACGCGCTGGCGAAGGAATCGAAGGTGGCGACCGTCAACGGCACCACCTGGTCACGCTCCAGCGCCTGGCCCGTCGCCTCCGCCATGATGTCGAACGCGCGGGTGAGCGGCCCCACCATCGTCTCGCCCAGCTCGGTCAGCTTGATCGTGCGGCTCAGCCGCTGGAACAGCGGCGCGCCCAGCCAGTCCTCCAGCGCCTTCACCTGATGGCTGACCGCCGCCTGGGTTACGCACAGCTCGTCGGCCGCGCGCGTGAAACTCAGATGCCGCGCGACGCATTCGAACACGCGCAGGCCAAGCAGGGGTGGCAGCTTCCGGTTCATCGCGTCTCCCTTCGCATCGATAAGAAAATCTGATCGCGCCGATGACCAGCACCTGTTTGCCGCGACCTCGGCCAACGGCCACTATGTCGTCCCAATCGCTCCATCGAACAAGGATCAAGACCGTGAAGATTACGGGCGCCCGCGTCATCGTCACCTGCCCCGACCGCAATTTCGTGACGCTGAAGATCGAAACCGACCAGGGGTTGACCGGCATCGGCGATGCGACGCTCAACGGCCGCGAGCTCGCCGTGGCGTCCTATCTGACCGATCATGTCATTCCCTGCCTGATCGGCCGCGACGCGCATCGCATCGAGGATATCTGGCAATATCTCTATCGCGGCGCCTATTGGCGGCGCGGCCCGGTGACGATGAGCGCGATCGCAGCGGTCGACACCGCGCTCTGGGATATCAAGGCCAAGGCGGCCGGGCTGCCGCTCTACCAGCTTCTGGGCGGGCGCAGCCGCGACGGCGTGATGGTCTATGGCCATGCCAATGGCGCCGACATCGCCGAGACCGTCGACGAGGTGCAGCGCTATATCGAGATGGGCTACAAGGCGATCCGCGCCCAATCGGGCGTGCCCGGCCTCGCCTCCACCTATGGCGTCTCGAAGGACAAGATGTATTACGAGCCCGCCGACGGCGCGCTCCCCACCGAGAATATCTGGTCGACCGAGAAATATCTCGATCACGCGCCCAAGCTGTTCGAGGCGCTGCGCAGCCGTTTCGGTTTCGAGCATCATCTGCTCCATGACGTCCATCATCGGCTGACCCCGATCGAGGCGGGCCGGCTCGGCAAGTCGCTCGAACCCTATCGTCTGTTCTGGATGGAGGATCCCACCCCGGCCGAGAACCAGGAGGCGTTCCGCCTGATCCGCCAGCACACCGTCACGCCGATCGCCGTGGGCGAGGTGTTCAACACGATCTGGGACGCCAAGGACCTGATCCAGAACCAGTTGATCGATTATATCCGCGCCACCGTGGTCCATGCCGGCGGCATCAGCCATCTGCGCCGCATCGCCGACCTCGCCGCGCTCTACCAGGTCCGTACCGGTTGCCACGGCGCGACCGATCTGTCGCCGGTGTGCATGGGCGCCGCGCTGCATTTCGACATCAGTGTCCCCAATTTCGGCGTGCAGGAATATATGCGCCACACCGAGGCGACCGATGCCGTCTTCCCCCATGCCTACAGCTTCGACGCCGGTTACATGCTGCCCGGCGACGTGCCCGGCCATGGCGTGGAGATCGACGAGGCGCTGGCGGCCAAATATCCCTACCAGCCCTCCTATCTGCCCGTGAACCGGCTGGAGGACGGGACGCTGTGGAACTGGTGAGGGCTGTTCGAAGCGCCGCTTGCGAATGATGAAAGCCCGCTTCCCCGTCCAGCCGCCCGATATGTTTCGGGAAGCCGGGCGGGGGAGCGGGCCGTTTTCGGCTTGTCCAAACGCGCCGCGCGTCACCAGGGCTTGTTGAGCCCGGTCGACTTGCGCCGTTCCTCCCAATGGTCGGTCGCGGTGGCGGTGGTTTCGCCACCGCCACCGCCGAACAGGATCGCGGGCAGGAAACCCCACACCGCCCCCGCCCCGATCAGCCGCTTGAGCGCGTGGCGCGCATCGCGCGGCGTGATCGTGACGGTGGTTTCCAGCGTGCTGTCCGCGCCGCTTTCGATCACCAGATTGCCACTCTCGCGGCGCACCCGGCCCACAGTGAAGTCGATATCGGCGAGCGAACTGACGACGCGCATCCCGCTTCTCCTCAGCTCTTGCGCAGCGTGCCGCGCGCCTGGGCGGCGGCGACGCGGCCGGCGTGCAGATCGGCCATGTCGGCGACGGTCTTGCCCGCCGGCGGGGTGAACTGGCCACGGCCGTAGAGATCGGTGAAGACTTCCTTCACCGGCCCCATCTTGTCGGCCAGCGTGCGCGGCGGCTTGCCCGACGGGAACTGGTTGGCCGGATAGATCGGCTTTTCATAGATCTGGCGGAAGCCCTCGGTCCGCACATCGACCCAGGTGTTGTGGTTGCAGCGCGACCGGTGCTCGCGCAGCGATTCGATGTCGATGGTGACGCCCAGCACCTGTTCCTGCGGATAGGGCGCGTGGCGCATCATCATGCCGGTATAATCGATAGCGAACGAGCCGCCGGGGCAGAAGGCCTTGGGATAATAGGCGTAATCGACCGTGCCCCAGTTGGAGCCGAGCACATAGGCCATGTTGTCGTGCGCGCGGGCGCGGCGCGTGAACACCCAGAAATCCCAGGGTTCGGAAACGCCCTCCACTTCCTGCAGCGCGACCGGATGGCAGATCACCTCCGCCCCGTTATAGCCGAGCGCGCGCGACACCTCCGGCGTGCAGCCGTCATGGCAGGTCATGGTGCCGAGCTTGCCGATCTCGGTATCGATCACCGGGAAAAGCGTCGCGATATCGCCGCCGAACACCTCGCGATATTCGTCGAAAATGTCGTGGGGCGACGTGCCCAGCCCGATCGAGGCCGGGATGTGCCATTTGTGGTAGCGCAGCACCACATCGCCCGAGGGGCCGATGATGAAGGCGGTGTTGAACCAGCGATCGGGAAACTGGGGCACGCGCTCGATCACGCCGCCGCCCGCGATATACAGGCCATATTCGCGCGCGGTGTCGCCCAGCCGCCGCATCTCCGGCCCGTCGAGCTCGATCGCCTTCTTCATGAAGCCGTCGATGCCGTGCTCGCCCTTGCCCGGCGTGGTGACGCCCTGCATGAAATATTCGGGGAAGACGACCAGCTTGGCGGGCAATTCCCAGAAATAGCCGACGCCGAAATCGATCATGTTGATCGCTCGGTCGAGATTGCGGGCGATGCCGTCGCGATCCTCCGCCACCTCGACATGCGGCTGCATGACAAGGGCGGTATATTTGTCGATCTTCGGCGCGGGTGTGGTCATGTCGTCGGTCTCCTGAAGCAGATCACCAGAAATTGGCGGGCGCGATGCCCATGTCGTCGAGCATCACGCGGGCGGTGATCGTCCCCATCGCGGAAATGCCGCCGCCGGGGTGGCAATGCGGCCCGGTCATGTAGAGGTCGCGCACCGGCGAGCGATAATGGGCGTAGCCGGGAAACGGCCGGAACGAACCGAGCTGCGCAGCGATGCGCTCGCCGCCATTGGTCGTGCCCTCGACGAAGCTGAGATTGGCGGCCTCCAGCGTGCCGCGATGCTGGATGTGATGGCCCAGGATCACATCGCCGGCGATGTTGGGCGCATATTGCTGCAACTTGGGCAGCAGCACGCGCGCATAATAATCCTCGCCGATCTCGTCCCAGGTCCGGCCGTCGGCCAGCCAGTTGGAGACATAGGTGTCGAAGATCAGCGTATGCTTGCCCGCCGGCGCGCGGCTGGGATCCAGCTTGGTCCAGCAGGCCGACCACAGGAACGGATCGGAGGGCGGCACGCCCATCGCGATCTCGGCATAGAATTTGATCATCTGCGGCATCGAATCGACGATGCGGTGGAAGGGACAGGCGCTCATATCGGCGCCGTTGAGGAATTCGGGCGCCTCGCTCAGCGCAAGCTGCGCGCGGCAGATCGAGATCTTGCCGAACGAAAAGCCCTTCACCATTGACGCGAAGCCGGGTTCCAGCCGCTCCTCGCCGAGCAGCTTCAGGAAAGTCTGCTTGGGATCGAGCGCGGAAACGGTGGCACGCCGCCCGCGCACTTCCTGCCCGTCCTCCAGCCGCACGCCCGCCGCGCGGCCATTCTCGACGATGACCGAAGCCACGCTGGCGCGCGTCATCACCTTGCCGCCATGCGCCTCGACATAGCGGGCCATCGCCTTGGGCAGCTCCATGCTGCCGCCTTCCGGGATCGCCTGGCCATAATAATGGATGGCCGGGATCATGATGTAGAAGCTCTGCCCCGCCCCTTCCTGATCGGGCAGGATCTGCGGCGCCAGCGCCCAGTTGAGCATCACCGCCTTGATGAAATCATTCTCGAAATTGCTTTCGACCCAGGCGCGCGCCGACATCGAGAATTCGCGCAGCCGCCGCAATCCGGCCTCGCTCGTCTCAAGCGCGCGCGGCAGCGCGGACGGCATGGCCGGCGGCGAGAAGAAGGCCTTGATGAAGCCTTCGCGCACCTGCTCGAAATCGGCATAGACGCCGCGATAGCGCGCCGCATCAGCCGTGGAATAGGCGGCGATCGAGGCGCAGGTCTTTTCGATATCCTTGTGGATGACGATGCCCGGCCCACCGCCGCGATCGGGATGGCCGGTGATGTGATCGCTCGGCTCGATATATTTCAGGCCATAGCGTTCGAGCTCGGGCTGGATCGCCTTGAAATCCTCGTTGCACTGGATCCATACATGTGACGATCCATAGAGATCGTGCCTGAAGCCGGGCAGCGTCACTTCCTCCGTGATCGCGCCGCCGCCGACATTGGCGTTGCGTTCGATCACGCATACGCTCAGCCCGTGCCGGGCCAGGGTGGCGGCGCAGGCCAGGGCATTCACCCCGCCGCCCGCGATCACTACGTCGAAATCGGACACCGCTTTCACCTGCTTCCTGGAAAATCATCCGGCCAGGAGGGTAGGAGCGCCGCGGACGCGCATAAAATTAGCTTTGTTGATTGCTCCGATGAGCAACATTGAGTTGTATCGCCCCCATATCCGGCAACACTGGGCGAATATGGGGGTCATCCGGCCCGCTGGGCCAAGGAGTGGACGATGCCCCTGATCGCCGCGGACAATGTGCAATTGCTGTCCGCATTGCTGATCGCCCTCGCCTTTCTGGGCTTCTGGGCCGACGGCCACCGCATCCTCAAGCGCACGTCGGGCGTGCTTTGGGTGATCGTCGGCGGCATGGCGCTGTCGAACTTCAAGGTCGTCCCGTTCGAAGCGCCGTCCTATGGCTTCGTCTTCTCGGTGATCGTGCCAGCCGCGATCCCGCTATTCCTGTTCAAGGCCAATATCCGCAAGATCGTACGCGAGACCGGCAAGCTGCTGATCATCTTCCTGCTGGGCAGCGTGACCGTGATGATCGGCAGCACCGTCGCCTTCCTGCTGATCGACCTGGGGCCGCTCGGCGCCAAGGTTGCGGGCGTCTATACCGGCGGCTGGATCGGCGGCGCGGTCGCGCTTGTCGCGGTGGCCGACGCGGTCGAGTTGACCAAGACCGATTTCGCCGCCGCGATCAGCGCGTCGAGCCCGGTCAGCGTGCTCGGCCTGATCACGTTGGTGAGCATCCCCGCGATCGGCTTCATCCGCCGCGCCATCCCGACGCGCTTCGACACGATCGAAACCGAAGGCATCAATGCGAAGGCGGACGGCCCGCCGCCCTTCCGCCCCGTCGAGATCGCCGGGCTGCTGGCGCTCAGCCTGTCGATCTGCGCGGTCGCGCACATGATCGCGGTGCGCTTCGGGATCGAGCATTATTCGATCCTGGTGGTCACCTTGATCTCGCTCGCCATCGCCAATCTCTTCCCGCGCCAGATGGAGCGGTTCCGCGCCGATTTCGATCTCGGCATGCTGCTGATGTACGTCTTCTTCGCGTGCATCGGCATGACCACCAACGCGCTGGCCTTTATCGACAACGCGCTGCCCATGTTCGTGTTCGGCGTGATCGTGCTCGCCGTGCATTTCATCCTGATCCTGGGTGCGGCGAAACTGTTCCGGATCGACCTGGCCGAAGCGGTGATCGCATCCGCCGCCAATGTCGTGGGGCCGGCGCCCGCCGCCGCCATCGCCTCCGCGCGCGGCTGGTATGCGCTGGTGACGCCGGGGGTGATGTGCGCGATCTTCGGCAAGGCGATCGGCACCTTCATCGGCGTCGGCGTCACCATGTTGCTGAGCTGATCCGATGGGCAGAACCATCCTCATCACCGGCTGTTCGAGCGGCATCGGCCTCGCCACGGCGCTCGCCTTCGCCGAAAGCGGCGACACCGTGATCGCGACGATGCGCGATCCCGCGCGAGGCCGCGCGCTCGGCGAAGCGGCGAAAGCGCGCGGCCTGACCATCGAGATCGCCGCGCTCGACGTCACCCGATCCGAAAGCTTCGCGCCCTTCATCGCCGATCTGATCGCCCGGCACGGCCGCATCGATGTGCTGGTCAACAATGCCGGGATGCTGCCTGTCGGCGCGTTCGAGGACATGGACGAGGCCGAAATCCGGCGCGTCATGGAAACCAATTTCTTCGGCGGCGCGCTGCTCACCAGGGCGGTGCTGCCGGCGATGCGAACACAGCGCGGCGGCTATGTGATCATGGTCAGCTCGCTCTCCGGCCTGGCGGGTCGCGGCGGCGACGCCATCTATGCCGCGAGCAAGTTCGCGCTGGAGGGACTGGCCGAAGCGCTGCGCCAGGAGGTCGCGCGCTGGAACATCCGCGTCGCGCTGGTCGAGCCCGCGGGCTTCTCGACAAATTTGTTCACCGACGCGGCGAACGGCGTGACGGGCGCGAGCGGCCCCGCCTCCCCCTATCATCCGCTCATTGCCGCGCAGCAGGCCGAACATGCCCGCAATGCCGACAAGGGCTTCGCACCCGACACGCTCGGCCGGTTGATCGTCGACATATCGCGATCGGACGGCAGCCAGTTGCGCTGGGCCGCCGATCCGGTGGCCGAGCGCGTGATGGCGAAGCTGCTGGCCGGCGATGATGCCGGCCGAATGCGGTTTCTCGACGATGTCGCGGATATCGGCTGGTGGGTGAGTGGGGCGGACGGACCGGGCTGACGGAAGCGGCCCCTCAAAACCGCTCATCCTGAGGAGGGGCTGAGCGAAGCCGAAGCCCCGTCTCGAAGGACCAGCACAGACGCCCTTCGAGACGCCGCTTCGGCTTCGCTCAGCGGCTCCTCCGGGTGAGCGGTCCATGCGTCGATTTACCGGCTGATATCCCCCGCCTCGGCGAGCAGATCGTCGCGGCAGCCGATCCACATGTCACCGGCGATGAAGTGCTTCTGGACGGCGGCGGACAGGCCCAGTTCGACGATGCGCGCCGGCGCCTCCCCCATGAACAGGCCGTGCAGCACGCCGGCGGCAAAGGCGTCGCCCGCGCCGATCCGGTCGATGATGCCCGTCATCGCCGCCGCGTCGGACAGCGCGACGCCGTCGCGCATGTCGAGCCGGGCCGACAGTGTCTGCCGGGCCGCGCTTTCGACATGGCGGCTGGTCGACACGATCAGGCGGAGCGACGGGAACCGGCGGAACGCCGTCTCTGCAGCGCGCGCGTCGCGTTCCTCTTCGGCGAATACCTCGCCCGTCATCAGCGTGATATCGCGATGATTGCCGAACAGCAATTCGGCCTCTCCCGCCAGCGCGGCAAGCAGGCCCGGCGCGTCGCCGCCCGAGGCCGCCCACAGGCTGGGCCGGTAATTGCAGTCGAGCGAGACGCGCACGCCCGCCGCCCGCGCGGCTCTGGCAACGGCCAGCGTCGCCCGCGCGCACGCGCCGGTCAGCGCCGGGGTGATTCCCGAGAGATGCAGCCAGTCCGCCCCCTCCAGCGCATCGCTCCAGTCGATGTCGCCCGCCGCATCGGCAAAGGCCGATCCTGTACGGTCATAGACGATCCGGCCGGGCCGTGGCCCCGCGCCCGGCTCCAGCCAGTAAAGCCCCATCCGTCCCGGCCCGCGCCGGATCGGCGCGGTATCGACACCCATCAGGCGCAGGCCGTTCGCCGCCCTGTCGCCAAGCATCGTATCGGGCAGGACGGAGAGCATCGCCGCGTCGTGGCCGAGTTGCGCGAGCGCGCCGAGCACGTTCGCCTCCGCCCCGCCGACATGGATATCGAGCGTATCGCCATGCGCCATCGGCACGCCCATGGGTGACGCCAGCCGCAGGAGAATTTCGCCGAAACCCAGAATCTTCGTCATAAGGGCAGCTTACTCCGCATCGTGCCGACACTGTGATAGGCGCGCTCGAAATAGATCAGCCCCTCAGCGTCGTCATGGAAGCATGCATCCTCGACGCGGCAGAAGAAGACGCTGTGCGTGCCGACCTCGCTCACCTCGACCAGCCGACAATCGAGCGCAACCGACGCGTCGGCCAGCACGGGCGATCCGGTGCTCAATGTCCCCCACGCCTCGTCGCCGAAGCGCTCCGTCATCGTCAGCCCCGATCGCGCGAAGCGTTCGGACACCGGCTGATGCCGCCGGGCCAGGATGTTGACGCACAGCGCGCCATTGGCCTTGAACACAAGGTTCGCGTTCGAGGATCGGTTGACGCAGATGAGCAGCGTCGGCGGATCATCGGTGACGCTGCACACCGCCGACGCGGTCATGCCGTAACGCCCACCCGCGCCGTCGGAGGTGATGATCGTCACCGGTGCGCCGAGCCGCGCCATCGCCGCGCGGAAGATCTGACGGTCGACCATGGAACCTCAGCGCATGAACAGGCCGCCATTCACGTCCCAGGTCGCGCCGGTCGTGAAGGCGGCGGCGGGGGACGCGAGCTGGACGGCCATTGCCGCGACAAAGGCGGGATCGCCCAGGCTGCCCGCCGGGATGCCGGCGACCAGCGCGTCGAGCCTGTCCGCCGGCAGCAGAGCGTGGACCGAAGGCAGGTCGAGCGGCCCCGGCGCGATCGCGTTGACCGTGATCCCGAAGGGCGCGAGATCGCGCGCGAACACCTTGGTCAGCGTGATGATCCCGCCCTTTGACGCGGCATAATGCGCGCCCGTCGCGGTGCCGCCATTCTGCCCGGCGAGCGAGGCGATATTGACGATGCGGCCATGGTTGCGGTCGCGAAAATGGCGGCCGAACACCTGGCTGCCGATGAAGGTGCCGCGCAGATTGACCGCGATCACCGCATCGAATTCCTCCGGGCTGATCTCCAGCACCGGGCGCGCGACCGTCATCACCGCATTGTTGATCAGGATCCCGGCCGATCCCCATGCGGCGACCATCGCGGCCAGCGCCTGCTCGAAGCTCGCCTGTTCGCGCACGTCGAGCGACAGCGCCATCGCGCCGTCGCCGAGTTCGCCGGCCAGCGCGGAGGCGGCGTCCATATCCACATCGCCGATCGCGACCTTGTGCCCGGCCGCGTGCAGCGCCCGGACGATCGCGGCGCCCAGCCCCTGCGCCCCGCCGGTGACGAGCGCCGCGCTCACAGCAGATAGCCGATGCCGAACTGGGCATCGTCCGAATTGACGAGCTGGACGATCTTGCGATCGAGCGCGATGCCGCCGGGGATCACGTTCAGCCGATAGGTCACGTCCGCCGCGAGCAGCCGCGTGCGATCATATTTATATTCGACGATATGCATCGCGCAGCGCAGCTTCACCCGTTCGGGCGCGGTCTTGAGCATCACGAAACGCGATACGGTGCGCACCGTCCGCGCGGGCGGCGCCGACGACATCGAGAAGCCCGACAGGAGCCGCTTCACGCGCGCCTCGCGCATCTCCGTGCCATCATGCAGGATGTTGAGCGCCCCGGCATGATCATCCACGTCGCGCTCGATCGGCACGATATACTCGCCTTCGGCCGTCCACAGCTTCAGCCATTCGCGATAGTCGAGCCGGTCGAGCAGATCGGCTTCGCGCCAGATGAATTCCTGCGCCTCGGCCATCGAAATGCCGGCGGTGGCCATGTCGACGTTCATGCCGTCATCATCCTTTTCCACATCTGATAGGCGGCCCGCATGCCGGTTTCCGCGCTGACGTCGCCGGCTTCATGGCCGGGTTCGGGCCGTCCGTCCGGCGCATCGACGCCGCGGTTGAGCATCACCCAGAGCGTGTCGCCGGCGGCGGCGCCGCGCTGGACGCGCTCCCACCCCTCGGCATCGTCGGGCGTGCCGAAGCCCATCGGCCCCTGGAAATGCTCATGCAGCCGCAGCCGCGCCCGGTTGGCCGCTTCCGGCCCGCCATCCATGCCGATCGCGATATGCTGGATCTCGGTCTCATTCACCGCCACCGGGCGCAGCACGCGGAAGAACGCCATCGAACAGGCGACATTGGGGAACAGGTTCAGGTTGAAACCGCTGCCGCCGACGGCGCGGACGATGCGGCGCACCTGATCATCGCCATGGCCCTCCGCCGCCAGTTCGGCCGCGAGCGCCGCGAAGCGATCGGGGATCGGCGCGTCGAGATTCTCCTCCAGATCGATCAGATCGGGGATCATCACCATCACGCTATGGCCGTTGCCCAGATCCTCCACCCAGCCGCCCTGGCCGAGCACGTCCATCAGATTCTCGGTGTCCTCGTCGAGCGAAGTGAGGAAGGTCTTGTGGACAATCGGGAAATGATAGGCGTCGGTGGTGTTCTCGAGCTGGATCTTCCAGTTGCCGGGAAAGCGGAAGCGATGCTCGCCCAGCGTCTTCACGCCGAAGCCCGCGCCCTGCTTCATGAACAGGTCGATCCATTTGCGCGCCGGGCCAAGCCATTCGGAAAGCGGCATGATCGCGTCGTCGAACGTCGCGAAGATCATGCCGTTATAGCTTTCGGTGCGCAGCGCGATCAGCGAATGATCGGCCCTGTCCACGGGCTCGCGATAGCCGTCGGCGAAGGGCACCTTGCGTAAGCCGCCATCCACATCATAGCTCCAGCCATGATAGGGGCAGACGAACACGCTGGCCTTGCCCTTCTTCCTTTCGCAGACGCTCGCGGCACGGTGGCGGCAGCGATTGAGCAGGACATGGACCGCGCCCGCCTTGTCGCGCGTCACGATCACGGGCTGGCGCCCGACATGGGCGGTCTTGAAGCTGTTGGCGCCGGGCAGTTCGCTGTCGTGCGCCACCCAGATCCAGGCCTGTTTGAAGATCCGCTCCATCTCGTCATCGAAGATCGCGGGATCACGATAGAGCCTGGTGTGGACGCGGTCGTCGCGCACCAGCGCGGCGTAGCTTTCGGTCATTGCTGCCCTCCATGTTGCGCGGCGGGAACGGGGATGGTCTCGGCGTCGCTCCAATGATCGACGCGGCGGGAAAAGATGTTCTCGGTACGGAAATCGGCGATGCGCCAGCGCCCGTCCTCACGCGCGAACCCCACGGTCAGCGCGGCGCTGCGCAGATCGGCGCTGTCGTCATGATAGGTGGAGCATTGCAGCATCATCCAGCGGCCGGTCGCGGTCTCGCCCGCCACCTCTATCGCCTCGGCCGAGAAGAAATGACCGGTCATCGTGAAATGCGGCACCGGGGCGCAATAGCCCGTGATCATCTCCATGATCGCGGCGCGCCCGCGATAGCCGCCGAACGCGGCCTGATAGCGCCCCTTGCCCTGCCACACCGCATCGCGCGTGAAGAGTTCGCCCAGCGCCGACAG
The DNA here is from genome assembly GCF_057809675.1 of Sphingomonas sp. FG14. Classification (NCBI taxonomy): domain Bacteria; kingdom Pseudomonadati; phylum Pseudomonadota; class Alphaproteobacteria; order Sphingomonadales; family Sphingomonadaceae; genus Sphingomonas; species Sphingomonas sp. FG14. The sequence continues at coordinate 56,893 of NZ_JBMDKK010000002.1, read as the reverse complement.
GTCGGTATCGGGACCCAGCCGGTCGCAGATCCGAAAATACTGCGCCATCACCCGGCGCACCGCGCTTTCCGCCTCGAGCGCATCGAGGCGGGCGGACAGGCGGGCGAGCGCGTCGGTCTGGCTCATGCCGGTTCGGGCATCGCCAGTTCGCGGCCCATGCGGGCCTCGACGCGGATATATTTCCACAGCCGGTGCTCGCCCACCTCGATCGTGCGGAACAGGTTGCAGGCCGCGACCACGGTTTCGCGATCGACGACATCGGCCAGGATGTAGAAGGTCCAGGGCCAACCGGTCGGCGACGTGCCGACCATCGTCTCGTCGTCGTCCATCGTACCGATCACGCTGACGCCGGGCATCTCGCGGATCGTCTTGGTGAGCAGACCGGCGGCCTGAAGCACCATCGGGATCTGCGCGCTGGGCAGGTCGAAAAAGGGCTGGAGCACGGCGCCGCAGAACAAAGTGCGGATCGGCTTGGTCATGCGAAAATCCTTTCGGCGATCAGGGGAAACCCGGCGGTGAATCAAGGCCCAGCAGCACGCGGCCCGCGCTCTGCCAGGTGCCTTCGGACAGGAAGGCGTGCTGGACGACCACCATCGCATCCTGCACATGGCGCGCGATCGGATGGTCGGCATAGATGCCGGTCGTGCCGGACAGGGTGAAGGCGGTATGAGCGACGTCCGAACCGACGCGCGCGGCATGGCTCGCCGCCAGGCGGATCAGGTTGATATCATCGATCGCCAGCGCCTCGCCGGCGACGAGTTTCGTCCAAGCCGCCTCGGTCGCCTCATAGAAGAATGCGCGCGCGGATCGCAGCGCCGCTTCCGCCTTGGCGATCTCGATCTGAACATAGGCGCGATCGGCCAGCACCGGCGCGCCGGTGATCGAACCGCGCCCGCCTGCCATCCGTGTGATCTCGTCGAGTGCGGCGCGCGCCACGCCCAGCCCGACCACCGCCAGCACCTGTGCCGCGAATGCCATCGACGGATAGCGATAGAGCAGATTGGTGAGCGTCGCCGCGCTGCCCCGCACGAAGGTCCAATGTTCGGGCACCACGACATTTTCGACCACCAGATCGTGGCTGCCGGTGCCCGCCAGTCCGATCACCTCCCAATTGGGCACGATCGTCACCTGCCCCGCCGGCATCACCGCCATGCGCGGCAGGCCGGATGCCGGCCCGCCCTCCACCTTGATGCCGACGCCGATCAGGTCCGCGCCCGTGGATCCGCTGCCGAACTTCCACTTGCCCGAAACCTTCAGCCCGCCATCGACGGGCATCGCGGCCTGCGGCGGAAACAGCCCGCCGGCGAACACCACATCGGGGCCGTTCTTATAGATTTCGGCGATCGTCTCGCGCGGCAGCGATGCGAGATAGAGCGCGGACACGCCAAAGCTCGCCACCCAGCCGGCCGATCCGTCGGCGGTGGAGATCATCTCGACCAGCCGGAGGAATTCGGACGGGGATTTCTCGTCGCCGCCGAATTCCTTCGCCACCAGCGCGCGATAGACGCCGGCCGCCTTGAACTTGCGGACAATGTCCGTGGGCATCTGCCGGGCAGCGCCGAACTGCGCGCGGCGCGCGGTCAGCTCGTCGAGCAGCCCTGTCAGCGCGTCACTCATCTTCCTCTCCTCCTGGGATTTCGAGCCAGCGCGCCGCCGCGCACAACGCCGCATCGCCGTCGCGCCGGCCGACGAGCTGGATGCCGGCGGGCAGGCCGTTTGCGGCAACCACCGGGATGGTGAGCGCGGGATGGCCCGAAAGATTGAAGGGCCGGACGAAACCGGTGAGCCCGCCGATCGCCGCGCGCGGATCGGTCGCCTCGGCAAGCGTGGGGGGAAAGCCGGGCATGGTGGGCAGCACCAGCGCATCGACCTGCGCCAGCACCGCATCCACCTCCGCCGCGAAGGCGGCGCGCACCAGCCCGGCCGCGTCGAGCTGGTCCCGCGTGATCCGGCCGGCGGCACGCAGCCGCTCACGAATGTCCGCGCCCAACCCGCTCGCATCCACGAACATGCCGTATGCGGCGAAGGTCTCCGCCGCGATGATGACGAGCCCGGCATCGAAGGCGGCCGCCATGCCGGGAAGCGCCACGGGCACGATCATGCACCCCGACGCAGCCAGCCGGCCATCGACCGCGCGCTTGACCTCTGCATCCGCATCGACCACAACCCAGCCCAGCCGTGGCGGCGCATTGAGCGGATCCACGGCAAAGCCGGGATCGAGCATCGCCATCGCGCGTTCGATCGTCGCCAGATCGCGCGCGAACGGCCCGACGCAATCGAGTGAGCTTTCCGCCGGCATCACGCCACGCCGGCTGATCCGTCCGAAGCTCGGCTTCAGCCCGTAGACACCGCAGCACGCGGCGGGCACGCGGATCGATCCGCCGGTATCGGTGCCGAGCGCGAAATCGCACAGCCCCGCCGCGACCGCCGCCGCCGAACCGCTGGAGGAACCGCCGGGAATGCGATCGGGCCATCGCGGATTGCGCGGCGTGCCCGTCCAGCCGTTGATACCGGTCACGCCATAGGCGAGTTCATGCATGTTGGCCTTGCCGACGATCCGGCCGCCGGCATCGAGCAGGGCGCGGACGACATCGGCATGTTCGCTGGCGGGCGGCGCATCGGCAAACAGCCGGCTGCCGCCGCGCGTGGGCAGTCCGGCGATGTCGATCGAGTCCTTGATCGCCACGCGCGGCGCACCCGTACCGCGCGCGGCAGGGTCGTCCAGCACGAAGGACTGAACCAGGATCGCATCCGCCGTGGCGCCATTTTCACCCATGCCCGCCTTGTACCGGGCGGCCGCATGGATGACCTGATCATTCAATTCATGGCGGCCATTAGCTTCGTTGAAGCATCAGGCCCGCATCGCTTCAGGCATAGCCCACCCAGCCGCGAAAGCTGAACGCCGCATAGAAGAGCTCGACATCCGCGAAGCCGGCTTCGCGCAGGATCGCCTCGTCCTGCCCGGGCGCCAGGATAACGGTTTGCGCATCGACGGCGGCGCGCGCGCTCCGCGCCTTCTCCGGATCGAGGCCGGACGCGACGGTGAAGGCCGAATAGCGCGCCAGCCAGCGCGCGCGGGCGCCATCGGCCTGCGGAAAGCCGAGATGCGCGACGATGAAGGGCGCGCCGGGCCGGAGGCGCCGGTGCATGGCGGCGGCCGCCGCACGCCGTTCCTCGATCGACATGAAATGCATGGTGAGCAGGCAGGTCGCGGCGTCGAACGGCCCTTCGGGGGCGTCCTCGGCATAGCCCCGATGCAATCGCGCGCGCGGCGCCAGCGGCCCCATCGTCCGTTCCGCCAGCGCCAGCATCTCCGCCGACGGATCGACGCCATCGAAGGTCCAGCCCGGCCGCGCCGCGGCGAACGCGGCGAGTTCGAGCCCGCCGCCGGCGCCAAGGACGAGCACCCGCCCCCGTTCCGGCACGCGTTCCGCGATCAGCAGCTCGGCCATGCGCTGCATCGCGTTGTAGCCCGGCACGAAACGCGGTGGCCCTTCGGCATAGCGGGCCACCGCCTCGGGATCGGAGAAATGCGCCTGTGCGGCGGGCGAAGGTGTCGGATCGGCTTTCATGAAACTTATAATGTTACATGAAAGCCCGGACGTCAAGACAGGCTGACGGCACGGTTTCAATCGGGGGATGGTGTCAGGCGGCTCTTTCGCGGCCGAAGCGGGCGGCCTTGTCCGCCCGGGGTTCGTTTCCCGCCAGCTCCGCCTTCGCCGCGTACAGCGAATGATCGGCGATTTCGAGCAGCGCCTCCGCCGTGGCGCCGTCGGCGGGCCAGTTGGCGATGCCGATGCTGGCGCCGACGCGGATCACATGGTTGGCGAGCTGATAGGGCGGCACGAGCGCCGAAAGCAGGTGATCGGCGACGTTCCGCGGCGCGATCGTCGATCCGGGCAGCAGCAGGATCGCGAATTCGTCACCGCCCAGCCGCGCGACCACACCATTGTCGCCGCACGCCTTTTGCAGGCGGGCGCCGACTTCGCACAACAGCCGGTCACCCATGGCATGGCCGTAGCGATCGTTGACGGGCTTGAACCCGTCGAGATCGAGCAGCGCGATCGAGAAGCAGCTATCCGGGCGGGCATGGGCGATTTCGTGCGCCAGCCGCTCGTCGAACGCGCGGCGATTGGCGAGGCCGGTCAACGGATCGGTATTGGCGAGATCGCGCATCTGGCGCTGGAGCAGCAGCAGATCGACGAGCTGGCCATGCTGCTGGAAGATCATGCGCAGCAGGAAGGCGCTGGCGACCGTCAGGCTGGTGCCCGCCGCCAGATCCATGCGATTGCCGGTGAAGAGCAGCAGCAGCGAGATCGGCAACAGCCCGATCGCCAGGTTGATGATCGTCGCGGCGCGGATGGTGGACAGGCAATAGACCGTCGCCAGCGATCCCATCGCCATGATCATCGGATAATAGATGCGCGTCTCGGCGGGCGCGCTCCACCAGCTCACCACGCACCAGGCGCTGCACAGCACGGCGAGCGTGCTCGAGACCCAGGTGGCGGCGGAGATCATCCGCCCGGCGGTCGCCACGTCGACGGCCATGTTGCGCTTCTTCATCCACGAGAAGAACCGGAACAGGCAGGCGACGCCCATCACCAGCGGCAGGCCGAGCCGGACGATCGAGGGCGCCCCCTCGCTCGATCCGTAGATCGTCGTCGGGATGGTGAGGAACAGGGTGAGGTACAGCAACGGAATCTGGCTTTGCAGCCGCGCGGCGCGCAGCAGCTTGAAATCGTCCTCGATGACGTCCGGAACCGGCGGAAACGCCGTCATCCGAAGCGATTTGATAATTCCCCTCATGCTGTCGCCGCTAGCAGCAAAGACTGAAGCTCTGGTTAAGCATAGGCACTGACACGAAATTTTCGTGGCCGGCGGGCCATGCTTTACGCGCCTTTAATCATGATCTCCCTATCGGTCCCGCCCGATGGAATCACATCGGGAGGGAAGCATGTCACGCGCCGCCGTCAATCCTACACTGCCCCAGAACGACACCCAGGCCGAACAGGCCAAGCGCGCCGCGCAGATCGCCGCCACCTGCCTGAACTATCAATGGACCACCGATGTGCCGACGCTGCCCGGCGTGCCGCTGGCGACCAAGGTGCCGGAGAACGACACGCCGACATTGTCGTGGTTCCTGATCCTGATCGGCGTCGGCCTGAAGATCGCGCGCAACCAGCTTTCGATCAAGGTGGCGAGCAGCGCCAAGGGCGAGATCGCCACGCCGCAACCCGCGCTCGCCGCCGCGCTGGCGCGGTGCGACGAGATCGAGGCCTCCGCCGCGCGCATCCATGTTGAACATGCGGAGCATGCCGCCACCGGCATTTTCGGCCGCATCGCCGCCGAGGTGGAAACGGGCATCGACTATGTCGAGCATGACGCGCATCTCGCCCTGCTCAGGCAGCATGCCCAGGAACTGCGCGGCATGGTCGAGATGAGCGATGCCGAACTGCGGGGCATCGGCACTGCCGATCCGCTCTCGCTCGACGCCTATCTGGCGCTGTTCGACACGATCCGCGCGCCCGGCATGGCCTATCAGTTCCAGGAGGACGATGTGTTCGCGCGGATGCGCGTCGCCGGCCCCAATTCGGTGCTGATCAAGGGCATCACCGCGCTTCCCGACAACTTCCCGCTTTCGGATGAGACCTATGCGGCGGTGGTCGCCAACGACACGCTGACCGCCGCGCTCAGCGAGGGCCGCGTCTATCTTTCCGACTATGCCGAGCTCGACATCCTGGTGCCGGGCATGTGGGACGGGCTGCCCAAATATGCCTATCTGCCGATCGCGCTGTTCGCGGTGCCGCCGGGCGGATCGTCGCTGGTGCCCGTGGCGATCCAGTGCGGGCAGGACAGCAGCCTCAATCCGATCTTCACGCCATCGGTGGCGGCAGCCGACACCTGGGGCTGGGAGATCGCCAAGCTGGTCGTCCAGGTGGCCGACGGCAATTATCACGAACTGTTCGCGCATCTGGCGCGCACGCACCTGGTGATGGAGGCCTTCGCGGTCGCGACGCACCGCCATCTGGCGGAGGTCCATCCGATCTGGGCATTGCTGGTGCCGCATTTCGAGGGATTGCTGTTCATCAACAACCAGGCGGCGACATCGCTGATCGCCGCGAACGGCCCGATCGACCATATCTTCGCGGGCACGATCGCCTCCAGCGAGAAGGCAGCGGCGAGCGATCGCCTCGCCTTCGATTTCCACGGCAAGATGCTGCCCAACGATCTGGCCGCGCGCAACGTCGCCGATCCGGCGGCGCTGCCCGACTATCCCTATCGCGACGACGCGCTGCTGGTGTGGCAGGCGATCCACGACTGGGCGACCCAATATGTCGCCATCTATTATGCCGACGACGCGGCGGTGACGGGCGATACCGAGCTGCTCGCCTGGGCGGGCTCGGTCGTATCCGAAGGGCTGGTGAAGGGCTTCAAGCCGATCGCCACGCGCGCCCATCTCGCCGATGTCTGCACGATGATCATCTTCACCGCGAGCGCGCAGCACGCGGCCGTCAATTTCCCGCAAAAGGAGATGATGGATTTCGCGCCCGCCATCACCGGCGCGGGCTGGGCAGCCTCGCCGACCGAACAGTCCGGCCATGGCAAGCAGGATTGGCTGGGCTATATGCCCCCGGTCTCACTGGCGCTGGAGCAGCTCAACACGCTCTACCTGCTGGGTTCGGTGCATTACCGCCCGCTCGGCACCTATCTCAGCAACGATTTCCCCTACCCCGCCTGGTTCCGCGATCCCGCGATCATCGGCGCGGACTGTGCATTGCCGCGCTTCCAGGCGGCGCTGCAGGCGGTGGAGGCCCGCATCGTCGCGCGCAACGCCGAGCGGCTGGCGCCCTATCCCTATCTGCAGCCCAGCCTGATCCCGACGAGCATCAACATCTGATCGCGCGGCGCGGCCGCGGATCGCATCACCGCAGCAGCAGCGCGCCCGCGATCAGCGCCGCGCCCGCCAGGATGGCGGCGGCGATCCAGCGGCCGGCGGTGGCGAGCGCGGCCGACAGCGCTGCGTGGGGCGCGGCCGCATCGGCGGGATCGGCTTCCAGCCGGCGGACGGCGGCGCGCACCAGACGCGGCGCGCCGTCGCCCAGCTTGCCGAGTTCCCAGGCAAGCGCCTGCACGGTCGGCGCCCAGTGTTCGGGCGAAAGCCGCGACCGCGCGATCCTGAGCGAGGATCGCCGCATCGCCCCCGACAGATCGAAATCGGGCTCGATCGCCAGGAGCACGCCGTCGATCGTCACCAGCGCCTTGAAGATCAGCAGCAGGTCCGGCGGCAGGGTCAGCCCCTCGTCGCGCATCATCGGCAGGAAATCGCCGACCAGCGCGCTCAACACCAGCGGGCCGCTGCCATGGCGCGCGACCAGCCGTTCGGCGGCCGAGCGGATGCGATCGCGCGGCGCGCTGCCCGCCGACCAGACCGCCAATATGTCGGCGAGCCGCGCGGGATCGCCGGTGTTCAGCGACTGGACGAAATCGATGAATTCCTCGCGCCGGCGCGGCGAGACATGGCCGATCATGCCGAGATCGAGCAGCGCGATCCGATCGCCCGGCAGGCACAGCAGGTTGCCGGGATGCGGATCGCCGTGGAAGCGGCCATTGACCAGCACCATGTCGAGCACGACATCCGCCCCCAGCGCGGCGATCGCGGCGGGATCGATGCCCGCGGCGCGCAGCGTGTCCCCGTCGCGGGGCGGAACCCCCTCGACATAATCCATCACCAGCAATGTTTCGGAGGTCCAGGCCCAGTGGATCGCCGGGATCACCACGCGCGGCTCGCCCGCGAAATCCGCGCGCAGCCGATCGGCGTTGCGGCCCTCGCCGGTGAAATCGAGTTCCTCCAGCACCGCTTCGGTGAGCTGGCGCATCATCGCGGCGGGCGCGAAGCGGCGGGCTTCCGCGCTTGCGCTCTCCGCGACGGCGGCAAGCTGCGCGATCAGGCGGAGATCGGCCTCCATGCGCGGACGGATGCCGGGCCGGCGGATCTTGAGGACCACCGCGCGCCCGTCGGCCAGCGTCGCGCGATGGACCTGCGCCATCGACGCGGCGGCCAGCGGCGCGGGATCGAAGCTGGCGAAGGCGGTCTCGGGCGGCTCGCCCAGCGCGGCTTCCACCGCCGGGCGCAGATCCTCGAACGCGAGCGTCGGCGCCTGGCTGTGCAGTTGCTCCAGTTCCGCGATCCATTCGGGCGGCAACAGGTCGCCGCGCGTCGCCAGGATCTGGCCGAGCTTGACGAAGGTGGGGCCAAGCGCCTCCAGCGCCAGCCGCGTGCGGCGCGGCAGGCCGTGAGGATCGCCGTCGCCACCCTCTACCGCGCCCGCCTCCGCGATGCCGAGCCGCGCCAGCACGATTCCCAGCCCGAAGCGGGAGGCAACCTGCGCGATCTCGCCAAGGCGATTCCGGTCGCGCGCGGCGACGAGCAATGTCCTGATCATGCCCGCCTTATCGCCCGCCGTCCGATCGGGGGCAATCGGTTCGGCCCTCCACCGCGCATCGCGCGTGCAGCACCGCGATCGCCTGATCGACGAGCAGCGCGATATCGGATGCGGCCAGCGCGCGGCGACGGATGGCGACGTGATAGATGACGTTGCCGACCAGCGTATCGAAGGTAAAGGCAAGCGTTTCCGAGTTCACGCCAGGCGCCAGGCGCCAGGCGGCGGAACTCGCGATAATAATATTCCTGCTCGCCGGTCATGTGCCGCAGCGTCGCCTGGTCGAGCTCGGGGAGGCGCGCGGCGCTTTCGGTGATGCTCAATATCGCCCGCCCGCGGCTGCCCGACATATATTCGGCACAAGCCGAGGCATGGGCGATGAGGATGGCGCGCGGCGCCTCGCTCGACGCGATCTCGGGCTCCACCGCGCGCGAGGTCTCGAACAGGATCGCCTCGACCAGCGCGAGCTTTGAGGCGAAGCGCCGATAGAGCGTCGCACGGCTGCACCCGGTCATTTCCGCGACCACATGCCCCGGGGACAATGCCAGTGCTGACTTGAGCACATTCACCGATCGGGTCGAGGCCGGGGATTCAATCGATATCTCCCGACGCGGCGAGCCGATCGATGCATGGCTCCGCACGTGATCAGGCGACGCCGAGCTTCGCACGCGCATTATCGTCGTCGAGTGCGGTCAGCAGTTCGGCCATGTCCGTCGCTTCCAGGAACGGGCGGATCTCCACCTCGCAGCGGCCCGGCATGGGGTTGGGGCAGCGCTTCGCCCAGGCCACGGCCTCGTCCATGTCCTTCACGTTCCAGATCGAGAAGCCGGCGACCAGTTCGCGCGTTTCGGCGAACGGTCCGTCGGTGACCGCGCGTTCGGGGCCGTCATAGACGATGCGCCTGGCCTCCCCGCTGGATTTGAGGCCGGCGCCCGCCAGCAGCACGCCGGCGCTCACCAGTTCTTCGTTGAACCGCTCCATCGCCTCGAACGCCTCCATCGTCGGCGGCGTGCCGTTTTCGCTGTCCTCGGTGGCTTTCATGAACACCATGACTCGCATCGTCTGTCTCCTTGCCTGACGCCGGCCACATCGGCCTGGCATCGGGACGACGAACGAGTGTGTCGGAAATCGACAGCGTTGGGCAAATTTTTATCGTGTTCGCTGCGCGCACCGGGGAAGCGCGCCCGGGGACGCTCGCTGCTCCATGTTCTGCGGCGCCTTGCGGAGCCGAGTAAACCGGATGATCGTCTCCGGCGGCTTCGACGTATAGTCATAAACCACCCGGTTGATGCCCTTCACTTCGTTCACGGTCCGCGTTGCCACACTGGTCAGGAAGCTGGCGTCGAAGGGGAAGACGTCGAATTGCGGTGCCAGTTTACTAAATAGTCCGATCAAGCTTTTGTGCCCGGGCCTCGCCTTCTGACTCGCGAAGCGCGCGGCACACCTCAGACCCAGCGCGATCATACATTTAGTAAGCTCGCGCCGTAATCCCCACCGCGGATCAGCTTCTTACGCAGCGAGCGGATCAAGTGCACCATCCTCTGATCGAGCCATCAATCCCCGCCGGCGTATCAGGAATATGACCGCGACGATCGGCAGCGAGAAACTCAATATCCACGCATCGAACGGTGACGGCCTGAAGAAGCCGGCACCGAGCAGCGACACATAGATCGGCTTGATCGACCAGGCGCCCGTTGCCCAATTCAGGCTAAACTGGCCAAGGCCAAAGGCACTGCCGAGCATCCAGAGCCAACGACGCTTGATGCCTTTGCTACGAGCGCCCTGGACAAGAGCCGTCAGGATCACGAACACCGAAGCGATCATCGCAGCAATCCAGGCGAAATGGATCGGGGTTTTTCCGCTGAACGAAAAATTGCCGATGGTCGACGGGCGCGCGTTTGTGGGCGTCACGTTCCAGCCGATCACTTCCCGCCCCTTTGCCGTCATCCGCAACATGATCTGCATGACCACCCAGGTTTTCCCGGCGCCGAATTCATAATTCAGCGCCTTGGTGGTGACAGTGCCGCTGCCGTCCGAGACGGTATTAGAGTTCACCGTGACGAGCATAGGCGTGCCGGGGGTCGACAGGGGCGCCGCGAGTTTATCCCTGCCGGCGACAGTCTGGGCAAACACCGTGGGCTCGATCTCCGCCTTCAGCGGATCCAGCTTGCCGGAACGAAGGCCGTCAATCGTTCGAAGCGCCAGAGCGCGATCCTCGGGTGAGGAGAGCCGCTCGTTCCAGTCAGAAGCCGAACACCCCGCAAGGACGAGCAACAGCCCGATCAGCAACAGCCTCATTTACAAGCTCCCCTCAGCAGTCGGGATGAGTTTTGCCGGGAAGCGGATGGAAAGCGAGAGAGAATGGTCGGAAACGGAGCAGATTGCATCGGGCGACCGACCGCCGGAAATCTGCTACTTCGCGTTCTGCGGCGCTTAGCAGCGCCGAGTAAACCGGATGATCGTCCCCAGGACGATCATTGGTTCCGGCGTTTGCGGCGCTTTGCAGCGCCGAGTGAACCGGGCAGACGTCCCCCGGACGTCTGCTTTTTCCGGTTCACTCCCACTCGATCGTGCCCGGCGGCTTCGACGTATAATCGTAGACCACCCGGTTGATGCCCTTCACCTCGTTCACGATCCGCGTCGCAACGCGGGTGAGGAAGCTGGCGTCGAAGGGATAGACGTCGGCGGTCATGCCGTCGGTGGAGGTGACGGCGCGCAGCGCGCAGACCGAGTCATAGGTGCGATGGTCACCCATCACGCCGACGGTCCGCACCGGCAACAGCACCGCGAACGCCTGCCAGATCGCGTCGTAGAGCCCGGCATTGCGGATCTCCTCGAGATAGATGGCGTCGGCCTTGCGCAAGATGTCGCAGCGTTCCTTGGTGACTTCGCCCGGAATGCGGATCGCCAGGCCCGGCCCCGGAAAGGGATGGCGGCCGACGAAGATGTCGGGCAGGCCCAGCTCGCGGCCGAGCGCGCGGACCTCGTCCTTGAACAGTTCGCGCAGTGGTTCGACCAGCTTCATGTTCATGCGTTCGGGCAGGCCGCCGACATTGTGGTGGCTCTTGATCGTCACGCTCGGCCCGCCGGTGAAGCTCACGCTCTCGATCACGTCGGGATAGAGCGTGCCCTGCGCCAGGAACTCGGCGCCGCCGATCTTGCGCGCTTCCGCCTCGAACACGTCGATGAAGGTCTTGCCGATGAACTTGCGCTTCTTCTCGGGATCGGTCTCGCCCGCCAGCCCGTTGAGGAACAGCGTCTCGCAGCTCACATGGACGAGCGGGATATTATAATGGTTGCGGAACAGGCTGACGACCTGATCGGCCTCTCCACTGCGCATCAGGCCGTGATCGACGAAGACGCAGGTGAGCTGCTCGCCGATCGCCTCATGGATCAGCACCGCCGCCACCGCGCTGTCGACGCCGCCGGACAGCCCGCAGATAACCTTGCCCTTGCCCACCTGCTCGCGGATCTGCTGGATCTTGGTCTCGCGGAACTCGGCCATCGTCCAGTCGCCGGGCAGGCCACAGACATGGCGGACGAAATTCGCGAGCAGCTTGCCACCGTCGGGGGTGTGGACCACTTCGGGGTGGAACATCATCGAATAGAAGCGCCGCGCCTCGTCGGTCGCGATCGCGAAGGGCGCGCCTTCCGAACGCGCGACGATCTTGAAGCCCTCGGGCAGCGCCTCGACGCGGTCGCCATGGCTCATCCACACCTGATGCGTGTCGCCGACGCTCCACAGACCGTTGAACAGCGCCGAATCGTCGATCACCTCGATAAAGGCGCGGCCGAACTCGCGGCTGTCCGAAGGCGCGACGGTGCCGCCAAGCTGGTGCGCCATGGTCTGCTGGCCGTAGCAGATGGCGAGGATCGGCAGGCCGGCCTCGAAGAAATGCTGCGGTGCGCGCGGGCTGTCGTCCCACATCACAGAGGATGGGCCGCCGGACAGGATGATGCCCTTGGGCTTGAGCCGCTCATAGGCTTCGGCGGCGGAATTGAAGGGCGCGATCTCGCTATAGACGCCGGCTTCACGCACGCGCCGGGCGATGAGCTGGGTCACCTGGCTTCCGAAATCGACGATGAGGATCGAATCCTGATGGTCTGCGGACATCGAGTCGGCGGCTCCTGTACGAGAGGGGAATGCGCGCGGCACTAGGTTGCCGAAGCCGCCCTGTCCAGTTTTGGCGCCCAGTTTTGGCGTCCAGTTCTGACGCCCGGTTTTTGGGCGTCCCGACCTGATGCTAGACCAACGACACGCCGCGCGATCCCTGCATCATCGCATCGAGCATGGTCAGCGTGCGCGCCAGCCGTTCGCGCGAGAGGCCGCCGCCGATCGAGATGCGCAACGCCCGCCCCGCCCCCGCCGGATCGACGGCGAAGGCGTCGGAGGTCACCACGGAGAGGCCGGCGGGGCGCAGCGTGCCCACCAGATCGGCGGCGGCGATGCCGGCGGGCAGCGCCAGCCAGAGATGATAGCCCTCCCCATGCGTCGCATAATCCAGGTCGCGCAGGATATCGGCGGCGATCGCCTGGCGCGCCGCCGCCTCCGCGCGCACCTCCGCCACCAGCGCCGCGAAACTGCCGTTGCGCAACCACAGGGTTGCGAGCGCGGCGCTGACCGGCGGCGGCATGATCGCGGTTTCGTGCAGTTCGGCCGCCAGCCGCCACGCATCGCGCGCGGTGGGCGCGCGCAGATAGGCGATGCGCAGCGCGGGCGAGATGATCTTGGACAGGCTCGTCACATGCCAGGTCCGTTCGGGCGCGAACGCGGCGATCGGCGGCAGCGGCTTCGCGGGCAACAGGCCATAGGCGTCGTCCTCGATCACGATCAGGTCGTGGCGCCGCGCGACGTCGGCGATGGCGCGGCGGCGTTCCTCCCCCATGGTCGCGGCTGTCGGATTGTCGTTGGTCGGCACGATATAGAGTGCGCGCACGCCGCCCGCGCGCGCGACAAGATCGAGCGCGTGCGGATCGATCCCCTCGCCATCACCGTCGATCGCGCGCACGGCCAGCCCGAAGCGCCGCGCCAGAGCCAGCAGCCCCGGATAGGCGAAGCGCCCGGCGCAGATCGTGTCGCCCGCCGACAAAAGAGTACCGAGGATCGCATGGAGCGCGTTCTGGCCGCCGCTCGCGACCAGCACATTATCCTCGCTCGCATCGATCCCGCGCGACGCGAGCAGGGCCGCGCCGGCGGCGCGATCGGGCTGCGTGCCGCCGCTCGGCTGGTATTGGAAGCGCCCGGCCGCCCCCGGCCCGGCGAGCAGCTCGGCCACGCCCTCGCGGAAACAGGCGGCGAAGCGCCCGCCCAGCGGCTCCGGCGGCAGGTTCATGCCGGTATCGGTCAGCACCGCGCCGGTGGCCTCCGCCTGCCCGCCCACATCGGCGCGCACGAAGCTGCCCCGCCGCCCGCCGCCCTCGATCAGGCCCAGCCGCCGCACTTCATTATAGGCCTTGGTCACCGTGGTCAGGTCCACCGCCAGCCGTTCGGCCAGCGCGCGCTGCGGCGGCAGCCGGTCTCCGGGCCTCAGCACGCCCGCCTCGATATCGCGCGCGAGCGCACCGGCGATCGCCAGATATTTGGGCGCGGCCTCCGCCGCCAGATCGGGCACCCAGCTTTGCATGTCTCTAACCTTGACTTTGCATGGTATTGTTACCATACATAATTGCGTATCGCACGGCAAACCAGCCCGTCCGAAAGAATCGGGACGATCGAGCATGACAGAGAGCAACACGCAAGCGTCGGACTGGCCGGCGCTGAAGCCCGTCGAGACCGGCATTCGCGGCAAATGCCCGCGCTGCGGCCAGGGCGCGCTGTTCAAGGGGCTGCTGACCCTGCGTGAACGCTGCGACCATTGCGGGCTGGATTACGGCTTCGCCGATCCGGCGGACGGCCCGGCCTTCTTCGTGATCTGCTTCGGCTGCGTGCCCGCCGTGGTGGTGGCGCTGATGATCGAGATCCTGTTCACGCCGCCCTTCTGGGTGCATCTCGTCACATCCCTGCCCTTCCTCCTGCTCACCTGCACGTTGCCGCTGCGGCCGCTCAAGGGCTGGCTGGTGTGCAGCCAGTTCTTCTACAAGGCGCGCGAGGCCCGGCAGATCGGCTGGCATATTCCCGAGAGATGACCGCGATCGAGCGCGCGCGCGCCGCGGCGGCGACCTATCTGGCGTCGCGCGGTTATGACGACGAGGCCCGCCGCGCCGCATCGGGCGAAGGCGACGATTTCGCCGAGGTCAGGATCGCGCTGGCGCTGATCGCGCAGGAGGAGCGGATCGCCCGGCGGAACGGCGCGGCGATGGCGTGGCACCGGGATTAGAAGCCGGGCAAATTCCGAAAGAGCCAAGGCACAAGAGCGCAATTGCGGAAACAGCGGCGCCACCACCACCCCGTTCGGGCTGAGCCTGTCGAAGCCCTGTCCTGCCTTGGGTTCAGGGTAGAAGGACAGGGCTTCGACAAGCTCAGCCCAAGCGGCGATATGGATCGCACCTCATCTTCGCCACGCGCGTGCGGATATTTTCCGCCTGATCAGCCGCATGCCGAATCCTCAGCGCAGCGCCACGCTTTCGCCGTCCAGGCGCACGCCGTCGATCTGGCCGTAGCGGACGGTGCAGGTGAAGCCGCGCGCGCTGGCACGGTCGCGATAGCCGTTGCGGGTTTCCACCGTGCCGCTCACCCGCCATTCGGTGCCCTCGCCCTCCACATCGGCGATATTGCGGACGCTGGCGTCGCTGCCATAGGCATGCGCTTCGTCCTCGGCGGCGCGGGCGCAGGCGTCGACCGCCGCGTCCTCGTCGCGAATCACCGCTGCGTCGTTGCTGGCATAGGCGTCACCGGCCGCCGGCGAATCATCCCGTCGATCGGCATCGACATTGGCATCGACGCTGGCATCGTCGCCAAGCCATTCGCCGTCGTCGGAACGGTCGGCATAGGCGTCGACGCTCCGATCGCGATTCCGATAGGCGATCTCGTCATCGACCTGCCGATCCTTCTTCGCGGACATGCCGGCGATCGCGGCGATGCCGCCCAGGATCACCACGCCGGCCAGCACATCGCCGCCGCGCACACCACGATCGCGATGGTGCCAGCCGCCGTTCCAGCCGCCATGATGGCCGCGATATGGCCGTGCCGCCGCGGGTGCGACCGAGGTGACGAGAATCGCGGCCGAGACCGCGGAACCAAGCAGCAAGCGGGCGAGCGCCATCGGAAACCCTTTCATCGGGCCGCCCTATCGACGGCCCATGCCATCTCTGCTAGGCGAATCGTGCTTTCAGCGCGATGAACCGCCGGAGACCGCAATCGCATGTCGCGAGCGCGGAAACGGCGGGTTTGAGCGCCCTTTCCTCGTTGACAGCGCGGGAAAGCGAAGCTAACAGCCCCACTTTCCCGCGCGGGGGTCCGGCCGTGGCCGTTCGCCTGTGTGGACAGCTTTGAAGATGAAGAGACAAGCCATGTTCGCTATCGTGCGCACGGGCGGCAAGCAGTATCGCGTTGCCGCAGGAGACAAGATCGCCGTCGAGAAGATCGCTGGCAATGCCGGTGATTCGATCTCGCTGGGCGACGTCCTGCTCGCCGGCGAAGGCAGCGAGCTCAAGGCCGCCAAGGATCTGACGGTTTCGGCCGAGATCATCGCGCAGGCGAAGAGCGAGAAGGTCATCGTCTTCAAGAAGCGCCGCCGGCACAATTATCGTCGCCGCAACGGCCATCGTCAGCAGATGACGATCCTGAAGATCACCGCGATCGGCAACGAGAAGCCGAAGGCTGCGGCCAAGAAGGCCGAGGAGCCCAAGGTTGAGGCAGCCCCCGAGGCCGCCAAGCCCGCAGCCGAGAAGAAGCCCGCAGCCGCCAAGAAGCCGGCCGCGAAGAAGACCGACGCGTAAGCGCGCCGACAGGAGTTTTGAGAGATGGCACATAAGAAAGCAGGCGGTTCTTCCCGCAACGGCCGCGACTCAGCCGGCCGACGCCTTGGCGTGAAGAAGTTCGGCGGCCAGGACGTCGTCGCGGGCAACATCATCGTGCGCCAGCGCGGCACCAAGGTCTATCCGGGCCGCAATGTCGGCATGGGCAAGGATCACACGCTGTTCGCGCTCGTCGAAGGCCGCGTGACCTTCCACGACGGCAAGCTTGGCCGCAAATTCTGCTCGGTCGATATTATGGCGCAAGCAGCCGAGTAAAATCGGGCGAACCGCATGACGGGTCGCCCCTGGGGCGGCCCGAAAACCTGCTGCGGCAGGTGAAGAGGGAGAGGGGTCGCCCCCGCTCCCTTTTTCTTTGTCTCCCTCATCCCACTGTCTCCATGGCGTAATCTGATTGCGGCATGGGGCGCGACATAGAGGAGAGAGACATGTTCGCGCGTACCCCAAGACTGCTGCTCCGGCCCGGCTGGCCGGAGGATGCGGCCGCGCTCGCCGCCGCGATCGGCGATGAAATGGTCGTCCGCAATCTCGCCACCGCCCCATGGCCCTATGATATCGATCATGCGCGGGATTTCCTGGCGGCGGAGCGCCATGCGGCGCTGCCCCAGTTCCTGATCGTCGCGCGCACCCATGGCGCGCCACGGCTGGTGGGCGGCTGCGGGCTCGGCCGCGCGCCGGGCGGGGATATCGAGATGGGCTATTGGATCGCCCGCCCCCATTGGGGCCTGGGCTATGCCACGGAGGCCGGCCAGGCGCTGATCGGCATCGCGCGCACGCTGAAGCTCGGCCGCGTCGTCGCGTCGCATTTCCTCGACAATCCGGCGTCCGGCCATGTGCTGCGCAAGCTGGGCTTCCGCCCCACCGGATGCGTGGTCAACCGGCCCAGCGCCGGGCGCGGCGGCGAAGCGCCCTGCGCGCTATATGCGCTCGCCGAAGGTGACGCCCTTCCCGATGGGGACGATTGCTACCGAATGGCGGCGTGATGCCGGCGCCCGATGGGTTTCCGCTCATCGGGCGCCCGTATCAGCCCGCGCGCGGCCGCCTGAACACCAATATCTGTCCGTCCCGATAGGCTTCCGGGCCGGCCAGGACGAAGCCGAGTTTCTCCGCCACCCGAATCGACGCCGCGTTGCCGGTATCGATGATGCAGCAGGTTTCGGGATCGGAGAGATTGGCGTCCGCCCAGCCGATGATCGCGCCGACGGTCTCGCTCGCGATGCCCCGGCCATGGGCATCCGGACCGAAGACCCAGCCCGCCTCCGGCACGCCGGCGATCGCCGGAATGCCTCGTTCGAGCTCGGCGAGGCCGATCAGCCCCAGATAGCGGCCATCGCCGCGATCCTCGACCGCCCAATAGCCATAGCCCATGATCGGCCAGAGCCCGACGGCGCGCAGGAAGCGCGTCCAGGCGTCGCCACGCGACAGCGGCACGCCGCCGACGAATCGCGTCACGTCCGGGTCGCCCCAGATCTGCGCGAAACGTTCGAAATCCTCATATCGATGCGCGCGCAATATCGTGCGCTCGGTCAGGATCGTGGGCGCGGTGGCGATCGTCATGATTCGGGCGAATCACTGGCATCGGCCGAAGCTGATTCGCGCGCGCCCGCGGCCGCGCCATCGCCCCCTCCTTCACGTGATTGCGCCTTTCTGCGGCGCAGATTCTCGCGCAACGCCTCCGCCAGACGCGCCGCGCGCTCATCCTGTTGCTTGCCCATGGCGACAATTCCAAACAGATTGGCGGGAACAGGGCAAGCCCGCCTTGACGAACGCCCGCCCCTCCGCCATAGGCCCGCAACCGCCCGTCGGGCCGTGCTGCCGTAGCTCAGTGGTAGAGCGCATCCTTGGTAAGGCTGAGGTCGTGAGTTCAATCCTCACCGGCAGCACCATTTTCCCGCATATCGTCGAAATCACCCCCTTTCCGGGGATCCCCGACATCGCGCGCCGCGCTCAATAATCCTTCGAATAGCGCAGCTTCACCGCCGTGCCGTTCGATCCGCCGGTCTGGCTAAGGATCGACAGCGCCTTCGACAGCGCGATCTCGAGCTGGGTCGCGGTGAAGCCCTTGGTGTCGGTGATGATCTCCACATAGATGTCGTTGGAGATATATTGGCCGGCGGCGACGGCGGTGCCGCGCCCCGTCGCCTCGTCCGCGCCCAGCACGCGCAGCCTGTCTATGCCCGTCGCCGAGCGCAGCTTGCCGAGCGGATTGAGCCCGCCGCCCGACGCACGCAGCCCGTTGAGTGCGGAGGCAAGCTGGATCGCCTGCATCGCCGAAAGCTCGGTCACCGAATTGCCGAACAGGATGCGCGAGAGCAGTTCGTCCTGCGGCAGGCTGGGCGAGCTGGTGAAGGCGATCTGCGGATTGAGCGCGCGGCCGCCGATATTGATCGTCACCGCCGTGCCCTGGATATCGGCGGTCGCCGAAATCTCGAGCGAGGGATTGGTCGCCTGGCCGCCCTCGAATCGCACGACGCTGGCGTCGCTCAGGTCGAAGCGCCGTCCGGCGAAGCTGTAGGTGCCGCGCACCAGATCGACCACGCCCGTCACCACCGGCGCGGCGGAGGTGCCGCCGACGCGCAGATTGGCGCCCCATTCGCTTTCCAGCCCCATGCCGCTGACATAGAGGCGTTCCTCCGCGCGGATGTTGAGGTCGAGCTTGAACAGGCCCGGCGGCCCTGCCGCGGCCGCCTGCTGCGCCGCCTGGGCGCGGCTGGTGCCCTTGCGGCGGACGCCTTCGAGTTCCGCGATCTCCGCGCCACCCTGGCGGATGATCTGGTATCGCACTTCGGGCAGGCGCAACGTGCCCCGGATGAACGCGCCGCGCGCATCATTGGTGATTGCGATATCGCCCGAGACACGCGCCGACAGGGCGTCGCTTTCCGCCAGCCGGGCATTGGTGAGCGTCGCGCGCACATCGATCGGGAAACCCGAATTGGCGGCGAAGCCGATGCTGCCCTGCGCGGTGACGGTGCCGTTGCCGGCGCGGCCGTTGAACTCGGTGATCTCCAGCCGGTCGCTGGTGAAACGGCCGTTCAGCCGGATCGCGCTGATCCGCGTGCCATAGGTCTCGTTCTCATAGGCGAGCGCGTTGGCGCGGATCACGCCCACCGCGCGCGGCTGGCCGAGCGTGCCCGATACATCCGCCGCGACACCCACGGGGCCGGAAAGCTGCTGGTCCGCGATGCCGGTCAGGCTCCACAGCACGTCCGCCGGGCCGTTGTAGCGGATGCCGCCGGACAGCGCGCCATTGGCCAGCGCGCTTGTCCAGGCGCCGCCGCCCGAGGGTTGCAGGCGAAACTGGGCGCGCCCGATCGCGGCGCCGCCCCGGCGGATGATCGCGGCGATGGAGCCGCCCTCGGGCCGGAGCGAGCCCTGCGCCGAAATATCCACCGGCGTCGAGACGATCGCGGCGCCCGAGCGCGTGAAATCGTCGACCGTCAGCCGCAGATCGGCGCGCGGCATCGCCTCTCCCGAAGCCTGGACGAAATCGAGCCCGCCGGTCGCCCGGCCGCCCACGCCCGCGCCCGGCGCGAAACCATTGAGCACGGACAGATCGAAATTCTGGAACCGCGCCTGCGCCTCCAGCGCGGTGCCGTAACGCCCGGCGATCCGCATCTGCCCCTGCGGCACGACGACCGCGACGGGCAGCAGGCGATAGCCGCCGCCCTCGCCCCGGATCACCGCCGGCTGGGCGAGACGGAACGGCACGGCGCCGATCTGCCCCTGCGCCGCGACGCGATAAAGATCGGGTGAGAGCTGCGCATTGGCCGCCACGCGGAAGCTCGCGCCCGAACGGCCGTTCGCGACAAGCTGGGCGGTGCCGCGTCCACCGCGATAATTGATCTTCGCGCGTGCGGTCTGGATCAGCAGTTCGCCCTGGCGAACGCCGGCGAGTTGTACGTCCGCGATCACCTCCGGCGTCTCGTAGAGGATCGCGCGCGCCTCGATGATCGCGCGATCGATCACCAGCCCCGCCTGCCCCGGAATATGCGCGCCATTGGCGCGCGCGGAAACGAGCGCGCTCTGATATTTGCCGACCGCGCCCAACGTCACCACGCCGTTGACGCCCGATCCGCTGGCCGTCAGCCGCCCGGCAAAGGGACCGGCGGGAAGCTGGCGCACGGTGCCCGCGAAA
This sequence comes from Sphingomonas sp. FG14, assembly GCF_057809675.1. NCBI lineage: Bacteria > Pseudomonadati > Pseudomonadota > Alphaproteobacteria > Sphingomonadales > Sphingomonadaceae > Sphingomonas > Sphingomonas sp. FG14. The sequence goes on along the minus strand of NZ_JBMDKK010000002.1, from coordinate 36,403 downwards.
TCGACGCCCGCGAAGCGCGCCCGGTTGATGTCGATCGTCAGCGGCCCGGCGGCGGTGCGCACCAGCACATCGGCGTTGAACGGGCCATAGGGCGATCCGCCGGTGGCGGTGACGGCATAGCCCGCGCCCGTGCCGCGAATGATCGCCTCCACATCGCTCAGTTGCACGCCGACATTGGGCCGCGCCGCGCGCAGCCGCACCAGCGGCCGCTCGACCGTGCCCGAGATATCAAGCGCCAGCGGGCCATATTGGTTGGACATGCCCTGCGCGACAAAGGCGATGCGCCCGTCCGGGCGATAGGATCCGCGCCCGCCCGCGAGGCGGAATCCGGGCGCATTGACGCGCAGATTGTCGACCGAGAACACACCAGCCGGATCGAAGCGCAGATTGCCCGCCATCACCGTGCGGCCGCCCAGGAATTCCGCCGCGCTGGCATTGTCGATGCGCACGGTGGCGAGGCCGAACCGCCCCTGCATGCCGAAGCCGCCCGACGGCACCGTGACCAGCTTGATATCGGTCGTCAGGTTGACGATGCCGACGCCCTCGATCCGGTAATCATTGACGCGGCCGTTCAGCGCGCCGCGATAGATGCCGGTGGAAAGATCGGCGATCACGATCGCGGTCGCGTCGATCTGCTTCGATCGGATGCGCAGATTGTCCGACATGATGCTGTCGCCCTGCACCGCGAAATCGCCGTCGATCGCGACATTGACGAGCATGCCGCCCGCCGCCGCGTTGAGCCCGGTGACGCGCGCGATCCGCGCGGAAACGGGCACCAGCATGCGATCCGCATCCACCCGGCTGCGGCCCTGGGCGGTCAGCCCCTCCACCACCGTCTCGCCGAAGCCGATCGCCGCGGCGCGGACCTTGTAGTCGACGACCGGCGCGGCGAACGCGCCGTCGAGGACGAGCGTGGCCTGGATGTCGCGCCCGTTCAGATTCTCCGCGATCGCACCGGGGGTCAGCAGGCGCGCATCGACGCGCATGTTCCCGAAGCGGCTGCGCCCGAGATCGAGCATGCCGTTGGCGGAAACCGCCAATGCCGGCGAACGCAGCGACAGCCGCGTATCGGCGCGCCGTTCCTCCAGCTTGGTCGCCAGTTCCAGCATCAGCGCGGGCGCGGTCAGCCGGTCGACCGGCCCCTGCAGGATCAGGCCGGGCCGCAGGGGACCGCGCAGATCGAAGCTGCCGTCGCGCGCGGTCATGTCGATCGCGGCGAGCGGCTGGCCGCCCAGCGCCGCGTCGATCCGCCCCTTCCAGTCCGCCCAGCTTCCACGCCCGGCGATCCTGGCGTCGAGCGGCTGGGTCAACCCGGCCATGATGGCGACGACGCCGCCGACAGGCGCCGCCAGCCGCGCATCGATCACCAGGCGATTGTCGTCGGGCACGGCATCGAGCAGCACGGAGAGACGGTCGCCCGTGCCGGCCGCCGCCGCATTGGCGGTAACGCGCGCGCGCCGGTCCGCGATCTCCGCCTTGCCGTCCAGGCTGAGCACCCGGCGCTCCCCGGCCACCGCCGCCCCGAGCACCAGCCGATCGACCTTCAACCGGCCGATATCGATGTCGAGATCGGGCAGGATCGGCGCATCGGGATCGCTCGGCACCGCCTTCAGCTCGGGAAGCCGCGCCAGCGTGACCAGCGCAGCGGTCGCCGAACGGACATCGACATGGCTCCTGACGAAGGCGAAGGGGCGCCAGTCGAGATCGATGCGCGGCGCGGTGGCGAAGACGCCCTTGGTATCGCTCAGCCGCAGGTCGCGGATCACCAGCGCGCCGTAGAGCGATCCGTCGAGCCGGCCGATATTGACCTTCAGCCCCGATTCCAGCTCGTAGCCGTCAAGCTGGTTGAGGACGAAGCGGCGGCCCGGCGCGGTATCGAGCGCGAAAATGGCGGCGATGGCGAGCAGCACGAGGGAGGCGAGCGCGATCCCCGCCCAGATCGCGATCCGCCAGCCCAGCGGACGCTTCGGCCGGATCGCCGGGGTGTCGCCCGCCTCCGCCATCAGAAGGCCTGCCCGATCGAGATATAGACGGCGACGGCAGCTTCGCCCTTGCGCCGCCCCAATGGCGTCGCGACATCCAGCCTGAGCGGCCCGAAATTGGTGTAGAAGCGCCCGCCGATCCCGGCGCCCATGCGCAGGTCGCTGAAGCCCGGCGTCGAGGATTCGTAGACCTGGCCGATATCGAGGAAGGGCACGATGCCGAAATCGCCGAAGCGGTAGCGCGCCTCGATCGCACCCTCGACCAGGCTGCGCCCGCCAATGGGGTTGTTCTGCAGATCGCGCGGGCCGAGCTGCTGGTATCCGAAGCCGCGCACCGATCCGCCGCCGCCGGCATAGAGCCGCCGCGACGGCGCGATCTCGTCGCGCGGCGCCCCGACGATCGTTCCGAAGCGCACGCGCCCGGCGATCACCAGGCTGTCCGACACGGGATAATAGGCGCTCCCCTCCACCAGCGCGCGGGCATATTGGAAGTTCTTGCCCTCGCTCTGCGAGATTTCGGGGCTCAGGCGCACCAGCGCGCGCATGCCCTTTTTCGGATCGAGCAGGCTGTCCGACGTGTCGTAGCCCAGTTGCCCGTTGATGCCGCCGATGAAGTAATTCTGGCGGGTGCGGGCGCTCAGCAGGTCGTCGAACCGGGTTTCGCGCGTCGCCAGCGCCTCAAACCCATAGGCCCAGGTCCATTTCTTCTGCCAGATCGGCGTGGAATCGCGCGAGATGCGGCCGTTGATGCCCAATGTCAGCGCTTCATAGGCGTCGTAATCCTGCCGGTTGGCGGAGAGCGACAACAGCACGGTGCGATCGCGCTTGCCGGCGTTGGAGCGGCGGAAGGTGCCGCTCAGCCCCTGTTCCTGCGTGCCCGCGACGGCGGCGACGATCAGCGCGCCTTCGGGCCGGAACAGATTCTTGTGCGTCCAGCTTCCGTCGACGCGCAGCCCCTGCCCCGTCGAATAGCCCGCCGTCGCCGCCAGCCGGCGCGCCGGCCCGGCATTCTGGGTCACCAGCAGGTCGACATATTCGGTGCCGTCGGGCGCGACCTCCCCGGTGCGCTGCGGTTCCACCGCGACCGAATCGAACAGGCCCGTGGCGACCATCGCCTCGCGCAGATCGTCGACCTTGCGATTGTCATAGAGTTCACCGCGCTTGAAGCGCGCGAGCACGCCGACATGCCTGGCGTCGAAGGCCAGCTTGCCCGTCGTCCTGTAGCCGCCGAACGAGGATCGCGGGCCCGGATCGACGGGCAATGTGTAGTCCCCGGTGTGATCGGCATCGTCGAGCTCGATATCGCGCGCGCCGACCGAAACGAACGGATAGCCGCGCTGCGGAAGCTGGAGGCTGATGCCCGCCTCCGCCGCCTCGACCGCGGCAGCGACGATGGGGTCGCCGGTCTTCAGCGCCAGTATCGCGCGCGGCATGCCCGGCGGCACCGTATCCGGCCCTTCGATGGCGATGGCGCCCAGCGCATAGCGCGTGCCCGCCGTGGCGGTGATCGTCGCGGTGGCGCGGCCCGGCTGACCCTGGACGGGCTCGACCACCGACGTGACCACCGCGTCATAATAGCCTTCGGACTTGAGGATGCGCAGCGCCAGCGCCTCGTCCTCCCGCGCGCGCGCCGCGATCACCGCGCCGTTCGCGCCCTTGCCGTCGCCTTCCTCCAGGGCGGAAAGGCCACGAAACTCGTCCTCCAGCCCAACCTTGTCGAGCCCTTCGACGACGACGGTGTAGCGCACCGCCGGCGCGGGCTTCGCATCGTCCTCGGCCACGGCCTGCGGCGGTTCGACATCGAAGGTGGCGAGCGACGGCAGCGGCTCGGCCAATGCCGGATCGGGCGTGGCGGCCGCCGATGGCATGGGTTGCGGCTGGGGCTGGGGCTGGGGCTGGGGCTGGGGCTGGGCGACCTGTGCATCGGGCGTTTCGACGGGAAGCGCGTCGATATCCTCGATCGGCGCCAATGGCGCGGCCAGCTCGGCGTCGATCGGCGGCAATGCCTGTTCGAATTGCGAATCGGGGATGATGGGATCGGCATCCGGGGCCGCCGGCGGCTGCGCGGCGATGGCGAGGAGCGGGAGGATCAGTTTCATTCCGGCGCCGCGCGCTCAGCGGATCGGCGACATGCGGGCACGAAACGAGATCGCCGGGCGAACCGGCGCGCCGATGCGCATACGCATTTCAAGACCCGGAATGACGCCCCCCATCTCTGCTCGCCCGTCTGAACCAAACGGGCGGCGGCGTCGAGTGTTCCACGGTCGATTCAGGATTGCGCCGGACCATGTGGACGGGGATAGATCATACACATGATATGCTTACGCGGCACCGCCGATTTTCAAGGGGTTGGGCAATAGACGGCCATCGTCATTGTTGCTCGTCCGTTCCCTTTCTCTCTATAGGAATCACATGGCTCCTCCCAACAAGCTCGTCCCCTACAAGAAATCGGTCGCCGGATCGCTGCTCGCCGCGCGGGAGGCGATCATGGCGCCCATCCGCCCGCTGCTGCGCGAAGCCAATGTGACCGAACAGCAATGGCGCGTGCTGCGCGTGCTTTCGGACGAAGGGCCGCTCGGCATCGCCGAGCTTGCCGAGGAAGCGATGCTGCACGGCCCGAGCGTGACGCGCATCCTGAAGGAACTGGTCGATCGCAAGCTGGTCGTGCGCAAGCTCGACAAGACCGATCGCCGCCGATCGATCGTCGCGATCACGACGGAGGGCCAGGACGTGATCGACCACACCGCCGCCTTCACGCTGGTGCTGATCAACAATTATGTCTCGGCGTTCGGGCGGGAACGGTTGCAGACGCTGCTGTCTGAACTCGCCGCGTTCAGCGAGGTGCTCGCCGAGTTCGCGCCGAGCGAGGGCAAGGGCGAGTAGCGCGGGCGCCTGCCCAACCGTTTGTGGGAATGAAAACGGGGCCCGGCGAGCCTTGCCCGACGGACCCCGGCATATCGTTTCGAAACCAGCCTCAGGCCGCTTCAGGCTCGCCCAGCGGATTGGGGGGCACCGGCACCATCGAGGGGACGAAGGGGTGGATCAGCGCCCAGGGGCTGGGCATCACGCCCACCGCCACCTGGATCAGCGCGGGGCCGCCGCGTTCCTTGGCGGCCTGGAGCGCGTCGCGCAGGCCTTCGGGCGAATCCACCGCCTGGGTGTGCAGGCCATAGGCCTTCGCGAGCAGTTCGAAATCGGGATTGGTCAGCTTGACGCCGATCTCCTTGCCGAACACGCGGTTCTGGATGCGGCGGACATTGCCGTAATAACCGTCGACGAAGACGACGACCGAGAGGTCGTAATTCTCGCGCGCGGCGGTCGCCAGTTCCTGCAGGCCCCAGCTAAAGCCGCCATCGCCGTTCAGCGAGACGACGCGCTTGCCGGGATTGCCGTGCGCAGCGCCCAGCGCGGTGTTGAAGCCATAGCCCAGCGTGCCCTGATAGCCCGGCGTGATGAAGGCGCGCGCGCTGTGCACGGGATAGCCGATATTGGAGAAATAGCCGACCTGGGTGAGCTCGCTGACCAGGATGTCGTCATCGGCCATGGTGCCGCGCAGCGCGGCGACGAAGTCGGTCTGCGGCTGGATGGCGCCGGTCTGGAGCTTGATCCAGTCCTTGACGAGCGCGACCTTGTCCGCAACGTCGGCGCGGTCGAGATCGGCGGGCAGCGCCGCCAGCAGCGCCTCCAGCCCCAGCCGCGCGTCGCCCAGGATCGACAGGCCCGGCAGGCGCGGCGCTTCCCAGTCATTGGGCTCGACGTTCAGATAGATGTACTTCGTCCCCGCCGAGGCGTGGATCGGATGCGCGTGGCCGTCGAGGAAGCGGCTGCCCGCGACCAGCACGACATCGGCATGCGGCAGGACCGATCGGCCGCCCAGCGCGGTCAGCGCCAGCGGATGGCGATCGTCCAGCGTGCCACGGCCATTCTCGCTCATCACGACAGGCGCCTGGAGCCGCTCCGCGAGCGCGCGCAGCGCTTCGCCGCCGTCCGACGCGAGCACGCCGCCGCCCGACTGGATCACGGGGAAACGCGCATTGGCGAGCAGCGCCGCCGCCTCGGCGATCAGGCCGGTATCGGGCTTGGTCGGCGCATAGGGCGCCGGTGGCAGCAGCGCGCTCACCGCGCGCGCCTGGAGCAGATCGGTCGGCAATTCGATCGCGACCGGCCGGGGGCGCCCCGAGCGGAGCTGGGCGAAGGCCTCGTTCACCAGCGCCGGGAAGTCCTCGGCCTTTTCGGCGATGGCATGCCATTTGACGAGCTTCTTGAGCATGCCCGACTGGTCGGGCAGCTCGTGCAGCATGCCATAGCCCTTGCCGATCGTGTCCGACGGGATCTGGCCGACGAGGAACAGCACCCGCGCGTTGCAGGCATAGGCGGTGGAGATGCCCGACAGCGCGTTGAGCATGCCGGGGCCGGGCACGACCATGCAGACGGCTTCCTTGCCGGTCGTGCGGGCATAGCCGTCCGCCATGTAGGACGTCGCCTGTTCGTGGCGGGGCACGACGAAGCGCAACCGGTCGCCGCGCTCGCGAATGGCCTCGACCGCCCAGTCGAGCTGGACGCCGGGAATGCCGAAGATGTCGGTCACGCCCTCCACGATGAGCTGTTCGACCAGCGCTTCGCCTCCGGTGCGTTCCTGCGGTTCATACTGGGTCACAGACATTTCTCCGTCATCTGGTTGAGCGGTCTTCGCCAAGGGGCCGATGGGCCGGTCCGGGTCCGCTATAAACTTAACACGTTATCTATATGGAGTGGGCGCATGGGGTCAAGTGCCGGATCGGACACCCGCCCATGCGCTTCTCCCTATCGGGTGACGCTTGCGAACGCCTCCGCCGCATGGCCGACATTGGCCATGGTCAGGCCCGCCAGATTGGCGCGCCCGCTGTCCGTCGCGTAGATGTGCCAGTCGCTGCGCAGCGTCTGGACCTGCGCGGGCGAGATGCCGAGCAGCGCGAACATGCCGGTCTGGTCCGCCAGATAACCGAAGTCGCGCCCGCCCTTGCCGGCGAGCTGGCTCACCAGTTCCAGCCGCACCCGGCGGATGCGCTCGCGCATGCCGTTCAGCTCCACCTCCCATTCGGCGCGCAGCGCCGGGGTGCCCAGGATATGCGCGACGACGGCGGCGCCGTGATCGGGCGGCATCGAATAATTGGCGCGCACCACCGGCAGCAAATGGCCCTTCGCGGCCTCGACCTGCTTTTCGCCGGCGGCGACCAGCGTCAGCGCGCCGGTACGTTCGCGATAGAGCGCGAAATTCTTGGAGCAGGAACTGGCGACGATCATCTCCGGCAGCCGCGCCGCCAGCAGGTTGATGCCGGCGCGATCGGGCTCGAGCCCATGGCCGAAGCCGAGATAGGCGAGATCGACAAAGGGCATCGCGCCGGTGCGTTCGAGCAGTTCGGCGATCGCGGCCCATTGCGCCTGATCGGGATCCGCGCCCGAGGGATTGTGGCAGCAGCCGTGAAGCAGCAGCACGTCGTTCGCGGTGAGCTGCGCGGCCAGCGTTTCCATCATCGCATCGAAGCGGATCCGGCCGGCGGCGACGTCGTAATAGGGATAGACCACGGTCTCCACGCCCGCCGCGCGGAACAGCGCCGGATGGTTGGGCCAGGTGGGATCGGGCATGAACACGCGCGCGCCGGGGCGGAGCTTCGCGATGAAATCGGCGCCGACGCGCAGCGCGCCGGTTCCGCCCGGCGTCTGGATCGTGCGCGCGCGTCCGTGCGCGTCCGATCCGGGCGCGAACAGCAGGGCGCGGATGGCGTCGTTATATTGCGGATTGCCGGAGGAGGAGAGGTAGCTCTTGGTCGTCTGCGTGTTGCGCAGATATTCCTCGGCCTGCTTCACCGTATCGAGGACGATGACGTTGCCGTTCTCGTCCTTGTAGACGCCGATGCCCAGATCGATCTTTTGCGGGCTGGGATCGCCGGCAAAGACCTGCGCCATGCCAAGGATCGGATCGGGTGGTGCATCGCTGAGATCGGCAAACATGGTGACTCCCTGAGGGCGCTGCGCGGTTCCCGTCGAACCGCTCGAAATTTCATGACGGACAAACAGCCGGCGCGGCTGTCCGATTCCATCGGACTGCTCTTCCTTAGCGTCTCGCTATACGTGACGCAATCTCGTAATACGTCACATCATGCGAGACGACGGGCCTTTGTTCGTCATCCCGTCGAAAGCGCCGGCTGGGATCAGGCAAACAGACGCACATGCCTTGAGATGCCGGGCGGATATCGCCATCGCCAATTCCCCCGTGGGTGCTGGCGCATTATCCGGAATGCCGCTCAGCCGCGCGGCAGGCGCAGCGTCTGGAGCTGGGTATATTCGTCGAGCCCATGCTGGCCGAACTCGACGCCGATGCCCGATTGCTTGGCGCCGCCAAAGGGCACGAGCGGCGAGATGGTCGAATGGTCGTTCACCCAGGCGCTGCCCGATTCGAGCCGCATGGCGAGCGCCGCCGCCGCCGCCACGTCCGCGGACCAGACCGAGCCGCCCAGCCCGTTCTCGCCGCGATTGGCGCGCGCCAGCGCATCCTCCGGATCGCTGTAGCGGATGACGGGCAGGATCGGCCCGAACTGTTCCTCGTCGACGATGCGCATGCCGTCGTTCACATCGACGAGCACGGAGAGCGGGAAGAAATAGCCCTCGCCGTCCGGCGCCTCGCCGCCGCTCAGGAACCGGCCGCCATTGGCCTTCGCATCCTCCGCGAGCGCGCGGACATAGTCGAACTGCTTGCGGTTCTGGAGCGGGCCGAACTGGCTGCCGGCATCGTCGCCCGGCCCGACGACCGCCGCCGCCGCGAGTTCGGCCAGCCGCGCCGTCACCGCGTCGTAGAGCGAGTCATGGACGTAGAGCCGCTTGATCGCGGCGCAGATCTGCCCGCTATTGCCGAACGAGGCCGAGAAGAGGCGCGGCACGATCGCGTCCACATCCGCATCGGGCAGGACGATCGCGGCGTCGTTGCCGCCCAGTTCGAGCGTGAGGCGTTTCAGGTTCGCGGCGCCGTCGCGCATGATCGCGCGGCCCGTGCCCGTCGATCCGGTGAAGACGATCTTGTCGATGCCGGGATGGCGGGCGATGCCCGATCCGATCTCGACATCGCCGGTCACCACGTTGAACACGCCGGCGGGCAGCACCGCGCTCGCCAGCTCGCCGATGCGCAGCGTCGTCAGCGGCGTGTTGGGCGACGGTTTCAGCACCACGCTGTTGCCCGCCAGCAGCGCGGGAATGACGTGCCAGATCGCGATCATTACCGGGAAGTTCCACGGCGTGATCGAACCGACCACGCCCAGCGGCTTGCGGTGGATCTCGATCACCGGGCCTTCGGGATTCTCGATGCGCTCCACCTTGGGGCGAAGCGCCGCCGTCGCGCGGATCCAGTAGACCGCGCCGCCGATCTCGCCCTGCGCCGATTTGACGGGCTTGCCCTGCTCGCGCGACAGCAGCGCCGCCAGATCGGCCTGGTTCTCCTCGATCAGCGCGCCCAGCCGCAGCAGCGCATCGGCGCGCGCGTCGATCGGCGTGGCCGCCCAGCCCGGAAAGGCGGCGCGCGCGGCGGCGACCGCGTCGTCGAGCTGCTCCACCGTCGCGAGCGGGCAATGCGCGAAGGGCCGGCCGGTCGCCGGATCGATCACGTCGATCCGCTCGGCGCTCCCCACCGGCTGGCCGTTGATGACGAGATTGAACGGGGTATCGGTCATGGGCGGATCCTCTGGTGATGCGGTGCGCGCGTTCAGGCCGGCTCGGTCACGCCGCGCAGCAGGGCGCGGGCGCCATTGGCGAGCAGGCCGACATCGGTGCCGATCGAGACGAAGGCGAAGCCCTGCGCGATCCTGGCGCGCGCATCGGCGAGATCGAGCGCGAAGATGCCCGCGGGCTTGCCCGCCCGTTCGATCGCCGCGCGCGCGGTCTCGATCGCCGCCTGCACCTCTTCATGGCGCGGATCGCCGAGATGGCCGAGCGAGGCGGCAAGATCGGCGGGGCCGACGAACAGCGCGTCGATCCCCTCCACCGCCGCGATCGCATCGACCGCGTCGAGCGCGGCGCGGCTTTCGATCTGCGCGATCAGCGCGACCCGCTCATGCGCTTCCCTGAGGTAGCTGGTGTCGGCGCCGAAGCGCGAGACGCGGCTGGTGGCGCTCGCCACCCCGCGCGTGCCGCGCGGCGGAAAGCGCGATGCGGAGACGAGCGCGGCCGCCTGCGCGGCGCTGTCGACCATCGGCAGCAGCAAGGTCTGGAAGCCGATATCGAGATATTGCTTGATATGGACGGGGTCGCCCACCGGCACGCGCGCGATCGGATGGACCGGATAGGGCGCCACCGCCTGCAATTGCGCGAGCAGGGTCTGGAGCGTGTTGGGCGCATGCTCGCCGTCGAACAACAGCCAGTCATAACCCGCCTGCGCGCAGATCTCCGCGGTATAGGGGGTGGCCAGCGCCTGCCAGAGCCCAAGGCGGGCGGTGCCGGCGGCGTGGATCCAGTCGCCGAACGCGCTCATGCGAAGCGCACCGAGATGGTGCCGAGCGGGCCGAAATCGACATGGAAGCTGTCGCCCGCGCGCGCCGGGACGGGCGCGGTGAAGCTGCCGCCCAGGATGATCTCCCCGGCTTCCAGCACCTCGCCATAGGGATGCAGCTTGTTGGCGAGCCAGGCGGGGCCGTGCGCGGGATGGCCGAGCACCGCCGCGGCGACGCCCGAATCCTCGATCACGCCGTTCCTGAAGATCAGCGCGGAAACCCAGCGCAGGTCCACGTCCATCGGCCGCACCGGGCGCCCGCCCAGCACCAGCCCGGCATTGGCGGCATTGTCCGAGATCGTGTCGAACACCTTGCGCGTCGTGCCCGTGGCCTTGTCCACCTGTTCGATGCGCGCGTCGATGATCTCGATCGCGGGCACGATATAATCGGTGGCGTCGAGCACGTCGAACAAAGTGCATTCGGGGCCGGACAGCCGCTGCTTCAGGCGGAAGGCGAGTTCCACCTCCACGCGCGGCACGATGAAGCGCTCGATCGGGATGTCGCGTCCGTCGGGAAACAGCATGTCGTCGAGCAGCAGGCCGTAATCGGGCTCGTCGATATTGGAGGAGCGCTGCATCGCGCGGCTCGTCAGCCCGATCTTGTGGCCGATGGGCTTACGGCCGTCGGCGATCTTCTTCTTCGTCCAGGCGCGCTGGACGGCATAGGCGTCCTCGATCGTCATGTCGGGATGGGCGAGCGAGAGCTGCGAAATCTGCGTGCGGCCGCGTTCGGCCGCGTCGAGCCGCTCCGCGATCGCGGCGATCTGGTCGGTGGTCAGCGTCATGGTTCTAGCTCCGGCCCTGGGCAGCAAGGCGCTTGTGGATCGTGTTGTGCTTCCAGCCCTCCGCTTCCTCGACATAGAGCGAGAGCGCGAGCGGGCAGCGGTCGAACAGGTCGCCGAGATGGGCCTTCACCGCATCGAACATCTGGGTGAAAAAGGCCTGGCGGAAGGCGGCGTCGCGCCCCGCGCCCATCTTCACGTCGATATTGATGAAGGCATCGTCGGGGCCGGCGCCGTCGGCGATCACATAGTCGTCGAGCCGGATCGCGCGGACGCGGATGCCGCCCACGGGAAACACCCCGCCCGAACGCTCGCGCATCTCCGCCGCGATCAGCGCAAGCAGGCCCTTCAGGTCGAAATCCCCTTCGAGATTACCGGTCCATTCGACGGTCGCGTGCGCCATCAGGCGATCTCCGCCGTGGCGATGAAGCAGCCGGTGCTGAAGATCGGGATCGGCGCGAAGAAATGCACGGTACCCGGCCCGCGCGCGGCGGCGGCGGCGGCGATCAGCGTGCGGATCTCGAACCCGCCCTGCCCCGCATCGGCATAGGTTTCGGCGTCGGTATAGGCGGTGAGCAGCTCGCGATCATTGAGCGCCCAGCGGCGCAGGAACTCGCGGTCCCAGTCCTCGTTCACGCGGCCGCTGTCGGGGGTTGCGGGCCAGTGGGAGATGCCGCCCGTCGCCACCAGCGCGATGCGTTCGGGCGCCTTGTCCGCCGCGCGGCGCAGCGCTTCGCCGAACGCCCAGGCGCGCGCCAGCGGCGCCAGCGGCGGCCCCTGGCAATTGATGTTCGCCGGGATCACCGTCAATTCGTTTTCGGGATCGAGGAAGCTCAGCGGCACCATGATGCCGTGATCGAACTTCCATTCCTCGGCATAGGAGAGGTCGACGGTCTGCTGCACCTCCGCGATGATCCGGCGCGACAGCGCGGCGTCGCCGCGCACCGTGCGGCGGGGGATGCGCAGCCAGTCCGGATCCTCGATCGGCCCTTCATAGCCATCGGCCATGCCCATCGCGAAGGACGGCATGTTGTTCATGAAGAAATTGGCGAAATGTTCGGCCGCGACGATGATCACCGCATCGGGCCTGGCCGCGCGCAGCGCGTCGCGCATCGCGTGATAGGCCGCGAAGAAGGGATCGCGCAGCTCCGGCGGCGCCAGATCGGCGCGCCCGGTGATGCCGGGGCCATGGCTGCAGATTCCGGTGAAGACGAGGCTCATACGCCGGCAACCTTTTCGTCGAGCCCGGTCGTCATCGCATAGACGCCGTCGCGCACCGGGCCGTGCTCGCGGACGCCGTCGCGCATCATCTGCAGGTAATCCGCCCAGGCGATCTGCTGGAACGCGGCAAAATGCATCAGGATCTGGCCGTTGACGCCCAGCACGTAGAGCAGGCCGATATCGGGCTGGAGCACCGCGCCCCGCTCCTCCCCGGTCAGCTTATAGCGATCGGCGACCGCCGCCGCGTCGGCGGTGAACGCGGCCTGCAGCGCCGGATCGCGGTTGAGCTCGAACAGCAGCTTGGAAAGCTGGTACAGGCTCATGGCAGCCATTCCACATGGTTGAGCAGGCGGCCGATGCCCGCCACCTCGCACTCCACTTCGTCGCCCGGGGCGACAAAGGCCACGCCATGCGGCGTTCCGGTCAGGATCATGTCTCCGGGCTCCAGCGTCGTGATCGCCGAAAGATAGGCGATCAGTTCGGCGATGGGGAAAACCATTTCGCTTGTGGAGCCCGACTGGACGGTCTTGCCGTTGATCCGCGTCGAGAGCGCCAACGCCTGCGGATCGGCCACATCGGCGGCATCGACGATCCACGGCCCCAGCGGCGTCAGCGCGTCGCGATTCTTCACGCGCAGGTTCGGCCGGTAATAATTCTCCAGATACTCGCGCACGGCATAGTCGCACGCGACGGTATAGCCGCCGACCAGCGCCAGCGCGTCGGCCGCCGCCACGTTGCGCGCGGTCTGGCCGATCACCGCCACCAGCTCGCATTCCGGGTGCATCTGCTCGGCGTCGCGCGGCCGGTACGATGTGCCGCGATGCGCGACCAGGCTGTTCGCCCCCTTCAGGAAGACCAGCGGCTTGTCCGGCGCCTTGAAGCCCAGTTCCGCCGAATGATCGGCATAGTTGAGCCCCAGCGCGAAGATCCGCGCGCCCGGCGTGACCGGGGGCAGCAGCACCGCTGAATCGAAGGGCAGCTCGACGCCCGAGGCCAGCCGGATCAGGCGGTCGTCGCCGGCCATCACGCCCCATTGCTCGCGCCCGGCATGGACGAGACGAACATGCTTCATGCCCGGCCTCCTTCCAACAGCACCGCCAGGGCGGTAAATCCATTCGCCGAAACCGCGATCCGGTCACCCGCGCGGCCCAGCGGCGCATCGCCCGCGACGCCCGCCAGCAGCATGTCGCCGGGCAGCAGCGACATATAGGCGGTGACGTCGGCGATCGCGGTGCGGACGTCGCGGTGCAGGCGCGACAGGTTCCAGCGATGGACCTCCGCGCCGTTCACCGTCGTCACGATCTCCAGATCGTCCAGCGCGGCGGGAACCGCGCCGGCATCGCCCACCGCCAGCAGGCCGTCCCGCCCCAGTTCGGCGATCGCGGGCCGGAAGAAACTCTGGTGGGGCACCGCCAGGTCGAGCGCCAGCCGGGCCGTGTCGAACCCCGTCACCGTCCGCTGCAACGCGATCGTGGCGCCCAGCACCAGCCCCTCCGCGCCCGCCGGCACCGCGACGCTCGCGCCGCTCCGCACGATGCCCGGCCCGGACTTCACATAGAGCACCGGCGCCCTTGGCGGCTGGCCATAGGGCTTTTCGTGAAACGCCGGATCCAGCGCGCTCAGTTGCGCGCCGTCATTGAGTGCGATTCCATATGCGGTGCCCGCGAACATCCCGATCCCGATCATGCGATTGATGCCCAAGGGATGATACTTAACACGATAAATGTCAACCGGAGCATTCGGCGCTTCGGGGCCAGAAGTGGTTTGACGGCGGCGAAACTCCGAGTATATATTTAACACGATAACCATTTCAGTCGGAGAACCTCATGCCCGCCAAGCGCCGCGAACTGGCTCTGAAAACCACCGAGCCGTTCCGCACCCGGCCGCTGGGCCATTATATCGCGGGCGCCCCGGTTTCCGGGGATGGAGAGGCGTTCCCGATCTTCGATCCGTCGACCGGCGAGGAACTGGGCCAGGCCCGCGACGCGACCGCCACCGAGCTCGATTCGGCGGTCGACGCCGCCGTCGGCGCCTTCCATGGCTGGGCCACCACCCCCGGCGAGAAGCGCAAGGAGATCCTGCACAGGATCGCCGACGGCATCGAGGCGCGCGCGGAGGAGATCGCTTCGATCGAATGCCTGGACGCGGGGCAGACCTGGCGCTTCATGTCGAAGGCGGCATTGCGCGGCGCCGAGAATTTCCGCTTCTTCGCCGATCGCGCGCCGGGCGCGGCCGACGGGCAGGCGCTGCCCTCCCCCGGCCATCTGAACGTCACCACGCGTTACCCGATCGGCCCGGTCGCGGTGATCACGCCGTGGAACACGCCCTTCATGCTGTCCACCTGGAAGATCGCGCCCGCGCTGGCCGCCGGCTGCACCGTGGTGCACAAGCCCGCCGAATGGTCGCCCTATTCGGCGCGGCTGCTCGTCGAGATCGCGCACGATGCGGGCCTGCCCGCCGGCGTGTTCAACTCGGTCAACGGCCTGGGCGAATCGACCGGACGGCGGCTGACCGAACATCCCGGCATCAAGGCCATCGCCTTTGTCGGCGAATCGAAGACGGGCAGCGCGATCATGAAGCAGGGCGCGGACACGCTGAAGCGCGTCCATTTCGAACTGGGCGGCAAGAATCCGGTGATCGTGTTCGACGATGCCGATCTGGAACGCGCGCTCGATGCCGTGGTCTTCATGATCTATTCGCTCAACGGCCAGCGCTGCACATCCTCGTCGCGCGTGCTGGTGCAGCGTTCGATCTATGACGGCTTCGTGGCGCGCATCGCCGAACGCGCCGCCGCGCTGAAGGTGGGCGACCCCTTCGATCCCGCCACCGAGGTCGGCCCGCTGATCCATGAGCGCCATCTGGGCAAGGTGTGCAGCTATGCCGAGATCGCGCAAAACGACGGCGCGACGATCGCGGCGGGCGGCAAGCGGATCGACCGGCCCGGCTATTTCTATTCCCCCACGCTCTACACCGCCGCCGAACAGACGATGCGGATCGCGCGCGAGGAGATTTTCGGCCCCGTGCTCACCGCCATCCCCTTCGATGACGAGGCGGATGCCATCGCCAAGGCCAATGACGTGGATTACGGCCTGGCCGGCTATGTGTGGACGCGCGACATCGGCCGCGCGCTGCGCGTGTCGAACGCGCTGGAAGCGGGCATGGTGTGGGTGAACAGCGAGAATGTGCGCCACCTGCCCACCCCGTTCGGCGGGGTGAAGGCCAGCGGCATCGGCCGCGACGGCGGGGACTGGAGCTTCGATTTCTACATGGAGACCAAGAATCTCGCCTTCGCCACCGGCGAGCACAAGATCATGAAGCTGGGCGCGGGCAACTGATGAACGCCCTGTTGCGCGATGCCTGCCTGATCGGCGGGGAATGGCTGTCCGGCGACGCATGGCTGCCGGTGACCAACCCGGCCACGGGCGAGACGATCGGCCGCGTGCCCGAATTCGGCGCCGATGAAACACGCGCCGCGATCGAGGCCGCGCACCGCGCCTTTCCCGAATGGGCGGCGCGCACCGGCAAGGCGCGCGCGGCGATCCTGCGCCGTTATTTCGACCTGATCGTCGCGCATCAGGACGAACTCGCCGAACTGCTGACCGCCGAACAGGGCAAGCCGCTGGCGGAGGCGCGCGGCGAGATCGCCTATGCCGCGTCTTTCGTGGAATGGTTCGGGGAAGAGGCGAAGCGCGTCTATGGCGACGTGATCCCCGGCCATCTGCCCGACAAGCGCCTGTTCGCGCTGAAGCAGCCGATCGGCGTGGTCGCGGCGATCACACCCTGGAATTTCCCGGCGGCGATGATCACGCGCAAGATCGCGCCCGCGCTGGCCGCCGGCTGCACCGTGGTGGTGAAGCCCGCGCAGCAGACCCCGCTCACCGCGCTCGCCTTTGCCGCGCTCGCTGAACAGGCGGGCGTGCCCGCGGGCGTGCTCAACATCGTCACCGGCAGCGCCGCGCGCGCGATCGGCGGCGAACTGACCGCGAACCCGATCGTGCGCAAGGTCAGCTTCACCGGCTCCACCGCCGTGGGCGCCGCGCTCTATGCGCAATCGGCGCCGACCATCAAGAAGCTGAGCCTGGAACTCGGCGGCAACGCGCCCTTCATCGTGCTGGACGATGCGGACCTGCCCGCCGCCGTGGAGGGCGCGATCGCCAGCAAGTTCCGCAATGCCGGCCAGACCTGCGTCTGCGCCAACCGCTTCTATGTGCAGGACGGCGTCTATGACGCGTTCGTGGCTTTGTTCGCCGAAGCCATCGCGAAGCTGAAGGTGGGCAATGGCGCGGACAATGGCGTGACCATCGGCCCGCTGATCGACGACCAGGCGGTCGCCAAGGTGGAGCTGCACGTCGCCGACGCGCTCACGCGCGGCGGGCGGCTGGTGGCGGGCGGACGCCGCCACGCGCTGGGCGGCCGTTTCTTCGAACCCACGCTGATCGCCGACGCGGCGGACGGCATGGCGGTGCTGGTGGAGGAGACCTTCGGCCCGCTCGCCGCGATCGTCCGCTTCACGCATGACGAGGACGCGGTGGCCGCCGCCAACGCATCCGAATACGGCCTTGCCGCCTATGTCTATGCCCGCGACGTCTCACGCGTGTGGCGCATGGCGGAACGGCTGGAAACCGGCATCGTCGGCATCAACACCGGCCTGATCTCGACCGAGGTCGCCCCCTTTGGCGGCGTGAAATCCTCCGGCCTCGGCCGCGAAGGATCCCGCCACGGCATCGACGATTATCTCGAACTCAAATATCTGTGCCTGGAAATCGAGGATGCGCCGGGACTGGTCCACGCCTGATGATTAGGATGCCGGAGATGACCCCGACGATCGTCCCCATCCAAACCGTTCGGGCTGAGCCTGTCGAAGCCCTGTTCTTCTCCTGCGATGGCAAAGTAAGAACAGGACTTCCACAGGCTCAGCCCGAACGGCATCGGGGCTGGCGCAACACCCCGACGCCACGCGCGCCGGCGATGCGCCACCCGGCACCCACATCCGATCATCCAACGCAAAACATGCCCAAACCGGCAATGGGAGAGGTTCAATGACAGTCGCGGCACAGGCACCGGAGGGCAGCGCCGACGGCGCGCCCGTCAGCTACCGTTATGGCTGGTACACCGCCATCGTGCTGATGGTGGCCTATACCCTCTCCTTCCTCGACCGGCAGATCCTCACCCTGATGGTGGGGCCGATCAAGGCGGATCTGGGCATCACCGACACGCAGTTCGCGCTGCTGACGGGCGGCGCCTTCGCTTTGTTCTACACCGCGATGGCGCTGCCGATGGGGTGGATGGCCGATCGCTATCCGCGCAAATGGATCATCGCCGCCGGCATCTCCGTCTGGTCGCTGGCGACGGGCGCCTGCGCGCTCGCCCGCACCTTTCCGGCGCTGATGGCGGCGCGGATCTGCGTGGGCGTGGGGGAAGCAACGCTCTCCCCGTCCGCCTATTCGCTGTTGCGTGACCGGTTCGACGATACCCGCCTGCCGCGCGCGATGAGCATCTATTCGCTGGGCATCTTCATCGGCGCGGGCACCGCGCTGATCCTGGGCGGCATCATCGTCGGCGCGCTGGAGACGACGCCCTATGTCACCTTCCCGCTGCTCGGCACCTACAAGTCGTGGCACGCGGTGTTCCTGATCATCGGCCCGCCGGGGCTGCTGATCGCCCTGTGGGTGGCGACGCTCAGGGAACCGGCGCGCAAGAAGACGATCGACAAGGTGGACACGGGCTCCTTCTCGCTCACCGTGATCGGCCAGTTCCTCGGCAAATGGCCGCTGATGGGCGTATCGCTGTTCATCGGCGCGGGTTTCCTCTCGATCCTCTCCTATCTCGACGCCTGGTATCCCGAACTGTTCATCCGCATGCACGGGTGGAAGGCGGACGAGGCGGGCTGGGTGAACGGCCTCGCCTCGCTCACCGCCGGCCCGGCCGGCATGGTGTTCGCCGGCTGGTATTCCAGCCGCTGCATCGCGCGCGGCCAGGTGGATGCGTGCATCATGATGGCGACGGTGTGCGCGATCGGCCTCAGCATCTTCGGCACGCTGATGCCGCTGATGCCCAATGCCACGCTGATGGCGGTGATGATCTGGCCGATCAAGTTCTTCGGCGGCTTCAACCCCGTGCTGATCCCCGCCGCGGTGCAGATGATCGCCCCGCACAATCTGCGCGCGCAGCTCGGCGCGCTGTTCCTGCTCTCCACCGGCATCCTCGGCACCGCCCTCGGCCCGATCGTGCCAGCCGCGATGAGCGATTACATCATCATGGACGAATCCAAGCTCAACATCTCGATCGCCATCACCGCCGCGATCGTCGGCCCGATCACCGCGATCCTGCTGACGGTCGGACGGCGGCAGTTCCGGGAGCGGGTTGCGGCGATGCGGGCGGGGTGATTTTTTTTGGGGGGGGACAATGCCGATACCCTGACGGCCGGTTTGAAGGACCGGTTTAGAAAGGCTCCCGGTTGACAGGGCCATCTGCATATGTGAAATTTCCGTCGGCCGATCGCAGTGGCCTTCCGCCTGCAATAGAGAAGCCTTCGTGGCACTGCTCAATATTTTCGTCCCGCACGTTTTTCGTGGCTTTGGGTGACGGTAGCAGGCGACGTTCCTCCGGGCCGACGGAGAACATGCGATGGAATACGTTTATAGAAAACTCGCCGACCTGAAGAATCGCGCCCGCCGTATCGCTCGCGAAGAGGGCGTGCCGCGCCAACTTGCGCATGAGATCGCCGCGCAGCGCGCTGGATTTCAGAACTATCCTCATGCATGCAAAGCGCTGCCCGAAGAGGCGACGCCGACATACTATCCCATCGAGATTCGCCAGATTTGGCGTGAACGCAAGCCCCGACGTCATGGAGTGGGCTCCTTCACAGTGCTACTGGAAAAGCCGCTCGATGCTCTGCTTCAACCGCATCATATGGTTCAATATCTCGGTGCGTGCGAGATCGTGAATCCTCGCCTCCTGGCTAGCGATGGCTCCATGCGCGACCTAAGGGAAACCCGCATCGATCTTGGCAAGATGGCTCGCGCCCTACAATTCATTGATTCGACCGGGCTCAAACCCTCCAGCGCCAAACGTATCTATCCGAAGGGTAGTTGGCACAATCGGCCGCCGATCTCCGACCATGATCATGGTTGGTATGATCCAGAAGCTCGCGTCCATATCCTGTCGACCGAGCCATATCTCGATGCTGCTGACATCGATCCCGAACTTCGCATCTGGGAAGAACGGTGGGGCTGGTCGACCCTGCGAGTAGCATGGGGCAGCATATATGGCTTCGACACGACGCTCTATCTGCTTTGCCCCATCTCCTATTTGCCTCAGCTTCGCGAAAAGATCGCACGCCTTGAGCAATCACCAATGGCAGTTCAAACCAACATCATCTCCATTGAAGATCCCATCACCACCTTTCCAACTTAGTGGTCAGACAGCCAAGTTTTCTATAAATCTTGATCCAGAGTTGCGGTGATCGTCGCTCCGATCACCGCCCTCCCCTCTGACGGTGCATGATCAGAAATTCAGTAATCGTCCCTGTTATGCGTGACAGAGGAGCCGGAGGATTGATTTTGACCAAGAAACATCAGCGGTAGAACTATATCTAGCAAGACCGCTCTTTGTCACATAATTTGATAATACGATACTTTCTTTAATATTCCACCCCAAATTTCATCATGACATCAATATTTAATTTCTCGAAAACATACTTAGAAACCGATAGTCCTTGCTATATGTTATAATCCTATCGCATCAGTTCGGGATAACCTTTCTATGCGGCGACATCTTGAATCCCTCGGGCGCAGGCTTGTATCTATCGTTATTTGCTGGCCATCTTTTCGTACGACTCTGCTGCGTACGGAGAGATGATGGGTCAATTTTTACCACAACCAAATGATCGTTTAAGCCGCCGCGCACTCGGCAAATATCCCGATCGTGAGCCTTCTTTGCCGGTCGACGAACTCGGCTGTCGCCGTATACTCGATTATTGACAAGTGCTATGTATGCATGGACATCTAGCCCCGCCGCATCAACCAACGCAGCAAAAGTCTCCAAGTCTTTGTTCCATGACAGCACCATCATGCAGTCAACGTTCCCCTGATACTCTTGCCTATGTCTCAAATTTTGAAGCTCTGAGCATACAAGAACCCCGAAGTAAAAACCTTCGTGACAATATATTGGCTTTCGTTCAGCGCTTGACATATTCCACGATCTTCCGAAATTTCGAAAAAGATCGTGCTCCTCTGAAGGCGCCGGCTCCGCCTTCTGTTGACGAATCTCGATCGTACTTTGAAAGCCAAGTCTGTCATCGGACAGCACAAGAACTGCGCAACTATCTATCTTGTCATCAGAATATGTATGGTAATCGACCCCGGCTATTAAACTTATATTAGATTCTATTAATCGCCCTGAAATAGTCCGTATCCATCTTTCTGGCACCGACAGCTCAGGAAGAAGTAAATAATTCGGCCGATGGCGGATAGCCTCATTTACTATGTTAGCAAGCGCCCGATATCGCTTTTTCGAATGGTCGGGCGTGCCATTTGCTCCACAAGCCCAAGTCTCGATCTCGACCCCGAAACTGGTGATGCCCAGCGTAACGGCCTTGCTTGCAACGTCTCGCCCAATACGGATTGGTTCAGGAGGTTCAGCGTCCTCCGGCAATCGCGCAGTCCGCACATCTCCTTCCAGCGGCAGGTCAGATTCCTCGTGAATGTAATCGTCAGCGAAGGGGTCAGTCACCCAAATACCCCGAACAGCTCGAACATAAGCAGCCCACTGTTTCGCCGCAAGCAACTGAGCTGAGAGCGTGCACTGCTCGGGCGCATAAAGCGCAACCTCCCGAGCCGTGTACGGCCTTGTTGGAAAAAGGTAAGGAAAATAGCATTCGGTCGACACCGAGGCATCGGTCACCCGGGGCATCGTTGCGATCCGACTAGGACCGTTTTCATCGAGCGTCCTGATGCTAACCCGTAGGAATTCGGCTAAGTCCTTATATCGGGGGTATAGCTCCCTCAGGACGTCCTCGCCCTCTTGATAACACATTGGTTCCACAGCACATTCTCGAATATGATCTTTATATGGCGTGCGAGCTAGGTCAGCATGGCGCACTGACAACGCAATATTCGCAGCAGCCTTCCAATCCAGGCCCAATTGATCAAGGAGCTCAACGCCGGCTTTGGGCTTCGCCTTTGGAGATTCCATAGGAAATGATCGGAGTATGGCATCGCGAAACCAACGATTTGTCGTCTCCGTGAGACCAATCCAGACACCATCTTCACCGATTGCTCCCTCAAATCCATTTATTTGTACAGGAGATGATGAAGTTGCTGCTGATAGCTGATTTATAGATTGCCGGATCCTATTAAACAATCTTAGGGCATCAGCCCAATCACCCAACGCGACAGTCAATGAGAGAAGACGAGGTAAATGATCCAATTGCTCCAATATCTTGTCAGGCCGAACGACGTGATCAAGTGCAAACTGGTAGAAATTTTCTCGCTCCTTGCGCCACTCCGGTGGATCAAGGTCCCGCGATAGCACCTCTACTGACCGCAGAAGTACGGACCAACCAAGCCTGCGAAGGGTTAAACCATCGGCTCGCCGCAAACTGTCAGCTTCGTCGGCAGCCTTGGTTGCCGCCGAAAGCGCCCGTGCCGCCGACGTGCTATCAAGCTGCTCGGGAATGGGCATTAGCCGGCGCTCGCTGGCCACCTCGCGAATTTGACTCGCAATATTCGCCAAGAGATTTAGCCCAGGCTTTCCGGAAAGAAAGAAGCATTTTTGCTTGTCAGACTTGAACTCCAAATCCGTATCGCCGAAGTAGTCAGGGAGACTAACCTCTATTTTACCATTATCGATTAAAAAATGATCTGGTAGTATGCTGGATATTTTGCTCCATAGATCCGACTGAGATAAAATTTTATCGTCATCTTGGAGAACTAGAAATATGTCGTCAACGTATCGCGCATAATATATTGGAGAAAGACGAGCTTCTATATTTTTATCTAAGTCATGAAGAACAAGATTCGACAATATTCTAACTATAGATAAACCTATCGGAATTCCACCAAACGGACTATTTTTACACCCATGAGCTTCGAGTAAATCCGTACACTTAGACGACCATCCAATTAAATAATCGACCATATTTTTTGTAAATTCTTTATCGAATGCGGATAATTTTATTCCAATTCTCCCATGAAAATCTCCGTCTGAAAGAAACCTAGGATCAATTCTATGATAAAAATTTGAAAAATCCAGCGTCAGAGCAGCAATCGCACCGCCATCTTCTAGGTGCTGGGAAATTTTCTTGATACCCTCGTCTCTCCACCGTCTATATGGCTCATAGTACGGCTCAAAAGATCCAATACCATCTAGGTGGTACGAGCCAATTTTACGAGAGGATGGGTCTCGCTTATAGCGACGGAGGCGATTTCCTAGCGCCCTACTTGATAGTTTTGCATCAAAAAGATGCCCGACCAGATTTATCCAGAGCGCTGAAATTATATGTACTTCTACGTCAAATTCTCCAACTATCCTGAAGCAAGCTTCAGGATTCGTCTTATATAAACGATTATACTCGCGATCGGAGTCAGAAAAGAAGGCGTGTTGATCCTGTATCTTCTGATTAACGATCAGACCTTTTGGAAAAACTATCGCGTTACCCATATGGGCACTCAAAATTTCAGTGACATCCCCCACCTGGATCTGCGACAGTAAACCTGATAGATTTTCCACCAGATTCTTTTCAAAATGAACAAATTTCTCTGCTGTTCTGACAGAACTTTCATAAAAACAGTCTGCCTTAGCCTTTCGATAGGCGTAGAACATATGGCGCAGGTCAATATCGGCCCAATTCACCACTTTTTCATTCATTGCGAAACGCCCCCCCAACCGAGCACGCGTTATAAGTGCAGTGGAACGAAAATTTCAATGGCCGCTGCCTTACGCCGTCAGCCCTGCATAATTTTCTGATCGACTCGCTAACACGTCACCTACAACTCAGCGTGGAAGGTCGGTCTTCCACCGTCAAGGTACACTCAAGCGGACTCGGATAACGGAATTGGGCGCAAAGCCGTCAAGACGCATAACATTGGAATGTCCGCTATGGCACCTTAGAGGTGCCAAAATGGCGCTACCATCGATATCCACCTGTCGCCGCAATTCCTACTTCACAAGTTGCAAATGTGGCGATCTGCGAGGGGTTGGTAATAACGAGCTATCGTTATGCAATCCCATAACCGCTAAGCCAAAGACAAGACGGTCGATTTCGTCGGGCTCGATGTGCACCGCCGTAGCCACATCATCTTTCATAATCCCTTCTTCACGAAGCGCCGCAAAAATTTTTGGAATTATCAGGGACATTTCACGCTGGGCACCTTCAGGCTCATTGGTTCGATATCCGCGCTGCCCCATATCGATACATAAGCCTCGGTAGTTCCACTCCGACAGTAGTCCGAGTGCATGCAGTCGGTATGCCAAGGCCCCAACCGATACGATCCAATAATGCTTGAGGCGAATCAATGCCTCCAGAGTGGGCATCATCGGTGCATGTGCCAGCACGCTACCGCGCGGCATGAGAAAAGCCGAGGCGAAGCGGTTTGCCTCTTGCTCTGCCTCACGACCACGAGGCTCATCGTGGCGATGTAGAATCAGGTGGCCAAGCTCGTGCGCAGCATCGAATCGGCTACGTTCGGCCGATTTCTGCGTGTTCAGGAAAACGAACGGCGTGGTCTCTCGCCACAGCGAGAATGCATCGACCTCCGCCGTGTCTTCGGCCATCGAGTAAACGCGAACACCTTTGGATTCGAGCAAGTGCACAACATTGCGGATGGGTTTCTCACCAAGCATCCAATGCTGTCGCAAGACCATTGCCGCAGTTTCTGGGTCTTCTTCCCTGAGATCCAGTAAGTCCGGCTCGGGTAGGGTGAAGCGAGCTTCGATCCAATCGTTCAACAGAAACGCCAGCGCACCTGACGCCAGCGCGGCTTCACGATGCGCGGCAGCCATCCGCGCCATCGAACGAAAACTCGCCGTCCGGTTTGTGGGCTCGTGCAGATCGGCACCGGCGAAGAATTCAGCCGGAAACCGGAGGGCGGTGACGATACGGCCAAGCGTGTCAGCGCTTGGCTCGTAATCACCGCGCTCATATCCCGTAACGCTGCGCAGATCGACGCCGATCTGATCGGCTAGTTGAGTCTTGTTCAACCCGCGCCTTTTGCGGGCAACGCGGAGACGCGAAGGGGAAAACATTTCCTCACGCGCGACGCTGAACGTCGATGTCGATTTCCGGACCGAAGTCCGGATTAGGCATGGCAGCGTCCTCTGGATCGATCGGCTGAGAACGCAGGATGATCCGTTCGCGCCAGCTATCGATATGATCCTTCTCGTCCATGCTGACCGGCAAAGAGAGTTCAGCTCGGAGCTCTTTGGCATCGGCATGAAACAGAAGAACGTAGGTCCAGCACTCAGCCTCTTCCTCAGCGGCTGGTTCAGGAGCTGTCTGGAAAAGATCGAGTTGCCAGACATTCACAGAGATGGCGTCAGCCGTACGAGGCCCCTTGTCCCGCCTAGTCCGAGGAAAGCCACGCGCAATGCCGGTCTCCTCGTCGCCCGACGAGACAGAAATCGCAATCTTTCCGTCCGGGCTGAGAATGGTCGAGAACATCTGTTCGTCCACGCGTGTCCAGCCCAGTACGACCAATTCGTCGCGCAAAGTTCGAAGCGTTTCGTTCCAATGATAGAAACCAGCCGCGATGGGTGAATCGTTGGCCGTCCGGGAAATGCGCGAGAGATATCCAGCCCGCACGGCGCGCATCAGGGGCTGCATCGTCAACCCCAAGCGCGCAAGCGCCGCGTCCACGTCTTCGGGCGAGTCATGAATCACGGTCTTGAGCATGGCACGGTTCCTCGTTTCCGATTTTCCTACATCGATCGATGTAGGAAAACAAGAAGCGAAGGCTCGTCGAGCACAAGCGGCTTGGGCCGCGCGGAGACAGGCTCAGTCGCCAGTCCCAACCAACCGGTTCCGCAAAACCCCGATCCCCTCGATCTCCAGCTCCACGACATCCCCGTCATCCAGGAACGTCAGGCTCTCATAGCCGCACCCATCCGGCACCGTCCCCAGCGCGATCAGGTCGCCCGGATGCAGCGTCTCGTCGCGGGAGATGTAGGCGATGGTGTCCCTGATCGAGTGCTGGCCGCCGCCGGAGGTGGTGCGCACGCGTTCCGCGCCGTTCACGCGGGCGATCATGGTCAGGTTTTCGGGGTCGGCGATCTCGTCGGCGGTGACGATGCAGGGGCCGATCGCGTTGCCGGTGTCGAAATCCTTGCCCTTGGCGGGGCCGAAGCGGAACTGGGTTTCGCGCGATTGCAGATCCCGCGCGCTGAAATCGTTGAAGATGGTATAGCCGAACACCGCATCCAGCGCGGTTTCGGGCGCCAGGTTCTTGGCCGGGCCGCTGATCACCACCGCCAGTTCCAGCTCGTAATCCATCAGCTTCGCGGCACTTGGGCGGATCACATCGGCATCGGGGCCGATCACGCTCATCGGGTTGCCCTTGTAATAGAGCGGCTGATCGTACCAGACCTGGGGGATGTTATAGAGGCCGGCGGCGCGGAAGCCCGCCAGCGTGGCGGCGGGATCGGCGGTGGCGCGCGCGCGCAGCTCCATCGCGGCGGCGATCGCCTGGCTCACATGGCGTTCGTAATTGCCGCAATCGCGGATCTGGGTGGGGCGCGGCAGCGGCGAGAGCAGGCGCACGGCGCCGCGCGCGTGCAGCTCGGTTTCCGGGGCCGTCTTCATTAAGTCGACGATCCGGCTGAGGCCCACCCTGCCCGCGGCGATCACCGCGATCATGTCTGCCAGCACCGGACCGCCGTCGCGCGCCGTGGCGGCGGCTATGTCGAGGATCAGATCGCCATCCGCCAGCGCGCCGGGCCGGGCCGGGCCCTGGCCATCGAGGAACGTCACCAGCTTCATCGCGATCTCTCCAGTCTTGTTGGTCTTCAGGCGCCGCGTATGCGGTTCACCAGCCCGTCCACATCGTCCGGCAGCGCATCGCCGCGCCATGCCACGTGCAGGTCGGGCCGCGAGAGCAGCAGGGCGTGGCGATAGACGCCGGTGCGCTCGTCCTCCGCAATGTCGATGATCTCCAGCGGCACCCCCGCCTCCGCCGCTGCGATCTGGAGCGGCAGCACGTCCACCGCCGGATCGAAGCGCATCAGCGTGTAATCCGCGCCGAAATCGTCATAGGCGGAACGGCCGTTGGCCCGCCAGAAATGCGGGGTGCGGCATCCCGGCACGGTGGAGGGCTGGAAACCCGCCATCGAATAGCCCGGCGCCTGTTCACCGTCATAGGTGATCAGCGGCGATTTCGGGTAGAAATAGCCGAAATTGAGGCCGCCGCAGCAATATTGCTGGACGTTGAGGTCATAGACGCGCTTGCCCATGCCCGCGCGCGCATCCGCGCCCGCATCGTCATCCTGCTCCACTTCCGCCGGCACTTCGCGGCGATGCGCCATCGCGCTGATCGCGTGGTTCATCGCGAAGTGGGAAACCTGCTCGGTGATCGGCAGGCGTTCGGCCTCATAGGCGTCGATCAGATGCGCGCCGCCCCAGCCGTTGAGCGTGCCGGCGAGCAGCCAGGCGAGGTTCATGGCGTCGGCGATGCCCGCGTTCATGCCGTATCCGGCATAGGGCACCCACAGATGCGCGCTGTCTCCGCAGATGAAGATGCGGCGATCGCGGAACTTGTCCGCCACCAGCCGGCGGCCGATCCAGTCCTCCTTGCTGATGATCTCATAGTCGAAATCGTCGCCCACGCCCAGGATCGTGCGGATCGCGGCGTCGCGGTCGATCGCGTCGAAATCCTCCTCATGTTCGTAGAGGTAGCAATGGATCAGCCAGGTCTCCTTGCCGTCGATCGCCACGGTGTTGCCCGAACGGCGCGGATTGAGCGACAGGTTCATCCAGCCCGGCCGCCCCTGCATCATGCCGAGCAGCTTGGGTGCGCGGATATAGGTGGATTGCACGCGCTGGACGACGGGATCGCCCGAAAGCTTCGCGCCGATGATGTTGCGCACCAGCGATCGCCCGCCGTCGCAGCCGATCAGATAGGGCGCGGCCAGCGTCATCGTCTCGCCGCTGTCCAGATTGCGCGCGGTGGCGGTGACGCCGCTTTCGTCCTGCACCGCCTCCACCAGTTCGGTGCGGTTGTGGATCGTGATCAGCGGATGCGCATCGGCATGCGCGAAGATGATCGGCTCCAGATAGATCTGGTTGATCCGGTGCGGCGGCTCGGCGGTGGGCCACCATGTGTCCGGCCCGTCGAAATCGGTCCAGCGTTCGGCGCGCGCGGGGATCGGGATGCGCGTGATCTCGTGCCCCTGCGTCACCGTCGTGCGATAGACGCAGTCATTGGGGTAATCCGCCGGCAGGCCGGCATCGCGCACATCGGCGGCGATGCCCAGGCGGCGGAACGCCTCCATCGTGCGCGATGCGACATGGTTGCACTTCACGCTGGGCGGCTCGCCCGCCTCGCGCCGTTCCAGCACGGTCGAGCTGATGCCGCGCCGGGCGAGATCGAGCGCGAGCACGAGGCCGACGGGGCCGGCGCCCGAGATGATCACCGAACGCACGCTCATTGCCATGCCACGAACGCGCAGGAGGAACCGGTGCCGCCCTCGGTCCGGTAGAGTTTCTGATAGTCGATCACGGACATGGAAAGCCCCGCCTCCTTCATCGCGGCGGATGTGGCGATCCAGCTCTTGCACTCGGACGTGCCGGCCATCAGCTCGTTCTGGGGAATGTTCGACAGCGCCTGTTCGTCGTCGCGCGCCAGCGCGTCGAGGAACCAGCGGTCCCATTGCTCGTCCACCACGAAATGGGTGAGCCCGCCGGTGGTGATCACCGCGACGCGCAGGTCCTGATCCCAGGATTCGATCGCCCGCGCCACCGCGCCACCGAACGCGTAGCAGCGCCGGGCGGACGGGCTGTTGTCATAATACCAGCAGTTCACGTCCACCGGCACATTGGGCTTCACATGATCGCGGAGAACATTCTTGTAGAGGAAGCCATAGGCGTGCGGCAGGCCGTAAAGCAGCGACTTGTCGTTGGTGACGGTCGGCTTCTCATGGCAGAGCGTGATGTCGAAATCCTCGTCCGCCAGGCTGCGCGCGATATGCCTGCCCAGCGCGCGCTGGCCGGGAAAGCTCACGCGCTCGCTGGGCAGATGGCCGTGGTCCGAAATCTCGATGCCGACGGGAAGGCGGGCATTCTGTTCGGCGGTGCGCGGCAAATTGGGCAGCTCGTCCGCGCCGATCACCGCGAAAGCGGGCACGATATCCGAAAAGAACTCATGCTGGTCGTTGCCGATCATCACCACGACATCGACATTCGCCGCCACGAACATCGCGTGCAGCCGGTCGATCGCGGCAAAGCTCGCCTCCAGCGCCGCACGGCGGGTGGGCAGGTCCAGCAGGTCGCCGATCCTGTCCTCCGCCCGCACGGCCTCCAGCTCGGCATAGGGAAGCTTCTTCCCCTTGTACCAGAGCGGGATGCCGTCGGCACGGTCGCGCGTGGCGCGGATATCCCAGTCCTCCGCCAGCGTATGGAGCTGCGGCGTGTGCGCGCAGCCGATCCCGAGCACGATCTTTGCCACTTCGTCCCTCCCGTCGGATCGTATCAGGGGATCATGCGGATGCGGTTGGACAGGCGGCCGAGGCCGTCGATCTCAACATCGGTCACCTTGCCGTCATACAGGTTCAGGTATGTGCCGATATTGCCGCGCGGGAACTTCGCCGTGCCCTTCGAAGCGGTGCCGGTGTGGATGCAGTCGCCCGGCTCCATCGTGAACCACTTGCTGGCTTCGGAGATCACGCGCTCGACGGGGAAGAAATAATTGCCCGTGCTGTCGTCGGCATAGCATTCGCCGTCGATATAGCCGCGCACGTTCAGCGCGTTGGGGTTGGGCACCTCGTCCTTGGTGGTGAGCCAGGGGCCCATCGCCGCGAACGTGTCCGCCGCCTTCGACTTGGAATGATAGATGAAGAGCAGCCAGGTATCCTCGCCCTCGAACTTCGGGCGCCACGCGGTGTGGTGCGGCTTCACCACGTCCGCCGTCTGCTTCAGCGCGATCGAATCCTGGCCGAACTTCACGCCGCTGGCGGTGACGTCGTTGGTCAGGGTGTAGCCGAACACATAGTCCAGCGCCTCTTCCGGCGCGATGTTCTTGGCGCGCTTGCCGAACACGACGACGGGTTCGGGCTCGGGGATCGACTGGCCGTGGTCGGCGAGCAGGTCGATCGTCTTGTTATGGCCGGTCAGCGCCGAACGCCCCTTGATGAAGAACATCGGCGCCGTCATCGGCTTCATGGCTTTTTCGTTGAGATTGTTGTTGTTGACCGCGCAGCCCAGGATCTTGGACGGGCGCGGATTGGGCGCCATCCAGTCGGGATTGCCCAGCTCGATCACCGGCAGCTTGCCGGCCAGCGCGGCGACGATCGCCTCGTTCGCCTGGTCCAGGCCCTTGTCGCCGGCCTCGATCAGATCCTCCATCCATGCGAAATCGAGCGCGACCGCCGCTTCTTCGGCCACGCGCGCGATCACCGTCGGCTTGCCGTCGATCCTGATCGTACCAAGTTTCATGTCGCTCTCCTGCTCAAATGCTCAAAGGGGTTCGGCGCCGGCGGCGCGGTTAGATCGTGTGTTCGGCGTCTTCGGGAATCATGCCCATCGCGACCTGATATTCGCGCTTCACGGCGTCGGGCTGGCCCACCTGATGCTGGTAATCGGGGCGGTTCAGGCGATAGGCGAGCGCGTCGCCAATCGCCCGGCTCTCCGCCAGGGTCATCGACGATGTGAACATCTCGCGGTGCTTGATCGGCAGCTCGACGCAGACATTCCGCTCGGGATCGCGGATCAGGCCCTTGGGCTCCTGCCCTTCCGCCACGAGCTGCATGTTCTTGTCGAAGCTGCGGCGCAGCATCGCGATGCCCAGGTCGCTCTGGCCCAGATGCTCCTCGGTGCGGTCGGCGATCACGCCCTGCCCCGCCCAGGCGACGATATCCTGGTTCAGCACATGGCTGGTGATCCAGTTGCCCTCGGCATCCTTCACGGGCCCCTTCCAATAAGGGACGCGCTGCTGGACATAGGGTTCGCGATCCACGGGCACGCGGTGGAACATCCAGGTGATGCTCAGCGTGTTCTCGTCATCCACCGGGATGCGCCATTCGATATGGTCGCCCAGGAAGAAGGCGTTGGGCCACAATGCGGTGGCGCCCACCGTCCAGTGCTGGTTGCTCTTGTCGGTATCCTCGCGGACGCGGCGATAGATATGGCCGAATTCGAACTCGTCGAACTTCAGCTCCAGATGCTTGGGGCCATAGCTGCCGTCGCCGAACAGGCGGGAAGACCAGTTGCGGTGCATCCATTCGAAATGGACGGGGTCCAGGCTGTTCTCCTGGCACTGGAACCAGTTGCACGGCACATCGGCATAGACGACCTGGCGGAATCCGTTTTCCCAGGTGAAGGGTTCCCAGTTGGGCACCAGCGGCGCGGGCTCCGGCCCCATATAGGCCCACAGCATCCCCGCCTTCTCCTCGACGCGATACGCCTTGGTGCGCACCTTGTCGCGGAAGCGCGCCTTGGGATTGGCCAGATCCTCATAGGGCTGTTCCAGGCACTGGCCCGACGCGCCGAAGCACCAGCCATGATAGCTGCAGCGCAGCCCGTCTTCCTCAACGATGCCGTGCAGCATGTCGGCGCGGCGATGCGGGCATTGCCGGTCGATCAGGCCATAGCCGCCATTGCCCGAACGGAAGGCGACAAGCTGTTCGCCCAGCAGCTTCACCGGCTTGATGCCGAGATCGTCGAGTTCGGCCGCGGCGGCGAAGGGATGCCAGTAACGGCGCAGCAGCTCGCCCATCGGCGTGCCCGGTCCGACGCGCGTCAACCGCTCATTCTGTGCCGGACTCGCCATGACGAACGCCTCTCCCCAGTCCCGTATTTCCGGGGTCCGGGCTATCGGCGCGTCTCGACATGCGCAACAACAGCGTTCATATGTTGCACTATGCGAGACAAAGGAGGCCCCGCATGAACGATCGCGATCTCAGGCGGCAATCGCCGACCATCGGGCTGGGCAATATCGAATCGGTCGCCACCGCCGCCAACATCATCGACCTGCTGGCGGAGCGCGGATCGAAGGTGAGCGTGCAGGATGTCGCGGACATCCTGGGCATCACCAAGTCGCGCGCGTCGCGGCACCTGACCAACCTGGAGGAGCTGGGGCTGGTCGGCCGCCAGGGCAGCCGCGGCTATGAACTGGGCTGGCGATTGATGCGCTGGGGCCAGATCGCCGCGCGGCGCATGGACCTGGGCGTGGTCCTGGACGAGCACCTGACCGTTCTGGGCCGCGAATTGCAGATGACCGTGCTGCTCTGCACCCCGGCCGATGGCGACGCCGTCGTCGTCCGCACCATCCCCGCCCCGCAGGCGATCCACATCAATGTCGAGCCCGGCCTGGTCCTCGGCCTGCCTGATTCCCCCTCCGCCCGCATCGTCTTCGCGTTCCTGCCGCGCGAGGCGCGCGAGGCGCGGCTGGAACATCTCTGCACGCGCGAGGCGAGCTTCCGCATCGGCGACCGCGCCGATTTCATGGATCAGGTGAGCAAGATCCAGCGCGACTATTATTGCTGGACGCGCGACAAGTTCAATCTCGGCCATGGCGCGCTCGCCGCCCCGGTGTTCGACCAGAGCGAGAATCTCTGCGCCGTCGTCACCGTCATGGTCCCCCGCGGCGACCTGCCCGAACAGGGCCCCTCCCGCGCGATGGTGCAGGCCCTGATCCGCTGCTGCGCGCTGTCGTCGCGCCGGCTGGGCTCGAAGCTGCAATATCCGGGGGGCTAGCGGGTTATCGGTGCACTGGTCATCAGGATGACATGCGGTCTTCAACCGTTCGGGCTGAGCCTGTCGAAGCCCTGTCCTTCTGTTGTGATGCAAAGGAAAGGACGGGGCTTCGACAGGCTCAGCCCGAACGGGATTGTCGAAGCCGGAGCGAACCCTCCATGGTCCTCCCCCTCAGCCCTCCACCGCCGGCATCAGCGGCGAAACCGCGCCTTCGGCATATTCATTCTGCAACTGCAGCGCCGCATGCCGCACCTGATCGAGCAGCGCCTCTTCCGGCGCGGGCATCAGCAGCGAGGATGACAGGATCAGCCCGATCGAGCAGGCGATCAGCCCGTCCGGCTCGAAGATCGGCGCGGCGACGCCGCCCAGGCCGGTGCCGTGCGGATTGGCTTCATAGTCCAGCCCGTGGCGGCGCAGATTGTCCTCCACCCGCACCGGCTTGGGCTTCTTGCCCTCGAAATAATAGATCAGCCGCGCCGCCGGCGATGTCGGCAGGGTCAGCAGCATGCCGGGATGGATCATGATCCCCGGCTCGAACTGGTTGTTGACCGAAGCCACCACCATCGCGCCGCCGCGCGAGGGGACGGCGAGCAAGGCGGTATGTCCCGTGGCGGTGAACAGATCCTGCAGGAATGGCTGGGCGAGCTGGACGATATTGCTGCGATAGACCGCCGCCCGCCCGAACTTGAGCAGCTTGCGGCCGAACACATAACCCTCGCCCTCGCGCGCGCGATCGACCAGGCCCAGTTGGGTCAGCGTCTGGAGGTGGCGGGATACGCGCGCCTTGGTCATGCCCAGCCGCCGCGCCAGATCGGACACGCGAACGGGCGCCGACGCCTCGGTGAGCGAATCCAGGATCTGCACCGCGACCTCGACGCTCTTTACGCGGCCGGACGCCGGATCGCCGCCCCTGTCATCCAACTCTTCGCTCATCCTTCACCCTAGCATGCCGTCGTGACACGGCGGAAGCACCATTGCGAGCCCCCTCCATCTTGTCATCCCCGCGCACGCGGGGATGGCAGGAAGAGGTGGCGGCAGGAAGAAAAGTCCGTCCCTCCCAAGAACAAAAAAAGGGCGGGACCCGGAAACCGGATCCCGCCCCGGGGGTGAACCCGTATCGGCTTAGAAGCTGTAGCCGAGCTGCACGCCGAAGGTGCGCGGCTGGGCGATCAGTTCCTGATCGAACTGCACATTGTCGCCGGCCGTGGTCAGCACCGCGCGCTTGTCGGTCAGGTTGCGGCCGTAGAGCGAGACGTTCCACTTGTCCGCCGCCGACAGCGTGATCGCCGCGTTGACCAGCGTGAACGCCTTGGGCGAGAACTGGTTGTACTGCGGGCGATAGTCGGAGAAGGCGTATTTGCCGCGATGCTGCGCGTCGGCGCGGATCTCGATCTCCTTGTCGCCGCCGATCTCCCAGCGATACGAAGCCGAACCGTTGAGCGTGAAGGTGGGCGTGTTGGTGAACTGGGTGCCCGCCGCCGGCGTGCCGTTCATCGCGGGCTGCGCCTTCAGCCACTTGGCCTTGAACACCGTGCCGCTCGCCGTCAGCTCCAGTCCGCGCACCGGGCGCGCCGTCAGGTCGAGCTCCACGCCCTGCGAGCGGGCGCAGCGGCCTTCGCAGTTCAGGATACCCTCGAACGATCCGTTGAAGAACTCGCCCGCGATCTGCGTGTCGTACCAGTCGATCTGATAGACCGCGACATTGGCCTGCAGCGCGTGATCGAACCAGTCGGTCTTGGCGCCGATTTCGAAATTCCACGTATAGTCCGGGCCATAGGAGGCCGGCAGTTCGGGAATGACGCGGACGATCGTGCCGCCGGCGCGATAGCCCTGCGATGCGGAGGCGTAGAGCATCACATTGTCGGTCGGCTTGTAATCGGCCTCGAACCGATAGATCACCTTGCTTTCCTTGCTCTTCACATCGTCCGGCGCGCCGGCCGTGCCGAGCCGCAGGAAGGGCACGATCGAGCGGGCGATGTCACGCCGCTTGTTCTGGAACACGCGGGCGCCGGCGAGCAGGGAGAGCTTGTCGGTCACCTTGAACGTCACCTCGCCGAAGGCCGCGAGCTGCTTGAGCTGGAAATCGGCCGCGCGGGCATACCAGAGCGGGCGGTTGTAGAGCACGTCGCCGGTCGCCTGGTCGAGATCTATGAAGCTGTTGGCGATCGAGACGCTGCGATCCTGATAGATGCCGCCGACCACGAAGTTGAACGGGCCGTCGAAGTCTGAGGCCAGGCGCAGTTCCGAGTTCCACATCTCCAGATCCTGTTCGGAGCGGAAGGTGATCGCCTGGGGCAGCGTGATCTTCGGGAAGGCGTTGATCGACTGCAGGAAGCCGAAGAAATAGGGCAGGCCCTGCTCGTCGGTGAAGCTGACGTTGCGGCGCTTCTGATAGGACTGGTTGAAATTGAGCGTCAGATTGTCGAAGCGATGCTCGAAATTGAGGCTCGCCAGGATCGAACGGTCGTCATAGGTTTCCAGCGTCTGGGCGTTGGTCGCATATTTGCCCGCGCCCGGCAGCGTCACGCCGCCGATCACCGACGAACGCGGCCGGGTATAGGCCGGGCCGTTCGACTTGAGATCCTGCACATAGAGCTGCGTCGTCACCGAGGTGCGCTCGCTCAGCTCGAACAGCGTGTTCCAGCGGAAACCCCAGCTATCGGCGTCGTTGAAATCCTTGATGCCATAGCGCGTCTGATCGACGAAGCCGGGCGTGTGCACGCCATAGCCGACGAAGCGCATGGCGACATGATCACCCAGCGGCACGTTGACCATGCCCTTCAGCGAATAGCCTTCGCCGCCGTGCGAGACCGTCGAACCGTCCAGGTCGACGCGGCCCTCGAACGTGCCGAGCTTCGCCGGGTTGGAAAGGATGCGCACGACGCCCGCGAGCGCCGACGAACCATAGAGCGTGCTCTGCGGGCCGCGCAGCACCTCGACGCGCTGCGCGTCATAGACGAGGAAGTCGGTCTGGCGGCCGCCCGCAAGCGCGGCGCTCTCGCCCATGCCGGCGGTCGGCATGTTGTCGTAATAGAGGCCGACGGTCGATTCACCCGCGCCGACAAGGCCGCGGATCATCAGCGTGTTCTGTCCCGGACCCGCATTGACCACGTTCAGGCCCGCGACGTTGCGCGTGATTTCCTGCACGTCGGTCACCTGGCGGGCGGCCAGCGCCTCGCTCGAGATGACGCCGATGCTCGTCGGCGTATCCTGCAGGCGCTGCTCGCGCTTGTTCGCCGTGACGATGATATCGGTATAGTCGCTTTCGGCTTCGTCCGCCGCGGCCGTCTGGGAGAATGCGGGCACGGACACCATCGCAATCGCCAAAGCCGCGCACGACGCGCTGAACTTCGTTATTTTGGACACTCAACCCTCCCAATGTGGACTTTGCCATTACCGCCGGAATCTGCTCCCCAGCCGATAGTGAACATGTTATATAAATCCGCCGCGATCGCAAGCCTGTTTAACGAAACTGTCACGCCTGGCGTGACAATGGAACGAAATGTGTGACCATTCAGACACATTCCGGGCTGTTTGAGAGGGTGGCGACGGGCGATTCCGCAAGGTTGGCGATCGGATGCGCGTCAATCGATTCGCGATCGAATCGCGCGCCGGGCGGTCAATCAGCCCGGACGGCCGAAAAGTAAAACCCGTCATCCTGCCGGCAAAGGCCCGAAGCGCCGGCATCCCCAGGACCGGGCACGACGCCTCACCATGTCATCCCCGCATTCGCGGGGATGACATGGTGAGGTCGCAGTTCGACAGCACCCCTCCCGTTTTGCGGGAGGGGTTGCCGGATCAGCTTAAGCGAAGGTGATCTGGTTGATGTCGGAGATGCCGAGGAGTGTGACGGATCCGCCCTGTTCAAGATTGAGGCGGAGGTCGGTGATGGTGTCGCCATTGGTGTCGCCGACGACGACGCTGAGGATATCCATGCCTTCGGCGAGTTCGACGATATCCTGGCCCGGGGTATAGTCGGTGATGATATCGTGCCCGTCACCGA
>NZ_JBMDKK010000019.1:0-74852 GCF_057809675.1 Sphingomonas sp. FG14 | reverse complement strand
TCCTTCCATTCCAATGAAAGGATCGCACCATCAAACCGTGGGATCAAACACCTAGAATATTAGCGCTTCCAGCCGATGGCTATGGAGTAAGCCCTTACACATTTTCTTTCGTTCGTGACCCGGTCGATGGTGTCACAAAGCTTTTTAGCTTTTCCGGTCGATCGCGCGCCATAGCCATGGTGCCCGTTCTGGACGCGTTGTCGAAAAAATTCGGCGAAGCTTCGGTCGTCAAAGGTTCCGTTCAAAATGGTATTGGCAACAAGTTTGACCAGACAACCGCGACTTGGGACAACGGCGCAGGCATACTCATCGTTCAAGATCGCAACGGCGCCATCGACGACATGATTATCACCATGGATTCGATCCGCCTCAAAAGGCATGTCGGCGATGCGAAGAACGCGGCGGCAAAAGTCAAGCCTAACCCCATTTAAGACGAGCCACCATCGAGAAAAAACGGCTGGTTCGCACTATGGTGAGTGATATTGGTGAGTGGCCAGACTGGCTTGCGGCGAAAACTCCGGAAACCAACCGGATTTTCGCTTGACTGGCGGAGAGGGTGGGATTCGA
Source organism: Sphingomonas sp. FG14 (assembly GCF_057809675.1). Classification (NCBI taxonomy): domain Bacteria; kingdom Pseudomonadati; phylum Pseudomonadota; class Alphaproteobacteria; order Sphingomonadales; family Sphingomonadaceae; genus Sphingomonas; species Sphingomonas sp. FG14. The sequence continues at coordinate 74,285 of NZ_JBMDKK010000019.1, read as the reverse complement.
ACCCACGGTACCGTTGCCGGCACGCCGCATTTCGAGTGCGGTGCTTTCGACCTCTCAGCCACCTCTCCGCAGAGGAACGGGGCACCCGGACGGGTGCGGCCGGTCGAATGAGGGGCGGGCCTTAGCGCAGGCTTTCGGATCTGACAAGCGCCGGCTTGCGGATGTCGAAAACGACCCTAGATTAAGATCATGACCGTACCCAGTTCCGCTTCGGCCAATGGCGCCCCGCCACCGTCGATGCCGCCTGTCAGCCATGCGCGTTTTTCGATCGGCGATGTGGTGAAGCATCGGCTGTTCGATTTCCGCGGTGTGATCTTCGATATCGATCCCGTCTTCGCCAATACCGAGGAATGGTATGAGGCGATTCCCGAGGACGTCCGTCCGCGCAGGGACCAGCCCTTCTACCACCTGCTCGCCGAGAATGCGGAGAGCAGCTATATCGCCTATGTCAGCCAGCAAAATCTGGTGAGCGACGAAAGCGAGGAACCGGTGGACCACCCCGCCATCGCGGGCATCTTCGATGGTTATGCCGATGGGCGTTATCGCCTGCGCCGGGAACATCGCCACTAAATTTGCGCGCGATGCGTGAGCGTGGTTGACCCCCGGTGGAAACCGGGGGCATGAGCCCTTTCATGCCTTTCGAAACGCTTCTGCTGTTCGGCGCGACCGGCGACCTCGCGCGGCGCATGTTGCTGCCCTCGCTCTACGCGCTCCATGCCGATGGGCTGGTGGCGGATCATCTCCGCATCGTCGGCACCGCGCGGAGCGTGCTCGACGATGCCGGTTATCGCGATTTCGCGCGCAAGGCACTCGACGAATTCCTGCCCGCCGACCGCAAGGACGAGGCGGCGATCGCCGGCTTCATCGAGCGGCTGTTCTACCAGCCGCTCGATGCATCGAATTCGGACGGCTTTCCCGCGCTCGCCGAAAAGGTCGGCGATACGTCCAAGGGCCTCGCCATCTTCCTGTCGACCGCGCCTTTCCTGTTCGAGCCGACGATCGCCGGGCTCAAATCGGCCGGGCTGGCCGGCGACAATGTCCGGATCGGCCTGGAAAAGCCGCTCGGCACCGATCTCGCCAGCTCGCGCGAGATCAATGACGCGGTGGCCGCCGCCTTCCCCGAGGAGCGGACCTTCCGCATCGACCATTATCTGGGCAAGGAAACCGTACAGAACCTGCTGGCGCTGCGCTTCGCCAATTCGATGTTCGAGCCGTTATGGAACGCCAACGGCATCGACCATGTCCAGATCACCGTGTCGGAAACCGTCGGGCTCGAAGGACGGGTCGGCTTTTACGATGACACCGGCGCGCTGAGGGACATGGTGCAGAACCATATGCTGCAGCTCCTCGCGCTGGTGGCGATGGAGCCGCCGGCGAGTTTCGACGCGACCGCGATCCGCGACGAGAAGGTGAAGGTGCTGCGTTCGCTGCGCCGCATCGATGCCGACACCGCGCCGAATCATACCGTGACGGGCCAGTACGGCGCCGGCGCGAGCAAGGGCGAGGCGGTGCCGGGCTATGCCGACGAACTCGGCAAATCGTCGGACACCGAGACCTTCGTCGCGATCAAGGCGCATGTCGACAACTGGCGCTGGCAGGGCGTGCCCTTCTATCTGCGCACCGGCAAGAGGCTGCCCACGCGCCAGTCCGAGATCTTCATCCAGTTCAAATGCGTGCCGCATTCGATCTTCGCCAAGCGCGGCGGCAAGCTGAAGGCGAACAAGCTCGTCATCCGCCTGCAACCGGAGGAATATATCCGACTGCTGGTGATGGCGAAGGAACCCGGCCTCGACCGCGAAGGCATCCATCTGCGCGAGGTGCCGCTCGACCTGTCGCTGACCCACGCCTTTGCCGGCACGCGCCGGCGCATCGCCTATGAGCGGCTGCTGCTCGACCTGATCGAGGGCGATCCAACCTTGTTCGTCCGCCGCGACGAGGTGGAAGCGCAGTGGGACTGGATCGACGCGATCCGGGCCGGCTGGGCGAAGAACGGGATGAAGCCCAAGCCCTACGGCGCGGGAAGCTGGGGCCCGTCGCTGGCGATCGCGCTGACCGAGCGCGATGGCGTGACGTGGCACGATTGATCCGGGCATGATTGATGATTTTTGGAATGACTGAGGACCGGACATGATCGAAGCCGAATTCTGGGATTATGAGGACGAGGATGAATGGGCCGACGCCGTTGCCGGCGACATCGGCTTCATCATCGAACAGGCGCTGGACGCGCGCGGCCAGGCGCTGGTGGCGTTCCCCGGCGGCGGCACGCCCGCTCCGATCTTCGCCAAGCTGGCCAAGGCCAAGCTCAAGTGGAAGAACGTCACGATCATCCCGACCGACGACCGTCTGGTGGCGGTCAACGATCCGCTGAGCAACGTCGCGAGCATCGCCAAGGTCTTCATTCCGCTCGGCGCGCGCGTTCTGCCCATCGCCACCGAGAACAAGGACCACAAGCTGGCGGGCAACGCCGCCGATGCGCGGCTGCAGGACCTGCACTGGCCGCCCGATCTGGTGTGGCTGGGCATCGGCACCGACGGGCATACCGCCTCGATCTTTCCCGGCCCCGATCTCGACGAGGCGCTGAACGGCCCGAAGGCGCGACGCGCGGTGGGCGTGATGCCCGATCCGCTGCCCGCCGAGGCGCCGGTGGCGCGCGTGACGCTGACCCGTGCCGCGATCCTTTCGGCGCGCACGCTGACCATCGCGATCAAGGGCGCCGAAAAGCAGAAGGTTCTGGAACGTGCGATCGCCGATGGCCCCAGTTCCAGCGTACCGATCGGCCGCGTGCTCGCCGATTACGAGCAGCCGATCGACATCCACTGGCTGACCGATTGAGAAGGGACCGCGCATGACCCTGCACCCCGAAATCGCCGCCGTCACCGATCGGGTGATCGAACGGTCGAGAGCGGGGCGCGACGCCTATCTCGACCTGATCGAGCGCGAACGAGAGACCGGCATCGATCGGCCCCGCCTGTCGTGCGGCAATCTCGCGCATGGCTTCGCCGCGGCGGGCGACGACAAGGCCGCGATCCGCGGCGGCAAGGCGATGAACATCGGCATCGTCACCGCCTATAACGACATGCTCTCCGCCCATCAGCCCTATGGGCGATACCCTGAGCAGATGAAGGTCTTCGCGCGCGAGGCCGGCGCCACGGCGCAGGTGGCCGGCGGCGTGCCGGCGATGTGCGACGGTGTCACCCAGGGCCAGATCGGCATGGAATTGTCGCTGTTCAGCCGCGACACCATCGCCATGGGCACCGCGATCGCGCTCAGCCACGGCATGTTCGAAAGCGCGGCGCTGCTCGGCATCTGCGACAAGATCGTCCCCGGGCTGCTGATCGGCGCATTACGCTTCGGCCATCTGCCAACGATCCTGATCCCGGCGGGACCGATGCCGTCGGGCCTCGCCAACAAGGAAAAGCAGCGCGTCCGCCAGCTCTATGCCGAGGGCAAGGCATCGCGCGACGAACTGCTGGAGGCGGAAGCCGCCAGCTATCATGGCGCGGGCACCTGCACATTCTACGGCACCGCCAATTCCAACCAGATGATGATGGAGGTGATGGGCCTGCACGTGCCCGGCGCCGCCTTCGTCCATCCCGGCACCAAGCTGCGCCAGGAACTGACGCGCGCGGCGGTGCACCGCCTCACCGCGATCGGCTGGGACGGCCAGGACTATCGTCCGCTCGGCCTGTGCGTGGACGAGCGTGCGATCGTGAACGCGGCCGTCGGTCTGCTCGCGACCGGCGGATCGACCAACCACGCCATCCATCTGCCCGCGATCGCCCGCGCCGCCGGCATCCTGATCGACTGGGAGGATATGGACCGGCTGTCGGCGGCAGTGCCGCTGATCGCGCGCGTCTATCCCAACGGCGCCGGCGACGTGAACAATTTCCACGCGGCGGGCGGCATGGCCTTCGTTATCCGCGAACTGATCGCGGCGGGACTGCTGCATGGCGATATCATGACGGTGTGGGACGGCGATCTGAACGCCTATGCTGCGGAACCCGCGCTCGACGGCAAGGTCCTGGTCTGGAACGACGTCGCGGAGACCCGTGACGACAGCCTGCTCCGCCCGGTCGCGGCACCGTTCATGCCCGATGGCGGCATGCGACTGCTGACCGGCAATCTCGGCCGCGCGATGATCAAGACCAGCGCGGTCGCCCCCGATCGCTGGACGATTGAGGCACCGGCGCGCGTCTTCTCCGATCAGGATCAGGTGATCGCCGCGTTCAAGGCGGGCGAGCTCGAACGCGATGTCGTCGTGGTCGTCCGTTTCCAGGGGCCGCATGCCAATGGCATGCCCGAACTGCACAAGCTGACGCCATCGCTGGGCGTGCTGCAAGACAAGGGCTTCCGCGTCGCGCTGGTCACCGACGGGCGCATGTCCGGCGCGTCGGGCAAGGTGCCGGCGGCGATCCATGCCACCCCCGAAGCGCTCAACGACGGACCGCTGGCCCGGCTGCGCGACGGCGACATCGTCCGTGTCTGCGCGACACGCGGCGAGCTGACCGCGCTGGTGAGCGACGCGGAATGGGCGTCGCGCATGCCGGCCGATCCGCCGCCGCCAGCGATGGGCACCGGCCGCGAACTGTTCGCGCTGATGCGGCGCGGCGCCGACGAGGCGGAGCGCGGCGCATCGGCGATGCTGACCTTCGCGGGATTATAGACAAGAGATTATCGGGGAAATCCGCTTGGGCCGAGCCTGTCGAAGCCCTGCCTTTCCCTTGGTTCCAAAGTAGAAGAACAGGGCTTCGACAGGCTCGGCCCGAACGGATTGGGGACGATCAAGACATATGAAACCCATCGAAGCCATCATGCGCACCGCGCCCGTTATCCCAGTGCTGGTGATCGAGGATTTCGCCCATGCCCGCCCGATCGCCGAGGCGCTGGTCGCTGGCGGGCTCAGGGTGCTGGAAGTTACGCTGCGCACAGCGGCCGCGCTCGACGCGATCCGTGAAATGAAGCGCGTCGACGGCGCGATCGTCGGCGCGGGCACCGTGCTCAACCCACAAAATCTGCGCGCCAGTATCGACGCGGGCGCCGAATTCATCGTCTCACCCGGGCTGACCGAGCCCTTGGGCAAGGCGGCGGTGGAAAGCGGCATTCCCTTCCTGCCCGGCACCGCCAATGCCGGCGATATCATGCGCGGCCTCGATCTCGGCCTGACCCATTTCAAATTCTTCCCCGCCATGGCGGCGGGCGGCACCCCGGCGCTCAAGAGCCTGACTCCCGTCTTCGCCGATTGCCGTTTCTGCCCGACCGGCGGGATCACCCCGGAAACCGCGCCCGACTGGCTCGCGATCCCCCAGGTGCTGTGCGTCGGCGGAAGCTGGATGGTCGGCAAGGGCGCGCCCGATCCCGCAGCGATCACCGCTGCCGCAGCCAAGGCCGCATCGCTGGGATGAGAGTCTGTTTGGAAATGTGCGGAAGAGCGCATTTCCCAACAGACTCTGGTCTATCAAAGATAGACAATGTCGATGACACTTGTCGCTTCTGATAGGCATCTTTAGACGCCCGTCCACAATCCTGTTCCCTGGGGAGGAAGCCCATGAAGACCCGCGCCGCCGTCGCATTCGAAGCCAAGAAGCCGCTGGAGATCGTCGAAGTCGACCTGGAAGGGCCCAAGGCCGGCGAAGTGCTCGTCGAGATCATGGCGACGGGCATCTGCCATACCGACGCCTATACGCTCGACGGCTTCGACAGCGAGGGCATCTTCCCCTCGATCCTGGGACATGAAGGCGCGGGCATCGTGCGCGAGGTGGGCGCCGGCGTCACCTCCGTCGTCCCCGGCGATCATGTCATCCCGCTCTACACCCCCGAATGCCGCCAGTGTAAATCGTGCCTCAGCGGCAAGACCAATCTGTGCACCGCGATCCGCGCAACCCAGGGCAAGGGTCTGATGCCCGACGGCACAACGCGCTTCAGCTACAAGGGCCAGCCCATCTTCCATTATATGGGCTGCTCGACCTTCTCCAACTTCACCGTGCTGCCCGAGATCGCGGTGGCGAAGATCCGCGAGGACGCGCCGTTCAAGACGAGCTGCTATGTCGGCTGCGGCGTCACCACCGGCGTCGGCGCGGTCGTGAACACGGCGAAGGTGCAGGTGGGCGAGAAAGTCGTCGTCTTCGGCCTGGGCGGCATCGGCCTCAACGTGATCCAGGGCGCCAAGATGGTGGGCGCGGACGTGATCGTCGGCGTCGACATCAATCCCGATCGCGAGGAATGGGGCCGCAAGTTCGGCATGACCCATTTCATCAACGGCAAGGGCAAGAGCCGCGACGAGGTGATCGCCGAAGTGCTTCAGCTCACCGATGGCGGCGCCGATTACAGCTTCGACGCCACCGGAAATACCGAAGTGATGCGCACCGCGCTGGAATGCTGCCATCGCGGCTGGGGCGAAAGCATCATCATCGGCGTCGCCGAAGCTGGCAAGGAAATCGCCACGCGCCCGTTCCAGCTCGTCACCGGCCGCGTCTGGAAGGGCACCGCGTTCGGCGGCGCCAAGGGCCGGACCGACGTGCCAAAGATCATCGACTGGTATATGAACGGCAAGATCGAGATCGATCCGATGATCACCCATGTGCTCAGCCTCGAAGAGATCAACAAGGGCTTCGACCTGATGCACGCCGGCGAGAGCATCCGTTCGGTCGTCGTGTTCTGAAACCACGGAGCGACAGGGAGAAGCTGCCATGTTCTCACATGTGATGGTCGGTTCGAACGACCTCGACGAATCCAAGGCTTTTTATGACGCCACGTTCAGCGCACTCGGCGGCAGGCCGGCGCGCGTCGATGATCATGGCCGGCTGATCTACGCCAATAACGGCGGCATCTTCATGGTGACCGCGCCGATCGACGGCCAGGCCGCGTGCCATGCCAATGGCGGCACGATCGGCTTTGCCGCCAGTTCGCCCGAACAGGCCGATGCCTGGCATGCGGCGGGCGTCGCCAATGGCGGCGTGGCGTGCGAGGATCCGCCGGGCTTCCGCGAGGGCGGCTTCGGCAAGCTCTATCTCGCCTATCTGCGCGATCCCGCCGGCAACAAGCTGTGCGCCCTGCACCGCCCGGCCGCCTGATCCGATAGATCAATGACGCTCGAAACCGTCTCGACCAACAGGAGCTTCGGCGGAACGCAGGGCGTCTATCGCCATACGTCCGCCGAAACCGGCACCGACATGACCTTCGCGGTCTTCCTGCCCCCTCAGGCGGAAGCCCCGGGTGCGAAACTGCCGGTGCTCTGGTATCTCTCCGGCCTCACCTGCACCCATGCCAATGTCATGGAGAAGGGCGAGTATCGGCGCGCGGCGGCCGAACTCGGCGTCATCATCGTCTGTCCGGATACGTCGCCGCGCGGCGACGACGTGCCCGACGACGAAGGCTATGATTTCGGCAAGGGCGCCGGCTTCTATGTCGACGCCACCGCCGAACCGTGGCGCGCCAATTTTCGGATGTATTCCTATGTCACCGAGGAACTGCCCGGACTCGTCGCGGCGCATTTCCCTGCCGACATGGATCGTCAGGCGATCACCGGCCATTCGATGGGTGGGCATGGCGCGCTGACCATCGCGCTCAAGCATCCGACACGCTTCCGCAGCGTCTCCGCCTTCGCGCCGATCAGCGCGCCGGGCCAATGCCCCTGGGGGCACAAGGCGCTGGGCGGCTATCTGGGCGAAGATCGCGCGAGCTGGCGTGCCTATGACGCGACCGCGCTGATCGAGGATGGCGCGCGCGTGGCCGAAATCCTGGTCGACCAGGGCGCGGCGGACAATTTCCTGCTCGAGCAGCTCAGGCCCGAACTGTTGCAGGCCGCTTGCGAGACGGCCGGCATCCCGCTCACCTTGCGCATGCAGCCGGGTTACGATCACAGCTATTATTTCATCTCGTCCTTCATGGACGACCATATCCGCTGGCATGCGGAGCGGTTGTTCAGGGGGTAAATCACTCGCCGTCATTCCCGCTTGCACGGGAATGACAGGAGAGGGCCGTTGGTCTAACTCCCAACCATGCAGCTTCGCTTTCTCGACTATTTCGTCGCGCTGGCCCGCGAAAAGCATTTCGCGCGCGCCGCCGAAGCCTGCCACGTCACCCAGCCGACGCTGTCCGCCGGCATCGCCGCGCTGGAAGAGATGCTCGGCAAGAGACTGGTGGTGCGCGACCGGCGCTTTATCGACCTGACGCCGGAGGGGCATGCCATCCTGCCCTTCGCGCGCCAGTTGCTTGCCGACCATGAAGGCCTGCGCCGCGCGATCGACGCACCGGCGGGTCCGCTGCGCGGCGAGCTGCGCATCGGCGCGATCCCGGCAGCCATGCCATGCATCGGCCATCTGATGCGCGCGCTGCGCGCCCAGCACCCCCGGCTGCAAGTGACGATCCGGTCGCTCACCTCGCGAGAGATCGAGCGCGCGCTCCTCGATTACGAGCTGGAGGCGGGGCTGACCTATCTCCACGACGATCCGCCGGCCCAGGTGCGCGCGGTGCCGCTTTATTCCGAACGCTACATGTTCGCGGCGCGCACCGATTCGCCGCTCGGCACCAGCGATGCCGTCACCTGGCGTGACGTCGCGGCGACCCCGCTCTGCCTGCTCCATCAAGGCATGCAGAATCGCCGGATCCTCGATGCGCATCTGGCGCGGCTCGGCCTTTCGATCACGCCGGTCGCCACCGCAGATTCCTATGTGGCGCTGCTTTCGATGGTGGCGCATGGCGGATTGTCGAGCATCGTCACCGACAGCCATGCCGAGTTCGTCGCGGGCGATCCCGAACTGCGCGTGATAGAGATCGTCGATCCAGCGCCACCGAACAGCATCGGCTTGGTCGTGCTCGATCGCGAGCCACTTTCGCCGCTCGCGCGCGCGGCACTGGCAGTGGCCGAGACGATCGAGCTGGCGGCATCTTCGCGCGCTTCATGATAGATAATGCCTATCAAGGATAACGGCTCTCAATTTGACCTTTGCGTTGATTTGCGTGACCGCTGAGGCCATGAACCTGCCGAACGACGCAGCCAGACAAGAGGATGTCAGGGCGATCATCAGCCGCCACGCGCATCGCGAGGGCGCGCTGCTGCCGATCCTCCATGCCATCCAGGCCGATCATGGCTGGATCGACGAAACCGCGATCCGCACGATCGCGCACGCGCTGAACCTGAGCCGCGCGGAGGTGCACGGCGTCGTCAGCTTCTACCATGATTTCCGCACCAGCCCCGAACCACGCCCGGTGATCAAACTGTGCCGCGCTGAAGCCTGTCAGGCGCGCGGATCCGAACCGCTGGCCGAATGGGCGCGATCGCAGGCCGGCGATCGCGTGGCGATCGAGCCCGTCTATTGCCTGGGGCTGTGCAGCGTCGGCCCCAATGCGATGCTGGACGGCGACGTGCATGCGCGGCTCGACCAGGCGTCGCTCGGCGCATTGATCGAGGCGATGTGATGCGGATCCTGATTTCCGACGATGCGCTGGCCATCGCCTGTGGCGCGGACCGGGTGGCCAAGGCGTTCGCCAGCGCCACCCCCGACGCGGAGATCGTGCGGGTGTCGAGCTGGGGCATGCACTGGCTGGAACCGCTGGTGGAGATCGAGGCGGACGGCGAACGCATCGGCTATGGTCCGGTCTCGCCCGCCGATGTCGCCGCGATCCTGGACGGGCGCGCGGACGCGATCCGCATCGGCGACGTCACGGCCCATCCCTTCATCGCCGCCCAGACTCGACTGACCTTCGCGCGCGCCGGACGGACGCGGCCCTTGTCGCTCAACGATTACGAAGCGACCGGCGGCTGGGCGGGCCTTGCCGCCGCGCGCGCGATGACGCCGCAACAGATCGTCGAGACCGTCACCGCATCGGGCCTGCGCGGGCGCGGCGGCGCGGGTTTTCCCGCCGGCATCAAGTGGAAGACGGTGCTCGATGCGCCGGGCGCCCGCAAATATATCGTCTGCAACGCCGATGAGGGCGACAGCGGCACCTTCGCCGATCGCATGCTGATCGAAGGCGATCCCTATCTGCTGATCGAGGGCATGGCGATCGCCGGGCTGGCGACGGGCGCCGATACCGGCTTCGTCTATCTCCGCTCCGAATATCCGCATGCCATCGCCAAGCTTGAGGCCGCCGTCGAAGCGAGCCGTTCGATCGTCGCGCCCTTCAGGATCGAGGTGCGTACCGGTGCCGGCGCCTATGTCTGCGGCGAGGAGACGTCATTGCTCAACTCGCTGGAGGGCAAGCGCGGCGAGGTCCGCGCCAAACCGCCGCTTCCGGCGCACCAGGGGCTGTTCGGGCGCCCGACGGTCATCAACAATGTGCTGACGCTCGCCGCCGTGCCCTTCGTGCTGGCCGAAGGGCCGCAGGCCTATGCCGATTACGGCATGGGGCGCTCGCGCGGGACCATGCCGATCCAGCTCGCCGGCAATATCCGCCATGGCGGCCTGTTCGAAACCGCATTCGGCATCACGCTGGGCGAACTGGTGGACGCGATCGGCGGCGGCACCGAGAGCGGCCGGCCGGTGCGCGCGGTGCAGGTGGGCGGGCCGCTCGGCGCCTATTTCCCGCCGGCGCTGTTCGACACGCCGTTCGACTATGAGGCCTTTGCGGCGCGCGACGGCCTGATCGGCCATGGCGGCGTGACCGTGTTCGACGACCGGGTCGACATGGCGGCGCAAGCACGTTTCGCGATGGCATTCTGCGCGGTCGAAAGCTGCGGCAAATGCACGCCGTGCCGGATCGGATCGACGCGCGGCGTGGAGACGATCGACCGGATCGTCGCAAACGAGAACAGGCTGGCCAATATCGCGCTTGTCGAGGAACTGTGCGAGACGATGAAGTTCGGTTCGCTCTGCGCGCTCGGCGGGTTCACGCCCTATCCCGTGCTCAGCGCGCTCCATCATTTCCCCGAGGATTTCGGATTGAAGGAAGCCGCCGAATGACGCGCGGCCGGACCCTGGGCGCGATCATCGCCGGCGGCCGATCGCGCCGCTTCGGCAGCGACAAGGCGCTCGCATCGCTCGATGGCACGCCCCTGCTCGATCATGTCACCGGCGCACTGGGCGCGCAGACCGACGCACTGGTCGTGGTCGGGCGCGACTGGCCGGGGCTGACCATGATCCCCGATCGCCCGGCGCCGGATCAGGGGCCCTTGGGTGGGCTATGCGCCGCGCTCCACCATGCCCGCGACCACGGCTTCGAGACAGTATTGACCGCAGGATGCGACATATTGCCACTTCCGGCAAACCTGCCAGCCCTGCTGGGTAATGCCAATGCGGTGGCGAAAGGGCAGCCGCTGATCGGCCTGTGGCGAGCGGATCTCGCCGACGCGCTCCACCAGCATCTCGTCACGCAGGACGATCGCACGATGCGCGGCTGGATCGCCCTGTCCGGCGCCCGCACCGTCGCGCTCGACGCCATGTTCCACAATTTCAACACCCCCGAGGATCTCGCCTCCTATCGTCAGGATCGGGCCGCATGACCTATTCCCGCCAGACCGATTTCGGCACGCCCGAATCCCAATCGGAACAGACGGTGACGCTCACCATCGACGGGCGCGCCGTCACTGTTCCCGCCGGCACCACGGTGATGCGCGCCGCGGCGGAGATCGGCACCGCGATCCCCAAGCTCTGCGCGACCGATTCGCTCAAGCAGTTCGGATCGTGCCGGCTCTGCCTGGTCGAGATCGACGGCGCACGCGGCACGCCGGCATCCTGCACCACGCCCGTCGCGCCGGGCATGACCGTGCATACCCAGACCCCCAGGCTGCAAAAGCTGCGCAAGGGCGTGATGGAGCTCTATATCTCCGATCACCCGCTCGATTGCCTGACCTGCGCAGCCAATGGCGATTGCGAATTGCAGGACCAGGCGGGCGCGGTCGGGCTGCGCGACGTGCGCTACGGCTATCAGGGCGAGAATCACCTCGGCCAGGCCAAGGACCGGTCCAATCCCTATTTCGACTTCGAATCCTCGAAATGCATCGTCTGCTCGCGCTGCGTGCGCGCCTGCGAAGAGGTTCAGGGCACCTTCGCGCTGACCATCCAGGGCCGCGGCTTCGGGTCCAAGGTTTCGGCGGGCACCGCCGAAGACGATTTCCTCTCGTCCGAATGCGTTTCATGCGGTGCATGCGTGCAGGCCTGCCCGACCGCGACCTTGAGCGAGAAGTCGCTGATCGAGATCGGCACGCCCGAACGCTCGGTCGTCACCACCTGCGCCTATTGCGGCGTCGGCTGCACCTTCCGCGCGGAAATGCGCGGCGAACAGCTCGTCCGCATGGTGCCGTGGAAGGACGGCAAGGCCAATCGCGGCCATAGCTGCGTCAAGGGCCGTTTCGCCTGGGGCTACGCCCAGCATGAGGAGCGGATCACCAAGCCGATGATCCGTGCAAGCATCGACCAGCCCTGGCAGGAAGTGAGCTGGGAACAGGCGTTCGCCCATGCGGCCTCGGAACTGAAGCGGATCCAGGCGAAATACGGCCAGCGCTCGATCGGCGGCATCACCTCCAGCCGCTGCACCAACGAGGAGACCTTCCTCGTCCAGAAGCTGATTCGCGCGGGTTTCGGCAACAACAATGTCGATACCTGCGCGCGCGTCTGCCATTCGCCGACGGGCTATGGGTTGAAGACCACTTTCGGCACCTCCGCCGGCACACAGGATTTCGACAGCGTCGAGCATACCGATGTGATGCTGGTGATCGGCGCCAACCCGACCGACGCGCATCCGGTGTTCGGCAGCCGAATGAAGAAGCGGCTGCGCGAGGGCGCGAAGCTGATCGTGATCGATCCGCGCCGCACCGATCTCGTCCGCTCGCCGCATATCGAGGCGGCGCACCATCTGCCGCTGCGTCCGGGCACCAATGTCGCGGTGCTGACCGCGCTGGCGCATGTCGTCGTCACCGAAGGGCTCGCCGACGAGACCTTTATCCGCGAGCGCTGCGACTGGGACGAGTATCGCGACTGGGCCGATTTCGTCTCGCTCGAGAAGAACAGCCCCGAGACGCTGGCCCCCGTCACGCTGGTCGATCCGGCGGAGCTGCGCGCCGCGGCGCGGCTTTATGCCACGGGCGGGAACGGTGCGATCTATTACGGGCTGGGCGTGACCGAGCACAGCCAGGGATCGTCGACGGTGATGGCGATCGCCAATCTCGCCATGGCGACGGGCAATATCGGCCGGCCCGGCGTGGGCGTGAATCCCTTGCGCGGACAGAACAACGTCCAGGGCGCGTGCGACATGGGCAGCTTCCCGCACGAATTGTCGGGATACCGCCACATTTCCGACGGCACGACGCGTGCATTGTTCGAGGATGACTGGGGTGTCAGCCTGGATGCGGAGCCGGGCCTGCGCATTCCCAACATGCTCGACGCCGCCGTCGATGGCAGCTTCAAGGCGATCTATATCCAGGGCGAGGACATCCTCCAGTCCGATCCCGATACGCGCCATGTCTCCGCCGGTCTCGCCGCGATGGAATGCGTGATCGTCCAGGACCTGTTCCTCAACGAAACCGCCAATTACGCACATATCTTCCTGCCCGGATCGACCTTCCTGGAGAAGGACGGCACCTTCACCAACGCCGAGCGGCGCATCCAGCCGGTGCGCAAGGTGATGACCCCGATCAACGGCTATGCCGACTGGGAAGTGACGCAGGAACTGGCGCGCGCGATGGGGCTCGACTGGAATTATACCCATCCCAGCGAGATCATGGACGAGATCGCGCGGCTGACGCCGAGCTTCGCCGGCGTGAACTTCCGTCGCCTCGACGAAGCGGGTTCGCTGCAATGGCCGGTGAACGAGGCCGCGCCGGAAGGCACGCCGACAATGCATATCGACGGCTTCGTGCGCGGCAAGGGCAAGTTCGTCGTGACCGACTATGTGCCGACGGACGAAAAGACCGGCCCGCGCTTCCCGCTGCTGCTGACGACCGGCCGCATCCTCAGCCACTACAATGTCGGCGCGCAGACGCGGCGGACCGCGAACACCGCCTGGCATCCCGAGGACCGGCTGGAGATCCATCCGGTCGATGCCGAGGATCGCGGCCTGAAGGACGGCGAATGGGTGCGCCTGGCCAGCCGATCGGGCGAAACCACGCTGCGCGCGCTGATCACCGATCGCGTCGCGCCGGGCGTCGTCTACACCACCTTCCACCATCCCGCGACGCAGGCCAATGTGGTGACCACCGATTTCTCGGACTGGGCCACCAACTGCCCCGAATACAAGGTGACCGCCGTCCAGGTGACGCCATCCAACGGCCCCACCGACTGGCAGGAGGATTATGAAGCGCTGTCCGAGCGCTCGCGGCGGATCGCGCCGCTGGAGGCGGCGGAGTGAACGGGCAGGAGCGCCTGATCTACATGGCCAACCAGATCGCGCGGAATCTGGGCGCGATGCAGCATGATCATGCGGTGGCGGCCGTCGCCGACCATATCCGCATGTTCTGGGATCCGCGGATGAAGGCGAAGGTGTTTGCGGACGGCGCCGGCCTCTCCCCTGTCGCCGCCGCCGCGATCGAGATGCTGAAACAGGGCATGGATCCGGGCCATCAGACCCGCGCGACCGAATTCAACGCAGTGGATGAGACCGGCGGTTCCGACGCGGGGTAGACTCTCCCGCCGTCATGCCAGCGCAGGCAGGCATCTCCCAACCAGATCCCGCTTCATTCTGTAGAAGATGCCAGCCTACGCTGGCATGACGTACGGGCCATGCAATGAGTTCAAGCCTCTAACCCTTCGCCAATTCCGCCTCAATCGCCGCGACAAGAGCGGTATCGTCGGGCGCGGTGGTCGGCGCGAAACGGCCGACGACCGCGCCGTCGCGGCCGATCAGGAATTTCTCGAAATTCCAGAGTATTTCGGGCTCGGGATTGGGCGTCATGCCGAAGCCACGCAGCCGTTCGCGGAACGCCTCGGGATCACCGAGCGCCGTGGGTGCTGCGCTGGTCAGCGCGGCATAGAGCGGGTGCTTGTCGGCGCCGGTGACCTGGATCTTCTCGAACATCGGAAAATCGACGCCGAAATTGGTCGTGCAGAATTCGGCGATCTCGTCGTTGCTCCCCGGCTCCTGCGCGCCGAAATCATTGGCGGGGAAACCGGCAACCACCAGCCCCTGGTCGCGATATCGCGCGTAGAGCGCCTCCAGCCCTTCATATTGCGGCGTGAGCCCGCATTTCGAGGCGACGTTGACCGCGAGCACCACCTTGCCCGCATAGTCGTCCAGCGACGCGTCAGCGCCGGTGATGGTCTTCAGCGCAATATCCTGAATCGCGGTCATCTCATTCTCCTCGGATGCTCCGGGCCTCAACGAAAAGGGGCTCCCGAAGGAGCCCCGATCCGATCAGTAAACCCGTGCCTTGGGTTTGATGTAATCCACTTCGTCGGTCAGCGTATATTCGTGGACCGGGCGGGAATCGAGCGTCACCGCACCCTTTTCGAACCAGCTGATCGTGTGCTTCATCCAGTTCGCGTCGTCGCGATCGGGATAATCCTCGTGCATGTGTGCGCCGCGGCTTTCCTTGCGGTTGGCGGCCGAATGCATCGTCACCACCGCCTGGGGCAGCATGTTGTCGAGCTCCAGCGTCTCGACGAGGTCGGTGTTCCAGATCAGCGAACGATCGGTGACGCCGACGTCCTGCAGACTGGCATAGACCTTGTCGATCAGGCCCTGGCCCTCGCGCAGCAGCTCGGTGTCGCGGAACACCGCGCAATGCTTCTGCATCGTGTGCTGCATGTCGAGGCGGATCTTCGCCGTCGGCGTGCCGCCGGCAGCATTGCGATACCGGTCGAGACGGCCGAGCGCCTTGTCATCGGCTTCGGTGTTGATCGCGCCATGCTTGCTGTTGGGCTTGATCAACTCCGCGATGCGGAAGCCGGTCGCGCGGCCGAACACCACAAGGTCGATCAGCGAGTTGGAACCGAGGCGGTTGGCGCCATGGACCGAAACGCACGCCGCTTCGCCGACCGCGAACAAGCCGGGGACGACGCTGTCGGGATTGCCGTCCTTCAGCGTCACGACTTCGCCGTGATAGTTACAGGGGATGCCGCCCATATTGTAATGGACGGTCGGCGTGACGGGCAGCGGCTGGCGCGTCAGATCGACGCCCGCGAAGATCTTGCCGGTCTCGGTGATGCCGGGCAGGCGTTCCGCGAGCACCGCCGGATCGATATGATCCAGGTGCAGGAAGATATGATCGCCGTTCTTGCCGACGCCGCGTCCCTCGCGCATTTCCATCGCCATCGAGCGCGCGACGACGTCGCGGCTGGCGAGATCCTTGGCGGAGGGGGCATAGCGCTCCATGAAGCGCTCGCCTTCCGAGTTGGTCAGATAACCACCCTCGCCGCGCGCGCCCTCGGTGATGAGCACGCCCGCGCCATAGATGCCGGTGGGATGGAACTGGACGAATTCCATGTCCTGCAGCGGCAGACCCGCACGCAGCACCATGCCGCCGCCGTCGCCGGTGCAGCTATGCGCCGAGGTGGCGGAGAAATAGGTGCGCCCCGAACCGCCGGTGGCGAGCACCACGGCATGACTGCGGAAACGGTGGATGGAGCCATCCTCCATGCAAAGCGCGATGACGCCCTTGCACTCGCCGCCTTCCATGATCAGGTCGAGCGCGAAATATTCGATGAAGAAGTCCGCGTCGTACTTCAGGCTCTGCTGATAGAGCGCGTGGAGCATCGCGTGGCCGGTACGGTCCGCCGCGGCGCAGGTGCGCTGCACCGGCGGGCCGGCGCCCATATTCTGCATATGGCCGCCAAATGGCCGCTGGTAGATCTTGCCCTCGTCGGTGCGGCTGAACGGCACGCCCGCATGTTCGAGCTCGATCACCGCGGCCGGCGCTTCGCGCACCATATATTCGATCGCGTCCTGGTCGCCCAGCCAGTCCGATCCCTTGACGGTATCGTACATGTGCCAGGTCCAGTGGTCGGGGCCCATATTGCCGAGGCTGGCGGCGATGCCGCCCTGCGCCGCGACGGTGTGCGAGCGCGTCGGGAACAGCTTGGTGATGCAAGCCGTCTTCAACCCCTTCTCGGCGATGCCCATGGTGGCGCGCAGGCCGGAACCGCCGGCACCGACAACCACGGCGTCGTACATATGATCGATGATCTTATAGGCTTGCGTCATCAGGCGGGGGCTCCACCGAAGGCGATGCGGGCAATGGAGAAGACGCCGAGCGCGGCGCCGCCGATCGCGTAGAAGTTGAGAAGGACGATGCTCAGCACACGCAGCGCGTCGTCATGGACGTAATCCTCGATCATCACCTGCATGCCGATGCGCAGGTGCCAGAAGACGCTGACGACGAGCAGGATCATCGGCACCGCCGCGAGCGGGCTCGACAACCAGGCGACCACGGTGCCGTGGTCGAAACCGGGCAGGCGGACGAGCGAGAAGACGAACCACAGGAGCAGGACGAGGTTGCCGAGCGCGGTCATGCGCTGGATCAGCCAGTGATGCGATCCGTGCTTGGCCGAGCCGAGGCCGCGAACGCGGCCGATTCCGGTGCCGCTACCCATCAGAGGCCCTTCCCGAGAATGATCATCCACAATCCGATCGTGGCGAAGACCGCCGCTGCGAAGATGCCGAGCGACCACAGCTTGTTCGACTGGAGCTCGTATCCGGCGCCGGTATCGAGCACGAAATGGCGCAGGCCCGAAAACAGGTGCTGGAAGAATGCCCAGGTCAGGCCGATCGCGACGACATAGCCGGGCCACCAGGTCGCCCAGCTCATGAAGGTCTCGTAGGCCTCAGGTCCGCTCGCGGCGGCAGCCAGCCACCAGACGAATGCGATCGCGCCAACCACGGCAAGGCCGTTGCCCGTCACGCGGTGCATGATGGAAACGGCCATGGCCGGCCCCCATCTCCAGATGCCCAGATGCGGCGACAGCGGCCGTTTGGGATTGCGAGTCATCATATCCCCCTTGGATTCCGGGACGCTGTTAGGGCCTGTGCTTGCAAGTCGCAATGGCCGGATGGCGCCATGGGCAGCCCCGGCATCTTGACTTGCGGGACCGGCCCTAAGCCCAAGATTGCCAGCATGCAACACGCCATGCGCCCAACTAACAGGTCATTAACCAACTGGGGCTATGCCCGTTCCCCATGCACATTCCGGGGGCGCAGCCATGAGCAAGGCCGATCAGCAGATCACGATTTCCATCGCGGAGCGCCTGGCCGATTTCGACTGGGACGGTCAGCTCGCGCCCGCCTGCCGAGACGTCCACGCCCTGATCGGGCCATCGGCCGAAAGCATCGCGCGCGATTTCTGGGAGCAGTTCCTGCGTTCCAAGGGGGCGGCGCCGATCCGGCATCAATATGGCGAGGCCAAGCGGGCCGAGGCGGTCGCCGCCAGCCGCGATTACATCCTCGCGAAATTCGCCGATCCGACCAGCCAGGCCTGGGCCGATCTGGCGATCGGCCACGCCGCTTATATCCGCGCTGCGGGGGTTCCGCTCTACAGCTTGCTCGGTGCGCTCTGCCACGCCGGCAACCGGGCGACCGAGGCGCTGTGGGACGCCATCGGGCATGAGCCCGACCGCTATCGCAGGGGCGTCGAGGCGATCCAGCGCATCGGCGTGATCGAGGCCGAGATCATGGCCGATTTCATCCGTTCACGGAACGTCCAGCAATCGCGCGCAGAACGCGCCGAACGCGCGGGGACCTTCAACGAACGCATCGCGAGCGAGGTCGAGATCGCCTCCGAGCTCGGCCAGTCGCTGCGCAGCCAGGCGCATGGCGCCTCCGCTTCGGCGCGCGGCATGCTCAGCAAGGCGTCCGAAGTGGCGTCAGCCGCCGAACAATCGGCGCTGGCGATGCGCGAGGCGGCGCAGACCGCCGCCGGACTGATCCGCGCGATCGAGGATGCGCGCGCCGAAGTCGAGGTCGCCGCCGACATCGCGACGCGCGCGTCGAGCCAGGCGGGTGAAGCGGTCGGCGTATCGCAGATGCTGTCCTCCCACGCTGAATCCATCGAATCGATCCTGGGGCTGATCCGCGAGATCGCCGGCCAGACCAATTTGCTCGCGCTCAATGCGACGATCGAGGCGGCGCGCGCCGGCGATGCCGGGCGCGGCTTCGCGGTGGTCGCGCAGGAAGTGAAGTCGCTGGCCAACCAGACCGCGCGCGCGACCGACGAGATCGCGGCGAAGATCGAGGCGATCCAGACCGCCACGCGCACCACGGTGCAGACCAGCGCGTCGATCCGCCAGACGGTGAACGAAGTGCAGGCCTCTGCCGAGCGCATCCGCGATGCGATGGAATTGCAGGCCCAGACCGTCACCATGATCACCGCGGCGGTCGACGAGACCGCCCT
Organism: Sphingomonas sp. FG14; assembly: GCF_057809675.1. Taxonomy (NCBI): domain Bacteria; kingdom Pseudomonadati; phylum Pseudomonadota; class Alphaproteobacteria; order Sphingomonadales; family Sphingomonadaceae; genus Sphingomonas; species Sphingomonas sp. FG14. The sequence continues at coordinate 55,030 of NZ_JBMDKK010000019.1, read as the reverse complement.
GGCCGCCGATTCGATGTCGGGCACGATCGCCGCGATCCGCGCCGATACCGAGAATGTCGCGACCGAGATCGATCAGCTCGAAACCGGGTTCGGCACGATGGCGCAGCGCATCGGCACGCTGAAACAGGCCGCCGGTAGCTATGTCGCCCGGATCGGCTGATGACCGCCCAACAATGCTAGGCTCACGCGGACTCGGCCGCTAAAGCGGCCCCATGACCAATATCCTTCTTACCGGCGCCACCCGCGGGATCGGCGCAGCGATCGCCGCGCGGCTCGAACGGGGCGGCGCCCGCATCGTCGGCACCGGCAGCGCCGATGGCGACCTTTCCGAACCCGCGACACCGGCCCGGTTGTGGGGAAATGCGCTCGAACGGCTCGACGGCCGGGTCGATGTGCTCGTGAACAATGCCGGCATCTTCGAAGCAACGCCGATCGATACGCCGCACGACCAATGGGTCGCGGATTGGGAACGGACGATGCGGATCAACCTGACCGCGTCCGCCGAGCTCTGCCGCCTCGCCGTCCTGCATTTCCGCGAGCGCGGCGAGGGTGGCCGCATCGTCAATATCGCCAGCCGCGCCGCGCATCGCGGCGACAGCCCGGCGCACTGGCATTATGCCGCGTCGAAGGCCGGCATGGTCGCGATGACCAAGACGATCGCGCGCGCCTATGCGAACGAGGGCATCCATGCCTTCGCGATCTGCCCCGGCTTCACGCTGACCGGCATGGCGGAGGAGTATCTGGCGAGCCGGGACGGCGCCGCCCTGCTTGCCGACATTCCGTTGGGCAAGGTGGCCGATCCGGATGAAGTGGCCGAAGTCGCCGCATTTTGCGCATTCTCGGCGCCCCCCTCGATGACCGGAGCGGTCCTCGACGTGAATGGAGCAAGCTATGTCCGATAGCTGGAAACTCACCCTGCCCTGCACCTTGGCGGAGGCGCAGACCCTGAACGGCGATGTGCCTGAACTCGCCATGCTGCCATACCCGCCGGTGCTGATGACCAGCGAGGACGAGCCGGACAATCCCGATGCCTGGCGGCTCGACGCCTATTTCGAGATGGAGCCCGATGACGAGGCGATCGCGCTCATTCGCAGATTGGTGCCGAGTGCCGGGCGCAAGAAGCCCAGGATCGAGCGGCTCGACGAACAGGACTGGCTGACGATGAGCCAGGCCGGGCTCGAGCCCGTCCATGCGGGGCGCTTTTATGTCCATACCTCCACACACACCGGCACGGCCCCGCCGGGTACACGCGCCTTCCTGATCGAGGCGGGCCTGGCCTTCGGAACCGGCCAGCATGAGACGACCACCGGCTGCCTGCTGACGCTGGATGCGCTGAAGCGGAAGGGACTGGTGTTCCGCGACATGCTCGATCTCGGCACAGGTACCGGCTTGCTGGCCTTCGCCGCGATGCATCTCTGGCCCCACGCCTATGCGACCGCGTCGGACATCGATCCGATCGCGATCGACGTCACCCGCGAGAATGCGGACGTGAACGGCATCCGCATCGGCAACCGGGAGGGCCGGCTGGCGCTTGCGGTAGCCCCCGGCATGTCGCATCGGATGCTGCGGCACCGCGCGCCCTATGACCTCATCATCGCCAATATCCTGGCGGGTCCGCTGATCGAGATGGCAGCACCCATCGCCGCCGCGCTGGAGGAAGGCGGCACGCTGATCCTCGCCGGCCTTCTCGACAGCCAGGCCGAGCGCGTCGCCAGCGCCTATCGTCGCCAGGGATTGCGGCTGGCCGGCCGGATCGACAGGGGCGACTGGCCGACGCTCCGGCTGGTCAAGCGGCGCGGCAAATAGTCGATAACGTCAGGCGGCCCCGCGCCTGAACGACAGTGTCTCCCAGGCGGCGACCAGCAGCAGGATCGCGGTGGTGGCGACCGAAAGCGCCACCGGCTCCATATGCCCGGCGACCATGGCGAGCCCGGCGATCATCGCGAGCCCGACCATGTGCGACAACGGGAAATGCGCGGCCGTGGTGCGCTTGAAGGCCATGTTGCCCAGCAGATAGAGCGCCGGCCCGCCCAGGATCGTAGCGACCGCCATGCCCGCCGCATGACCGACCGGATGCGCAAGCACCAGTTCGTCGGCCGCGGCGGTCACGATGATGCCGGCGACAATGGGTAGGTGGAGATAGGTATAGGCGAGCCGCGCCATCCGCCCGGGATCGTCATGATGCGCGATCCGTTCGCTGCCGCGCACCGCGCCGACATTGAAATAGATCCACCACATCGCCACGGTGCCCAGAAAGGCACTGGCGAACCCGGCGATCTCGGGCGCGCTCCACGGCACTTCGGCGAAGGTGGCTCCGGTGATCAGCACCGATTCGCCGAGCGCGATGATGACGAACAGCCCGCAGCGCTCCGCCAGATGATGCCCCTCGACATTCCATGTGCCGGTCAGCGTCCGGCCGAGCCCCGGCACCAGGAAGCCGAGCAGGGGGCCGGCATAGTCGATCGCGAGCGCCGCCGCCCACCAGAGCGTCCGCCCATGTCCCTCCACCAGCGCCCCGGCGATCCAGAGCGGCGCCGAGAGCAGTGCCCAGATCAGGATGCGCTGGAAATTGCGATAATTGTCGAGGCTGCGCCCGCGCAACGCGGCAAGCATGAATGCCGGGCGCGCGATCTGGATAGTCAGGAAAGCCGTGACGAACACCATGCCCCGCGCGTCGAAAGCCTGCGGGATCGAGAGCGACATGAGCAGCCCCAGCCCCATCAGCGCGAACAGCAGCAGCCGCACCGCCATCCGCTCGACATCGAGCCAGTTGGTGACCCATGCGGTGTAGATCCACACCCACCAGACCGCGAGCAGCAGCATGGCCGTGTGGATGGCGCCCAGCGGCGTCAGATGCGCAAGCAGGCCATGACTGAGCTGGGTGACCGCGAAGACGAAGACGAGATCGAAGAACAGCTCGACATAGCCGACCTTCGCATCGTCATGCGTGTGGGAGCGAAGGCGCAGCAGGCCCTGCGCGGCAGGATCCGCCACCTCAGGCGGCCGCGCGCGAGCGGGCAAGGAGCGCCAGCAGGAGCAGGCCGCCGATCGCGCTCATATTCTTGAGAAAGTGCAGCCACTGGCCATGGAACTCGGTCGCCTGCACCGCCCAGAACGGGTGCGAGAGGACAGCATCCACAAGCAGAAAGGCCGCCATCAACGGCGCGACGATCGCAACCCGCCATCCGATCATGATCGCGATGCCGGCCGCCGCCTCGAATGCCGAGAAACCGAATGCGCCGGGCGAGAATGGCACACCGCCACCCAGCATGACGGCGATCCGTTCGAAGCCCAGCCCAACGAACACGCTGGCGATCAGCACCCGCGCCATCACGAACAGTGCATCGCGCCCTTCCAGCCCGGATCGGTCCATCGCCACCCCCTTGCCCGCAGCACGCCGACTATTCCGTCAGCGACGCCCCATGGCAAGGGGTGAAGCGCCAGGGTCTACGCGATCTCGAAAGTGCTTACGCGTCCCCGATCAGTTCTCGCGTTCCTCGCGTTCGCGCCGCAGGCCGAGCCATTGGACCAGTTCTTCAAGGGGAATGATCGGCAGGAATTCCAGGCCGGCATAATCGCCCTCCTGCCAACGGATCACGGCTTTGACCGGACGCAGGCCATCGATCGTCACCACCGCATCCTCGTCGACGGGCAGATAATCGGACACCTTCACCTTGGCCCCGCCCTGCGAGAGATCGCTCACCTCGACCCGCCAGGTTTCCGAGCCGATGCGCAGCCGCGCATAGCCCCGCACTTCCAGGCGCGGCGCGCGTGGCCGGCGGCCATCCGCCACGCCCCGGTTGCGCAGCACTTCGGCGACGTCGACGCGTTCGTCGAAGACGATGCCGACATTGTCGCCCTGCAGCCAGCGGATCGTGCCCGCAACGCAATGATCGGACTTGAGTTCGATGACGACGCGATCACCCACCTCATGCGGTGAATAGACATGCGCCATCAATCCGCCTTCGGAGATGTTGCGGATCAGGCAGAGTTCCTGATTGCGCGCGCAGATCATCTTGCCGACCCGGAGGATGGTGATGAGGCGCTGATCCTGACGGCGATCGGGCTGCGGAATGAAGATGCCAGCGATCGCCGGATCGTCATCCGTCAGACGAGATTTGCCTGTAATTGCACTGCCTTGGGCCATGGGGGTGTCCAGCCTTTTGCTTGAAAATGCTTTGGACGGAAACGCACCATTTCCATCCCCCCACAGCCAGGCAAAATGACCGCCAACAGTTAAAACTCTCTAAACATCGCCAAATCTACTAACATTTTATCTAATCATGCCAGTTTATTGAGCTTCGGCAACGATCCGCGCCCAGCCGGCCTCGTCAATGACGGAGATGCCGAGTTCGGCCGCTTTTTTGAGCTTCGAGCCCGCGCCCGGCCCCGCGACAATTAGATCCGTTTTGGATGAAACCGATCCCGAGACCTTCGCGCCGAGTGATTCGGCCTGGGCTTTCGCCTCGTCGCGACTCATCGATTCGAGCGTTCCGGTGAACACCACGGTCTTGCCGCTCACCTCCGACGCACGGGTCTCATGGATGACGTCGGCGGGCGAGAGCTGGCCGAGCAGATCGTCGACCGCCTCGATATTATGCGGCTCGGCGAAGAAATCGATCAGCGCCAGCGCGACCTCAGGCCCGACCCCAGGCGTCTCGACGATCGCGGCAAGCTCCTTCGCCTCGCGCGCGAGGAATTTCTCGTCGGTTTCGCCAACCGCCTGAACGAGTTCGCCGCGCCGTTCGATGGCGCGGTCGATCAGCGCGCGGAAATCCGCCCAACTGCGATAGCGACGCGCGAGATCGCGCGCCGTCACCTCGCCGACATGTCGGATGCCGAGCGCGAACAGGAAGCGATCGAGCGACGGCGCGCGGCGCGCATCGATCGCGGCGATCAGATTGGCGGCCCAGACATCCCCCTTCTTCTTGCGCGCAAGCAGCTGTTCTTCGCTGAGCTTGAAGATATCGGCCGGGCTGGCGATCAGCCCGTCATTGAAGAACTGGACGATCTGCGTAAGCCCCAGCCCCTCGATATCGAGCGCGTGGCGCGAAACGAAGTGACGCAGCCGCTCCACGCGTTGCGCGGGGCAGATCAGACCGCCGGTGCAGCGATAATCGACCTCGCCGGGCTCGCGCTCGGCGGCGGAACCACATTCCGGGCAAGCTTGGGGAAAGGGCCAGGCGCCACGCGCATCGTCGCGCGAAAGATTTTCGACGATCTGCGGAATGACGTCGCCGGCGCGCTGCACGACGATGCGATCGCCCGGCCATGCGTTCAGCCGGCCGATTTCGTCGGCATTGTGGAGCGTGGCGTTGGTCACGACCACGCCCCCCACCGTCACCGCCTCCAGCCGCGCGACGGGGGTGAGCTTGCCCGTGCGGCCGACCTGGATGTCGATGGCGTTCAGCGTGGTCTGGGCACGCTCGGCGGGGAATTTATGCGCGATCGCCCAGCGCGGCGCCTTCGCCACAAAACCCAGCCGCTGCTGCCAATCGAGCCTGTCGACCTTGTAGACGACGCCGTCTATGTCGAAGGGCAGATCGGCGCGCATTTGCTCGATCCGCCGATACTGCGCCAGCGCCGCTTCCACGACCTCACCATGGATCAGCAGGTCACTGACCGGCAGCCCCCAGCCCGCGATCGCCCGCATCACGCCATATTGAGTGTCGGCCGGCAGCCCCGAAACCTCACCCCAGCCATGCGCGAGGAAGCGAAGCGGGCGGGACGCGGTGACCGCCGGATCCTTCTGGCGCAACGATCCGGCGGCAGCATTGCGCGGATTGGCGAATTGCCGCGCCTTTTCCGGATCATCCGCCTCCGCGAGCAACCGCGCATTAAGCGCGGCGAAATCGGCCTTGGCCATGTAGACCTCACCGCGGATCTCGAAGATATCGGGAACGTCGCCGGTCAGCCGCTGCGGGATATCCGCGATCGTGCGCACATTGGCGGTCACATCCTCGCCCATGCTGCCGTCGCCGCGCGTCGCCGCCAGCACCAGCTCACCCTTTTCGTAGCGGAGCGAGCAAGAAAGCCCGTCGATCTTGGGTTCGGCGGTCAACGAGACGCGATCCTCCGCGCCGAGCGCCAGGAAACGCCGCACGCGCACGACGAACTCGATCACCTCATCATCGGCAAAGGCATTGTCGAGGCTGAGCATGGCGCGCGCGTGCGCCACCTTGGCGAGATGCCCGGCCGGCGCCGCCCCAACCGCCCGACTGGGCGAATCCGCGCGGATCAGATGCGGAAATTCGGTCTCCAGCGCGGCGTTGCGCCGCACGAGCGCATCATATTCGGCATCCGATATCTCGGGCTCGTCATCGGTATGATAGAGCCGGTTATGCCGCGCGATCTCGGCGGCAAGCCGCTCCAGCTCGGCGGCGGCATCAGCTTCGGTCGTCATCATGCCATTCCCGCCCGTCACGCGGCCTCCAGCAGCTTGCCCGCCTGTGCGCGGGCTTCATCGGTGATATTGGCGCCGGACAGCATGCGCGCGATCTCCTCGCGGCGCTCCGCCTCGTCGAGCGCGGTCACGCCGGTCCGCGTGACGGTGCCGTCATGGCTCTTGGCGATCAGCAGATGCGCCGCGCCCCGCGCGGCGACCTGCGGGCTGTGCGTCACCACCAGCAATTGCGCCTTGTCCGCCAGCCGCGCCAGGCGTTCGCCGATCGCCGACGCCACCGCGCCGCCGACGCCGCGATCGATCTCGTCGAAGATCATCGTACCCGCGCCGCCCTCTTCAGCGAGCGCGACCTTGAGCGCCAGGATGAAGCGCGACAATTCGCCGCCGCTGGCGATCTTGGCGAGCGGCGCAAAGGGCGCACCCGGATTGGTCGAAATCTCGAATTCGACCCGGTCGCGCCCTTCCGCGCTCCACTGCCCCTCGGGCAGCGGCTCGACAATGGTTCGGAAGCGCGCGGCATCGAGCTTCAACGGCGCGAGCTCGGTGGCCACCGCCGCATCGAGGCGCGCCGCCGCCGCCTGGCGCACGACGCTCAGCGCCTCGGCCGCACGCACATAGATCGCCGCCTTCTCCGCAAGTTCGGTTTCAAGCTGGATCAACCCCTCGGCGCCAGCCTCGATACGGCCATGGCGTTCGGTCAATTCGCGTAGCAACTCGCCCAGCGCATCGGGCGCCACGCGATGCTTGCGCGCCAGTCCACGCAATTCGAACAGGCGCGTCTCGATTGTTTCCAGCCGCTCGGGATCGTGGCGCAGTGCTTCCGCCGCCTGGTTCAGCCTGTCCTCGGCATCCGACGCCTCGATCATCGCGCGATCGAGCGCCGCCAACGCCTCGGAAAGCAGCGGGTGCTCGCCCGACATCCGATCGAGCCGACGCGCGGCCTGGCGAAGCTGCGCAAGCCCGCCATCGGATCCGTCGAAAGCGTCCATCACCGCCACCATGTCTTCGGACAGGCGCGCGCCTTTCTGCATGTCCGCACGCTCGGCGGCGAGCGTCTCCTCCTCGCCATCTTCGGGCGCGAAACGAGAAAGCTCTTCGATCGCATGTTCCAGCCAGTCGCGATCCTGCGCGGCGGTCTCGATATCGGCGCGCGCCCGCGCGAGCGCCTGTTCGGCGGTGCGCCACGCGCCATGCGCGGCGGCGACGGCGCGGACATCGGCGCGCGCGAAGCTGTCGAGCAGGGCGCGGTGACCACGCGCGTTGAGCAGGCCGCGATCGTCATGCTGGCCGTGGATCTCGACGAGCATGCTGCCAAGTTCGCGCAGCAGCCCGGCGGAGACCGGCTGATCGTTGACGAAGGCGCGGCTGCCGCCATCGGCCTTCACCATGCGGCGAACGACGACCGGCTCACCCGATGCCGCCTCCAAGCCATTTTCGGCCAGCATGGCGCGCGCGGGATGCGCGGGATCGGCGATCTCGAAGCTCGCGCTGACCACGGCCTGAGTTTGCCCCTGGCGGACAAGCCCGCTTTCAGCGCGTGCGCCGAGCGCAAGGCCGAGCGAATCGAGCAGGATCGATTTTCCGGCGCCGGTTTCGCCAGTGAGCACGCCGAGGCCACGCCCGAATTCCAGATCGAGCGCCTCGATCAGGACGACATCGCGAATGGACAGGACGGACAGCATCGCGGATTGATTAAAGCATCGTGCGGAAAAGTGGGAACCGGTTTTCCGCAAAAACGATGCGGCAGCACATGACAAGAGCGGGCGGTGCGATTCTTACATCGCGCAGCCCGCCTTGGCCGATCTTTCGAGCCGCGTCATTCATCCTCGAAGGAGGACGGCCGACCGCGCGTTCAGACAGGGTTCTTCTGCATCAGCTCAAATGCGCGGCCATACCATTTCGTGCCGCGATAATTCGTGCCGAGCACCGCCGCCGATTTCTTCGCTTCCTCGCGCATGCCGATCGCGAGATAGGATTCGGTCAGGCGCATCAGCGCCTCCGGCGTGTGCGTGGTCGTCTGATACTGATCGATCACCGAACGGAACCGCGCCGCCGCCGCCAGCCATTGCGACCGACGCTGATAGAACCGGCCGATCTCCATCTCCTTGCCGGCAAGGTGATCGTTGACGAGATCGATCTTGAGTCGCGCATCGGCCGCATAGCGGGTGTTGGGATAACGACGCGTGAGCTCGCCGAGCGCCGCCAGCGCCTGCTGCGTGATCTTCTGGTCGCGCGTGACGTCGGTGATCTGCTCGTAATAATCGAGCGCGATCAGATAATAGGCGTAAGGCGCATCCTTGTTACCCGGATGGATCGCCAGGAAGCGCTGCGCCGACTGGATCGATTCGGTATAGTCCTTCGCGGCATAATAGCTGAACGCGCTCATAAGCTGCGCGCGGCGCGCCCAGGGCGAATAGGGATGCTGGCGCTCGACTTCGTCGAACAGCGCGGCAGCCAGCTTGTACTGGCCACGATCGAGCCGGTCCTTGCCCGCATTGTACAGCGTGTTGACGTCGCGGGCGACATAGTTGGTGTCGGCACGCTTCTGCGCGTTCTTGCCAGCGCAACCGGCCAGCGCGACAAGGGAGACGGCGGCGGCGGCAAGAGCCAGCGACTTCAGGGAAAGGCTACGCATGGCGCGGGTTCTAGCCGAGCCTTTGGGCTTCGCCAAGCGGTTTGCCGAGTGGGCGGATGCACCGGTCGAACGCGCGGAACCGTTGCCCGCACAGACGCATTCAGCCAGACTGGCAAGCAGCCATGCGCCCGGAGAAATCATGACCGTCAAACGCCTGATCACTCGCCGTGTAGAGAAGCCGTGGGGCCGGCATTCGCTGTGGCCGGGCTTCGCCGATCCGCCAGCCGACGGCGCGCCGGTGGGCGAGATCTGGTTTCAGGACGACGCGGACGAAACGCCCGAGCTGCTGGTCAAATATCTCTTCACGGCGGAGAGGCTGTCGATTCAGGTCCATCCCGACGATGCGACGGCGCGCGCGTCCGGCCATGCGCGCGGCAAGGACGAGGCCTGGGTGATCCTGGCGGCGGAGCCCGATTCGACCATCGCGATCGGCACCCGCACGCCGGTCAGCCGCGAAACGCTGCGCGCCGCCGCGCTCGACGGCAGCATCGAGGCGCTGGTCGACTGGAAACCGGTGAAGGCGGGCCAGGCCTATTATTCACCCGCCGGCACCGTCCATGCGATCGGTGCGGGCATCACGCTGATCGAGGTCCAGCAGAATGTCGACCTCACCTATCGGCTCTACGATTATGGTCGGCCGCGCGAATTGCATCTCGATGACGGTATTGCGGTGTCGGATCCCGAGCCATTCGTGCCCAATTTCGAACCCGAAACCCCGGCACCGGGCCGCACGATCCTGGCCGAAGGACCGAAATTCGTGCTCGAACGATGGCGCTCACCCCAGGGCCGGATCGCATTGCCGGTGGGCATGCCGGGCTGGTTCGTGCCGATCAGCGGAACTGGCGCCCTTGCGGGAGAAACATGGCATGCTGGCGAATGCTGGATCGTGAAGGAGGATGTGGCGATCATGACCGACGGCGAAAGCGACGCATTGTTCGCCTACCCCCTGGCCGCGCGGATCGACATATTACGCTGAGCGCAGCGGCGCTGGGAGGAATTTAACCCTCGCTGCCTTATGCTGTCGGCGATGCTGCGTGTACTGACCATCGCCTCGCTCTTTCCAGACGAGAGTCGGCCCGTTTTCGGCGTGTTCGTCGAACGGCAGACGCTTGGGCTTGCCGCGCGGGACGATGTCTCGATCGAGGTGATCGCGCCGGTCGGCATCCCGCCCTGGCCGCTGTCGCGTCACGCCCGCTATCGCGCGCTCGCCAAGCTGCCCAGGCACGAGACCTGGAAGGGGCTGAGCGTCCATCGTCCCCGCTTCGCCGTGATTCCCGGCGCCAATGGCCGGGCGAGCGGTGCCCTGATGGCGCGTGCCATCCTGCCGACCGCACGGCGGCTGCATGCCGAACGACCGTTCGACGTGATCGACGCAGAGTTCTTCTTCCCGGACGGACCGGCTGCGATGCGCATCGCCCAGGCGCTCCGCCTGCCTTACTCGGTCAAGGCGCGCGGTGCCGATATCCATTATTGGGGGCATCAGCCCGCCACAGCGGACGCGGTGCAGCTAGCCGGGATCAATGCGGCCGGCCTGCTCGCGGTGAGCGATGCGATGAAGCGCGACATGATGGCGCTCGGCATGGCCGAGGAGCGGATCCGGGTCCATCATACCGGCGTGGACCTCGATCGGTTCGCGCCGGGCGACCGGGCGGTGCTGAAAGCCGGGATCGGCGTGACGGGGCCGCTTGTCGCCAGCATCGGCGCGCTCATCCCGCGCAAGGGCCAGGCGATCCTGATCGATGCCATGGCGACGCTTCCCGGCGTTACGCTGGTGCTCGTCGGCCACGGTCCAGATCGGGCTGCGCTCGAAGCGCAGGCGGCGAAGCTCGGCATTTCCGAGCGGGTGCGCTTTACCGGTAGCCTGCCGCATGACGAGATCGCGCGGATAATGGCGGCGGCCGACGTGATGGCGCTCCCTTCGGCGTCCGAAGGACTGGCCAATGCCTGGGTCGAGGCGCTTGCCTGCGGAACGCCGATCGTCATCACCGATACAGGCGGCGCACGGGAAGTCGTGCAAAGCCCGGATATCGGCCGGATCGCGGCGCGCACCCCGGCTGCGATCGCCGCCGCCATAGCTTCGCTGATCGGCGATCCGCCGCCGGCATCGGCGATTCGGGCCGCAGCCGGGCGTTTCACCTGGCCGGCGAACAGCGAGGCGCTGTTTGCGCATCTGTCGGAAATCGCCCGCGGCGCCTGACCGCCAGCGTCAGGCCAGCGGCAGCAGCGCGGCGGCGATCCAGCGATCTTCGCCGCGCAATATCCCCCAGGCGCGCGCGGCGGCGCGACTGTCCATCGCCTCCACGCCGATCCCCTCCGCATCAAGCGCATCGACGAGCGCGCGCGGCGGCCGCGCCATCACGGCGCCAGTGCCGATCAGGATGAATTCGGGGCGAACCGCGACCAGCGGCGCCAACGCCCCCGCATCAAGCGCGTCCAGCGGGGGTGCATCCCACGCAACCGCATCTTGCGGCGTCAGCAGCGCGGCCGCCATCACGCGGCCGTCGATCCGAAAGCCGCCATCGGCGAAGCCGGTGATGCGCGGCCCCGGCCCGGCCGCATCGGGCCGGACCTGGATGCTCACGGCACCGCGCCATCGTTGGAATCGGCGGAACGGACACGTTCGGCCGCGTTCGCCGTCGCGGATTCCTTAGGCAGGAAACTATCCGGCTTGAGCTTGAGCCACAGCAGGATCGCAGCGGAGACATAGACCGACGAGAAGGTGCCGATACCGATGCCGAGCAGCATCGATGCGGTGAAGCCGAAGATCACGTCCGGGCCCAGCACGAGGAGCACCGACAGCGCGATGATCAGCGACAGCGAGGTGACAAGGGTGCGCGACAGTGTTTCGTTCACCGACAAATCGAGCAGGCCGATCATGTCCATCTTGCGGTATTTTCGCATATTCTCGCGAATACGGTCATAGACCACGATGGTGTCGTTGAGCGAATAGCCGACGATCGTCAGGATCGCGGCGACGACGTCGAGATCGAATTCGAGCTGGGTGAGCGCGAAGAAGCCCAATGTGAGCGCGACGTCGTGGAACAGCGCGAAGAGCGCACCGACGCCGAACTGCCATTCGAAACGGAACCAGATGTAGAGCGCGATCGCGAACATGGCGAGGCCGAGCGCCAGGGCGCCCGTGCGGAAGAGTTCCTGGCTGACCTTGCCCGAGACACTTTCGGTGCCGCCCAGATGCGCGTCGGGATACGCCTTTTGCACGGTGGCGCGAATCTCTTCGGCAGCGCGGTTCGCGGCAGTCTCGTCGCCATCGGGCAACGGCGTGCGGATCGCGACTTCCTTGGGCCCGAACTGCTGGATCGAAGCCTCGCCCTGACCGAGCGATTCCACGGTTCCGCGCAATTTCTCGATATTCACGGGCTGGTCGAAGGTGACGCGCACCATCTGCCCACCGACGAAATCGATGCCGAGGTTGAACCCGCGCACGGCGACCAGCGCCAGCGAGCCGATGATCAGCAACATCGAAAAGGCCATCGCGATGTTCCTGTATTTCAGGAACGGGATGTTGGTGTTGTCGGGGACGAGCTTTAGCGGACGCATGGGTCGATGCCTTTATCCTGCGTCATCCCCGCAAAGGCGGGAATGCAGGAACACGGAGTTTTCCGGGAGAAGCGATGGGGCTGGCGCAACATCAGATCACCAGTTCCTTCGGCCTGTTGCGCTTCAGATATTGCGCGACCAGCAACCGGGTGAAGGTGACGCCGGTGAACACCGACGTGATGATGCCGATGGTGAGCACCACCGCGAAGCCGCGAACCGGCCCCTGGCCGAAGGTGAACATGATCGCGGCGGAGATGACGTTGGTGATGTTCGCGTCGAAGATCGCGCGACTGGCCTCTTTGTAGCCGAACTCCACCGCCTGCAGCGTATGCCGTCCTCGTCGCTGTTCCTCTCGGATGCGTTCGTTGATCAGCACATTGGCGTCGACCGCCGCGCCGATGGTCAACACGAAGCCGGCGATGCCGGGCAGCGTCAATGTCGCGTTGAAGATCGCCATGACGCCGAGGATCATGAAGGCGTTCACGACCAGCGCCGCCGTCGTATAGATACCGAAACGGACATAGGTGACGATCATGAAGATGATCACCGCCAGCGTCGCGACGATACCGGCGACCGCGCCCTTCTGGATTGAATCGGCGCCGAGTTCGGGACTGACGGTTCGTTCCTCGACCACCTTGAGCTCGACCGGCAGCTTGCCCGAACGAAGCTGCACGGCGAGTTCGTTCGCGCTTTCGACCGTGAAATTGCCCGAGATCTGCGCCTGGCCACCCAGGATCGGCTCGTTGATATTGGGCGCGGACAGCACGGTGCCGTCGAGGATCATCGCGAACGGCTTGCCGACATTCTCCTGCGTCACGCGCGCGAAGCGCTTGGCGCCCTGGCTGTCGAAGCGGATCGAGACCACCGCCGCGTTGGACTGCTGGTCGAAGCTCTGATTGGCGTCGATCAACTGGTCGCCACTGACCATCACCTGGCGCTTGACCGCGATGAAGCCGCCGCCGACCTGCGGCAACACCTGGCTGCCGACCGGTGCTCGGCCCTGCGCGACCTCGTTGGGATTGGCGTTCAGATCGACAAGCTTGAAATCGAGCCGCGCGGTCTTGCCGACGAGCTTCTTGAGCGATTCGGGATCCTCGACGCCAGGCACCTGGACGACCAGGCGATTGCTGCCCTGACGAACCACCGTCACTTCCTTGGTGCCGTCCGGATCGATTCGTCGTGCGACGACCTCGCGCGCCGTCGCCATCGCATCGTCGAGCGACTTGTTGATGCCCGCCTGGGTGGGCTTCAACATAATGCGCGTGGCATCCACCACACTCACATCCCAGTCACGCTGGCCGGTCATGCCGGCACCCTGCGTCTGCGCGCGCAACAGTTCCACGGCGGCATCGACGCGGCTGGCGTCACGGACCATGAAGGAAAGCTGCCCGCCCTGCGACGAGATGTCACCGATCTCGATGCGCGGGCTGGCGCGGCGCATCTCGGTGCGGACGATGTCTTCCATCGTCTCGAGCCGCTGCTTGGCGACGTCGCTGGTGTCCGCCTCGAACATCAGGTGGCTGCCGCCCGCCAGGTCGAGACCGAGATTGAAGCGTACCTGAGCGAAGCTCGGCCAGGTCGCGGTCTGCGCCTTGGGGAAGAAGCTCGGGATCGAATAGGCGCAGCTGATGACGATGACCAGCCAGACCAGCCAGACCTTCCAGCGTGGGAAATCGAGCATCGCGGGGCTCAGTCGTTGGCCGGCCGCGCGCCGCCGATCGGCATCACGTCGCTCAGCGTGGATTTGACGACCTTCACCTTGACCCCGCTGGCGATCTCTACCTCGACATGCGCGTCATCAACCTTGGTCACCTTGCCGACCAGGCCGCCGCCGGTGACGACCTGATCATTCTTCTGCACCGCGTTGATGCGGGCCGCATGCTCCTTCATCCGCTTTTGCTGAGGGCGGATCATGAGGAACCAGAAGATCACGAAGATCAGGATCAGCGGCGCGACCTGAACGAAGAAGGCGGCCATGCCGCCGCTCGACGAAGCTGCGCCGGCGGCCTGTGCATAAGCGGGAGTGAAGATCATCAATGTCACCCGTGACAAGGGCGAGGACGCGTGCTGCATCCTCCATGAAAGGGGCGCGCCTAACATGCCCGGCCACGGCGGGCAACTTCTGCTTGTTTGGCGCAGCTCTCGGCGAAGGCTTGCCAGACGCCGGACTTCGCCCTAAAGCGCCCGCCTTCGGTCGGGACGTAGCGCAGCCTGGTAGCGCATCACACTGGGGGTGTGGGGGTCGGAGGTTCGAATCCTCTCGTCCCGACCAGTTTCTTCCTAGAAGGAAACATCACCGCGATCTGGAAGCGCCGCGATGCGGGATGACGCTTCGCATCCTCCCTGCTATCGGCGCGCCATGCTTTCGATTTCCGGTATCACCGTGCGCCTTGGCGGGCGCCTTATCCTCGACGGCGCCACCGCGTCGCTGCCGCAGCGCAGCCGCGTCGGGCTGATCGGCCGCAACGGCGCCGGCAAATCGACATTGATGAAGGTGATCGCCGGAACGGGCGAAGCCGATTCGGGATCGGTCGACATGCCGCGCGGCAGCCGCATCGGCTATATCGCGCAGGACGCGCCGGGCGGCAGCGCGACGCCGTTCGAAACCGTGCTGGCCGCCGATCTAGAGCGCGCCGCATTGATGGCCGAGGCCGAAACCGCGCATGATCCGCATCGGATCGGCGAGATTCACGAGCGGCTGATCGCGATCGACGCGCATGCGGCGCCGGCGCGCGCGGCACGCATCCTGGTGGGTCTCGGCTTCGACGAGGAGGCGCAGCATCGCCCGCTCGACAGTTTCTCGGGCGGCTGGCGGATGCGCGTCGCGCTCGCCGCCCTGCTGTTCTCAGAGCCGGATCTGCTGCTGCTCGACGAGCCATCGAACCATCTCGACCTCGAGGCGACGCTCTGGCTGGAGAGTTTCCTGAAATCCTATCGCGCGACCATGGTGGTGATCAGCCACGAGCGCGACCTGCTCAACAATGTCGTCGATCATATCCTGCATCTGGAAGGCGGCCGGACGACCTTGTACCCCGGCGGCTATGACGCGTTCGAGAAACAGCGCGCCGAACGGATGGCGCAACTCGAATCGGCGCGCGCCGCCCAGGCGGCGCAGCGCGCCAAGTTGCAGGATTACATCGCCCGCAACAGCGCGCGCGCGAGCACGGCAAAACAGGCGCAATCGCGTGCCAAGGCCTTGGCGAAAATGGCGCCGATCGCAGCGATGGCCGAGGATCCGTCGCTGAGCTTCGACTTCCCGAGCCCGGACGAACTCCGCCCGCCACTGGTGACGCTCGATCTGGCGAGCGTGGGCTATACCGAAGGCAAGCCGATCCTGGAGCGGCTCAACCTGCGCCTGGACCCCACCGATCGCGTCGCGCTGCTCGGACGCAACGGCAACGGCAAGACCACGCTGGCGCGGCTGCTCGCCGCGCAGCTCGCACCGATGGCGGGCGAGATCACCGCATCCGGCAAGATGCGCGTCGGCTATTTCACGCAATATCAGGTCGAGGAGCTCGACACGGGCGACACGCCGGTCGAGCACATGACCCGGCTGATGAAAGGCGCGACACCCGGCGCCGTCCGTGCACAGCTCGGTCGATTCGGCTTTTCGGGCGAAAAGGCGACAACGCTGGTCGGGAAACTGTCGGGCGGTGAACGCGCGCGGCTGGCGCTGGCGCTGATCACACGCGACGCGCCGCACATGCTGATCCTCGACGAACCGACCAACCACCTCGACGTCGATTCGCGCGAGGCGCTCGTACAGGCGCTCAATGGCTATTCGGGGGCGGTCGTTCTCGTCAGTCACGATCGCCATATGCTGGAATTGGCGGCCGACCGGCTGGTCCTCGTCGATAGCGGCACGGCGAAGGAGTTTTCGGGTTCGCTCGACGACTATACCGATCTGATCCTCGGCAAGGGCCAGGCGGCCCCCGCCCAGGAAAAGCCGGCGGCGCCCAAGGTATCCGCCAAGGATGCGCGCAAGGCCGCGGCCGATGCCCGCGAGCGCAATCGCGCGATTCGCGAAGCGGTGAAGGCGGCCGAAGCCGATATCAAGCGACTCACCACGCGACGCTCGGAAATCGACCGCGCGATGTTCGATCCCGCGTCAGCCACGCCGCAGGACGCGAAACGGACCATGAGCGAACTGATGCAGGCGCGCGGCAGGATCGAGCAGGAACTCGAAGAGGCGGAGGCGCGCTGGCTGGAAGCGAGCGAAGCGCTGGAGGCGCAGGAGGCGGCGTAGGACGCCGAACCTACCGCGTCGCCGCGCCCTACGCGTTCAACACAGGTCGCGCCGGCTGCGCCGCGACGCCACGGATCTCCGCCGCGATCTGCTCGCTGCGCCACGGCTTGCCGATCACACGATAATGCCGGCTCTGCTCGTCGACCAGCGCGGCGCCATAGCCGGTGGTGAGCAGCACGCGGATATCGGGGCGACGATCGCTGAGATACACCGCGAGCGCGACGCCGTTCATGCCAGGCATCACGATATCGGCGAAAAGCAGATCGACCTCTCCGCCGCCATCGACCCAGGCGATCGCCGCCTCCGCATCGGGCGCGACATGCGCCACCGTGCAGCCGATGGATTCAAGTTGTTCGGATGCGATTTCGGCCAGCAGGGAATCATCCTCCACCAGCAGGACCCGGTAACCGGGTGGAACACCGGTTTCACCAAATGCACTCGCCATACGTCACCTCCCTCGTCTCGGGGTCGATGCCAGCCGGGCGCCCTCCTTTCGCCCGAAGAAGGGAGGATAACCGAATCACCGTGCGATGCGCCAGCTTTTCGACGAAAGGAGCCTGTGCTTGCGATGATGCGGGTGCCAACCCATATCGCGCCCATCGATGAAGCGGGGAACGCAGGAACCTATCTGAATGAGCGAAATGCCCAAATGGCACGGCACCACGATCCTTTCGGTGCGCAAGAACGGTAAGGTCGTGATCGCCGGCGACGGTCAGGTCTCGATGGGCCAGACCGTGATGAAACCCAATGCCCGCAAGGTGCGCAGGCTGGGTGACGGCAGCGTGATCGGCGGCTTCGCCGGCGCGACCGCCGACGCCTTCACCCTGTTCGAGCGGCTCGAAGCCAAGCTGGAACGCGCGAACGGCCAGTTGATGCGCGCGGCGGTCGAGCTCGCCAAGGACTGGCGGACCGACAAATATCTCCGCAACCTGGAAGCGATGATGATCGTCGCCGACAAGGAAACGACGCTGATCCTGACCGGCAACGGCGACGTGCTGGAACCGCTCGCCGGGGTCGCCGCGATCGGATCGGGTGGCAATTTCGCGCTCGCCGCCGCCCGGGCGCTGGTGGAATATGAAGGCGACGCCGAGACCATCTGCCGCAAGGCGATGGGCATCGCGGCGGACCTGTGCGTCTACACCAACGACCAGCTCACCATTGAAACGATGGATTCGGCCACCTGACCCGGCGGCCCATCCGATCGACAATTGCCCAGTCTATGCGCCCCGCGGCTTCGCGCGGGGCCAACGGAAGATGACATGAACGACGACCTTACCCCCAAAGCCATTGTCGCCGCGCTCGACGCGCACATCATCGGCCAGAAAGAGGCCAAGCGCGCCGTCGCGGTCGCGATGCGCAACCGCTGGCGGCGCCAGCAGCTCGGCCCCGAGCTGCGCGACGAGGTGACGCCCAAGAACATCCTGATGATCGGGCCCACCGGCTGCGGCAAGACCGAGATCAGCCGCCGCCTGGCCAAGCTCGCCGACGCGCCCTTCGTGAAGGTGGAGGCGACCAAGTTCACCGAGGTCGGCTATGTCGGCCGTGACGTCGAGCAGATCGCGCGCGACCTGGTCGAGGAAGCCATCCGGCTGGAAAAGGAGCGCCGCCGCAACGCGGTGAAGGACAAGGCCGAGGAAGCCGCGATGAATCGGCTGCTCGACGCGCTGACCGGCAAGGACTCGAGCGAGGCGACGCGTTCCGCATTCCGCCAGCGTTTCCATGACGGCCATCTCGACAATAGCGAGATCGAGATCGAGCTGGAGGCGGCGCCCTCCATGCCCTTCGAAATGCCGGGCCAGGGCGGTCAGATCGGCATGATCAACCTGTCCGACATGATGGGCAAGGCCTTCGGCGGCCAGCAGCTCAAGCGCCGCAAGATCAACGTCCGCTCCGCCTGGACCAAATTGGTCGAGGAAGAGGCCGACAAGCGCCTCGACCAGGACGAGGTCAGCCGCACCGCGCTCGCCGATGCCGAGGCCAACGGCATCGTCTTCCTCGACGAGATCGACAAGATCGCTGTCTCCGACGTGCGCGGTGGATCGGTCAGCCGCGAAGGCGTGCAACGCGATCTGCTGCCGCTGATCGAGGGCACGACGGTCGCGACCAAATACGGCCCGATGAAGACCGACCATATCCTTTTCATCGCCAGCGGCGCCTTCCATGTCGCCAAGCCCAGCGACCTGTTGCCCGAACTGCAAGGCCGCTTGCCGATCCGCGTCGAGCTGAAGGCGCTGACCGAGGAGGATTTCGTTCGCATTCTCTCCGACACCAAGGCCTCGCTGCCCGAACAATACAAGGCGCTGATCGGGACCGAGGGCGTCGATATCGAATTCACCGAGGACGGCATCAAGGCGGTCGCCCGGATCGCCGCCGAGGTGAACGGGCAGATCGAGAATATCGGCGCGCGCCGCCTCCAGACGGTGATGGAGAAGCTGCTTGAGGATGTGAGCTTCGAAGCCGAGGACCGCAAGCAGACGAAACTGACCGTCGATGCGGCCTATGTCGATGCCCAGCTCGCGGCGGTCGCGCGCAACACCGATCTCAGCAAATACGTTCTCTGACAGCTCGATGCCATTCCCGTGAAAGCGGGAATGGCATAGGACGATCCCGACCTGCCGAAGTGGAGCGATCGATGACCGGAATTGTCGAATCCTATTATGCCGCCTTCAATCACGGCGATGTGGAAGCGATGCTGTCGCTGCTCGACGAGTCGATCGTCCACGAACCCTGCCAGGGCGCCCCGCGCGAGGGAATCGGCAAGTTCCGCGAATTCCTCGAGCATATGAACCGCTGCTACAAGGAACGGGTGATCGACCCGGTCGTCCTCTATTCCCCCGCCGGAAATCGCGCGTCGGCGGAATTCTTCCTCGAGGGCAAATATCTCAAGACCGACAGCGACCTGCCCGCTGCGCGCGGCCAGCATTATCACCTGCGCGTCGGCGCGTTCTTCGAGATCGGCGGCAACCGCATCACGCGCGTCACCAACCATTATAATCTCCAGGACTGGATCGATCAGGTCTCGGCTTGACGCCTCACCCTCCCCCGGCTGAAAAATACAGCCCGGGGAGGAACCAGCCATGTCGGTTCGTTCGCATCGCGCCACGCCGATCCTGATCGCTTTTGCCGCCTCGGCCATGGCGGTCGCGGCCGCCGCCTTGTTTGGCGCCGACTTTACCGAACAATCGCAACTCGCGGCGCGCTGGACGGCGCGAGCGAGTTTCCTGGTTTTCCTGATCGCCTATTCGGCATCCGCGCTCGACACGCTGTTTCCGTCGGCGGTGACGCGGCGCATCCGCCAGCGGCGGCGGCAATGGGGCCTGGGCTTCGCGCTGGCGCACAGCGTGCATCTCGCCGCGCTCGTCCACGCCCTGACCCTGACCGGCGAACAGCGGCCATTGTTCACACTGGCCGGCGGCGGCTTGGCCTATGCGCTGATCCTGGCGATGGCGCTGACATCCAACGATGCGAGCCAGCGCGCGCTGGGCACGGCGTGGAAGCGGCTGCACACCATCGGCATCCATTATATCTGGTTCATCTTCTTCTTCAGCTATCTCGGGCGGCTTGCCGATCCCGAACGGATGATGACAGGGCTGATCTTCGCGCCGATCGCCACCGCGGCGCTTGGCTTGCGCATATTGGCATGGGTAAAAAGGCGCCGGGCCCGGCCAATGCCGTCGGCCGGATAAGGAGAGCGACATGACCAATAGCGGTGCCAATAGCGGCGGATGCCATTGCGGGGCCGTCCGCTACGAACTGAGCGGCGACCCCATGCACCACGCCCTGTGCCACTGCACCGATTGCCGCCGCGCGTCAGGCGCGCCGATGGTCGGCTGGACCATGTATCCGGAGGGCGCGCTCACCGTCACCCAGGGCAGTCCGCGCGAATATGCATCGTCCGAACATGGCCGCCGCTTCTTCTGCGGCGACTGCGGCACCGGGCTGTTCTATCGCAATGCCGAAATCCTGCCCGGCATCGTCGACGTGCAGAGCGCGACCTATGACGATCCCGACGCCATTCCGGCGCAGGTTCATATCCAGACCGCCGACCGCATCGGCTGGATGGCCGAGGTCCACACCTTGCCGGCGTTCGAGCGCTATCCGGCGCAATAGGCGGAAAAACATCCCAACACCCTCATCGTCATTCCGGCGAAAGCTGGAATGACGATGAGAAAGTTCAGCGCGCCGCCGTCTTCTTCGCAGGTGCCGCCTTTTGCGCTGCCGCCTGCGGCAGCACCACCATCGACCAGTCCTTGCCCGGCGCCAGATAGCGCTTCGCGGTTTCCTGGATCTGTTCGGGCGTGATCTGCAGCAGATCGCGCGCAAGGCTCGCCATCGCGGCGATCCGGCGCGGATCGCGTGACGAGCCCGCGGTCTGGCGCAGCCAGAACTGGTTGGCGGTCCCTGCACGCGCATAATATTGCTTGATCGGGCCCAATGTCCGCGCCAGCTCGTCGGCATCGACAGGCTTGGCGGCCAGATCGGCCGCGATTTCGCGACTGAGCTTGAAGAACAGATCGACCCCCTCGGGCTTCAACTGCCCCAGCACGATCATATAACCGCCATTGTCCATGCCGGTCGGCCACTGGCTCGACACCGTGGGGCTGTAGCTGGCACCCGCGGCATTGCGAAGCTGATCGAACAACCGATCGTTGAAGATCGCCGCCAGCACTTCCAGCTTGCGTGATTCGATGACGGTGTCGAGACCGCCGCCGGTGGGCCAGGCGATCACCGCCGCCGCCTGTTCGGGCGGGCCGTTATGCGTGCGCAGCACCGGCTTGGCGACATGCACGGGCACGCCCGTCCGTTCGCTGCCGGGCTCGATCGGTGCGGGTCCGCGCGGCTTCATCGCCCCGAAGGTCGCGAGCGCGGCATTCACCGCATCCTCCGTCTTGAAGTCGCCGAAGATCTGCACCTCGATGGGGCCGGTCGCCAGCAGCGGCGTCCAGAGCGCACGGAAGCTTTCCGGTGTGAGCGATTCGATCTCCTTGCGGTCCGGCGTCGTCCAGCGCGGATCGCCACCACGCACCAGCGCATCGAGATCGCGCGTCAGCACATTGCCGGGCGAGGCGCTCATGATCTCGTAGCTGGCGAGCAGTTGCGCGCGCGCGCGAACGATCGGCGCGGGATCCCAGCCGGGCTTTTCCAGCTTGGCCGCCAACAGCTTCAACTGGTCCGCGAGATCGGGTGCGCGCGTCTCAGCGCTCAGCACGAACGCGTCCTCGGTGATCGAGACACCCATGTTGATCTTGCGCCCGTTGGTCAGCCGGTCGAGCTCCTCCAGCCCCAGATCGCCGATTCCGGTGCCGACCAGCGCCATCGGGCCGGACCAGGCCAAGGTCTCCCGCTTGGCGGGCAATGCCTTGTAGCCATTGCCGAAGCGCACCGAGACATAGACCTTGCCCGGCTCACCCTGGTTGGGAAACAGGATCAGGTTGACGCCGTTGGAGAGCTTGACCGTCTCGATCGGCAACTGGGTGAGAGAAGACCGGCTCACCACCGTTCCCGGTGTACCGAGCTTGGGCACGTCGTCGAAGGTGACGGCGCGGGCGTTGGCGCCCAGCGTCGACGCGGTCACGGTTTCGGACAGCGCGGCGCTGGCGAGCTGGGTCGCGTTGGGCACCGTCTTGGGCGTGATCAGCAGGATGCGCGGGCCGGCGCCGGTGAACAGCCGCTTGGTGGCGTCACGGATGCGTTCGGGGGTGAACAGCCGCTTCGCGCCACGGAAGATATCGAGCGCACCCTGCGGCGTCGTCACCGTCTCGCGGATATCGACGGCGCGGACGAGATCATCGGCCTGCTTGGAGCCTGGCTCCGCGCCGGCATTCTCGACCTGGCCGAGCAGGGCGAGGTCGAACTCGCTCACCTCGCGCTCGATATCGGCGGCGCCCGGCGGAACCGTCGTCGCCTCCGCGATCACCGCGCGTACGTCGCGCAGCGCCGCGCGCCAGTCGTCGCCGATCGGGACCAGCGACACCGTCGTCGTGTCGGCCGAACGCGACACATCCTCCTGATCGACCTGCGCCTGGAGGAAGCTGCCGCCAGCGCGCGCGCGGGTTTCCAGCCGGCGATTGATGATGCGCAGCGCCACCGCGTCGACCATCAGCCCTTCATTATAGGAGATGGTGTCCTCCACCTGCTCCCAGGGACGCAGCACCGCCATCTGGATCATCGTGGGGAAGCTCGGTTCGACCACAGCGGCGGCAGCCGGTGCCTTCATGTCGGGCTTGCCGAAATCGGGGTCGGCGGGCGCCGGGCCATCGCCCTTCCAGCCGCTGAAACGACCGCGCACCATCGCTTCCATCGCGGCGGGATCAAGATCGCCCGAGATCACCACCACCGCGCGTTCCGGCCGATACCAGCGATCGTGGAACGCCTTGAGCCCGGCGGCGGTCGCGCCCGTCAGCGTCTCGGTCGTCCCGATCGGCGAACGCTTGGCCAGCTTCTGCCCGTTGAAGAAATGCGCACGCAGCGCATCACCCACCTTCACCGCCGCGCCGAACTGCTCGCGCTGTTCGGCCAGCACCACCGCGCGTTCCGAACTGACGCTCTGGTCGCTGATATTGGGCGAATCCATCATGCCCGCCAGGATGCGCAGGCTTTCGTCGACGCTTTCGGAGGTCGCCTGGGGAAGGTCGAGCTTGTAGACCGTCTCGGTCGGCGTGGTGGACGCATTGCTGTCCGATCCGAAGGTCGCGCCCAGCCGTTGCCAGATACGCTTGGCCTCCAGTTCCGGTACGTCCTTGGAACCACGGAACGAAAGATGTTCGAGGAAATGCGCGAAGCCGAGCTCGCTGTCGTTTTCCATCAGCGATCCCGCGTCGATGCGGACGCGGATCGAAACCTGACCCGGCGGCACGGCGTTGCGGCGGATCGCATAACGCAGGCCGTTGTCGAGCGTGCCGAACAGCCACGCCTTTTCCTGAGGCACGTCGCTGTTGACGTAAAGCCAGGGCGTGGGCCGTGGCGCCGGCACGACAGGCGCCGCGCTGGAGACGCCGCGCTTCGCTGCATCCTGGGCGAACAGGGTCGCCGTGGAGAAGCCGAGGCCGGCAATGAGGGGAAGGACGGCGAAGCGCACGATGCGCCGGTACTGGAACGTCATGGACGCGATCCTACCGGTCAAAGATGAACCTTGCCAACACGGATTATTCCGCGTGCGCCCCGCTCCATCGGAACGAGGCGCAGCGGTATCAACGGCCGCCCATTTTCGTGACCGCGCCCTTGTGCGCGCCGACGCCGCTGCGACGGCGGCGGAAAGGCCGCTTCGGCCGGTCGCCCGCAGGCTGCTCGCGGCGCTCGTCATGACGACGCGGCTGCTGCCCGCGGCCGCCGCGCGGCGGCTGTTCGGCACGCGGCGCGGCGGTCGGCTTGGGCAGGCGCGCCGCTTCCGCCGTGAAATTCTCCGGCAGCGGAATCGTGTCGAGCTTGACGCCGGTCAGGCGCTCGATCTGGCGCAGCCAGCCCTTTTCCTCGCCATCGACGAAGCTGACCGAAACGCCCTCCGCCCCGGCACGCGCGGTGCGCCCGATGCGATGGACATATTGTTCGGGCACATTGGGCAGCTCGAAATTGAAGACATGGCTGACGCCCGGCACGTCGATGCCGCGCGCCGCGATGTCGGTCGCCACCAGGAACTTGATCTCGCCCTTGCGGAACGCGCCGAGCGCGGCGGTGCGCTGCGGCTGGCTCTTGTTGCCGTGGATCGCCGCCGCGCCGATATTCGCCGCGTGGAGATGCTTCACGACACGGTCGGCGCCATGCTTGGTGCGGGTGAAGATCAATGCGCGCTCGATCGGCTCGTTCTTGAGCGTCATGGTGAGCAGCGCCTGCTTCTCCTTCTGGTTGACGAAGGTGACATACTGGCGGACGCGCTCGGCGGTGGTCGACTGCGGCGCCACCGACACCTTGACAGGATCGGTCAGGAACCGGTCGCCCAGTTCGGCGATCGCCTTGGGCATGGTGGCGGAGAAGAACAGGCTCTGGCGCTTGCGCGGCAACAGCTTGTCGATGCGCTTGATCGGCACGATGAAGCCGAGGTCCATCATCTGGTCGGCTTCGTCGAGCACGAAGATCTCGACATCCTTGAGCGTCAGCGCGCGCTGGTCGATCAGGTCGAGCAGGCGGCCGGGCGTTGCGACCAGGATGTCGACGCCCGCGCGCATGCGCTGGATCTGCTTGCCGATCGGCACGCCGCCGAACACGGTTTCGACCGACAGGCGCATGAAGCGCGCATAGTCGCGGAACGAGACGGCGATCTGGCTGGCCAGCTCGCGCGTCGGCGACAGGACGAGCATCCGGCATCCGCCGAGCGGAGTCGGGCGCGGGTTCTTGTGGAAATAATCGAGGCTGGGCAGCGCGAAGGCCGCGGTCTTGCCGGTGCCGGTCTGCGCGATGCCGCACAGGTCACGCCCTTCCAGCAGCGACGGGATCGCCTTGGTCTGGATCGGCGTGGGCTTGTCATAGCCCTTGGCGGCAAGCGCCTTGAGGATCGGCTCGGCAAGGCCGAGCTGGGTGAAGTTGGTCAAATCCGTAACTCACAATCTATGCGAGGCGTGCGCCAGGGCTGGCGCACGAACCGCGGGGTTCGATGACGACCCGCGTGAAAAGGGAAGCCTTGGGCAAAAGCGCATCTGGTTCGGCCGGCCCCGGAAACCCGGGCGTTCACGCTGCCGATATGGTCAGGGCCGGTCCACCGGCCTTGTGCGCTGCGGCGCATATGGTCGACAATGGTGGCGAAAGCAAGGCGGACCGAGACTAGCCCGCGTCGAACAACGCTTTCGCCTCCGCGTGACTCTTGCGCGATACGAACCACAGCACCGCGCCCAATATGATCAGACCGACCGCGAGAAAGGGAATCCTGTCCTCCGCGACAATCATCAGCGTCAGCCAGGCGATATTGATGATCACCACCCCCAGCGCGATCCATTCGTTGTTGCGCGGAAAATGAAAGGCAGCGCGGCCGTCGGGCGTCCGCACGCCGACGATGCCCTGATGATCGATCGACTTGTAATGATAGAAGCGCGCCCTGGTGCCCGGCACCAGATCGCCCTTGAGCGACGCGGGGACGACGAATTTTGGCAGCACCTTCACCTGCCCCTCGGCGGTGGTGAAGCTGGCGGATTTGAAGATCGCGATGCCCTTGGCCTCGCGCCCGAGTTCGATACTGTCCAACGTGCCATCGATGACCTGAACGCCCATGCCCCGTCCCCCTTTGTTCGATATGACTCGATATGATCAATCGGCAGGTGCGGCCCTGTTCTGGAATGACTGAATGCGCCGGATGATCGCCGCAAGCAACAAGCAGGTGGCCTGGGCTGAGGGTTCGACAAATTTCCGTTAGCTTCGAGCGCAGGTTCGAGCTTGCCGAGAACCGCAGTCGAGAAGGTCCCGGCTCAAGAGCTTCTCGACGCTGCTCGAAGCAATACGGTGTAGGATCGGATCCAAGCGCCGAGTCCGCAGGCCATCAACCGCCGCAACCATGCCATCGCCGCATGATTCGATGGCTCCGCCGCTTGCCCGCCCGCACTTCTTCACGCACAAGCGCGGCATGAAGATCGTCCTCGCTCCCCTCGCCGCCGCCCTTCTCTCCTTTCCCGCCCATGCCGCGCTGGCGCCCGCCGAACGCAAGATGGCCGGCGCCGTCGACGCCGATCAGGACCGGTCGATCGCGCTGCTCGAAAAGCTGGTCAATCAGAACTCCGGCTCGCTCAATCCCGAGGGCGTGACAAAGGTGGGCGAGATGATGCGCGCCGAGCTTGAGCCGCTGGGTTTCGCGGTGCGCTGGGTGCCGATGACCGAGACGAAGCGCGCCGGCCATCTGATCGCGGTGCACAAGGGCAATGGCCGCGGCAAACGGATGCTGCTGATCGGCCATCTCGATACGGTGTTCGAACCGTCCTCGCCCTTCCAGGCCTTCACGCGCAAGGGCGATATCGGCGAAGGCCCGGGCGCGGGCGACGACAAGGGCGGCATCGTCGTCATGGTGATGGCGCTACGCGCGATGCATGCCGCCGGCACGCTCAAGGATGCCGATATCGAGGTGGTGCTGACCGGAGACGAGGAGGATGCGGGCGATCCGATCGAGGTGGCTCGCCGTGACCTGATCGAGGCAGGAAAGCGCGCCGATGCCGCGCTCGATTTCGAAGGGCTCAGCATCGAAAACGGCAAGGACATGGGCTCGATCGCCCGGCGCAGCAGCGATAGCTGGACCGTGACGGTGACCGCCAAGAGCGGCCATTCGAGCGCGATCTTCGCACCTGGCGTCGGCGATGGGGCGATCTATGGCCTGTCGAAGATCGTCACGGCGTTCCGCACCGAATTGCCCGAGCCCAACCTGACCTTCAATGTCGGCCTGATCGCGGGCGGCAGCGACGTTGCGCTGAACGAAGGCAAGATCGCCGGCACAGTCGCGGGCAAATCGAATATCATCGCGGCCACCGCGATCGCGCGCGGCGACCTGCGGGCGCTGTCCAACGAGCAGATCGATCGCGTGAAGGGCAAGATGCAGGCGATCGTCGCACGACCGCTCGCCCACGCGACTGCCCAGATCAGCTTCGATCCGGGCGGCTATCCCGCGATGGCGCCGACCGAAGGCAACCGCGCGCTGCTCGCGAAGCTCAACGGGATCAACCGCGATCTAGGACTGGAAGAGATGCAGCCGCTCGACCCGCTGAAGCGCGGCGCCGGCGATATCGGCTTTGTCGCGAACGACGTGGCCGGGCTCGTGGGACTGGGACCGTCGGGCGCGGGCAGCCATGCCCCGGGCGAGACCGTGGACCTGTCCAGCTTCCCGCGCCAGGCGAAGCGCGCCGCGATCCTGATGACGCGCCTCAGCCGCGAACCGCGCTAGATCGCGCCATCAGGACCGTATCGCCATGACCAGAACCGCGCTCGTCATCCGCCATGTCTCCTATGAAGATATCGCCGGCTTCGGCGATCCGATCGAAGCGGCCGGCTATACGCTCGACAGCATCGACGCGACCGATCCGACCTTTGCCGATATCGATCTGGCCGTACCCGATCTGGTCGTGCTGATGGGCGGCCCGATGGGCGTTTACGAACGTGACGCGCATCCCTGGTTCGACCACGAGATCGCGCGTTTGCAACGGCGGCTGGATGCCGACCGGCCGACGCTGGGCATCTGCCTGGGCTCGCAGATCATCGCCGCGACGCTCGGCGCCGACGTCTATCCGGGGCCGGTGCAGGAAATCGGCTTCCATCCCGTCACGCTGACGGATGCCGGCGCGAACACGCCGCTCGCCGCGCTGGGCGACACGCCGGTGCTTCACTGGCATGGCGACACCTTCGATCTGCCCGAAGACACCGAATGGCTCGCGGCCAGCCCGCTTTATCCACATCAGGCGTTCCGGCGCGGGAACACGCTGCTCGCGCTGCAATTCCATGCTGAGATGGGGCTTGATCCCCGTATCGACCGCTGGATCGACAATGCGGCGGAAAGCCTGGCCGGGCTCGGCATTGATGGCGCCACCCTGCGTGTGGATTATGATCGGCTCGGCCCCGCCTGCGTAACGGCCGGCCAGGCGATGATCGCGCGCTGGCTGGCTATGCTGCCTTAAAGCAAATTTGGCTTGATCCACCTCCCCCCCGGCCCCACATGGGCGCCATGCTGATCGAGACCGAAACCACGCCCAATCCGGCGACGCTCAAATTCCTGCCCGGCCGCGCCGTGATGGGAACCGGCACACGCGACTTCGCTTCGCCCGAAGAAGCGGAGGCGTCGCCGCTCGCGGAAGCGCTGTTCTCGCTCGGTGACGTCGTCGGCGTGTTTTTCGGCAGCGATTTCGTCTCGGTCACCGCCGCGCCGGGCGTGAGCTGGGGTGATCTGAAGCCGCAGGTCCTGTCGGTGCTGCTCGATCACTTTTCGGCCGAAATGCCGCTATTCCACGCTGCCAGCGCCGTCGGCATCAGCGTTCCGGCGGAAGAGGCGTTCGCCGATGATCCCGCCGATGCCGATATCGTCGCACAGATCCGCGAACTGATCGACACGCGCGTTCGCCCCGCCGTCGCCAATGACGGCGGCGACATCATCTATCGCGGCTTCGACAAGGGCACGGTCTATCTCAAGATGCAGGGTGCCTGCGCAGGCTGCCCATCATCCACCGCGACGCTCAAGCATGGCATCGAATCGCTGCTGAAGCATTATGTGCCCGAAGTCACGGGCGTCCAGGCGGTCTGATCCGCCACAATCCGACATATCAGCCAAGGGAAAAGTCAAACATGGGCCAACCGCTCTCGTCCGATGCGCTCGACACGCTGTTTCGCAGCGCGCGCACCTATAACGGCTATCTCGAAAAGCCGGTGAGCGAAGGCCAGCTCCACGAGATCTGGGAGCTGATGAAGATGGGGCCGACATCGGCTAATATGCTGCCCGCGCGACTGGTCTGGTGCGTCAGCCAGGACGCCAAGGACAAGCTCGCCGCGCTTTCCAGCGGCACCAACGGCGCGAAGATCCAGAAGGCTCCGGTGACGGTGATCATCGGCATGGATGTCGATTTCCACGAACAGTTGATCGACCTGTTCCCGCATGCGCCCGAGGCACGCGACTGGTTCCCCGATCCGGCGGCGCGCGAAGTCGCGGCACTGCGCAACAGCTCGCTCCAGGGCGCCTATTTCATTCTGGCGGCGCGCGCGCTCGGCCTCGACACCGGACCGATGTCGGGATTCGACAACTCGGCGGTCGACCAGGCCTTTTTCGCCGATACGCCCAATGTGAAGTCCAACTTCATCTCGACGCTCGGCTATGGCGATCCGGCGACGATCTTCGATCGCCTGCCGCGCCCCGCTTTCGAGCGGTTCAACACGATCGCCTGAGCACCGTTCCGCCGGCATGCGCACGCTCGTGATCGAGACCGCGACCGGCGCCTGTTCGGTCGCGCTGATCGAGCAGGGCGCCGTCATCGCCCATGCACATGAGGAAGTCGGCCGGGGCCATGCCGAGCGGCTGATTCCGATGATCGCGGCGCTGCCCGACAAGGGCCGCGCCGCCGAGATCCTGGTCGATTGCGGACCGGGCAGCTTTACCGGGGTGCGCGTCGGCCTTGCCGCCGCCCGCGCGCTTGGCCTGGCCTGGGGCGCCGAAGTGCGCGGCTATTCCTCGCTCGCGCTGATCGCGGCGGGAGCGGACTGGAACGATGTCGACACGCTTGCCGTCGCCATCGACGGCGGGCATGGTCAGCTCTTCGTCCAGCGCTTCGCGAAGGAGCCGATGAAGCCCCTGTCCGATCTTGCCTCGCTCATTCCCGACGATGCCGCCCGCCTCGTTTCCGACGACCGGGTCGTCGGCAATGCCGCCGCGACGCTCGTCCGCGCGCGCGGACGGGGTCAGGCCATCGCCGCCGGCCTCGATGCAGCCCGCGTCGTCGATCTGCCTGCGGGCTTGCGGGCGCTGGCGGCCGTGCCGATCTACGGCCGCGCGCCCGACGCCAAGCCGATGGCGTGAGCATGACCGACGCCAGGGGGTATGGCGCGATCCGCGTGGTGAGCGTCGACGCGAGCTTTCTTGCCCCGGTGATGGAAATCATGCGTGCCGCGTTCGATCCGGCCTATGGCGAGGCCTGGACGTCAGCCCAGTGCGCCGGGATCCTCGCGAGCCCCGGCACCTGGCTGATGATCGCCGAACTCGACGGCCGCCCCGCCGGCTTCGCGCTGACTCGCGCGATCGTCGATGAGGCCGAATTGCTGCTGATCGCGGTCCATCCCGAGGCCCGCCGCCGAGGCATTGGCGCCCGGCTGATCGCCGCCGTGGCCGATGCGGCGCGACGCCGCGGTGCCACGAGCCTGTTCTTGGAGGTTCGCTCGAACAATCCCGCGATCGCGCTTTATACAGAAGCTGGCTTTTCGAAAGTCGGTGAGCGCATCAATTATTACCGCGGCACGAATGGTGATCTATTCGATGCCCATACTTACAGCCTGCCGATCTGATACTGCGAAAGCCGGTTCTTCATTGTCAGCCGCCAGTGCCGCGTTTAATGAGCGCGCGCGCCGCGACCCCCTTGCGCCGCCAATCCGACCCAGAAGAGAGAGATATGGACGAGCATAACGAGCTTTCGGAAACGTTGATCACGCTGACAGCCGACATCGTCGCGGCGCATGTCAGCAACAACAGCGTCGCGGTTTCCGATCTTCCCCTCCTCATCCAGAATGTTCATGGCGCGCTTTCCGGCCTCGGCACCCCTGAAGCCGAACCGGAAGTCAAGCAGGAGCCGGCCGTTTCGGTACGCTCGTCGATCAAACCCGATTTCATCGTCTGCCTGGAAGACGGCAAGAAGCTGAAGATGCTCAAGCGCCACCTGATGACGCATTATCAGATGACGCCGGAGCAGTATCGCGCCAAGTGGAACCTGCCGGCGGACTATCCGATGGTCGCCCCCAACTATGCCGAGCAGCGCCGCTCGCTCGCCAAGAAGATCGGCCTGGGCACGAAGCGCCGCAAGCGCTGAGAGACAGCCTGAACCAGCCTTAAAACGGGCGGCGGCAATCCCTTTCCGCCGCCGCCCTTTTCCACTCCTTCAAAAGCGGCTAGGGTTCCCCATATGGGGACTTCGGGGCGAGAAGAGCGAGAATCATGAGCCGCAAGATCGATGTTGAAGCCCTGTGCCACGAGAATGGCCTCAGGATCACGGAACAGCGCCGGGTGATCGCCCGCGTCATTTCGGAGGCCGAGGATCATCCCGACGTCGAGAAGCTGCACGAGCGCGCGGCAGCGATCGATCCCGGCATCTCGATCGCCACCGTCTACCGCACCGTCCGCCTGTTCGAAGAGGCCGGAATCCTGGAGCGCCACGATTTCGGCGACGGCCGCGCCCGCTATGAAGCGGCGCCGGAAGCGCATCACGACCATCTGATCGATGTCGAGACCGGCAAGGTGATCGAATTCGTCGATCCCGAACTGGAAGCGCTGCAGAAGCAGATCGCCGAAAAGCTCGGCTATCGCCTCGTCGACCATCGCATGGAGCTCTATGGCGTCGCTCTCGATCGCAAGAGCTGACGCGCTCGGACCCGTCCGACTTTTCGCGCGGCTGCTGGCGGCCGCGCTGCTGCTGATCTTCTGCCTGCCCGCCCATTATCTGTGGCGCGCCGCGCGCCAGGTATCGCCATGGCCGCGCCTGTTCCTCGGCGGCGTCGCGCGTATTTTCGGCGCGACCGTCGAAATCCGGGGCCGCCCGCTGAAGCAGGACGTCTTCTTCATCGCCAATCATCTGAGCTGGATGGACATATTGGTGATGGCGGGCGCGACCGGCACCGCCTTCGTCGCCAAGGACGACGTCGCGCGCACGCCGGTCGTCGGCTGGCTGGCCAAACTCAACAACACCGTCTTCGTCGCGCGCACCGATCGCCGGTCCGTCGCGGCACAGGTCGATGCGGTGCGCGCGGCGGTCGAGGTGCATCAACCGATCACGATCTTTCCCGAAGGCACCACTGGCGACGGCGACGGCATCCTGCCGTTCAAGGCATCGTTGCTCGCGGTGCTTTCGCCGCCGCCGCGCGCGATGCAGGTGCAGCCGGTGCTGATCGACTATGGCCATGAGATGGCTGAAATCGCCTGGGTGGGCGACGAGCCGGGTGGCGAGAACGCGGCCCGCATCCTGAAGCGACGCGGGCGATTTGGCGCGCGGCTGACCTTCCTCGAACCCTTCGACCCGGCCGCCTGTGCGGACCGCAAGGCGATCGCCGCAAAAGCCCGCCATCGCATCGCCGAGGCACTGGCTTCCGCATCCTGAACCGGCGCGGTATAGGCGCGGCCATGACCGACCCCAAGACCCCCACGCCGAAGACCTTCCACGTCAAGTCGTTCGGCTGCCAGATGAACGTCTATGACGGCGAGCGCATGGGCGAAATGCTCGGGGCGCAGGGTCTCACCGCGGCCGATGCCGACAGCGCCGATCTGGTGGTGCTCAACACCTGCCATATCCGCGAACGGGCGGCGGAAAAGGTCTATTCGGACATCGGCCGGCTCGCGCGCCGCGAAAACGGCCCGCGACCGATGATCGCCGTCGCCGGCTGCGTGGCCCAGGCCGAAGGCGCCGAAATCCACCGCCGCGCGCCGCAGGTCGATATCGTCGTCGGCCCACAGGCCTATCACCGGCTGCCCGACCTGGTCTCGCGTGCGTCGGCCGGCGGCCATGCGCTCGACACCGACATGCCCGCCGCGTCGAAGTTCGACGTGCTGCCGCGCCGCGCCCGGCGCCAAGGGCCGAGCGCCTTCCTGACCGTGCAGGAAGGATGCGACAAATTCTGCACCTATTGCGTGGTCCCCTACACGCGTGGCGCCGAGATCAGCCGTCCCTGGGACCAGATCGTCGATGAGGCCAAGGCGCTGGCCGATGGCGGCGCGCGCGAGATCACCCTGCTCGGCCAGAACGTCAATGCCTGGTTCGACGAACAGGGACGCGGCCTCCACACTCTGATCGAGACGATCGCGCTGATCCCCGGCATTGCGCGGATCCGCTACACCACCAGCCATCCCAACGACATGACCGACGGGCTGATCGCCGCGCACCGCGACATCGACGCGCTGATGCCCTTTCTCCATCTGCCCGTGCAATCGGGCAGCGATGCGATCCTCAAGGCGATGAACCGCAGCCATTCGACCGCGAGCTATCTGAAGCTCATCGAACGCGTGCGCGCCGTCCGCCCCGATATCGCGGTCTCCGGCGATTTCATCGTCGGCTTCCCCGGCGAAACCGACGCCGATTTCGAAGCGACGCTGCAGATCGTCCGCGACGTCGATTATGCGATGGCCTATTCCTTCAAATATTCGCCGCGCCCCGGCACCCCGGCTGCGACCATGGATGCCCAGATCGCGCCGCGACTGATGGACGAGCGGCTTCAGGCGCTCCAGGCGCTGCTCAACGAGCAGCAGCATCGCTTCAACCTGGCGAGCGTCGGCCGCATCACCGAGATATTGATCGAGCGCGACGGCAAGCGCCCCGGCCAGAAGCTCGGCAAATCGCCCCGGCTGCAATCGGTGATCGTCGAGAACGGGCCCGAAGCCGGATCGTTGCTGCCGGTCGAGATCGCCTCCGCCGGACCGAACAGCCTCATCGGCATCGCCATGGAACGCCGCGCCGCCTGACATTGTGCCCTTTGTGCGACAGCGGCCGTAAATTTGCGTGATCGCGCCGGCAGCGATGGACACAATCGCGTCACCGGACCATTGTAGCGATGTCCGTCGCGGGCGCCGCGCCCGCAGACGGCGTTCAAGGAGGCTTATGTCGCGCAAGCCAGTGCAAGCCCAGGTCGGCGATCGCTCGCGTCTCGAGATCGTTTTTGAAAAACCCCAGCTCCTCGGCCGACTGTTCGGCGAATATGACCAGAATCTGGTCGCCATCGAGAACCGGCTCGGCGTCTATATCGCCGCACGCGGAAACAAGCTGCAGATCGAGGGCGAAGCCGCCGCCGCCGCCCGCGCGCGCGACGTGCTCACCGGCCTCTACAATCGCATCGTCCATGGTGAGGATGTCGACGCCGGCATGGTCGAGGCGGTGATCGCGATGTCATCCGAACCGACGCTCGACGGCATCATCCGCCACGACGTCGCCGAACCGCCGAGCGTGATGATCCGCACGCGCAAGAAGACGATCGTGCCGCGATCGGCGACGCAGATCACCTATATGCAGGCACTGGCGCGCGACGAAATCATCTTCGCGCTCGGTCCGGCGGGTACGGGCAAGACCTATCTGGCGGTGGCGCAGGCGGTGAGCCAGCTCATCACCGGATCGATCGACCGGCTGATCCTGTCGCGTCCCGCTGTCGAGGCGGGCGAACGGCTGGGCTTCCTGCCCGGCGACATGAAGGAGAAGGTCGATCCCTATCTCCGCCCGCTCTACGACGCGCTGTACGACACGCTGCCCGCCGAACAGGTGGAACGGCGCATCGCGTCGGGTGAGATCGAGATCGCGCCGATCGCGTTCATGCGCGGCCGCACGCTCGCCAATGCCTTCATCATCCTGGACGAGGCGCAGAATACCACGCCCGCGCAGATGAAGATGTTCCTGACCCGCTTCGGCGAAGGCAGCCGCATGGTCGTCTGCGGCGACCCGCGCCAGGTCGACCTGCCCGATCCCGGCAAGTCGGGCCTGGCCGACGCGGTCGGCAAGCTGACCGGCATCAAGGGCATTTCGGTCATCGGCTTCAACGCGGCCGATGTCGTCCGCCATCCGATCGTCGGCAAGATCGTCCAGGCCTATGAAGGGCCGGATTCCTGATGCTTGACGTTGCCGTCCAGACGGAGCCGGAGTGGGATGACGGCGCCGACTGGGATACGCTGGCCGAAGCCGCTGTCCGCCTCGCGATCGAGCATAGCCCGCATCTCGACTGGTTGACCCGCACCCTGTGCGTGGAGGTGACCGTTCGGCTGACCGACGACGACGAGGTCCGGCAGCTCAACGCCCAGTATCGCGGCAAGGACAAGCCGACCAACGTTCTCTCCTTTCCGATGGTCCAGCCCGATCTGCTCGAAGTGCTCGCCAACACCGACGATGGCGAGGCGATCCTGGGCGATATCGTGCTCGCGCGCGGGGTATGCGAGCGCGAGGCGACGGAAAAGGAGATTTCGGTCGCGGACCATGCGACGCACCTGATTGTCCATGGCACGTTCCATTTGCTAGGCTATGACCATCAGGGCGAGGCCGAGGCCGAAGCGATGGAGGCGCTGGAGACACGCGCGCTCGCATCGATCGGGCTGGCGGACCCGTATAACAGGGACTGACACGTAAAAGCGATGCCAGACGATTCCGGGAACGGCGACAGTAGTAGCGGCCGATTGTGGAGGGGACTTCGGTCCCTGATCTTCGGAAACGAGAGCGAGCCGACTCTCCGCGACCAGATCGAGGAGGCGATCGAGGAGCATGAGGATGACAATGGCCGCAAGGCCGCTGGCGACCTTTCCCCGATCGAACGCCAGATGCTGCGCAACCTGCTCCATTTCGGCGAACGCGACGCGGGCGACGTCGCGGTGCCCCGCGCCGATATCGTCGCGATTCCCGAAAGCGCGAGCTTCGCCGAGCTGGTCGCGCTCTTCGCCGAGCACGGCCATAGCCGCGTGCCCGTCTATCGCGACAATCTCGACCAGATCATCGGCATGATCCACATCAAGGACGTGTTCGTGATCCTGGCCGAGGGCCGCAAGGCGCCGGCCGACATCACCACGCTGCTGCGCCAGCCGCGCTTCGTGCCCGAAACCATGGGCGTGCTCGACCTGCTGGCGGAGATGCGCACGACGCGCACCCATCTGGCGGTGGTGTTTGACGAATATGACGGCACCGAAGGCCTCGTCACGATCGAGGATCTCGTCGAGGAAATCGTCGGCGATATCGAGGACGAGCATGACGACGAACCCGAGGAAATGCTTGTCGCGCGCGGCGACGGAAGCTGGGACGCCGATGCGCGCGCCGAGCTGGAGGATGTCGCCGAGCGGATCGACGCACGGCTGGCCGAGGTGGAGGAGGATGTCGACACGATCGGCGGCCTGGCGGTGGTGCTTGCCGGCCATGTGCCGCAGCCCGGCGAAAACGTCGAGCATGTCAGCGGCTGGACGATCGAGGTGACCGAAGGCGATGAGCGCCGCGTGCTGCGCGTTCGCCTGCAACCGCCGCCGGAACCGATCGCGGTGGACGATATCTGACGCGATCGGAGCGACAGGAACAAGGGGAGTTCAACCATGGGGATCATCCGATATCCGGCAACCGCCCTCCTCTTGAGCGCTCTGCTGGCAGCCTGTGGCAGCAAGCCTGCGCTGACCCTGCCGACCGATCCCGACGAACGCGCGGCAGCCTGCTATGCCGCCAAGCTCACCCAGTTCGGCGCGAGCGACAAGAACACGTCGCTCACCGTCGTCCAGGTCAATGAAGCCGCGCATTTCCTGCTGCTCGGCGCATCGACCAACGGCATCGCTCAGCCGACCAAGGCCAAGGCGCTCGCCGAGCGCGGGCAGGCGCTGCTGGCCTCGATCGCCGAACGGAAGAACGCGGCCGACTATGCCGAACCCTGCGCCAAGGCTTATCCGGAGACGTTGCCGGCGGCGTTCAAGGCATTGCCAGCCGACAGCGCCGATACCCGCATGATGTGCTTTGCGCTCGCCAACGCACTTGTCCAGATCTACCAGGCGAGCGGCGTACGCCGGGACGACAAGGGTAGCGCCTATGCCCGGCTCAACGAAACGCTCGACACGCGGATCTCCGAAGAGATCCGGGCGGGCGGCGAACCCAATCTCGCCGAACTGGCGGGGCGTGCGGTTCGCGGGCTTGCGCTGGGCGCGCAAGCCGGCCCGCCGACCATGGTGATGGACGCCTGCGTGACCCGTTACCTGAAGCCGTGATCATGGGATACAAGAGGCACGCGACGCCCCTTGACCCGCAATGCCGCAGGCATATGGTCCGCACATGAAAAAGCCCATCCTGATCATCCTCGTCCTGCTGCTGCTGGGATTCGCGGCGGCATTCTACTTCGTGTCGCGCGGCAAGCCGGCCTTGCTCTCTGTCGAAGAGGTGACGGGGGCGAAACCCACAATCTCGTCGCCGCGCCCCGAAAAGCTGCCAACCGTCAACATCGCCGATCCGGTCGGCTGGCCGAACGGCGCCAAGCCCGATGCACCCAAGGGGCTGAACGTCGCGGCATTCGCGGACAAACTCGATCATCCGCGCTGGCTGTATCTGCTGCCCAATGGCGACATACTGGTCGCCGAAACCAATTCGCCACCGCGTGAAACCGGCGGCATCAAGAACTGGATCATGCGCACGCTGATGGGTCGCGCGGGCGCGGGCGTGCCCTCCGCCAACCGCATCACCCTGCTGCGCGATGGCGATGGCGACGGCAAGGTCGACCAGCGCACCGTCTTCCTCGAAGGGCTCAATTCGCCCTTCGGCATGGCGCTGGTGGGCAACACGCTCTACGTCGCCAATACCAACTCCCTGATGGCCTTCCCCTACGAAACCGGCCAGACGAAGATCACCGCCAAGGGCACCAAGGTGGTCGATATACCGGGAGGCGACGGCCACTGGGCGCGCAACGTGATCGCGAGCCCCGACGGCAAGCTGCTCTATGTCACCGTCGGTTCCGCCAGCAATATCGGCGAGAACGGGATGGACAAGGAGGTGAACCGCGCCGCCGTGCTCGAGGTCGATCCCGCCAAGAAGAGCTTCCGCATCTATGCGACCGGCCTGCGCAATCCCAATGGCCTGGCTTACGAACCCAAGACCGGCTGCCTGTGGACCACGGTCAACGAACGCGACATGCTGGGCGGCGATCTCGTTCCGGATTACATGACCTGCGTCGAGTTCGGCGCCGACTATGGCTGGCCCAACAGCTATTGGGGCGGTTACCAGGACAACCGCGTCGAGCCCTACCGGCCCGACCGGCTGGAATATGTGAAGCGCCCCGATTTCGCGCTCGGCCCGCATGTGGCGGCGCTCGGCCTCGCCTTCGCCGACGGCGCCAATCTCGGCCCGGCCTATGCGAACGGGGCATTTATCGGCCTGCACGGATCGTGGAACCGTAAACCGGCATCGGGCTATAAGGTGGTCTGGGTGCCGTTCGGCCCCAACGGCTATCCGCTGCCCTATGCGAAGCCGCAGGACTTCCTGACCGGCTTCCTGGTGGGTGACGAGGCACGCGGCCGTCCGGTCGGTGTGATCAAGGATCGCACCGGCGCCCTGCTCGTCGCCGACGATGTCGGCAACGTCATCTGGCGGGTCAGCGCCCCCGGCGCCGCGCCCGCCGCCCCGGCTGGTGCAGCGCCGCGCGCCTCCGGTTCCTGAGAGGCCGGCATGGCGACCCGGCCTGACGCGACCGTCGCGATTATCGGTGCCGGAGACCATATCGGCAGCGCGATCGCGCGAAAGTTCGCGGACAAAGGCTTCATCGTCTTCGCCGGGCGCCGCAACGGCGACAAGCTGAAGCCGCTGGCGGAGGAGATCGCCGCCGCCGGCGGGTGTATCGAAACGCGCTCCCTCGACGCACGCGTGCCGGAGGAGGTCACCGCCTTTCTCGACGACGCCGATGCCCGCGCGCCGCTGGCGCTCGTCATCTTCAACGTCGGCGCC
Source organism: Sphingomonas sp. FG14 (assembly GCF_057809675.1). NCBI lineage: Bacteria > Pseudomonadati > Pseudomonadota > Alphaproteobacteria > Sphingomonadales > Sphingomonadaceae > Sphingomonas > Sphingomonas sp. FG14. Next base: position 16,127 of record NZ_JBMDKK010000019.1, on the reverse strand, counting down.
AACGTCAATTTCCCGATCCTCGAAACCACCGATCGGGTGTTTCGCAAGGTCTGGGAAATGGCGTGCTTCGCGGGATTTGTCGCCGGGCGCGAGGCCACGCGCATCATGCTGCCGCGCGGACAAGGCAAGATCTTCTTCACCGGCGCCACCGCCGGGCTGCGCGGCGGCAAGGGCTATGCCGCGTTCGCATCCGCCAAGTTCGGGCTGCGCGCCCTCGCCCAGTCGATGGCGCGCGAATTGTGGCCCGCCGGGCTGCATGTCGCGCATCTGATCATCGATGCCGGCGTCGATACCCAATGGGTTCGCCAGATGATCGAGCAACGCGAAGGCGGCGAAGCGATCGAAAAAATGCATCCCGACCGGCTGATGCCGCCCGCCGCGATCGCAGACGCCTATTGGCAGCTCTTTTGCCAGCCCCGCAGCGCCTGGACCTTCGAGCAGGAGATCCGGCCCTATGGGGAGACCTGGTAGGAATAAAGTCGACAATAAGGGGAAAGACATGAAAGCCTGTCTGATCGGCGCGCTCGCCGCGATGGCGATGGCCGGCGGCGCGGCGGCGCAAACCGCCCAGCCCAAGATGACCTATATCCATGCCGGCGCGGTGCTCGATCGGCCCGGCGAGAAGCCCCGGGGCCAGACCACCATCATCGTGCGAGACGGCAAGATCGCGGAGCTCCGCAATGGTTTCGAAGCGCCACCCGCCGGCGCGGCGCTGGTCGATCTGCGCGATCGCTTCGTGCTGCCCGGTCTGATCGACATGCATGTCCATTTCTATTCGACCGGCGAACCGCTCAAATCCCGACTGGAGATGCCGAGCCGCGACCTGGAGGATCAGTTCGCGACCGCCGCCGTCAATGCGCGACGCACGCTCGATGCCGGTTTCACCACGGTGCGCGACCTGGGCGGCGAGCCGCGCGGCATCCGCGCGCTGCGCGACGCGATCGCGCGCGGCGACCTGGAGGGGCCAACGATCGTCAATGCCGGCGGCATGGTCTCGGTGACGGCCGGCCATGGTGACGCCAACGGCCTGAAGCGCGAATTCGCGGCAGCCGAGCGCGCCAATGATCCAGCGCTGTGCAACGGACCCGACGATTGCCGACGGGCGGTGCGCGAACAGATCTTCACGGGTGCGCTGACGATCAAGTTCGCGGCGTCGGGCGGCGTCGGCAGCAATATCGCCGGCGGCCTGGGCAAGCAGATGACCGACGAGGAGATGAAAGCGATCGTCGACACCGCCCATGCATTCGGCCGCAAGGTGACCGCGCATGCCCATGGCAAGGACGGGATCGACGCGGCGCTGCGGGCGGGCGTCGATTCGATCGAGCATGGATCCTTCATCGACGACGAGACGGTGCGCCTGTTCAAGCAGACCGGCGCGGCACTGGTGCCGACGATGCTCGCTTTCCAGTCGGTCCTCGAACAATCGCGCAGCGGCGAGCGGCCCGCCGCGTCAGCCGCCAAGGCGGAGGAAGTCGCGCGCGTCGTCAAGGAAAGCCATCGCCGTGCGGTGCGTGGCGGTGTCCGTATCGTCTTCGGCACCGATTCGGGTGTGGGGCGCCACGGCATCAACGGCCGCGAATTCGCGTTGATGACAGACGTGGGCATGACGCCCGCCGCTACGTTGCGCGCCGCGACGATCGATGCCGCGGCACTGCTCGGCCGTGGCGACAGCATCGGCTCGATCGAGCCGGGCAAGGACGCCGATATCGTCGCGGTTCCGGGCAATCCGCTCGATGATGTCCATGCGATGGAGCGGGTCGAGTTCGTGATGCGCCAGGGCGTCATCCACAAGGCGGGCGGCAAGCGCAGCGTCTTTCCCGCCGAGTAAGGGCCCGATGCTCTTATGGGTATCGACTCCGTCGAAATCCGCTCTAGTCTCGACCGGGTTCGCGTTCCGGAATGCGTCTGGATTCTCTCTGCCCGCAGGGAAGTCCAGACGGGCAGGTGATCCCAGAAAATCCCCTTGGCCAGGATATCGATGACGAGAACGATCCTGCTTTCGCTGCTGGTGGCCGGCGCCGCGCCGATCGGCATCTATGCCGTGGCGCAGCGCCAGGCGCCCGCGCTCGCGCCGACCGAGATCACCCAGGCAGCGCCTGCATCGGATTGGCGCGACATCCCGGAAAGCGACCTGCTGCTGATGAACGTGGCCGGCGGCGGGCGCGTCGTCATCCAGCTCGCGCCCGATTACGCGCCCGTCCATATCGACAATATCCGCAAGCTCGCGGCCCAGCGCTGGTGGGACGGCACCTCGATCAACCGGGTGCAGGACAATTATGTCGTGCAATGGGGCGATCCCACCGAACGCAAACCGCTGCCCGCCGACGTGACCGCGAAACCGCCCGAGGAATATCTGCGCGCCGAAACGGGACTGGAACCCGAATGGATTCCATGGCCCGATCCCTATGCGAAGCGCACCGGCTTCGCGGGCGGCTGGCCGGTGGGCGGCGACGGACGCGGCAAGATCTGGCTGGCCCATTGCTATGCGATGGTCGGCGTCGGCCGGAACATGGCGCCCGATACCGGATCCGGCGCGGAACTCTACGCGGTGATCGGCCAGGCGCCGCGCCACCTCGATCGCAACATCGCGCTGGTCGGCCGCGTGATCGAAGGCATGGAATATCTGTCCTCGCGCCCGCGCGGCACCGCCCAGCTCGGCTTCTACGACGACCCGCGCCAGCGCATCCCCATCGACAGCATCAGGCCGATGGCCGAGGCCGATCCAGGCGCGCGATCGACGCACCAATATCTGGCCGGCAAGAGCTTCGCCGCCTATCGCGAGGCGCGCGCGAACCGTCGCGATCCGTTCTTCAACGTGCCGGCGGGCGGTGCCGATGTGTGCAACATCCCCGTGCCGATCCGGCGCAGGCCATAATACAAAACAAAAAAAAGGCCGCCCCGGCATAAGCCGGAGCGGCCGAGATGGAAGACCTGAGGCCGGGCGGGAACCTGCCCGGCCTCAAGCCTCCTATTCGTAGCGCAGCGCGTGGATCGGGTTGGTGCGCGCGACGCGGAAACTGTGCGCACCGATCGTCCCGATCGCGATCAGCAGCGCCAGCGCACCCGCGACCAGGAAGGGTATCGGCCCCAGCGCGATGCGCGCGTCGAAGCCGTTGAGCCAATCGCGCATCACCCACCAGGCGATCGGCCAGGCGATGATGTTGGCGAGGATCACGGGCCGGCTGAACTGCCAGACGAGCAGCCGTACGATCCGTGACGTGCTGGCGCCCAGCACCTTGCGGATGCCGATCTCCTTGGTCCGGCGCTGCGCCGTGAACGCGGCCAAGCCGAACAGACCCAGGCAGCCGACGACCACCGCGAGCAGCGAGAACGCCCCGAAGATCTGCGCACGCGACTCCTCCGCCTTGTAGAGGTCGCGGACGATGTCGTCGGCGAACTTGGCGGTGAAGGGTGTATCCGGCGCCAGGCGCTTCCACACCGCCTCGATCTTGCCCATCGCCGCCGCCGGATCGCCGGTGTAGCGCACCAGCATCTCGTTGTGATTGTTGCGATCATAATAGAACATGATCGCGTCGAGCGGATCGCGGATCGAACGGAAGCGCGAATCCTGGACGACACCGATGATGGTGATCGGCACCAGTCCATATTGGTCGCGCGCGATCGATCCCCGGATCTGCTTGCCGATCGCATCCTGCGGCGACTTGAAGCCCAGCCTTTTGACCGCGGTCGCATTGATCACCGTATTCGCGCCGCGCGCGACGAACGCATGCTCGGCCGCCGGATCCTCGGGCGTGGGGCGCGTGCTGTCGTCGAGCGGCCGGTTGATATCGAAACCGCGCCCGGCGAGCAGCTTGATGCCCATCGTGTCGAAGAAGCTGGTATCGACATTGTAATAGCCCAGGCCGATCGGCTCCGTCTGACCGGGAAGCTGGACGCCGGTCACCGTGTTGTTCAGCGTGTTGATGCCGATGGTCGTGCGCCCCACCGCCGTGACGCCATCGACCTTTCCGATCTCGCGCACCAGCGTATCCTTGATCGGATCGAGCTGGCGGCGCCCGATGGCGGAGATCTGGATCAGTCCGTCGCGGCGATAGCCCGGATCGGAATTCCGCGCATAGAGCGTCTGCGCATAGACTACGATCGTGCAGATGATCAGCCCGATCGAGACCGCGAACTGCGCGACCACCAGTGCACTGCGCAGCCGGCCCGACCCTTCCGCATCGGCCGCCGACTTGTTCGCCTTGAGCACGCGAGCCGGCTGGAAGCGGGACAGGTAGAAGGCCGGATAGACACCGCCGGCGACGCCGACCAGCAACACCAGGGCGATGATCGGCAGCAACAGGCCGCCGGTTCCGATATAAACGAGTGACAGCTCCGCATCGAGGAAACGGCTGATCAGCGGCAGCACCAGTTCGGTCATCGCCAGCGCAAGCAACATCGCCAGCGCGGAAACGAGGATCGATTCGCCGATGAACTGGATCACGAGCTGGCGGCGATTGGCGCCGAGCACCTTGCGCAGCGCCACTTCGCGTGCGCGCTGGCTCGCCCGCGCCGTCGCCAGATTGACGAAGTTGACGCAGGCCATCCCCAGGATCAGCAGCGCGATCACCGCGAAGGTCATGATCGAACGACGATCATTGCCCGGCGTCATCGCGCCTTCCTGCGCGCGGCCGAGGTGGATGTCGCGGACATTGACCAGCGCGAACTCGGCATTGTCGCCCTGGTTGGTGCGCCGCTCCCCGAACACCTGATCGGGAATGTTGCGCTTCTCCCAGGCATGGAACTGGCTGTTGATGTCGTTCACGTTCGCGCCCGGCTTCAAGCGGAAATAGAGCGCGCCCGATTGCCAGCCATATTCGCTCAGGAACTGCGGATTTTCAGCCCAATAGGCATTGATGTCATAACGCGCGACCATGTTGAGCTTGAGGTGCGAGTTCTTCGGAATATCCTTGAGGATGCCGGTGACGCGATAATCCTGCGATATGCCGCGCGAGACCAGAGTCAGCGTCTGCCCCATCGGGTTCTCGTCGCCGAAACGGCGCTTCGCCTCGCTTTCGGTCAGCACCATCCCGCCGGGCTGCGCCAACGCGGTCTTCGGATCGCCCTGCACCAGCGGCAGATCGAGCACGTCGAACAGGGGACCGTCGACGAACTTCATCGCCTCCACCTCGGTCGCCTGGCCGTTGCGGATCACCACCGGGCCGGCCGAGAGCAGATGCACGCTGCCCTCGATCTGCGGGAAATCCTTGAGCATCGCCGCCTTGGTCACATAGGCGGCCATTTGCAGGTTCTGCTCTTCGCCGGTCGTGCGGTCGGTATAATAGGTCTGGAGCTGGAAGGTCCGGTCGGCCTCCGGCATCCAGCGATCATAAGTCAGCTCGTTGCGCACGAAGATCAGGATGATCAGGCACGCCGCCATGCCGATGGCGAGCCCCAATATGTTGATGGCGGCATAGGTGCGGCTCTTCATGAGCGACCTGAGCCCGACGATCAGATAATTGCGCCACATGGCAGGTTTCCTCCCGGATTCTTCAGAACCCGCTCGGGCTGAGCCTGTCGAAGCCCTGTTCTTCCGCGTCGACGTAGAAGAAGGGCGGTGTCTCGACAGGCTCGACACGAACGGAAGGGATATCAGACATCATGATCAGGCGGCGCGGCGCCGTTCCTGGAGGATGCGGCCATCGAGCATGTTGACGACGCGGCTGGCGTAATCGGCATGCGAGGGCGAGTGCGTGACCATGACGATGGTCGATCCCTCGGCGTTGAGCGTCTGGAGCATCTTCATCACCTCCTCGCCATGCTGGGTGTCGAGGTTGCCCGTCGGCTCGTCCGCCAGGATCAGCTTGGGTTCGGCGACGAGCGCGCGGGCGACCGCGACGCGCTGCTGCTGCCCGCCCGAAAGCTGGCTCGGCCGGTGGCGCGCACGGTGCGCGATCCCGACCCGGTCCATCACCGCTTCCACCTTCGCCTTGCGCGTCGCCGCCGGCATGTCGTGATAGAGCAGCGCCAGCTCGACATTCTCGGCGACGCTGAGTTCGTCGATCAGGTTGAAGCTCTGGAAGATGAAGCCGAGATGCGTCTTGCGCGTTTCGGCCAGCTTGCTTTCGGGCAGCCCCGCCACCTCGATATCGCCGAAGCGGTACGATCCGCTCGACGGGCTGTCGAGCATGCCGATCACATTCAGCAAGGTCGATTTGCCACAGCCCGAAGGCCCCATCACCGCGACGAACTCACCCTGATGGATATCGAGATCGACGGAGTTGAGCGCCGTCGTCTCGACCATGTCGGTGCGATAGACCCGGCTGAGGTCGCGCATGCTGAGCATCGGTTGCGTCATGTCTTGGCCTTTCGTTTTAGTCATTTACGGGCAAGGTCGAGCCGATCCTTGTCGGCGAAACCGGTATAGGGAGAGGTCAGAACCTTCTCGCCGGGTTCCAGCCCGTCGAGCACTTCGATGAAATCGGCGTTGCGGCGGCCCAGGCGGACCTGACGCTTGATCGCCTGGCTGCCATCGGGCGTCACCACGAACACCCAGCTTCCGCCCGTCTCGTTGTAGAAGCTGCCATTGGGGATCAGCGACGCGGTGCTCGGATCGCCCAGTGTCAGCTTCGCCTGCAAGGTCTGGCCGCGCTGGATCTGCGGCGGCTCGTCGCCCAGGAACTGCAGGTCCAGCTCGAACTGGCCGTTGCGCACGGTCGGATAGATCTTGGTGACGCGCATCCGGTATGATTTGCCGTTCCAGTCGACGACCGCGGTCTGGCCGGGCTGGACGCGCGCGAGATAGAATTCGTCGACGCCGGCCATCAGCTTGTTGCGGCCGGGGCTGTCGATCTGGCCGAGCCGCTCGCCGCGTCCCATCGACTGGCCGACCTGGATCGAGAAAGCCGAAAGCGTGCCCGACACCGGCGCGCGCAGGTTGAGCGCATCGAGATTGGCGCGCGCGAGCGCCAGGCTCGATTCGAGCGAGACGGCTGAGGCGCGGAGCTGCGCAAGCTGGCTCGACTGCAAACGCTCGTCGGTCGCCTGCGCGCGCGCGAGCACGGCATGCCGATCGCGTTGATAGCTGAAATCGTCGCGCGTATCGTCAAAGGTCTTGCCCGGCACGAAGCCACGCTTCGCCAGCGGCTCCTCACGCTCGAACTGGCGCTGCGCCTTCTTCACCGCCAGTCCGGCTTCGAGCAGGTTGCGTTCGTTCTGGATACGGCTCTGCGAAAGCGCCAGTTCCTGGCTGCGCATCGAATTGAGCTGCTGCGTCACTTCGGTCTGGCGCGCGAGCACCGAAAGCTGGAGTTCGGCATTGGAGAGCCGTGCGAGCAATTGCCCCTTCTGGACAGTCGCGCCGTCCTCGACGAGCACCTCCTCCACGCGACCGCCCTCGATCGCATCGAGATAGACGGTGACGAGCGGGGTGACGCGCGCGCGCAGCGGCAGGAAATCCTCGAAGCGGCCACGTGTGACGGTGGAGACGGTGACACGATCGGCGGCGACGGTCTGGCTGCTGCCGCGCGGCATCAGATACCAGGCGATCGCGAGCAACAGCACCACGCCGACGCCGGCCGCGGCCAGCTTCATCTTGAGCGGAATCGCGCGGCGCTCGATCACGCGGTCCATCGCGCCGCCGCTCGTCGGCTGGTCAGTGCGGCTCGCATCGCTGGTCATCCGTATCACGCTCATAGGCCGCGTCCGATTCCGAACAGTTCGTGTCCGTTTCCGGACATTAGGCGCGAATGGGTTCGCAGCCGACGAAAGCGCGCTCGATGCACACGCCGGACGGGGACGCTTCGGTCTCGGCGACACGGATATCGCTGGTGGAAGCGCGGATTTCCGCCTCCGGCGCGACGGTCATGAAGGTCATGACGGCAGCGGCCAGGATGGCGGCGACGGCACTGGGGAACCGGTTGGAGCTGGGCGTATACATGGTCTTTCTCCTCGTCATGCCGCCGATCGCGGCCCTGTTGCCCATGTCTTTGCAGGGGGCGTGCCAAATGCCGGAAACGGCGCATTTCGGCGCGTTGGGCCGATACCGTCCAGGCTGGCACAATTATTGATTGCCCGATTTCGGACACTCGCTGTACGGGAACGGACGCATGCCGGAGGGAAAGCCATTCGAATTGTGCGTCGTCATCGATGACGACGAAGACATATTGCTCGCGGCACGCCTGCTGCTGCGCGCGCTGTTCGACGAGGTCCTGACCTTCACCGATCCGCGCGACGCCTTCGAACGCACCGCCGCGCGCGCGCCCGACGCGATCCTGCTCGACGCCAATTTCGCGCGCGGCGCCACCAATGCCGCCGAAGGCTTCGAATGGCTGGGCCATTTCCTGGCGCGCGATCCCGACGCGGTGGTGGTGATGATCACCGCGCATGGCGGCGTCCAGATCGCCATTGAGGCGATGAAGCGTGGCGCCACCGATTTCGCGACCAAGCCATGGTCGAACGAGCGGCTGCTCGCCACCGTGCGGACCGCGGCCGCGCTTCGCCAATCACGCCGGGTGGCGGTGGAGAAGGACAAGGTGGTGGCGATCGCGGCCGCCACGCCGGGCGGGGAGACGCCGCTCCTCGGCACCTCGCCCGCGATGGCGCGCGTCCAGCAGTTGATCGACCGCGCCGGGCCCACCGATGCGAATGTGTTGATCCTGGGCGAGAACGGCACGGGCAAGGAACTCGTCGCACGCGAACTCCATCGCCGCTCGCGTCGCGCCGAACGGGTGATGCTGTCGGTCGATCTGGGCGCGGTGGCGGAAACGGTGATCGATTCCGAGCTGTTCGGCCATGTTCGTGGCGCCTTCACCGATGCGCGCGCCGACCGGATCGGCCGGCTCCAGGCGGCGGACGGCGGCACGCTTTTCCTCGACGAGATCGGCAATCTGCCGCTCCACCTACAGCCCAAGCTGCTCACCGCGCTGGAGCAGCGCAAGGTGACGCCGGTCGGCGCCAACAAACCGGTGCCCGTCGATATCCGCGTGATCGCCGCCACCAACCTTTCGGCGGACCAGCTTGGCGACGAGCGGCGCTTCCGCCAGGACCTGCTGTTCCGGCTCAACACCGTCGAGATCGTGCTGCCGCCCCTGCGCGAACGCCGTGAGGACGTGCCGATGCTGCTCGACCATTATCTGGGTTTCTACGCCCGCAAATATGGCAAGCCGCTGCGTCCCGTTCCGGACGACGTGCTGGCCGCGCTGACCACCTATGACTGGCCAGGCAATGTCCGCGCGCTGCGCCATGCCGTCGAACGCGCGGTGATCCTGGCGGGCGACGCGCCCTTGGCGATCGAGGACTTCTCGATCCGCCGTCCGGAACCCGCGCCGTTGCGTGTCGAGCGCGCAGCCGTCGTCGAGCCGGATGCCGGCCACGACGATCTCAACCTCGAACGTGTCGAGCGCCGCCTGGTGGAAGCGGCGCTGAAGAAGCACGGCTACAATATCTCCAACGCGGCGGCCGAACTCGGTCTGACCCGCGCCTCGCTCTACCGGCGGATGGAAAAACATGGGCTTTGACCGGCGCTTCGCGATCGGGCTGGCGCTGCGGCTCGCCCTCGCGCTCGCCGCGCTCGCGCTGTTCGCCTGGGCATGGCTGACGCCCGGGCTCGCAGCGGCGCGGATCGTCGCCGCCCTGCTGGCGCTGGGCACCGGCATCGCGCTGTGGCGCTATGTCCGCCGCACCAATCTGGAAGTCGCACGCTTCGTCGACGCGGTACGCTTCGGCGATCTGCAGGCGCGCTTCGCCCGCCCCGGCGCGGGCAGCGGCTTCGACATATTGGGCGAAGCGCTCGATGGCGGCATCCGTACGCTGCGCGAGGAGCGCGAACGCATCGCCGAGGAAACCCGCTTCTTCTCCGCCCTGGTCGACGACGTGCCCGTCGCGCTCGTCACCGTCGATGCGGAGGGACGCGCCGAATGCGCCAACAAGGCGGCCCGCCGGCTGTTCAACCGCCACGGCGGCGTCCGTGTCGCCGATTTCGAGGTCTATGGCGCCAGCCTGGTGCAGGCGATCGCCGGCCTGCCGCCCGGCCGCCACCAGTTGCTGATCCTCTCGCTCGATATCGGGCCGCAGCGCGCGACGGTGCGGGCGGCGTCGCTCGCGCGGCTGGGCGGCGCCGTGCGGGTGATCGCGGTGCAACCGATCCAGGACGCGCTCAACGCCGTCGAGGTCGCGGCGCAGAGCGACCTGATCCGCGTGCTGACGCACGAGATCATGAATTCGATGACGCCGGTGACGTCGCTCGCACGTACCGCCGCGCACCTGATCGCCGAGGCCGATCGCGGTGACGATCCCGCCGTCGCCGATGCACGCAGCGCGATCGAGACCTTGTCGCGCCGCGCCGACGGCGTGATGCATTTCGTCGAGACATATCGCACGATCACCCGCCCGCCCCAGATCAACCGCCGCCTCTTCGCCGCCGAGCCCTTCGCCGCCGAGCTTGGCCGGCTGTTCGAGGCCGATGGCCATTGGGCCGATGTGCTGCTGAGGATACTGATCAACCCGCCCGACCATCTGATCGACGCCGATCCGGACCTGATCGCGCAGGTGGTGATCAACCTGCTGCGCAATGCCGCCGACGCGGCGACGATGAACGGCGACACGCCCGAAGTCTCGCTGTCGATCGAGGCGATGCGCTCCGGCCGCACGCGGATCGAGGTGGGCGACAATGGCGCCGGCGTGCCGGAGGCGCTGCGCCACGACATCTTCCTGCCCTTCTTCACCACCAAGAAGACGGGCAGCGGCATCGGCCTCAGCTTCGCAAGGCAGGTGCTGCTGGCGCATGACGGATCGATCGAGGTCGACCGCTCGCCCGCCGGCGGCGCGCTGTTCCGCCTGGTCCTGTAACGCCCCGCAGCGGAAGCGCTTGCACCGCCGCCGCTGCCGCGATAGGGAGCCGCCTTCCAAGCTATGCGGAGCGGTGGCCGAGTGGTCGAAGGCGCTCGCCTGGAAAGTGAGTATACGTCAAAAGCGTATCGAGGGTTCGAATCCCTCCCGCTCCGCCAGACCCCCCTCCGGAAGGGTCCGCAGAAGTCCACCAGGATTGATGTTTTTCCTCTGAAACCAGACGCTTAGCGGGTCAGGTCATCCACAGCCGTCCACACGCCTCCGACGAGTCGCGTGGATCAAAACGTGGTCCCGGCACCGGAAAAACGTGGTCCCGAGGTGAACGATGTTGAACGAAACGAAGATCCGGGCGGCGAAGTCGCGGCCCTCGGCTTACAAGGTGACAGATAGCCACCGGCTCTACCTCCTGGTGAAGCCCAATGGTTCCAAGCTCTGGGAATGGAACTACGCCTTCGACGGCAAGCAGAAGACGATGGCCTTCGGCCCCTACCCGAAGGTGAGCCTCGCCGATGCCCGCATAAAGCGTGACGAGGCGAGCATGCTGCTCGATGAAGGCCGAGATCCCGGCGTGGCGAAGAAGCTCAAGATCGAGGAGAATCTCGAAGCGAGCCGGCAGACCTTCGAGAGGGTCGCCCGCGAGTGGCATGAGAACGCCAAGTGCAAATGGGCGACGGTCCATGCCAACGACGTGATCCGCAGCTTGGAGCGCGACGTGTTCCCAACGATCGGGGCGCTTCCGATCGCCGATCTCACGCCCCCGCTGGTGCTCGCCGTGCTTCGCGAGATCGAGAGCCGAGGCGCGATCGAGACGGCAAAGCGCGTGCGCCAGCGAATCTCGGGCACGTTCGTCTACGCGATCGCCCAAGGCATCACCCAGTCCGATCCAGCGGAGAAGCTCGGTGCGGTCTTGAAGCCGCTGCGCAAAGGGCGCCAGCCCGCGATCACCGATCTCGCCGCGCTGCGCGTAATGATCAGTCGCGCCGAGGAAGACCATGCCCGGCCGATCACGCGCCTCGCGCTACGGTTTCTGGCATTGACCGCGGTCCGACCGAGCGAGCTGCGCGGCGCCTTCTGGGACGAGTTCGAGGATCTGAATGGTCGCGAACCCTTGTGGCGCATCCCGGCAGCACGAATGAAAGGCGACCTCGAGCGCAAGGATGAGATCAACGGCGATCATGTCGTTCCCTTGACGCCGCAGGCGATCGCGGTGCTCAAGGCCATCTGGCCGCTGACGGGAGCCTGTCCGCTGGTCTTTCCCAGCATGCGGCACACGCACCGGCGGATGAGCGAAAACGCGATCGGCTATCTGCTCAATCGCGCCGGCTACCACGGACACCATGTGCCCCACGGGTTCCGCGCGGCGTTCTCGACGATCATGAACGAGTGGACGGAGCGACATGGCAAGGAGCATGATCGCAAGGTGATCGACCTCATGCTGGCGCACGTGCCGAAGGAAAAGGTCGAAGGAGCCTACAACCGGGCTGCATATATGCCACGGCGTCGGGAACTCGCTCAGGCTTGGGCTGACATGCTTTGCGACGGTTTGCCCGAGCCTTTCGTCCTCGTGGACCGTCCCGCCAAGGAGACCGGGCCGCGCTGGAAGCGCCATCTTCCCTTTTCTGTCGGCGACGATTTTCGATTTCCAGAGCGACGGCGCTTCGGCCACGCGGCATGATCGGGGCCGTCCGCAAAAGACGTGCCTAAGCTGACGCTGCCCTTTCTGAGCGGGATCCGTAATCACCTCGCGCCGCTCCTATCGGCGCGAGGTGATATCGCTTGCCCATGAGCGCGGTAGGTGGGCGGCGCTGCCTCATCTTCCATGCGAGAGGGCGACGTGCCGTCATGTAGCGATGCGCCGTCCTCTCCTATTGGGGCGGGCCTCATCGGCTGGGTGGACGGCGATCCACGCGACCGCGGTCAGGTCTGCGCTAGCCGTCCCGCGGCAAAGTCGCGCGCGAGTGCGATAAAGGCTTGGAAGGCCGCCGAGGAATTGCGCCGGTTGGAATAATAAAGGCACAGCGGAGCGAGCGGCGGCGTCCAGTCCTCGAGGATGCGGACGAGTTTACCCGCCGCGATGTCCTCGCGAACGTCAGCTTCCATGAAATAGCCGATCCCGACGCCATTCGTTGCTGCGATCCGCGAGAGCGAGGCCTCGTCGAGGGTGATCGGCCCCTCGACGTCGATCTGCAGTTCCTCGCCGTCCTTCTCGAAGCGCCATCGGAACAAGGCGCCATTGGGGAGCCGGATCCGCAGACAGGGGTGACCGAGCAGTTCCTGCGGCACCCGGGGGATCGCCCGGCCTTCGAAAAAGGCGGGTGACGCCGCGACCGCCATGCGCCGCACCTGGCCGAGCGGGATGGCGATCGCATCGCTTGGCACAAAGTCCGCGCTGCGCACCCCAAGATCGAACCCTGCCGCCACGACGTCGACCAGCCGCCCCTCGGTGACGAGGTCAATATGTACCTGCGGATAGCGCTGCAGATAGGCCAGCACGAGGGGCGCCATGATCTCGCGCGCCGCCGTCGCGAAGGCGTTGATGCGTAACGCGCCCGATGGCACCTCCTGCTGCGCGCGCGCGGTGTTCATCGCCTTTTGGATGTCCTCGAGCGCTGGCTTGATCTGAGCGACAAAAATCCGCCCGGCGTGCGTGAGTGAGACGCTACGCGTGGTGCGATTGAACAGCCGCACCGCCAGCTCGCGTTCGAGCTTGCCCACCGCGTTGCTGATGGCGGTTGTCGATAGACCAAGGTCGAGCGCCGCCGCGCGGAACGAACCGCACCGCACGATGGCGAGCACCGCCTCCAGCTCGATCAGCGAATGGCGATTCATTATCCCGTTTTCCGTGACACGCTATGGCGATTTGTCTCGATTATCAGGCGTAATGTCCATCGCTAAATCTGCGTCATCGCCGCTGAGGAGATGACCATGATTAGCGATCTACCCCGACCCATTGCCGACTATGTCGAGGCAAATGCCCGCCTCGATGTCGACGGTATGATGAAGCCTTTTCTGCGCGACGCCGTCATCGTCGATAACGGCAAGCGGTTCGAGGGGCAGACGGCGATCCGCCATCTGCTCGAAAACGAAGTGATCCCGGTAAAGGCGATCTTCGCGCCCGACACCATGCGGGAAGAGGACGGCGATGTCGTGGTCGAAGGCCCTGCTCACGGTGATTTTCCGGGCAGCCCGCTCCGCTTCACCTATCGCTTCGCGTTGGCAAACGACGCCATCGAGACGCTGGAGATCACGCTATGAGCGTCAAGGCTGATCCCACCGAGTTCGCCGGCAAGCGCGTGCTCGTGAGTGGTGGCACCAAGGGACTGGGCCGTGCGACGGTCGAGCGCTTCCTGGCCGGCGGCGCGCGGGTCATTACGGCCGCAAGGGCTATCAAGGATGCGATCGAGGGCGTCGAATATGTCGAGGCAGACCTGACCACGTCCGAGGGCGGCGAGGCGCTTGCCAACGCGGCGATCGAGCGGCTGGGCGGGATCGATATCCTGGCCCATGTCGTCGGGGGTTCGGCGTCGCCCGCCGGAGGCTTTGTCGCACTGACGGACGAGCACTGGCTTGCAGAGTTGAACCTCAACCTGCTGGCGACCGTAAGGCTCGACCGCCTGCTGATCCCGCAGATGCTCGACAGAGGCAACGGCGTCGTGGTCCACGTCACCTCGATTCAGTCCGTCCTGCCCCTTCCGGCGTCCACGACCGGCTATGCCGCCGCCAAGGCTGCGCTCCGGACGTACAGCAAGTCGATCTCGAAGGAGCTCGGGCCAAAGGGCGTGCGGGTCAACGCTGTCTCGCCTGGGTGGATCATGACGGAAGCCACGAGAGATTTTCTCGGCATGCTTCAAGCAGCCAATGGCGGCACGATCGAGGACGCGCGTCAGTCCGTGCTCGATGCTCTCGGCGGGATCTCAATCGGCCGCGGAGCCGAACCGGAAGAGGTCGCCGACCTTATTGCTTATCTGTCCGCCGACCGGGCGGCCGCCATTCACGGCGCTGAGTTCGTCATCGACGGCGGGACGATCCGCACCGTCTGATGCCGGCGGGTGGGCCGTCGTGGCAGGTCCGCGGCTCCTGAAGATCAGCTACTCAAGCAGGTCATTCGGCCTCAGAGCAACAATCCAACATCCTGATACGAACCATTTGTTCATGGAGTGCATCATGACTGAACAAGCTGGCATTGCCGTCGTCAAAAAGTTCTACGACAGTTTCGTGGAAGGTAACATTGAAGCCGTCGTAGCCACCTTGAGCGATGATCTGGACTGGCGGGAATCCGAGAATTTTCTGCTGGGCGATCGCAACCCTTATTTGTCCCCTTCGGCGGTCGTGGACGGCGTTTTTGGTCGCATCGCCAAAGAGTTTCAGGATTATGTGGCCGGACCTACCGAGCTGATCGACGCCGGCGATGTGGTGGTTGCCGTGGGCCGATCAAAAGGCGTCATGGCCTCCACCGGAAAACCATTCGATGCGCAATACATGCATGTCGTCCGTGTCGCCGACGGCAAGATCGTTGGCTTTCACCAAGTGATCGACACGCTGGAAATCTGGCGTTCGCAACAGGCCGACTAGGCCGCAATTGCCAGTGCAAAGATGATCAGCAGCCGTCGGCCAGCGTGACCCTATGCGCTCGACATGAGAAGGAGGGTTCGATGAACCTTGCAGGGAAAAAGGCGCTCGTGACCGGCGGCAGCCGGGTATCGGCGCTGCGATCGCCAGGACGCTTGCGGCCGAGGGTGCCGAGATCGCGATCACGTATGAGAAGTCGGCCGATCACGCGCGCGCGGTGGCGTCCGAAATCAAGGCGCTTGGTCGCTTCGCCGTCGCTATTCAGGCCGACAGCGCGGATGTCGCGGCGATCCGTCGTTCGGTCGACGAGGCATCGGCAGAACTCGGCGGCCTCGACATCCTCGTCAACAATGCCGGCATCATCCGGATGAACAACCTCGTCGAGATGGACATCGACGATTGAACCGCCCCGGGATTGCCGGAGGCCATTCGGCTTAAATTATGCGGCGATCGGGATATCGTCCAGCATGGCGTAATAGCGCGCCTCCGCTTCAGCAGGCGGTATATTGCCAATGGGCGCGAGGAGCCGGCGGTTGTTGAACCAGTCCACCCATTCGAGCGTGGCGTATTCAACGGCCTCGAAGGATCGCCACGGACCTCGCCGGTGGATCAGCTCGGCCTTGTAAAGGCCGTTTATCGTCTCGGCCAAAGCGTTGTCGTAGCTGTCGCCTACGCTGCCCACCGATGGCTCGATCCCAGCTTCGGCAAGGCGCTCGGTATACTTGATCGAGACGTATTGGCTGCCACGGTCGCTGTGGTGGATCAGGCCG
>NZ_JBMDKK010000018.1:0-80584 GCF_057809675.1 Sphingomonas sp. FG14 | reverse complement strand
GTCTCCATCAAGGCGAATGCTGCCTTCGAGGGGCAGCTTCCCAATGTGCTACGGCTCGGATTTCATCTCCGAGCATATCGAGCAGGCGTGCATCGCCCTCAAAATCCGCCTCATCCATTCGCTGCCGGGGCGTCCTCGCGGGCGCGGCAAGATCGAGCGGCTGTTCCGCACCATCAACGACATGTTCCTGCCCGACCTGCCCGGCCACCTGATCGCGGGCAAGCCGCTGTCGGCGCCAGTGCTCACGCTCGACGAGCTGCGCGCCCGCTTCGAGGCGTTCGTGTGCGGCGTCTATCATCGTCGCCCGCATGGCAGCACCGGCGAACCGCCGATCACGCGCTGGCAGAAGGGCGGGTTCCTGCCCGCAATGCCCGACAGCCTTGAACAGCTCGACATGCTGCTCGTGCACGTGCCCAAGCCCCGTAAAGTGCTGCGCGACGGCATCCGTCTGATGGGCAGGCGCTATGTCGAACCCACGCTCGCGGCCTTCGTCGGCGAGCAGGTCGAGGCGGTCTATGACCCCCGCGACCTGACCGAGATCCACGTCTACCACCAGGGCCGGTTCGTCTGCCGTGCGCTCAGCTCCGAGCACGCTGGGCACCCGTCGTTGCGCGCGATCCAGCGCGCCCGGCGCGGCGCGAAGGAGCGCGACAAGCAGGTGCCTGCCCCCACGGAGACCTTCGATGGCGACCAAGAGGATACGGCTTCCCGGCCCACCACCTACCGAGGGCTCCGGCTCTACGCCGCTGACGATTGAGTTCCTGGTCGAGCAGCCGTTCCTGGCGACCCGCGAACATGCCCGGTTCGTCGAGTTTGCCGAAGCCTGCGCGCACTACCGCTATATCGGCGTGTGTCATGGCCGGCCGGGCGTCGGAAAGACGCGATCGGCGCGCGAGTTTTCCAGCTTCCCCGACCTGGGGGAATATGCCGCGCTCCGTCCCATTGCCGCGCTCCTTGGCGAAAAGGTCGCTCGCTGCCGCGCCGTCTTCTACACCGTGTCGGTCAGCAACACGCCCAAGACGATCGACGCGGTGTTGGGCCTCAACCTCATTAAGCTGGGCTATGCCCGGCTGACGGTCGCGGGCGGCTCGCAGGACGAAATCACCCATGACGCCGCCCGCATCGCCTGCCCCCTCGTCATCGTCGACGAGGCCGACCGCCTGACCATAAAGTCGCTCGAACATCTCCGCGACATGGCCGATCGCCACGGCTTCGGGCTGATCCTGATGGGTATGCCGGGCTTGGAGAAGCGCCTCGCCCGCTATGCCCAGCTCTACTCGCGGATCGGCTTCGTCCACGAGTTCAAACCGCTTACCGAGACCGAAATGCGGCTGCTGCTCGCGACCCACGCCGGCGATTTCGGGATCAGCTTCGACCCGGCCCAACTCGACGCGATCGAAGCGCAGGCAGCCGTGATCCGCATCACGCGCGGCAACTTCCGGCTCATGGAGCGCCTGTTCGCGCAGATGCGGCGGATCATGACCCTCAACCGCGTCGAGGAGGTCACCGCTGACATCGTTCAGGCCGCGCGCGATTGCCTCGTCATCGGACCCGGCAACTGACAAATAGCGCGATCAGAACGCCGCCATTTAGCGCGAGCGTTTACACCAGATTTTCCGTGTGGTCCCGATCTGTCGCGGAACTTACAAGTTTTGCGAAACCTCGCGTCCCTGGCGCGGCAAGGCTACGCTTACTGGTTGACGGGAGTGAGTCGTATGGCCCGACGCGACCTTCTGACAGGAGACGAGCGCCGAGCACTGTTCGGCGTACCGCTCGACCGCGCCTCGCTCGCCAAGTTCTACACCGTCATGCCCGAGCATCGGTCGCTGATCGAGGCGAGGCGTGGCGACGCCAACCGGCTTGGCTTCGCGCTCCACTTGGCGCTTCTGCAGTATCCAGGCTTTGGATTACGACACGACGAGGTGGTGCCCGACTTTCTGGCCCATTACATAGCGGACCAACTCGGCTTGCGATCGAGCACGCTGGCTGGCTATGCCCACCGCGCACAGACCCGGCTCGAGCACGCCTGGGAAGCAATGGGAAGTCTGGGCCTGCGCGGCTTCGAGCCCGGCGACGTGGGGCGCGCACTTGACGTCGCGACCGAGGCGGCGAGAGGAACCGAGCGCGGCATGGCCATTGCGACTGCGATCATCGACGACCTTCGCGCAGGCCGCATCGTTCTTCCGGCGCCAGCCCGCATCGAGCGGATCGGGATCGCAGGAAGGGCAAGGGCGCGCAAGCTCGCGGCCGACATCGTGGTGGCCGCACTCACGCCAGGGCAGGTCGGCGCCCTCGACGCTTTGCTGGTCGCCGATCAGAAAAGTGGGGTGACCCCGCTCGCGTGGTTGCGCGACACGGGCGACAGCCCATCCGCCCGAAATCTCGCCGGCATCCTCGCTCGCCTGTCCTACGTCCGCGGCATCGGCATCGACGCGCGGGTGGCCGAGAGCATCCACGAGCGCCGATTTCGCCAACTCGTACGTGAAGGAGCAGTTGCGCCGGCATTCCTCCTCTCGGACTATTCGCTCCGTCGCCGGCGAGCGACCTTGGCCGCGGCCATGATCGACCTTGAAGCCCGGCTCGCCGATGCCGCGATCGAGATGTTCGCCAAGCAGACCGGGCTCCTATTCGCCAAGGCGCGAGCCTCGCAAAAACGCCGCTACGAGGCGACCACCAAGGACGTCGGCCGCCTCATGCGAATGTTCGGATCGACGATCGGTACGCTTCGTGTCGCGCGCGAAGACGGGCTTGATCCTTGGTCTGCGCTCGAGACCGGCGTTGGCTGGGACCGGTTGATGGGTGTGGCCGATGAGGTGTCCGCGATCGCCGATCTCGCTCGTGACGAGCCGTTGGTCAGGGCGTCCGACAAGTACATGACGCTTCGTCGATATGCGCCGGCTTTCCTGGACGCATTCCGGTTCAAGGCCACGGGGTCGCGCGATGGCGTGCTCGCGGCCGTAAAGCTGGTGCGCGAGTTGAACGCGACCGGCAAGCGCGAGGTGCCGATCGACGCACCCATGCCATTCCCGAAGAGCTGGAAAGCCGCGATCACGGAGGGCGGAAGCATCGATCGGAGACGATATGAGACGGCAACCGTCGCTATGGTGCGCGAGCGGCTTGGCTCGGGAGACCTGTGGGTGGAGGGTACCCGCGACCACCTTCGCTTCGATGCCTATCTGCTGCCCCGCTCCGAGGCCGCAGCAATCGCCGGTAATCTGCCTTTCGACACCGACGTGGACCGCTACCTCGACGGACGTGCCAAGTTGCTCGACTGGCGGCTGCGCCGGTTCGGCAATGCACTGAAGCGCGGCACGCTCGACGGCGTCGAGCTGAGGGGCAACGAATTGCGCGTCACCCCGGTCGCGGCAACGACACCCGCGGCAGCCGACCAGCTCGATGCACTCGTTGATCGGATCATGCCTAAGGTCCGCATCACCGAGCTTCTGGCCGAGGTGGCGAGACGCACCGGCTTTGTGTCAGCTTTCCCCGAACTCCGTTCGGGGCGGACGCATCCCAATCCCGAGGCCCTTCTTGCGGCCATCCTGGCGGACGCGACCAATCTCGGGATCGAGCGAATGGCTAACGCCAGTCAGGGTATCAGTTACGCGCAGTTGGCGTGGACACACAGCTGGTATCTCTCGGACGAGAACTATGCGGGCGCGCTGCGCCACCTGATCGATGCGCAGGCCGCCCTGCCGCTCACCCGGCTCTGGGGAGACGGCACCACGTCGAGTTCGGATGGGCAGTTCTTCAGGAGCGGTCGCCGCGGGTCCGCCGGTAGCGTCAACCTGCATTACGGCTCGGAACCCGGGCAGAAGATCTATACCCACGTCGCCGACACCTATGCCCCGTTCCACGCCCGGCTGATCTCGGCGACCGCGGCCGAGGCGCCCTACGTCCTCAACGGTTTGGTCGCCCACGGAACCGGCATCGAACCGGCCACCCATTACGCCGACACCGGCGGCAGTTCCGACCATGTGTTCAGCCTGGCGCATCTGCTCGGTTTCCGGTTTGTCCCGCGCCTGCGCGACTTGGCAGACCGCAAGCTCGGCACATTCGAGGGCCAGAGTCGCTACCCTTCGCTGGCGCCCCTGATCGGCCGCCCGATCAACACCTCGGTGATCCGCGAGAGCTGGGACGAGCTGGTCCGTCTGGCCGCATCCATCAAGGCCCATGCCGTGCTGCCGTCGGTCATGCTGAAGAAGCTGGCCGCGCACCGCCGTCAGAACCGTCTCGATTTCGCGCTCCAGGAGGTGGGCCGCATCGAGCGCGCACTGTTCACAATCGACTGGTTGGAATCGAAGCAGCTCCGGCAGCAGTGCCAGGCCGGACTGAACAAGGGCGAAGCGCGGCATTTCCTCGCCCAGGCCGTCTTCGCGCACAAGCAGGGCCGGTTGCGGGATCGCACGTTCGAGGACCAGGCGCTCAAGGCATCGGGGCTGAACTTTGTCACCGCCGCCATCATCTATTGGAACACACTTTATATGGGCCGGGCAGTCGATCACCTACGCCGATCGGGCGAGCCTGCCCCCAACGAGTTGCTTGCGCATGTCGCGCCGCTGGGCTGGCGGCATATCAGCCTCACCGGCGACTATCTTTGGCAGAACACCGGCCATGGCGTCGATAACGACGGCTTCAGGCCGCTCAATCTTGGCGTCGAACCCATCGACCAAGTTGCATGAAGGGGGTCGAAGCTCATCTGACCCCGCAATGTTGCCTCTATGTTCAACTTACCGCTGTCCGTGTAACAAACCTTGAAGTGCCCCCTTCGTCGATCTATGGTCGTGAGGTCGTAAGCTTGGCTGGTCTTACAAGCGCCCCCATCTTCCGTCTGCGGGTGATGCCGTCTGTCGGGTACAAGGTCGTATACGCGGTCAGGACAACTCCCCGCGGGATAGATCTTCGTCGGACAGAAAATTCTATTCAATCACACGTCGAGGCCGATAAACTGCTCTATGGTTGTCTCCGGTCCGATGTTGCGTCCGGCTATGCGGTCGTGAATCCGTATTTCATCCTATCGGGGGCAACCCCCGTCAAACACATCGCAATCGCCCCGGGGCGCGTTACCCCGCGAAACTCTGTATAATCGCAAGGGCCGCAGGATGGATGCCGAACAGGCGGGTTGCCCTGTGCCAAAAGTCATCATTGGCGGTGGGCAGGGCCGCCGATTCTTGTATTGGCAAGTCCGGACAGATACCATCATTATTTGCTCATAAGGGCTGAGGCTTGACTCCCAGCTTCTGTCCATCCCAGTCCAAGCGACTTCTGTATGGCAACATAGCTGGCGGTGAGGGCCGCAACCGCACTGTGCAGGTTTGCCTCTGCAAGCCGCTGCTGGCGGTCAGCCTCAAGAGCGTCGCCTCTCGAAATGACCTGCCGCGCATAGCGCTGCCGCATCAGCGTTGCCGCTTCATCTGCTGACCGCTTGATTTCGGCAAAAGCGGCGACGTTTCGCCTTTGCTGTGCAAAGCGCGCAAGCGACGTCTCCGCATCCTCAAGCGCGCCGAGCACTACCTGCCGATATTGTGCCTCGGCTTCATCGCGACCAGAGCGTGCCTGTGATATCGCCGCTGACGTTCGTCCAAAATCGAGCAAGCCCCATTGCAGCTGAGGGACGGCGATGTTGGAAATATTGCCCAGATCTACCAGGTCTCCGATCGACGTGCCGCCAATCCCGAGAATCCCCATGAAGCTGATTTTCGGAAAACGAGCTGCTTCCGCGACTCCTATCCGGGAAGTTGTGGCAGCGAGACTGCGCTCCGCAGCGCGGATGTCGGGACGGCGACGCA
Source organism: Sphingomonas sp. FG14 (assembly GCF_057809675.1). Classification (NCBI taxonomy): domain Bacteria; kingdom Pseudomonadati; phylum Pseudomonadota; class Alphaproteobacteria; order Sphingomonadales; family Sphingomonadaceae; genus Sphingomonas; species Sphingomonas sp. FG14. The sequence continues at coordinate 74,795 of NZ_JBMDKK010000018.1, read as the reverse complement.
GGAGCGCCGAAGGGTCTCCGATCGACACCCGCGCAGGGGGCATCGGGATATCGCGCCGTGGCGTCAATAGCGGATCGAGAGATCCCGGCGCTTCACCGGCGAGAACCGCTAGCGCATTCATATATATTACGATCTCAGCATCGGCTGCGGCGAGATCGCTGATCGTGGCCTGAACCGCGCGGTTCGCTTGGCCGACAGTAAAGGCCGGGATTGTGCCTTGCCCGAAACGCTGCCGGGCTAGGGCGAGCTGCTGCCGCTGAATGTCGAGACCTTCGCGAAAAGCGGCGGCGCGCTGCTGCCGGTCACGAAGATTGGTATAGGTCTGCGCGACTTCAGCGCTGAGCTGGACCTTTGCGTCTGCAACATTATACGCCGCTGCCGCCGCCAGCGCGTTTGCCGCTTCGATTTTTCGCACCTGCCCGCCCGCGAGATCTATTTCCCAGTTTGCGTTCAGACCAAGGTTGTAGAAACGCAGAGACGTGTCCGCATCCTGGGCGGATGAAGGCGCCGGAACAGGTGTGGGTGTAGTACTTCCTTGACTGGTCTGGAGATCGATCCCGGGAAGATCGGCAAATATGGCCGTGCCCTGAGCACCAGCCGTCGGCAGGCGGTTTGCTCGCTCCTGGCGTACAGACGCACGGGCTTGGCGAAGTCGGGCCTGCGCAACATCAATCGAGGGATTCGCGACAAGAGTGCGCCGCTCGAGCTCATCGAGAACCGGATCTTGCAGCGTCGCCCACCATTCGGCGAGTTCAGGCTCGCTGGTCGATGCATCTGCTGGTTGACGAACGAATGTTGGCCGCGGCGCGGCTTGGCCGAGCTCTGGTGGTCCGGAATAGTCCGGGCCGACCACACATCCACCAAGGAGCAGCGGAAGGATGAGACCACTTAACTTTGCCATTACCACCTCAATGCATCGTCAGCGACATCCCCTTGGGGAGCGGGCGAAGGAAAAACACGAACGGGAGCGTCACAAAAGTCGCTACCGCCATCGTCAAAAATATGTCGTTATAGGTCATGACGAACGCCTGCTGCTGAATAGTGCCAGCGAGCGACTGAAGGCCGGCGTCCATATTTCCCAGAGTATGAGACATCCCCGCGATATACTCCTGCACGCTTGGATCGTTTGCCCACAGCGTTTCCTCCATCCGTCGGCTGTGGAGTGACATGCGCTGGTCCTGGAACGACGTCAGGGCCGCCAGAGCGAATGAGCCACCGAGGTTTCGCGCAGCATTGAAGATGCCCGAGGCATCTCCAGCATCCTCCTTGCTGACTGAGGTAATGGCGGCTTGGTTCAGAAAGAGCATGACAAAGATCATCCCCACCCCGCGCAGCAGCTGACCGGTAGTAAAGGCTTCGCCTGCGGATTCCACTGTGAGACTGGTGTTCACAAAGCAGCTAGCAGCCATAAGCGCGAGGCCAGCACCAACGGCCAGCCTGATGTCGACAAACCGCATCAGAAACGGTACGAATGGCATCACAAAGAAGGCAGGAACGCCCATGAGAAAAATGACCTGTCCGGTCTCGAGGGCATTATAGTCGGCGATAAGCGACAGGAATTGCGGGATGACGAAGGTCGATCCGTACATCACCATGCCCAGCGCTAGCGCCATTATAACGACGCTGCCGAACTGTCTGCTCATGACGATTCGCAACTTAAGGACGGGCTTTGTTGCCCGGATCTGTCCGATCCCCAACATCACAAACCCTGCTACTGTTATAAACGTCAGCCGGATGATAAGCGTCGATTCGAACCAGTCTTCACGGTGCCCCTCCTCGAGCACGATCGTCAGTCCTCCAAGGCCAAGGATCAGGCCTATAATACCCAACCAGTCGGCCTCGCGAAGATAGACCCAATTCGTACGTTCGTGCGGCAGGCCGAGCAACAGGAGCAAGAGGAGTATCCCGCAGACCGGCACATTGACGAAGAAGGCATAATGCCAGCTCAAATTTTCCGTCAGCCAGCCACCGAGCAAGGGGCCAAGAACGGGCCCCAAGATTACTGTCATTCCGAAAAGGGCCATCCCGATAGGCTGCTGGGGTGGCGGGAGTCGCTTTGCGACAATCGTCATGGCGGTCGGTATCAGCAGCCCTCCCATAAGGCCCTGCCCGGTTCGTCCGATGATCATCGTCATAAGGTCGGTGGCGATGCCGCATAGGATGGAGAACCCGGTAAAGGCAGTCACGGAAATGAGAAGGAGGGTTCTCAGTCCCAAAAGCCGCTCCAGCCAAGCGCTCAGCGGAATGACGACGATCTCGGCAACGAGAAAGGCGGTGGCGATCCACGTTCCCTCAGTGCCGGTTGCTCCGATTTCGCCTTGGATCGTTGGCAGTGCCGAGTTGACGATCGAGATGTCGAGGGTCGCCAGCAGTGCGCCGAGCGAGCCGGCAGCCACAGCGATCCAAGCGGTCAAGTCCGCACGCGCGGAACGAGCTGCGTCTGGAGATGCTGTGACCGTGACCACTGTCAACGCTTCCGGCTTACGGCCTGACGGAGTCGATCCATCTCTCCTCTGGCTGAACGCGTATCGACCGTTACTCCAACCGACATTCCCGGCACAAGGAGCCTGCGCACTTCGAGAGGAGCATCGATTGCAATGCGTACAGGCACGCGCTGTACGATCTTTGTGAAGTTTCCGGTCGCATTCTGGGGGGGGAGCACCGAGAACTGGGCGCCCGTGCCAGGAGCGACACTGGCAATACGCCCGGTCAGTTCGACGCCAGGGAGCGCATCGATTTCGATGCCAACAGGCTGGCCGACGCGCATAAGCCCCAGTTGAGTCTCTTTGAAATTCGCCTCTATGAACAATCGATCGACAGGAACCAGTGTCATCAGGCGCGTACCGGGCTGCACGAATTGCCCGACACGGACAGCCAGGTCGCCCACACGGCCATTGATGGCAGCCTTAAGCACTGTCGATTCGACGTTGACGCGCGCCACCTTGAGTTGGGCACGCGCGGCCTCTGCTTGCGACTGGGCCTGACGTACCTGCGCGCTCAGTGTACCGACACGCCGTTGCGCGGCAATCAGCGCGGCATGCGCAGCATTGGTTCGCTCGCGAGCTTGCCGTGCCTGCGTCTGAAGCTGCGCGAAACGCTCCCCTGGCTCGGCGCCGGATGCGGCAAGCGGCTGATATCGCGTAACCTGCTGTGCGGCGAAAGCAGCCTCGGCGCGCGCCGCGTCGAGCTGGGCTTGCGCTTGCGCTATGGTTGCCTGTTGTTCGGAAATCTGAGAGCGCGTCGTATCCCCCGCAGCCGTTGCCGTTTCGATCTGGCTGGTAATCTGTTCAGTCTGCGCCCGATATTCGCGGGGATCGAGTTCAGCTAGAGACTGCCCCTGCCGAACCGTCTGATTCTCGATAACGAACACCCGTTCAACATATCCGGCGATCTTGGGCGCTGTGATGACGGAATCCGCCGCAACATAGGCGTTGTCGGTCACCTGCATGTATCGGCCCCGGTTCTGATGATCCAAGTACCAGACAAGGCCACCAATGAGCAGCAAGATCGCGCTAATGAGCATCGCCAGGCGAACGCGTGGCGATTTAAGCGGGGACGCTGCCGATTCGCCGAGGCCCTCAGGATCCGCCGAAGCAGTGGCCGACTTGTCCGCCATATAAATTACAATTCCCCATGATGCGCGGTGCGGTTCTGCTCTTGCAGCATTAAAGGGCGCTCGGCAATTGCATATTATATGGAACCTCAGCGTTTACGCCCCTATCATTCGCTCTTGCCCGACGCCGCTGGACCGGTACTAACCATCAGCCGCCCTATCAGGCTGTAGCTCCCCCCAACTTCACGTCAGAATCAGAATATACCGAGGAACGATTTGTTAAGCTGGGGCACAAATACAGAAGCTGAACGCGCATGATGCCCACCATTTCGGCGAGAAGATTACTGGTGCCTACAGGACGGTCGATAAAAACTGAGCCGAGATCCGATGTCCAGGTTCAATCCGCGCAACGATGGGCTATCGTGATATGAGCAGCGCCATCCGAAAATTGCCGTGCCACTTTGATTGGATGGGTGCCGTCACCTTGTCCGACAGCGATATTATGGGCGGTCTCGACCGCTAGTACTTTCTTGTTAGTCTCGCCGGAGTTATTGCCCTGCAATGCCAAGCTCACGAGATAATGCGCAGCCTCACACAGCGGCATTGAATTCAATAGCGTCAGCTTTCGTCGTTAATTTTTACTACCCGGACAGCGCCGTGCGAGCGCTGTTCCACGAAGAAAGCCGCGGCGCGCGAAGCCGGCGTCGATTGCTGACGCCAGGCGTCTTTCGGCCGGAGCTGCGCCCGAAATCTCCCGAACTAAGCCCCGAAACGGTATGATTGTGTTAACAATAGTTTTTCCTCCAGCCTCGGCTAGCCGACCAGGCCTGTTCTCTTTTTTGTTGTTGCCGACGGCAAAATCAGGTCCGAGGACGCTATCGAGCTCCGTGGTTGCGGCCTTGATCTGCGCACAGGATTTCAAACCGGAGAGGCCATATGGATTTTCTTGCGCTCTTTCCAGAATAACTGGAATTTCAGTTTTGGCCGCGCCAATATCTTTCGCCGGCTGAGTGACGATTTCCCGACCGCGGTCAACTGTCTCATCTTTTCTGGCGGGTTGCTCGGGGCTTTGTCCAAGAGCCGCCATGGCAAAAATAAGTATCATCATCCGCCAAATATCCTGAAGACAAGGTTGAAAGCATAAACACGACCGCTGTGGGGTTCACTGTTGCCGCGCTTGAAATAACAGCAGATGCCCACAAGGGCATGACGATCACATTGAGTGGCGCCCGTGAAGAACGGGCGCCACTATGATCATTGACCGCCGGTCAATGCTGAAGGAAGAAGTGCCTTCCCGTTGGTGAGTTCTTGCTCAAGTGTGGGAACGGCGGTGCCCGCGACTTGCTTCAAGGCTGGGTCGGTGCCGTCTTGCGCATAGCCTTTGTTGATGGCCCATGCCGCCTGCAGTACCTGGGCGGACTGGGATAGATAAAGATTATCGAAGCTGCCGCGCGGCGTCTTCTGGAGCAGCTTCACGAGTGCGGCTCTGTCGGAGGAAAGCGATGACGATGGCGCTTTTATCGTCCGCTGATCGTTGCGCAGCGCCGCCATGAGAGCTTTCTGGGCGATTTGCGCTTCTGTCTGAACACGTTTGGCATAAGCCTTCACATCGTCACGCTGGGCCTTGGTCACGGCGAGCTGCGCCGCTTTTATTTGATAGAGGTTCGCATCCGATGCAGCCATCACAAACGCTGGCTCATTCTGTCCAGCTATCGGTGTCGTGCCGGTATCCATGCTCGACATTGAACCTGTGTTCGTTGGCGAAACAGCTTGGGCAAGAGCCCCTGAACCTGAAAGCGCTAGCGCGCCCGCGGCCATAATGACTTTCAGCATAGTACCTTCTCCGTAGAATAGATTGCGAGCGGTCAAGTGGCCGCATCACGTTAAACGTGACCACGTCGTAACGATGCTGTTGGATAATCGTTCCACCATCACCCGCATTGCATAAATTGAATTGTCAAATCAATAGCAATTGAATCGGCAGCAGATTCCATTGGCTAATCGGATAGAAATATTAGGAATTGCAAGATTTGACTTATCACATGGTCGATATGCTATCGCTTATTAAGACCTGGAACCCGATATTCACTATCTTACTTAATTTGGCTCCGATCGGGTCGGTCCTTCAAATAAAAACAAAACTCGTAGATACCTACGAAGGTATCCGGCGCATGGCGATTTTGTACATGCAATTACGCCCGAAAGTTGCTGAGATCGGCGACAGGCTCATGATCAATTTATCTCCTGCTTGCGATCCATCCGATCCTTGGATGTATCTAGCGCGCGCTCTGTGGAATGCTTCCGCGCTGTATCCGCGGACCAATCCGTCAATTCTGTGGTTGAGCGAGCTACTGCACGATCGAAAGCGGCGACTATCCCACTTGTGGTATTTGCGGAAGCTGGCTCCTGCACCAAGAAGCGCTTGGCCTCGACGGGACGACGATCAGAAAGATCAAACAGGGTTGCATCGCCTTCGATAATGACAGTGGGCGGTGCTTTTTCACCCCCATCTAGGGCATACCTTGCTTCGAATCGCTCGATATCAATCTGCAGCGCATGCGATGCCCCGGTGGCGTTTCTCACGCCCGTCAGGCGCACGTCAGGTGCCCGCGCCGCATATTGACGCATCAGCGCCTGGGTGAAAAGATCGGGGACCGGCGCCACCCAACGAACCCCCTTGAGGTAGAGCGCACGCTCCCCCCGCGTGGTGAGCATGCGATCGCCCTCCACCTCCTGCGAGAACCGGGGGCGAAGCAGAGATACAGAGCGAGTCGGGAGCGCACCCTGCATCCCGGTGACGGGCGTGGGGTCAACCACGCCAAACCTGAAAAGGTCAGCGCGCTCGCCGCCGCCTAGCAGGTTTCCACAGCTAGCCAGCAGCAAGGCGCTCGACAGAAGTGCAAAAGTCCGATTCCTGGTTGATAATGTCACTTAGGCAACTCCAGTTCAGTACCCCGGCTTTTGGCCAGAGCTTCGCGGGGACTTTGTCGGATCCCGCGAATTAGCCCGTCCAGCGATTCAGCTGTTTCTTGCAATGTCAGCATAGTCGCATTGATATTAGGGATCGTGGTCGTGCCGATATCGGCGCTTTGCGTGTCGAGTTTGGCGATCACGCCGCGAGCCTCATGAACTGCCGATTTGAGCTCGTTTGCCGCTTGGGAGATGTCGGCGAAGGCGCGCTTGCCATCGCCATCGGCAATCTGCCGAACGGACGAGGCCGCGCCCTGAATATCGTCAGCCGCCCGATCCAGTTTGGCGAGCGCAGAACCGGCATGGGCGAACATGGTCCGATTGGCCGCCAGTTCCGCCGTAGTCATTCGGACATCGCGAATGGCGCCGCCGATGTTGGCGATATTACGGTCAGACAGGACCTTGTTCACACGGCTCAGTGCCTCGGTCGCGCTTGCCACCACCTGTCCGCCGCCTTGCAGCAACGAAGACATAGCGTTGGGCTTGCTGGGGATGACAGGTCGCTTACCGTGATCATTGGTCTTGAGAAGGGGCTTGCTCGGCGTGCCAGCGCTGATTTGAACGATGCTGACCCCTGAGATGCCCTGACTTTCAGAGGATGCGACCGAATCTTCGCGGACCGGTGTCCCGCGCGTCAGTTCGATATCCGTGATAACACGGTTGGGGTCGCGTTGGTCGAGGCGGATTCCGCCGATTTCCCCGACCTTGATGCCGTTGAACTGCACTTCGCCTCCAACGCTTAAGCCTCTGACCGGCCCATGAAACACGATCTGGTAAGAATCACTTCCTTTGGCCGAACCGCCGAGCCAGACAACAAAAACAAGCGTGGCGATAAGCAACGCGATGGAGGCGGCGCCTACCAGAGCATAGTTGGCATGGCGTTCCATCAGCTTTCTTTCTCTTTTTTGGCGGCACGGCCTCGCGGTCCCAGAAGATAGCTCCGGATCCACGGGTGATCTGACCGTTCAAGTTCTTTGATCGTTGCAACAGCGGCGATTTTCTTGTCAGCGACAACCGCAACGCGGTCGCAAATCGCGTACAGAGTATCGAGGTCGTGGGTGATTATGAACACGGTGAAGCCAAGAGCATCCCGCAATGTTCTGATAAGATCATCGAATTCGGCTGCAGCAATTGGATCGAGGCCGGCAGTCGGCTCGTCGAGAAAGAGGATATCCGGATCCAGCGCGATTGCGCGGGCTACCCCCGCGCGCTTGCGCATTCCGCCAGATAGCTCGGCAGGCTTCAAGCAGCCTGCATCTTCCGGCAAACCAGCAAGCTTGATCTTCAGCCTTGCAAGATCGTGCACATACTCATGTGTGAGTTTCGTATGTTCTAGAAGTGGCGCCTCGACATTTTCCTGTACGGTGAGAAAGGAGAATAATGCGCCTTGCTGGAACATCACCCCAATCCGACGCTCGACTTCACTGTGCGCTTGCGGATCGCGGATGTCCTGCCCGAATATCTCGACGGATCCGCCATCGGGCTGCTTGAGGCCCAGGATAGTGTTGAGCAGCACCGACTTACCGGAACCCGATCCGCCAACCACACCCAATATCTCACCGCGCTTGACCTCAAGGCCGAGATCCTCATGGATGACCTTGTCGCCAAAAGCCGTGCGCAGGCCTTTGACGCGAATGGGCACGTCTTCGGCATCGGTTTCCAGAGGCGCGCTCACAGATCGAGCGCCATGAAGATCACCGCGAAAATCGCATCGAACATAATGACCATGAAGATTGACTGGACGACCGCGGATGTCACATTTTGACCAAGGCTTTGGACATCGCCGCCGACCATAAGGCCATGCCGACAGCCCGCAGCAGCGATGATCAGAGCCAGAAACGGCGCTTTGCACATGCCTATCCAGAAATGCTTAATGTCTACCGTTTCGAGCGTACGCTGGATGAAAAAGACCGGGCTGATATCAATCGTCACCCAACTGACCAACAGTCCGCCAGCAAGACCGCCGATATCCGCGCAGAAGGTCATGAGAGGCATCATGAGAAGCGCGGCTAATATGCGCGGGATTACCAGCGCATCGAAACGGTCCACACCCATAACCTGCATCGCATCGGTTTCCTGGTTCATCCGCATCGAACCGATCTGAGCGGCAAAGGAAGATGCGGAACGTCCAGACAGAAGGATGGCGGTGATCACTACGCCGAACTCGCGCAGGATGGCCACGCCCACCAACTGGATCGTGAACACCTCAACGCCAAGCGTTGTCAAAAGGTTGGTGCCAACAAGCGCAATGACCGCGCCGATGAAGAAGGTCATGATAAAAACTATCGGAAGCCCATTAATGCCCGCGTCCTGCATGAAAGCGACAAGCGGCGTCATGCGCAATCGGCGAGGATTGCCAAGCGTACGGCCGAGCGCGATAATAAGCTGTCCAGTGAACACCAGCATCTGGTAGGCGTCACCGGCGGTCCCGATTACCTGACGGCCGAAGCGCTCGAAAAATCCTAGAACACCAGTGACGCCAGCCTTACCGGACGACTCTTGTTCAAGGGCAGGTCGAACAAGGTCTATCAGCCTTTGCAAATCCTCTCTTTCGCCAAAGTCAATTTCGGCGCCTGGAGCCATGGACCGCAAAAGTAGGAGGGCACCAGCAGTGTCGATCCGCCCTAGAGCAGAAAGATCGAGACGCTGCACGTCTAGACTCCTGGCCGCCTGGGCATCCAGGCGCCCTTCCGCATCGCCCAAAGCAAGCGAAGTCCAGTCACCGCTCACATGCAGAGTCTGGCCGCCACCCTCGTCAATATGCCAATCTGCCGCGATCATCGCACTGGCAGCATGGGAATTGAACAGCGGACGATTTCGGCTGCTGCTGGCATCAACGCCACGCAGCGCATATCTTGAACTACGCCATGGTCAAGCATTGGGGTCTCACGATGACGATCGAGCAATGGCGCGCCAAAGGCCAAGAGCGGTCAGCTTCGTCGCAGTCATAACTTTATCCTCTCCTCTTGCCATGCCATCAAAGATTGAGCAAGGACATAACATATGGAACCTCAGGAAGTTCATTTGCGCGCGCTCGCGACGGCCTTTGGCTGGACCTGGTACAGAATGCGGCGGCTGATCGACGCGCACCTTGCGTCCCAAGGTGCATCGATGGCCCGTCTTAAGCTGCTAGTATATCTCGCCGAGCAACCCAGCCGCTCAACCGATATTGCAAGCTTCTTCGATCAGGCCCCGCGCACGGTAACCCAGGCGATTGACTGGTTGGAGCAGAATGGTCTGGTCACACGCTCGCCCGTTGAAGAGGACCGCCGTGTAAAGCTCGTGGAAATCACGGACGCAGGCAGGGCGATGCTGGAGCAGGCCCTGCCACTCTACGATGGCATTGTGGCAAAGACCTTCGGCAGCTTGACCGCGGAAGAACTGGAAGCATTGGATAGGGCGATCCTTCACCTCGACAAGGTCGTGGATCAACTCGAAACGCAAGCTGGCTTCCGCCAAGGTCGGGTCCCCACGCTCAAGGCACATAACGATGGCTGATCCTCATTTGATGGACGGGCCTGAAGCGGTCGCATTGAAGGAGCGGGAGCGGTTCGCACAAATCCTGCTTCTGTTCGGGCGACATGGCCTCAAGGGAATGGCCTCCCGGCTAGGTCTCAGACTGGGTGGTGAGGAACCATTTGATAGCGCTCGACCAGAAGCAGTCGTTGCGCTGCTGCAAGATATCGGTCCTGCGGCGGTCAAGTTCGGGCAGATTCTTGCAATGCGAAGTGATCTGTTGGAGCCCGATTGGATCGATGCGCTTTCGAAACTTCAGGACCGGGTTCCGCCGCTGCCGTTCGCCACCGTGCGACCACTTATCGAAGAGGCGATCGGCGGAACTGTGGAAAGCTATTTCGCCTCGTTTGAAGACGAAGCGATTGCGGCCGGCTCGATCGCTCAGGTCCATGCAGCAACGCTGCTCGACGGCCGGGACGTTATCGTCAAGGTCCGTCGTCCCGGGATCGAGCGGATTGTCGACGCCGACCTTCGGCTGCTGCGCCGCGTCGCCCGGATCGCAGAGCGCCGCATCCCCGAGATCGCGCGACTCAAGCCGGACGAACTGCTGCGCCACTTCGCTGAAAGTATCGATCGGGAAATGGACCTCGGCGCGGAAGCTCGCGCCAGCGATACGATCGGAGAGTATCTCAAAGCTTTCGGCGTGCGAACGGCTCGCTTCGACTGGGAGTTGTCCGGCAGGCGTGTCAACATACAGGAGCGGTTTCGAGGCCTCGCGGCAAGCGATCTGGAGGCGGCACGGCAGGGCGACCTTGATCTCACGAGCCTCGCCAGCACCTATGCGCAGGCGATCCTCCACATGATCGTCATCAATGGTCATTTCCACGCCGATCCCCACCCCGGCAACGTCTTTTTCCTGGAGGACGGAACGCTGGCGCTTATCGACTTCGGAGCGGTGGGGACGCTTCTGCCGAGACGCCGGGAGGAATTGGTACGGCTTGGCCTGGCGATCGCGGCGGCGGACACAAGCGGGGTCGTCGATATTCTGCTGCTTTGGGCGGGCGACCCTGATGTTGACCGTGTCAGGCTGGAAGAGGCCCTGGACGAACTGATCAACCGTTTCAGCAATGTTCTGCTGGAGCAAATTGACCTTACCGACATTTTCAAGATGGTCTTTGCGATACTGCGCGACTTTCATCTCGCGCTCCCGCCCGATCTGGCACTGGTGCTCCGGACGCTGCTCACAGCAGAGGGATTTGTCCGGCGCATCGATCCGACATTTGACATCACTCGAGAACTGGCTCCGCTGGCAAAGGAACTGATGCGCGAGCGAACGAGTCCTGCGCGATTGCGTGGCGAAGCGGGCAAGCTATTTGCAGCGCTTGGAAGAGCCGCCTTGTCAACGCCGAGCCTGGTGGGACAGATCGAGAGAGTTGCGCGTACCGGGTCTATCACCGTCAGTATCGCACCCAGGGATCTTGAACGATTGCGCGGCGATGAGCGCAACAGCAGAGCCACTCCCCAGCTCTACCCCGCAGCATTGGGAATATGTGCTGCAATCCTTTTCGCCTCGGAACCGATGATCGCCGGGCTGCTGGCGGTGCTTTCCATTGCCCTGGCAATTGGCGAACGAGTGAAGCGGCGATGATCACGTTCCAAATCTCGCGAAAAGTCAAAGCTTATTTGTCGCGCTGCCGGCTCCAGGATTTCTAGGTCGCATGGAAACGCGTTCGAACTGGTTGAAGGTGAGCCTTGTTGTCGGCCTGCTCATAGCCGCCGTCATTGGGTTCACCCTGTGGCTCATCCAGTCGCGTGAGGCTGACGGGGCCACGTATGAGGTGCAGTTTAAACAATCGGTCGACGGCGTTCAAATCGGATCGGGCGTCAACCTTCTTGGTGTTCCCGTCGGGAAAGTAACCCAGGTCCGGCTCCAACCTTCAAATCCGGGTACGGTGATGGTCCGGTTCGTCCTTACCAAGGACATCTTACTCCATCGCGGCGTGACAGCGTCGATCGATAAATCATTCTTCGATGGATCGGCAGAAATAAGCCTGGCGGGAAGCAACAAGCGTGAACCGGCACTTACAGTTCAAGCGGGACAGCCATTCCCGCTTGTGCCAGTGAAGACCGGCGGTCTCCTGAGCGGTGATCTCAATCCAGGCGAGATGATCGCCAAGATATCGTCAGGTGCCGAGAGCATCTCAAAGAAGCTGGACCCTGCCGGTCAGCGATCAATCGAGGAACGTCTTGGCCAACTCGCGCTGCGCTCGCGGGACTGGAAAAGCGATGCCAGTCAAATCGCGGCGGAGGTCCTGCAGGAAGACAGGATCCATTCTCTAGGGAATGTGATGGCTCGGGCGGGAGACGACGCGGAGAGGCTTCGCCTGAGGCTCGAGGCATCGCGGGGCGGTCTTCGCGACAGCCTCGGCCGGCCCTTGCATGATGCCGAAGGCAAGGCCCGGTCTCTGGGCCTATCCATTGCACACGCACGGCCCCGGATCAGGCAATTGGAAGGGGATGCGCAACAAATCGCCGAAACCGCCCGCTCCGTTCGCGAACCAGTTCGACGCGTGGGCGATGCGGCCAAGAAGATTGACCGGGAAGGCTTGGGATCTCCCAAACTACCTGACTACCGGCCCACGACTGAGGAACGGAAATAGATGATCGCGATCGACCGCTCAGGAACGGACCAACCCTCGTCTTCATGCACAGGCGCGCAATCAGCTTCTGTGAAGCACGAAGTCAGGACGATAGAACGACCCTCTCAATTCTTCGCGCGTGTGTGGATGCAACGTCCTGAAGTGGCGCAAAGGCAACGCCAAAAATGGACTAAGGGGTTTATCTTCAATCGGGCCTGCAAGACCGAGACTGGTGGATGACCGGGAAGAATCGCACAATCGATGGAGCCGCTGGTATCAGCCTGGCTGTTGAAGTGAAGGGCGAGTGCGGGGCGATGCCCGTCTTGCTTGCCCACGGGGCGGGTCAGACTCGCCGCGCCTGGAAGCGGGTAATGCAAGATCTGGTCGAGGCGGGGTTTCGCGCTATCGCTATCGACATGCGTGGGCATGGCGACAGCGACTGGTCGAGCGCAGGTGCCTATGACGTGCGCGACTTTGCGGCCGATCTCGTCGCGGTAGCATCAAGAATGGATCGCAAACCGGCTCTGGTAGGCGCCTCCCTTGGCGGCCTTGCCGGAATGATAGCCGAAGGAGACCTCGCCCCAGGCAGCTTCGCGTCGCTCACTCTTGTAGATATAGCCCCGCGTATCGATCCGGGCGGCGTGATGCGGGTGGTCAGCTTCATGCAAGAACATGTCGAGACTGGCTTTTCGTCTCCGGAAGAAGCTGCACAAGTCATTGCGCGCTACATGCCTCATCGTCGCAAGCGCAGAGCGGGTGATGGCCTGCGGCACTATCTCCGGCATAAAGAGGATGGCCGCTATTACTGGCACTGGGATCCAGCATTTATTAGCAATATGGTGGCTGCACATTGCAGCGATACCGCGCATCAGGAGCAGCAAGTCAATATATTATACAAGGCTGCCGCTAATTTGACGCTACCGCTTCATCTGATCAGGGGCGGATCTAGTGATCTTGTCTCGAAAGGCGCTGTCGAACATCTACGCGAATTGGCGCCGCATGCTGAATATACCGACATAATCGATGCCACGCATATGGTCGCAGGCGATGCAAACGACGCCTTTTCTGCCGCAATTCTCGGCTTTTTAGGGCGCCAGTCGACCTCCTAGAGGGACGAGCATGGGAGAAGAGATTTTGCTCCAGATCATCGAGGGTCGGACGACTTGCTGTGCAGAGCGCCATACATTGGTGGGTTTGCCTAAGATGACACTCGGTAACTGGCTGCTGCCTCGCTCACTGGACTGCTATCCATAACGAAGGTGACGAAAGTTGACGACCAAAAATCTGACCGGCATGCTGGCCAAAAAGATGCCGCAGGAAACAGGCACCGCGCGCACAAAGGGCGAAACCCTGTTCCAGCTATTCTTTGCGCTCATCCAATGGCCTTGGCTGTTGAAAAGCCTTTATGGGGGAAACAAAGCTGAAAAAAATGCTGTTCTTGAGCGTATAAACCTTGAACAGGACGCCTTGCCTCATCTTGGCAGCTGGAAAGCAGACACTTACCTTCTTCACAGGATTGTTGATGAGATTGAAGTCCGACAACCGAAAAATGTTGTGGAATTAGGTTCCGGAGTAACTTCGCTGGTTATCGCCAAAGCATTGTCGCTTCACGGTGGCGGGCATTTATACAGCTACGATCAGTATGAACCGTTCGTTGAGCAGATGGGCATTTGGCTCGCTGAGCACCACCTGTCGGCAAGTTTCAGCCATGCTCCGCTGAACTTTCGGGACAAGGCCTGGCCTGGATTATGGTATGTCTTGCATCACCTTCCAAAGACAATTGATCTGCTTGTCATAGATGGACCGCCTTGGTCAATACATCCCTTTACCCGAGGAATGGCGGAACGCCTTTTCGAACGTATCGCACCGGGAGGCCTTATCATGCTCGATGATGCAGCAAGACCAGGAGAAAGATACGTGGCGCGACGCTGGAGGAAAACCTGGAGAGACTTCGAGTTCAAGTTCGAAGGCAAGGGCGCCAAAGGCCTGCTAACGGGACGGAGGATCGACGGATCAGATAATCGCCAAAAGTGACGCTGCAATGCATTATCGACTTCCGTTGCTGATTCGGTTTGATCATTCCCAAGGGTTCCGGACGAGTCTTTGAAGGGCACGTCCGGAGCCTTTTGAGCACCAATGCTGCATTGGAGCGGATCATCTTGCCCATCCTCGAAGCATGGCGCAGCATGCGCAGCCAGACCGCAGAGCTCGGGAAGCAGCTCGTTTGCGGGGCACCAGAGCGACGCGTGCAAGCTGGCAGTCATAATGCATCAGATGCTGAAGACTGGCGAGCTGTTCGACAGGTCAGCAAACGCAAAGCCTTAAACCAGTTCACGAGGAAGCTAGAAGGAAAAACCATAGCCGATCACGCCGGTATCCGGCGCCCGGTCGTCTCGTCGGGACGTTGGTCAGGCCATTCCGTCCAACAACGTTCCAGTTGCAATTACTGTCGGCAAAATGCGCGCACCACACTGGAAGGCCTCTCTTGCGAAACCCATCATGCGGCGGAACATGTCGACCGCGCAGACAACCATGCTCCTGGCAGCGCCCACCTTAAAGGCGCCAGGGTACCGAGCCTGTCGATCTTTATGACTGCAGCTGCCTGTCATCCCGCCACGGCAGCCCAGTGATGTTGCGAAAAGGTGCTTGCTCAGCGGTTCGCGATTAGACAACACCTTGGGCACAATCTAAGAAAGCCGTTGCACCGCCCCGTGCTGGCACCAAAGAAGGCCTCGAAATACAAAGGGGCTAGGGAGCAGCTGTCGATACCGGGCGCGGTCATTTCAACCTGTCCATCAGGCGGCCGACGGCGCCCGCTTCGGCGGCCAAATTACGGTTGTAGCTCAGTGGCATTCGTGGCGACTTCCACCGCAAAGCATCCATGATACCCGCGAGATCCTCGCCACTCGCGAACAAATCCTGGTTCAGCCCGATCCGTGTCGAGTGCGCGCTGATCCCTTTTAGCAATCTGGCCAAATCCTCGGCTGTCAGATCGGGCAGCGCGCCGAGGTCGAACGCCCGCTTGATGATCGACCGGAAAATCGGCCCGATCGAGCCCGGGTGGAGCGCCAGGCTGCCGATGTCATATTCGACGCGCGCCTTCACGGCAGGCTTCGAGAGTGTCTTGCGCAGGTCCCAAGCCTCACGACCTGAAATGCTGTCGATCGCCCGACCGCGCACGGCGGCGCGCGCCTTGTAGCGCCGCACCTGCACCCGCCGGAACAGCGGCCCGGCCGATAGCTCGGCAGCCTCGGTCCAGGCCATGATCGCCGCGACGGTGCGGGGGCTAAGATAGGCGGTCGCCCCCTCCCCGTCCTGATCGCCCTTACTGCGCAGGATCTGCAGCAGGCGTGACTCGGGGTCGATCGCCTCCTCGATATGCTCGACGGCCACCGCCACGAGTTCGGAGGCTCGCAGGCCGGTATCATAGGCCGCCGACAGCAATGCACGATCGCGAAGGCCCGGCAGATCGTCTCCGCAGCTCTCTAGCAGCGCGCGGATGTTGAGCCCACGCGCCTTGTCACGCTCGACGTCGCGCACCGGGCCCTTGAACCGCAGCGGCCGCGCCTGCTTCTGCGCCGTCCCCTTCTCACGGCGCACGGCCTGCAGCCGCAACTTGACCAGCGGCGCCGGCGTCGGATCCTGGCGGTCGAGCAGTTGATGAATCTTGGCGATCGACGCCTTGTACCGGGATAGCGACGCTGGACGGCTCCCCTTCCCCGCCCGCGCATCCAGATAATCGGCCACGGTCTCAGCCGTCGCCGGCAGCGCGATCCGGTTGGTGCGCCGACACCAGCTGTCGAATGCTTCGATGTCGGACTTGAGCGCGCGGATGCTGTGAGGCGACGAAGCGGCCTGATAGGCGGCGATCAGCGCCTCGTTGACGGCAATGCGCTCGCCCGCGCGCATCTGCACGATCGTCCAGGCAAGGTCGGCCGGCGCGCTAACGGTTGGCAGGATCGCCTCAGGCGCCGCCACAGCGTTTTCTGACCCTTCTAAGCCGGTTTCGGTGCCCATCCTGCGCCACGCTCCTCAGCGGCCCTTGTAGCTCACCTAATAAAGAGAGGTCAATTCCGCTTATGCGATAACTGCAATTATCGCATATGAACTTTTCGACGATAGCATGAGGCGAAACCAACTGCTGACTTTGGTTTCCTCACGCGCTAAGCGTAAGAGCGATGCAGGAGATCGTCGACCGCCGCGCAAATGACCCAATGTTGCTGCTCGGCCGGCTCGACGGCCGGCTTCATCATAGTACAAGCGCCGACATTTTCCTTGCGCGATCGCGCCTTCACGGCGCCGCGGCGTTAGCAGGTCTCGCCGGCGTGCCGATCGCTGTCGGCGACCTGCAGGATTGGATCGCGGGGCGAAGCGCCCCTCCCCGCGCCTCCGAAGGTCTCAACGATCCGATATCGGTGGCGTCCATTTTCCACCTCGCACTAAGTCGGGACGAGGATGTCAGAGACCCGGTTGGCCGCGCATCCCTCAATGCTCTCCGAACCATCCTCGACGACCGTGCAGAGGCTGAGCGCTATGGTGGAGACGATCTCGCACACTTCGGCCCGCTCTGGCGTCAGGTGAAGTCTGCGGCGGATGCACCCTTCCCCGTCGCCGATCTCCGGTCCATCGCCGAGCGCGTGTTCGCTCTTGCCGAAATGACCGAGCGTCTTCCGGTCGGCGCCTCGGAGGTTGTTGCGATCGACGGACGCTCGTTGGAGCTTCCTCCCCGCTGCCGCGATCGCAACTGGCTCGTCGCGACCGCTCTTCCTCGCATGCTCTACCGCGCTGGCTTCACGAGCCGCATCATCCCCTCACTGGTGCCGCTCCCCAAGTTCATGCCCCCTTCCCCTGCCGCGCTGACCGGGTTCCTCGCTAAGGAGATCGGGCAGATCAGCGCGGCGGGGCTCCGCGAGCTTTCCGCAATTGAGCATGACGTCGCCAAGCTCACCAATTTAGGTGCAACTCAGCGAAGTCGCCTGCCGCTTCTCGGGCGCCTATTGATCGCCTATCCAGGGCTCCAGGCATCCTCCGTTTCGAAGCTGCTGTCTGTGACACCTCAGGGTGCCCGAAAGCTCCTCGCGGCGCTGCCCACCACGCCTGCCGCGCAGCGCCGGCTGCGGGCCGAATAGCGACCGGGACGCCCTCCGTACTGAAACGCCGTCTCGCTTGTTTTGCTCAGCTCGCCGGCAACAGTTCTTCGATCGCTTTCATGAGCTCGGCCTTCGTGGCGCCGGTCCGGGGCACGATCTTGATCGTGATCCCCCCACCTCTGGCACTGGCATAGCGCAGAATCGTCTTTCCGCCTTTGCCCGTGATCTCTCGCTCGCCAGTCTCCTTCTTCTTTGCCTCAACGGTCGCACGAACAAGTCGCTTCGCCACCTCGGGTCCGGTCAGACTGGAACCACCATTCCTACGCTCGGCCTCGATGCGCTCGGCCTCGTCTCGCATTCGCTTCAGAGTTTTCGGTTCGCTGGTCAGCGGTTTGATATCGCGCGCCACTCGAACGGTAATGTCG
This sequence comes from Sphingomonas sp. FG14, assembly GCF_057809675.1. Classification (NCBI taxonomy): domain Bacteria; kingdom Pseudomonadati; phylum Pseudomonadota; class Alphaproteobacteria; order Sphingomonadales; family Sphingomonadaceae; genus Sphingomonas; species Sphingomonas sp. FG14. The sequence goes on along the minus strand of NZ_JBMDKK010000018.1, from coordinate 56,662 downwards.
TGGGTGTCCGAAAATGCCGCCACGATCTCCTCAGGAAGCCTCGCAACATCCAGCAGGCGGCTCAGCCATGACCGCGAGAGGTTGAGATGCTCCGCCATCTGGGACTGGGAGTTCTCGTAAAACTCCGACAGCGCTCGCGCATATTCCTTTGCACGCTCCCAGTCTGAAATGTCCTTTCGCGACCGATTTTCAACGTCCGAAACCCGGAATGCCTCTTCATCCGTGACGGTCTGGATCGTGACGAGATAATCAAATTCTGGATGATGATGTTCGCGGAGCCACTGGACGGTCCACCACCGGCGAACGCCAGCGATGATCTCATAATCGTAGTCAGGATCGTCCTTCAGACGACGCACGATCGCCGGGATGCGCTGCCGCTTCGCCGCGAGAAAGGAGTCGATCAGATCGCGACAGCTCTCTTCGGACAAATGGTCCAGGTCGCGATTGTGCATCCGCCAGGGACGGCAACGAGCCGGGTCCACCCACTCCGTTCGATCGGTAACCGTCTTGCCGCTCGCTATCCGCGCCAGGGTCTGGCTTCGGCTCGCCATGATCCCTTCCGAGGGGCTCGCATTGTCAAGCTCGGCCTCATTATCCAGGCCTTCGGTGAACATCGAGCCGAAGCCCTTATTTCCTTTTGTCATCGGCTCGCTCCTACTCGAATTTCCGGCATCTTGGAGACCCGATTTGTTGGTCTGTTGCCACGTGGCAACAAACCGAAATTCGCCTCGCCTTCGGCTCCCCTTTTCTGAGGGAAAACTGATCCTGGAATTTGGCTCATGATACTGTTTATAAACGCTTTCCTTGCTCGGTTGCCACGTGGCAACAACGCATCATTCTTAGCAGATTTCAGCCCCATAGACGGCGAACAATTGCCCGCTGTTGCCACGTGGCAACTGCTGCTCAAAGCTGCCCCCCTGCCCGGCTCGGCCAGGTCCGCAAAACGTCTTCTTCGATGTCTCGGCAAACCTCATTCAGATGCCTCATGCACCGGTTGTAAACCTCGTGCGAAGTGACGGGCTTTTCCAGTTCAAAGACCGTCTTCATCCGCGAGCTGGCATTGTCGATCTCCGCACTGGTGACCATCACCGAAGAAGACATTGAGCCTCCGAAAACGCTCCGCATCATCGAAAGTATCTCACGATGCATCGACTTGCTGTCGTCGACCCGGCTGCCGACGAGACGGATGAAATTGTAAGCCGGGCGCCCCCTCCCCGCGAGCTGCTCGAGCTGCTTCATCGTGGTCTTCGCCATGTCGATAAACGACACCGTCGATGCGAAGTCGACCAGGCTTGGCGGCACGGGGATCACCATCGCATTGGCTGCTTGAAGGACCGCCATGGAGACCATGCCGAGTGCTGGAGGCGGATCCATGATCACCACATCGTAATCTTCTACCACCGAGTCGATGGCCTCGGCGATCAGGTCGATGATGTTCAGGTTCTGATTGCGCGCGAGGTAGCCGGCGATCTCGTATTCGAGATTGTAGAGCCGCAAATTCGCAGGGATCAGATCGAGCCCATGGAAGTGGGTCTTCCGAATGATCTTTCGCACACCCAGCAATTCCGGGTTATGGAAATGCCCATAGAGCGTGTCGTCCTCCTCCAGATCGACGTCTGGTCGGTAGCCGAACATCATTGTCGATGAAGCTTGGCTGTCGCAGTCGATAAACAGCACACGATAGCCGTTGATCGCGAAGTGCTGAGCCAGGTGCAGCGCGATCGTGGACTTGCCGACACCGCCCTTGAAATTGCAGACCGAGAGAATGGCGGGTGGATCTTCCGGGCTGCGCCACGGACGCGTTCCGAACACCTCACGCATATGATCGAGTTCTTCGAGCGTATATTGGACGCGATGACCGGAAGCCGTCCGCCCACGCTCCGGCAAACGCCCGTCGCGTTCAGCTTCTCGGATCGCCGACGCGGTGCGTCCGACAAGTGATGCAGCCTTGGAGATAGGGAAGGTGGGGGCTCGCTTCTGCCCTGTCTCTGGATCGACCGCGCTGTCGCGGATCCGCTTGAGGATCGTGAGCGCTTTACGGTGAAGCACATCCAGGCCACCTTCCAGAAGGTCATCGGCGGGGACATTTGTGGGATCAGTGGCCATGAGATTCCGCTTTTGTGGGTTTGATGGCCCACAATAGCGACGTTGGCAGTTTCGAGCAACGATTTGGCCATCGAACTTACAACTTTACCGATGATCTCCGAGCCGTTTCGGATTTCAAGGTAATGCCAATGCGCCCTGGTAGAGACGCACCGATGATCTCCGAGTCGGTGCAAGCTTTCCGAAAACTTGCTGCGTCCGGCTGCACCGAGCGATGCCCTGTGGATAAATACCGATGATCTCAGTACCTTCCGATGATCTCGGTGCGTCCTACCAATGATCTCGGTGCCAACAGACCGATGATCTCGGAGCGCATACCTATTACATGAATCCCTGAATCAATCCGATTCGCGAATCGGCTTCAAAATTTCGATTTTTGAAAGTGGGAAGGGGCGATTCGGCAAAAGCGGCACCGAGATCATCGGTCGAATTGCAACTCTCACCCCTGATTTCCCGCCAAAACTGCCAACAGGGTTGATTTCGAAACCCAAACCTGTTGAGACAGCGCCATCACAGACCCCGGAGATTCGGGGAAGGGCGGAACAATGAACGGAGATCAGCATAGGCCGATTGGGCACCAATATGCACTCGCCATGATCGATGGCGGTGCAGAGAATGTCCGGAAGCTTGCCTCCACTGCCGGAACCCAATTGACGCTCGACGCCTTCCTGCGAGTCCACGACGAAGAGCCTGTCCCGGCATTTCTCCATTCCGCGCTTTGCGCCATGTCGCTCCCGACCAAGCGCCCGAAGGACGACACGCTCCCGATTATCCGGGAAGACGGCAAGTACGCGCTGGCAATCAACCCTCGGCCGGTTCTTCAAAATATCGATGGCAAGTCGGTCATGAGAAGCCTGGGTGTTCCATATGGGGCCTATCCCAGGGTTGCGCTCATCTATCTGCTTTCACAGGCGGTAATGAAGCGTTCGCGCGACGTCTATCTCGGCCGCAACTTCACGGAATGGATGCGGCGGCTTGGCTATCAAACGGTGTCCTATGGCCCCCGTGGCACCGCAAATCTGATGCGCGAACAGGTCGACCGCTTGCTGGCGTGCGAGTGGCAGATTCGCTGGGATGGCACCGAAACGGACGACAACGCCTTTGCGGTCCGCGATGTGAAGATCTCAAATGAATATGCTGGTTCACTCGACAAGAACGGCACCTTCGCGCGGGAAATCCGTATGTCGGAGGTCTTCTACAGTCACCTTATCGAGCACGCTGTCCCATTAAACGAAGTAGCGATCCGGGAGCTTAAAGGGACGCCAACGGCGCTCGATCTCTATACCTATCTTGCCTATCGCCTCCCACGGATCGGCTCCGACAAGGGGCAGATCATTTCTTGGGATCAACTGGCAAAGCACCTCGGCAACGAGGCTGACAGCAAGCGCTTTCGTCAAACGGTGCGGGAGACGATGCAGCTCGTCTCGGCGGTTTATCCCAACGCGAACGTCGATCTCTCCGGCAGGAAGGTGGTCCTTCATCCGTCTCCAGCGCCGATGGAGCGTAAATTGGTCGGACCCCATTTGCGACTTGTTGGGGCGCCAGGCGTCGAAACGGCACCGAGATCATCGGTTCGCACCGTTCCGCAGGCAACGAAACCCGCAGCGAAATCAGACGAACCGCTTCACGCATTCCCGCCGGGAACGCTTTCCTATGGCGACCGCGAACAGGCGTTTCGGAGTGTCGGTCTCACTAAGGGCCATCCTTGGTCAGTCGACGATATGGCCAACGCATTCCGCAAGGGATTCGCCGATATCAAGAGGCCCCGGACCGACACCGAATGGATGCGGCTCTGGGAGGCCTTCGTGATCAAATATGCGGATCGGCGGAAGAACCGGCCTGACGATTGACCGATGATGTCCGAGCCGTTCGTCGCCTGCGAACGAGCCCGAGTCGTGCCCGATGAAGCGATCAACGTGAGCGCGCCGACCCTCATCGTTGATAGGTCCGGGTCACAGCGCCATGCGCTGAAAGAGGGAAGGGGGGATGTGGCTACCGAGCAGGAGGTAGTCCTATGCCACTCACGGCCAAACGACCGACCCAGGAACTTGTTGACCTCGTAGGCGCTCTTGGCGGCACCTGGACCGGCTACAGGGCTATGGCCCGTTGCCCGGCACATGGCGACAACGATCCAAGTCTTTCGATCCGCCAAGGTGACCGCGGCATTCTGGTGACGTGCTTCGCGGGTTGCGCACGCGATGATGTTCTGCGGGAATTGCGTCGGGTTCGAACCGGCCAACATTATGCAATACCGGAACAGGATCGACCGCAAGGCAGCGCCAATGTCTCGCGCATCTGGGAGCAGGCCGTTGGCGTCAAAGGGACGCTGGCCGAGCGCTATCTTGAGCGACGCAACTTGTTGCCAGCGCCTGCCGACGTGCGCTTCCATTCGCGCTGCCCATACCTCCCGAAGCCGAAAACCGTTTATCGACCGGCTTTGCTGATTGCTGTTCGCGAGATCCGGCAGCTCGTCGCGATCCAGCGCAACTTTCTCGACCCTGCGACAGCGAAGTGCCTCCGAAAAGTCATGCTCGGCGTGCCTGGGACAGGCGCATGGCGGGGCCGGGCAGGGGGCGAGACGCTGGCGATCGCCGAAGGTTTCGAGACTGCCGGCGCCTACACCCGCATCAAGGACATCCCCTGCTGGGCCTCACTTGGCGCCAGGCGGCTCGATCAACTGGTCATTCCACCCGGCATTACGACCCTGCTGATCGCAGAGGACAATGATCCAGAAGGGCGTCGCGCCGCGGCGTCCGCCGAAGCGAAATATGCCCGTCCCGGGCTCATCATCCGCCGCGACCCGCCGCCGCCGGCTTTCAAGGATTGGGCAAAGTTCCTCGACGCGCACTGCCGGACCTGATCCCGGGGCGGAGAGAGGGGAGGGGGATCGAGGGTGTGTCGCTGCGACAGATGCAGCCGCGCAGGAGATTCCCAAATGACCGACCTTTTTCAGACCGCCGAGCGCGGCGACCGTGCCGCTGCGCACATCCTTCTATCCCAACTGGCGTCAGGCGAGCCGGTCACCCGTCAACATCTCAATCGGGCGATGGTGCAGGCGTTCGGCGGAACCGATGCCGAAGGACGCTGGACGCAGCGCTCAAGCTTCGAGGTGCTAGAGCACGCACTCGCCCTTCATCTCCGTGGATCATTGGCGCCTCTGGCCAGCCTCGCCGATGTCGCCGCGCGGATTGACCTCGCGCAGCGCCTCCCCACTCAGACCGTGCGGAGCGAAGACCAGATCGAATGGCAGCAATTCTCGACTCCTGTCGACATTGCGGCCGTCGCGATTCTGCTCGCAGATGTCCGGCAGGATGACGTCATTCTCGAGCCCAGCGCCGGCAACGGTTTGCTCGTTGCACAGCTTGGGGCTCATCGATCGCTGCATCTCAACGAGCTCGATCCGATCCGCCGCGATCGCCTGCACGGCGTTTTCCCCGGCGCAACGATCACCGGCCATGATGGGGCGATTCTTGATGCTGCTCTTGGCGACGCACCGCGTCCTTCCCTGATCCTCATGAATCCGCCGTTTTCGCGGTCGCTCGGCCGCGGCGTCGATGATCTTGCGGCCGTTCGGCATCTTCAGGCTGCACTTCGCCGATTGCAGACTGGGGGCCGCCTCGTTGCCATCATGCCCGACTGGTTCGGACCGACCACCCGAATGCGCGACCACTACGAGACCGTCCTTCGCGGATCGACAGTGCAAGCCTCTGTTCGACTTGAAGGCTGCTATCTCAAACACGGCACGTCTATCGACGTGCGAATCTTCGTCATCGACAAGGTCGCCGGCAGGCTCGCACCAGAAGTCATCCAGGGTGGATCAATCGCGGAACTGCTCGACGTTCTCACCGTGACACCTCGCCTGTCCCTTGTCGCAGATCAGCCGGCACCCGCGCCGAAGCGGGGCGGAGGCATCTCGCTCTTCAGAGCGGTCAAAAGCGCCAAGCCCATGCCCCGGGCCTTTCACGCTGCCGTGCGCAACCATGTCTTGCCGGTTGCTTACACCAGGCTCGAAACCCCGGCGCCGCTGCTCGAACAGACCGGCGTCTATCTGCCCTATCGGCCAAGCCGCCTGGTTTTCGACAAAGCCGGCGAACACCCGACTGCGCTCGTCGAATCCGTTGCCATGGGATCAATCCCAGCGCCGATCCCCGATTACGTCCCTTCGCTGCCGGAGCGGACTGTCACAGAGCGTTTGCTCTCGGCCTCCCAGCTCGAAACCGTCGTTTACGCCGGCCATGCCTGGGCTCAGACGATCCCTGGGCGCTTCTCACCGGACAAGGATGGTGTCGGCCTCGTTATCTCGGAGGAGGGCCGCGGCTACCGAAAGGGTTTCTTCCTCGGGGACGGAACCGGGGCAGGCAAGGGTCGCCAAATCGCGGCCGCCATTCTTGACAACTGGCTTCAGGGGCGGCGTCGCAATATCTGGGTCACCAAGAACGCGCCCCTCCTCGAAGATGCTCGCCGTGATTGGACGGCCCTCGGCGGGCTCGCCGGTGACATTCAGCCCATATCGAACTGGAAGATCGACGAACCCATCAGGCTTGACCAGGGCGTCCTTCTGGTCACCTATCCGACCCTTCGATCGATGCGCGGGGAACATAGCCGGCTGAAGCAGATCATCGACTGGGCCGGCGCCGATTTCGACGGCGTCATCGCCTTCGACGAAGCGCACGAGATGGGCGGTGTCGCAGGAGGCGAGGGCGCACTCGGAGCCAAGGAGGGATCGCAACAGGGCATCAGCGGCGTTCGGCTCCAGAACCATCTGCCCGCCGCGCGGATCCTCTACGCCTCTGCGACGGGGGCGTCCGAGGTCAACAACCTTGCCTATGCCGTGCGGCTCGGGCTCTGGGGACCGGAGACGGCGTTCGCCAATCGCGAGCAATTCATCTCCAGCATTCGCCAGGGCGGGATCGCCGCCATGGAATTGGTCGCACGCGATCTCAAGGCGACTGGGCTCTACATGGCGCGAGCGCTGAGCTTCGCCGGTGTCGAATATGAGATCCTGCGGCACGAACTGACGCCCGCGCAGATCGAGATCTACGACACTTACGCCAATGCCTGGTCCATCATCCACCGGAACATGGAAAAAGCCCTGGAACTCACCGGCGTCGTCGATGGTCTCGAGAACACCACTTTGAATAGCGGGGCGAAGGCATCGGCCCGCTCGCGCTTCGAGTCCACCAAGCAGCGTTTCTTCGGCCAGGTGCTGCTTTCGATGAAGCTGCCAACGGTCATCGCCGCGGTCGGCGAGCATCTTATGGCGGGCCAGTCGGTGGTGCTTCAACTGGTGACGACGGCCGAGTCCATCCTCGACCGGCGATTGGGCATGCTCAGCCCGGATGAGCGCGTCGACCTCGAAATCGACCTCAGCCCTCGTGAATACGTCTAATGCTGAGCTCAACATTACACGTATTCTTTGCAGTCGCAGTTTATGTCGAGCGTGGCGGCGGGAGGCGCAGGTTTCCTTCGGTTTTCCATGATTTCACTCCAGATGATTACAGATCCTTCGACCTCAACAAGTCGAAGGAAGCTACATGCGAACAAGATTATCATTGCCGTTTCGAGCGACCGCGCTCCGGGTCGAAGACCCGCCCAGTCACGGCACCCTACTCACCGCATTCCTCTCCTCTCTGTCGCTCGACGAGAGGTCAGCCTGCGCGGTTCTGTATGGCGCTGCTGTCCGCCATTTCCTGCATTGGCTGGATCTGCATGGGATCGCGATCCGCAAGATCAGCGACCGGGCTGTTCGGCGGTTCGAGAAGCACCGGTGCCGGTGCCACCGGTATTCGGCGCAGCAGCCAGGATATAAGGCGGACATTGCAGCGCGGGTCAGACGCTTCGTCCGCTTCCTGGAAGATCAAGGCTACGTGGAAGTCGACGACGGGATTGACGATCTGCCACGGCACCTCACCGACTATTCCGATGCGATCGATCACCTGCAACTCGCACAGGGACCGGCGCAGTCCTATCGATCCGAGGCCGAGCATGTCGTGGCCTGGCTTCGCATTGCACGACGGCGGTGGATCGATATCGACGACACCATCATCGACCAGTACGCGGCACATGATTGTCGCTGTCCGGTCTGGCGTAAGCGAGGAGAGCTGGCCGCCTCGGGTATGAAGCGGCGGCGGCGCTGCGCTCGGCACTTCGTCGAGTTTCTGCGAGGTCGGGGTGTCATCCCATCGGTTGAACCGGTTGTGGACGCTGACCCGCACATGTCGGCATATCTGACATGGCTCAAGCAACATCGCGGCGCGACCGACGAGACGATCCGTCGCTACCGGTCCGACATCACGCGGCTCATGCCGATGCTGGGCGAGCCGTCGCAATGGGATGCCGCCGCTCTCAGGAGCGCATTCAACCGACGAAGCAAGGAGACGCCGGGGTCGGCATCGCTGCTCGTCACGATAATGAGGAGCTACATCCGGTTCCTGATCGTGCAGGGGGTTTGTCGTCCGGCATTGTTGCACGCGATTCCATCGGTGCAGCGCTACCGCCTTTCGACGCTGCCCCGCCACGTCGACCCGGCCACGATCGAGAAGATCGTTGCAGCCTGTCCGACAGGTCGTCCGGTGGAAGTCCGCGACAAGGCCATCATTCTCCTGCTCGCCAGGCTCGGACTGCGAGCGGGCGATGTCCGGGACATGCGGCTCGACGATATCGATTGGCGGGGCGGGTACATCCGGGTCAAGGGCAAGACGCGTCGGCCCGACCGTCTGCCGTTGCCCCAAGATGTCGGCGACGCGATCCTTGCCTACTTGGATACGGCTCGTCCCAAGGCCGTCGACCCGCATCTGTTCTTACGCGCCCAAGCCCCGTTTCGGCCGTTCCGCTCCTCCGCCGAGATCGCCGGCATTGTAGCTCGCACGCGGGAGCGCGGCGGGATCAAGGGTCTGCCAACTGGGTCACACATGTTCCGGCATTCGCTTGCCACCAGCTTGCTGCGCGCGGGCGCGGGCTTGGAGTCCGTTGGGACCATCCTGCGTCACAGCTCGCCCGAGACCACTGCCATCTACGCCAAGGTCGATTTGCCGATGCTCATGAAGATCGCGCAGCCCTGGCCCGGAGACCTGTCATGCTGAACATGCACACTTCCAGATACGTCGCTCTGCATCGCAGCCTGGGTCGCAAGTATTCCGAACAGGACCGGATGCTCCGCCAGTACGCTGCCTACGCCGAGGGTTTCGGCGATCGGCACACCCAGGTCCAGCGGATCTACGACTGGTGCCAAACGTCGAGCTCGCAGAACGTGGGCCGCCGGAGGTTCGACACCGTGCGCAACTTCAGCCTTTTCGCTCACGCCGAGGATTCAGGCCACGAAGTTCCGCCTGCCGGCGTCTTCGGCCGGGGCAAGCGAGCACGCCCTGCGCCGACCATCATTGAACCGGATCAGGTGCGGGCGATCATGACTGCAGCATTGGACGTTCCACCCCAAGGCACGATCAGCCCATACACGTACCATTACCTGTTCGGTCTGCTCGCGGCGACAGGCCTCCGGATTTCCGAGGCTCTTGCGCTACAATGCAGCGATCTGGTCGAGGATGGCCTGATCGTCCGCAACGGCAAGTTCGGTAAACAGCGGCTTGTAGCGTTGCAGCCATCGACCCGTCAGGCGCTCGAAGCATATCTCGCCACCCGGGCAAGGCTCGGCGTCATAGGCAATGACCTGTTCGTGACCATCCGGGGAAGAGCTCCCCATAAAGTGCGCGCGCACATCGTGTTCGTCAGACTGGCCCGACAGCTTGGATACCGCGGACCAACTGGAACGGCCGGGATGCGGCTACACGACTTGCGGCACACTTTCGCCGTGCGTTCCCTTGAGTCCTGCCCACCCGACAGGGAGGTGATCGCACACCACATGGCCGGACTCAGTGTCTATCTGGGGCACGCGTCGGTCGCCAACACGTATTGGTATCTCGAAGCCACTCCGGTGCTGCTGCGTGACGTCGCTGCCGCCAGCGAACAACTTCACCGGGGAGAAGTGGCATGACGGCGCTCGCTCCGCATCTCTCGGCATACCTGCGTGAACATCTGCCACGCGAACGCGCTGTCAGTCCGCACACGGTGAAGACCTATGCCGACTGCTTCGTTCTCCTCGTCCAGTTCGCTGCCGGTCGGCTGAAGCGTCGGCCGACCGATCTTGAGATCGAGGATCTCGGCCCCGACATGATCTTGGCCTTCCTCGACCATGTCGAGACCGGGCGCGGCAGTTGCGTGCGGACCCGCAATGGCAGGCTCGCCGCGATCCGGTCCTTCTTCCGGTACATCGAGTATCGGATTCCGGCCTGCCTTGATCAGGCCCTCCGCGTAAGATCTATCCCGACCAAGAAGACCGACAAGGCGCTGATCGACTATCTCGACCGGACCGAGATCAAGGCTCTGCTCGATGCTCCGGATCCCCGGACACGCCTTGGCACCCGCGATCGCGCGATGCTGCATCTGGCCTATGCTGGCGGGCTGAGGGTGTCGGAACTCGTAACCATACAGCTGCGCGATTTTCCGGACCGCTCCCTGTCCACCGTGCACATCATGGGCAAGGGTCGGCGTGAACGGGTCCTGCCGCTCTGGAAGGAGACCCAGTTCGCATTGCGCGCGTGGCTAGCGATCCGGCCCGACGCGCAAGCTGCCGAGATATTCCTCAATGCCAACGGGCAGCCCATGACCCGCGACGGATTTGCGTTCCGTTTGGCCGAGCACGTCAAGACCGCAGCAACGAAGCAGCCGTCGATCCTTGGCAAGCGGGTTACGCCGCACGTGCTGCGGCATTCCTGTGCGATGCTCACGCTCGCGGCGACCGGGGACATCCGCAAGGTCGCGTTGTGGCTTGGCCACGCCAGCATCCAGAGCACCGAGACCTATTTGCGCGCCGATCCCGAGGAGAAGCTGCAAATCCTCGCGGCTCACGGTGCCCCCGCCATCAGGCCCGGGCGCTTCAAGCCACCATCCGATGCCCTGATTACCATGCTTACCGACGTTCGAAGGCGGGCCTAGCCCATCTCCGAACAATCCGTCTGACCCTCACATTATCTGGAGTGAAATCATGGAAAACCGAAGGAAACCTGCGCCTCCCGCCGCCACGCTCGACATAAACTGCGACTGCAAAGAATATGTCATCGATTATCTCGAGCGCGCTTTCCCTACTCGCCAAATGCGCGTCTTCACCGACGACACAGGCACGCAGCGCTCCGAGCCGATGACGGACGAGACGGGTAATCCCGTCTACAATCCCGAAGCCGAAGCTGCCCGCGCGCTGATGATCGAGCATCTTTGCGCATTGCCGCCGATCATGTCGGCGCTCGACGGCATCCTGGAGCATTTCGGGCATGATCGTGTCGCGGAAGTCACTGGGCGGACAAAACGCCTAATCTCGACGGGCGACGGCCGGCAGAAGCTGGAAACCCGTTCGACCCGTACCAGTCAGGCCGAGGCCGCGGCCTTCATGCAGGGGCTGAAGCGCGTCCTCATTTTCTCGGACGCCGGCGGGACGGGGCGATCCTATCACGCATCAATGGACGTGCCGAACCAGGAGCAACGCGTCCATCTGTTGCTCGAGCCGGGCTGGCGCGCGGACCGCGCCATTCAGGGCCTTGGCCGAACCCATCGGACCCATCAGGCGAGCACGCCACTGTTCCGGCCCGTCACGACCGACTGCAAAGGCGAACTCCGCTTCACCAGCACGATTGCGAGGCGGCTCGACAGCCTCGGCGCACTCACACGGGGTCAGCGCCAGACCGGCGGTCAGAATCTCTTCGACCCGGCTGATAATCTGGAGAGCGAATATGCTTGCGCTGCGCTGGTGACGTGGTTCCACTTGCTGGTCGATGGCAAGCTCAAGAGCATCTCGCATTCGGAATTCGAGGATCGGACCGGTCTCGAGCTCTGCGACAAGGACGGCGTCCTGAAAGAGGAACTGCCGCCCATCCAGCGATGGCTAAATCGCATCCTCGCGCTTCCCATCGGCCTGCAGAACAGCATCTTCGATGAGTTTCTGTCCCTGGTCGAGACACGGGTATCGGCGGCGAGGGAGGCTGGCCGGCTCGATGTCGGTGTCGAGACGATCCTCGTCGATTCCGCCACCTTGATCGACGACACACTGCTCCGGACCGACCCGGTCAGCGGGGCGACGTCGCACTTGCTGACCATCGAGATCGCGCGGCGGCGGACCCCTGTCACCTTGGAGCGCGTGCTGCGTATCGCCGACAGCGATAGCACCGCCGTATTTCTGCTCAACGCCAAGTCGGGGATGGTCGCGCTGCAGACCCGCGCCCGAGCGCTCATGGAGGAGAAGGACGGAACGCCGATCCCGCGCTTCGAGCTGACGAGGCCGACCCGGCGGGAATATATCCGCGAGCATGAGCTCTTCGAGAGCGCCTGGAAAATAGTCGATCGGGACGCCTTCTGCGCGAAATGGCAGGCCGAAGCCGATGAAGCGGCGAACAAGGTCGACACCGAGACGATCCGCCTCGCGACCGGCTTGCTTCTGCCGATCTGGTCGGCGCTGCCCAGCGATCATCTGGTGGTCAACCGCATCGCTGACAAAGCGGGAAATAGCTGGCTCGGCCGCCTCGTTTTCGACGAGCACGTTGTCCAGCTTTTCACCAAGCTCGGCATCGATCGCGCCGAGAACCTGCCGCCCTCGGACATCATCAAATCGGCCCATTCCGGTCGAAGCGTTGATGTTGCCCGCCCATTCCCCATGACGATCCGCCGCGCGATGGTGAACCGAAATCATCGCATCGAGATAGTCGGGGCGCCGTCGGATCAGCTCGCCTGGCTGAAATCCTTGGGCTGCTTCACCGAGATCATTCAGTACCGGACACGGGTGTTCCTTCCGGTGAGCATCGCCGCCGACATCCTTGGGCGCATTCTCGCCGATCCTGGGTGAGCGCGGGTCGCCCTTGGTCAAACGACCGAGGCCGCTCTTGGGAAAGAGGGAAGGGGGAACGGGGTGGTGTCCGGGAATTGCCGGACGCCAAGAGGAGTGACCCCGGTGATCCAGACCATCAAACTCGCCAAGCTGCGGCTCTCGCCGATCAACGTCCGTACCGCACCGGACGAACAGCTTCAGATTGAACCCATGGCCGCCAGTATCGAGGCCAAGGGCGTCCTTCAGAATCTGCTCGTCACGCCCGCCAAAAAGCCGCGCGGCACCTTCGAGGTCTTCGATGGCGGACGCCGTTGGCGCGCGCTTCGCCTGCTCGCCGAGCGCGGTACGATCTCGGAAGCCGATTTCGATGTCCCCGTCATGATCCTTACCGGCGACGATGCCGAATTGTCCGAAACGTCCACGGCGACCAACTTCCATCAGCTCAAGATGACCCCCGCCGAGGAATGCCGCGCCTTTCAGCACTTCATCGGCTCGACCGGCGATCTCGATGCTGTCGCAAAGCGTTTCGGCGTGACACGTCGCTTCGTCGAGGGGCGCCTGCGCCTCGCCTCGCTGGCAGCGCCGATCTTCGACGCCTTGAGCAAAAGCGAGATCACGCTCGACATCGCCAAAGCCTATGCGTCGACCGAAAGCCACGACAAGCAGCTTCTGGTCTGGAACAGCTACCAGAATGGCCACGTAACGGCCGACACCATCCGCCGCGTCATCGCCAATGAGACGCTCAAGGCCAGCGATCCGATCGCGATTCTGGTCGGCGAGGAGCGGTATCGCGCGGCAGGCGGCAAGGTCGATGGCGACCTCTTCACCGACGGCAACGACCGCTGGAACAATCCCGAGATCGCGCACCGTCTCGCCGGCGACATCATGGAGGCCGAAGCGAGACGCATCGGTGAGGAGACGGGCCTTGCCTGGATCAGGCCGATCGCCAGCAACTACGCCCACAACGCCGCCCACGGCCTCTACCGTGCCATCCTGCAGCCGCCCGCGCTCACCGAGGAGCAATCCGCCCGCCTTGGCGAGATCGAGGCGCGCCGCGCCGAGCTCGAGGCCGAAATGCAGGACGAATCCATCTCGCCCGATGCCTACAAGGCCCTGGACCAGGAGGATGACCGACTGATCGCCGAGGCCGAGGCGATCGAGCATCGCGCGCCCGTGCTGCCAGATGAGCTGCGGCCGCATGTCGGCGCGTTTCTGCTTCTGACGCCGCAGGGCGAGATGCGTCTCGACACCCAATTTTATAGCGAGCAGGAGCTCATCGTCGAAGAACCCGACGCGATCGATGATGCGGGCGGCGGAAATCCCGGCGAACCCGACGAGGGCGGGGCGGGCAGGTTTCGCGTCGGCGTGAAGGATTCGCCCGAGCCAGCTCGCCGACCCGAAGCTGTGGCACCTGGCGGCAAGCCGCTCAGCAATCGGCTCTACGACGAGCTTGCCATACAACGCCGCGATATTCTCGCATCCTGTCTGCTCGCTCAGCCGGCGCTCGCGCTCGATTACGCGCTGTTCGTCATGATCGACGCCCGGGTTTTCGCCGGCGGCGGTTCTGCCGACGAGATCGTTCAATATGGCACCACCATCTGCGCTGATGCCCCGCAGGATCCCGTCACGGCGGATTTGCCCGGCTCACGCGCCCGGTCCTACCTGGCCGAAGCGCATGATGGCCTTGATGCCGGATGGTGCGACCACGATCACGAAATCGATCGGTTCGAAGGGTTTCGCGCGCTCGATGACGACAGCAAGGCGCAGTGGCTGGCCTATATCGTTGCCATGTCGATCGAGGCCAAGCCGCGCGGGGCCAGCGGCCAGGTCGCGATCCACAATCGATTGGCCTCGATCCTCGAGATCGACGTTGCGAGCTGGTGGCGTCCGACCGCGGAAAACTTCTTCGATCGGGTCAACAAGGGCAGCATTTTGAGCCTGCTTCATGACGTCGGCGGCGGCGCGCTGACGGCTCGGCACGCCACCCTGAAGAAGGCGGAGATCTCGGAGAGCTGTGAAAAACTCTTCGCCGGGGCGGCCATTGTCGAGCCCGAGACGAAGGACGCTGTGCTCGCATGGGTGCCGGACGCGATGCGCTTTGGTGCTGCGGCCCCGTGCCCGACCGATCGTCTCGGTGGCGAGCCGGATCGCTCTGCGTTGTCGGATGATCACATGGCGGAAGGCGCTTCGGTCGCGGACGATACGGTGATCGAGCCGGTCGAAGCCTGACCCAGCAGGACAGGGGGGCGGTCGGCGCCACTTGCGCGATCGTCCCCTCCCGCACGCTTGCCTCTCCCGAACCCCATCGTCATCCCGCTGGAGCATCAGCCATGCCTGCGAAAGCCCGTCCGAGCCGCGACGTCGCGGCCGAAATCACCAACCTCATC
This sequence comes from Sphingomonas sp. FG14, assembly GCF_057809675.1. Classification (NCBI taxonomy): domain Bacteria; kingdom Pseudomonadati; phylum Pseudomonadota; class Alphaproteobacteria; order Sphingomonadales; family Sphingomonadaceae; genus Sphingomonas; species Sphingomonas sp. FG14. The sequence continues at coordinate 41,305 of NZ_JBMDKK010000018.1, read as the reverse complement.
ATCAGAAAGCTGGAAGAAGGCGTCCCGCCCTGGACTCGGCCCTGGCGGGTTGCCGGCGCCGGTGGCCGTCCGCTCCGACACTGCGGCACGCCCTATACCGGGATCAACACGGTCTATCTTTGGGCGATCGCAGACGCGAACGGCTATCGCTCGCGCTACTGGATGACGTATCGCCAGGCCGAAGCGCTCGGCGGCCATGTTCGCCGGGGGGAGCACGGCTCGCTCTCGGTCTATTATTCGAGCTTCAAAAAGACCGAGTCGGACCGGGTGACCGGTGCCGAGAGCGAACGCAGCATTCGTTTCCTTCGCCATTATCTCGTGTTCAACGCCGATCAGATCGATGGGCTGCCCGCCTATTTCTATCCGGACGACGCGACCCCTGCGCCGATCGATCCATCTGCGCGGCAAGCTGCCATCGACGAGTTCTTCGATCATGTGCCGGCAGATGTTCGACATGGCGGCGATCGCGCCTTCTTCCACCCGACATTTGATTTCATCCAGATGCCGCACCGGCGGTCATTCACAACGATGGATCATTACGCCTCGGTGAGGGCACACGAGACCGTTCATTGGTCAGGCGGCAGCTCGCGCCTTGCCCGGACCTTCGGCAAGCGGTTCGGCGACAAAGCTTATAGTTTCGAGGAGCTTGTGGCTGAGATCGGAAGCGGCCTGATTTGCGCGCATTTGGATCTGCCGAACGAACTGCACGACAATCATGCGAGCTACGTCGCCCACTGGCTCGGCATTTTGCGCGCGGACAAGACCGCAATCATTCACGCCGCCTCGAAAGCTGAGCAGGCCTTCAACTACCTTCTGGCGTTTGGCGACAGCGACGACACGGCGTCATCGGCCGAGGGGGTCAGGCAGATCCTCGAGGCGGCCTGACCGCCGCTAATCCGAATTTTCCCCGACATCACAGGAGATACCGATGGGCTGGCTCACCATGTCCCGTTTCCACATGGGCGGACACAAGACCGCCAAGGATTATCTGGACGCGCAATTCACCTATAGCCGCGAGGCGGACGGGACGATCAAGGGACTGAAGGTGCTCGCCTCATCCTGCCCCCAGAATCGCACCTATTATGCTGCGGCTCAGGTGATGATCGACGGCGTCGGCAAGGAGGTTTTCGCGATCGTCTGCAAGGTGATGTGGAATCCCAAAAGCAAGTCCGGCGAGCATTTCGGCTACAAGGATATGGACGAATCTGTCGGCCCCTATGAGGATAGCTGTCCCCGCCACATTCTCGACCTTCTGACCCCGACCGACCGGGAGCACGCCCTCGACTGGCGCGCGCGGTGCCGTGCCAACCTGGCCCGCCGATCGCGCAAGATCGAGGACGGCGACCGGATCAAACTGGCCCAGGCGCTGACCTTCTCCGATGGTCATGTGGGTGACGAATTTATCGTCGTGAAGCGCGGCCGCCGCCTGAGTTTCCGCGATCCCGCGACTCGCTGCGGCTATGCGATCAGCCGGTTCATGGAGCGCGACTGGACGATCCTGCCGGTCACTAAGGTTCACAAGACGATCTTTGCATGAGTGCGTCAGCCAGTATCATTCCCGCAGCAGGGAGAAGCCATCATGTTTGCCGCGTGTCTTGAATTGTCGCCCAAGCGTCTGCAGCTTTGCAGCCGCGAGAACGCCAATCGCGTCGCAGGTCGCCTATTCGACGAGCGGCCGGGTAGGCTGTCGATCGTCCGCACTGGCGATCCGCTGCAACCATTCCGGGTCTGCACGACGCCGGCGGCCGATGATCATGTCGAGGTGGAGATGACATTTTGATCCGGATCGCGGCGGCCATCATCCTCGCGGGCGGAGCCGCTCTCACATCGCCCTCATGGTCTCAGAGTTTCGACGCGAAGGCGCGGGCGCTCGATGGCGATACCGTGGCCGTCGATTTCCGGTTGCTTGGGGTCGACGCATTCGAGCGCGGGCAGCTCTGTCGGCGCGCCTCGGGATGTTGGCAGTGTGGGAAGGCCGCACAGGATTTCGCCGCGAACGCCCTGCGTTCCAAGGCCGCGACGATCCGGCTCGTGTCTTCGTCTTCTTATGGCCGCCCCGTTGCGGTCGTTACAGTCGACGGCGCGGATTTGGGAGAGCGTCTTATCCGCGCGGGTCTCGCGACCCCGCAGGCGAGTTATCTCAGAGACGATCCCGCTCGCCTGCGCGCATATAATGCGGCCTTCGCTTCGGCCAGGAGGCAAAGGGCAGGGGCCTTTGCCGGAGACTGGATCGAACCGTCGCGCTGGCGGCACGGGAACCGCCTGAGCTGCGAGCGCTGATGGTCAGGCCGACAAAGTCGGGTCGGCCCACCAAGATGGTCCCTGCTCGAAATTTCCGTCCATCCTGACCAACGGCCCATCGGGCGCGTCGGCCACATAGGGGTTCACGAGCGGCATCACCGTCTCCTTCAGGCGCTTCTGTTCGCCTGCGATGCGCCCGCGCCGCTCCAGCAGATCCTCCAGCCATTCAAGATCGTCGAGCATCGACACCACGCCGCGGCCGGCGAGGCAGAAATAGATGCAGCGCTGAAAATCGTCGGCACCATCATTGCCCAGGATCTCCGCCAGCTTCAGCTTGCCCGCCGAAACCCCTTCATGCACCCAGCTTACCGCCTCGCGCAGCTCCCGCACCGAATAGTAGGCGTCCTCGACATGAATGCCGATCGCCGCATTGGCGATCATCCGACGGGTCGGCCGGTTCTCCATATCCAGCGCCGCATCCCGCAGCGTTATGTCGAGATCGAACAGGTGTCGGATGCTGGGCGTCGTCATGGCAAATCTCCTACTCATTAGAACGTAACGTGAACATGCGCGACCGTCAATTGTCCGCGTGCTTCCGTTGCGAGCGGAGCGCGCATCATGCCCATCAACGTCATCGTCGGCCTTCCGCACCTGAACGATGGGCCGATCCTTCAGCGGGCACGCGCGCTTGGCCGGACCGCGCTCATCTCGGCGAACGCGCTTTCACGTTGGTCCGAAAAGCGCGGCTGGCGGGAATGGACCGGATGGCGCCTGGGGCAACTCCAGAATGCACGGGGTTTGTCCGGCCTCTGCCTGGACTCCGCAGGCTTCGTCGCGACTGCGCGCTATGGTGGCTTCCCGTGGTCCCTGTCGGACTATGTATCGCTCGCGGCGGCCTATCCATTCCAATGGTGGGCAAGTGCCGATTACTGCGTCGAGGCTGAGATCGCGCGAGATCGCGACGAAGTCTTCGACCGCCTGTCGCGCACCATCCGCGCCAATCGCGACTGCCGCATCCTGGGCGAGGATGCCGGAATAGCCGACAGACTGATGCCTGTGATCCAGGGCCGGCGACCATCCGACTATGAGCGCTGTGTCGATGCGCTCTGGGGTTCGCTCCGCCCCGGCGCATTGATCGGTGTCGGAAGCATGTGCCGGCGCGATATTCACGGACCGGAAGGCCTGATCGCGGTCATCGACCATCTCGATCAGATTCTTCCGGCCGGTGTTCTGCTCCACGCATTCGGCGTCAAGGGCACGGCACTGCCCTTCCTTCTGCCTTTCGCACACCGGGTCGCGTCGATCGACAGCCAGGCCTATGGCGTCGGTGCGCGTCGGGCAGCCCTGAAGGCGGGGATCTCCAAGACCGATCGCGTCGTGGCCGATTACATGGAGCAATGGCTCGCCGGTCAGTACCACCGACTAACCGAGCGGCCGCGCCGCCTTCCGCAGCAACGGCCTGCTGACGCAGATCCTCCGCCGATCGATCCCTGGGAGGCCGCAATCGCGCAGGCCCGTACCGAAATCCGCGATCTCATCGAGTCCGGCGATCTTGATCATGATGAGATGTTCGAGCCGTGGCTCGAGCAATGGGCGGCCGACATCTTCCATGACCAGACGGCGGAGCGGTGAAAGGGGAGGGGGAGTGGAAGGGTGAGCATCAGGCTCACCGAAAGGGTGCGCGTCGCGAGCAAGCGCGTGCACCGCCATTCTCACTAGGAGAACCGCCTTGACCGCATCGCACCCTGTCGGGACCGCCATGGTCCCGCTCGCCCGGATTGCCGTGGGCTATAATCCGCGCCGCTATTTCGACCGGAAGAAGCATGACGAACTCGTCGCCTCCCTGCGTTTGCGAGGCATGCTGCAGCCGATGCTGGTTCGGCCCGCTGCCGACCTGCCGGAGCATTTCACGATCGTCGCGGGCGGTCGCCGCTACCGGGCCGCAATGGAAGCCTTCGGCGAAAACGCCGAGGTGCCGGTCCTGATCCGGGAGATGACCGACCAGGAGGCGCTCGACGCGGCGATTGCCGAAAACGACGATCGCGATGATCCTTCCGAGACCGAGCAGGCGGACGCGGCCGTTCGCTATCTCGCGGCGTGCCAAGGCGACCGGGCTGAAGCTGCACGGCGGCTTGGCTGGTCCCGCGCAAAGCTGGACCGCCGGCTCGCGCTCGCCGACCTTTCCGAGACCGTCAAAACCGCGCTCGACGAGCGCCGGATCAAGGTCGGACACGCCGAATTGCTCGCCGCCGTTCCCGCCGACAAGCAGGACAAGGCGCTCGAGACGATCATCGCGGCCGGCCTTGACATCGCAAAGACCCGCGATCTTCTCATGAAGGTCACGCAGCGCCTCGCCGATGCCCTGTTCGACAAAACGGAATGCACCACCTGTCCGTTCAATTCAGGGACGCAGCGCGCCCTGTTCGACACCCATGTCGACGATGGCCACTGCACCAACGCTACCTGCTTCCAGCTAAAGACCGAGGCGGTCGAAGCTGCACGCCGTGATGCGGAGGCGGCCGCCGAGGCCGAGGACGCCGCCGCAGCGATCGAACACGATGACGGCGATGATGACGCTCTCGCCGACGATGGCGACGAAAACGAGGACGGCGGTGAGATCGGCGGTCTGACCGATGACGCAGCGCCTTCAGCACCTCTGGTCGGTCGCGGAACCGTCGTGCGCAAGGTTTCCACCAGCACCGGGCCCAGTGTTACCGCAAAGTCCATCGCAGGCCGCACGACCGACCTGCGGGAGGCGACATGGCGCACGGCGCTCGCCCGCGGGCTGGCCGACGATCCTTTGAACGCCCAGGCGGCGATCCTCGTGGCAGCGCTGACCGGCACGCTTTCGCACATCAAGTCAGGCACTTTGACCTCGCGCGCTGCACTGCTGGTCGACGCCGCGTTCCCCGATCGCGGTTTCAAGGAAAAGATCGCAGAGATCCGCGAGCTATCGGAGGTTCAGGCCACCACGGTGCTGGCTGCGATCGGGGCAGCATATGCCCGGGACGTCCAGTCGTTCGCGCACGTCGCCGATCTCGCCGGCGCCTTCGGCATCGACATCCGGACAGTCTGGCAGGTCGATCGCGCTTTTCTCGAACGATACACGAAGGACGAGCTCAAGTTCATTGCCGCCGAGAGCGGCCTGGTCGCGCACATGGGCGAGAAGGCATTCGCAAAGTTGCTCGGCGCCAAGAAGGGCGACCTGATCTCCGGCATGTTGAATGCTGTCGGGTTCGATTGGGCTGGCCGGGTGCCAAGCGCGATGGCCCTCGATGGCCGCTATGCGCCGCCCAATTCGCTTCCGCCCGCCAAGGCCGACGAGGTTGTCACCGAACTGGCCGCCTGACCTCGCCCAACTTTCCAATCAAGGAATCCCACAATGCTGATCACCAATCTTCTGCCCATGCTGGGCAGCTATTCGCTCGCCTTCGATCTTGTCGCCGGCGATGACGGTGTCGTTACCCTCATCATCATTCCCCGCGTCGCCGAAGGCAAAACGCACAAGGCCGAGGCCGGCGAGCTGCGTCCGATCTCGATCACAGCGACGGCCGCCGAGATCGATGCAGAGCTTGCGAAGGGCGCCGAGGGGGCGCTCGGTGGGCTGATTGCCACACGCATGGCGCTTGCCGATCAGATCGCGACCCAGCGGGACGCGGCCGAGGCCGCGCGCGCGGCGTCTGCGGAGGCGGCGAAGGCAAAGGCGGCATCGGCACCCGCCAAGCCGGTAGTCGCAGCGAGCACGCCGGCCGCGCCAGCGGCGGGCGCCCTGCCGGCCGATGCAAAATCGGAGGAGCCCGCCAGCCTCTGGTGATCGGAAGCAACCGACACCCTTTGCAATTCCAACAAGGACATTCCGATGCAGATCGACCATCTTGCCCGCGTCTACCGCTATGACGGTATCGACCTCCCGCAGCCGCCGCACCTTGCCAATGACCCGCAGGGGCTGCGCGCCTACCACGCCACCCTCTACCCGGCGATCCTCAATGCCGACCTGGTCGATGCCGGGGTTACTGGCGGTGTCCACGTCACCGAATATCGCCGAGCTGTCGGCACCAAGGGCTGACATGGCGCGCGTTCAAATGGCGGCCATCCCCGCCGCACCGCGCTGCACGCTGCTCCATTGGATCGAGAACGACCATGGCAACACTTCCGAACTCTCCCGGCCTGCTTGCAGCAAACAAGCCCAGGCCCTCCATGCGAAGATCATCCTCGACGCGGGCACGCGCGAGGATGGTCCTGCCGATCCTATCCCGCCACCCACAGGACTCTCCCTTCCTCCGCTCGGCTGATCTGGCAGGACGGACCGTCCATATCTCCCCTGATATTCCGGTGATGTTCGATCGACCTTTGGCGGCCCACCATAAGCTCGTCGGCAGTTGGGTCGCCTCGAAAGAGCAGGAGACAGTGCACCGCACGCGCCCTGAGGCGCGCCGACATATCGAACGGGTCTTCCAGACCGAGGTCCTCGAAAGCTTGCGGAGCTGCACGATCGCGGACCTGCGCGTCGTCGTGCTCAACGGCGAATCCTGCGGGGCGCCGGCGGTCGCGATCGTCTGCGACAGTGTCGGGCAGCTCGATCTCGGATGGATCGAGGACAGCAAGCGGCCGATCCCGTGGCGCGCGGCTGCGTATCGGGTGCTCGAGCGCACGCTCGGAAGTGCTCTCCCGATCTTCTGCTACGATGACCTCTTCGACAACATCTCGATGTACTATTGGGACGGCGAGACCGAGGACGCCGCTGCGCGCGAGGCCCTCGTTGCGCTCCATGGGGCTGACGACAGCGAGATCGCGGCCCAGACCATGCCGTCCGAAATGAACGCCAGGCGGCCAGAATGGATGCTCGCCGCGAGGGCAGCGCCCACGTCGAAGTTACCGACTGCCCTTCGTCGGGCTCTGCGCGAATTGCGGGATGCCCACGCGGCGCTCACCAATTTGCCTGACGAACATCACGCCTGGCGCCTCGAGATGGATGTTCTCTACGAATATGTCCCCGGTATCGAGGAATGTTCGCCGCTTCCGCCGCTGACACTCGTTCCCGTCGAACAGTTCGCGGTCGAGGTCGACGACGTCGGGCGTCACGGCATGGAATATGGTTTCATGGACGTGACGGGCCTTTGCCCAATGACGCACTCCACCGCGATCGATGTCTGGCATGCGTCACTCGCCGCCGGCGCGCGGCTGCTGCGGGCCGCCAAACATCTCATCGAACTCTATCCTCCCGAATAACGAGGCCGACATGACTGACCATTGCGTGCAGTTCGAGCGAACCGCAGGCGGCATGATGCTGACCAACGCCATCCTGCTCTACAGAAGCGACGGGGCTCGCGGCCTCGGCTCGCATCTTACCCCTGGCGAAGATGCCGAGGCATTCGCCAGCATCCATCAGATCGAGCACGACGCTATCGGCGCGCCGACCATCGCCGCTGGAACGCCTTTGACCCGGGCGCATCTGCGGCATTGGTCGCAGGCGCTCGGCCGCGTCGCCCCGCCGCAAATTCTCCCCGAAACGGTGCTTGTCGCCCATCCCGACCTGCTGGTCTGGTGGGTGCCCGCACAGGTGAGGACGGCCTATTTCGACCTCTCGGCGAAACTGGCTGGACTGCGTGCGCTTGGCGGCCGCGCGATCGTCCCGGTTGCCTATCCGGCACACGTCCTTGTCGCCACACGGCGCCGGCTTGGAGTCTTTGCGCTTGAGCGGAACGAGCGGCCCGCGGCCGAAACCGCCTTGCTTCATTCGCCGATCCTCAACGTCTTCCTCAACGGTTCCCTCTGCTGGGGTAACATTCCGAAGCCGACATCGCTGGATGTGTCCGCCATTCCCGAGTTCGAGCGCGCGCTTTTCGACTCCTGGTCGACCCATCCGAATCCGGGTCAGGAGCTGACGATCACGGGGAAGGGCGGTCTCGTGCGTCTCTGGGACACCCTCGCAGCGACCCGCGCGACCCGCTTCCCGGTCAAACGCTTGAGGCCGTTCCTCGGAGATCGTCGCCAGACCGCCCCGCGAGGCGCCGCCAAGGCCGACCCAGTGACGCTCGGCGACCTCATCTACGGAAGGTCCGGCCGATGACTGCCCTCGCCGAAGACCCGACCGCCGCCGCGGTACTGGCGGAGGCGCCTTGCTATCCCGTGCCGCCGGATGGGCGATCACCCGCGATCGAGGCCGTTCGCGAAGCCCGAGCAGGCAGCTGCCTCGCAATCGGCCGCGATGGTGTCTGCCTGATCTTGCGCCGGGCCTGGCTGGCTCTGGATCTGCCCGTGACACCGCCGATCCCGGCCTACCTGCCCTACGGGAGCATTGGAGTTCGCCGCGCGGACCTGCGTTGCGGCTTGATACCGGCGGAGCTGCTGCGGCAAGTCCTCGAGCACTTTCGCGCCGCGCTGCCCAACGAGGCCGCCGCCTTCATCCTCTGGGATGAGGCTAATCGGCGATTCTGGGTCGACTTCCCCCAGATCGACCGCGCGACGCCGTCACACCTCACTTATCGTCCGCCTGCGCTGCCGCCGCACCATCACCTCATCTGCGACATTCACAGCCATGGGCACGGCGCGGCCTTCTTCAGCGCAACCGACGACGCGGACGACGCGCACGCGACCAAGATCGCCCTGGTTGTCGGACGTCTGGGTCATACGGACGGCCCCGCATTTGCCTCGCGACTGTGCGCCGGAGGGATGTTCCTCCCGCTGCCGCGAAGCCCTTTTTTCAGGAGACGATCATGACCTCTGAGACGCCCCTTCGCCACTATCTGCCTGCGGCGCTCGGCAACCGCGCGATCAAAATCGTGCTTGTGGGATGCGGCGGCAACGGCGCGCAGATGCTGATGGGGCTCGCCTCGCTGGATACGGCGCTGCGGGCGATTTCGTCGCGTTCGCTCGATGTAACCGTCGTCGACGACGATATCGTCAGCGAGGCCAATCTTGGCCGGCAGCCCTTCTTCAGGTGCGACATCGGCAACTCGAAGGCCCGGACGTTAACCGAGCGGATCAATCTCGCCCACGGTCTGGCCTGGACGGCGGTGCATGGCCGGGCACCCGAGGCCGCGAAGCTCGACGGCACCGACATCGTCATCACTTGTGTCGATACCGCATCGGCGCGCCGGAGCGTCGGTGCGGCCATCGCCTCGGCCAGGAATGCGCCGGCCTATTGGCTGGATCTCGGCAACCGCGCTGGCGACGGGCAATATATCATCGGTTGCCCGAACGCTGAGCCCGAGGCCGGGCACCAGATCCTCCCGACAGTCCTCGAATATTTCCCCGAGGTCGCGAACGAGAGCCTGCCTGACGACGACGCGCCGTCGTGCTCGATGGCCGAAGCCCTCGAGCGCCAGTCGCTTTTCGTGAACCGGGTGGTGGCGAGCCACGCGCTGGCCCTTCTCTTCGATCTCGTTGGCCGCGGATCGATCGGCCACGCGGGCGCGTTCATCAATATCGCCACCGGGCAGGCCGTGCCGATCCCGCTACCGATCGCTGCTTGAATCTTCGGTCGAGCCCGAGGCCGGCCACGGGAGAAAGGGGAGGGGGAGAGGGCCGTTTGAGCGGATTTTCGCTCAAGACCGGAGGGCCATCCCATGACTTACGACGTCGCCATGCGCCACCAGCAGGCGCTCGACCCCAGCGCGCTGATCACCGTCGGCACCACCCTCCACGCGATCGGAGCCGCGATCAAGGATTGCCGCAACGCCGGCAAAGACGCCGAAACCGATCCCGCCGTGATCCTGCTCGTTCGCCACCTCAGCGCAGTGTGCGAAGATCGTCCGTCCAATCTCGAGCTTCGGCGCACCTGCATGGACCAGATCGCCGAAATCCGCCGAACGCCGGTCCTGCGCAACCTCGCCTATCGGGGCGTGAGCCATGACGAGGCCGCCAAGCGGCTCTTCCATTCGGAGGGCCGCACCGCAATGCGGCGCCTCGCCGACGCGCTGGGCCTATGCGACGGAACCTATGACATCCGCTCCAGCAAGGGCGGCCCTGCGGTTTCCGGCGAAATCACGCTCCATGGCGAGGAAGCATGGGTGCAGCTCTCGCTTGGCTGTTCGGGCCCGGGCCGGGAAGTCCTCTATCGCCGGGTTCGTGGCCGCGATGATCACTGCGGCGCGCGCAATCACTGGGCATCGGTCAATGATCTCATGGCGCCCGACCGTTTCGCCGACCGTCTGCGGCGCGACCTTCGTCTCACGCCGCCGGTCGAACAGCCGATGCGCCTCTTCGCCTGATCTCGACCGAGGCCGACCACATGATCCATGTCGAAAAAATCCCGCAGTTCGACCCCTGTTCGACTGCCACCTGGCTGGCCCGGGGCCGCGCACCGGAACATGCCGAAGCGATCGCGAAAGCCTGGCGCGACTTTCCGGACCTGGCGCCGACGGCTTCACCTGAAGATCGCATGGCGCACACCCGCGCGCGCGTCCAGGCGATGAAGCCCGTCAACGACGCGATTGCCGCGCATAGCGAGGCCGAGCGCCAGGCGCGCAATTTCAGCTTCACCGAGGAGCGCGCCGTCTCAGGACGCGGTGATGACCGCGATGCGGCGATCCTGCGTGGACGCGATCGTTATGGTTATGACTGGAATCTCGCGATCCGCTATGCCGATGGCTGGTACGCGGCCCATGTAGGTTGGAACCATTGTTCGCCGTCCAAGGCCGCAGAACGCCCGGCCTATGACTGCGGGTTCGCCGACGGCGGCGGCGACGTTGACGATCTCTTCGACGCGGCGCGCCGGGCCAATCGCGCTGCCGAACGAGCGCCCATCTCGATGCAGTCGCGGGGTGCGGTGCGATCGCTACCCTCGGACTGGCCGAAACCCAGCGACCGGCCCCGACCGACACCATGGTCGCGGCGGGTTATCATCCTGGGCGATCATCCGGCGGCGGCGCTCGGCCGAGGCGATATTTTGGAGCGCTATCGTAAGACAGGCGGCCGCTGCGGCGGTCACGCCATCATTCTCACCGCCACCAAGGGCTTCATATCCGGTGTGACCGCGCAGCCCGAGGCCGAGGAACTGACGGCGGAGCGGGCCGACGAGCTCATTGCCAGTCCCGAGCAGGAGGACCGGCTTCGCGCGCTCCTCGCCGGCATCGACATCGAGGATATCCTTGTCGCGCTGCACGGCGAATATCTGCGGGTTCTCGATACCCATTCGGCCGCATTGCCAACCTGTCGGAATCGCGAACGCACGCGCAACACGCCGCTGCAGGTCAAGGCGCACGCGAAACTCTGGATGGATCGAGGCCGCGAGGCCGGGAGCAATGTCGGCGCTGGCCACATCCGTTGGTCCAAGGCGACCAAGGGCCTGACTGCGAAGCTAGGCGAGCTGACGGCGCGCTATCAGGGGCCGGCGCCCGGCAAGGGGCATCTCGTCTCGATCGAACAGGACGGCACCCTCGCGCACGGCTTCATCGACCCCGGCGGGAAACCCCTCGCGCCGACGCTCATCGTCGGCAGCAAGGCCCGGTTGCGCGACGAGATGGCACGCGCGCTCCGCCTGTTCGGCGGGGCGACGAGATTTGCCGCCCGCTAACATTCGAGGATCCAAAACATGGAAACGAGCCGCAGCCAGCGCTGGCGCGAGCGCCGGGCGCTCTGGGCCCGCGATCTCACGGTCATCGATCCCAAATCCTATTCCGTCGAGATCATCGGACACGATGCCGCGCGCGCTTTCATTGCCCGCCATCATTATCTGCCGACCTATCCTGCGGCGCAGCTCGCGGTCGGGCTCTATGGCGCCGGGGCAGTCCTGGAAGGCGTCGCCGTCTTCGCCGTTCCGGCCACCGGAGCCGTAATCACGCGGCACACCGGCTTTGCCGATCCGCTACGCGGCTGCGTGCTCGCCCGCCTGATCCTGACAGACGCCGTGCCCCAGAACGGGGAGAGCTTCTTCGTCGCGCGGGCCTTTCGCCATCTGCGCCGCGAGAAGCCCGGAATCGAGGCCGTGGTTTCGTACAGCGACCCAAGCGCCGGACATATAGGCCGCGTCTATTGCGCGCTCTCGGCGGCGCACCGCGCCATTACGAGGCCGCGAACCGTCCTGCGCGCCGGCGACACAACGATCGCGGGGCGCACGCTCTCGAAGATCCGCCTTGGCGAGCGAGGCCATGCCGGCGCCATCGATCAGCTCGTTTCGCTTGGCCTGCCCAGGCCGGAGTTCGGGGAGATGCCTGCGACATGGCTTTGGCGGCTGCAACGCGAACGCCATCTCGTGCGCCATCAGCAGCCGGGTCTCTACGCCTATTGCTTCGAGCTCACCCGCGAAGCCCGCCGGCACGGCCGCGCACTGCCGCGACTTCCCTATCCAAAGGCCCTGCCGTTGGCGCACCCCACCTTTCAGTTCGATCTTCGCATCGAGGCCGAGAACCGCACAGCCGGCCGAGAATGAGGGGAGGGGGATCTTGAGGGTTGCGGCGATGGGCCGCGATCGAGGCCGAGAACTCCATGCACATCCCAAGCAACAGACGAGCGGTCGATACCATTCTGGTCGCCGCCCCGCCGCCCGTGGTCCTGGCCTATGGGATCGGTGTCGATTCCACGGCGCTGCTGATCGAACTCGAGGCGCGCGGCGAGGCGCCAGACCTGGTGCTGAGCGCCGATCCGGGCGCGGAGAAGCCCGAGACCTACGAATATCAGCGGATGATCGCCGCGTGGATGCACGCGCGCGGGATTCCCTATGAGATCGTCCGCTACGTGCCCAGGCGCTTCAAGCACTGGCCGCCCTATTATTCGATCCTCGCCAATGTCCTGACCAATGCGACTTTGCCGAGCATCAGCCTGGGACGGCATAGTTGCAGCCTCAAATGGAAGGTGGCGCCGCAAGACGCTTTCCTGAAGCAATGGGCACCGGCTCGCGCCGCATGGGCGAATGGGCAGAAGGTCGAGCGGCTGATCGGCTACGACACGTCGCCCTCCGATTCCCGGCGTCATGCCCATGCTGCCGGGCTGGACGATCCGCTGTTCCAGTGCCGCTATCCGCTGCGCGAATGGAACTGGACGCGCGATCGCTGCATCGCCCGGATCGAGGCCGCCGGTCTCCCGGTGCCGCCCAAGTCGAGCTGCTTCTTCTGCGGCGCCATCCGGCCCGATGAAGTACGCGCCCTGCCGGCGTGGTGCCTTCGCTTGATTGTCCTGATTGAGGCCCGCGCCGAACCGCGCCTGCGCACCGTCGAGGGATTGTGGCGCCGATCGACCAGGACCCGGCCCGGCAGGATCACCGATTTCATCCGCGCCGAGCGGCTGCTCCCCGAGGCCGAGATCGACGCGATCCGTCGCGATGCGCCGACCGATCTCATCCGTTTCCAGGACGCCGCCAGCATCGTGCCGATCGCCGAGCGGCCGACGATGGAAGAATGGATCGCGAGTTTCAACGCCGGCTTGATGGAGGCAGCATGACCAGCACCATATCCCGGATCGCCGAGCTCAATGACCGCGTGCGGCTCGGCCTCGATCGAAACGCGCGGATCGTGATGACGGCGACCTGTCTCGCCACATTGGCAGGCGGCGACCGCATCGTCAGCGAAGCCGTCGCCCAGGCCGCGGTACTCGCGGCCGTCCGGCGCTACGAATTCAAGCCTGATGACGGCCCGGAACGCAACTACGGGCAGTTCGAGCTCGAGGGTCACATCGTCTGCTTTCGCATCGATTATTACGATCCCTCGCTCGAATGGGGCTCGGAAGATCCTGCCGACGCCGCGGTGACCGTCCGTGTCCTGACGATCATGCTCCCCTGCGACGATTGAGCCGATCAGTCGCCTCGCCAATTTCCAACCAAAATGGAGGTAATCTTGCGCCGCATCACACCCGCGACGTCCGAGGACGGACAAGCCATTGCGATTGCCGTTGAACGCCTGCGCGAAGCCCGTAACCTGCTGCGCAGGGCGGGCGCGCGCCGCGCGGCATCGGCAGCAGGTCAGGCCATCAACAGCGCCGAAGGCGCCGCGCGGCACGTCGCGCACAGAATGCGGAGGACACACGCATGAGCAGGCACATTCTCCCGCCCAAGGCCGGCCATCCCGACGTCATCTGCGCGGCGGTAGGCTGGGACCGACCGCTCCAGACCTATTATGCTCAGGTGTGCTTTCGCACCGATGATGAGCCCGATGAAGGGGAAGCGCTGATCTGGCGGGGCACGGAACCGGGCGAGCTTCCCACGCCCGAGGCCGCGATCGCCGTTATCACGCCCTATGCGGAAATCCCGCCGAGGCTTGCCGAACAGCTCCTCGCCGACATGACCGCGACGATCGGCGAGAAGGATGGCCGGCACCAGGCCGAGGTCAAGCGGCGGCTGTTCGGCTCGATTCATTAGGATCGGGCCGTTCGAGGCAGAAACGCTTGCGCCCGGGTGTCGCCTCGATACCCTCTGCGCGCGGAGAAAACCGATGACGTCCGTACCGACAGATTATGATTCCGCCCGTGCGGCGCTGACACGGCTTATCCCGCTCGCCATGGGCGACACCGGGCAGGCGCGCCGCGTCGCGAACTTTCTGATGGCCTGGTGGAATGGCCCGGAGCTTGGTCATTTCGAGATCGCCGACATGTTCGGCCTCGACATCGACGTGGCAAACGACATCACGAGCGTGATCGGCTTTCTCGGCCAGAACGACCGCGGCGCCGTCTATATCGACGGTCTCGGTTTCGCCGAAGAGATGCAGGATGTCATTGCCCTGTGGCGGCCATCGGCAAGCGCTCCCCAGACTTGACACGCATCGCGTGATTGCGAGGCCCTGAAGTACCCGACGGCGCCGAAGTGGCGCGTCGGAGCGGCGCTGGCGCGCCTTACTCGGCCGAACGGCCGAGGAGAGGAGCGGGTGAGAGAAGGTGTTCGGACAAGGGGTTCGAGCGCACTTTCTCAGGAGACTTCCCATGAACATCGGCACCATCACCCAGAACGCCAGCGGCACCTACACCGGCAAAATCTCGACGCTCACGGTCGCGATCGTCATCGCCCTTCGCACCGTCCATTCCGCCAATCCGCGTGCGCCCAAGTTCGAGATCCTCGCGCTCTCGGCGGCACGCCAGTGGGTCCAGGTCGGCTCACTGTTCGAGCTGGCGTCCAATGCGACCGGCGAAATGTTCCTCAACGGCAAGATCGAGGATCCCAGCCTCGACAAGCCGCTCTACATCTCGGCGTTCCGTCAGGACGACGGCTCGTACAACATCGTCTGGTCGCGTCCCAACCGCCGCCGCGATGCGCCGACCGACACCGCCCCGGCCGACGACAGCCTGCCGCCGCTGCCCGGTGCGGACGAGCCGGCCAAGCCGAACGGCCTCGCCGGTACGGATGGCCTGGGTGAATCCTCGGCCGAGGGCGCGTTCGGCGGCGAGCCCGCGCAGGGCAATGGCCGCCGTCGCCGCACGCCCGAGATGGCCGACTGACGATCCTCTCTCCCTGCCGCGCGCGTCCCTCCGGCGCGCGGCAACCCCGCAGGGCTCGTTTGCCTCACGGCAAGCGGGCCCTGCCTTCGTTTCCCTGTGACCGTGTCCTCAGCTATCGTCCTCGCGCGCGCGACAGAGAGGACTTGAAATTTATCCGGAAACTCCGTACTTTCCGGACAGGAGAATCACCATGCCCCAGACTGTCAGTACCGTTGAGGCGTCAAAGGCCTTCGGCCGCATCAGCCGCCAGGCGCTGGTTGCGCCCCTTACCATCACGCATCATGGCCACGATAGCCTCGTGTTGATGTCGGCCGCCGAATATCAGCGGCTCAAGCGGCGCGATCGCGAGGTCTTCACGTTGACTGACGTGCCGGAGGAAATCGTGGAGGGGGTTCGAGCGGCGCGAGCGCCGGCAGAAGCCGCTGCCTTCGATCACGAGGTCGAGTCCTGACGAGTGCAAATTCCCGATCCAGTTCCCGGCCTAGTAATTCGCTACTCGTATCTCTGGAGCCATGAAGCAAAGGCAGGTCACGAAGAAGGCAGCAAAGACCGTCCCTGCGCCGTGCTGCTCGCGACGACAAATAAGGCAGGCGCCAAGATGGTCACCATCCTGCCAGTGACCCATACGCCGCCGTCCGACACGAGCCTTGCCGTTGAAATTCCGCACGCGACGAAGGTTCGTCTCGGGCTCGATGATGATCGCTCGTGGGTCGTCCTCACGGAGCTCAACTATTTTCAATGGCCCGGGCCCGATCTTCGGACGGTGCCCGGAGATCCATTGGGCGAGGTTGCATACGGTCAGCTTCCAACCGCCTTCTACGAAACCATCCGCACCCGCTGGCTCGCCGCCTACGACGCCGGCAAGGTCACGCAGGTCAAGCGTACCTCCTGACCAGTATCGGCCGCGCCCGCATTTGCCACGCGGCGCGGATCATCGCGACTTCGGAGTGAGAACACATGGGAACGAACCAGCGGCACGGCAATCGGGCGGTGAGCACGGCCGAGACCTTGAGCGACAAGCAGCGGGCCGATCTCGCGGGCGCGCGACCTACGGACGAAGAGATCGCCGCCGACCGATGGGCTGATGAGCATGATACCGCGCGCGAAAGGTCCCGCCGCGCGAAACTCCGTCTGCCATTTCGCGCCTGAGGCCGCCGAGGCCGAGCAATACGAGGCTCTGCCCTCAATCCCGATCGCTGCGTCTAGCGGGCCTCGCCGAACGGGCTTGCCCGTGACCGATTGCTGAGCACGAACTCCTGAGGGCGCTCCGCCGCCGGCGCCGGGGTCAAGAGCAGCGCGCCGCGCGATCGTCCATCGGGTAGAGCCCCGCCGCGGCCAGCAGCCTTCCTTCGCCTGTTCCTGACACCTGCGGCGAGACGAAGACGTCCCGCAACCCCATCCGGTCGCCCGTGTTGCCGCTTCGCGGCTGCCCGCGCCAACTCCCTCCAGGGGTTCCCCTCCGCTGACGCTACGGTGCGGACCCTCTCCGCACGCCGCTCTTCGGTGTCACCGGCGGGAAGGCCGCTGGACCCAACGAGGAGCACTACCATGAACAACGTCAATCTCGCCGGCCGCGTCGCCAAGGACCCCGAGACCCGCGGCGCCGTCACCACCCTCATTGTCGCGACCGATCGCGTGAAGCTCAGGGACGGCAAGACCTATGTCGACGACGCCACCGGCTACACCGCCAAAGAGACAGAGTTCCACAAGGTCACCTGCTTCAACGGCCTCGGCAAGGCCGGCGCCTCGCGCAAGAAGGGCGATGTCGTCGCCATCACCGGCCGGCTGCACTATTCGAGTTGGGAGGATCGCGACGGAGTCACCCGGTACGGCTGCGAGATCATCGCCGACAAGATCGACTTCTTCTGACCCGGTAGAGCGGCGCCTGCGGGCGCCGCCCTTCAGCTCAACTGGCCCGGGAAGTTCGCGCGTCGCCCCGTCTCGAGGTTGTGGACCATGTTCTCGACGCCGATCGCGTAGAACTCGCCGACATGGAAGCTCGCCCCATCCCGGAGCTTCCACTCCTGATCGGTGACGACCTTGATCACGCTGTTCACCAGCGCGATCACGTCCTGCTCCGCCAGCGGATAGAGGATCGGCTCGATCTGCCACAGGCGGTCGCCATGAATATCACGTTGCCGCAGGAGCTGCTGATAGACGGCGAGTTTCGCCACCAGCCCCGGTGGCTCATTGCCATGCAACAGTGCAGCATATCGCGATAGACGCTCCTCATAGTTCGCCTGAATCTGGGCCTTCACTCTTCATTCCTTCAACATTGCCTGCGGCGTCGGTGCTCGATCATTTGGCGCATCCCGGCCCTTCGACAGGCTCAGGCCGGGACCGGCGCTCTACTCGCCTGCGGCTCCCGGAGCCACGGCCTTGCCGCGTCTCCGCCCTGCCGGGTTACGATCACCTTGCGGGGGTGATGGGGAGGGGGTTTCTCCTGGGACAGTATGGAGCGATTTGCTGTTAACCCGGCCGCCGCGCGGCCGGGGCAAATCCAATTCTCTCTCTAACATCTCGGTATCAGACAAGCTTCATCGCCGTAGTGTGATGTGCCTTGGGGGGCTTTCTCAAGGATGCGCGGTCCCCCCAATTTTCCCGGGACCGTCGCTGCGCTCTGGCCCCAAGAAAATCGGTTCCCCCACGCCCCGCCGAGGCGGCGCGGGGACTTGTCCCCGCGTCCCTGACAAAGCCCCGTCGGCCCATCCGATGAGATTTCATCTTTCATCCAATCCCGGATGAGAGATCGACTTGTTCGGAGGCTTTTATGACTTCTTTCAACAATTTCGCCGACCTTGCCAGCTTCGTCGCCGCGTCGCGTGAAAATGACGGACTGACCCAGACCTACGAGGGCGCGTTCATCGAACATAGCGAGATGGCCAAGCTCAGCATCGTCGAAGCGCCCGAAGCACTTGACATGCCCGATCCCGAGCAGGTGCGGGCCGCCACCGAGATGATGATGCAGACCATGTTCGACGTGCTGCGCGACACCCGCATGGAGCCGTTTGCGGCCGATCTGGCGTGGGGTTTCGCCAACAGCTTCCATGTCGTGGCGAAGCGTATCGAGGGCCGCGAGGATGACGCCGCCAAGAAGCTCGGCGATCTCGCACGCAGCTATGATCCGTCCGAGATCTACGCGACCGAACTCGAAGACACCCAGCTCCTCTGCCAGACCCTCCAGGGTTGCCGCGAGGCGATGGAATGCATGCGCGACCATGCCGCCGAGGTCTATCGGGTCGAAACCGGCAAGCCCTTCTCGCCGGTGCGGGGAAGCCGGGTTTCCAGCGCGCTTACCGCATCGATGATCGAGGCCCGCGACTATCTTGCCTCGAAAGCCCGGGAGCGCCGCGAGCAGTTCGCCCCCGAAGGCCCGGTCGTGGCGTTCTCCGGTGGTCAGGTGTGGGAGGACGTGGACCTGCTCTGGAACGGTCTCGACAGCATCAAGGCACGCATCCCGGAGATGATCCTCGCGACCACCGCGCAAGCGAAGGGCTGCGATGCCGTGGCGCACGCATGGGCGGCATCGCGCGGCGTCAAGGTCATCCAGTTCCGCCTCGATCGCAGTCAGGGCAACCGCGCCGCCTTCGTCCGCAATGACCGCATTCTCGGTCTCAAGCCGGTGGAAGCCGTCATCTGCGAAGGCTCGGGCATCCAGCAGAACCTCGCCCAGAAGCTGCGGCAGGCGGGGGTGCCGCTGCACATCGTCCGCCTCGCGCACCAGCGCACCCAGCGCAGCGCGTGAGTGCTCGCTTGGAGGGGCTCCGGCTTCGGCCGGGGCCTCTCCATCTTTTTCTGCGTGGACATGCGGCGCTCAGGGGCATCGAGCCCCTTCGCGCCGCGGGGGACTGAGCGCTGGCGCGCTCGCGCAATGGCCACCATTCGCACCGACTTCGCCCCGCCAGGCGGCCAGAGGGGAGAAGGGACGGGTGCTGCGTTCAGCAAGGGAGGACGAGATGTCCATTGTGTTTCGCATCACCACATCGGCCGACCATCAGGAACGCCAGACCGCCGTCATCAACGCCCGCCAGCTCGCCGCCTTCCGGGAATTTCTGCGCGGCCAAGGCGAGCGTCTCGACATGACCCTGCTGGATCCGGATTTCGCGGAGGACGACTATCTCTCCTATCGGTTCGAGGCGCGTGTCTGCCCGCTGGCGCTCGCCAGCATCGCACGCATCTTCGACTATCAGACCGATGTCATCACGGTGCTGGATGAGGCCCAGTTTCGCGGCCGCCGGGTCAGCGTCTATCGCGAGGGCGACACTGGCCCGATCACCCTGTCGGTCGGGCTGACCTCCGATCTCGGCCTCGAACTCGATCTGGCCTATCAGAATGCGTTCGCGCTGCTCGAAGGGCTTGGACTGCGACCGGAGAGCGTCGGCGAAATCCCGGTCGACAATGTCCGTGCCCGCCTCGCTGATCCCGCGATCCGGCGCAGCGTCGAAGCGCAGGGTGCAGCCCCATACCTGTCCCGGCTCGACCGCCTGATCGCGACCGGAGATCTTGACGACAGTTCCCGTCTGGAATGGGCATAGCCTCCGCCCGGACCAGACGTCGCGAAGGGGCGCGTCGCCGCGCGCGGCGCGCCCCGCAATGCCGCTGCGAGCCTATGCCGCGACCGGCGTTCGCGGTGTCAGCAGGGTATCGATCGCGCGCTGCAATTGGTCGGCGGCATCGACATCGTTTGTCGCCGCCAGATACTCTTTGGCCTGCCGCATCAATGCCAGCGCAAGCGCCCGTGTTACCGTCGGGTCCGTCTCCGAGAGGTCCATATCGCTACCTCGAGCGCGGTCCATCCTCGCGAGCTTCCGGGCCGTCGCTCCTCCCCGGAGAGCTCCCGCGCCGTGCGCGGGAGCCGGGGCTGGTAACACGTCGAGACATGCGCCTACGCTTTTAGTGCCAAGGCACCTGGACATGTGCGCAGGCACCCCGGCGTGAGATCACACCGAGCTGCCTTTCTCGACGGGATTACCAGTCCCGGCGCCGCAGCCTTCGCAGCGCAATCCGGCGCCTAACACAGACCTCCTGTGACACCAAGGCGAAGTCGTTTCGGCCCTGTCCAGCACCCTCCCGGATCAGTGGATTGTCCATCCGCTCCGCCCGCTGGCCGAGATCGGTGAAGGGTCCGTGCACGCCGTTCTCATAATTCGCAAAAGCCATGATGGGGCGGCGTTTCATCGTGACGACACCGGCTCGCTCGCGTGCCGCACGGACCCGTCGGTCCGCGCGCCGCTACGCCTTGCCGGAGGCGCTTCCCCGAGAGGAAAAATCTCTCACAGTCTTCCCATTCTGTCGGGCGGACGAGACCGTCTCAAGCCCGGCGGGGCCCCACCATTTTCTTCGGCGGATCGGGCGCTGCGCATCAATCTCGAACGACGGTGGCCGCCGAAGAAAATCGTGACCCCCACCGCCGCTTTGCGGTCGCCGGCAAGCCGGCGAGGCCTGACACGGTCCCGCCCGCCCGACGCCATTCCCCTGTCATTCAAGACGACAGGAGACGAACATGCAGACGATCACGAACATCGCCGCCGCCGATCAGCACGCCGCCTACTTCGCCGCCGTCGCCAATGCCGAGCGCCGCGCGATGCACAGCTACTTCGACCAGCATGTGGTCGAGCACGATGAGCTGGGGTTCCTCGCCATTGACGAGGGCGACTACGGCGCGCTCGGACAGGCGATGATCGACCGGATCGTCTACACCGCGCCGGGCGGCATCATCGACGAATTCTGAACGATAGGGGAGGGGCTGCGGCCTCTCCCCTTTTTTTGCTGGGAGAGGAACGGTCACGGGGGGCATCGAGCCCCCCATGACCGTGCCGCGGCGTTGCCGCGGCGGGGGATGATTCAGGCCTTGAGCCGCTTTTCGACTTCCTCGAAACCCAGTGTCTTGATGCGGGCCGTCAGATCGGCGAGCCGCTTAGGTTCAAGCTTCAGCAGTCCGGATTTCTCGATCGTCGCGATCGCCTGCTCGCGCTCTTTCTCTTCGAGCTTCCTGCGCCGCTCTTCCAGCCGGCGCTGATCCTCTTCGAGAGCCTGTCTCTCCTGTTCCAGTGTCTTTGCCATAGGTGCCTCTTGTGAAGGCTAATCGGGCTATGAACTGGCTGAACATAGCGCTGGTTGGTGAGGGCAGGAAGAAGAAGATTCATGGGGCTGGGCGCATCGGGCCTGCGCCCGACGACGGCTCTATTCGCTAGGGCTCCCGATGCCCTTCAGGCAACGAGAGCCCAACCTCACGGAGCCAAGGCATGCGCCTTGTCTCCGCCCTTCGGGTCACGATCCTCGCCTTTCCAACGCGGCCCTTTGGCCGACGTTGATGCTGCGCATCGGGGCTTTTCGCGCCCTGATCGGATCGGTGACACCGGCCTCGCGCGTTCCGCCTCACGGCGGCGCGTACCTCGCCGGTCCCGGCAACCGGCTCCTCTCCGACGACATCGTAACAGGCCCAGGGACAGGGGATCGGGCTCTTGGGATTAGCACACCCTACGCACCTGAAGGTGCATGAGTTCCGTTGTTTCACAACGGGTTAGCGCGGAAGGAAAGGAGACTACGTTGTAGTACGAGCTGGTGGGCGGGCAAAAACGGCGGAAATCAGCCATTCGCGCGTAGTCTGTGAGACTACGGCCTGCTGGTCCATGACGATCAACTTGCCGGAACCGGGTCGCTCGGCTATAAATAGAGCCATTCTTCAGTCCCCACCAGCCTCCCTGCTAGGAGGTTGGTCTTGGCTACCAGTTACCGGCATTACAACGTCCGCCTGGAGCGCGCCCAATGGGACCGCCTCAGCGTGATCGCCGCCGAACAGAAATTGAGCGTCGCCGACGTCATCCGGTCGGCCCTCAATGTCTTCCTTTCATCCTCCGACGTGCTGACCGCGAGCCAGCGCCGCCTGGCCCGGATCAGCGAGTTCCAGCAGCTCGTGCTCGACGTCATTCTGCGCGAGCAATATCCTGAGCTTCGCGACCGCCTCGTTGCCGAAACCGACAAGCGCCTGGTGCAATATCATGGCGCGTGAGGACATCCGCTCGAACGGGAAAAACATCCCGCTGACCCACCACTCTGCGCGCGGCCGCGTGCAGCGAAACTCGGGCAATTTCACCCGCGGCTCACAGCTTCTCACCCACGAGATGCTGATGTGGTTTTCGGGCGCGCGGCTGCCCATCATGGTCTGGTTCTTCGCCTTCCTCGCGGCCTGGTTCGTCATCCTCTCGATCCGCCTCGACGAGCACGGATTCCAGCTCGTCTGCATGAAGATCTATTCGGCGCTCTGGAACTGGGTCGACCTCAATCCCAACAAGCGCGTCAACGTCACCCTGCCCAATGGCGAGATCTACAAAACGGTCATGCCCGTGGTGCCCTATATCCCGGCCGTGCAGCAGGCCTGGGAGACCACCATCCGGGCGCTGATCGGCTCGATCCTCGTCTCGGTTTTCGTGGTCGCGCCACTCACCATCTGGTTCGTCGACATCTCGCGCAGGCGTGGGCGTTCGATCCTTCAGGAACGCCATGAGCGCGGCGCCATGCTGGTCGATCGCGCCGTGCTGGTCTCCGAAATCGCGCAGCACAATGCGGAAAAATTCGCGGAGGACGCGCGCGAGTTCTTCCCCGGCCGCTCGTCCGCCGCCGTGCTCAAATTGCCGTTCGCGACACGGAAGGCGGGCGGCATCCACCATCCCTATACGCTCGCCGGCATCCCCTATCCGCACCGCCTCGAGCAGTCCCATTCCATGCTGATCGGCACCACCGGCGCGGGCAAGACCACCGAGCTCAGGAGTCTGGTCAGCCAGATGCGCCAGCGCCAGGACAGCGCCGTGATCTTCGATCTCACCGGCGCCTATGTCGAAGCCTTCTACGATCCCATGCGCGACACGATCCTGAACCCGATGGACCAGCGCTGCCCGGCCTGGTCGATCTTCAACGACTGCTCGACCTACAGCCATTTCACGTCGGCCGCCGCGGCGCTCATTCCCTCCGATGGCGGCTCGTCCGAGCCCTTCTGGGCGCTCGCGGCCCGCACCCTGTTCATCGAGATGTGCGTCCGGCTTCAGGAGCGCGGCCAGACCACCAACCTGGCGCTCGCCGAGAACCTGATGACCGCCGATTTGAAGCGGGTGCATCGCTTCCTCGCGAACACCATCGCCGACCCGCTGACCGCCCCGGAAGCGGCCCGCATGGCGGAATCGATCCGCGCCGTCTTCAACACCAATGCGCAGGTCCTGCGTTTCCTGCCCGACGAAGGAGAGCCGTTCTCGATCCGGCACTGGATGACCACCGAGCGCGCGCCCGGATCGATCCTGTTCGTCACCTCCGACTACGACGATCTGGAGATGAACCGGCCGCTGCTGACGCTCTGGATGAACATCGCCATCACCAGCCTCATGACGCTGCCGCGCACGCGCAGCTTGCGGACCTGGTTCATGTTCGATGAGGTCGGCGCGCTGCACCGCCTGCCTGCGATCGAGAAGGGCCTGCAGACCGCGCGGAACTTCGGCGGCGCAATGATCCTGGGGCTCCACAGCTTCCAGAAGCTCGTCGAGGTCTATGGCGAGGAAGGCGCGCGAAATCTCGCCTCGCTCGCCCGCTCCAAGCTCATCCTCGCGACCAGCGAGTTCAAGACCGCCGAGGAGTGCTCGCAGTACATCGGCAACCGCGAAGTGCGGCAGATGGATGAGGCCTATAGCTACGGCTACAACAACAATCGCGACGCCTCGACCCTGACTCCGCGCAAGCAGGTCGAGCCCCTCGTGATCCCCGACGACATCACCAACCTGCCCTCGATGCACGGGTTCGTGAAATTCCCCGACGGTTTCCCGGCCGCGCGCATCCTTCTCGAATGGAAGAACTACCCCATCGTGGCGCCGGGCTTCCTGAAGCGTCCCGTGATGCAGCCCGTCCGGTCCAAGCGCGGGGAGGAGATTTTCGACGAGGAGGGCGGTGAGGCCGGCGGCAGGGACGGCGCCGTCCAGATCGTGGATGAGGTGGTCGAGCCAACCAATCTTGCGAAGGAAATGGCGGCGCGGATCCTGCAGTCGCCGAGCGAGGACCAGGCCGCCGAAACCCATCGTACCGCCCCGCGTAGCGATGACCGGCCGGTGCCCCCGCAGGCGAAGGGAGCGGGCGGCGGCAAGGAGGACGGCGCGCGCGGCAGGGACGCCCAGCAGGAGACCGGCCAGCGGCCCGCCGACGACCGGCGCGGACCGTCACCGCAGGCGCCGCAAGTCGAGGATCAGACCCTCATCGAACTGCGTCAGGGCTTCGCCGCGGGCCGTGACCAGGACGATCTCGACATGGGGATCTGATCCATGCTCTCGGTCGCCGCCGTCCGTTCCGCATCAGGCGCCGCGAACTATTTCG
Organism: Sphingomonas sp. FG14; assembly: GCF_057809675.1. Classification (NCBI taxonomy): domain Bacteria; kingdom Pseudomonadati; phylum Pseudomonadota; class Alphaproteobacteria; order Sphingomonadales; family Sphingomonadaceae; genus Sphingomonas; species Sphingomonas sp. FG14. The sequence continues at coordinate 16,351 of NZ_JBMDKK010000018.1, read as the reverse complement.
CGAAGGACGACTTCAAGGACAATTACTACACGGCCGATGGCTCCTCCGAGGTCAGTGCCTGGGGCGGGGCAGGGGCCGAAGCCCTCGCGCTTGAAGGCGAAGTCAGCCGCGAAAGCTTCGAGCAGATTCTGAGCGGCGTCCTGCCGAGCGGAGAGGGCGTCGCCCAGGTCGAAAACCGGCGCAACGGTGTCGACCTCACCTTCTCCGCGCCCAAGTCCGTGTCGGTCATGGCCTATGTCGCCGGCGACAAGCGGGTGCTCGCCGCCAACATGGTCGCGGTCCAGAAAACCATGGCCTGGGTCGAGAAGAATCTCGCCGAAGGGCGCAAGGACGTCGAGGGTCGCAAGGTGCCGGTGCCGACCGGCAAGCTCGTCTATGCGCTGTTCCAGCACGACACCAGTCGCGCGCTCGATCCGCAGGCCCATGTCCACTCCGTCATCGCCAATCTGACCCAGATGCCCGACGGCAAATGGCAGGCGCTGCACGCCGACAAGATCTGGTCGAATAACGCGGTCGTCGGGGCGATCTACCACGCCTACCTGCGCGCCGGGCTGGAGAAGCTCGGCTACCAGGTCGAGCTCAAGGGCAAGCACGGCACGTTCGAGATCATGGGCGTGCCCAAGGCGATCATCGATGCCTTCAGCCAACGGCGCGAGGCGATCCTCGAGAAGGCGGCCGAGCTCGGCATCGTCTCGGCCAAGGGGCGCGACGGCGTGACCACCACCACCCGCGATCCCAAGCTCAATGTCGAGGACCGCGACGGGCTCCTCAAAGGATGGATCGACAAGGCGGCGGAGCTCGGGTTCGACGGCAAAGGACTGCTCGCCTCGGCGCTGGCCCGGGCAGGGCAGGGCGCCGCCGACAACAAGCTGGAGCGGGGCTTCCGGGCGGTCACCGACGCGATCGCCGGCGCGCGCGATCTCATCGGCGGCTTCCTTCGCTCGCCCGATCCGCTGATCGACAGCGGCCTTGCCCGCGCCACCAAATCGCCGGCCGTCGCCCGGACGCAATTGGCGGTAGCCTCGGCCGTCCGCATCCTCGCCGAACGCGAGGCGGCGTTCGACGTCAACAAGCTCTCCAAGACCGCGCTGGACCTCGGCCTGAAGGGCGTCACCATCGAGACGGTCGAGCACCGGATCGAGCAGCTCTACGACAACCGCCAGCTAATCCCCGGTGTCGCCCGCGCCGGCGACAAGGGCGTCCGGATGGTGACCACCCAGGAGGCGCTGCGCACCGAGGAAGCCGTTCTCAAGGCGGTCGATGCGGGCGTGGGCAAGGCGGTGCCGATACTCCCCGCGCAGGATGGGCCCGCCCGCCTGCAGGAGGTCGCCGATCGCCCGCTCAATGCGGGGCAGCTCGCAGCCGCGACCCTGATCCTCTCCTCCGAAGATCGGACCGTGACTGTCCAGGGCGTCGCCGGCGCCGGGAAGTCGACCATGCTGCAGGCGGTTGCCCGGATCGCGGAAGGCGAAGGCAAGGATGTGCTGGGCCTGGCCTTCCAGAACAAGATGGTCGCCGACCTCGCCGAAGGGGCCGGGATCAAGAGCCAGACGATCGCCTCGTTCGTGCTCGCCAACGAGCGCTACCTGACCGAGCGCGATACGCCGCGCTACGAGGAGGCGCGCGAGCGGCTCGGCGGCGCGATGCTGGTCGTGGACGAGACCTCGATGGTCTCCAGCGCCGACATGCTGAAGCTTCACAGCATCGTCGAGGCGCTCGGCATCGACAAGCTCGTGCTGGTTGGCGATCGCCAGCAGCTCTCCTCGATCGACGCCGGCAAGTCCTTCGCGATGATCCAGGCCGCCGGCGGCACGATGGCCCGAATGGACGAGAATATCCGTCAGCGGACCGACACGCTGCGCACCGTCGCCGCGCTCGCCAATGTCGGTAAGGCGGGCGAGGCGATGAAGGTGCTGGGCGATAACGTCCACGAAAGCGCGAACCCGCCCGAAGAGGCCGCCGACAGGTGGCTCGCGCTGGGGGCGGACGACCGTGCCGCGACCCAGGTGTTTGCGTCTGGCCGGGAGTCCCGCGCCATCATCAACCAGCGCATCCAGGACGGCCTTGCCGCCGAGGGCACCGTGCGGGGCGAGGGCATCCATCTCATCGTCTATGACCGCGTGAACCTGACCCGCGAGGAGCTTCGCTACGCCGCCAGCTATCGGCCCGGCCTCACCCTCGATGTCGGCCGCGGCGGCGCGCAGGACGTCGGGCTCGCGCAGGGACGCTATGACGTCTCCAGGGTGCTGCCCTCGGGCAAGGTCGAACTGGTCGATGGGCGCCGCAAGATTCGCTTCGACCCGCAGCGCCTCTCGCCCACCGAAAAGCGGGACCGGCTCGAACTCACCGAGAAGAAGGATCTGCATGTCCGCGAGGGGGATCGCATCCGCTGGACCGCGAACGACAAGCCGCGCGACCTGCACAACGCGGCGCTCGCCCGGATCATCTCGGCCGATGCCTCGGGCATCACCGTCGAGACGGCGGGCAATCAGACCCTGACATTGGCGCCGGGCGATCCGATGCTCTCGCGTTTGGACCTCGCCTACGCGCTCAACATGCACATGGCGCAGGGCATCACCACCGACAAGGCGATCACGGTCATGGACAGCCATGAGCGCAACCTGTCGAACCAGCGCCTGTTCAATGTGGGCGTGACGCGGGTGCGCGACGAACTCACCATGATCGTGGACGATAAGGAAAAGCTCGAACGCCAGCTCGACCACAATGCCGGCAACAAGACCTCGGCCCTAGAGACGGTCGGCCGCCTCGATATCGACGGCAAGAAGGGCGGCGCCAAGCCGGTGAAGTTCGATCCCGGCCCGATCGACGGGATCAACCTCGCGGATCAGCCGGACATCCTCGCCGATCTTCCCCCCCTTCCGGACGGGCCGCTTGAGCCCGCAGCACCGATCAAGGGCGACGGCCTCAAGGCGCCCCCGGATCTCAAGCCCGAAAAGGCAGACCTGCTGCCGCCGCTGCCCGAGCGCAGCCTGGGCCTTGCTCTTTGATGACGAACGGTCGGCGCGGTGCCGGCTGAAAGCAAGGAGAGTGACGATGGCATGGGATTTTGACGAAGGCGGCAAGTTCGGCAGCGAGAAGGCCGCCGAGGACTATGCCCGGCGCAACGGCCTCAGCAATGCGGACTTCCGCACCCGGCGCAAGGGTGATGAGGTCGAGCTGGAGATCCGCCGCTCCGCCATCGACGGCCGAAACCTTCGTGACGCGGGCGAAGGCCGCAAGGGCGGTTGGTTTTGATCCGGACGTCGGCGGCCCGGACATTCGGCAGGAGGCGGCTGTCCAATGGGCATCGATGATCGCGACTATATGCGAGCGCGCCACAGACAGCGCGCCAACCGGACGAGATGGAACGAGGGTAGGGGGCGGATCGAGGCGGCCTGGCTTGATCCGCGCCACCAGCGATATCGCCGACAACCGTCTGCGGCGGCGATCGCTGTCCGTTTCGCCCTGCCGGTGCTGAGCCTGCTGCTGATCCTGATCCCATTCTATGGGGACGCGCAGCGTCATGGCTGGATTCCTGATCTCGAGCCGGCGCAGCCGTTTCCGGAGCGGGTCGGTTACGGTTGGGGCCAATGTTATCGGTCTGATCAAACGCAGCAATCTCACGATCGAGGCAGCCGATTCCAACACGGTGGTGCAATTGGTGGACCCGGATACGAACGCCCATGCACTGTCGATCTATGTTGCCGCCAATGACCGGGTGTCCCTGCCGGTGCCTGCGGGTACGTACCGGGTCCGCCTGATCGAGGGGCGGAAGTGGCACGGCGCGAGGCGCTATTTCGGGCCGAACACATCCTACGAGACGGTGGCCAGTCTGATAGAGTTCACGCCGACGATGGGTCACGTCATCGACCTGCATCGTCGGCCCGGCGGCAATCTGGAGACGCGGATGATGGGCTCTCGACCAGCGCCGCTTTGACCGGGGCGGCCCGCCCCACCAGAACCTAAGATGCCATCAATGACACTTTACCCCGAAACGCCTGGTAGAGTGTCATTGATGACAATCATTCGACGAGGGAAAGTGCGTCCATGATGCTTGGGCCAGGCAGGCATGTTAGCGAGGGCGACCACCATAACGACGAGAATCGCTACCTGAATGCCGCACCAAATCTTCTATTCCTGGCAAAGCGACACGGAGAACCGGATCGGTCGCGGCTTGATTCAGTGGGCGCTGGACCGCGCCATTCGAACCGTCAATGCGGACGCCGACGTTGATCCCGCCGATCGTGAGCTTCGCGCCGATCGCGACACTGTGAATGTGCCGGGCATGCCGCCGCTCGCGGACACCATCTTCGGAAAGATCGACCGGGCGGTCGCCTTCCTGTCCGACCTCACGCACGTTGCCACGCGCGCCAAGGGCCAGCTCTCGCCCAACCCCAATGTCCTGCTCGAGCATGGCTGGGCGCTAAAATCGCGCGGGTGGGGCAGGATGATCGGCGTCATGAACACAGCGATGGGCCATCCCGACGAGCATCCTCTTCCGTTCGACCTCACCCATTTCAAACGGCCGATCCTCTTCCACTGTCCGGCCGACGCGACCGACGAGGAGCGCCAGGCGGCGCGGGCAGGGCTTCAGAAGGATCTGGAGAGCGCTCTTCGCCTGATTCTCGACGACGAGGTTCTTATGGCGGCTGCGCCGCCGGCCGAACCTCACCCTCATGATGTTGAGCTGTTGCAGCGGTATCGCCAGCAAATCCCGGAGCTGCTGCGCCAGTTCCTGCGCGAGCATAATTTCGGGACGCCCTATCCGCGCAAGGCACTCGATCCCCTCGATGATATGGCTGCTACCTGGGCGGGCGCTGCCTTCGATTTCGAGGACACCGCGCTACAGGAGGCCGCCATGGCGCTTCGCGCGGCGAACACCTCTCTCATGGAGCTGGTCTATGAGCGCATCCATGTGATGGACCGGAACCCCAACATGGTCTGGCCGAAGACCGACTATGACGTGCGGCACGGCACGCAGCAGGTCACCCTGGATGCGATCCGGGAACTCAATGCGCGCGCCGGAACGCTGATCGGCGCGATAGATGCGTTCGAGAAGGTTGGGCGCTCCCGAATTCGTGTCGCGCCGCCGGCGCCAACGGCGCCGCAGGTGGATCCCCGCTGGGAGGCCGCGCGGACCGCGATTTCAGAGCTGGCGGCGGACCGGATGCGAGGAGGGCTTCCCGAGATCGTCGCCATGCCCAGCATGACGCTGCGCATTGTGCCGCTCGCTGCGATGGATCGGCCGGCTCTCGATCCAAAGACCGTCCTCGCTGCGGCGCTCCGCTTTCCGCCTGACAGCCAGGTCCGGGTTCAGTCAGATTCGGATGAGCGCCAATGGTGGAGCTATGGCCTGCCGCTCATTCAGACCGAAAATAACCCGGAGACCCGGTGGCGCACGCGCCTTGTTCGACCCGGCCTGATTGAATTCGAGGCGATGATCGGCGCCCGGATCGACGATGATCCCGAGATCCTGGTGAATGGTCGCGAGCTGGAAGCATCGATCGCCGCCCATCTCGAGCGTCTTGCCGCCGTGCTCGCCGACGTGGGCCTGGCCGGTTCCGGCCTCGTTTCCATCGCATTCCGGGGAGTGGAAGACGTCCAGTTGACGCGCGCCCGCGGTGGCGGTCGCAAGATCCGAAAGCCCGAGCTGTTCCTGCCTGAGCTTCAGGTGACCGATCTAGCCGCGCCGATGCAGCCGCAGCTGCAGGAGCAATTCAATATCCGCTGGCAGGCGTCGGGCTGGGCCGACGGCTCGCCGTCGTTCGACTGACCGGGTGCGCGCTGTGGAGCTCAAGCCCCCGTCACCGGAAGAGGGAGATGCCGGTCTTCAGGCGTTCCGTGAGGCAGCCAAGCTCCATGAGGATACGTTGCGCAGCCGGATGTCCCGCGAATTCTATCGAAAGGACCTGGCAAAGTGGCAGAAACTCTACGCGACGCTCGCAGGGAAACGCGCGGCAGGCTCGGCAACGGCCGTTCATTTCACTCGACTATCGGCGCTCTGCGGTGAGCTGCTGACAGAATATGGACCGGAGGCGCCGCCCAAGAAGCGGGTGCCCAAGGCGGTGGAGCCGGTGCCGTTGAGCTATCCCGACTTCCCCGACGACATTACCCATCGCATTCACTTCCTCGAAGGGCCGGGGATCCGGCGGCAACGCGCCGTTAAGCTTTCCGTCCATGCGCCGGGCATCTTCCGGCAGATCTCGGCGCGTGGCCGCGTCCTGCTCTCGATCGGGGTCCGTCAGGATCAGGTCCGGCTGTTCGAGCGCATCGTTGAAGCTATCGGCGATCTCGCCATGGCTGATTACGCCGCCGCGGGATTCGACATCGGCTATGTGATGCGGCCCGATGGAATCGCCCAAGGTCAGTCCTGGACGCCCAATCCCCTCGATCCAGCCTTGCCGACTGCCCGCGTATGGGAAGACAATCAACGGGCCCGGAGTTACGGATTGCAGGCACGCCTGCTTGGCGACCAATGGCGTGGCGCTGACGGCACCGGCCTCCCAGGTGATCTTCCGGATGTCGATGGCGAACCTTGGGATCCCGATCCGCATTGGCAGCGCGTTCTTGAACTCACACAGGCTGATCGGCTCGACGAGGCACTTACGCTGGTCGAGGCGGTGCCCGGCCGCGATCGTGAGCCTCTGTTCGACGAGGTCATCTATCTCAGATTCCTGACAGGATCGCCGCTGCGCGCGCAGGATATTCGCGTACTGGCGCGCAAACATGCGGAATCATCGCTCATTGCGGGGCGTCTGCTGGAGGAATTCGAGGCATTCCTGGGCCATCTCGATGCGCAATTCACGCTGGAGCCGCCTGTCCTGGAGGAAATGATCAGGCTTCGGCCGGATTTCGGGTCGACCATGATACCGCCCATGCCGCCCGCTTCGGATTGGGCCGCCTATCGGCGTCATATGGCGCAGTTCACGAACCACGGTGCGCGGCGCGGCCGGATTTTCTCCATCAACATCGGGGCCGCCGACACCGGGGCATCCGCGTTCTTTGCGACCGCCATGGTCGCTGCCGAAGAGGCGTTCCGCCGCGAGAGGTCGATTCCCGAGATCGGACGGGGCTGGGTGTCCGAGGTGGCGCTGCTCGATCTGGTTCGAACCCTATGGCCCTCCGCGGTCCATCAATGGCGCCCGGCGTTCCTCGGCATGCAGTCCGTCGATATCCATGTGCCGGAGCTGGGCCTCGCCATCGAGTATCAGGGGCAGCAGCACTACGCGCCCGTGACGCTCTTCGGCGGCGAAGAGGGGTTCAAGCTCACGCAATTCCGCGACGAGAAAAAGCGCGCGCTGCTGGCTCGCCACGGTGTGCGGCTCCTTGAATGGCGCTTTGATGTTCGGATCACCAGGGCAGAGCTGATCGCTCAGATGGCGGCGATGGAAATCCAGATCCCGGACTAGACGGCAAGCCTCTTCTGCCTCGGGCCGCCGTTTATTTCCTCGACGATGAAGGTGCGGGCCGGCGGTGTTTCGAGAAGGTCGATCTCTGGGAGCAGGTGGTCGAGCCATTGCATGCGTTGCCGGCGCAGGATGATGGCATCGTGTCGATCCTGATAGTGGCTGACTTCAGGATTGGCCGCGACGGTGATGACCCGGAAGGACAGGGGCCACTCTGCCATGGCCGGCTCCCAGATCGCCGCGAGATAGAAGAAATTGCCGTCTTCGAGCCGCACCCGATACTGCTTGCCGCCGCTAACGGTCATGTGGAATTCCGAGGCGGGCACCAGACAGCGCTGGCTGGGGAAGATCTGGCCCTCCGAGCGCACGAAGCGGAAGGAGGCCCCGCCGCTGAAGCGTGGATTGGAGCCCCACCGGGCCTCGACCATTTCCATTTCTTGCATATCGTCCGGATTTCGCCGGATGATGGGCAAGAGCTTTTCGAGGGGGGCCTCGGAGTCGAACGGTGTTGGCGTCGCCATGACAAGAACATATATAGAACGACGATGAGTCGCAAGGACCAGTGGAACGGATGACCGATGTGCAATGATTATCGCCTGGAGGTCGATATCGCCTCGATCGTTGAGGATTTCGACGACCTCAAGATCAAGATCAAAATGCCCGAAGGGACGCCCAATGTCGCGGCCCGCGCAGACATCAACATCAGCGACGTCGCGCCTATCGTGCGCAGCGGCGAGGGCAGGGGATCGGGCGAGCTCGTCAATCGGCGATGGAGCTGGCCTGGCCAGAATGGGCGGCCGGTCTATAATTTCCGCTCCGAGGGCCGCGAGTTCACTTCGCACCGCTGCCTCATTCCGGCCGACGGTTTCTATGAGTTCACGGCGCCGCTCGAACCGGGCCAGAAGCGCAAGACAAAATGGCTGTTCACGATGAAGGACCATCCCTGGTTCTGCATCGCCGGCATCTGGCGATCGCATCCGGAAATCGGCGAGGCGTTCACCATGCTGACGATGGAGCCCGGCGAGGATGTCGCGCCCTATCATTCCCGTCAGATCATCCCGCTACCGCGCGACCGGTGGGCCGACTGGCTTGATCCCTCAGTACCAGCAGAGGAGGTGCTTGGCCTCCTGCCGAAGGGCAGCCTCCTGCCGCTGCAGGTCTATCCACCGGCCGCGGCGCAAGCGTCGCTGCTTTGAGGTCTCAGGCCGCCGGGGGCTCGACATCCGGCGGGTTCATATAGACCCTGAATCCAGCAAGATCCTCGTCGCTCGGATTCTCCATCTCGGGGATATAGCGGATCGTCTCAGCCATATCGCGCCGCGTAACATAGTCGATGATCGAGCCACCGTTGGAGAGCTCATATTGCATCGATCCGCAATGGCGATCGACGGTGGCGAGCCCGGGCGCGAAGGCGATGGGCTTCTTGTTTCCCTTTTTGCTCACCTCATGCTTGGCGAGCGCAACGCGCAGGAATTCCAGCCTGGTGAAGCCCATTTCCGTCCGGCGTAGATCGATCCGCATCTGATCGACGAGTTCGGGTCGCTCCTGAGCATCGCGAAGCTGTTGGGCCCGCAGCTCCCTATCGTAATGCCGGTAGCCGAGATCGCGTTCGAGGTTGGTGGCCTTGAGATTGATCCCGCCATTCTCCGCGAGCTTGATGACCTCCTCGCACCGTTGGCGCCAGGTGCGGAGCAGTTCGTAGGCCGCATAGATCCACATGGGTGTCAGGGCCGACAGCTGCGCCATCCGGCCGCGCGGCGGTTCGTCGTCGAGCTGATGCTCAAGGATCTCCTGCTCGATGTGATTGAGCATGTTGTCGACCAGGCACAGCTGGCTCGCCTGCATCCTCAAAAATGGATTCTCGCCGAACCCTGCCAGGGTCATCAGGGCTTCGTAGAGTTCGGCCTGTCCGATCTCAGCCACCGGACGATATCGAGGCTCGTCATCCACCTCGTCGGGATAGGGTTCGTAGTCCACGGTCAGTCCTTTCGCGCCGGCCGTGATCGCGCCGGTCCGGGGGTGATAGTGCTCACGAGACCTTCTCCCGGAGCCAGGACGACAGCCCTGCGTCGAGGACCATTCGCGCGAGGCGCTGCGGCCCGAGTAGGATTACCCCGTCCGGGCCTTCATTCTCTGGGATGTTGCCGGTGTGCCATACGAAGAACATGCGATCATAGGCCTCCGCTTCGGCCAGCCGGCCGACATAGTCGTCGAGAGCTGCCCGAGTGGCTTGAGATTTCACTTGCACGAAGGCGCGTTCGGCAGTGCTCGGAAGCACGAGTTCGAGGTCGATCGTTTTCTGGGTCCGGCCGACCTGGCTGAGCCGGCGCCATCCGCTACTCGAGAAGACCAGATCAACCAGCAGTTCGAAATCCTGCCAGGTCAGCAGTCGCATCAGGGGAATGATCGCCGCTGTGAGGGCGCGTTCCGCCTCTTCCGCCGCTGCGACCTCCGGTGACAGCTCATCGCTCAACCGGCGCAGCAGATAGTCGGCCGCGCGCACGTCGCAGATCGTCCCGCGGAACATCTGGACCTTGAGCAGTCGCCCGGACAGCCGGTCAGCCGTCAACAGACTGCCGCCGACCGACGTGCTGTGCCAGCCATCCAGGGTCGCGCGGCGATGGCTGTTGTCGGGCAGGATCTCGATCTCGCCGACCGGCCGACACCAATAGAGCAAGCCGCCGACGAAGGTGATGAAGATGGTATCCTCGTCGCTCTCGTAAAATGCCCGGATTTGCTTCACATCGCGAGTTGCAGCGCCGGCGTCCCCTCGACGATCCTTCATCGCGTCCCAAACGCCGGGCCAGTCGCCTGCCACGCAAAGGTCGTGCGGCACTTCGCGGTAGCCAAAGCGCAGCACGCCGTCGCGGATGCTCTCCGTCTCCCAGTCACCGCCCCGGCCCAGCTTGATGTAAAAGACGTTCGCCGCCGTAACTGCGGTCATGGAATCCCCCGTTATAAGCAGGGCAATTCCGATCAGCCCGCCCGCATCGCAAGCTATACCTTCATCGTAGAAAAGATATTGAAGAGCTTGCCCTGATCGGGCGGCGGGCAGCAAAATTGGGGGGCAAATGGCTAAGGCAAACAGCAACGCACATCGCGAGAAATCGTCAAAGCCCTATAACGAACGCACCGATCTCGAAAAATTGCAGTCACAATGGACCAAATTATCCGGCCTGCACCTTCGAGAAGAGCCATCTGCGGCGATCGTCCGTTGCGCCACGGCAGCGGAGATCGCGGCCAACTATGCCATTCGGACGGAATGGGCCCGCAAGACCGAATTCGATGACACCATCGTCGACATGTTCCTGCGTTGGGCCAATGGCCTTCCGCTAAAGGTCACTCGGCTGTTCGTTCCGATCTATTTCGAGACGCCGGACAAGAGTCCGATCGGAAAGGCGCTCAAAGCGTCGGCCGAGAAGATCAACACGGTGCGCAATGCCGTGGTGCACCAAGGAGCCTTCAGCAATCCCGAGGAGGCTGAAGCCGTGATCGCCGAGGCGAAGGCCTTCATCAACACGATTGTCGGCCTGTCGATCGAAGGGTTCGACATCGAGGCGGCGGCGCGAGAATGGCAGGCGTCCCGCAAGAGCGAGGGGGGCGAATGACCTCGACGCTCGGCGGTCTGACCGTCACGCTCGGCAAGAAGCTCAAACAGTCCGACGATTTCCTGAAGGCCAAGCACAACCTGCTGACCCAGTTCGACAGCATCGACGATCTCGTCACGGACGAAACCAAGCTGTCTGCCAAGGATCGCCAGGCGATCGAGCATCATATCCTGCAGCTCCGCGCGGCGATCGCGCGCACGCTATGGTCGAACGAGTTCTACATCGGGCGCTCTCTGCTCGACGACTATATCCTGCACACCGCCAAGAATGGGGGCGGGGATGTGCCCGCGCGGGTCATCGCCGGGCTCGCGACCGCAGGCGCCGACAGGCCGGGCTTCGTCCTCTATCCGCTGACAGGTTTCGGGATGGAGATGCCGCGGATCTTCGCGAAGGACAGCAAGCTCCGCTCCGAGGCGATCTTCAGGAGCGCGGGCTTCGCCGTGAGTACCCAGAGCAATTCGTTCGACGCGGCCGTCGCCAGCATCGAGCGGATGGCAAGGGGGCTCGGCGTGAAGCAGCGCATAGACAAGTCGGATTTCCGGCACTTCGCTTACTCGGCAAAGTGGTTCGGAAAGAACCCGCTCATGCTGGTCCGCCTCACGTCGTTCACTGGCGATATGTACGAGAACCAGTTCGTCTATTCACTCAAGATCAGGGTGGCAGCGGCGAACCTGCTGATGCTGCATAGCCTGTCGCAGGAGGCAGTCGGGCCGCTCGACCGGCACCGCAATTCGTCCTTCGTCAACAATTTCGAGACGCTCGACATCGCCCATTATATGATCGGTGAGGCGATCCCTGGCCGCCCGATGTCCACGCGCCGCGTGCCCATGAACGTCTCCCAGCTCGAGCTGGCCAAGCTCTCTGACGTCGCCGCGACGCTCTCCACCACCGCACTGGCGACGTCCCGCATGCGGCGGCTTGCGGCGAAGGTGACGCAGGCGTTGAACACGGTGGAGCGAGGCTATTTTCGTCACGTCAGTATCGCCACGCATTCGAAACCGGAGAACCGCCTTTACCGCCGTCTGCTCACTGCCTTGGACTGGTTCCGGCAGTCGTTCAGTGCCCGGGCGAACGAGGCGGAGGCGATCGTCGCGCTGGCGGTGGCGTTCGAGACGCTGCTCACGGACCAATATGCCCCCGCGATTGCAGAGCGCCTGCGGCGCCGGATTGGGATTTGCATCAAAGGGGTGCCAGGCGTGGCGAACTATCAGGCCAGCGTTCTGGCGATCTACTATGCCCGCAGCGCCATCGTTCATACGGGCGAGCCTGACCACGCGATTGACATTCATCGCGGCCAGGTCGCCTTCGCGCGCTGCTTCTGTGCAATCGCCGAACGGCTCACGGCTTGGACACCGACCTCGAACAACGCCATGGGCGACCTGTTGGGCGATATTGCATGAGACCTTCGTCAGGCTGAACCTATCGATAGGCCGCCGCCCTACCGTTGAGGGCCTTCGACACTTTGCTATGATGATACCGATGCAGATACGACCCGAGAAACCTGCGGACGAGGAATTTATCCGCGCCGTAACTACTTCCGCTTTCCTCGCAGCGGAGCACAGTGACGGCAACGAGGCCTCAATCGTTGATGGGCTGCGCAATGCGGGTGCGCTGACGATCTCGCTTGTCGCTGCCAACGGTGGGAATATCGTAGGCCATGTCGCATTCTCCCCAGTCATGATCGACGGCATTCTCGACGGGTGGTTTGGGCTTGGCCCCGTGTCGGTTGACCCAAATTGCCAACGAGAGGGCGTCGGCAGTGCGCTGATCGAGGCAGGTCTCACCGACCTGAAGCGGCAAGGCTCGAAAGGATGCGTGGTTCTCGGCGATCCCGCTTACTACCGCCGGTTCGGCTTTGCCGTCGATCCCGACCTGCGGTTAGCAGGAGCCCCGCCAGAGTTTTTTCAGCGGCTCTCGTTCGATCAGCAGCACCACAGCGGCATCGTCACATATCATCCCGCATTTGGCGGCGAGTAGAGAGCCCTATTCGCTGTTTCTTGCGCTGCGTTCCGGGCCGGGTGCGTCAGCGGAAATCGCGCTATCGGCGCCCACACGCTAGACCGAGATCTTTCGATAGCCGCTTCCCTGCACGAATCCCTGTTCAAGGCACCATCGGCGGGTCAAGCCGGCGCCGGTGTCATTCGAGTAGGCGTGCGCGTTCGAGCGGAAGCGCAGAAATGAGGGCCAGGTCGAAGGGGCTGGGTGGTTCGTCGCTACATGGACAAGGACCTTCTCCCCGTTTCTGATATCGGTGGGCTTCCTGACGGCGTAATATTCGCCCCAATCGTCGCTCTTTTCGAGGACGGCCTGGGTCACCGTTTGCCGAGTGGCAGGCCGTCCGGGTTTACCGGCCTCTACCTGCGACGCAATTGTATCGCGATCGCCCCATTCCCGGAAATACACGTTGGCCCAGCAGCCAAGAACCTGATGGGCGTTGAGCGCCTCGATATCCTGGTGCCGATCGATGTCGATCCAGTGCGCCCGGTGGCCAGAGGTGTAGACAGCCCCGTCGTAAAGGATTGCGCAGAGAGAAGGTGAGAGCGGCAGGAAAAAGATGGCCCCAGCGGTCTTTACCCCGAAACTCGGTCGGCCCTTGCGCGGCCGTTGAATATGCAGGCGGTTGGTCAGGATGGCCGGATCGTCGGAGGTGAAGAATGGGAGGTCTGACCGGTTTCGCGCGATGCAAAGCGTGAGATCGTCGACGATCCGCATCGTGTCCTTGTAGTTCAGCATCGCGGCCTGGACGGCCTCCTTCGATGCCTCCTTCACCGTTGGCACGGGAAGGTCGGATCCAGGAACATCTTGCAGCGCCAGCGCCATTTCACTGGCTTTCAGCGAGGCGGCTTCCGTCCGGAGGTATTGGAGATAGATGAACCGCTTGAGGACGACCTTGACCGCTGAACCGACCGCGCCGCCATCGGACAAGTGGCGGACGATCGGCCCATAAGGGTCCTCGATGAAGTTGATCGCGTTCTCGAGAAGCTTGTTTTGCCCGTAGAAATAGTCGCCCGAGCATTGATTCCTGACGGGTGCGTTGGGAATGGCCTTCATGCGATCGAGATTGAACAGGTTGATCGCCAGCCCCTCTCCGTTGACCGTGAACGGCCGAAGGTGGACCCGAGGGACGAAGTGCTGGTTCTTGTTGTCGGCCATCTATCGGCGTGTCCGCATCATGCGTGTTCAACGGCCGGGTAGCTTGCCTCCATGATCCCCTGAAGTTTCAGAGGATCAAGGACATAGGTCGCGAGCGTAAGTCGCCTGTATCCCATCGCGACTTCCCAGTCTGTGGGGTCGAGCGCCGCAAGTTGTTTGGCGGCGATGGAATCGCCCTCGAGATAGGTCACAAGATCGAGCGCATGGAATTCGCTTCCGGCCCAGATCGACAGACTGCGCTCCTCACCGCTCAGCTTGCCCATGGTCAGGACATTGATGAGTTCATGCGCCTGGCGAACCGGATGGCCGTTCAGGGCCGCACCATGAAAGATACGATTTGCGGTGACGATTCCGGTGTGGACTTCGGCAGACGGATCGACCGCCCAGCCATGCTTCTTCAACAATTGGCTCTTGTGGGTCGTCTCCGAAAAGACCCGCCGCCGCTTGTCCAGCTGGTCGCGCCCGACCTTAATGTGATCATAGCTGTTGCGCATCTCGTGTGGTGAGCACGGGTGGTAGGCGTTCTTGCATTCGAAGAAAAACAGATGGCCATCGCGCCAGGCGACGATGTCGAGTTCAAAATCGAGCCCGCCAGCACGCAGTTCCACGCCGGATTCAACCTTGAACCCCGCGGATTTGAGCGCGTCGATCACTGCGTTCACCATCTGGTCTTCGGGGCCGAGTGCGATCGGTCGCAGGCCGTTGGCCACGATGGTGTTACGGACGAGATTCGAGGCGGCCAGCACCTGAGGGGCAATGACGTAGTAGCCGCCGAGGTCGATCAACGGTCGATACTGCAGATCGATGTGACCGGTGCTGATGGTCATTTTCATCAGATCGATCAGGGAGCGCACCTTTGCTTCGCTCCTAAAAATCAACATCATCTGCATGAAGAGATTGTCGTGAGACATCACAAAGACGGTCGACGTGAAGGTGAGGAATGTGCGCTCGGCCTCGTCCTCAATCCGCGCCAAGGCCCTTTGGTACACACCGCTCAGGAAGGTGAAGTACCTCTGAAATTTGAAGATGTCGGTGGTGGTGACATGCTCATTCACATCGGCGATCAGATCGCTGACGTTCCCAAAGTTGTTGACATCGAGGAGGAGGAGGCTCTCCACCTCCTCGCGAAACATCTGGTCCCCAGCGAAGATCGAGAAGATTTCCGGCGCCGTCGGCAGCATCATTCGATAGCGTCTGACCGGCTTTTCCGCGAGTTCGAGCAAGCCGGGAAAGGCGTCACGTTCAAAGCCCATGTCGAGAAAGTCACTCATGGACATCGGCGGGTTTGAGTTCCGGAAACGGTGGATCCGGATGATCGCTTGATTGTCGCTCTGAATGTAGCCCAAGCGGACGGAGCGCTCTATGTCCGGGTCGATCGATGAGATTGTGACGGTCTCGCCTTCGAGCGTCGCTTGATAGGGCAACCCATCAATCTGGGTTTCCGCGTCCTTGAATTTTGTGAGGCGCACGGCCGCGAGGAGCAGTCGTTCATAGACCACCGCGTCCGTCGTGATGGCAGCAATATCGACGTGATTGCAGCATTCGTCGGTGATCGGGAACAGCGAGGCATAGATCGAGAAGATCAGCGAGGCGCCGTCTACATATTCTTCCGTGGTGTAGCGGCGAGGCGACCAGGACGGCTGCGAAGGGTCGGCGACCCAGCCCTGGTAGAACTGGTTATTGAGAATCACGAGCAGGGTCTTGAGAACGCAATCTCGCCGGCTCCCGAGGATTTTGACGATTTCGTCGTAGAGCGCGCGCGCGTTGGAGGCCAATTTGCTGAGCGCAATCACGGACTCGAAATAGCGAGCGCGTTCTGGAGCGTTCAACAACGGCCGTATCTGGAGTGCGGTCTTGGCGAGGGTGCCGATCAGATTGCCGGCGTAGCCGTAACGCGAAGCACGCAGCACACCTGCCCGGCGCAGGCGGGGCACCACATAGGCGGCATCGATGTACAACAGCGCGAGGAGCGTCACGGTCGCCTCGCGGCGGCGTTTTGCTTCGATATGACCGCCGAGCGTCTCGATTGCGGACCGGATCTCGGCGCCGATCGCCTTGGACATCGCAGGCCGCGGCGATTGGCCCAGCTTGGCAATCATGTCGGTCTGATTCCGTGTCGCAAGCAGTGTTGAACCGCCCCGGGATTGTCGGAGGCCCTAACTCCTGAGAGTGAGGGTCTACGAT
>NZ_JBMDKK010000017.1:0-80613 GCF_057809675.1 Sphingomonas sp. FG14 | reverse complement strand
TCCTTGCGGAGCCTGAATCAGATCGCGACGCTCACATCAATGGGTCCTGACCCTACGGGCAATGTAGGGCGGTTCCAATATACCGGCCAGGCCTGGCTGCCTGAACTCGGCATGCATTACTACAAGGCGCGTATCTACAATCCTAGCATCGGCCGGTTCATGCAGGCCGACCCGATCGGCTACGCAGCGGGCATGAACCTTTACGCGTATGTGACAGGGGATCCAGTCAATCTGATTGATCCATCTGGAATGGCATCCGATGATATTGTAGTGCGCGCTCGGAGATCTACCGAGAATATCGTGCGTGGCAGCTTGATCTTGGGACGCGGCAATGGCGGAAGGGGCGGGATAGGCCGCTATTTTAACGGTGTTGCTGGCGGAGGAGTTGGCAGCATTCTTCCGCAAGATGATTCGTCTGAATCGGAGGATGGAGATAGTGATGAAGATATCGTTGTAACTGCCTCTGTGTCAAAATCTCTTGTAGATTCTTATTTCTTCTTCAGGCCAGAGCAAAGGCGTAACCTCTATAGGAATCTCAAATCTTTGCTTGGTGGTAAATTTTCAGATAAACAAATAGAAAGTATATTGAGTGACGTCTTGGCTCAGAAGGCTACCACCCTCGCTGATCTGCAGGCTTTTTCTAAAATAAGGCCAGGGAGCGATGGATCTGTTGTCATATCTCCATCTCAGAAATCAATTCTTGATAGATTTGTTGCAAATCTTCCAAGGACTGCATTGAATGTAGACGCTGCAAATTACTACAGGGGTGGACTTTCGTCTCAGAGAATCAAAGTGAGGTAAGAATGAATAATAGAAAAGTGGCCACTAAAAATGGCAGAGCAGTCATTATATCTATTGTCATGCTAGCATCGTCTGCATCTATTGTGTTGGATGTGTTTTTGAAGCCGTATATATGGGATAATGCCAAGTATGAATATCTTACAAATAGCGTGGCATTTATTTCAAATATAAGTTACTTCCTGTTCCCTAATCAATTATTTTTTTATATAGATAATATTATTGGAAATGTACGAAATTCCTCGGCTATATGTTTTTTAATTTCTGCAATACTGTCTATCTGCGTATACAAATTTGTTAAAGTTGATAAGCTAGTTATGTTGATATTTGCGTATGCTGGTCTGTCGATCGTTGCATCTGTTTGTTTGTTTTGGATGTAATTGCCAGAATTTTATCGCGCGATGATCCGAGAAGTATCATCGTTACTTTAATACGTGCGCGAGATATTTCGAATGGCGTAGTGAGAGGAGTGGGTCCGAGACTGTGGTTGGAGCGCCATAATACGCTGCCGGCGTGGCGGGCAACGGGATAGGTGCATGGCTACACCACGTTCCATTTCCAAGTCGATGAGGTTCGCGTAACTCGGTGTTGAGTGACCCCGGGGGAGGGGGCGTTCAGGATCGGATAGTGCGAGGCTGCCGGCCTGGAGATGGCGAGCAATCCATTGCAGGTTAACCGCAGGTGGGATTTCCGATGTTCATTGGGCCAAAGTGCTTTCGGTAGGAAACGGTCCAGGGGCGTGCTGCGGCCAGTTTGGGTCTGCTGTGGGTCGCGATCAAAGTTAGGTCAAATTCGGCATGAAAACGCCAGAAATCCCAGCTTTTGCGCGACCCTTGGACAGGCCTTCGTAATGCGAGGGTCAGGTGTTCGAGTCACCTAAGCGGCACCACCTTTTTCCAAGCCTGTTTGGACAGAAAATCGGGCCAGCCCCCCGCGACATGGTCTCGCGGGCACGTGCAATCTTTGCACGCGCTGGCAATGCTTTGTCATGAACTGGCAAGACTGGCGAACATATCGCCCCATAACCTGACCTCCTCTGCGGGATGGTGCGCGGCTTCGCTTCTGGTGAAGTCCAGATGCATCACCCGCAGGGCGCAGGACGGAACAATCACCCAACGAAACAAAAAGGGGATTGTTCGTGAAGAAGTATCTCGTAGCCGCATGCGCGCTCTTGCTGCCGGTCGTGCCCGTCGCGGCGCAGGAAGAAGAGAAGAGCCCGATCACCGTTTCCGGATCGGTCGCGCTGGTCAGTGACTATCGTTTTCGCGGCGTTTCCCAGACCGATGAGGAAATGGCGATCCAGGGCGGCTTCACGGTGGCTCATGAATCCGGGATCTATGCCGGCACATGGGCATCGAACCTTGCCGGCTGGGGCACGTTCGGCGGCGCGAACATGGAACTGGACCTGTACGCGGGCTATAAATTCCCGATCGGCGCGGCGACGCTCGATGTCGGCCTGACCTGGTACATGTATCCCGGCGGCCTCGACACCACCGATTTCGCCGAGCCCTATGTCAAGCTCAGCACCACCGCGGGTCCGGTCTCGCTGCTGGCGGGCGTCGCCTATGCGCCCGCGCAAAAGGCGCTGGGCAACGTCAGCAACACGCCGGGCAGCCGCGCCGGCGACAAGGAGGACAATCTTTACCTCTGGGGCGATGTCTCCGGCGGAATCCCCGGAACGCCCGTGACGCTCAAAAGCCATCTCGGCTATTCGAGCGGCAATCCCGGGCTTGGGCCGAACGGCACCAGCCTGGCGCCCACCGGCAAATATTGGGACTGGATGCTGGGCGCCGATCTCGCCGTTGGGCCGGTGACGCTGGGTGTCGCCTATATCGACACGAGCATTTCGAACGCGGACCGCGCCTATATCCTGCCCAATTTCGCGAACACGAAGAATGGCGGGAATATCGGCGCCGCCAAGGTCGTCGGTTCGATCACCGCGGCCTTCTGACCGATCGGGCGCGGCAGGATATCTGCCGCGCCCGATCCTGTTTCGTCCCGGGTGCCGCCTGTTACTTGCGGTTCCCTTCCTTGGCCTTGTCCTTCTTCTCGACGGGCGGCGGCGCGATCGGCGCGATCTTGCACCCGGTTCCGCCGGCCAGCCCGCGCAGATAACCCCTGCGGGCGATGCCGGCGGCGACGGCTGCCTGCAGGCGGCGCTCGGCCGGCGCCGCGCCGCTGATCTCGCGCACCAGGCCACGGAACGGGATCAGCGAATTGACGATGGTCTTGCCCACGGCCTCCGCCACCTTGCCAGTGCGATTTTCGTTGGCTTCGGTGCCGACGGTGAAATCGTCCCCCAGCACGGCGTTCAATTCGCCCAGCGCCAGGTTGATCGGCCGACAACCGCGCGCCGGCGGCGCATAGGGATTCTGCACCGCCTTTTGCAGCACCTCCGGAATCTCGCCCTTTTCGATGCCGATATCGCGCACCGGCTGGCTGGCGATGTCTCCCGCCTTGTCGAGCGTGCTCGGCTTCTCCTGCGCCAGCGCCACGCTCGAGAACAGCAACGGCAAGACGGCGGTGGCGATGATCTTCATAGGTTTTTTCCCTTTCGGATACCCAACCCATGACAGGTGAGCTCGGTTCCCATCCGAAACGATTATGCCAAACCCTGCCGGATGCCTGTGCGGGATCGAATTGGCATAGTGGGCGAATTGATTGCTCCTGCATCCAAAACGCGCTTCCTGCGGACGCGGATTCGGGCCTATGATCCGGCGCTTGAAGGCGGGCCTGTCGGGGCACCGTATAGCCGGAGGGATTGAAGGGCATGGATCGGGAGCAAGGGCTGGACACGGGCGCGGGGATCAAGCGCCGGGCGTTCATGGGCAAGGCGGCCGGGGCGATGGTCGCGGCGCTGGCCGGAAGCGGGATCGCGGGCGGCGGTCAGGTGTTCGCGCAGTCCAGGCCGGCGCGCGTGCGCGGCAAGGTCGATATCCGGCGGATGACGATCGTCAACAGCCTGGGCGATCTGGACGACAGCTATGGCCCGCGCCCGCCCGAACTGGAGCGTGACAGCCGCGTGATGATCAGCCCGGGCGCGATCCGGGCGGGGCTGGATTCGGGGCTGACCGCGGTCAATATCACGCTGGATGCGGAGACATTCGAAAGCTGCGCCACGGCGATCGGCCGCTACGACAATTTCGTCCGCACCCATGCCGATACGCTCACGAAGATCTGGACGACGGCGGATATCCGCGCTGCGAAGGCGCGCAACCGGATCGGCCTGATCTATGGCGTGCAGAACACCACGATGCTCGGCGACAAGGCCGACAATGTCGACGTGTTCGCGGATCTGGGCCTGCGCATCGTCCAGCTCACCTATAACAGCCTGAACCGGGTGGGCGGCGGATCGATGGCGCCGGGCAATCCCGGCCTCACCGATTTCGGTCGCCAGGTCGTGGAGCGGCTGAACAATCGCCGCGTCGTGGTCGATCTTTCGCATAGCGGTCAACGCATCTGCCTGGATGCGGCGCGCTTTTCCAAGCAACCGATCGCGATCACGCATACCGGCTGCAAGGCGGTCGCCGATTCTCCCAGGAGCAAGACCGACGAGGAACTGCGCCTCGTCGCGGAACGCGGCGGCTATGTCGGCATCTATTGGGTGATGTATCTGGCGCGCGAAAAGGGCCGGGAAGCCGATATCGACGATGTCGTCGCGCATATCGAGCATGCCATCAAGGTGTGCGGAGAGGATCATGTCGGCATCGGCACCGATTATGGCGTGGCGCCGCTCAATCCCGACCGCGCGATCCAGTCGGCCCCCTGGGCGAAGATGGTTTCCGAACGCGCCAAGGCCGGCGTCGCGGCGCCCGGCGAATATCCCGATATCCTGCCTTATGCGCGGGGCCTGACCGGGCCTGGCCAGTTCCAGGCGCTGGCCGATCGCCTGGCCGCGCGCGGCCATCCGGTGGCGCGGATCGAGAAGATCCTGGGGCAGAATTTCATGCGCTATCTGGGCGATATCTGGGGCGCCTGACCGGTCGCGCTCCTTCGTCGTGGTTCGTCGGGTGGTTTTATGTAGATAGAATAATGGAGAAAAGTTTCCCAATTGGGACAAATTTGTCTCAATTGGGTTGCATTCTCGGGCTGCCTGGGTGATGTTGGCCGGTGAAAAGTGGGGGAGCCAAGACATGATCTCGATCGCGCGCCTGAAGCATATCGTCCTTTCGGCCACGGCGATCGGGTTGGTCGCGGCGGCCGTTCCGGCGCTCGCCCAGGGCGCTGCCCCTGTCGCGGCCACCGGTGCGCCCTCGACCGAGGCCGCGCTTGAAGGGCTCGATGCCTATATCGAAAAGGCGCGCGCGGACTGGCAGATGCCCGGCCTCTCCATCGTGATCGTGAAGGACGACAAGATCGTCTACGCCAAGGGCTTTGGCGTGCGCGAGCTGGGCAAGCCCGACAAGGTCGATGCCGACACCATCTTCGCGATGGGCTCCACAACCAAGGCGTTCACGGCGGCGGCGCTCGGCATGCTCGTCGACGAAAAAAAGATCGCCTGGGACGGATCGGTGCATGATTACATGCCGGCCTTCGAGATGGACGATCCCTATGTGACCCGCCACGCGACGGTGCGCGACCTGCTGTCGCACCGCACCGGCGTCGTCACCAACGGGCTGCTCTGGTACGGTTCGGGCTTCGATCGGAACGAGGTGATCCGCCGGATGCGCTTCCAGACCGAGTCGCTCGGCTTTCGTAACCAGTTCCAGTATCAGAACGAGATGTTCATCGCCGCGGGCGAGATCATTCCCGCCGTCACCGGCACCAGTTTCGACAAATTCATCACCGGCCGGATCTTCGAGCCGCTCGGCATGCGGCGCACCAATACCAGCGTCACCACGCTGAAGGGGCTGGACAATGTCGCCACCCCGCACGCCCCGTCCAACGGCAAGATGGTGCCGATCCCCTATCGCCTGATCGACAATGTCGGCGGCGCCGGCGTGATCAATTCCAGCGCGCGCGACATGGCGCAATGGGTGCGGCTGCAACTGGGCAGCGGCACGTTCGAGGGCAAGCAGTTGATCGCCCCGGCGACGCTCGCCGAAATGCATACGGGCCAGATCGTGCCGCGCGGCGGCGGCAGCGCGACGTTCAAGTTCAGCGAATATGGCCTGGGCTGGGGCGTGCAGGAGTTTCGCGGGCAGAAGGTGGTGCAGCATTCGGGCGGCATCGACGGGATGCAGACCGTGATCGGCCTGATCCCCGCGAAGAAGCTGGGCGTGATCGTGCTTGCCAACAGCATGCCCACCATGGTGACCAACGCGATCGAGATGCGGGTGTTCGATGCGTTCCTGGGCGCCCCCGCGACCGATTACAGCGCGATGATGCTCAAGGCGCGCGACGACGCCGCCAAGGCGGCGCGCGACAAGGCGGCGGCGGAACCCAAGCCGGCGGCCCTGCCACCCACGCTGCCGCTCGATCGCTATGCCGGCACCTATACCAACACGATGCTGGGCGACGTGACCGTCAAGCTGGTCGGCGGAAAGCTTGAGCTCGCCCGCCCGCTCGAAGCCGCGCCGCTGGAGCATGAAGGCAAGGACAGGTTCAAGGCGCAGTGGAAAAGCCTGGGGATGATCGCCGTGATGGGGCCAACGCCGGTCGGCTTCTCCTTTGGCGCGGACGGCCAGATCGCGTCGCTGGCGCTGGGCACCGATATCTTCAAGCGGAAATAGCCGATCCGGACCCCGAAGAGCATGTCGGGTCGCGAACGCCCCTTTCGCACCGCCGCCGATTTCGACTAGCCATAGGCGCATGGCCGGCATGCGCCGGAAACGATTCAGATGAGGGGATGGGATATGACGATTTCGAGGCGCCTGATCCTGGCGGCGGCATTGATGAGCGCGACGCTTCCGGCATGGGCGGGGGCCGCCGCGCCCGCCGCGATCGGCGCCGAGGTCGATCGCGTCGCCAATGCATCGATCGCGGCCGGCGAAACGCCCGGATTGCAGGTCGCGATCTTCAAGGATGGCAAGCCATTGCTCGTCAAATCCTATGGCACCGCCAGCCTGGAGCTGAAGACGCCGGTCACCAACGACGGCGTTTTCCTGATCGGATCGGTGACCAAGCAGTTCACCGCCGCGGCGTTGCTGCAATTGCGTGACGAAGGGCGGCTGTCGATGGACGACCGGCTGTCCAAATATTATCCGGACTATCCGCGCGCGGCCGACATCACGATCCGCCAGATGCTTCATCACACATCCGGCCTGCATAATTACACGGCGGATGCGCCGGTGATGGCCGAAGGCGCGATGACGCGCACCACGGACGAGTGGGTGAAGGCCTTCGCGAAGATGCCCGCGACCCAGGATTTCGAGCCCGGCGCGAAATGGGATTACAGCAACACCGCCTATTTCCTGCTTGGCGGCATCGTCGAGAAGGTGGAGGGCAAGCCGCTCGCCACCGTGCTCAAGGCGCGTTTCTTCGATCCGCTGGGCATGACGCGCACCGCGCTGGACGATGAGGGCGAGATCGTGCCGGGCCGCGTCGCCGGCTATGACGCGAGCGCGCCGGGCAAGTTCCGCAACGCCAGGCTGATCTCGCTCACCTTCCCCGGCGGCGCGGGTGCGATGCGCTCGACGGCGAGCGACCTCGCACGCTGGAATGCCGCGCTGTTCGGCGGCAAGGTGCTGAAATCCGCCTCGCTCGCGGAGATGACGACGCCGGGCAAGCTTTCGAACGGGCAGTTGAGCAGCACGGGCATGCCCAAGGTGGACGGCCTTCGCGGTGAATATGGCTATGCGCTGGCGCTGTCCGACGTGCAGGGTCATCAGAAGATCGCCCATGGCGGCGGCATTCCCGGCTTCAATTCGTCGCTGTCGGAATTTCCGAAGGATCACATCACCGTGGCGGTGATCGCCAATGCGATCGGCAACGATGCCGGCGCGGGC
The DNA here is from genome assembly GCF_057809675.1 of Sphingomonas sp. FG14. Classification (NCBI taxonomy): domain Bacteria; kingdom Pseudomonadati; phylum Pseudomonadota; class Alphaproteobacteria; order Sphingomonadales; family Sphingomonadaceae; genus Sphingomonas; species Sphingomonas sp. FG14. The sequence continues at coordinate 72,928 of NZ_JBMDKK010000017.1, read as the reverse complement.
AAGGTGGCCGCGAAGATCGAGCGGATCGCGATCGGCCTGCCACCGGAGAAGTGATGACACAGGCATGATGCCTGAAGGATAAGGCCGGCGGGGCGAACCGCCGGCCCCCAGAGGAAAGGCCGTGGCGAAACCGGAATCGCATCAGTTCGAGCCCGCACCGCGCAACGATCCGTCACGCGCGGCGATCGAACATGCCTTCCGTACGCATCGCGGTGATCTGTGCCGTGCGATCGAACGGCAATTCGGCGCGGGCCCGCCCGAGCCCGAAGAGGCGGTTCAGAGCGCCTTCGAGAATTTCGCGAAGCTCGACGCGCCCGAGGCCGTGGGCAATCCGCGTTCCTATCTGTTCATCGCGGCACGCAACTTCGTGCTCGATCAGCGGCGCCGAGCGAAGGTGCGCGTGTCGGCGCGCGACGATGTCGAATTGCTCCAATCCGGAGATGCCCCTGCGAATCTCGATACCGAGCGCGTCTTTATCGCGAAGGAGCATCTGGCGATCGTCGGCGCGACGCTGGACAGAATGGAGCCCAAGAGACGCGAAGTGATGACGCTGCATATCGTGCATGATCTCCGCTATGTCGAAATCGCCCGCCGGCTGGGCATTTCGGAAACGCGCGTGCGCCAGTTGATGGCGTCGGCGCTGGCGCAGTGCACGCTGGCGATCAATGCTTCGGATAAGGGAGGGGCGGGCTGATGGCGAACGCCCTCGACCTGGACGATGCCGTGCTGATGCAGGCGGCCGAATGGTATGCAATGACGCTCGACGACGAGATCGGCGATGCCGATCTCGATGCGCTGGATGCCTGGCTCGCGGCGGATCCGCGTCATGCCCGGGCGTTCGATCTGACCGCGCGTACCGCGCTGCAATTGAGCGAAGGCGCGCTGTTCGCCCGGTTGAAGAACCCCGCCGAAAATGCGGTGCCCGCAACGCTGGACGTCGCCAATGACGGGCGTGATCCGCTGGCGCATCTCGCCCCGCCCCGGATCGGGGGCGGGCGCACGATGTCACGGCGCGCGCTGATCTGGGGCGGGGCAGCCGCGCTTGCCGCGTCACTGGCGCTCGCGATCGGGCTGGACCTGTTCGGGAGTGCGCCTGCCGGCTCTCCTGTCAGCACCGCCGTCGCCGAAACGCGCGTGCTGGCGCTTGCCGATGGCAGCCGCGTGACGCTTGGTCCGGCCAGTCGCATCGCCACGCGGATCGATGCCGGCGAACGGACCGTCACGCTGCTTGCGGGTGAGGCGTTTTTCGAGGTCGCACACGATCGTGCCCGGCCCTTCCATGTCGAAGCCGGCGATACGCGCATCCAGGTGGTCGGCACGAAATTCGATGTCAGCCGGTCGGGCGGGCGCGTGCATGTCTCCGTGCTCGAAGGCGTGGTGAAGGTTCGCGAGTCCGCTCCGCTTCTTGCCGCGGCGTCGGTCCAGACGCTCCGGGCCGGCCAGGGGATCGAGACGCCCGACAGCCCCGCGTCGTTCTTCAGCGCCGCGCCGCCCGCGCCGATCGCGGCGGAGCATGTGCCCGCCGGCGAATGGCGCAGCGGCCGGCGTACCTATATCGACGCGCGGCTGGGCGAGGTCATCGCCGATCTCAACCGCTATTATGCGCCGGGCGTTACGCTCGCCGATCCATCGCTGGGCGACTTGCGAGTCGCGATGGAATTGCGGCCGGGCGATACCGACGCCTTTTTCGGGGCACTCCAGCTTGTCGCGCCGGTCCGGGCCCGGAAGGGCGGAACCGGGAACGTGGTGATCGAACGGGTCCGCTGAGCGCTTCGTTACAAAAAAATTTCACCGTCGCCTACGAACTACCCTCTTCGCCGCGTTGTAGGCATGAACCGTATGAAACGGTGCGGGGGACGGTCGATCTTGAAGGGCAATCGCAGAGGCCTTTTGATCATCGCCATGTATGTGGCGTCGCCGCTGTCGCTCGCGCTCTGCCCGGCGCCGGCGGCGGCGCAACAGCGCGCATACGATATCGACGCGCAGCCGCTCGCCAGGGCGGTGCTCGACTATTCGCGCCAGTCTGGCGTGTTCGTGCTCGCCCCGATGGAGTTGGTGAAGGACAAGCGCTCGCAGCGCGTGAAGGGGCGCTATAGCGCCGAGGAGGCGCTGGAGCGGTTGTTGTCGGGCACCGGCCTGCGCGCGGTGCGCGGCGGCCATGGCGGCGTGGCGCTGGTAAGGGTGGGCGCGGCGGGAAACGCCCTTGGCCGAACGCGTTTCGGCGATCAGGACGGTGAAGGCGCCGCCGACATCATCGTGACCGCGCAGCGGCGCGAACAGGCGTTGCTCAAGGTGCCGCAATCGCTGGCCGTCGTTTCGGGCCGGGCATTGGAACGTCAGCAGTTCCGCAGCGTCATCGATTTCCAGCAGCTCGTCCCCGGCCTGAACGTCACGCAATACGGCCCCGGCGAGGCGCGCATCATCCTGCGCGGCATCAATGCCGGATCGGTCGGATCGAGCGTCACCGTCTATATGGACGATATTCCCTTCGGCTCCAGCGGCAGCTTGTCGAACGCGGGCGACATGGCCGGCGATTTCGACACGTTCGACGTCGCCCGCGTCGAAGTGCTGCGCGGGCCGCAGGGCACGCTCTATGGATCGAACGCGCTTGGCGGCGTCGTCAAATACATCACCACCGCGCCGGACCCGTCGCGCTTCGAAGCGCGCGTACAGGCCGGTGTCGAGGCATTGAGCGGCAGCGCCGGCATCGGCTGGTCGACCAATGCGATGGTCAATCTGCCGATCAGTGACGGGATCACGCTGCGCGCGAGCGGTTTTCGCCGCCGCCAGCCCGGCTATATCGACAGCGTCGGCCGCGTCGCCAGGGACGTGAATTCCACCAACAGCTATGGTGGCCGGGTCTCTTTGCTGCTGATGCCGACGGCGTCGCTGTCGATCCGCCTTTCGGCGCTCGCGCAACGGCTGGACACTGGGGCGCCCTCCTGGTTCTTCGCCGATCCGGATACGCTGAGGCCGTTCAATCCGGCGACGGGCACGGCCGGCGGAGAGCGATTGCAGTTCCAGCTCTATCCGCAATGGAATCGGACCGACTATCGTATCTATAGCGGCACGATCGATTGGAATGCCGGCCCGGTCCGACTGACCTCGATCACCAGCCATGCCACGCAGCGCCGTCCGAAACTCATGGATTTCTCCTACTCGTCGGCGCGGGCGGCGATGAACACGCTTTATGCGCCGGACGCGCCGAACACATTGGGCCTGACGCTGCGCAACGATGTGTTTGTCGACAAATTCACCCAGGAGGTCCGGCTCGCCTCCGCTGATTCCGCTGTCTTCGAATGGATCGCCGGCGGTTATTTCTCCGACGAGAGCACATTGCTGTTCCAGCGCGCCCTGCCGTTCGAGATCGCTTCGCAGCGCCTGATCCCGCGCGGGGTGACGATCAACGGCCAGCATTTCGATGAGCTCGCACTGGCGACGATCGACGCCCGCTATCGCGAGATTGCCGGTTTCGCGACGGGCACGCTCCATCTGGGGGAGCGGTTCGATATCACCGCCGGTGGTCGCTACAGCCACAATCGCCAGCGATCCGACCAGCGCGTGCTGCAGTTCGGGATCGGTGCCAACAGGCTTGGCAAATCCTCGCAAGGCGTCTTCACTTGGTCGGTCTCGCCGCGCTTCGAACTGGACGATGATGCCGCGATCTATGCGCGCGTCGCCAAGGGCTATCGACCCGGCGGTCCCAATGCGATCCCGTCCAGCCTGCCCCCGGATTTCCCGACCGCGTTCCAGGCGGATACGGTGATCAGCTACGAAGGCGGCGTCCGCGCCGAGACGCGCGACCGCAGCGTCTCGATCGATGCATCCGTCTTTTACATCGATTGGCGCGACATCCTGATCCTGACGCTTTTCAGCGGCGATTCGGGCGGCACCGGCATCAACGGCAATGGCGGGCGCGCGCGCAGCAAGGGGTTCGAGCTGGCCGCGACCGTTCGGCCCGCGACCGGCTTCACCGTCGCCGTCAACGCCGCCTATACCGATGCCCGGCTGCGCGACGACGCAGTGCCGCGTGTGGGCGGCCCCAATCTGACGGGTGGGCGGGCGGGCGACCGGTTGCCTGGCACGCCGGAATGGAAGATCGCCGTGTCTGCCGATCATCAATGGCCGCTGTCGGACGACGCCAGCGCCTTTGTCGGCGGCACCGTTCAACTTGCGAGCGACCAGCCAACATTGTTCAATGCGGCCAGCCGCGCCGCCATGGGCCGGCAACCGATGCTCGACGGTTATGCCACGCTCGATCTGCGCGCCGGCGTGAATTTCGGCAGATATTCGCTCACCGCCTATGTCCGCAACCTCATCGACAGCAACGGCATCGTCTCCGCCGTCGGCTTTCCCATCACCTACGCAACCGAAATCGGCGGCGCCAATCGCCCCGCTTTCGTCGCCACCAGCATTCCGCCGCGCACGATGGGCGCGACGCTGAGCGCGTCTTTTTAGGATCCAGACCGATGGTCACGGCTCATCATTTCAGTTCGACCGAACGGAACGCGGGTTTCGGGAAATCGACTGCCTATCGCGCCTCAACAATGAGCGAGGCGCCAAGAACATAAGCACCCGCAACTCGACACCACCATAGGAAACTGGGGGATTATCATGATAGATCTACGTAACCGGCTGCTTGCCGGAATGGCTTTCTGCGCCTGCGTCACGGCGACGCCGGTACTCGCGCAGGACAGCAACGAGGGCACGAACGAGATCATCGTCACCGCGCAGCGGCGCGAACAGACGCTGCAGGAAGTGCCGCTGTCGCTGACGGTGGTCGGCGAACAGCAGCTCGAGCGCCAGGCGGCGCTCAGCCTGGCCGACTACACCAAGCTGGTTCCCGGCCTGAACGTGCAGGCGCAGGATGCCGGTATCGTCCGCATCGTGCTGCGCGGCGCCAATACCGGATCGGTCGGTTCGACCGTGGCGAGCTATATCGACGACATGCCGTTCGGATCGAGCGGAAGCCTGATCAACGCCGGCACCGCCGCCGCCGACTTCGATCCGTTCGACGTGGCCCGGATCGAGGTGCTGCGCGGCCCGCAGGGCACGCTCTATGGATCGAACTCGCTGGGCGGCGTGCTCAAATATGTGACCAACCTGCCCTCCACCGCCGCATTCGAGGCGCGCGCGCAGACGGGCGTGGAATCGGTTGCCGGCGGCGGAACCGGCTTTTCGGGCAATGCGATGATCAACGTGCCGCTGGGCGATACGCTGGCGGTGCGCGCCAGCGGCTTCTATCGCGAGCGCCCGGGCTTCATCGACTCGGTCGGCTTCAACGTGAAGAACGCCAACGCGTCGAAAAGCTATGGCGGCCGAGCATCCTTGCTGTTCGCGCCGACCGACAATTTCTCGATCCGGCTGCAATCGGTGCTGCAGAATATCGACGGCGGCACGCCGTCCTCGTTCGATATCGATCCGGTTTCGCACAAGCCCTATAACGCCGCTGCCGGCGGGGTGCAGACGGGTGAGCGCACGCGCTTCGTGCTCTATCCCGACGGCTATGATATCCGCTACCGGCTGTTCGCCGGCACGCTCGAATGGGATTTCGGCGGCGCGACGCTATCGTCGATCACCAGCCATTCCAAACAGACCTATCAGTCGGTGACCGACGCCAGCACCAATGCGCTGCGCGCGACGATCAACGCCTTCTACGCGCCGACCGCGCCCAATACCGTGGGCTTCGTCTTCGTCAACAACCAGCAGGTGAAGAAGTTCACGCAGGAACTGCGCCTGGCCTCCAGCGATTCCGACACCTTCGAATGGACGGTGGGCGGCTATTACACCAAGGAAAAGACGCGACTGTATCAAACTTACATCCCCTTCCAGCTCGCATCGCGCCAGTTGATGCCGACGCGGTTGACGGTGGGCGGTGTGACCTTCGAGGATTTCGTGATCTCGTACATCAACGCGAGCTACGAGGAGCTTGCGGGCTTCGCGACCGGCACGCTGCACCTGGGCGATCGTTTCGACATCACCGCGGGCGGACGTTATAGCCACAACAGGCAGGAGTCCGAGCAGGCGGTGATCCAGCTCGGCGTCGGCAGCGCGAACACCGGAAAATCGTCGCAGGGCGTGTTCACCTGGTCGGTCTCGCCGCGCTTCGAGCTGAGCAACCACGCATCCGTCTATGCGCGCGTCGCCAAGGGTTTCCGCCCCGGCGGCCCCAATCTGATACCGCTCGGCGCACCCGCCGATTTCCCGTCACAGTTCAAGGCGGATACGATCATCAGCTACGAAGCGGGCTTGCGCGCGGAGACGGCGGACCGCAGCTTCACCTTCGACGGATCGATCTTCTATCTCGACTGGAAGAACATCCTGATCGCCACGACCGTCAACACACCGACCGGCCCCGTCGGCGTCAATGGCAATGGCCAGAAGGCACGCAGCCAGGGCGTCGAACTCGCCGTGACGGCGCGCCCGACGGCGGGGCTGACCGTCATGATCAACGGCGCCTATACCGATGCCAAGCTGCTCCAGGATACGGTGCCGGCATCGGGCGGCCTGAACCTGACCGGCGGCCTCAAGGGCGATCGTCTGCCCTATGTCCCCGAATTCGCGGCGACCGTCTCGGTCGATTATGAATGGGAGATCTCGGGCGGCGCGAAGGCCTATGTCGGCGCCAATGTCCGCCTGGTGAGCGATCAGCCGGGCACGTTCAGCGCCGCCTATCGCGCGGCCTATGGGCGGGCGCCGGAGATCGACGGCTACAAGACCGTCGACCTGCGCGCGGGCGTCAATTTCGAGCGGTTCAACCTGAGCGTGTTCGCGAACAACCTGACCAACACCTATGCCCTGTCCAGCCTGGGTTCGGTCTTCGTCGCCGCGCCCTCCGCGATCGGCGGATCGAACGTCAACTATGTCACCGCCGCGGGCATCCGCCCGCGCACGATCGGCGCCTCTGTCGGCGTCTCGTTCTGATATACGGAGCCGGGCATCGATGGCAGATGCCCGGCTTCGCCACACTGAACGATCTGAAGATAGGACTGTGACATGACGGAACTGACCGGCTGGCGGCGGCTCGGGCGCTGGATGAAACGGATCGGCCTGGGCCTTGTCGCGCTGCTGATCCTGCTCACCATAACGGGTGCGATCTACGAGGCGCTGGGGCGCAGGAATGCCGAGGCGAACTATCCGCCACGCGGCAAGATGGTCGATATCGGCGGGCGCAGGATGCATATCGACTGTCGCGGCACGGGGGCGCCGACCGTCATTTTCGAATCCGGGCTGGGCACCGGCGGCACGCTCGACTGGACGCTGGTGCACGACAAGATCGCACGCTTCACCCGCGCCTGTGCCTATGACCGGGCAGGCATCATGTGGAGCGATACCAAGGATACGCCGCAGCACGCCGCCGCGGTCGCCGACGATCTTCACGCGACGCTGAAGGGCGCCGGGATCACCGATCCGCTCGTGCTCGTCGGCCATTCGATCGGCGGGCCGTATATCCGTACCTATGTCGGGCGCTATGGCGATCAGGTCGCCGGGCTGGTCTTTGTCGACGGCTCGCACCCCGATCAGGTCGCGCGGCTCGGAAAAGTGACGAACACCGACGTCCATCCGAAACGGGCAGCGTTGCTGATGCACACCGCGTCGGCACTGTCATGGACGGGCATCGTGCGGTTCATGATGGCGGACTCCGCCGAAGGGAAATTACCGGCGGACGCGGTGGCCAAGCTGGGCGCCTATGCCAGCAAATCGGTCAAGGGCGCGACATCCGAACTCGACGGCTTCGATCACACGATGGACGATGCGCGCGCCGTGCGCAGTTTCGGAAACCGGCCGGTGATCGCGCTGACCGCCCTGGCCCCCTTCAAGCCCGGGGAACTGAAGACGGCCAAGATGACGCCGGAACAAGGCGCCCGCTTCAAGCAGGAGTGGAAGGCGCTGCATGCCGAGCAGGCCGCGCTCTCGACGCGCAGCCGTCAGCAGATCGTGTCCGATGCCGGCCATTATATCCAGGTCGATCGCCCCGATGTCGTGATCGCCGCCGTCGGCGAGGTGGTGAACGAGGTGCGTGCCGACAAGGGCATCGCACGATGACGAACATCGGCGCATCGGCGATCGGCTGATCGCATGTCGAAACGGATCGGCGAGATCGCGGGGAGGCGCCGATCCGGGAGCCGGGCATCGAGGGGAGGTGCCCGGCTTCACCCGGCGATCGGATCGCGCTGCTATCGCCGGGCGCGAGATGGATCGCCGCTTCAGAGCGAGAGCAAGTCGCGCCGTATCGCCACTTCGATCGCCAGGCGACGCGTGTTGACGCCCAGCTTCCGAAAGATGTTCTTCATGTGGAACTTGACGGTGTTGTCGGTCGTGGAAAGGCGGCGGGCGATCTCCTTGTTCGATCCGCCCGTGCGCAATTCCTGAAGCACGCTAAGCTCGGTGGGGGTGAAGATCGCGGATCCGACGGCTTCTGAGGTGCCGTCCCCCGCGCTGTCGCCGTCGAAGGCGATCAGCAACTGAGAGATCCAGGCATAGAGCGCCTCGGTCATCGCGCCGACGCCGATATGCGCGACGGTATCGCGGAGCAATGCACGCACCGCCGGTCCTTCGTCGAGAAAGGGGCGGATGAGCCCCTCACGCATCGTTTCGGTGAGCGCCTGGCGCATGCTGGAAACCGCGAGGTCGAGTTCGCCTGCCTTGCGCAGGGCGATGGCCTTGAGGATCCGGCACTGGATCAGGCGCAGGCCGGCATCGCTTTCATGCGCGCGCCGCTCCAGTTCAGCAAGCCGTTCGAGTGCCTGCGCGGGATCGTCGCGCGCGATCGCAAGCCGCGCCAGGCTGGCGATCGCCTCGTCGCGTTCGATCCAGCCCGTCACCGGATAATGACGGTCGGCGGCGATGTCGGCGAGGGTGCCATTTTCGGCGGCGCGCTCCGCCTCGTCGAGCGCGCCGGCCGCGAGCAGGAGCTGGACACGCTGGGAGGCGAGGTTGAACGACAGGCGCGGCAGCCCCAGCCTGCGGGCGGCGTCGTCGCCGGCATCGAGCACCGCGCGCGCCGCGCCGATGCCGTCCTCCGTCAACGCGATCGCCGCCTTGGTGCGATAGGCGGCGATGTAGAGTTCGGTCCAGCCCTCGGTCTGTTCGATCGCGGCCATCGCCACCGACAGGCATTGCCTGGCGGCGGCAAGGTCGTTGGACAGATAGTGAAGCTCGGCGGCGATCAGATCGAGCTGGTGATGGAGCGCGGGATCGAACGAGAAGTGCGCGCGGATCTTTTCCGAACCGCTGGCGATCCAGCCCCGCGCCTCGCCGAGCTGCGCCTGGACGATCGCGATCATCGCCAGATGGATCGGGATGAACACCGTGCCATAGCCGATATTGCCGCTGGCGAATTCATCCATGCTGGCGAGGAAGGTGGCGCGCGAGTTGAGCAGGCGGCCGTTGCGGAAATAGAGCAGGCCGAGCGTGGTGGTGAGCGTGCCGCGAAAGCCGTAATCGGCGGGATCGGCGGCGACGAGCAGGGTTTCGAGCGGACGGATCGCCTCCGGCGCGATGCCTTCGTCGACATAGGCGGCGTGCAGCGCGTCCAGAAGCTGGAGATCCTGCGTCGCGCCCGGCCCGAACGTGGCGGCCCGGTCGGGCCCACGCGGGAACATCGCCTCCAGATCCTGGAACATCAGCGATCCGGCCTTGTTGTTGCCCTCCTTGTATTTGAGGAAGGCGCGCGTTGCCGCCAGCCCGGGATGGCGGGCGACGCCGTCCTCGGGAAGCGCGGCGAGCACGCGGCGGACATCGACCGAGCGGCCCCGGCTGATCTGCCGCACCCAGCTCACCCCACCCGCCAGTTCGAGGGCCAGCGCGTCGTCGCCCGACGCGGCGGCATGCTCGATCGCATCGACGATCCGGTCGTGATCGAGGAACCATTGGCTGGCGAGGCGATGGAGCGCGCGCCTGTCATGCCGATCCGAGACGGCGAGCTGCGCCGCCAGGAATTCGCGGAAGATCGGATGATAGCGGAAGCGATCGTCATGGCCGGGCACCGCGAAGATCGGCACGTTGAGTGCGATCAGTTCGGCCAGCATCGCGCTGTTCGCCCGGCCCTGGGTAAGATGACGGGCAAGATCGAGCGGCAGCTCGCGCACGATCGCGGTGGCGAGCAGCAGGTCGCGGCTCGCCTCGGGCAGGCCGGCGACGATCTCTTCCGCCAGATAGGCTGCCATCTCGCTGGCGCTGCCGGTGAAGTCTGGAAAGGGGGATGGCGTGCTCACATGGCGGCTTGCCCAGAGCCGCGCGAGTTGGAGCGCCACCGGCCAGCCCTCTGTCCGTTCAAAGACCGCCGCCATGCCCGGGGCATCGAGTTCGTCGCCGAACAGCCGGCGGCCATCGTCGAGGCGGAAGCGCAGATCCTCCTCGTCGAATTCGATCAGATTGCCCTCGGCCCGCAGTCGCGACACCGGGAAGGCCGGTCGCCCGCGCATCGCGAGCACCAGTTTCAGCCGCTGCGGCCGATGGCGGAGCAGCCATTCGATCACCTGATCATTCTGTCGCGCCTGGGCGAGATGATAATCGTCGAGGAAGACGAAGGCCGGCGGGCCGTCCGCAGACACTATGTTGAGCAGCGTCGCGAGCGTTTCCGTGCCGGGGCGATCGGGGCCGCAGGCCGCGTGGGAGATCGCACTGGTGAGATAGGCGACGAAGCGTTCGGGATCGCGGTCGTCCTCGTCCAGCGCCAGCCACGCGACGGCTTCTCCGTCCTTTTCCAGATGATCGTGAAATTGCGCGAGCAGGGTGGTCTTGCCGAAGCCGGCGGGCGAGCGCAGTAGCGAGAGCAGCGGCGAGCGGCCGGGATCGAGCCGGGCGATGAGCGCGCTGCGCGGCACCGTATCGGCGTTGAGCATGGGCGGACGGAGCTTGCTGAGCAGCAAGGTTCCGTTCCATCCACCGCCCAGATCGCCGAGCTCGCTGATCGCCTGCCTCCCATTGGCGAGGGCGCATTGCCGCCGCCACCGCACTGTAGCGCGCGGAAAGGCGACATCAACGCGTCCCGGCCGGCCAAGGCCGGGTGGGCTGGCAAGCTATCGCGTGTCGTGTCGATTTGCAGCGAGCCATGGTGGGTGGACCGGCCGGCTAATCGGGGTAGGGACGAGTGTGTCGTGACGCCCGCCCTTGCATGGAAGCACGTGAAACCGCGAAGATGCGCGCCGGAAACGCACGGAGAATGACGATGACCGACGAGGATCTGCTGCTGCGCGCCGGGTGTGGGCGTAGCCTGTCCTATCACGGTCCGGTCGATCCACGATCGCTGTTGCGGGCGCTCGCCGAAAGGCCGGAAGCGGGGCTGGTGCCCGATTTCTACGGCAATGGCGGCGCGGTCGCGCGGCTCGAGGCGCGTACGGCGGCGTTGTTGGGCAAGCCGGCCGCGTCGTTCCTGATCAAGGGCGTGACCGCGCAGCTCGTGCTGCTGCGCGCGCTGACCGAAATGCGCGCGGGCGCCGTCGCCATTCCCGCGCTTGGCCACATGGCCGTGGACGAGGCCTATGCCGTGGACCATCTGATCGCGGCGCCGGTGATCCGGCTGGGTGGTGACGGCCCCTATGGCGTCGCCGATATCGAGGCGCTCGATGCGAAACCCGCGATCTGCGTGGTCGAATTGCCGCTGCGCCGGGCCGCCTATCGGCTGCTCCCCTTCGACGCGCTGGCGGCGCTGTCGGCATGGTGCCGGGCGCGGGACGTGCATCTGCATGTCGACGGCGCCCGGATATGGGAAGCGGCGGCGGGTTATGGCGTGACGCCGGCCGCGCTCGCCGCGCTTGCCGACAGTGTCTATGTTTCCTTCTACAAGGGGCTTGGTGGCCTGGCGGGCGCGGCGCTGGCCGGTGACCGTTGGCTGCTCGACACGCTCAAGCCATGGAAGACCCGGCTGGGCGGCGATCTGAGCACGGCATTCCCTTATGCGCTGGCGGCGCTCGACGGACTGGACATGAAGCTGCCGCGCATGGCCGATTATGTGGCGCGGGCGCGGGCGCTGTCCGCGTCTCTCGCGGAGCGCGGCCTTGGGTCGGTGCCTGGCGTGCCGCATACTAACGCTTTCCGCGTCCTGCTGCCCGGCACGCCCGATGCGCTCTGCCAGGCCAATCGCGCCTTTGCCCGGCGGCGCGGCATCTGGCTGTTCAACGGATTCCAGGCCGTGTCCGAAGGCAGGGCGGCCGCCGAGATCGTCGTCGGCGAGGCGGCAATGGCGTCGAGCGATGTCGAGATCGCCGGCTGGATCGCGGAATTGGCCGGCGAGGGCGCGGAATAGCCGCGGCGTCAGGGCGCCGCGAAAAATGCCTTGTTGGCGTTGTAGAGCGACCATAGATCGACCTTGGACGACAGATCATGACTGTTGTGGATCGACATGACCGGCGCGCCGATGTCGATCACGTCCATGTCACGCCGCGACAATGTGCCGCCCAGGGTGCCGCCGCTGGCGCGCCCGACCTTGTAGGTCGCGGTCTGCCAGGGCACGCCGGCATCGTCCAATATGCGGCGCAGCCATGCGGCATATTCGGTCGTCGCGTTGTTACCCTGTCCATAGACCTTGATATTCACGCCTTCGCCGACATGCGGCGCGTTGCCTTCCTCCCACGCGCCCGGCCAGGTCGGGTTCACCGCGTCGTTCACATCGGTCGAAAGCACCTTGGTCCGTTCGAACGCGCGGCTGAGATGGGGCGGGCGATACCGGTCGCCGAGTTCCGCGTAGAGCAATTCCCCCAGCAGGTTTACCAGCGTGTCGGACGCCGCGCCGGTATTGTTGTTGTTCCCGGTTTCCTCATTGTCCGCGAGGAAAAGCACGGACGTGGTCCTGGGCCGTTCGAGCGCGACCATGGCGCGAAGCGAGGCATAGGCGCCCAGGCGATCATCCTGACCATACATCGTCATCATCGCGCGATCGAAGCCGATATCGCGCGGCGCGGTGGCCGGCACCAGCGACAGTTCGGCCGAGACGAGGTCGTCGATTGAAACGGCATAGGTTTCACGCAGATAATCGGCCACCTGCGCGAAAACCCCCTCGCTCGCGCTCTTGGGCATCGACCCGACGATCGGATCGAGCTCCTCGGCGGCGAGCACGTCTCGATTGGTGCGATTGCGCAGATCGATATCCACATGCGGCGAAAGCCCGGCGATCATGAACACCGGGTCTTCCGGCTTCAGGCCCACCGAGAGGTCGATCGACGTGCCGTCCTTGCGGCTGATCCGCCCGATCAGGGCAAGCGGGATATTCCCCCATTGATAGTTGAGCAGATTGCCATGGGTATTGGTCTGGAACAGCGCGAAGCCCTGTTTTTCGTAAAGCGGCCGCGCCTTGAGGTCGAGCCGGGGGGAATCGATGTGCGATGCCGCGATGCGAAATCCATTGGCCATCGACTCGGTGCCGATGACGAACAGGATCAGCGCGCGATCGCGGTTGTTCTTGTACCAGCGGCTGCCCGGAGTCAGCTTCGAATCCGGCGTCCATTCCCGGAAACCGGCCTTGCGCGCGCGATCCAGTGACTCGCGCACCGTGGTGAGTTCGGTGCGGGCCGCCCCCATGAAGCGCTTGTAATCCTCGGCGAAGGCGAACGCCGCGTCGCGATCCCTGGGGGACAGCGATAGCCAGTTGGACGGGCAGGGGCGCTTTTCGCAAGGCGGTGCGGCGCTTGCGGGGGCCGGCGCGAACAGGAGCGAGGACAGAAGGATGCCGGCCAGCCCGATCCCATGGTTACGCAGCATCGCGCCAATTCCCCCAAAGATGATTACGCAAGCGACGATCTATCGCAGCCCGCGCGAAATGTGAATCGCGCAACCCGCCATAAATACGCGCGATCACATCGCATCCCGCCCGTTTCCGCGTTCGGGTAGGCGTGGGTGGCGCGACGATCCTACCTGAAAAACCACTCCGCCTTACCCCCCGCCTCGCTTTCAAGTCGCGGGCCGCATCCGCATCATCGGGGCATCACAGGATCGAGGATGTCCGTAGATGCGTATTGGGGTGGATGTTGGTGGAACGAACACGGACGCGGCTTTGCTCGACGGCCGCACGGTCGTCGCATCGCTGAAGACGCCGACCACCGAGGATGTCGGGTCGGGCGTCGTCGCATCGATCCGCAAGCTGCTGGGCACCGCGCGCATCGCCCCCGATGCGATCGACGGGGTGATGATCGGCACCACGCAATTCACCAACGCCTTTGTCGAGCGCGTGCGGTTGAACGATGTCGCGGTGATCCGCATCTGCCTGCCCGCCGCGCGCAGCCTGGATCCGCTGATCGATTGGCCGCGCGACCTGCTGATGGCGGTGGGCAAGCGCATCTATCTGGTCGGCGGCGGCTATGAGTTTGACGGCCAGCTGATCGCGCCGCTGGACGAGGCGGCGGTTGCCGTCGCTGCGCGCGAGATCCGCAAGGCGGGCATCACCGCCATCGCCATCTCCTGCGTCTTCTCGCCGATCGACGCATCGATGGAGCAGCGCGCGGCCGAGATCGTGCGGGGCGAGATTCCGGGCGCGCGCGTCACCGTGTCGAGCGAGCTCGGCCGCATGGGGCTGATCGAGCGCGAGAATGCCGCGATCATGAACGCGTCGCTCGCCGATCTGTCCGAACGCGTGGTCAATTCCTTTGGGGAGGCGCTGCGCAGCCTGGGCGTGACCGTGCCCTTCTTCATCAGCCAGAATGACGGCACGCTGATGAGCGCTGACTTCGTCGCGCGCTATCCGGTGCTGACCTTCGCGTCCGGCCCCACCAATTCGATGCGCGGCGCCGCCTATCTTTCGGGCCGCAAGGACGCGATCGTCGTCGATATCGGCGGCACCACCACCGATGTAGGCGTGCTGGTGAACGGCTTCCCGCGCGAATCCTCGCTTGCCGTCGATATCGGCGGAGTGCGCACCAATTTCCGCATGCCCGATATCCTGGCGATCGGCCTGGGCGGCGGCACGCGCGTCGACCCGCAGGATCCACGCCGGATCGGCCCGCAATCGGTGGGCTATCGCCTGCCGCGCGAGGCACTGGTGTTCGGCGGCGAGACGCTGACGACCACCGACATCGCGGTGGCGGCAGGCATTGCCGATATCGGCGATCGTGATCGGGTGGCGCATCTGGACGCGGCGTTCGTCGAGGCGGCGGTCGACGAGATCCACCGCAAGGTGGAGCAGGCGATCGATCGCATGAAGACCTCCGCCGACGATACGACCGTCGTGCTGGTCGGCGGCGGCAGCGTGCTGATCGACCGCGAGCTGAAGGGCGTCGGCGAACTGCTGATCCCCGAGCGTTCGTCCGAGGCCAATGCGATCGGTGCCGCCATCGCGCAGGTGGGCGGGGAGGTCGATCGCGTCTTCCACTATGCCGAGACCGGCCGCGACGCCGCGCTCGACCAGGCGCGCGCAGAGGCGGTGCGCCGCGTCGTCGATGCGGGCGCCGAGGCCGACAGCGTTTCGATCATCGAGGTCGACGAGCTGCCCTTGTCCTACGCGCCGAGCGGCGCGGTGCGCGTCCGCGTGAAGGCGGTGGGCGAGCTGGCGACCGTCACCCAATTCCAGCCCGAAGTCGAAGGGGTCTGACCATGGAACTCAACCGCGAAGACCTGATCGATTACGCGACCGGCGCCACCTTCCTGGGCACCGGCGGGGGCGGCGATCCTTATATCGGCCGGCTGATGCTTCAGCAGGAATTCGACGAGGGTCGCCGCGCCGACATCATCGATCCGCAGGACCTGCCCGACGATGCGCTGGTGATCACCGCCGCGGGCATCGGCGCGCCGACCGTGATGATCGAGAAGATCCCCTGCATGGTCGCCGCCGAGCAGGCGGTGCGCGCGGTCGAGGACCGGTTGGGGCGCAAGGCCGATGCGATCATCTCGATCGAGGCGGGTGGCGCCAATGGCACGCTGCCGCTGGTGGTGGCGGCGCGCATGGGGCTGCCCGTGGTCGATGCCGACGGCATGGGCCGCGCTTTTCCCGAACTGCACATGGTCACCTTCAGCGTCTATGGCTGCAAGAGCGCGCCGCTGAGCCTGGCGAGCGAGCGCGGCGACCTGATGAGCATCGAGACCGAGTCCAATGTGCTGGCCGAGCGGCTGGCGCGCAGTGCGGTGATCAATCTGGGCGCGATGGCGCAGATCGCGCTCTATCCGATGAGCGGCGCGGACGTGAAGCGGACGGCGGTGCCCAACACGCTGACGCTGTCGCTGCGGATCGGCCAGACGATCAGCGCCGCGCGGGCGAGCAAGCAATGCCCCTTCACCGCGCTGATCGATTTCTTCGCCCAGGCCAATCCGCCGCGCCACGCCCGTATCCTGTATGACGGCAAGGTGTCCGACGTGCTGCGCGAGACGCAGGGCGGCTTCGCGCGCGGCGCGGTGACGCTGGTGCCGATCGACGGTGAGGACGACCCCTGCCGCATCACCTTCCAGAACGAATTCCTGACCGCGGAAAAGGCGGGGCGGACGCTGACGATGGTGCCCGACCTGATCACCATACTCGACCGCGAGACCGGCGAGCCGATCACCACAGAGGCGCTGCGCTTCGGCCAGCGCGTGAAGGTGATGGCGGTGGGTGTGCCGCCGATCATGCGCACGCCCGAGGCGCTGGCGACCTTCGGCCCGCGCGCCTTCGGCTTCGACATGGATTTCGTGGCCGTCGAGGATCTGCCGCTGGACGGGCTGGCGCCCGCCGTCGCCCGGAGCCCTGTCCATGCGGACTGACGCGATCGTCCTGCGCCGCCATGGCGGCCCCGAAGAGCTGGTGCTCGAACAGGTGGAACTGGGCGAACCCGGCGCGGGCGAGATCCTGCTGCGGCACAGTGCGATCAACGTCAATTTCCACGACACCTATGTCCGCACCGGCCAGTACCGGACGCTCGCGCTGCCCGGGATTCCGGGGCTGGACGCGGTGGGCGTGGTCGAGGCGGTCGGCCCCGGCGTCACGCATCTGGCGGTGGGCGACCGTGCCGCCTGGATCAGCGGCGCTTATGGCGGCTATGCCGCGCGGCGCATCCTGAACGCCGATCTCGCTTTTCGCCTGCCCGACGGGATCGGCGACGCGCAGGCGGCGGCATCGCTGATGAAGACCTTCACGGTGCGGATGCTGGTCAAGGATTCGCACCGCGTTCAGGCGGGCCAGACCGTGCTGGTCCATGCGGCCGCGGGCGGCGTGAGCCAGTTGCTCTGCCAATGGTGCAAGGCGCTGGGTGCGCGCGTGATCGGCACCGTCAGCACCGAGGCCAAGGCCGAGGTGGCGCGGGCCTGCGGCGCCGACGAGATCATCTTCTACCGGTCTGAGGATTTCGTCGCGCGCGTCGATGCGCTGACCGACGGCGCGGGTGTCGCCGCCGTCTATGACTCCGTGGGCCGCGACACCTTCGCCGGATCGCTGCGCTGCCTCGACTATAGCGGCACGCTCGTCAATTTCGGCCAGTCCTCTGGTCCGGTCGAGCCGTTCCCTCCGTCCGACCTCGCGGTCCGCTCGCTCAGCGTTACCCGGCCGATCCTGTTTCACAAGATCCGCACGCCCGAACAGCTCCGCACCTATATCGACGAGACGTTCGACGCGTTCGATCGCGGCGTCGTGCGTCCGATCGATCCCGACATTCTGCCACTGTCCCGCGCCGCCGACGCGCACCGCATCCTCGAGGCCGGGGAGAGCCGTGGCGGGCTGGTGCTAGCGCCGGATCAGTAAACGTAAAACCATGAATGAAAACAGCAACTTGATTGGGGAGTTCAAGATGATCAAAACGATGATTCCGGCCATGCTGGCCGCGACCATGCTCAGTCCGCTGGCAGCGGGCGCCGCGATGGCGCAGGAAGCGCCGGCCAAGGCCGAGGCGGCGACTGACGAAGGCGATATCGTCGTCACCGCGCGCCTGCGCGCCGAAAGCCTGCAGGACGTGCCCGATTCCATCGCCGCGTTCAGCGCGAAGGACATCGCCGCCGCCGGCATCGACCAGATCCAGGACATCGCGGACATGGTGCCCAACGTGATCCTGCGCAAAGGCTTCCGTTCGGGCGAAAGCAACATCACCATTCGCGGCATCACCTCCGGCCGCCAGGGCTGGCCGCCCGTCGCCTTCGTGATCGACGGGGTGAAGGCGACCTCGATCGACGCGATGGAGCAGGGCACGCTGCTCGACGTCGAGCGCATCGAGGTGCTGAAGGGACCGCAGGGCGCGCTTTATGGCGCCGGCGCGATCGGCGGCGCGATCAACATCGTGACGCGCAAGCCGAGCCAGGATTTCGAGGGCCGGGTGCAGGCCAGCTATGCGCGTGGCAACGACATCAAGCTTTCGGGCGGGGTTTCCGGCCCGATCGTCGCCGACACGCTGTTCTATTCGGTGAGCGGCTATTTCAACGACACCGACGGCATCGTGAAGACCGCCAACGGCACCGGCGCGGTCGATGCGCGCCAGCAAAAGACCGGGCGTGCGCGGCTGTTGTTCACGCCCAGCGACAAGCTGAGCTTCGACCTGCGCGCCTCGATCACGGACTCGCACGGCTCCGCGCCGGGCACCGTCGACAAGATCGCCAATGCCGCGCTGGTCGACGAATTCAACACCGCCGCCAATCCCGGCCCGCTGCGCCGCAAGGGCTATCTGGGTCGCGAGGAGCGCCGGCTGGTTGACGTCTCGCTGCGCAGCGAGGCCGATCTCGACTTCGCGACCTTCTCGGCGGTGCTTGCCTATCAGGACATCAACCAGACCCTGTTCGGTACGGTGAATTACGAGGGCGGCCCGGCGGCCGCCAACCGCACGCTGTTCGGCGCGGCGACCTATGGCGATGCCGCCACGACCGGCCAGGTGATCGACGAGTTCCAGGACCTGACCGACAATTTCGAGACCTACAGCGCCGATCTCCGCCTGACCTCCAAATCGGACCAGCGGCTGCGCTGGGTGGTCGGGCTCGAACTGGCGCGGCGCCTGTCCTACACGCATCTGGGCGCGGGCCAGTTGATCGCCGGCCCCTCGGTGTCGCGCACCTATCTGCTCGATCGCTGGGATCGCAAGCTCGACAAGATCTGGGGCGTTTACGCCCAGGCGTCGTACGACATCACCGATGGGCTGGAACTGACGCTGGCGGGCCGTTACGACGAGGATAATTACGGCAATACCCGCGTCACCGATCCGCGCACGGACACGCCGATCAAGGTGACCGATCCGGCGGGCAATCTGGTCGATTCATTGAAGGCGAAGGACAGCGCCTTCACTCCGAAGGTCCAGCTTGCCTATAACTGGACCAAGAAGATCATGACCTATGCCACCTATTCCGAAGGGTTCCGGTTCGGCTTCTTCAATTCGGGCAACCGGGCGCTGTCCGAAGCGACGAAGAATTACGAGATCGGCCTGAAGAGCCAGTTCTTCGACAATATCCTGACCTTCAACGCTGCCGCGTTCCGCATCGATTATTCGAACCAGCAGGTGACGCAGACGATCGCGACGCCGCCGTTCCGCACCACCACCAACATCCCGCGTACCAAGATCATGGGTTTCGAGGCGGACGTGGCGTTGCAGGCGACCGACAAGCTGCGCTTCTCGGGCGGCATCGGCTATACCGACGCGATCGTCCAGAACGCGGCGAAGACCCGCGCGCCGTTCACGCCGAAATGGACCGCCAATGCATCGATGCAGTGGCAGGAGCCGGTGAGCGACACGCTCGATTTCGTGAGCCGCGTCGATTACCGCTACCAGAGCGGCATGTTCCTGCGCGTCAACGAAGTCTTCCCGATCAAGGACAAGACCTTCATCGATGCGCGTATCGGCGTGGAGAACGACCGCTACAGCGCCAAGCTGTTCGTCGAGAATCTGCTCAACACGCAGCAGGCGCTGAGCCTGTCTCCCTTCGCGGGTCTGTTCAGCCGCACCTTCAGCCCGCCGCGCAGCTACGGCATCGAAGTGCAGTATAAATTCTGATGCGCGGGCGGGCGGGGGCGCCGCGCGCGCATCCGCCCGCCGCGACCTGTTTGGAGAGGGCCTGATGGGCAAATCGATCAACGAGCCCGATTATATCTGGCACAATGGACGTCATGTCCGCTGGGCCGACGCGCAGGTGCATATCCTGTCGGGCGGCGTGCAGTTCGGGTCGTCGGTGTTCGAGGGCATACGTTGCTATCGCACCGATGCCGGGCCGGCGATCTTCCGCCTGCGCGAACATCTGCGGCGGCTGCACGATTCCTGCCGCATCTATCGTATCGACCTGCCCTATTCGATCGACGCGCTGGAACGCGCCTGTATCGATCTGGTGGCCGCCAACGGGCTTGAGGACTGCTATCTGCGGCCGATGGTGATGCGCGGCTATGGCGACATGGGCATGGCCGCGATCGGCAATCCGGTGGAGACCTATATCGCGAGCTGGCAATGGGGCAGCTATCTCGATCATAGCGAAGCCGATCGCGGTATCGACGTCTGTGTTTCATCGTGGAACCGGCCGGCGCCCAATACTTTCCCCGCGCTCGCCAAGTCCGCCGGCCACTACAACAACGCGACGCTGATCAAGCTCGATGCGATCGCAGGCGGCTTCGCCGAGGCGATCGCGCTGTCGCCCGACGGCATGGTGAGCGAGGGCAGCGGGCAGAATATCTTCGCGGTGCGCGATGGCGTGCTGATCACGCCGCCGGTTGATGGCAGCATCCTTTCGGGCATCACGCGCTCGGCGGTGATGGAGATCGCGTCGGCACTGGGAATCCCCGTCCGGGAAAGCGCCTTTCCGCGCGAGTTTCTCTATATCGCGGACGAACTGTTCTTCACCGGCACCGCGACCGAGATCGCGCCGATCGGCACCGTCGATCATATCCGCATCGGCGATGGCCGCATCGGCCCCGTCACGGAGCGGTTGCGCGCCGCTTTCCAGGATGTGGTGCGCGGCAGGGTGAAGGATCGGAAGAATTGGCTGACGCCGGTGAGGGCTGGCGAGAGGGAGGATATCGATGGTTGAGATACTGAGATGGGACGATGTGCCGCTGGAGCAGGTGGCGGAGGGGATGAGCCGCCAGATCGTGACCGGCGAGAAGATGACGATCGCGCGCATCTATTTCGACGACGGCTTCGTCGTGCCGCTCCACGCGCACGAGAATGAACAGGTGACCCAGGTGGTCGAGGGCACGATGCGCTTCTGGTTCGACGAGGCGAAGAGCGAGACGCGCGACCTGCATGCCGGCGAAGTGATGGTGATCCCGCCCCACCAGCCGCATGGCGCCGAGATGATCGGCCGCGTCGTCGAGATCGACATGTGGTCGCCCCGCCGCGAGGACTGGCTGAAGAAGACCGACGATTATCTGCGCGGCGGCACCGCCGGTGCGCTGACCGAGACCGTCGATCCGGCGCGGGGCTGAGGCCTTCATGCGTATCCATCTGGTGACGCCGGTGACGACGAAGGGCGTGCGCTCGCTCGACGACGTCGCGCACCTCACCCATGCGGGCCTGACGATCACCCAGTCGCTGCTCGAAACCGGGCCGCCCTCGATCGAGAGCGAATATGACGAGGCGTTCGCGGTTCCCGCGACGATCGCGGAAGCGATCAAGGCCGAGCGGTCGGGCGCGGATGCCGTCATCGTCGACTGCATGGCCGATCCGGGGGTGAAGGCGGCGCGCGAAATGCTGTCGATCCCGGTGCTGGGGCCGGGCGAGACATCGATGCACCTGGCCGCGATGCTTGGGCAGCGCTTCGGCTATGTCACCGTGCTCAACGCGGTGAAACCCATGGTTCGCAACCTGGTGCGGCTCTGCGCCGTTCAGGAGAAGCTGGCGGCGATCAAGGTGGTCGACATTCCCGTGCTGGAGCTGGAGCCCCGGATCGAGGAGGCGAAGCGGCGGCTGGGCGAGTGTGCGCTGGAGGCGGTGGAGCAGGACGATGCCGACGTCATCATCCTGGGCTGCACCGGCTTTCTGGGCTGCGCGTCGGCGATCGAGGCCTATCTGGCCGAACGCGGCCACCGGATTCCGGTGATCGATCCGATCCCGGCGACGGTCTGCATCGCGGAAGGGATCGTTCGCGCGGGGCTGACGCACAGCAAGCACTGCTTCCCCGAGCCGCGCCCCAAGGCGATGGTCGGATATGCCATGCCCTGAAACGCGCGGACCCGGCGCGGCGCGCGGGGCAGCCTTCGGAAGAGACCTGTCGAATGAGCAACGAATTTCCGCGTGAACCCGTGCCGGCCGAGCACGCCAACCGCTCCGCGGCCTCGATCACGCTCATCCTGATCAGTTCGATCATGGGGGTGCCGATCATCATCCTGGGCGGATCGATCGGCCGCGATTATGGCCTGCCCAACGCGATGGTCGTCACCGTCGCCGGTTGCGCGCTGACGGCCGGACTTGCCATGTTGATGGCCTATGCGGGCGTCAGGACGCGGCGATCGACGGCGCTGCTGTCCGAACAGGCCTTTGGCCCCGCGGGCGCACGGGTGCTGACCGCCGCGCTCGGCGTCGCCTTGCTCGGCTGGTTCGCGGTGGAGATGGGTTTTATCGGCGAACTGGCGGTGGGCGGCATCCGTCGCGCGTTCGGTGCGCAGCCGCCGCTCGCGATCGGCATCGTCGGCGCGACGCTGATCATCGGCGCGATCGCGATCTTCGGCTTCGCGGTGATCGCGCGGGTGCCGCTGATCTTCGTGCCCCTGCTGGTGTTGCTGCTGATCTTCGTCGCGCTGAGGACGCTGCCACGGCTGGAGACGGTGGACACCGTCGCCGGCGCGGCGGCACCGCTCGGCCGGGGTATATCGGCGATCATCGGATCCTTCGTCATCGGCTGCATCATCCTGCCCGACTATAGCCGCTTCATCCGCCGCCCGCGCGATGCGATGATCGCGGCCGGCATGGCGCTGGGGCCGGTATGGGCGGTGGTGATCGCCTGCTATGCGGCGGCGGGGCTCGTCGTCCGCAGCGGTGATCCGGCCGAAGTACTGATCCTGCTCGGCATGCCCGCGATGCTGACGATCTTGCTGCCGCTCGGCCTGACGCAGAACGGGATCATGACGCTCTATTCGTCGGCGCTGGTCACCTCGACCTGGTTGAAGCGGGTCCGGTTCACGCACATCGTGGTCGTAACGGCCGCCATCGGAGCGCTGATCGCACTCGCCGGCGCGCAGAACGCCTTTGTCAGCTATCTCGTCCTGCTCGGCCTGGTGTTTCCGCCCGCCGCCGCGATCCTGATCCAGCAGGCGCTGTTCGGCCGGGTGGTGGCGGCCGATGTGCGCTGGCGCAGCCTGGTCATCTGGGGCGTGGCGAGCGCGATCGCGACATATGGCGAATATGGGGCGGGCATCACCGGCGCCTCGGCGCTCGACGGCTTCATCGCGGCATTCGCGCTCGCCGCCGCGACATCGCGGCTGGCGAATATCAAGGGCGTGCGGCCCGCCGAAACAGGGAGAGTGGAAATATGAGGCATTTGCTGCTGATCGGCCTGGGGCCGCTGCTCGCCTGTTGTGTCCAGCCCAATGCGGATGCGCAGGCGATCGCGGAGGCGGCGCCCGTCGCGCGCGCCGCACCGGCCATTCGGGAACGGATCGTTCCGCTGGAACAGGCGTCCAATTTCCGCGACATCGGAGGTTATGCGGCGGCGGGCGGCAAGCATGTGCGCTGGGCGCGCATCTATCGCGCGGGCGCGCAGCCGATGCTGACCGATAGCGATGTCGCCGCCGTCCGCGCGCTGGGCATCGGCAATATCGTCGACCTGCGATCCGATGAGGAACGCATCCTGGCGCCGACCCGGCTCGATGGCATCCGCTACAATGCGGTCGGCTATTCCTTCGCCCCGCTGCTGGAGACGATCCAGACCGCGCTCAAGAAGGACGGCACCGAAGCGGCGATCAAGGACATGTACACCGTGCTGCCGACGATGATCGCGCCGCAGGTACGGCTGCTGTTCGATCGGCTGCTCGCCGACGAGGGCGCGACCTTGTTCAACTGTTCGGCGGGGCAGGACCGCACCGGCCTCGCCGCCGCACTGGTGCTGAGTGCGCTCGGCGTCGATCGCGAGACCATCTATGCCGATTATCTGCTGTCGGAGCGCCATCGCCATACCGAATGGGAAGTGGCGCCGATCCCCGACGGGCTGGCGACGGTCAATCCGGTCTATGCCTATTTCGCGAAATACCGGAAGGAGCCGGAGACCGCGAAACCGCCTTCGCTGTCGTCGTCGGATGGCAAGCCGTATCTGGCGGTGTCCTTCGCGGTGATCGAGAAGCGCTGGGGATCGGTCTCCGCCTATCTGGAGCAGGAAATCGGCCTGAACGCGGTCGATCTGGCGCGGCTGCGCGCGCTTTATCTGGAATAGGCGGGTTCAGCCGAGCGTCGTGATGACGTTCAGGCCGACGGCTTCCGACGTGTCCATCGCGGTCAGCGCGGCAATGCCTTCGTCGAGCGTGATGCGCCTGCCGATCAGCGCGCCGGGCGCGATCCTGCCGGTTTCGAGCATCGCCAGCATCGCATCGTAGCGCCATGCCTGCATCCCGTGGCTGCCATAGATCTCCAGCTCGTGGCCGATCACCTGCGCCATCGGGATGCTGGGCGTCGAATGCTCGCCCACCATCAGGCCGATCTGGACGTGGCGGCCGCGCCGGCGCAGATTCTGGATCGAGTTGAAGCAGGTCGTCGGATGCCCCAGCGCGTCGATCGACACATGCGCGCCGCCGCCCGTGATCTCCCGCACCGCCTCGACCACCGACGGCACATCGGCGGCGTTGATCGTCGCGACCGCGCCGCATTCGCGGGCAAAGGCCAGCTTGTCGTCCGCCAGGTCGATCGCGATCGGATACGCGCCCAGCGCCGCGGCGATCATGATCGCCGACAGGCCGACGCCGCCGCAGCCATGGACGGCGATCCATTCGCCCGGTTTCAGTCGGGCCTGATCGACGACCGCGCGGAAGGAGGTGGCGAAGCGGCAGCCAAGGCTGGCGGCGGTGGCGTCGTCGACAGCATCTGGAAGCGCAACAAGATTGGTGTCCGCGAAATCGAGCGCGACATATTGGGCGAAGGAGCCCCAATGGGTGAAGCCCGGCTGGAACTGGCTGGGGCAGATCTGCTGGTTGCCCGAATGGCAGGTGCCGCAACGGCCGCAGCCGCCGACGAACGGCACCGTCACCCGGTCTCCGACAGCGAAACGCCGCACGCCCCGTCCGACGGCGACGATGCGGCCGGCCAGCTCATGGCCCGGCACGTGCGGCAACCGGATATCGGGATCATGCCCCATCCAGCCATGCCAGTCGCTACGGCAGATGCCCGTCGCGCCGACCTCGACCACCACGCCGTCTTCACCCGGCGCCGGATCGGGCAGGCTTTCGATCGTCGGCGCCCGCCCGAACGCATCGTAGAACATCGCCTTCATCTGGGTGCCCTTATTTCCGGTTCTTCGTCAGCCCTTTCGATCGGATCGGTCGATCGAAAGTCGCGATCGCGAACGCTCATAAGCCTCTGTCGCGAATAGGTCGATGCCGATCCGGGTCGCGCAATGCCGCGGCAACGCATCGGGTGGAAGAGGCGCGCGGCCGCCGCCTCGGGTGCGTGCGGCCAATCAAGGTCCAGTGAAGGAATGAGAGATGAAGAGTCGAATTCTTGTTGCGGCAGTATGCGTGATGGTGCCGGCCGGCGCCTTCGCGCAATCCGCGGATGAAGGCAGCTTCAGCGGCATGAAGGTCGGGGTATCGGCGGACTATCGTTCGCATGAGGCGGAGTATCCGCTGACCCGGATCGGCACCACGATCGACAGGGATCGGGCGGGCTTCGGCTATCGCGCCCATGCCGGCTTCGACATGGAACTCGGCCACATGCTGGTCATCGGCGCCGAGGCGGGGCTTGGCCGGGGCGGCAAGCGGCTGCGTGCCAAGAGCGCCACGGGTGAATATTCGCTCACGCCCGGCTGGAGCTGGGACGTATCGGGCCGCGCCGGCATCCTGCCGGCCAACAATATCCTGGTCTATGGCCGCGCGGGATATAGCTGGCTGCGGGTGCGCGAAAAGACCGATTTCGTGGCGACCGCGACAAAGGATATCCGCACCGGTGCCACCGAGAGCGGTTTCCTGTATGGCGGCGGTATCGAGACCGCGATCGCGCCGGGCTTCTTCGTCCGCGCCGAATATAACCGCGTCAATTACCGCGACGGACTGAGGGCGTCGCGGACCCAGCTTGGAATGGCGATCAGCCTCTAGGCGTGGCACGCCGGGCGGCGGCACGGCGGCGTGCCGTCCCCCGTTGCGGCCCAATCAACGGAAACGGAGCGGGATCGGTGCGGATATTGCTGGTCGAGGATGAGATGGAAATGGCGGCGGCGCTCCGTTCGGTGCTGGAGCGTGAGGGCTTCGTCGTCGATCATGTCCACAGCTTCGCCGACGCGCGCGAGGCCGCGATCGATGGCGACCATGATCTTGTCCTGCTCGACCGGACCCTGCCCGATGGCGAGGGCTTGTCGCTGCTTCCCGAATTGCGGCGTGGCAATCCCGGTGTGCCGGTGATCGTGCTCACCGCGCATGGCGGCATCGCCGATCGGGTTTCCGGCCTCGATCACGGCGCGGACGACTATCTCGCCAAGCCCTTTGCGACGGAGGAATTGCTCGCGCGGATCAGGGCGGTGCGCCGCCGCCCCGCGACCCTGGCGACGGAACAGGTGCAGCTTGGCGACCTCATCTACGACATGACGCATGACGAGGCGCATGTGCGCGATATCCGCCTCGATCTGCCGCGCCGCGAATTGCGCGTGCTCGCGGCGCTGATGCGCCGGCGCGGGCGCACGGTTTTGCGCCCTGCGCTCGAACAGGCGGTCTATGGCTTTGACGACGAGATCCAGTCGAACACGCTGGACTCGCACATTTCCAGGCTGCGCAAGAAACTGTCCGAATCCGGGGCCGGGGTGGAGATCCACGCGATCCGGGGCGTGGGCTATCTCCTTCGCCGTGCGCCATGAGGCGTCGTAAGCCGCGATCGCTCAAGCGCCGCCTGATCGTCCAGCTTCTGCTGTTCCACATCGTCGTGCTGTTCATGTTCGGCCTGGCCTTTGTCGCGTTCCTGATCCGCGCGGATACCGGCGGCGCCCTGGTCGATCCCCAGATCACCGACATCGCGGCGCGCGCGATCGCGCGGCGGCCCGATGGCCGGCTGGAACTGCGGGAAACCGACGAGATGAGGGCGCTGCGCGCCGCCGTGCCCGATTTCTGGTTCGTCGCGCGCAGCAGCCGCGGTGAGATCGTGCAGGAGGGTATCGTGCCCGAGCCTTATCGGGCGATCGGCCGGCAGCTCGATCGCCTGAGCTTCGCCGACATCCGCGATGTGGGTGAGCCGTCCGAACTTTCGGCGGTCATCCGGAAGGCGGACGGGCCGGCGGGAACCTTCACCGTGCTGGGGGAAGGGCGCCTGTTCAGCCTGACATTCGTCGTGCTGTTCCTCTCCAACCTGCTGATGATCCCGATCCTGGCGTTGCTCGCGGTCATCACCGTGATCGCGATCCCGTGGATCGTGAGCAGGGCCTTTGCCGGCATGGCGACCGTCGCCCGCGAAGCCGAGTTGATCGATACGGATCGGCGCGGATACCGGCTCGCCGAGGAGAACATCCCGGCGGAGGTGATTCCACTGGTGCGGGCGATCAACGGCGCGCTGCATCGGCTTGACGAGGGATATGACCGGCACCAGCGCTTCGTCGTCGATGCCGCGCACGAACTGCGCACGCCCATCGCGATCCTCCAGGCCAAGATCGAGGGGCTGGAGGATGCCCGGATCGTGAACCGCCTGGGTCGCGACGTTGGCCGGCTCGGTATGCTGGCGGAGCAGCTCGTCGATCTCCAGCGGATCGACAAGGGCATGTCGCTTTCGCGCGGCGTGGATCTGGGCCTGATCGCGCAGACCGTCGCGGCCGATCTCGCGCCGATCCTGATCGCCAATGGTTGCGAGGTCGAGGTGATTGATCTGGGCAATGCGCCCGTCTGGGGCGATGCGGGCGCGATCGAGCGCATCCTGTGCAATCTCGTCCGCAACGCGATCGAACATGGCGGCAACCATGTCGTCATCCGCGTCCAGGACAGCGCCGTCGAGGTGGAGGATAATGGGCCCGGCATTCCCGATCATGAGCGCGAGCGGATCTTCGAGCCCTTTTACCGGCTGCGCGCACGCTCGACCGGGGCGGGGCTGGGCCTCAATCTGGTGCGGCAGGTGATGAACCGGCATCATGGGCGGATCGAGGTGTCGGACGCGCCCGATGGTGGTGCGACGATGCGGCTCGAATTTCTCGCCGCGACGCGATCGCTGCCAGCCTGACGCAATGCTGATGGCGTTGGCTGCCGCATCGATCCGATCGCGAGGTTTCATGAAACGCCACAGCCCGTTCCCCGTTTCCGCCCGGGCCGCCATGTTGCTGGCGACATTGGCGCTCACGGGCTGCGCGACCGACATCATGCGTGGCTATATCGGCCGCCCGCCGGAAGCGGTGATGGCCAGATATGGCCCGCCCGTCGATGTGCGCGATCTGCCCGGCGGACGCCGCGCCTATCAATGGCTGGAGGAAAGCACCGTCACCTCGTTCGGCGCCGCGACGACGACCGTCGAGGAGAAGGGGAAGCGAAGGCCCCGGCAGGAGGTCGCGACCGAATTCGCGCCGTCCACCACGGAGACGCAGCGCTGTTTCTATACCTTCTATGCGCATCGCGCGTCCGAGGGATGGCTGATCGACGATTTCGAGAAACCCCTGCTCGGCTGCTGAACGCGCTTTCCGGGCGGTTCGGCGGTCGGCGCCAACTCCCGGCAATGTCCGTCATGTCCTGTCCGGGGCGCGGTCTCCCTTCTGGCCGCCAGTTCGGAGTAGAGACATGGTCGCTCATTTGAGAAGATGTGCGCTGGCGTTCGGCGCGTTTGCCTGGCTTGCCGGTGCCATGCCGCCCGTTCCCGTCGCGCATGCGCAGGACGCACAGGATCGGCGCTGGAGCCATCGTCCGCCGCCACGCCCCATGGGGCCGTCCATCGATCGCTGCGACGGCTTGCACGGTCGCGACCGTGTGCGCTGCGAATCCCGCCGTGATCGCGACCGGCGTGCCTGGCATCGGCGCGAACGGGAGAGGGAGCGCGATCGCCGCGACGACGCCAGGACCGAAGGTGTCGTCGCGGGGGGCGTCGGCGCCGCGATCGTGGGCGGGGTGATCGCGGCGGTCGCGAAGGACAGCAAGAAGAAAAAGGAACTCCGCGAGCGCCGCCGCTACTGCATCGATCGCTACGGCAATTATGACGAGCGAACCGACAGCTATCGCGCTCGTGACGGGCGCTTCTATCCCTGCGAATGAGAGCGGCGCGGAGGTGCCGGATCAGTCGATGATCCGGCGCCCCGTGCCCCACGCCAGCCAGATCACCGCGCCCAGCACATTGACGCCGGCCGCGAGCAGGAAGGTCGCCGTATAGCCGCCGGTCAGGTCGAGCAGCAGCCCGGTGGCGGCGACGCCGATGATGCCGGGCAGGGTGCCGGCGGTGTTGGTGATGCCCCACAGCACGTCGGCATGGCGTGGCGCGATGTCGAGATGGTTGACCGCGAAGCCGGCGAAGGCGAGTGCGCCGACGCCCAGCGCACCGCACATGCAGACCAGCGCCATCGTTGGCGTGGTCGCCTGCAATGCGAGCAGGAAGAATGCCGCGCTGCCGAGCAGCCCGCCGCACTGCATGATGCGCCGCACGCGCGTGACGTCCGCGCCGCGCGCGATCATCTTGTCGGCGACGACGGCGGCGGCATTGCCGACCACGAACTGGCTGATCCAGGGGCCGATCGCGAACAGGCCGGAGCCCGCCACGGACATATGCTGGACGTCGCGGAAGTAGCTCGGCAGCCAGGCGAGCATCAGGTAGAGCGTCCAGTTGTTGCAGAAATGATTGATGATCAGCGCCCAGACGGCCTTGTGCGACAGCAGCACGCGCCATGGGATGGGCTGGCGCACCGTGCCCGTTTCCGCCTCGATCGGCGCGAGCAGCGCGCGTTCCTCGGCGCTGATCGTCGGGTGCACGGCCGGCCGCGCATGGATCAGCCGGAACCAGAAGACCGCGAAGACCAGCCCGAGCCCGCCAAAGGCATAGAAGACGCTTTGCCAGCCATGATGTTCGATCAGCCAGCCGGTGACGAGCAGCGCGAAGATGGTACCCATGGGAATGCCGGTGAGGTTGATCGCGGCGGCGCGCGATTTTTCCGGCCCCGGCATCCAGCGCGCGAGCAGATTGTAGATCGCGGGGAAGCTCGCCGCCTCGCCCGCGCCCATTAGGATGCGCGTGGCGATCAGCGCCGCGAGCGAGATCGAGCCCGCGATCGGGGTCAGGAAGGTGAAGGCCGACCAGGCGATCAGCGCGCCGCCCAGCAGCAGCCGTCCGCCGATCCGGTTGGCGAGCCAGCCGGTGGGGACCATCGCCGCCATATAGCCGATGAAGAAGGAGGAGAGCACCAGCCCCTTGGTGGTGCCCGACCAGCCATATTCCTCGGCCATCGGAATGATCGCCACCGAGATGTTGACCCGGTCGATATAGCAGATGAAGGTCGCGATCGCGCACATCAGCACAACGATGTGCCGTTTTTGCAGCCCCGATCCCGAGGCTTGCCCCGCCGCCATGCTTGTCCTCCCACTGATTTATTCTGTTCTTGCAGATAGATCGGATGTACGGGCGATACGCAAGCGCCGATGGCGCCTCGGCCAGGTCGTGCGTGTGCGAACGCTTGGTTAACCAAGCGCATTAAACATATATTTGATGCTCCCCGTCATGCAGGCAGCATGGCAGGTGGATCGTCCCTCAAGCGCGCTGTTGTTGCCCGGTTGGCCGGCGCGATGATGGTAGTCGCGCTGGTTTCGGGCGCCCCCGCGCATGCCGGAACGACGATCCTGCCGATCGCCTATAGCAGCCTGTGCGCGGCCGCCGCCGTGGCCGAAAGCCGACTGGCCATGGCTCGTCCGGTCACGATCGAACCCAGCAAGGCGCAGGCCATATTGGGCGGCGCGCCCAGCAAGCTCGAACTGATCCGGGCGCGGCATGACGGGCTCGCGTCGCAGGTGCCTGATATCGGTACGATCGGCGCCGGCGCCGGCTTTCGCGGTTTCTGCGGCGATCCCAGGCCGGCGCTGATCGCGCCGATTGAACCGGTGCAGGCCGTGCAGGCGGTGCCACCGCTCAAGCCGGCCGCGATGATCCTGCCGATCGCACCGGTCGCGGGTGATCGGCCGGACATTTTCGGCTCGGTCGCGCTGCGGATTTCGGCCACGCCGCTCGGCGCGCGTTGGGCCGCCGCCCGCGCCGCGTCGCTCGGCGCGCGCCATGGGCCATGGGCGACGACGCTGCGCGCGATGCGCGGGCGCGACCGCACCGATCAGGTCGCCGCGATCAATAGCTGGGTGAATGCGCGCATCCGTTTCGCCGAGGACCGGGCGAGCGGCGGACAGGCCGATCGTTGGGCCTCCGCCGCGGAATCGCTGCGCAGCCGCAGGGGCGATTGCGAGGATTATGCGATCGCCAAGATGCAGATGCTGCGCGCGCTGGGCGTCGCGGACGAGGATCTCTATTTCGTCGTCGCGCGCGATCTGGTGCGGCGGGCGGATCATGCCCTGCTGGTGGTCAGGCTGGACGGTCGGCTGGTGACGCTCGACAATCAGACCGATCGCCTGCTCGATGCCAGTCAGTCCAACGATTACCGGCCGATCTTCACCTATGCTGGCACCCAGGCCTGGATGCATGGCTATCGCGCCGATCCGGTGACGGCGCCGATGCGGACCGCATCGCTCGATATGGCGGGCTATGGTCCGGACTGAATGTCAGCGCTCGCGTAGCGCCTCCGAACGCGCCTTCAGGACCGGCTTGAGCAGATAGGACAGCACGCTCTTGCGCCCGGTGATGATCTCGACATCGCAGATCATGCCCGGCGTGATCGGAAGCTGCCGGCCAGCGGAGACCAGATAGGCGCGGTCGGTCTGCACCACCACGGTGAAATAGGCTTCCTTCGCCACCTCGTCATAGATGCTGTCGGCCGACACCTGCACCACCTTGCCGACCAGCCCGCCATAGATCGAGAAATCATAGGCGGTCACTTTCACATTGGCGCGATCGTCCACCTTGATGAAGGCGATGTCGCTCGGCTTCACGCGCGCCTCGATCAGCAGCTTGTCGCCCATCGGCACGACCTGCATGATCTTCTGACCGGCATTGACGAAGCCACCGACGGTAGTGACCTGGACGTCGTTGACCACGCCGTTGACGGGCGAGCGGATCTCGGCGCGTTGCAGGCGTCCGGCGGCTCCCCGAAGCGATTCCGCGTTCACCGCGATCTTGGCGGAAAGCTGGCTGCGTTCGTTGAGCGCCTCCTGCCGGAATTGCAGCGACGCCTCCGATGCCTGGGCCTGCGCTTCGCCCACGCCCGCGCTGGCGCGCGAAATCGTCTGCTGCGCCGCCGCCAGCCGGCCCTGGAGATCGACCAGCTCTCGCCGCGCGGTCAGCAATTCAGTCTGCGGGACGATCGATTTCTCGGCCAGCGGCGCCAGCATCTCCACCTGGCGCTGCGCCAGCGCGATGCTGCCGCGCAGGCTCGAGGCAGTCGCCTGCGCCTCGGCAAATTCGCGCCGGCGCTGCTCGACGGCGGCGCCGAGCGCCGCCATGCGGCTGCCCAATGCCTGGCGGCGCACGGCCTGGAGCGCGGCTTCCTCGCGGCATTCGGGTGCGACAGAACCATCGGGCTTGGGCGCGCAATCGCTGCCGCCGCCAATGCCGCCTTCCTGACCCAGCCGCGAGGCGCGCGCCGCGAGCGAGCGATTCTCCGCCGCGATCTGGCCGAGCGCCGACGCGGAATCGGTATCGTCGAGCCGGACGAGCAACTGGCCCTTGCGGACGCGCTGGCCCGATCGCACCAGGATCGCATCGATCGTCGCGGGTTCGGCCGCCTGCACGACCTGGACCTTGCTGGAGGGGATGACCCGCCCCTGTCCACGCGTCACTTCGTCGACTTGGGCGAGACTCGCCCAGAGCAGGAAGACGCCCAGGCCGACGGCACTGGTGAAGATCACCAGCTTCGCTCCGGACAAGGCCTGCACCCAGGCCGTGAACTGCCGGATCCGGGTCATTGGCTGGCCAGCCGCTGCTTGTCGGCGGCTGGATCCGCGCTGGCGAGCGCGGCCGTGCGCGGAGCGGGCGCTGCCTGTCCGCTCGTCGCCGTCGCGAATGCGGAGCGCGTCTCGTCGGGTGCGGGAATACTCAGCGACCAGCCCTTGGTCACGTCGAGCCGGCCGCCGACATCATTCTCGGCGCGCCGCTCCGGCGGCATCTTGGCGAGGATGGCCGCGACCTCGGCCGGAACGTCCGGCTGCGCGGCCGGGAGCTCAAGCGCCGGCAAGGCCTCCAGCCCCGCATAACGCCCGGAAAATGCGGCGGGCATGCCCCAGCTTCCCGGCCAGCGATAGAAGATGTGCGCGCCGACCTGAACCAGCTTGGTCAGGCGCGGGGCCCAATAGGGCGAAACCCAGTCGGTGTGATAATGGGTGGCGGTGCCGACCGCGCGTTCCACAGCACCCGCCAGCGCGGCCTTCGCGATCGCCTGCGCCTCGCGCCAGGCACCGGTGGCCGGCGTGCGCGCCAGCGAACCGTCGCAGGTGAAGCTGAACTGGCAGACGCGCCGATCCGCGCCCTCATAGACGACACCGCAGACCGTCTTGGGAAAAGCGGGGTGACGCAGGCGGTTGAGCACGACCTGCGCGACGGCGCGGCGCCCTTCCAGCGGCTCGAACCCGGCCTCGTAATAGATCGCCTGAGCCATGCAGAGCTGTGCACGCTCCTTATCGGACGCGGCCGCACGGAGCATCGAGAAGCTCGACGCGGGCAGGATCGGCGCCTTGGAGAAAGGCAAGGCGGCGTTGATGCGCACCGCGTCCTCGCCGACCAGCGTCGGTGCGGCGACGCCCTCCCGCGTTGCCGCGATCAGCGCCTGATGCTCCCGGCTGGCCAATTGGGCGGCGATGCGCTCGGGCGTTTCCGGGTCGTGCGCCGCGCTGAAATGCCAGGCCGATTGCGAGAGCATGGCTGCCGCCGCGACGATGATGACCAACGTCATGGCCATATGAACCCTGCGCACGCGTGTTGCCGGATGTGCGGTCTGCACCAGTCTCATTGTTTTTCTCCCGCGGCGGCGAGGGTTCCGAGCACGGTGTCGCGCGGGCCGTCCGCGACGATCCGGCCCTGATCGATCACGATCAGCCGGTCGACGATGGCGAGCATCGCGTTACGATGCGTCGACACCACCAGCGTCTGGTCCGGCGTCAGCGCCTTTGCCAGATGCTCGATGAAGAGCCGTTCTGTCTGGGTGTCCATCGCGCCGGTCGGTTCATCGAGGAAGAGCAGGCGGCAGGGCTCGACCAGCGCGCGCGCCAGCACCAAGAAGCTGCGCTGCCCGCCGGACAGCCGGCTGCCGCGCTCGCCGACATGAAGATCGAAACCCGCCGCGTCGCGCGCGAGGAAGGTGCCCGCGCCCGATTCCCGCAACGCTTCGACAAGCGCGTCGTCGTTGGTGAGGGTGGAGCCGAGCGCGAGGTTGTCGCGGATCGTGCCGCTGAACAGCTCCGCGTCCTGCCCGACATAGCGGAATGCGGAGCGGATCTCGTGCGGATGATGCTGCCGGCTGTCGAGCCCGTCGATCAGATAGTGGCCGCCGCTGGGGCGATACAGGCCACACAGCAACCGGCCGAAGGTCGATTTGCCCGACGCCACCCGCCCGATCACGCCGATGCGCTCGCCGGGGCGGATCGCGATCGAAAGGTCGTTCAACGACGGTGTGCTGCTGTTCGGATAGGAAAATTCGAGGTGTTCGAGCGCGATCACGCCCTCGCGGATCTGTGGCACCACCGATCGGCTGCCCTGATCGCGTTCGTCGTCGAAACCCATCATCGTTTGCAGGCTGTCGAGCGTCACCATCGCCTGGCGCGCGCGCGTCATCAGATAGGCGAGCTGGCCGACGGGGGAGAGCGAACGGCCCGCGAGCATCACGATTGCGATGATCGCGCCCATCGAGATCGATCCCGCGTTGAACATGTAGAAGCCGCCGATCACCAGGCTGATGCTGGTCGCCTGCTGGCAGAGCGAGGCGAGATTGACGCCCATCGCGGTCAGGCGGCGCAGCCGTTCCTGGGTGGCGGCGCTCATATCGGCATAGCGTTTCCAGCGGCCGAGCATGCGACCCTCGGCGCGGCACGCCTTGAGCGTCTCCATGCCGCCGATGGATTCGATCAGCACCGAATGCTGCAGGCTCGAATCCGCCTGCGCCTCGACCGCCGCGGTCGCCATCGCCTTTTGCAGCGTGAGTCCGGCAAAGGCCATCACGGCGATGGCGACGACCGGAACCAGGGCGAGCCAGCCCGCGAGCACCGCCATCAACGCGACGAACAGGAACAGGAAGACGACGTCGATCGCGAGCACGACGGTGGTCGAGGCGAAGAATTCGCGAACCATCTCATATTCGGAGACGCGCCGCGCGAACGCCCCGGTGCTGCCCTGCTTGGCGGCCAGCGGGATATTCATCACCTTTTCGAACAGTTTTTGCGACAATCTGGAATCGAGGTCCCGGCCGGTTTCGTCGATCAGCCGCGCGCGCGCGAGCCGCAACGAGAATTCGAGCAGGAAGGCGATGAGCACGCCGAGCGCGAGCACCCACAGGCTTGCCGCCGCGCGATTGGGGATGACGCGGTCATAGACGTTCATCGTGAACAGCGGGAGCGCGAAGCCGAGCAGGTTGATGAGCACTGCCGCCAGCGCGACGAAGCCGAAGGACCGGCGGACCTTCCAGACCTCGCTCCAGAACCAGTGCGTGCGCTTCAGCCGGTCCCATGGTCGTTCATCGGCACGCTCGCGCGTGGGATCGGCGGCCACCGAAATCGCGTCGCCATCGTAGAAGCGCTGGAGTTCCGCGCTGTCGATCCAGAAGGAGGCGTCGCGGCCCGGAAGCTGGATCTCGAATTGCCCGTCATTGACGCCGAGCAGCACCGCCGCGTGACCATCGACCAGCCGGACGATGGCGGGCAGATCCGCCGCGCGCCATCGCGCCGGTCCGCCACGCAACCGCTCCCCGCTGAGCCCGAACCGGTCGAGGGCGGGCTCGATCTGATGAAAGGGGAACCGGCCCGACTCGTCGAGCGCCAGCCCCGCCTTCACGGCGACGGGCGACGCCGACCGGTCGAACCACCGCGCGACATGCTCGATGCACGCCAGGACATCGTCCTGCCCATCGGGCCGGACGGCCTCTTCATACCAACCTGACAAACTCACCTCGACACTCCCACCACTGTGTCTCGACGAACCCCTGGAACAGGCTGCGCGAAATCCGAATCGCGCAGCCTGTTCCAGCTATTTGTGATCGCATCGTTTTAACGGAAAACCGGTTCCCACTTTTCCGCACGATGCTCTAAGTCAGTCGGGATACCGCCTTTCCATGAGCTCCGCCGGCGCGGTCGCCTTCACGTTGAAGCGCTCACGGGCATAGGTCTTGGCCGCGCTCGGCGCCGCCACCTCCATCGCCGTCAGCAACTGATTGGTCGCGGCCAGCACCTGATAGAGCCCGAACATCTGCGAGAAGCGCGCGGTCTCGGCGCGAACCTGGACATTGTAGCGCGTGTTCTGCGAATCCAGCACGTCGAGCAGCGAACGGCGCCCGACATTGAACTGCTCGCGATAGGAGAGCAGCAGGTCGTCGGCGACCCGGCTCTGCTGCTGCAGGTCCGCGAAGAGCTGTTCCTGGCTCGTCCAGCGGTTCCAGGCGCGACGGACATCTTCTTCCGCCTCGCGCGAGAGCTGATGCATGCGGAAACGGGCCTCGCTCGCGCGGCGCACCATCTCCTGCTTCTTCGCGCGGTTGATGCCGCCGTCGAACAGGTTCCAGCGCAGCACGACGCGGCCCTGAAGGTCGTTGGTGCTGCCACGGAAACCGTCGATATCCTCGCCAATGCGTCCACGCCCTTCGAGCGAGACGGTCGGCCCCAGATCCGCACCCGCCTTGTCGACCATCGCATAGGCGGCGTCGATATCGGCCATCGCCTCGCGCACGCGCGGGTTGCGCTCGCGCGCCTGCTCCACCGCCTCGGCCAGCGTCGGCGGCACCTTCGGGCGCGGTGACGCGGGCATGGAGGCCTGGGTGAGCGTAAGCCCGGTCAGCGTGCGGAACGATATGGCGGCGTTCGCCAGATCCTCCTGCGCCTCGGTGCGGCGAACCTTCGCGGCCTGGAAGCGTTCCTCCGCCTGCTGCTGATCGGCGATGCTGATCGATCCCTTGGCGACGCCTTCGCGCAGATCGCCGACAAGCTTCTGATGGAAGGTCACATTGTCGTCGGACGCGGCGACGATGCGTTCCTGCAGAAGATAGTCGAGATATTGCCGGGCGACGTTGAGCGCGACGAATTCCGAGCGCTCCTCCACCCGCAGCGCGGCGCCGTCGGTGCGCGCGGCCTGGCGCTTCAGCTCGGCGCTGCGGCCGCCGGAATCGAACACGACCTGTTCGGCCAGCGCATTGGCTTCCAGCGGGTAGAGCGTCTGATCCGCGATGTTGAGCGCGCGGCGGGTCGCGTTTTCGAGGCGACGGATCCCGGCTGAGCCCTCCACGCTGATGCGCGGCAGGAACAACCCCTGCGCCTGTTTGCGCTCGAACTCGATCGCTTCCTTGTTCTGCGCGGCCTGGTTGACCTCCGGATTATTCTCCAGTGCGGCCTGGATCGCCGATTTCAGGTCGATCTCCTGTGCCGGCGCCACGCCCGCCACGCTCAGCATGAACGCGCCGGGAAAAGCGAGAAGCCATTTCCTCTTGCTGCTTGCAGTCATGACACCACCCCCCTCTATTGACCCGATCCGACCGTGACGATCTCGACACGGCGGTTCATCGGTTCGCGGACGCCGTCGAGCGTCTCGACCTTCAGTTGGGATTCGCCGCGGCCGGTGATCGCCAGCTCGCCGCGCGGCACGCCGGCGGCTTCGAGCAAAGCCGCGACGTTGTTCGCGCGGCGGTTCGACAGGCCGAGATTATAGCCGTCGGTGCCGGAGCGGTCGGTATGGCCGATCACTTCGATCCGACGCCAGCCGCACATCGCGCGGCTCTGCACCACCTGTTCGAGCGTGGAGCGCGCATCGGCCGGCGGCACGTCGACGTCCCAGTCGAAGAAGACCGAAACCACGGGCGGCACCGAACAGGCTGGCTCGGGCGGCTGCGGCGGCGGCAATGACGGGGCGGGCGGCGGCGGCACTTGGCTGAGGCGCGCGGTGAAGGCATCGCATTTGTTGATGCTGTCCGCATCCACCGTGCGCGTCTTGAGATAGCCGATCGCGATTCCGCACTGAACCTTGGCCTCGGACGCCCAGATGTAACGGACATCCTCCGATCGCTTGACGTCGAGCGCGAGCGTCGCCGCGAGCGCGCTCTGGTAACGCGTCTCCAGTTCGCCGCGCAGTTGCGATTGCGGCAAGTCGAGCAGCGGCGAGCGCGGGCTCGCCTGCGCGTGCGCGCTTGTCGTCGCCATCATCATCGCGGTGCCCAACGCGGCCGCTCCGAGAGCTGATTTCATCATCATCCCGTCCCCCATCGCTTCTTGTTTCCTCAATGCGCGGCCACGGCGTGCGTGACGGCCATCGCCGCCTCGTGCGCCGCGGCCACCGGATCGGCATGCGGAGCGGTGCCCGCCCAGCCCGCCATGGCGAGTTCGGCCGCCGGCCCGCCGAACAGCGCGACGACGTTCGATCCGCCGTTCGCATTGCCCGGCAGGCTCGCGAGCAAGGCATCGATGTCCGGACCCGATCCGCCCGCCAGCGCGTCGGCGACGATCTCGCCGAGAGCGGGTCGCGGGGCATCGCCATGTGCCGCAGCCGCTGCGAGCGCGGCGGCCGCGATCGCCGGGATCGGCGCCATATCGACGAACACCGGCGCGGGCGTCGGCGCGTCCGCGCCATCCTGTGCGGCATCTCCGGTGGACATGTCGGCCGAACGCGCGGGCGCATCGTCGCCCTGCAGGCCGCCCGCGTGCCCCTGATCGGCGGTGTCGCCAGCATGTGATGTCTGCGTCGGTGCGGCCGGCTCCGTCACGTGATGATCGTCCGCCGCGATTTCGAACAGATCGCCGTGCGGCGCATCCGATGCGGAGGCTTCGGGCCGGGCCGGTGCATCCCCGGTCGCCGCGGTGTCGTTGCCGCTTGTATCGGTGCCGGGCTGTGGCGGTGTCGGTGGGGTGGCGTAAGCCGCCTGTGCCGCCACAAGCCCGGCGGCTACGAGCGCCTGGCCGAAGCCGGGGTTCGCGAAAGCGCTCGCAGCTTTCTGATCTTCCTTGGCCGATCCGCCCGTCGCGAACGCCGCGTCGGCGGCAATGCCGATGCTGCCGTCGCTCCGCACATATTGGGTTTCGCCGTAAACGACGGCGTCGCCGTTCGCGGCAGTGCGGGCGTTGCCGTCGGACGTCAGCGATAGGCTGACGATTCCGGCTTCGGACAATGTGCGGAATTCGCCTGGATCGGTGATGCCGTTGCCATTGGCGTCCTGCCACACGCCGAACTTGCCGAAATCGGCGTCGGCGGCGGAGAGCACGCCATCATGATTGGTGTCGAACGCGATCGCCAGCGCTTCGAGATCGGTGGTCGCCCCTGCGGCGTGGCTGGTCAGGACGAGTTCGGAACCGTTGGTGACCAGAGGATCGCCGTTGCTGTCATAGACAAGGAAGCCGTCGTCGGGCCCTGCCCAGGCGGTCGCTTCGGCATTACCGTCGCCATCATAGTCGAACACGACTCCTGCATCGCGGGAAACGAGTTCCACCCCGTCGCCATCAAGGTCGAGCACGACCGGCGGCACGACGATGTTGGTGCCCGTTCCGCCGTCCAGCGTATCGATCCCCGGCCCGCCGTTCAGCGTGTCGTCGCCGGCATTGCCGTTGATGACGTCGTCGCCGTCATTGCCGTTCAGCAGATCATTGCCGTCGCCGCCGCTGATCTGGTCGTTGCCGCCCCGCCCGATGATGGTGTCATTGCCGCCATTGCCAGCGAGCGTGTCATTGCCCGACGTGCCGTAGATCAGGTCCGGAAGCGTCGTATCGCCCTGGACATTGATCGCCGGATTGCCTGCATCATTGTAAGAGAATTCGAAGCGCGCCAGGCGCGCCTGGTAATTGCCGCCGTCATTGTCGAAATAGCTGACGGTCCAGGTGTCGCCGGCCTGGGCGGGGTTTGCCGTCAGGAACTGCGCCAGTGTCGTCGCGGTGGCATTGCCTGATCCGTCGAGCAGATAGACATTGTTGTAGCTGACGGTCGCCCGCATCAACCCCGTCGCGCTGTCGTAGAACCAGCTCTGCTCGAAGGTCGCTGCAGTAAGGTCGTCCTCCACGATCACGAAGCGATTGGCGCCGATGCGAAGCTCGACCTGCACTTCCTGCTCGCGATGGCTGCCGGCATTGTTCGCGCCGAAGGTGGTCGGATCGCGTTCGCCCGCCGGGACCGGTATTGCGTTGGGCTGCTGCTGGAAGTCCGTGAAGACATTGATCACCGCGATGCCGGCATTGCCCGCCAGGCCGGCCGCGAAATCGGCGTTGAGTGTGAAACTGTTGGTCACATCGTTGCCCGATGTCAGCGGAGAACCCGCGTCGCTGCCAACCTGCACGTTCTGACCCGGCAGCCGTGTCGGCACGACTTCATGGATCGTCACGACCTGATTGACGGTGGCCGTGCCGTCGGTGACGCTTAGATTCAGCGGAACCGTCACGACATCGTTGGCGGTCGCGGTCGGGCGATAGACCAGATCGTCGAGCAGGTTGATGCCGAGATTTGGATTGTAGAGAACCGTATTGGCCGCGAGCGGAATATAGTTCGCACCATCGAAGTAGAAGACGCCCACCGGCGCATTGGTGGAAGTGACGATCAGATTCTCGATATCCACATCGGTCGGAATCTGGACGTCGATCGGATAGCCGTCCGCATAGGTTGGCGTCGAAGCCGTCTGCTGCGCGGGATCGCTGGACATCCATGTATGGCTGTTGAGCGTGACCGGCGCATCGTTCGCACCGTTGACGGTCACCGTGAGCGTCGTCGTCGAGACGTCGCCATCGCCATCGGTGATCGTATAGGTGAAGGTGTCGGTGACGCTCTCGCCGGTATCGAGCCCTTGCACCAACGGGCTGGCATTGTTGAGGACATAGCCATAGCTGCCATTGGCGTTCAGCGTCAGCGTGCCATATGTGCCCGCCACGCCGATTCCGACATTGCCGGATGCGCTGGCCGGCGTGCCGGCTGCCACGCCGGTAACGGTGACGCCGTCAGCGCCTTGTATATCGGCCGTCCCGTCGGTGACATTTGCGTCAGGCGACACCAGGATGTCGATCGCCGTGATCACGTTGCCGGTAGCTGTTGTCGGGCCATCCTCGGTGACGCTGTCGGTATCGGCCGCCGCAGTTGCGATATCGTCCTTGACGTCGACAAACACCTGGCCCGTGGCAGTGTCTCCGTCATTGTCGAGGGCTTCGACAATGGCATGGCCGATGCTCTGTGTCTGCGCCGCCAGTGCGAGCTGGTGCGGCAGATTGTCCGCCAGCGTCACCGTCACGGTCACGTTTCCGGTCGCGCCGGCCGCGATGCTCGCTGGCGCCGAAAGGCTCAGCGTGATCGCGGCCGGTCCCCCTGAAGTCAGCGATCCGATGATGGTCTGGCCGTCGCCTGAGCGCGTCCAGAACAGGTCGGTGCCCGTGCCGTCGATATTGGCGACGAGATGGCTGAGATCGGTCGAGAAGCGGAAGGTTGTCAGCGCATCCGAACCGGCCGTGAAGCTCAGCGAGGGTGCGTTGTCGGTTTCCGCCGTGGAGCCGGGATTTGATCCGAACGACAGCGCCGCTTCATCGACCAGAAGCGTAACCGGCGCCGCGTTGCCCGCCGGCGTGCCGTCCTGGATGGCGATGGTCAGGCTGTCGGCGCTGGTATCGCCGTCGCCATCGGTCGCGGTCAGTGTGAAGGTCGCTTGCGGAGACAGGTCATTGTCCTGGCCTGTTGCGGCCAGGAACGAGAAGGTGCCGTCGGCGCGCACGGTGAGCGTGCCGGTTGGCTGGACGAGCACGACATTGGCGCCCGCGGGCAGGGTGAGCGTGCCCGATGCCGCGCCGAACGAGACCGCGAGCGAAGTGACGCCGTCCGCGCCCGGTGCGAGCGACCAGGTGCCGTTGACGGCGGGACCGCCTTCGATCGCCGTGGTCGGTGTGTCGGATACGGTGAGCGTCGGCGCGTCATCGTCGAAGGTGATGGTGAGCGTGCCGGGGACGGC
Source organism: Sphingomonas sp. FG14 (assembly GCF_057809675.1). Classification (NCBI taxonomy): domain Bacteria; kingdom Pseudomonadati; phylum Pseudomonadota; class Alphaproteobacteria; order Sphingomonadales; family Sphingomonadaceae; genus Sphingomonas; species Sphingomonas sp. FG14. The sequence continues at coordinate 30,751 of NZ_JBMDKK010000017.1, read as the reverse complement.
GGCGACGGAGCCGTCCGCGTCGGTGACCGAATAGGAGAGCGACACGGTCGCATCATTCTCGTTGTTCGGGCCTTGCGCCTGCAGGACATTGTCGAGCAGCGTGACGGTATAGGCGCCCGTCGCCGGATTAGTGACGTGGACCGAGAAGAGCGCGCCGCGCGGGCCGGTCGCTGTGAGCGTGTTGGTGCCGGCGTTCCAGCTATAGGTGACATTCTCCTGGCCGACGGTGCCGCCGGTTCCATGGAGCGAGGCGAAGCTGATCGTGCCCGCGCCGTCAGCGCCGAAATCATGGGTCAGGATGCCGGAGAAGCTGGCTTCGCTCGACAAGGCGCCATCGGCATCGCCGATATTGGCGTCGAGATCGCCCAAAGTGCTGGCGGCATTGCCGCCCGCCAGGCCGTCATCATCGACCGAGGCGGCGCTGGCGCCGGCCGTCGGCACGTTCGCATCGGTGATCGAGAAGCTGAATGTCGCGGTGACCGCATCGCCATCGGCGTCGGTGACGGTGAAGCTGCCTGATGCGGAGCCTACCCCGATCACCGCCGGATCGGCGGTGACGATATAGCTGCCGTCCGCCTTCACGCGGATCGAGGCATCGCCGACATCGATCGACTGGCTGTAGCCGTCGGGCTGGAAGGCGAGCGCCGTGCCGTTGATCGCGGTGACGGTCGCGCCGTCGGCGCCGCCGACGAAGTCGAAGCTGCCGGGCAAGCTCGTGCCTTCCGCCAGCGAGCCGGCGGGCTCGTTGGTCGCGCTCGGCATGTCGTCGTCGAAGGTGATCGTCAGGCTACCGGTCGCGGGCGATCCGTCGCTGTCGTTGACGGTATAGGAAAGCGCTGCCGTGGCGTCATTCTCGCTATTGTCACCGGGCAGTGTGTCGAGCGTTTCGTGCAGGACGTTGCGGACCAGCGTGAGCGTGTAGTCGCCCGTCGTCTGGTTCACCAACACCGTGAACAGCGTCTGGCCGATCCGCGCGGCATCGCTGCTCGCGGTGATCGTCGCGGTCAGCGTGCTGCCCGCATCGTTCCAGGCGTAGCTGACGCTTTCGGTGCCGACCGTTCCCGACGCCGTGGTGAAGCTGAAATTGGTCGCCGGTCCGGCCGCGCCGTCCAGCCCATAGTTGAAGCCGAGATTGCCGGAGAAGCTCGCCTCGCTCGAAGCCGGGCCATCGGCGTCGCCGCTATTGGCGTTGAGATCGCCAAGCGTGCTGGCGGCGTTGCCGCCGGCCACGCCGTCATCGTCAACCGAGGCGGCGACGTTGGCGGCGGTCGGCGTATTGACGTCGCCCGTGAAGGTGAAGCGCAGCACCGCCGTCGATGTGTCGCCATCGGCATCGCGCATCGTATAGCTGAAGCTGTCGATCGCGCCCGCCGCGACCGAGGCATTGGGTACATAGCTGTACGCACCGGATGCCGAGATGGTGAGCGTGCCGTGCAGGCCGACGATCGGGTTGCCGAGCGTGCCGCCGGTGATCGACACCACCGCCGCCGGCGTGTCGGCGCCGCTGGCGTCGTTGGTCAACACATTGCCGGTCAGCGTGTCGGGAACTGAGCCCGACTCGGTCGCGGACACGTCATCGTCCACCGCGTCGGGGCTGTCGTCCTCGATCGTGATCGTGATCGCGCCGTTATTGGTGTTGGTGACGGTGCCGTCGGATGCGTTGACGGGCACGTTGAAGCTGCGCTGGTCCTCGCCCGCCGTCTCCAGGCCGGTGATCGCATGATCGACCGATTGCGAGAGGGTGACGGTGTAGTCGCCATTGTCCTGGATGACGATGCGGATCACTTCGGTCGGGCCGACCGAGCCGATCAGCGTCTTGGTGCCCACGCCCGTCCAGGTGACGGCGGCGCCATCGGCGGTGAGCACCGCGCCGGGATCGCCCAGCGTCAGCGTCACCGGATCGCCATCGGGATCGGTGACCGTGATGTGGCCGGTCGTATCGGTCGCGCTGTTGGTGGTGTCGTTGGTGCCGGCCGTATCGGCGATGCCGCCGGGAAGGCCTTCCTCTGAAACCGTGCTGGTGTCGTTGCCGATCACCGGGCCATCATTCGCGCCGGTGATCGAGATGGTCAGTGTCGCGGTGGCGGTGTCGCCGTCGCGATCGGTGATGGTGTAGGTGAAGACCTCGGTCAGCGCCGGATCGGTGGCGTCGAGCGCCTGGACCGCCGGGTTGTTGTTGTCGAGCAGATATTGGTAGCTGCCGTCCGCGTTGATGGTCAGCGTGCCGTAGCTGCCGGCAAGGCCGTTGCCGATCGTGCCGCTGGTGGCGCCGAAGGCGATCGCGGTGACCGGTCCGCCAACCGCCGCGCCATCCGCGCCCAGGCCATCGGCGCCGCCCACCAGGCCGTCGCTGCCCGCGCCGGTGATGACGTTGCCATTGGCGACCAGCGGCCCATCCTCGACCACCGCGTCGGTGTCATTGGCGGCGACCGGGCTGTCGTCGTCGATCGTGACGATCACCGAGCCTGTGGCCGGGACGGCGTCGCCGTCCTTGTCGGTCGCCTGGATCAGCGAACCGAAATCGATCGTCAGGTCGTTCTCGCCATTGCCGTTCGCATGATCGAGCGGACGCGCGAGCGTGAAGGTCCAGTCGCCGGTTCCGGCGGTGAGCGTGAAGGTGAACACCGTCAGCCCGCCCGGGCCGGCGGTCGCGGTCAGGGTGTTGCCGACGACGCTGTAGACGAGCCCGGTTCCGCCCGAGCTGAGCGCCGGCAGGCCGCCGGTGGCATTCAGGAGCTGATAGCTCAGGCCGCCATCGGCGCCGGGGTTGAACAGGCCGGAGACCGATCCGGTCGCGGCCACGGCCTCGCCCGCGATATCGCCGGGATTGCCCGCCTGTGCGCCGGCCAGGCCATTCGCCAGGCCGTCCTCGTCGACCGAGCCGGCGCTGGTCGCCGTGTTGGCGGTCGGCGCATCGTCGCGGAACTCGATCCGATCGCCGATCGACAGGGTCGCGCTGGCGGTGTCGCCGTCGAAATCCTCGGCGGTCGCGGTCAGCGTGATCAGGTTGGAGGCGATCGATACCGACTGGTCCGCGCCCGTATCCGGCGTGTGCATCACCGCGCGGATCTGGTCGAGCGTCACCGAGCCATTGGCCGGATTCACTGAGAGCGTGAACACCACCGTGCCCGCGCCGCCGCCGAAATACCCTTCGACCAGCGTGCCCGCGGGATTGACGCGCAGCAGCACTGCTTCGCCGCTCGCCGTGTCGATCAGGCCGGAGGGGCCGGTAATGACATCGAGCGCGTAGCTGGTGCCGCCGCCCGCCGCCGGGCCGTCGGCCCCGAATTGCGCGCCAAAGGCGCCGGCGAAGCTGTCGGTGTCGTTGACGCCGAGATTGGTCTCATCGACCGACAGCAGCGGCGTGGCCCCATCGACCAGCCCGATCGTTGGCCCGTGATCGGCGAAGCGGATGTTGCCGCCCAGGTCGATCGTCTTGCTGTCGCTGGCGGTATCGCCGTCATTGTCGGTGATCGTCGCCGTGCCGGTCAGCGTGATCCGGCCGGCCGCCAGGGTCGCGAACTGGTCATCGAATGGCGCGCCCGAATTGGGCGCTTCGTCGGCATGGTCGATCTGCTGATACTGGGTGAGCGTGACGACGCCGTTCGCGTCGACCGCGACCGAGAAGATCAGTCCGTTGGAGGCGGTGCGCCCTTCGACCGTGCTGCCCGACATCGAAAGCGTGATTGGTTCGCCCGCGCTGCTCAGCCCGGACGCGCCGTTGGTCACGGCGAGTTGATAGCCCCAGACCGGCGCGGAGCCGCCATCGGCACCCGGCGACGAGGTCTGGCCGAACACGTTGCCGAAACTGGCGAGGGAAACCGCTGTGTCGCTGTTCAGCCCGATCGTCGCGGCATCCTCGGTGGTCAGGACGATACCGGCATCGTCCCCCGCCGAGACCGCGATGGTCGGGCCATCGTCGAGGAAGGTGACGAGATTGCCGATCGCGGCCTGGCCGCTGGCGGTGTCGCCGTCGCCATCCTCGATGGTCACTGTCGCGACGACGAGTCCGGAGAGGTCGAGCGGATCATTGTGCGCGGCGGCGTCGCTGCCGTCGACATTGTGCTCCAGCGCGACCGACTGGACGACCGTCAGCTTGCCGTCGCCGTCGATCGAGAGCGTGAAGGCGGTGTTGTTGCCGTTATAGGTGCCGGTGATCGTATCGGCATCGGTCTGCACCAGGGTGATCGCGAAATCGCCGATCGCGGTCTTCAGGCTCGTCGCGCCGTTGCCGGTCAGCGCCAGGCCATAGCTGGTCGCGTTCGCGGCCGCCGGGCCGTCCGCGCCGAAGACGAGGCTCGCGGAAACCACCGCCGCGGCGCTGGTCTGCGAGATCGGGAAGCCGGGAATGGCCGCGCTGGTCTCGTCGAGCGTGACGCCCGATCCGCCGCGCACCGCAGTCACCGTCGGGATGTCGTCAACGATCTCGATCAACACGGTCGCGGGGGTCGCGTCGCCGTCGAGATCGTTGACGACCACCGTCACCCCGTTGAGCGTGATGACGTTCTCACCACTCGCATCGGGGTGCGGAAAATTGTCGGTCAGCGTGACCGACACCGTCGCCTGGCCGGACGCGCCGGCCGCCACGGGCAGCACCGGCGGAGTCAGGGTGATCGTGATCGCGGGAAGGCCGTTGATCGATCCGGTGATCACGGTCGGGCCGGTCGGCGTCCAGACGATATCCGGTCCGGCGACGCCGTTGACGTCGACGGTGATGCCGGCGACGTCACCGAACGCGACCGAGGTGACCGCGTCGGATCCGGCCTGGAAGCTGATCGTGTCGCTGTCCGCCGCCACGCCGGATCCGGCGCTGGTGCCGGTCGCGCCGGCGGTGTTCAGCCCCTCTTCGTCGACGCGGAGCTCGGCATTGTCGGTGATCGACGGACCCGCGCCGTCGCTGATCGTGATCGGCTGGTTCGCGGTCGAGACGTCGCCGTCGCCATCGGTGATCGTGTAGCTGAACGAGGCATCGGCATCCGCACCGCCATTGGCGATGTTGCCGTTGGGCGCAAAGGTCCAGGCGCCAGCGGCGGTGAAGCTGTAGCTGCCATTGGCGGTGACGACGGGTGTGGTGCCGACCGCCGCGATCGCGGTGGTGGTGCCGCCGATCGTGACCGAGGTCATGGTCGCGCCGTCGGCGCCCTGCACATCGTTCGTCAGGACATTGCCGCCGATCGGCGTCCCGCCTTCGACCACGCTCTGCGCAGCATCGTTTACCGCGGTCGGACCGTCGTCGAGCACGGTCACGTCGATCGTGTCGATCGGGCTGACATCACCCTCATTGTCGGTGACGCGCACCGCGAAGCTGTCACCGGGGATCGCGTCGTCGGCGCCGCGATCGCCGTCGAGATCGATGATATTGTCCGGATGCGTCGGCAGATTCTGTGTCAGCGTATAGACATAGCTGTAGACCCCGGCATTGACCGAGACGACGAGCACGCCGTCGTCACCCTGCACGTTGCCGCCGGCGGTAACGTCGATCCAGACGCCCTGGGCGTTCTGGATCTCGACCTTGCCGATGCTGTCGTTGCCCGTGTTGATGGTGAGCGCGCCGCCGGCGGTCTCGCTGTTCGATCCCGCATTGGATCCACTAGGCAGGCCGGCTTCGTTCACCGTCAGGTCGGTCGCCGAGACGATCGGTTCGGAATCGCCGGGCAAGGTGATCGTCACCAGCGCGGTGGAGGTATCGCCGTCGCCGTCGGTGATCGTGTATGTGAAGCTGTCATTGCCCTGCGCGCCGGGCGCGGCGGTGTAGGTGAAGGTGCCGTTGCCGTTATAGACAGCGACGCCCTTGGTCGCCTGGGTGGCGAGCGCTACGCCGGTGGCGTTGCTGACCCCGTCCGCGCCGCGAATATCGTTGGCGAGCACGTCGATGACGACCGGCGTGTTCTCGGCCGCCGCCGCGACGTCGTTCTGCGCGGTCGGCACATCGTCGATGATGCGGATGTCGAGCGAGGCGGTATCCGAGGATCCGTCGCTGTCCGTCAGCGTGACCGCGAAGCTTTCGAGAAGGCTGTCCTCGCCCTGGAGCGGGTGGGTCAGGAGATTGTCCTGCAGCACATAGCTGTAGCTGAAGGTTCCGCCGGTGATCGTGCCATCCGGCGCGACGCTGGGCGTGAAGCCGGTGATGCTGAGCGCGCCGGCGGGCGTGTCGATCACCTTGGGCGTGAAGACGCCGTTGGTGACGACGGCGACGCCGCCGACGGTGACGTCGTCCAGCCCGTCGGGCGTGGAGACGGAGAAGGTGCCGGTCTGCGTCAGCGCCGCCGCGTCGGGCGACGAGCCGTCGAACAGATCGTCTTCGTTGACGACTTCCTCGGCGCCCGCGCCATCGAGGCCGTTGATCGTCACGCCGTCATCGGCGCCGTTGATGATGATGGTCAGCGTCGTGACCGCCGGATCGCCGTCACCGTCGCGCAGCGTGTAGGTGAAGACCTCGGTGAGGGTTTCGCCGGGCGCCAGCGTCTGCACCGCCGGGTTCGACGGATCGAGCGTGTAGGTATAGGTGCCCGCGCTGGTGAGGACGAGATCGCCATAGGCGCCGGCAAGCGGATTGCCGAGCGTGCCCTGGTTGGCGCCGAACGCCACCGCGACCACGCCCGCGCCGTCCGCCCCCTGGCTGTCGGCGGTGCCGCCGCCCACGCCGGTCAGGACGTTGCCGTCGGCGACCAGCGGTCCATCCTCGCTGACGCTGTCGACATCGGGCCGGGCGATGGGCGCGTCGTCGACGATGGTGATGACGAGATTGCCCGCCGGCGCGCTGTCTCCATCCCCATCGGTCAGCACCAGCGCGAAGCTGGCATTTGACGGATCGGTCAGCGTGTTGTCCGCAAGCATATAGGTATAGGCGATGCTGCCCGCGCCGCTGACCGGATCATAGCTGAAACCGGTGACGACGAGCGTGCCAGTGGCGTTGCTGGCCACGGTCTGCGGCAGGCTGCCGGGCGTGAGCACCGTCCCGCCGAGCGAGAGCGTGCCGATGCCGTCGGGCGACGAGAAGGTGATCGTGCCGCTGACCGCCTCGCGCGTGTCGCCATTCGCGCCGGGCGCCGCTTCCTCGCCGGTTCCCTGCGGTTCGGCGCCACGCGCCGCGAGCGCGGCTTCATAAACGGTCGTCGTGGCGCCGCCGGGTGCCGGGATATTCACGCTGGGCGTGGAATCGCCGATCGAGAGGGTGAGCGTCGCCGTGGAGACGTCGCCGTCGCCGTCAGTGAGCGTATAGGTGAAGACCTCGGTGACGCCGCTGGGCGTGCCCGGCGTGCGGACATAGCTGTAGCTGCCGTCCGCGTTCAGCGTCAGCGTACCATGATCCCCGGCGATCGCCGTGCCCGCGGCGACGCTGTTGGCGCCGTGCGAGACGCCGGTGACCTGTGCGCCGTCAGCGCCCGGCGTGTCGGCGCCCGTCGCGCCGCTGGTCGTGCCAGCGCCGGTGATGACGTTGCCGGTTTCCGGCTGTGTGCTCGCGGCCGGCAGGCTGTCGGTATCGTCGCGCGCGGTCGGCACGTCGTCGATGATGTCGATCGTCAGCGTATCGTTGGCGACGTCGCCATCGCTGTCGACCGCGACCACCGCGAAATTCTCCGCCGTGTCGTCGCCCGACGTATTGTCGGCCAGCGTGTAGCTGTAGCTATAGACGCCGCCGCTGAGCGTGACCGTCAAGGTGCCGTAGCTGCCGGTGACGGTGCCGCCATTGGTGACGTTGACGCCGCCGACGGTGAGGCTGGCCAGGCTGTCCCCGCCGCCCGAGAAGACCAGGCTGCCCGTCGTCGTCTCGGCGTTCGAGCCGGGATTGGAGCCGAAGGGCAGCGCGGCTTCGTCGACGCTGGAATCGCCGGCGACGATGGTCGGCGTCGAATCCGCCGCCAGCGTGATCCGGACCGTGGCGGTGGAAACGTCGCCGTCGCCATCGGTGATGGTGTAGGTGAAGCTGTCCGACCCTTCCTGGCCGGGCGTCGGCGTATAGGTGAAGGTGCCGTCGCCATTATAGACGGCGGTGCCCTTGGCCGGTGGCGTGCCGAGTGCGACCTTGCCCGCGACGTCGAGGCTGTCCGCGCCGGGCGTGTCGTTGGCGAGCACATTGATGACGACCGGCTTGTCTTCCTGCGCGCTCGCGGAATCGTCGCGCGCGGTCGGCACATCGTCGATGATGCGGATCACCAGCGGCGCTGTGGCGACGTCGCCGTCCGCATCGGTCACGGTGATCGTGAAGCTCTGGCTGCTATTGTCGCCCTGGGTGTTGTCGGCCAGCGTGAAGCTGTATCCGATCTGCCCCGGCGCCACACTGGTCACCGTCAGCGCGCCGGTGGGCGTGCCGATCACCTGGCCCGCGCCCGTCACCGTCACGCCGTTGATCGCCACGGTCGCCGGGCCGTCCGGCGCCGTATAGGTGATGATGCCGGCAGTCGTCTCGGAATTGCTTTGCTGGTCCGAACCGGGCGATTCACCGGGACGCGCCGGCAGGCCGGCCTCCGCGACCACCGTGCCGTCACCGGTGGTGGGGACGAAGGTGAGCGTCACCGGGCTGTCGGGAATCGAGATGGTCAGCGTGGTCGCGGACGTGTCGCCGTCGCCATCGGTGATCTGATAGCCGAACACGTCATTGACGCCGCCGGGCGAGCCCGGATTGCGGACATAGCTGTAATTGCCGTTGGCCGAGATGGTCAGCGTGCCATATTGGCCCGCGATCGTGCTGGCGCCCGTGCCGACGGTGGCGAAATTGCCGGTGGTGCCTGCGCGGATGCCGGTGAGCGCGGCGCCGTCTGCGCCCGGCGTGTCGACGCCGGCGGCGCCGCTGGTCGTGCCTGCGCCCGTCAGGACATTGCCGGTTTCTGGGCCGAAGCCGCCCGCCGCCAGCGCGTCGGTATCTGCGCGCGCGGTCGGCACGTCGTCGATGACCGAGATGGTGAGCGTGGCGGACGCGGCGTCGCCATTGGCGTCAGTGACGATCACCGCGAAGCTGTCTGTCGGATTGGCCGCCACCGAATTGTCGGTGAGCGAATAGGAATAGCCGATCGAGCCGTCGGCGATGCTGGTGATGGTCAACTGGCCGAGCGGCGTGGTGAACACCTGACCGGTCTGGGTGACCGCGACGCCGTTGATGGTGATGCTCTGCAACCCGTCGGTGGCCACGTACACGATGGTGCCGGTCGTGGTTTCGGAATTGGCCGATGCGTTCGATCCCGCGGGTTCGGCGCCGCGCGCCGGCAGGCCGGCTTCGTTGACGCTGCTGGTCGCGTTCTGGACGGCCGCCGGATTGTCCGGCGTGATGATGCCGATCGTCGGCTCCTCATCGACCAGGCCGGGGATGATCTCCCGTTCCTCGGGCTGGCTGAAGTTCAGTTCGGTCGGGGGGAGCAGGTCGCCCAGGCCGAAGGGGTCGCCGATATTGCCGACAGGCTCGGCGAAATTGCCGCCCGAGCTTTGCACTGCGCCGCCCGCGGCGGGCTGGGGCTCATTGCCGATCAGCAATGCGGCCAGGTTCAGCGGCGGAATCTCGACGCCACCGATCACCAGTTGCGGTACGATCACCGCGCCATCGACGATCAGCATCTGGCTACCGTCGGGAAGCTGGACGACGAGATCGCGGCCCGAGACGCGGATCTGGTCGAGCGCGACGCCCTCGGGCAGCACGACCACGCCGTCCGGTCCGGGCACCACGCGCATCGCGCCCGCGCCAACGGCCTGAGCCTGCTGCGCGGCGCGCGCGGCCATCTGCTCGGGCGTCAAATCGGCTTCGGGCCGCTCCCACTGCGTGCCGGTGGAATCGTTACCTGCGGTGCGATCGAAATCCATCATCCTATCCCCACTCTCGGCAATCGACCGACTGTGGGACCGTCCCGGCGATGGAGGGGATCTTCCCGGGGCGAGCAGCATCGTTGCGTGCTGTTAGCCGCCCTCGCGCCTAGTCATTCGACTACGCGCAACTCCAAAGGAGAGACGTCCCGGGGATGTCGCCTGTTCTCGCGACTGCCCTGGTCGACTGCTTTCCAAGATGAGCCCGCAACCCCGCGACTCGATCCTGCAAGAATTACTTAATGCAATGCTAACGAGCGAGAGTCACTGTTATTTAGGGTTAATCTGGATTTATTTGTGCTTTACTATATCTCGGGTAATAGATTCATCTATATCCTTAGATATATATTCAGCATCCACTGCCCCGTTTTAGAACATAGCGCTCGATAGACTCGTGACATATGATGCGAGTCTCAGAGGAGGCGGGAAGGGGGAACACCCGCGTGGGATTGCGCAGCAGATTGGAATCCGGTCGGCGTCGGATCGCGATGTCGCTCGGCCGCAGCCCGAGCCTGCCCGTCACGATCGCGCGCCTGTGCGTCGCCATCGCCTGCTTCATCGAGTGCCGCGCGCTTCACCCCGAGGGGTTGGCCGGGTTGAACGCGGAGTGCGTCTTCTTCATCGCCTATCTGGTCTGGGCGATCGCCTGCCCGGCGGTCGCGGCGATCTCGTGGAAGGCGAACATCCATGCCTGGCCCATCATCCTGATGGGCGACGTGCTGATCTGCGGTTTCATGATCCTGTACATGGAACCCTATGTCCTGCCCGTATTGCTGCTGGCGATCCTGCTGCTGTCCGCGATCCAGGCGCGGTTCGGCAATGTGCTGGCGCTGTTGACCGGGCTCGTCCTCGGCATCGCGTTCGTTCTGCGCGGCGAGGCTGGCCCCGCGATCTTCGCCACCCCGCAACCGCATCTGCCGCTGCCCAGCTTCAGCGCGGCCACCGTCGCGCTGGCGGGATTCGTCGCACTCTCACTCACCAGCGCGCGCGCCTACCGCAACACCGTCAGGCTCTGGGGCGAGGAGCTGCTGATGGTGGGCAGCAATTTCCGATCCTTACCGGTGGATTATCTGTTGCAGCGGTTGAGTGACCTGTTCCGTGCCGAGCGCGTCGGTTTCTTCTGGAGCGAAGGGAGTGACGAGCCGGTCAATCTCGCGGTCTATGACCAGGGCGCGACGTCCGAAGTGGCGCATGTCGGGCGCGCGTCGGACCGGCTGATCCGGATCGAGGCGGCGGAGGGTGCGTTTCTGTTCGATCATGAATCGGGCGCGCTGCTCAGCCGCGACAGCGCGGGCCATCCGCTGGTGGCGGAGGCGCCGGGCGTCACCGCACAGATCGTCGAGGCCTTTTCCGCCGGCCATGGCCGCAGCTTTCCGGTGCGCGCGGGCGAACTGGTCGGGCGCGTCTATGTGATCGGTTCCTGCCCGATGTCCGAATCCGGGTTGATCGAGACCGAGCGTGCCGCCGAACTGACCGAGGGCGTGTTCGAACGCTATTTCTTCCTCAATGCCTGGCGTACGCGCGCGTTCGTCGATGCGCGCCACTCGCTGAGCCGCGACCTGCACGACAGCGTGTTGCAGACGCTGGCCGCGCTGCGGCTCCAGATCGCATCGCTTGTCGAGGAGGATGCGACGGTCACCACGAGCGAGCGGCGCGAGAAGCTGACATCGCTTCAGGCGGTGATCGTCGAGGAACAGGCGCGGCTGCGCGATATATTGGACGAAAGCTATCGCGCGTCCGAACAGCGGGTGGAACTGGTCGGGCAGTTGACAGCCTGTGCCGCCTATCTTTCGCGCCAATGGGGCGTCGAATGCCGGCTGCTCGCACAGCAGGAAACCCTGGCGGTGGACAGCAACACGGCGGTTGAGGTCGAGTTCCTGGCGCGCGAGGCGGTGGCGAATGCCGTCCAGCATGCCGGCGCACGGCGGCTGACGCTGGTGATCGCGATCGACGAGGACACGCTGTTCCTGTCGCTGCGCAACGAAAACCGCAGGCGGGACAAGACGCCGGACGAGGCCCGGATCGCATCCCGGTCGCTGTCGCGCCGATTGTCGTCGCTCGGCGGCGTTGCTTATTCAGAAGAGGTGAATTCGGGCTCGCTGCTGGCGATCCGTATTCCATTGAAGCGAGGATAATGATGGCAAGAGTGCTGATCGCCGACGATCATCCGATCTTTCTGGATGGACTCGCGCATTTCCTGAAGAGCCATCAGCATGAAGTGATCTGTTGCTCACGGACCGCGAAGGACGCGATCCTGAAGGTCGAGAGCGAGGCGCCCGACGTGCTGATCCTGGACGTGACGATGAAGGATGGCGGCGGCCTGACCATCCTGTCGGCGGTCCGGGAAGCGCAGAATGCGGTGCCGGCGATCTTCCTGACCGTGGGCATCGCGCCTGAAAAGACGGTGGAGGCGCTGAAGTTGGGCGTGAACGGGATCGTGCTGAAGGAAGGCGATCCGTTCGAATTGCTCAACTGCATTGATATCGTGCTGCGCGGCGAGACCTGGATCGATCCGCGTGTCAGCGAAAAGGCGCTGCTCTACTCGGTGGTCAGCGGCGGCAAGGGCACGAAGGACGGCGCGCTGACCGAGCGGGAACGCGAGATCACGAACCTGATCCGGCGGGGGCTGCGCAATCGCGAGATCGCTCAGCGCTGCGGCCTGACCGAAGGAACGGTGAAGGTGCACCTGCACAGCATCTTCCAGAAGCTGGGCGTGAAATCGCGCGCCGAACTGATCGTCAACACGATGGATTGATCGCCGCGGTCGAAGCTTCGCGCGGTCAACCGCGCTGCGCGACCTTCGCGGGCGCGGCGGGCGCCGCCGGGTTCGGCGTATGCCAGGTCACGCACAACAGGGTGCCTGCGGCGATCGCCAGTCCATAGGGTATCGGGCCGCGCGGCCGAAGCGCGGGTGGCCTTGTGCCGCCGTTCCTGGGCGCGGGGATCATCCGCCGCGCGATGATGAAGGCGAGCGCGAGCACCCCGCCGCCGATCGCGACATAGACGACAAGCGCGAGCCCGCCGGACAGATCGAACCAGAGCATGATCGCGGCGAGCAGCTTGACGTCGCCGCCGCCAAGCCAGTCGCGCGAGAACAGGAATGTGCCGATCGTCAGGCTCAGCGCGAAGAGCAGGGCATTCTCCCACAGATCCTTCTCGATGCCGACGACGGCGAGCCAGATGCCGAACAGCATCACCAGCATGACCGGAAAGATGTTTGAGATCCTGAGCTGCGCCAGGTCCTGGAGCGCCGCGAGGATGATCGTGGCGCAGAAGGTGTAGAGGATCGCGTCCGCGGCGCTCATGGCACCGCCTGGACGAGCGCGAGGTTGGCGGCGGCGCGGGCCGGATAGATATCGGCTGTCGACACCGCCGCGCTCAGATAGCGCGTGGCATGGCTCTTGTCGCCCGCGAGGAACGCGGCATAGCCGGCATTATTGACGCGATCCGCCCAGCGCTCACTGCCCCTGTCGGGGATTTGCGCGATCATGTCCTCTCCCGCCGCCGAACGCGCGATATCGAGATTGTTCGCCGCCCGCAGGTTGCGCGGCGCAAGCCGCGTCGCCTCGCGCAGTAGCGCGATCGCCTCGGCAGGGCGCTTCCGCAGGATCATCGAATAGCCCAGATTGTTGAGGATCTTCGCCTTGTCCGGGCTGGCGGCCAGCGCCTGGCGATAGGCCTCGTCGCTTTCCGCCCAGCGCCCCAGGTAATCGCTGACGATGCCGAGCGCGTTCCAGGCCTTCCATCGATCGGGGCATTGGCGCGTCGTGTTTTCCAGCGCCTCGCGCACGCCTTCCATCCGGTTCAGGCGCAGCGCCGCGATGGCGAAGCCTTCATCGGCGCGGCAATTGCCGGGCGTCTGCCGGCGCAAGGCGACGAAGGCGGAATAGGCGATGTCGTCATGCCGGTCGGCCAGCGCGAGCTCGGCGGTCAGCAGCGGCAGCGCGGCGGCGATCTCCGGCGCGCCGGGATCGGCGCGCGCGATCATCGCCCGCGCCTGTGCCAGCCGCCCGCCCGCGATCGCCGCGGCGATGTCGTCGGTCTGGTTAGGCTCCGCCGCGTTCAGGCCGGTGGCCATCGCGATCGCCGCGCATGCGATGATCGCGCGGGCGCGCATCACAGGCGACGGTCCTTGCGCAACGTCTCGTCGAACCGGATCGCGTTGGCGCCGAGCACGAGGATCATGCGGGCGGCCTGAGGCGAGCTGTAGACCCGCACCCGGAAGGGAAGCGCCGCGATCATCCTGTGCGCATCGTCGCGCAATGCCGGCGGCGCGATCAACCGGGACTGTTCGATCCGCTCGGCATAGTCGCCGGTCTCGACCGCCGGCCAGCCCGATCGCAGCAGATGGCCACGCATCCGCGCCGCCTGACCACGCCGGCCGACCGCGTTCATCACCTTCAGCGGTGCGGCCGCGACGCGGGCGGGCGGCGTCGCCGACGCGAGCGCGGGGCGTTCGGATGGCGTTGGGCGCCGGGCCAGCGCGCGCGGATCGGTGACGAGCAGGGTTTCGGCCATCGAGACGCGTTCGAGGCGGGCCAGCATGCTCTTCGGCGGCACGTCGACGATGTCCATCGTGACGACCCGGCCGCGCGCGACCGGCGCAGCGGCGTCCGAGCCGGCGAACTCAAGGCGCAACGCGGCGGCATCCTCGCGCCGGTCCTGCCGCTCCAGCGATTGCGCCATCTCCTCGCGCAGCGACGGATCGCGCGGCGCGAGCGCGAGCGCGAGTTCGTGATAACGACCGCCCAGATCGAAGCGACCGATCGCGTCATAGCTGGCGGCAAGCCCGCGATAGGCGCCCACATTCTCCGGATCGGCGCGCACCGCCTTGCGGAACGCGTCGATCGCCAGCGCATGTTCGCCGCGTCCGGCGAGCATACGGCCCTGCGCCAATGGCGCGCCCTGTTCGGCGGTCGGAAGCGCGCGGGCCTGAAAGCGTGGTGCCTCCCGCGCGCAGCTTGCCAGCAGCATCATCATGATCGCCAGGCTGGTCGATCGTCCTCGCATCATTGTCCCCCATACAGCGCGGGCAGCAACAGGCGCACCACGCGAATGCCGGCGGGCAGCATGAGCACGCCGATCATCACCGGCAGCATGCAGGCAACCAGCGGAATCGACAGCAGCACGGGCAGGCGATGCGCCTTCTCCTCGGCGCGCATCCGCCGCTTCTCGCGCATTTCCGCGGAATAGATGCGAAGCGTCTGGCCGATGCTCGAACCAAGCTTGTCGGATTGGATGATCAGCGTCGCGAAGGACCTGATCTCGTCGACCTTGACGCTTTCCGCCATGCGGCGCAGCGCCTCTTCGCGGCTTTGCCCGGCACGAAGCTGGAGCACGACCTCGCCGAGCATGCGCGACACCAGCGGATGCGAGATCGCCATCTCGCGCCCGACCCGGTCGAAGGCAGCTTCCACGCCCAGGCCGGCCTCGACACAGACAAGCATCAGATCCAGCGCATCGGGAAAGCCGTTGACCAGTTCCTGCTGCCGGCGCTCCACCTTCGCGGAAAGCCACATATTGGGGGCGTAGAGGCCGAGCAGGGCCAGGCCGGCGCCAAAGAAATAGAGCTTCATCAGCGACAGCGGGTGCTGCGACAGGACCTGCAGCGCGAGAAACCCTGCCGGCAGCACCAATGTGCTGACCAGGCGGACAAGCGTGAACAGGCGCGGCGCCAGCGGCGAGGGGTAGCCCGCCGCGATCAGCTTGGCCCGCAAGCCCTGATTGGTGTCCGCCAGCGAGATGCCGTTCTTCTCGATGGTCTCGACCAGCGTCGTCCAGGCGTTCCGGGTCGCGTGGTTGCGCAGCGACAGGCCCTCGCCGCCGCCCTTGGCGAGCGATTGGGTATCGGCGAGCCGGCGGCGCACGGCCGACCGCGTCGACATCAGGTTGCTGACGAGCAGCACCAGTATCGCGACCGAGACGAAGATCAGCGTCAGCAGGATGCCGCGGGAGACGGGGGGGAGGGCGAGATCGAACACCCCGTCAGACCTTGAGATCGATCATGCGGCGGATCGAGTAGAAGCCGATCGCGTAGAGCAGGATCAGTCCGCCGAAGCCGATGATGAAGGCGGGATCGGCCGCGACGTCCAGATAGAAGCCGGGATTGAGCAGGAACAGGCCGACAAAGGCGAGAACCGGCAGGCTGGTCAGGATCACGGCCGTCATCCGGCCTTCCGAGCTCAGCGCGCGCACCTTCATCAGCATGCTCGCGCGCTCGCGGATCACGCGCGACAGATTTTCCAGGATCTCCGCCAGATTGCCGCCGGTTTCGCTCTGCACGGCCAGGCAGACGACGAACATGTGCATGTCGCGCATGTTCCACCGGTCCGCCATGTTCTGCAGCGCGTCGCGCAGATCCGCGCCGTAGGTGACTTCATCGACGACAATGCCGAACTCGCTGCCGATGGGATCGGGCATCTCGACGGTGAGCAGATCCAGCGCCGCGGCGATCGGATGCCCCGCGCGCAGGCCGCGCACGAACACGTCGAGCGCGGTCGGGAACTGCTCCTCGATGCGCCGCCGCCGCCGGTCGCTGATGCGCGACAGGATCATCAGCGGCACACCGAAGCCGGTTGCCACGGAGAAGGTCGCGATCATGAGGACGGTGCCAGGCGTCATGCCATGACCCGCCAGGCCCGCGAGAACCGCGATCATGACGAACAGCAGGACGACCGCACCGATCATCATCGCCAGCAGCCGCCGTGCCGGTATCGCGAGGCCGGCGCCGTGCAAGGTGCGTTCGATCTGGCGCAGGACCATGCCGAAGGTGCCGGGAATGGCGAATGTGTCGGACTGGTCGCGGCGCAGCTTGTTCAGGATTTCCGACCGGTCGAACCCGCTCGCGATCATCGCGAGCCGTTTGTTGACCGTGCGTTCGGTGCCGGCGCGGCTGCGCAGCCAGCTCAGCACGCCCTCCACCACCAGCAAGGTCGCCGCGAAGATCAGGATCAGCGCGAGGATCCGGAGCGCGGTGAGCGTCATGTGCCGATCACCACGTCAGGCCGGAACAGTTCGACCGGAAGGTGGATGCCGCGATCGGCCAGCTCGTTCATGAATTTGGGCCTGATGCCCGTCGCCTCGAAGCGGCCGAGCACCTGCCCGTCCTCGCCCCGGCCCATGAGCTTGAAGCGGAAGATCTCCTGCATCGAGATCACATCGCCTTCCATGCCAGTCAGTTCGGACAGGCTGAGCAGGCGTCGCCGGCCATCGCCCAGTCGCCCGATCTGGATGATCACGTTGAGTGCCGACGCGATCTGCCCGCGCGCCGAACGTGGCGGAATTTCGATGCCGCTCATGCCGATCATCTGTTCGACGCGCGACAGCGCATCGCGCGGCGTGTTGGCGTGGACGGTGGTCATCGATCCGTCATGGCCGGTGTTCATCGCCTGCAACATGTCGAACGCCTCGCCGGCGCGGACCTCGCCGACGATGATGCGATCCGGGCGCATGCGCAGCGCGTTCTTCACCAGATCGCGCTGGTTGATTTCGCCGCGCCCCTCGATATTGGCGGGCCGCGTTTCCAGCCGCGCGACATGGCGCTGCTGCAATTGCAGTTCCGCCGAGTCCTCGATCGTCACGATCCGCTCATGCGCGTCGATATAGGCGGACATGGCGTTGAGCAGCGTCGTCTTGCCCGAGCCGGTGCCGCCGGAGATCAGCACGTTGCGCCGGGCCGCGACGATGGCCTTCAGGACTTCCGCGATCTCCGCCGGCACGCTGCCGAACTCGGCAAGCTTCGCCATGTCGATCGGGATGCGCGCGAACTTGCGGATCGACAGCAGCGATCCGTCGACCGCCAGCGGCGGCACCACGGCATTGACGCGCGATCCGTCGGCCAGCCGCGCATCGACGAACGGCGAGGATTCGTCGACCCGGCGCCCGACCGCGGCAACGATCTTCTGGATGATCCGCAACAGGTGCTTCTCGTCCTTGAAGCGGACCGAGGTTTCCTCAAGCCGGCCGCCGCGCTCGACGAACACGATATTGTGGCCGTTCACGAGGATGTCGGTGATGCTCTGATCCTTGAGCAGCGGTTCGAGCGGGCCGAGTCCGAGCAGTTCGTCGAGCACGTCGGCGACGAGGTGCTTGCGTTCCTTGTGGTTGAGCGCGTGCTTCTGAAGCGCGAGCTGCTCATGAACGATCTCTCCGACCTCGGCTTCCACCTGTTCGCGGGACATGCCGTCGAGCGCGGAGAGATTGATCAGGTCGAGCAGGCGTTTGTGCAACTCGACCTTCAGATCGATATGGCGTTCGTTGTCGAACGGGCCGGCGGAGGGCGGCGCGGCGCCCTCGATCCGCGACACGCGGTCGGGATCGGTCACGAGATCCTGAAGCGGGCCGGGCTTCTTGATCTGCCACATGGCCTAGTCCGCTCCCTGCTGGATGAGTGCCTGGCAGGCATCGAGGATGTCGCCGATGTCGCGCGAGATCCGGTTCTTCGGCTTGATGTCGTCGAGCAGGACACCCTGATCGAGCGCGGTGCTGACCAGCGGAAAATCATTGGTGATGCTGAACGCGACGGGATGATTGAGCGCCCGTTCCGCATCGGCGAGGTCGATGGTGCGGAAGAGCTTCTTCTGCACGCGATTGACGACGATCTGGAGCCGGCCGTCGACCACGCCCTGGTTGCGGAGCAGGGCGAGCTGGCGCTGCGCCTGGCGGAGGCTGGCGATCGTCAGCTCGACCACCAGCAGGATAACGTCGGAGCGCGCCATCAGCGAGAGCGACCAGTTGGTCCAGTTGCCGGGCAGATCCGCGAACACCATGCGATAGTTGCGTGTGGCAAGATCGACGACATCGAAGATCTGATCGGCGCTCACCGATTCCAGCGGCATGATCTCGGGCGGTGCGGCGACGAGATTGAGCCCCGTCGGCGTTCGCGCCATCACCGAGCGCAACAGGTCTCCATCGACGCGCGCGCCGGCTTCGAGCAGGTCCGCGAGCCCCAATTGGGGTTGTACGCCGAGATAGGTCGCGGCGTTGCCGAACTGCAGGTCGAAATCGAACAGGCAGGTTTCGCCCTGCCTTCGGTTGGCCTGGAGGCTGGCCGCCTGGGTGGCGAGCATGGTGGCCCCGACGCCGCCGACGCTTTTCACGACCGAGACGATATTGCCGTCGGCCCCGCCGTCCTGATGCGCGGCATCGACGACCGCGCGAATGCGTTCGAGCGCGGCCCGCAATTCCGCGCCGGTCAGCGGCAGGGCGAGCACGTCGTTGACACCCGATTGCAGCAGGGCGCGCACGACCGGGATCGATGCGTTGCGCACCGCGGCGACGATCGGCAGCCGGGCATGCGCCGCGCGCAGGGCGGCCAACCGGTTGAGCGACGCATCGGCGCCCGGCTCGACCTCCACCACAAGCACCTGGCCGCGCTCGACGATCTCGTCGGGGATCGGCGCGCTCGCCGGGAGCATGTTCATCGTGACGCCGAAACCCGCGATCTCGCCGGCCGCCATCTCGGCCGCCGTGATCTCGGCGGGCGACAGGATCACCTGAACGCTACCGTCCTCCCTGCGCACGGCCCAGTTGCGCTTGCGGATCTCACCTTTGTTCACAACGCCCACTGTTCTTGTCCTCAATTCGATACATAGCCGGCCCCATCTTCCAGCGTCAGCGTGGCCAGACGGTCGGGGAGTGTAATGCTGCCGCCGAACAGGGTCAGCAGAATTGGTTGAAACTGGATGCCTGACAGGCGGACGGTCACGAAGGGGGCGACATCCGGCCCATTGGGGTCGCCCGCATAGCCCAGGCCCGAATTCGCATATTCGATCTTGACCTTGTTGGCGGTGATCGCCGGCAGGAAGCGGTGCATCCGGGTGACCACGCCGTTGAACGCCGTGCTGTTGACGGGCGTCAACACCGGGCAACTGCCGGTGCAGGCCGGCGAATATGTGCAACTGACCGAACTGCTCGGCTTGGAACAGGTCACGCCAGGAAAGTTCGCCACAGGAACGGGAACGCCCTGACCAAGCGTCGGGCTGAAATCCGCCGTGTACAGGCCGCCGGGCACCATTTCGGTCACCACGGCCATGCGGACGCCCATCTGCGTCGCCTTTTCGGCCTGGTTCCATGTCCACATGAAACGTCCGATATCGATGATGCCGAACAGGAAGAGGATGAGAATCGGCAGCACCATCGCGAATTCGGCGGCGGTGGCGCCGCGTTCACTGCGCGAAGGAAGGAAGCGGGGAAGGGGCTGTCTCATACGCCCATCACCGGCACCTCGGATTCGGCGCGGACGACCAGTCCGGTCGTATCGAAGCCAAGCGAGGAGAGAAGCGAACGATATGGGAATGCGGCGCTCACATGAACGACAGGAACCGACGCCTTGCCATAATAGACGCCCGAATAGGTATGCGCACTATTGTCCGTGCAGGACAGGCTGACGGTGATCGTGGCCGGATTGTTCCAATAGGGAAGGCGCGGCGTGCCTGCGGCCGCCTGTCCGGTCAGCGTGACATTGCGGGTCGCGGTGATCGCGTTCGACGAAACCGTGGACGGACAGGTGTAGTCGGCGAAGCCGCGACGCGATGCGTAGCGCGCGCCGTCTCGCACCGCCTTCACCGCGATGTGATTGTTATAGAAATAATTGCCGAGCTCGAACGCGCCGAACATCAACGCCAACATGATCGGCGTCACCAGCGCCATTTCGACCGCCGCCGTTCCGCCGCGCGCGCGGGCAAGGGTGCGCAGCGCCATCATTCGATCAGATACGGCACGTCGCGCCGGGTGATCTGCCCGCTGCCGCCGCCCTCTCCACTGCCAGAGGCGCCGATGATCTCGATATAGACATCGTTCGCGCTGGTGATCGCGGTGTTGCAACCCGATCCGCTGCTGCATTTCTTGCGGTCGAAGCTTGGTTCGACCAGGAAGACGTCGACGAAGCCGGCGACGGGGATCGTCTTGCTGCCGTTGAGCCCCGTGGTTCTGGCGGCCAGCCGGCAATTGACCGTGGCGGCGGTCACGCGGCGGCGATCGGCGCCGCTGGCGCTGGGCGCGACGCCTGGGAACAGGCACCGGCCCGCCTGTGGCGTGCTATATGCCGCCAATGTCGCGTCGCCGGTGGTGACGCGCGTCGCGAGCGTGGTGTTGGGGGATGCCGCCTCCTGCGCCGCTTCCCACAGATAGACGCCATATCGCGTCACCGAAGGCCCCAGGCCTGTCGTGTTCTGCCAGTCGAGCCCCGGATGATTCGATCTGAAATAGGCGGCGCGGTCCCAGACGCCGTTGCCGATCCGGCCCGCCGTGCAGGCATTGGGGACGACTGAGTGGCAAATATCGCGCGGATGCCCCATGATTTCGGGCGTGACCGTATCGTCAAGTGCCGCATTGGTCTGCGGGCGATATCGTTTCTGCGCGAAATTGGCGGCGGTGGCGGGATTCTCCTCCCAACTGCAGGTGTTCGCCTTGCGCACCAGATCCTTGCGGACATTGGTCGATGGCGAACAGGGGCCTTCCGGGCAGGTCGCATTGCCGTTGCCGTTGGGCGCGAAATCGAAGCGCATGTTGAACGATGCCCGGAACGAGCTCATCTGGCCGGTTTCGGTGTGGACGTTCGTGGTCTGCGAACATTCGGCATGGAGTGCATTGCTCGACAACGCTTCCTTCACCCCGTTCGCGCCCTTGCCAAGCTGATCGAGGAAACCGAAATTGCCCGGCCCCCATTGCTGGCCGCCCTCGATCATCGCGATGCCGGTGCCCGACGCGATATTGACTTCGCGATAGGGGTCTTCGTTGTCGAGCGGTTCGTCCGGACTGCAGATGAAGAAGGGAACCGCGCCGCAAACCGCGCTGCCGACACCCGCATAGGCGGTGGCCGTGATCGGGCCGGAGGAGAAGGCGGCGACGATCGGCGTCAGCGCATAGAAGGCGGTGCGTCCGCCGACGGTGACCTGGACGAATTCGGCATTGGCATCGGTCAGCGCGCCGGTGTCCAGCTTGTCCTTCTGGCTGTAGAAGCGGATCGCGCCCGTCCGGTCGCAGTCGCTTTCATTGGCGATGTTGATCGCCCGGCCCAGATCGTCATTGGCGAAGCGCGTGTCGTTGCTGATCAGGCTGCTGGCTGCCTGGGCCGCGCGCGCGCAGGCGCCGCTCTTGCCGTCGAGCTGGCTCGCGGCGGCGAGCGCGGCCTGATCGGCCGCGCTCTGGAGTTCGCTGTCCATGGTGACGAGCCGCGCATAGTCGAAGGCCAGGCCACCGACCGCGATGAGCGCGAAAGCAGACAATGCAACGGTCGGCGCGACGGCCGCCCTGCTATCGCCGGCTAGGAGCCCGAAGCGGTTTGTGCCCATGTCACGGCCCTCAATTCGGCCCCTGGCCAGAGCCCGAACCGCCGGAACCCTTGGTCGTGGACGTGACGGTCGGCTGCTTGACGCCGCCTTCCTGATATCGCTTGACGGCGGCGGCCGCGCGCTCGCCCGATCCGCCTTCCATCAGCTCGGTTCGGGCCACGGGATCGGGATCGATCGTCTGCAACGCCATGTTGTGGCGGACCGCGCCGCCCATGGTGACGTCGTTGGGCGTGCAGCCTGTCAGCGCCGCCGCCAGCGGCAGCGCGGCAGCGAAAACGATGCGCATCCTATTGGTCATGGCCGGTGGGTCCCGAAAAGCCGGTCTTGGGATCGGCGGATTTTGCCGGTTTTTCCGGCGGTGGCGCGTTGGGATCGAGCGGATTGATGCCAACGGCCTTGTCGGTGCGCCCCATCATGAACAGATCGAGCTCGTGGGGATTGCCGACCCGTTCGGTGGGCAGGCGCGCCTCCCCGGCCGCCATTGGCTGAACGAGGCGGGGCGTGACGATGATGACGAGCTCGGTTTCCTGCTTCTGGAAACCGGTCGAGCGGAACAATGCGCCCAGGATCGGGATCGAGCCGAGCAGCGGAAGCTGGCGCACCGTATCCTGGAAATCGTTGCGTAGCAGGCCGGCGATCGCGAAGGACTGGCCGTCGCGCAACTCGACCGTGGTCTTCGCCCGCCGCGTGAGCAGGCCGGGCACCACCAGTCCGTTGATGGTGACCGAGGCGGACGGGTCGATCGAACTGACTTCCGGTGTCACGACCAGGTTGATGACGCCGTCGTCCAGCACGGTCGGCGTGAAGCCCAGGCTGACGCCGAACGGCTTGAACTCGACGGTGATGCCGTTGTTGCCGCCGCCGCCCGATCCGCCGCCTCCACCGCCGCCCTGGAGCACGGGGATCGGGAATTCGCCGCCGGCCAGGAAGGAGGCGGTTTCGCCGGACAATGCGATCAATGTCGGTTCGGCCAGCGTCTTGACCATGCCCTTGCGTTCGAGCGCGTCGAGCGCGGAGAACAGGTTGAGGCTGCCGATCGTGTAGGATAGGGTGCCGACGCCGAAGGCGTCGCTCAATCCGTCGATCGAGATGATCGGGCTGGGTGCGCCGTCCTTGATCGAGTTGCTGATCGCGAGCGTCGACTTGGTGGAGAGATCGCCGATGCTGCCATAGGTCTTGTTGCCCAGGAAGGAATGGTTGAGGCCGATCTGCTTGCTCGCCTGCCTGTTCACCTCGGAGAAGCGCACCTCCAGCATCACCTGCTGCGACGCGCCGACCGAGAGCATGTTGACCACTTTTTCGCCGGCATAGGTGGCGGCGATCTGGCGTGCACGCTCGACGGCGGGTGCGCTCGAGACGATGCCCGTCAACACCACCGAATCGTTGGAGATGCGCGCGCCGATCTTCTCGTGCGGCATCAGTTCGGAAAGCTGTCGGCGCAGCGTCACCACGTCCGGGCCGACCGCGATGTCGATCACCGCGATCAGCGTGTTGCGCGTGTCGTAGAGCGTCAGGCTGGTCGTGCCGACCTTCTTGCCGAGCACATAGAGCGACGATCCGGTGAGCGGCAGCACGTCGGCGATCTCGGCATTGCCGATCAATGCCTTTGCGAAGGGCCGGTCCGCGCGAAGGATCTGGCTTTTGTTGACGGGCACGTCGAGTTGCCCGGCATGTCGGCCGTCATCCTCCCCGATTGCGCGGACCGGTTGCGCCACGGCGGCGGTTCCCACAACCGCGAAACCCGTCGCGCAAAGCAGCGGCGTGGCGAGGCGAAAGAGTCTAGTTGCCCGCATGACGGCCCACCTCGTAATTGCTGCCGGTCAGGCCGCGAACGACCTCGACCGTCGATGTGGTCTTCGGCGTCGGTTTTGGACGCCGGACGACCGGTTGCCAGGCGGGGGGAGGCGAGTATTGCGGTGTGTAGGCGGGCCCGGCGCTGGTGAAGCCGCCGCCATAGGCGCCGTCGCGAAGATCCTCCAGGCCCACGGTCTGCACCACGGGATTGGTCTGATCCGTCGCGTTGCGCAGGGCCATGCTGAGCGATCCGACCTGTTGGGCGAGCGCGAGCTTCTGGGCATCGACCTGGCTGACCTCCAGTGTCGCCGTCTTGCCCACGCGCGGATCGCTCTTGCCGTCATTGGCGTCCTGATCGATCGCGATGACGCGGATCTTCTGGAGCAGCACGTCGGTGATCTGTTGCGCGGCGGCCGCGCCGTCGCCACCACCACCGGTGGTGCGTGTGATAAGGATATCGACGACATCGCCCGGCAGCACGAAACCGGCAACGCCGGCGACATCGTTCACGCGCACCGCGATGGCGCGCATATCGGGGCGCAAGACCGCCGAAATGGCTGCGCGGCCGCCTTCGCCCGATAATTTGGAAGCCAGTAGCGGCTCATTGACCGCGATCGGGCGCAGCGCGACGCGCGGCTTGCCCATCGGCAGGAGCTGCGGCAGCGAATTGAAGGCGCCCTGTGGAAGCGAGGCGCGGGGCCAGTCGACCAGGCGCACCTTTTCCGCCGTGATCTCCGATCCATATTCGAGCGGTACGCTCGCCACCAGGATCTTCACGGTGCCCTGCACCGCCGCTTCCTGCTTTTCCTGGACGCCGCCCAGAAAGGCATTCGCGACGAATACGGCTGCAAGCCCCAGCATCGCTGCCAGCGCCAACACGATCAATGATCGTCTCTGTGGCAAAGGAACCTCCTCCCCCCGGAGTGTCTATGCCCGGTCGATGGAAAGCCGCCCGTCTCCCGTCGCTTGGGAGACGGGCGAATCCCATCAGCTACCTGAAGTGCTGTTGTTGATGGTATCTGCGGCGCCGCTGATCGCGCCCTTGATCGCGCCCTGAAGGGCCAGAGCGGCACCGGCGATGCCGACGCCAACGATCGCGAGGATCAGCGCATATTCCGCAGCGGACGCGCCGCTGTCGTCATTCCAGAGTTTCTTGATCATGGTCATAGTCTTTACCCCACTGCTACCGGGACCATTCCCGGTCCTTTGTCGCATAGCTGTCCCGGGGCCATCGAACCTCCGCGACACCAGCGACGCCTTTCTGGCGACTGCATGACCGAAGGCTCCGGAGAGCTGCGGGAAAAGGAGGACCCCAATCCCAATCCAAGTCAATCAGTATATTTTACCTTTTTTTAACAATGGGTTGTGAGAGGATTTTGTTAACCATAATCGCTCCGGCCGCAAGAAGTGCTTGTGAAGTGCCCGATTCGCGATACTATAACTTTCGATATAGATCCGCATTCGCAAATACTATATCCAAATCTATCGCGAACTTCGTAACAATAGCGATGAATCATGTGAAATCGTCTATAGCTTTAGTTATGAATCGTGGATGTCGATCCCAAGAATAACTTGGAATCGCGAATCATCAGCGCAAGCAAAGTCAGATCGTTGCGATCTTGTCATGATTCGATTTGTCCAGGAGTTGGATTCGTTTCGCCCACCAGCGCGCGACGAGCCCGCCCATTATCCATAGCGGCGGTGTGGCGAGCAGAGACATATAGCCATCGACAGCATAGTGATAACCAAGGTGAACCGAGCCGATCAGGATCAGGATCAGGAAGGCGGCGGCGGCCAGCCCGATGACGCGCGAATGCCGGAACGCGACAAGCGTGAAGAGGCAGGCGATCGAGACATGCATGGAGGGCATCGCGGAAATGCCGCGTCCAAGGCCCGGCGTGCCCGCCCGTTTCCAGTCGATCAGCGTCTGCTGCACGTCGAGCGCCATCAACGGATGGATGCTGTCCGCGCGGTGGAGATAATCCATCAGCGGGCGGAAATGCGGATCGCCGAAAAAGGTCTCGACAAAGCAGGGGCCGACAGAGGCGAGCCAGGTCGCCATGATCGTGCCCAGGACGATCCAGCATAGCGCGTGGCTGATCAGGAATTGCAGCCGCACCACCGGATTGCCGAGCCACCCATAGATCAGTGGCAGGCCCATGTAGAGCAGCAGCACCCAGAGGTGATAGGCGCCGTTGATCAGGAAACTGATGACCGGATGGCCGAACAGCGGTTGCAGCAGCCGCCACGCATCCTGGCCATGGATCCAGATGTCCATCCGGGTGAAGAGCGGATCGAACCGATAGGGGCTGAAATAGGGGATCGCGCTCTTCGCCGCCGAGAAGCTCGGCATGAAGACGGCGAATGCCAGGAAGACGGGCAATGCAGGTACGAGCCGTTCGAGCAGCCGCATTTCACGGGCGAAGGCGGAGGCGAAGCGAAAGGGCGAGTCCGGGCGTGCGCGCGCCAGCGACCACAGGAACAGTCCGGCAAGCATGATGAAGATGGCGGCGCCATAAAGCGCGATATTGGCGAGGATCGAGCTGGCATCGAC
This sequence comes from Sphingomonas sp. FG14, assembly GCF_057809675.1. Classification (NCBI taxonomy): domain Bacteria; kingdom Pseudomonadati; phylum Pseudomonadota; class Alphaproteobacteria; order Sphingomonadales; family Sphingomonadaceae; genus Sphingomonas; species Sphingomonas sp. FG14. The sequence goes on along the minus strand of NZ_JBMDKK010000017.1, from coordinate 4,318 downwards.
GAACGGCAACCCGTTCGCGCGGAATATGCCGGCCAGGACCAGCACATAGGCCAAACAGAGCAGGATCGCCGGCAGGTCGGCGCGCAATCCGTTCCTCAAGTCAGAGATCCGCATCGTCCCCCCAAAGCCGTGCGCTTGCCCCGGCGCGCATAATAGCAGAGGCTTGGCCGGTTCGCACTCGGGGGAGAGCGCATGATCGGGGGATCTTCATCGGGCCGCGTGCTGGCCGCCACGGCCTGGCTGATGGTCGCGGCCACGCCGCCATTGTTCGCACTGTCGAGCTGGGCTGCGATGGCCTGCGCGCCGTCGCTGCTGGGGCCGGTGAACCGCTATTCGCTGCCGGTGCTCGCGGTCGAGATGGCGGTGATCCTGCTCGCGGGTTTCGGGAAGGTCGGGCTTGTCGCGGTGCTGTCCGCGCTCAGCACGCCGGTGCGCCTTCTCCTGATGGCGTTGGCCGGTGTCGCGGCCGGATCCGCGATGTTCGCGGCCGACGTTCCGGCGGCGCTGTTCGGGACCTATATCGCTTTTCTCCACATCCTTTTCGGCCTGGCCGTTCTCGCGCTGCTGAAGGATGGCGCCGCGTCCGAAGCGGGGACACGCCAATGGTGGATTCTTGCCGGCCTGGTCGCCTTTGTGGCGATCATCGCGGTCTATGTCGCGCGGTCGCCGGATATCGGCGATCGGGAATGGTTCTTTTTCAGGATCGCCGCGAGCAATGTGCGGCAGCTCGGCTTCTATTCCGCGGTCGGCGCGCTGGTCGCGCTCGGCGTCTTCGTGGCCGGGCGCGATGGCGCGATGCGCTGGGGTGCGCTGGCGGTTTCCGCCATCCTGTGCGCGTTGAGCTTCTGGTCGGGCACGCGAAGTTCGTTGCTGGCGATCGTGGCGGCGGTTCCCATCGGTCTTCTCATCCTGCCGGAGATCAGGCGTACCCCTGTCCTTGCCGGTCTGTGTGCTTCGTTGCTGGGCGGCATGGCGCTCGTCTGGCCGTTGCCGGCGCCGAGCCCCGACTATGGCGTCGCGCGCATATTCTCGTCCACCCTGGCCGTGCGCGCGGGCGCGGATGTGGCGAGCAGCGGCCGGCCGGCATTGTGGCGCGGCACATTGCGTGAAATCGCCAAGCGGCCATGGTTCGGCCATGGCGAGGGCCAGTTCAGGCGGCAGGTGCCCGAAAGCGGGGGCATCTTCAATCATCCCCACAACATCGTCCTGCAGCTTCTGTTTCAATGGGGGGTGATCGGGACGTTGCTATCGCTGGCGCTCGTCGCGGCTTTGCTCGCCCGGCTGGTCGCGGCGGCGCGCGCGGCCCAGGCCACGGCACTGACTCCATTGCTCGTCGTCACGGGATTGCTTGTCTATTCGCTCTACGAAGGCGCGCTCTTCCATCCCTATCCCATGGCGATGACGGCCTTCATGATCGCCGTGGTCATGAGCCGGGCCGGGATCCCCGATCAGCCCGGCACCCGGCTCCGATAGGTCAGGTTCACGCGGCGCGAGAAGAGCAGATAGGGCAGCCAGATCGCGATGCTGATCAGGGCCTTCTTGCTGTTGCCGTCGAGCAGGCCCTGCAGCGCGGTGGCGACCGCCGGCGGCACATGGGGCACGCCCGCCATCAGCGTCGCGATCGACGACTGGGCGAGCAGGTCGAACGCCCAGACCAGAACCAGGAAGCGCGGGAACCAGGGGACGTGGCGCAGCGCCATGACGAAGGCGACGGCGTAGAGGCTGGTGAGCACCACGACATCCGCGAGCATCAGCATATAGAGCTCGGTCAGCCAGCCCGGCGCGGAGCCGCCCGGCGCGGGCATCGCGGTCAGGAATTCGATGGTGCGGATCGGGATGTTGAGCAGCATGCCGATCAGCAGCGAGGCCATCAGCCCGGCCGCGCCGAACAGCGGCAGGTTGCGCTGGGTGACGCAATCGACCGTCCGCCACGCACCGAGGCGCGCCAGCCGGATTTGCGGCTGGGCGAGCAGTGCGCCGCGCGGAAACCAGTGCAGCGCCAGGAACAGCGACACGATGGGCGCGGCGATGACGAGGAAATAGGGGAGCGTGCTGGCGAACGCCCCGCCGCCCGGCGGCAGCGCGGTCAGTGGCGCGCCGAGCCTGAGCCCGCACAGCGCGCTCACCACCGCGACCCAGATCAGCACAACGCCCCGGATATTGGCCTGAAGCTGGCCGACGATCGCCACGCTCTTGGCGTAGAAACGATTTCTGAGCTGTCCCATCCCGCCTCTACCGTCCTGAGCGGCGATCGTTCCGGCCGCGTGAGGAAGATGCATCCGTAATGGTTAACAAATGACTATGGGGCGTGATTTTGCGATTTCCGGGCGGATATTCGATTGTAGAATAACCAAAGATATATGTCGCCATCGATCAAGATATACTTTCGAATATCGGAAGTAATACCATATGGATTTTTATGGTCCCATACTGATACATCAGTAAATAATCTGCATATCTTCGTCGTCAATTGGATTAAAATCGCGTTAATCGCGAGTCGCATCTCGCCCGGCAACGAACCGGGCTGAAGATCCAGCGTAATCCAGGAGGATGTCATGGCGACAACTTACGACGCAACCGGCTATGTCGAGCAGACCATCGGCGGCCTGATCGTCCACCATCTGACGACGGCGGAGCGTGTCACGTCCGGATCGGGCATCTACGAGCCCTTCCTGCACCAGGATTCGAACGGCCCGTCCTCGATCGGCTATAATTCGGACGAGAACGGCAATCCTCTCGACGTCGGCAGCTCGCAGACCGAGTCGCTGACGCTGTCCGAAATCCCGATCATCTATCGCGGCGGCATCGCCTATTATGAATTCCGGCTGGACGTGAACGAGCCCAACAACGTCAACCGGCAGGTCGCGCTGGAGCAGTTGCGCATCTATACCGCCTCGCGTGAGGCGAGCCTGGCCGACTATAATAACGGCTTCAGCGCGCCCGGCGTGTTCACCACGGTCTTCGATCTCGATGCCGGCGAGGATCGCCGCGTGCTGCTATCCGACGACAGCACCGGCGGCGGCACCGACGACTATGCCTTTTACATCCCGGTCAGCGCGTTCAGTGGCGATCCGGCCGCGACCTATGTCACCTTCGTCAGCCAGTTCGGCCCCAATCCGGATGAGGATGGCGGCTTCGAGGAATGGCGCACCCAGGATGTCGCCAGCATCGATGGCATCAAGTTCGCCGATCTCGACGGCGACGGGGTCAAGGACGCGAACGAACAGGGCGTTGCCGGTTTCACGGTCTATATCGACGCCAACGGCAACAACCAGCTCGACGCCGGTGAAGTCTCCACGGTGACAGGCGCCGGCGGCGTCTTCCATTTCTATGGACTTCCGGTCGGCGAAACCGCCGCGACCATCGTCATCCGCGAGGCGCTGACGCCGGCGCAGGAGGGCGACTGGCTGCTGACCACCGGCGACGCGACCGGCGATCATTCCGTCACCTATTCCGCCGAACAGGCCTATGTCGTCCAGGTCGGCAACATGCCGATCATCAAGGCGATCACGGTCGACAAGGCTGTTGACTCGATCACCGGCGGCACCGTGGACGGCAAGGCGGACAGCGCCGGCGACGTGATCAACTATCTGATCTCCGTGGCCAATGCCGGCAATGTGCCGCTGACCAACGTGACCGTGACCGATCCCAATGCGGATGCCGGCAGCATCACCTATGTCAGCGGAGACGGCGGCGTCGCGGGCGTGCTCGAGGTGGGTGAGACCTGGATCTACTCGGCGACCCATCTCGTCACCCAGGCCGAGCTCGACAGCCGGGGCGGCGGCGACGGCGATATCGACAACACCGCGACGGGCAGCGCCTTCTACAAGACGTTCGAAGTGCAGGGCAGCGATTCCGCTGAAGCACTTCTGGTCTATGATCCGAAGCTGGCGATCGAGAAGGATTTCGTCGACGTCACCAATGCCGATCAGAGCAAGAGCGACAAGGCGGACAAGGCCGGCGATGTCGTCAACTATCACATCACCGTCGCCAATACCGGCAACATCACGCTGACCGGTGTGACGGTGACCGATCCGGCGGCGGACGCGAACAGCATCCAGCGGATCATTCCCGTCCAGCCCTCGGCGTTCGACGACGGCGACAATCTGCTCGAGATCGATGAGATCTGGACCTATTCGGCGACGCACACCGTCACCCAGGCCGAGCTTGACGCGAAGGGCAATGGCGAGGGCGTGTTCGTCAATACCGCGACGGCCGACAGCACCGAGAGCCCACCCGACAGCGACGATGCAGAGACGCCTTTGGTCTATGATCCGAAGCTGGCGATCGAGAAGGATTTCGTCGACGTCACCAATGC
>NZ_JBMDKK010000016.1:0-99086 GCF_057809675.1 Sphingomonas sp. FG14 | reverse complement strand
TCTCACGGAGACTGAATCAGGACGCCCGCGCTACTTCAAGCCTGAGTTTTTCAACGGAATACACCCAAATCCAGTCATTCCGCCCTTCTGCCGAAAGCGGCCGTTTATGAGTTCACGGTCTAGAACGGATCATGCTCCAGCGCTGGGCATGGAAGCATTGCCGATACCGAATTGTCTGGAAATTCGCATCCGCTCAACGGAAACTCCGCGCTCGTGCATCGTCCCACTGAATCAGGAGCGACGCGAGTGATGTGAGCAGCGACAGGCAGGCACGGATCATGGCTTGGGTGGGGAGCGAGATCCTTCCCCACGAGGCGGACGTGCGCGCCTGGCTCCGCCGCACGCTCGATCCGGACGACCTGGAGGATGCGATCCAGGAAACCTACGCCCAGATCGCCGGGCTCGCCGATATCGCGCATATCCGCTGCGGCCGCGCCTATTTCTTCGCCGCCGCGCGCACATCGGTGCTGATGCGGCTGCGGCGCGCGCGCATCGTGCGGATCGAAACCGCGACCGAGATCGACAGCCTGACGATATCGGAGGACGCCCCCTCCGCGGAGCGCGTCGCGGCCGGCCGGCGCGAACTGGCGCGCGTGCGGCGGTTGATCGCCGGCCTGCCCGATCGCTGCCGCCGCGTCTTCGAACTGCGCAAGATCGAGGGGCTGTCGCAGCGCGAGGTGGCGGCCCGGATGGGGCTGGCCGAACATATCGTCGAGAACGACGTGGGCAAGGGACTGAAACTGATCCTGAAGGCGCTGGCCGAGGGCGAGGCGCAGGCGGAACAGGCTTTGACGAAGATGGGAAGAGATGGACGAGCGCGAAACAGCACAGGCGATTGAGGCGCGTGCCGCCGAATGGGTCGCCCGCCTGGACGGCGCGGACGATCCCGCCGATCGCGACCGGCTGGACGCCTGGCTGGCGGGCGATATCCGCCGGCGCGGCGCCTTTTTCCGCGCCCAGGCCGCCTATGCCATGCTCGATCGCGCCAGCGTGCTGCGCGGCGGCCAGATCGAGGGCGGCATGCCCGCCCCCGATGACGACGATGCCGGGGATGCCGGGGATGCCACCGTCGAAGTCGACGCCACCGCGCATGGAAGCTTCACGCGCCGCCGCTTGTTCTGGGGCGGCGGTGCCGTCGCGGCCGGGCTCGCCACCCTGGGCATCGGCTGGATGTTCAGGGAGGGCGGGCAACAGCATATCGAAACCGCGATCGGGGAAATCCGGCGCGTGCCGCTGGAAGACGGGTCGCTCGCCGCCGTCAACACGCGGACCAGGCTCGCCGTCTCGCTGAAACCCGAATTGCGCCGCATCGTCCTCGACAGCGGCGAAGCCTGGTTCCAGGTCGCCAAGGATCACACCCGCCCCTTCGTGGTGGAGGCGGGGGAGGTGCGCGTGCGCGCGGTCGGCACCGCCTTTTCGGTGCGGCGCACCGATGCGGGGGCGGAAGTGCGCGTGACGGAGGGCGTGGTGGAGGTGTGGCGCGCGGGCGACGAGGGCAATGCCCGGCGCGTCTCCGCCGGCTCCGCCGCCATGGTCGATATCGCAGCCCAGGCCCCGCCGATGGTCGCCGCGCGCGACGATATCGATCGTGTGCTGTCGTGGCGCACGGGCCAGCTCATCCTGGATGGAGACAGCGTCGCGGAGGCGGCGGCCGAGTTCAACCGCTACAACCGCGTGCAATTGCAGGTGAACGACGATGCGCTGGGCCGCGAGAAGATGATCGGGCGTTTCCGCACGAACGAGCCCGACGCCTTCGCCCGCGCCGTCGCCGGCCTGATGGGCGCGCGCGTCGAAACCGCGCCCAATCTGATCCTGCTGTCACGCGACTGAAATAAATTTTGCGGCCCCGAACGGAAGCCCGCGATGAAGGCATCGTTCCCACTGAAATCCGAACGCATTCGGATCCGGCAAGGGGGGAATATATGAGATATCCTGGGTATCGCGGCACGCTCGCCGCATCGGTCGCCATCTGCGCGGTCGCGGCGGCGACGCCCGCCATCGCGCAGACGCGCAGCTTCAACGTGCCCGCGCAATCCGCCGCCACCGCCATTCCCGAACTGGCGCGCCAGGCCGATGTCCAGATCCTGATCAGCGAAAGCGCGGCGCGCGACAAGCGCACCAATGCGGTGAAGGGCAAGCTCACCGCCGATCAGGCGGTGCGCCGGCTGATCGCGGGCACCGGGCTGCGCATCGCCTCCAGCGACGGGCGCACCTATACGCTGGCCAATGCCGCAGGCTCAGGGCCGACACAGGCGACGCCGGGAAACGACGGCCAGGCCGCCGCCCGTGAGGACGACGCGGCGGATGGCCAGCAGATCGCCGAGATCGTCGTCACCGGCACCAACATCCGGGGCAGCGCGCCCGCCGGTTCCCCGCTGATCCGCTATGACGCGGAAGAGATGCGCCGCACCGGCGCCGGATCGGTCGATGATTTCCTGCGCAAGGTTCCGCAGAATTTCAGCGTGCTCGATACCAGCACCTATATCGGCGGCATCGCCAGCGGATCGATGGCGGCGGCCAATTTCACGCGCGGCGCCGCGGTCAGCCTGCGCGGGCTTGGCCCCGAAGGCACATTGGCGCTGATCAACGGCCAGCGGCTGGCGCCCGCCGGGCTGCAAAGCGCCTATGCCGACATCTCGGTGATCCCGATGACCGCGATCGAGCGCGTCGAGATACTCGGTGACGGCGCCTCCGCCATCTATGGATCGGACGCCATCGGCGGCGTCGTCAACTTCATCCTGCAGCAAAGGCTCAACGGCGGCATCACGTCGCTGCGCTACGGCACCAGCACGCGCGGCGGCGGCGAGGAGATCCGCGTGTCCCAGGCGGTGGGCGTCACCGACGATCGCGGCCGCGTGATGATCGCCTATGAATTCTTCGATCAGAACCGGATCGACGCGAGCGAGCGCGGTTTCGTCACGCAACGCCCAGGCCGACGCGTCGATCTGACGCCCGATCGCCAGCGCCACAGCGTGCTCGTCTCGTCCGCCTATCATCTGACGCCGAGCACCGAAGTCTCGTTCGACGGGCTGTATTCGCGGCGCACCTATCACCAGGTCTATTATTCGCAGTCGCTGCCCGAACAGGTGGACGATAGCGGCCAGGCGGCGACGACGCAGGCGAGCCTGGGCGTCGCGCAGGAACTGGGCGACTGGCGCGCGCGGCTGAACGGCACCTATTCCGGATCCACCGTCCGCCGCGTGACGGTGCAGCCCAGCTTCACCACGCCCAGCAACGGCTTCATCCGCTACAAATATCTCGATTTCGCGGTCGACGGCCCGCTCGTCGTCCTGCCCGGCGGCCCGCTGCTGCTCTCCGTCGGCGCATCCTATCGCAAGGAGGAATATCGCCCGACGGACGGCCGGACGGTGGGCATGACGCTGGCCCGCAACGTCGAAAGCGCCTTCGCCGAATTGCGCGTTCCCGTGATCGGGCCGGAGAATGGATTGCCCTTCGCCAAATCGATCAACCTGTCCGCGGCGCTGCGCCACGATCGCTACAGCGGCATCGGCAACACCACCAATCCGAAGGTCGGGGTCGAATGGAACGTCAATGATTGGCTGCGGCTGCGCGGCAGCTACGCCAGGTCCTTCCGCGCACCGTTGCTGTTCAATCTGGCGCCGGCGCTGCAATCCGCCTTCACCTATGATTTCCCCAATCCGGCGTCGCCCACCGGCCTCACCAACACGCTGGTCGATTCATCCTCCTACAATCCCGATCTCAGGCCGGAACGCTCGCGCTCCTTCACGCTCGGGTTCGACGTGCAGCCGACGGGGCGTTACGGGCCCCGCCTGTCGGTCACCTATTTCGACGTCGATTTCCGCGATCGCATCACCACGCCCCCGCTCAGGGGATCGATCTTCCTGGTCTACAGCCAGCTCGATTCGCTCAGGTCCTTCATGAATTTCTCGCCCAGCCAGGCCGATCTCGCATCCTATTTCGCGAGCCCCTATTTCGTCGATCTCGCCGGGCGCGGCCCCGGCGACGTCAAGGCGATCCTCGATTTCCGCCCGCAAAACCTGAAATCGCAGGTTTCGCGCGGCCTCGATATCGAAGGCAGCTATGCCGTCCCGCTGGGCCGGGGCACGCTCACCGCCGATGCCAATATCAATTACATGATCGATCTGAAGGTGCAGGCCACGCCGGACCTGGCGGTCGCCAACCTGCTCGATCAGGTCAGCGGACCGCTCAGCTTCCGCGCGCGCGGCGGGCTCACCTGGGCGAACGACGATGTCGTCGCCTCGCTCAAGCTCAACCATGCGCGCGGCTATCGCAACATCCTCATCACGCCCAACGAGCATATCGACGCCTATACCACCGCCGATCTGCATCTCTCGTGGAAAATCGCCGAAACCACGGTGGCGCTGGACATAGACAATCTGTTCGACGTGAAGCCGCCCGTCGTCCACACCAACATTCCCGGCGCCTATAATCTGGGCTTCGATGCGGTGAATGCATCGGCGCGCGGGCGCTATGTCGCGCTCGGCCTCACCCATCGCTGGTAAGCGGCAGGCCCCTTCCCTCCCCAGCCCCCTCACAAGAGGTGATCCCATGAAAACCGTCCGTCGGCGCCTTGCCGGCCCGTCCCGCCGCGCCCTTGCGCATCCCCTGATCCACTCCATCATGGTCGCCGCGCTGGCGGCAGCCCCGGCGGGAGCAAAACCCGCCGCAACACCGGCGAGAGAAGCACAGGGCGCCGAAAAGCCCATGGTTACGCTGCGCGACATCTTCGCGATGCAAGGCATCGGAAACCTGATCACGGGGGGTGACGGCAGCTTCGCCTATGCCCGCCAGCGCCCGGCGGAAGCCGGCGGGGATTTCGGCGGCGGACGGCTGTTCAGCATCGAAACGGGCGGAGACCTGATCCTCGTCGAGCGATCGGCCGGGGGCTACGCCACCCGCGTCGTCGCCCCCGCGACGCCGGAAACGACGTTCCTGCCCGTCGCCTTTTCGCCGGGCGGGCAGCGGCTGCTGCTGATCCGGATGGCGCGGGCGGGCACCCAGGTCGGCGTCTATGATCGCGCCAGCGGATCGCTGCGCTTCTTCGATGCCGCGCCCAGCCTCACCTTCGATCCCACCCGGCGGCTGGCGGGGCTGGAACAGAACAACCTGGTCTGGATCGATCGGGATCGCTTCGCCTATGCCGCGCTGCCGCCTGGCGAACAGCCATCCTACTCCAATCTGCGCTGGGACAATCAGGCGCGCTTGACCGCCGGCCGCGAAGCGAGCTGGGCTGGCCGCGAACCCTCGTTCCGGCTGATGGTGTCGGGTGGCGAGCCCGCGCCCCGGCCGGGCGCGCTGATCCTGGCCGACGCCGCGCGCGGCACCAGCCATGAACTCGGCCAGGGCCTGTTCTCCGATCTGGAGCGCTCGCCCGACGGGCGGTTCCTCGCCGCCAACCTTCTCCACGATTTCACGCCGCCGCCCGGGGACCAGCAGCTCAATTCGCTCTACGACGCCAGCCGCTCGTCGCGGCTCAGCCTGTTCGATCTGCAGGCGGGGGCCCCGCTTCCGCTTGCGCCCCATCGCGCCGTCCGCGGCACGATCTCCTGGTCGCGAACCGGGCAGCTCGCTTTCCTCGAACCCGATCCCGACAGCCGCGATCGCGCCGTCACGCTCAACGTGGTCGATCCCGCCACGCTTCGGGTCACGCCCCGCTCGCTGAAGGGACTGGCGGTCGCGTCGGCGCGGCAATGGGGCGGGTTTCAACTGCCGCTGCGCCCGCTGTGGCTGGAGGACAGCCTGGTCGTCATCGCCCGCCCGTCGGATCGGGAAACCATGGGCTATTTCAAACCCGTCCAGATCGGCGGGCGCGGCGAGGGCGAGACCGGGGCGGCCAAGGCGCCCATGCCTTTCCTGATCGCGGCGACGGGCGATCCGGTGCCGCTGACGGCCGATCTCGGCGATCCGGCCACCACGCTCCGCATCGTCGGGGATCGCCTGTTGACCGTCAGCGGCGGCGCATTGCGCAGCTATGACGCGCAGGGCCGCACGCAGACGATCGCGACGCTGCCCGCCTCGGCCGGCTTCGTCGAAACCGGCGCCGATCGCGCGGGCGTGTCGCCGGAGGCGCTGGTCTCGCTGACGAAGCCAGACGGGACGCCCCAGTTCGCGCGGATCGATCTGGCCAGCGGCCGGCTGGGCAGGCGCATCACCGTGCCCAAGGGAGAACAGGCGCTGGCCGCGAGCGCCGCCGCCATCGTGACGCGGAAGGACAGCGCGGCCGGCTCCAGCGTCACCGTGCGCGGCTTCGACGGGCGCGAGAGCCGCATCGAAACGCTCAACACCTTCCTCGCCGGCAGGACGATCCCGCGCTGGCGGCCGCTATCCTATCGTTCGTCGCAGGACGGGCGCGAGATGACGGGCTGCATGGTGCTGCCGTCCGATTATCAGCCGGGGCGCCGCTATCCGCTGATCGTCGAAGTCTATCCGGGGGTGCGCAACAGCGGTTGCGCCAATCCCGATGTCGATCCGGAGCCCTTTTCCGCATCGGCGATCGCCGCGATGAAGGGCGAATTGCTCGCGGCGCGCGGCTATATCGTGCTGAAGGCGAGCATGCCCGGCGATCTTCATCGCAGCGACGCGGGGCCGATCGACCTGATCGATGTCGCCGCCAAGGACGCCGCCGATGCCGCGATCGCACGGGGTTTCGCCGATCCGAAGCGCATCGGCCTGAACGGCATGAGCCAGGGCGCGATCTGCGCGCTGTGGATCGCCACCAAACAGCCGATGTTCCGCGCCGTCCTCGCCACCTATGGCTGGGTCGACAATTGGACGCACTATTTCGAAAACGGCATCTCGCGCATGTTCAACGCCGATTTCCCGCCCGCCGGCAGCGCCGAACGCTTCGAAATCCCCTTCGGCGATTTCGGCCTGGGCAAATCGCCCTTCGACGATCCGCTGCGCTATATCCGGACGAGCCCGCTGGTCCACACGCCCAGGATCACCGCCCCCATCATGCTGATGAACGGAGAGATGGACGCGTTCGACAAGGCGCAGTTCGATGCGATGTTCATGGCGCTGTTCCGCCTGAACAAGCGCGCCGACTACATCACCTATTGGGGCGAGGGCCATTCTCCCTCCAGTCCCGCCAATCTCCGTCACATGTGGGCATCCACCCTCGCCTTCTACGATCGAGCCCTCTCAGTCGCCCGCGACGATCAGGGACGCATCGTCTGGGATGGAGATGTCGCGAAAACGGCCGCAACGGGCGGGACGAAGGACACCGACTGGTTCATGCGGCATGACGGCGTCGGCACCATCAGGCCATAGACTCGTGGATATGACGTCGTTCCCTGATCAGCGGGCGCCTCGATCCAGTGCCGGCATCACGCGCTGTTGCAGCAGTGCGGCTTCAATCGCGCAATGTTGAGCGGGCGGCGCGCTGCGGCGAAGTGCTGCAAGTTCGGCTCGGGCGGCCGCGAGATCATTCTGATAGGCGGGTTTCGTCGCCACGAGCGCCATTGTCGAGGACGCCGACAACATGCCCGCTTCGACCGCGCTTTCATTGTGAGCGCCACAGACGAACCGGCTGTCGCCATAGGCGCGCCCGCGTTCGAGAATGCGCTGGGCCCGATCCGGTGCGATCGACGACAATATGAGCGCCCAGGTCCAGCCCCAGGTGGTATGGCCGGAGGGATAGTCATAGCTCATCCGCGCCGCCTTTTTATCATAGAGTTCGGATCGCGGCTGGCAGATCGCGCCCTTGTCGATCGTGAACGGGCGGCCACGCCTGTAGCTTTCCTTGGCGATCCTGGTCTGGCCCGACGTATCGACGCCGGCCCGGCGCACCACCGCCACAAGCGCCGGCGCATTTTCCGCTGTCAGTTCGACGCCGACCGCGCAACTGAAGTCACGCAGCAACGCCGGCACGCCGGTATCGGCATCGCGTGTCGCCAGGTCCCAGCGTGGAGATCCCTCCAGGCGCCTTGTCGCCCGGAATATCCTGCGATCCGAGTCGTATCGCGGATCGCCCCGCCGCGGGGCCGGTTCGATCACCGATGTCACGTCGAATTCGCCCGGCGTGAGATAGCCGCCATGGCCCGTGTCCGAAGCGGAACCCGCCGCGCCAATCGTCGTCAACATCGCGGCGACGGCCCAGGCAAGCTTGCGGTCGATCATCAGCTCTTTCCTCTTCGCGGGCCTTGCCGGGCCGCATGGCCCGCCTCAACGGCGGATGTCGGTGACGCCATCCAGAAACTGGTCGACGTCGCGCTGCGAGAAGAGCGAAGCGTCGCCGGGGATCGAGTGCTTGAGCGCCGCGAGCGCGAGCCCGGTCCGGGCCACTTCGTCAAGAGGAAGGCCCGAGCGAAGCGCATGAAGGATCCCGGCGGCGAACGCGTCGCCAGTTCCGATGCGATCGACGATGCCGGTTATGGCCACCTCGTCGGTCTGGACTTGCCGCTCGCGCGTATCGATCCGGGCCGAGAGCCGATTGCGGCCGGCATCTTCGGCATGGCGCGCGGTGGAAGCGATCAGTTGCAGGCGAGAAAAATGTCCGAACGCTGCTTCGGCCGCCTCGCGACGGCGCTCCGGCCCCTCGCCGCCGAACGGCTGGCCGAGCAGCAGCGCGATGTCGCGATGATTGCCGAACAGCATATCGGCGCTGCCGACGAGTTCCGTGAGGATCGCGCGCGCATCGCCGTTCCACGCCTCCCACAGCCGGGCGCGGTAATTGCCGTCAAAGGATAGCGCCACGCCCAGCCGGTTCGCCGCCCTCGCCGCCGCGACGGCGGCTTCGGCGCCTTGAGGGCCAAGGGCGGCGGTGATGCCCGACAGGTGCAGCCGATCCGCGCCGACGAGAAGGGCATCCCAATCCCATGCCGAGGCGGGTGCGGTGGCGAAGCTGGAATGCGCGCGGTCGTAAAGAATATCGGTTGCCCGGGGCCCCGCGCCGAGCGCTGCGAAATAGAGCCCCATGCGTCCTTCGCGCCGCTGGACCTGGCCGACATCGATCCCCGCGCCGCGCAGATGCGCGACGGCCGCCTCTCCGAGCGCGTTCGCCGGCACCGCGCTGACGAAGCGCGTCGCATGCCCCAACCGGGCGAGCTGGGTGGCGACATTGGCTTCGGCGCCGCCGATCCAGACGTCAAATGCCGGCGTCTGGAGCAGCAAAGCCCGGCCCGGCGGCGACATCCGCAGCATCACTTCGCCGAAGGTCACGAAAATGCCGCCCACGGCCATCAGAGCCTTGCGACACCGGCCCGATCGGGGCGGGTGATGAAACCGGCCAGGGTGTTGATCGCGCCGCCCGGTGTGAACGCCTGATCCACCACCCTTACGCTGGTGCGCCAGGCATCGGCGCCGATGTCGCACAGCAGATAGCCGCGCTGATCATGGATCATCGACATATGTGGATTGCTCGCGGCACGCGGATCGGGACCGATCGGAAGGCCGTTGCCGCTGTTCGAGCTGATCGAGGTCGCATGGAGTTCGGTGGCGACGGGCGCGCTCTCCAGATCCCCCCGCCGCGACGGCAGATGCCCGATGAAGAACATATGGCTGTCGCCGCCGGCGATGACGACATTGGTGAGCCTGCGATCCTGGATCATGGTCACCAGCCGCTCCCGCGCATCGGGATAGCCGGTCCAGTTGTCATAGCCATTGGTGGGAACCGGCTGGAGCGACCTGTCGAAAGGCATGACCAGGCCACCCAGTGCGAGCAAGTTCCAGGTCGCCCCGCCCGTAAGCCCGTCGCCAAGCCAGCGCTCCTGCGCCTCGCCGAGCATCGTATCCGGCCCGTCGCGCTTGTCGACGCAATTGCCGTCGCCCGGCTTCTCGCACAGCCGGATGCTGCGATAGCTGCGCTTGTCGAGGATATTGACGCGCATCAGCCGGCCGAAATCGAGCCGCCGATATGCGCGCGGCGCGCCGCTGTGCGGGAACTGCCCCGCCCGGACCGGCATATGCTCATACCAGGCCTGCATCGCGGCGGCGCGGCGGAGCAGGAAAATCTCGGGCGGCGTGCTGCCTTCGTCCAGATCGCCCGACCAGTTATTCTCCACTTCATGATCGTCGAACGACGACAGGAATGCCGCAGCCGCATGCGCGGCCCGCAGATCGGGATCGGCCTTGTAGAGCGCGTAACGGAGCCGATAATCGTCGAGGCTGTAGATCTCGTCACCCAGATGACGGCGGACGATCGGCACTTTCCCGGCCGCGAGCGCTCCGGCGGCCCGGCCTTCATAGATGTAATCGCCATAATGATAGACGAAATCCAGGTCGGCCTCCTGGCTGATATGGCGCCAGGCGGTGTAGAGGCCGCGCTCGTAATGCTGGCATCCCGCGACCGCGACGCGCAGCCGGTCGACCGCCGCGCCCGCCGCCGGCGCGGTCCGCACGGTGCCGGTATCGCTTCGGATTCCATCGACCACGAAGCGATACCAGTAGCGCCGATGGCTGGGCAGCCCCGCGACCTCGACATGGACCGAATGCGCCAGTTCGGGCCGGGCAAGCGCGGTGCCGGCGCGCACGATCGTCCGAAACCCCTCGTCCCCGGCGATTTCCCAGCCCACCTGGACGGCCTCGGCGGGCATGCCGCCATGCGGCTCGAGCGGCCTGGGCGCAAGACGTGTCCAGATCACGAAGCCGTCGGGCGCGGGATCCCCTGAGGCGACCCCCAACGAAAACGGATCGTCAAGGAATTTCGGCTTGGCCAGCGCCGGCGCGGCGGCGAGCAGCGCGGCCTGTCCCCCGGCGAGTATGAGGGTGCGACGGTTGAGCAGGGTTTCCATCATGGCGCTGTGGCAGCTTTCCTTGTCACGAATGTTTCACCCGTTTCCGTTCGCCCTTTTCCTGCACCGGAACCTGCTGGTTGGAACCCGGAATGGGCGGATCGGGCAATCTTGCCACCGACTGTTGCGCGAGCGCCAGCATGTCGGCCGTGCCGGGCAGGTTCGGAATCCGCCGGGTCGGTTCCCCGAACCGGAATGCCGAGGTCAGATCGCCGAAGGTCCGGCGCCGCCATTCGCTGATATTGGGCTCGCGCACGCCAGTATGCCGTTCGAGAAGCTGCAATATCGATGTGTGATCGAACGGCTCGCTGCACACCCAGCCACCGACCGTCCAGGGCGAGACGATGATGCAGGGCACGCGGAAGCCCGCGCCGATCGGAACGCCGTCCACGAACTCCTGCGGCGTGCCGGGCGGCGGCACGGGCGGCGGCACATGATCGAACAGCCCGTCATTCTCGTCATAATTCAGGATGAACGCGGTCTTCGCCCAGACGTCGGGGTTCGCGGCAAGCTCGTTGAGCCTGCGCGCGATGAAATCCGCGCCTGTCGCGGGCATGTTGCGCGGATGCTCGTTCGCCTCGGCGGAGGGATATATCCAGGACACGGCAGGCAGCCTGTCGTTCAGGACATCCTGCGCGAACCGGTCCTCGTCAGTATCGGGCATCCCGCGCATCGCCAGCGATGACCCCGCCGCGGCATCCTGGAACCGCGCGAAATATTTGAACATATTATGGTGCCGCTTGCCCGCCGCACCATATTGATAAATGCGCCAATCGACGCCGGCGGCCTCCAGCCGCTCGGGATAGCTGGTCCAGCGAAAGCCGCCCGGCGGCATCCTGTTGCGCGTCGCCGGCCCGCCGCCGGTCGCTTCGGGATCGATCATCCCCGTCAGATAATAGAGGCGATTGGGCCAGGTCGGCCCCATCACCGAACAATGATAGGCGTCGCAGACGGTGAACGCTTCCGCCAGCGCATAGTGGAACGGGATGTCCTCCCGCTTGAAATAGCCCATGGTATAGGGGCCGTGCGCCCCGTCCGCCGCGCGATGAGCGGGCAGCCACTGGTCCATCGCGCCACCGTTCCATGCCTGGTGCTGGACATCCCATTCATGGCTGGTCGAAGGCAGCCTCTGCGCATTGGTCGAGAAACTGTCGAGATGGAAGGGCAGCAGATAGCCGCTGGGGTTCTGCGCATCGGGCTGATGGAATACCGTCCGGCCGTTCGGCAGGATGAGCGGATCGGCGTCGCCGAAACCGCGCACGCCGGAGAGCGTGCCGAAATAATGGTCGAACGACCGATTCTCCTGCATCAGCAGGACGATATGCTTGATGTCGCCGATCCTGCCCGATCGTTTCGGGGCCTGGGCCATCAGCTTCTGCACATTGGGGGGCATCAGCGTCGCCGCCGCCGTGAGCGAGGCAAGGCGGACCGCGTCGGTCAGGAGACGGCGGCGGGTGAAACGAGATGGATCCGGCATGACAACCCCGCGATGGGCGGAACGTTGCGGACGGCCCGCTTCGGCCGCCCGCGATGATCAACATGGGCCCACGGCCCCCCTCCCTAGAAGCGCGCCCGGATGCCCCAGGTGCCGGTGCGCCCGTTCTGGACATAGATGGCGCTATGCGTGCCCAGGCCGGTCGCGGCCGTCGACGGATAGGCGCTTCCCGGCGTCACGACATTATAGGGCTGCCCGAGCACGTTATTGACGGTGAAATAGGTCTCGAGATTCCTGGTGAGCTTGAGCCGTCCGGAGATGGTGAGATCGGTGCGCGCCTGGAACCAGGTCGGCGTATCCGAACGATATTTGTCGTCGTTCCACAGCAGATTGGCGAAGAGGCGCACCGGGCCCTTTTCATAGATGATGCCGAG
This sequence comes from Sphingomonas sp. FG14, assembly GCF_057809675.1. NCBI lineage: Bacteria > Pseudomonadati > Pseudomonadota > Alphaproteobacteria > Sphingomonadales > Sphingomonadaceae > Sphingomonas > Sphingomonas sp. FG14. Next base: position 86,484 of record NZ_JBMDKK010000016.1, on the reverse strand, counting down.
CGAGCCGATATTGTTGCCGACGCGCGGGATCTTCCGGTTCGGCTCGTTATGCATGAAGGCGCCGCGCACGGAGAGGCCGTCGAACGGCTCGGGCAGCCATGTGAAGCTGTGCTGGAGCGCCGCCTCGATGCCCTTGATCGTCGTGATGCTCTGCTGCGTGAAGGTCGAGAAGCTGTAGCCGGCAAAGGCCGGATCCGAGGCATAGGCCGCGAGCGCGGGGATCGATGCCGCTTCGCTCGCCGAATATTCCTTCACGACCGCCAGGCCGTCGATGCGATTATAATAGAGACCGACGTTGAGCATGCCGACGCCGCGCAGATAGCGCGAGAGGCGGATCGAGAAATTGTCGGAGATCGCGGGTGTCAGGCCGGGATTGGGCACGACGAGAAGCGGCCCGCCGACCGAGCTTCCGGTCAGGTTCTCGGTGGGCGAGGTGCCGGTCGCATCGACGCCCGGCCGCAGGATCGTGCGGCTGTAGCCGGCCTGCAGATCGTTGCTCTCGCCGAATGTGAGCTTGAGCGAGGCGCTGGGGAACAGCGTGAAATAGCGCCCCTTCACATTGGCGGGGCCGCCGGAGAATTGATAGTCGACGCACGGGATGGTGGTCGCGACCCCGGTCGACGCCGTCACCGCGCAATTGGCGGTGGCGCCGGCGGGCCGGTGCGCGCGCACGTCCGCCAGCGGCAGCGACTGGTAGACGAGCGCGTTGTTCTCGGTCCATTCGCCGCGCAGCCCGGCCCTCACCTGGAAATTCGGGGTGAGCGAGGCCGTCACCATGCCGTAGAATGCCTTGATGGTCTCATCGACATCGGTCTTGCGGTACTTTGATGTGGCATATTGGGCCGCCGTCGTCGAACTCACCCATTCCCCCGGATTCTGCCGGTACATCTCCAGCAGCCTGGCAAGGTCGATCGACGGAATATAGGTCGAGCCCGAGAGCGACTTGATGACGAAGTTGCTCTTGTTGGTGATGCCGCTGGTATAGGGATTGACCGCTTGCGCCAGGAACTGGGCGTTGGTCAGCGCGCCGTTATAGGTATAGCCGTAAAGCGCGTCGTTGCCGAACTCATAGCTGATGTCGGTGATCTTGAAGCCCGCCTTGAAGCTGACCGGCACCGCGCCGAATTCGGTGTCGTAGCGCGCGTTGAGCGCGCCCGATCGTGCCGAGAGCTTCGCATAGCTGCCCGTCGTCAGCGTGATCGCCGGCCTGCCGGTGAAGCTGTAGGACGCCGGATCGGACCAGTTGGGCCCACTGAGCTGGGTGATCGTCCAGTCCGCCAGGTTGAGATCCGCGCTGTCCTTCACGAACTGCGAATTGCCCGTTGAGGTGATCGTCGGCCCGGACGTGACCTGACCGGCGCTGGGCGAGTCGTAATAGGAATGGCTGTCCGAATAGGCGGCATAGCCATCGACGCTCCAGTTCCCCGCGCTCCAGTCGAAATTGGCGGCGAGGACGTTGCCCTTGTTGTATTTATACTGGTCGCTGGATGCCGAGCTGATCGACTGGACCGTGCCGGGCAGATTGGACTGGAAAGCGGAGAGCGCGTCCTGCGCGTTCGCCGGCTGACCGTTGAGGTTGCGCAGTCCATAGGTGCCGGTGGCGGTATCGGCGGTGACGGTCGTCACCTGATTGTGCAACTGGATGTTGCCGCGATAGCCCATGCCCAGAAGCGAGACGTTCAGCGTGTCGGTGGCCTTGAAATCCAGCACCAGCGAGGCGGTGCGGCGGATGGTCCGGCGCGCGCCCGTCTGTCCCTGCATCCGGTAGAATTCCATCGGATAGGGCGCATTGGCCGACTGGGTATATTGCCGGTCCAGCGTGATCTGCTCGCGCTCGATATACTGGTCGTTATAGCCGAGCGAGAACATCACGCCGAGGCGCCGGTTGAAGAAGCTGTTCGAATAGAACAGCGATGCGTTGGGCAGCAGGCGCTTGTTGCCCCAGCCGCCGGTATCGGGGCCGATATTCTTGTACTTGTCCCACATATTCTCGTGGGTGAACCCTTCGACCGAGACCACGAACAACGGCTTCTTGCGGTCGTAGGAACGCTTGGTGCGCAGATCGATGATGCCCGCGGGCGCATCCGCATTCTGGTCCGCGCCCGTCGTCTTGTACGTCGTGACCGCGTCGATCGCGGACATCGAGATGGTCTCGTAGTTGAAGATTCGCGCGGCGGCGGCGGCGCTCGAATAGCCGGTGGCGGTCGCGGCGTTGGCCGAGACGATATCCATGCCGTTCAACTGCGTGCGCGTGAATTCCGCCGGCAGACCGCGCAGATAGGCATAGACCGAGGTGCCGTTGGACCCGTCGACGTCCACGCCGGGCATATATTTCATGAACTCCGCCGGATTGCCGCCTGCGATATCGCCATAGGCCTCGGTATTGAGCATGTCGGCGATCTGCACCTCCTGGCGCTGCGACATCAGCTCGACCGCATTGGCGTCGCGCACGCCGCTGACCACGATATCGCCGCTGCTCGCCGCCTGCCCGTCGCGCCCGGCGCGCTGCAGATCCAGATCGAGCGTCGCGATCTCGCCGGGACGGATGACGACATCCTGGGCCTGGGAGACATAGCCGACGAAGCTGACGGTGATCCGGGCCGTACCGGTCGGGAGATTGGGAATGCGATAGGCGCCGGCTTCACCCGTGGCGACCGTGCGCTTCTGCCCGTCCGCCGTCTCCACCTCGATCAGGGCATCGCGCAGATAGGCCTCGGTCGCCGGATCGAAGATCTGGCCGGACAGCGTGCCCCGCCCGCCCTGCTGATCGCCGGAGGACTCGCCGGCGGCCGGCGACGACGCGTCCTGCGCATGGGCCGGCAGCGCGGCAGCGGTGAACATCGAGATCATCGATGTCGCGACAAGCAGCTTCACCTTCATTCGCATTGCAGCCTCCCCTGAATCGATTTTGGTATCGTTAATGGACATTGCCATACACCCCGTTATCCGTCAAATCCCTATAACATGCTGTTATCTTGCATTATTTTTTTACAGTTTCGTGACGGATGGCCAGATTGACGATTCCAACGTGCAGATTTACGATAACGCTAATGTTCCTCAAGGGGTTAGCCTGTCCCGATGCGCGGCGCACATCTTGCCCAAGGGGCTTTCACAAAATCGCTCGTTGACATCCTCACCAGTCATCGTCATCAGTCCACATTATGGACTATGGTCCACAAATAAGATTGGGAGGCTTCGTATGTCAAACGGATTTTGTCGAACCAACGCCGCGCAGGCCCCTCACCCAGGGCCGGGCCTGGCCGTACACGGCGGCGAACATGGCGGATTCCTGACGGGCGCGGTGGCGGCGGGATGCTGAAAATCGCTTCGATCGCCGCAATCGAGATGCGCTATCCCTTCTCCAGGCTCTATGGCGAAGGCCGCGTCCCGCAGGAGCTGCTTTCGCCAGCCGCGCATTTCCAGCGGATCAAGCGCACGGGCCAGACCGCGACGCTGATCGTCGTGACCGATCAGGACGGCGCCAAGGGCTTCGGCGAATGTTTCGGCCTGCCGAGTCCCGGCCCAAGCCGCGCCATCATGGAAGACGTCATCGCCCCCGCGCTTGCCGGTGCGGAGATCGCCTCGCCCGAGGAGGCGATGCAGGAATTCTACCGATTCTTCCTTGCCCTGGGGAACAGCCGCGGGCCCGCCATGGAAGCGCTGGCCGGGCTGGACATCGCGCTGTGGGACCTGCTGTCGAAACGCGCGGGAAAGCCGCTGGCCGAGATGCTCGGCGGCACGGTCGCGCCGGTCCGCGTCTATGCCAGCCCCGTCCCCTTCCTCGCCAGCCCGGACGACAGCGCGGCGAAAGCCCTGGCGTTTCTCGAGCAGGGCTACACCGCCGTGAAGCTGAAGATCGGCCGGGGCGTCGAAACCGACGTGCAACATGTGCGCGCGATACGCGAGGCGATGCCCGCCGGTACGCCGCTCATGCTCGATGCCAATTGCGGCTATGAACGCGATGAGGCGCTTGCCCTGCTTGACGGACTGGCCCCCTATGACATCGCCTGGCTGGAGGAGCCGGTGGAGCCGGAGGATTTCGAAACGCTGAGGATGATCTGCGAGCGCGCGCCCTTCCCGATCGGCGGCGGCGAGAACGACTTCACGCTTTCCGCCTTCGAGCGGCTGGTCGATCTCGGCGTGACCTATCTGCAGCCCAATGTGACGCGCGCGCTCGGCGTGACCGGCATGCGCCGGCTGGACGCGCTGGCGCGACGCACGGGCGTCGAAGTCGCGTTGCACGGTGTGGGAACCAGCATCGGCGTGTCCGCCGCGCTGCACTGCTGCGCGGGACTGGAGGGGCTGACGCTGTTCGAGCGCAATCATCTCGTCAATCCGATGCGCGACGATGTCGACATCGCGTTGACGGTCGATGGCGACGGCACCATCCTGCCGCCGCCCGGCCATGGGCATGGCGGGGCGCCCGGCCCGGCCGCCGCGCAGCGGATCCACGACCCCGCCGTCCAGCGCGCGCTGGCTCCGTCGTCGCATGTCGATATGGAGCTGGCGCAATGATCGCCGTCCAATCCTGCCCGCCTGGACGGCCCGGTTCATGAGGGCCGTCTCCATGCTGGACGCGGCCGATGCGACACGGCTTCTGGACGCCGCCATCGCCGCCGCCATGTCGCTCGGCGTGCCGCAGAATATCGCGGTGGTCGATGCCGCCGGCGCGCTGCTCGCGTTCCACCGCATGGACGGGGCCAAACCCTTCACCTGCGATTTCGCGATCGCGAAGGCACGAACGGCGGCGGGCCTGCACACCGCCACCGAGGCGCTCGCCGAGATCGCCTTGCCGGGGCAGCGCGGCTTTGGCCTGAACAGCCTGCGCGGCGGCGATGTCGCCATTCTGGGCGGCGGCGTGCCCGTCGTCGTGAATGGCGCCGTGGTCGGCGCGATCGGCGTCAGTTCCGGGACGGTGCACCAGGACGCGGAGATCGCGAACCGTGCCGTCCGGGATTTCGCGGTCCGGGAAGCCTAGCCTCAACCGATGGGATCCACTTGATGACACACGCCGCACGCTCAAGCCCCGACGACGCGCCGACCAGGAAGCTGCCCTTGAAGGTCTGGCTCGTCCTCGGGCTTCTGATGAGCCTGGTCGTGCTCAACTATTTCGACCGGCAGACGCTCTCCATCCTCAAGCCGGTGGTCAAGGCCGAGCTGGATTTCGACGACACGGCCTATGCGCTGCTCACCTTCACCTTCATGCTGCCCTATATCGTGATGTATGTGGTGAGCGGCCGGCTCATCGAGCGGTTCGGCACGCGGATCTGCATGACCGTCTTCGCGATCGGCTGGTCGATCGCGAACATCGCATCGGGCATGTCGCACAGCTTCAGCCACCTCGCCGCATCGCGCGCCTTGCTGGGCGCCACGGAGCCGGGCGTCTTCCCGATCATGCAGCGGGCCATCCTCAACTGGGTTCCCGTCGAACGCCGCACGCTCGCGATCAGCATCGTCACGCCCGCCGGCAATATCGGCGCGGTCCTGGCGCCGCCGCTTGTGGCGTTGATGGCGACAGGCATCGGCTGGCGCGCCGCCTTCGTGATTCCGGGGCTGGTCGGCATCGCCATCGCGATCATGTGGTGGTTCACCGACACCAGGCATGCGCCACGCGCCGAACCCGAACCGGAGGCGCGCCCTGCCGATGCCGCCGGCGACGATTCGGTGTCGGCCACGGCACTTCTCAGGGATCGCCGCTACTGGGCGATCATCGCGGTCCGGATGATCAGCGATCCTGTCTGGTACTTCTACCTCTTCTGGATTCCGGGTTATCTTCAGGAACGCGTCGGCCTGTCATTGTCCGAGCTCGGCCTTGTCGGCGGCCTGCCCTATATCGTCGCCATCGTCAGCTGCATGATACTGGGCCGCACCGTCGACGGGCTCGCCACGCGCGGACATGATCCGATCCGCATCCAGCTTCGCGTGTTCGCGATCACCGCCGCGCTCATGCCGCTCGGCGCGCTGATCACCATGACCTCCAGCCCCGCGATCGCGCTGCTGATCATCACGGTCGTCATCACCGTCTGCCAGGCCTGGTTCGTCGGCTTCAACGTGCTCCTTGCCGGCCTGTTTCCGGTCAAGGTCAATGCCTCCGCCGTCGGGATGCTCGGCGCGGTCGGCGCCAGCACCTCGCTGCTCCTCAACCTGCTCGCCGGGCTCATCCTCGCACAGTTCGACTATGCCGGGCTGCTTGCCGGACTGGCGATCCTGCACCCGATCTCGGCGGTCATCCTGATCATGGTGATCGGGCGGTCGCGAGCAAAACCCACCGCGCGCGACATCGCGTGACACCACATCGCGGGCGCCCGGCCCGGACGGAAAAGGATATCCAAATCATGTCAGTCGAGCCCAATCAGCCCCTTCATGATCGGGTGGCGATCGTCACCGGCGGCGGCAACGGCATCGGCGGCGCGATCGCGAGCGCACTCGCCGCACGCGGCGCCAAGGTCGTGGTGAACGACATCGATGCCCAGCGCGCGCGCCGCAAGGCCGAGGAGATCGGCGATGGCGCCCTCGCCGCGCCGGGCGACGCGTCGTCCTCGGCGGACGTCTCGACGGTGGTCGCACAGGCGCTCGCGCGGTTCGGCAAGGTCGATATCCTCGTCAACAATGCCGGCATGGATCAGGCGGTGTCCATCCTCGACCTGGAAGAAGAGGACTGGGACCGGCTGATCGCGGTCAATCTGAAGAGCGCCTTCCTGTTCTCCAAGGCGGTGCTCCCGGGGATGATCGCGCGCGGCCATGGCCGGATCATCTGTACCTCGTCCGTCGTCGCGCATCGCGGCGCGATGAACGGCGGCATCCATTACGGCACCACCAAGGGGGGGATGCTCGGCTTCGCGCGCACCCTTGCGCGGCAGATGGCAAGGACCGGGATCACCGTGAACGCGATCGCGCCCGGCGTCGTCGATACCGACCTGATCCGGACGCACATGCCGGACGATGTCCGTGCCCGGGTGATCGAGGACATTCCGCTCGGCCGCCTCGCCGACCCGGCGGAGATCGGGCATGCCGTCGCCTTCCTGGCGTCCGACGAGGCCGCGTACATCACGGGCGCCACGCTCGACGTGAATGGCGGCTTCTGGATCGGGTGATGACCAGCATCGATTACATCATCGTGGGCGCGGGCAGCGCGGGCTGCGTGCTGGCGAGCCGCCTGTCCGAGGATCCGCGCCTGAACGTCCTGCTGATCGAAGCGGGCCGCGACCTGGCACCCGGGCGGGAACCGGCCGAATTTCTCGACATGTATCCCGGCATCGTCGCGTTCGATTCGGCCAATCACTGGTCCAACATCCGCGCGCGCGCATTGCCGATGACCGGCAACGATCTCTCCTCCGAACCGGCCCCGAAACGCTACGACCAGCCCAAGGTCGTGGGCGGCGGATCGAGCATCAACGGCCAGGCGGCCAATCGCGGAACGCGCGAGGATTATGACGAATGGGCCGATATGGGGGCTACGGGCTGGAGCTGGGACACCGTCCTTCCCTATTTCCGCAAGCTGGAGCGCGACCTGGATTTCGGCGGGCCGATGCACGGATCGGACGGCCCGATCCCGATCCACAGGATTCCGCGCGAACACTGGCCGGAATTCACGCACGCGGCGGAGCGCGCGTTGCTGGCGCGCGGCTTTCCGACGATCGACGATCAGAACGGATCGTTCGGGGACGGCGTGTTTCCCCTCGCCCTGTCCAATGACGGACGGCACCGGGTCTCGACGGCGCGCGGCTATCTGACGCAGGCGGTGCGCGACCGCCCCAATCTCAGGATCATGTCCGGCACCGAGATTTCGGGGCTGGTGCGTCGCGGCAACAGGGTGATCGGCGTCAGCATCGGCAGGGGCGGTGAAACCGCCGAAATCCTGGCGCGCGAAACCATCATATGCGCCGGCGCGCTGCAATCGCCAGCGATCCTGATGCGCGCGGGCATCGGCGCGGCGCCCCGGCTCCATGCACTGGGCATAGAGATTTGCGCGGACCTGCCGGGCGTCGGCCAGAACCTCCAGGAACATCCCGGCGTCTCGCTCTCGGCGCTGATCCGTCCGCATGCCCGGCTCGGCGGGAAAACCCGTCGCCACAGCCATATCGGCCTGCGCTACTCCTCCCGGATCGAAGGTTGCGAAGCCGGCGACATGTTCGCCATGGTCGCCACCAAATCGGCCTGGCACCCGCTGGGGGAACGGATCGGCACGCTGCTCTACTGGATCAACAAACCCTATTCCCGGGGGTTCGTCGATATCGAGGACGCGGATGGATCGAGCGGGCCGATCGCCAATTTCAACTGGTTCTCCGATCCGCGCGACCTCGATCGCCTGGTCGCATCGACCGTGATGATGGCGGCGGTCGCGGCATCGCCGGAACTGGCGCCGCATATCGTCGGCCCGTCCCCGTCGAGCTACAGCGGATGGGCGAAACGGCTCGGGCGGCGCAGTCTCTCCAACTATCTGATGACCGCGCCCGTCGCGCTGCTGCTCGACGCGATTCCGGCGTTGCAGCCCGCCTTCGTCAAGACATTCATCGGCGGGGGCCGAACGCTCGACAGTTTCGTGAAGGATCGCGCCGCGATCGAAGCCTTTGTCCGCGCCGGCGTCTTTGGCCAGTGGCACCCGTCAGGCACCTGCCGGATGGGCGCGGCCAACGATCGCCATGCGGTGACGTCGCCGGAAGACGGACGCGTGCACGGCGTGGAGGGGCTGCGCGTCGTCGATGCGTCGCTCATGCCCACCATACCGCGCGCCAATCTGAACATTCCCGTCATCATGATCGCCGAGCGGATGGCGGACCAGATCCGGCGAACGCAGGTATCGCAGTGATTTCGAGCCGGGTGATTCCACCGGCCCTGAAATCGCTCTAGGGTCGCCGGCGGAATCGCGCACGCCCTTGGATCGACCGCTCAATGCATGATTTGGATGAAAAGCAGACGGGAGGCGCGAACGCCGTTCGCCGCAGCCTGGCTGTCCTGCGCGCTGTCGCCGAGGCCGGCACCGACGTGACCGTCGCCGAACTGGTGGAACGCCTCAACCTCAAGAAGCCGACGGTGCACAGGCTCGTCGCCGCATTGGTGGAAGAGGAGTTCCTCCAGGCGGATTCGTCGCCGCAACGCCTGCGGCTCGGCCCCCTGTTCCTCGAACTCGCGCATTCGGTGTGGAGCCGGTTCGATATCCGCGGCGCGGCGGCGCCCGAGCTCGAAAGGCTGGCACGGGCGACGGGGCACACCGCGCGGCTGCTGACCCGCGCCAGCGACCGCCTCATCTGCGTGGAAGCCGCCCATGTCGGCGAACGCATCCGTGCGCTGGACGTTGGTTCGATGGAGGCGCTGCGCGGCTCGGCAGCGGGGCTCGTGGTCGGCGCCTTCTCGCACGCCGACATGCATGATCCCGATCCCGAGGAAGCGCTGACCAAGGCGCGTTATTACGCGATCGACGGCGATGCGCATTCGGGCTGGCGCTCGGTCGCCGCGCCGGTGTTCGACGAGCATGGCGAACCGGTCGGCGCGGTCGTTGTGACCGGCCCCGCGCATCTGCTCACCGACGAGCAGCTTCACGCCTTCGCCCCGCATGTCCTTGAGGCGGCGCGCAAGACTTCACGCGCCGCCGGCGGCTACCCCTTCGCGATCTCGCCCGACGAACAGGGCTCCGATGGCCGCACCGCCGCCGTCCGGCCGATCAGCCGCCTCGCCAACCTGATCGGGGATTCGCCGCTCTGGGTGGGCGAGACCGATACGCTCTACTGGATCGACATATTGGCGCCCGCGATCCTGCGGCTTGGCGCGGACGGCAAGACCGAGAGTTTCGCGATGCCCGACGTGATCGGCGCGCTCGTTCCCAGGCCCGATGGACAATTGGTCGCCGCCTTTTCCAACGCCATCGCGACCTTCGACCCGCGAACCAACACCCTGGGCAGCCGCGTCACCGTCGAAGGCGTGAATTTCGGCTATCGGTTCAACGACGGCGCGACGGATCGGCGCGGCCGGCTCTGGCTCGGCTGCGCCGACCCGTCTCGCGCGGGCGCGCATGGCAGGCTGCTCCGCGTCGAGGACGACGGCACGGTGGCGGCGGAGCTTTCGGGCCTCGGCCTGCCCAACGGCGTGGTCTGGTCCGACTGCGGCAGCCGCGTCTATCTGATCGATTCCGCGATGCGCCAGTTGCGCGCCTATCGCTATGACGAGGACCGGGGCCAGTTCGCCGATTTCGAGATCCTCCACCAGTTCCCGCCCGGCGGACCGCGCCCAGCGGGCCTCGCCATGTCGCCAGGGGGCAATCTCTGGACGGCCATCTGGGATGGCTGGGAGCTCGTCGAACTGAATCCCGCCGGCGAGATTCTCGACAGGATCGCGCTTCCCGTCCCTCGCCCGTCCGGACTCCGCTTCACCCGGGATGGCCGAAACCTGATCATCACCTCCGCCTCGGTGCGGCTGAGCCCCGCCCAGCTTCTCAAGGCCCCGCTGTCCGGCAGCGTCTTCATCTGCGAAGTGTGAAGGGCGCCCGCCTCCCGGGACGGGAGCCCGGCCTCAACGCGCGGTCGAGGCGCGGAGAACGAGTTCCGGAACGATACGCTCGGTGACGACCCGATCGTCCGCCGTGCCGCCGATCCGGTCGAGAAGCCGGCGCGTCGCGCGGCTCGCGACTTCCTGGAAGGGCAGCAGCAGCGTCGAAAGCGGCGGCGCCATGAAACGGGTGAAGGGATGATTGCCCCATCCCATCACCATCACATCCTCGGGGATCCTGAGGCCACGCTCGGTGAGCGCGCGGTACAGGCCAAGTGCATAATAATCGTCACCGACCACGAAAGCATCCGGCCGCCGACCGCGATCCAGCAGGTCGCTGACGACACGATAGGCGTCGTCGGCCTGCCAGGACTGGGAAACGCGGAACGCGCGGGCCGGCGGGACGAGGGCGAGTTGCTGCCGGGGATCGAAGGGCAATCCGTGCCGTTCGAGCGACCGCCGGAATCCCTCGCTGCGCAGCCGGATCGTGGAGAAGGGCATGTCTTCATCGACAAGGACCACATCCTTGGCGCCCTGCGCCAGAACGAAGTCGGTCGTGAGGCGAATGCCGGCCTCATTGTCGGCCGAGTAGAAATCGACACCCAGCTCGGGAAGTTCGCGGCTGACCAGGACAAGGGGAATGCCCGACTTGATCACGGGCGTCCACGCATCCGAACGCTCCTGCACAGGCGCCGCGATCAGGCCGTCCAGCCCCGATCGCAGAGCCCTGCCGATCGCCTCCCGCTCGCGTTCCGCCGATTCGTAGGAGAGAAGCAGCAACACGGTGTAGCCGGCCTGCTGCGCCTGAAGCTCCACCTCGCTGACCAGATCGGCGAAGAAGGGATTGGAGATGTTGCTGACGATCACGCCGATCGTCTTGCGTGAACCGAGCACCAGCGACCGTGCATGGACGTTGGGGACATAGCCGAGGCGTTCCGCCTCCGCCTTGATCAGGGCGCGCGTGGTCGCGCTGACGCCGGATTTGTCGTTGAGCGCGCGCGAGACCGTGTTGGCCGTCATGCCGACGGCATCCGCCAGATCCTGAAGCGTTGGCGGACGACGCCCGTTCCCTACATCCGCGATGGTCTTCACTCCAATGCAAGCCTGACGTGTAGCGGGGGGCGCAAGGCCTGCCAAGCCGGCCGGCAAGCGCGCGCAATTACATTAGCGCTATTGTGATCCATGACATTTCCCGGCCATCCCTATATGATGAACCAGAAGATCATCCACAAAAACTACCATTAAACAGCAATTTATATAATCTCCTCCACGGAGATTGAGCGGCGACACAAGCATCATTAGCGCTATTGCATTCCGATCGAATGCGCCTATCAACGTCGAAGGCCATGCCCTGGCCTTGATGAGGGAAGGACTGTCGATCGCCGGGCCACGCTGCCGATCGCCGGCGCGTAAGATCGCCTGCCCCATCATCCGGGCTCGCCGGGCAACAACCGGATCAAAGGAAAAAATGTGTCGGTGACATCAGGAATGAGGAATTCGATCCGGGAACCGGGCCGGGACGTGCCGGTGGCCGGCGACTATGATGTCATCGTATGCGGCGGGGGCCCCGCTGGCCTGATCGCCGCGGTCGCCGCCGCCCGCAATGGCGCGAACACCCTGCTGATCGAGCGCTATGGCTTTGTCGGCGGCATGTCGACGAGCGCCCTGGTGACCCCGATCAGCGAGTTCCGCCATTTCGGCAAGCAGCATATCGGCGGCATCCCGTTCGAACTCCTGCGGAAAGCGGCCGAACTCGGCGGCGCGGACGTCTCGCTTGAGAGCGGCAACTATCCCGTCAACGACGAAATGCTGAAACTCGCGGCCCAGCGCCTGCTGCTCGAAAGCGGCGTGACCCTGCTCTATCACTCCTGGTTCTCGGACTGCGTGGTGGAGGGAGACCGCGTCACCCATGTCATCGTCCAGAACAAGGCCGGCCGCGTCGCCTATGGCGCCGATGTCTTCATCGATTGCACCGGCGATGCGGACCTTGTGCGCGCGGCGGGCTTTCCGACCACCAAGGGCGACGTCCTGCAGCCCGCGACGCTGTGGTTCCAGTTGGGCGGCGTCGATACCGACGCGCTGGACTATCTCTTTCGCGACGCGGTCGACGGGATGCTGCCGGTCTCCGCCGACATTCGCGACCGGCTGCTCGCGCTCAACGAACAAGGCGAGATCCCGATCTTCGGGGGGCCCTGGATCAACAAATTCTTCCGCGATGGCATGGTCAGCATCAATGTGCTGCGCGAAGCGACGGATGCCAGCGATCCGGAATGGTTCACGAAGACCGAATGCAGCCTGAGGGAAAACCTGCAACTCATCATCGAAGTCCTGCGCCGGGAGTTTCCGGAATTCCGCGACTGCTGGCTGGCGAAGTCGGGCATCCAGACCGGCGTGCGGGAATCCTATCATATCGTGGGACTCTACGAGCTTCAGCGGGACGACATCCTGTTCCCGAAGGCCTTTCCCGATACGATCGCGAAGGGCGCGCACGTCATTGATATCCATGCGAGCGACAGCAACGACCAGAACGGCCTGGTCGTCCCACGGCAGGAATATAACGTCCCCCTCCGCTGCCTGGTGCCGCAAGGCAGCGTCAACCTCATCACGGCGGGACGATGCCTCAGCGCGGACGGCCCCGGTTTCGGCTCGGTGCGCGTGATGGCCACATGCATGGCGATGGGCCAGGGCGCGGGCACCGCGGCGGCGCTCTGCAACAAGCACGGCTACAGCATGTCCGACATGAACTTCACGCATCTGCGCGAAACCCTGATCGCGCAAGGCGCCGTCGTGGATTTCGACAATGTCGTCGCCCCGAAGGCCCCGATCGAACTGACGATCTACCCGGCGGTGAAAGCGGCATGCTGAAAGCGGCGCCCTCGGAAGAGGCGCGCCTCTCCAGGCTGGCGGGAAAAACCGCGCTGATCACCGGCGCGGCGCGCGGCATCGGCCTGGCATTCGCCCGCGCCTATATCGCCGAAGGCGCGACGGTCGCGCTCGCCGATATCGATGGCGAGCGCGTCCGGACAGCCGCCGCTACGCTTGGCCCCTCGGCGGTCGCGGTCGAGATGGACGTGACCCGGCAGGCATCGATCGACGCGGGCTTCGCCGCCGCGATCGCAAAGCTCGGCACACTCGATATTCTGGTGAACAACGCCGCGCTTTTCACCGCGGCGCCGATCGCCGAAATCGCGCGCGCGGACTATGAGCGGGTCTTCGCGGTGAATGTGGCGGGCAGCCTGTTCTGCCTGCAGGCGGCCGCCCGCCACATGATCGAGCGCGGGCGCGGCGGAAAGATCATCAACATGGCAAGCCAGGCCGGCCGGCGGGGCGAACCGCTGGTCGCGGTCTATTGCGCGGCGAAGGCGGCGGTGATCAGCCTGACCCAGTCCGCCGGGCTCGACCTCATCCGCCACGGCATCAACGTCAATGCGATCGCGCCCGGCGTCGTCGACGGCGAACATTGGGACGGCGTGGACGCTGAGTTCGCCCGGCTCGAAAACCGGCCGCCGGGAGAGAAGAAGCGGCTGGTGGAGCGCGCGCTGCCGATCGGCCGCATGGCCGGGGCCGGCGACCTGACGGGCATGGCGATCTTTCTGGCAAGTTCGGAAGCGGACTATATCGTGGCGCAAACCTATGGCGTCGACGGCGGCAACTGGATGGCATGAGATGAGCCCTTCCCAGCCCAGATATGATCGCGCCCGGCTGACGCCCGGGATCGTCCATATCGGCCTCGGCAATTTCCACCGCGCCCATATGGCGGTCTATCTCGACGATCTGTTCGCGCTCGGCGAAGATGCCGATTGGGCGATCCTCGGCGCGGGCGTTCGTCCGCACGATGCTCATACGCGCAAGGCACTCAAGGCGCAGGACTGCCTGTCGACGGTGATCGAACTCGATCCGGAAGGGAAAACCGCCCGGCGTGTCGGTGCGATGATCGACTTCATCGAGGTGGATCCAGCCAATACCGCACTGATAGCGGCGATGTGCCGGCCGGAGATCCGGATCGTCTCGTTGACCATCACCGAGGGCGGCTATTTCATCGCCCCGGCGAGCGGCCGGTTCGATCCGACCGATCCGGACATGATCGAGGACGCCCGGAACCCGGACCGGCCGGCCACCGCGTTCGGCGCGATCGTCGCGGCGCTGAAGCGGCGTCGCGACGCCGGCACTCCCCCCTTCACCGTGCTTTCCTGCGACAATCTGCCGGGCAATGGCGATGCGGCAAGCGCCGCGACGATCGGGCTGGCGCGCCTGTCCGATCCCGATCTCGCCGATTGGATCTCCGCCCATGTCGCCTTCCCCAATGCCATGGTCGACCGGATCGCACCGGCGACGGGTGCGCGCGAACGCGCGATGGCGGCCACCTTCGGCCTTGCCGACGATCCGGTGCCGGTCACGTGCGAACCCTTCCGCCAATGGGTGGTTGAAGACAGGTTTCCGTCAGGACGCCCAGCGCTCGAGAAAGTCGGCGTCACCTTCACCGATCGGGTCCACGCCTTCGAGACGATGAAGCTCCGCATCCTCAACGGCGGCCATGCGATCATCGCCTATCCGGGTGGCATCAGGGGCATCGAACATGTCCATGAAGCGATGGCGGACAGGACGATCGCCGCCTTTCTCGACAAGGTCCAGGCCGACGAGATCCTGCCTGTCGTGCCCCCGGTACCCGGCCTGGACCTGTCGGAATATAAGAGGCAGGTCATCCAGCGCTTCTCCAATCCGGAGATCGCCGACACCGTGCGACGCCTGTGCTTCGACGGTTCGAACCGGCAGCCCAAGTTCATCATTCCTTCGATCCGCGACGCCCTGGCCAGGGGCATCATGCCCGGCGGGCTGGCCCTCGCAAGCGCGATGTGGTGCCGCTATTGCCATGGCGTCGACGAGCGCGGACAGATCATCGCACCGAATGATCCCGATTGGGAGGAACTGACGGCAATGGCGCGACAGGCACGGCACGACCCCGCCCGCTGGATCGGCATGCGTGCGATCTACGGCGACCTGGCGGACAATCAGGCCTTCGCGACCGCATTTGCCGAAGCCCTGGAGCTGATCTGGGATCAGGGCGTCGACATCGCCATGGCGCATTATCTCGGGAGCTGACGCCGATGTCGAACCCTGCCCGCCCAACCGATCATTCGGCAAGCCCGTATCGCGCCGCGCGGGACATTGCGGAATGACGCTTTCTCCGCTCGTCGCCGGTCTCGAGCTGGGCGGGACCAAATGCGTCGCGATCCTCGCGACCGGCCCTGACGATATCCGGGCGCGTCAGACCGTTCCGACGGCCGATCCCGTCACGACGCTCGCCGCGCTCGAAGCTGTTTTGGACGGATGGCAATTCGATGCGATCGGCGTGGCGAGTTTCGGACCACTCGACCTCAACCCCGCCAGCCCCGGTTTCGGATCGATCAGCCGAACCACCAAGCCCGGCTGGACGGGCGCCGATCTGGTCAGGCGCCTCACCGCTCGCTACGCCAAGCCGCTGGCGATCCAGACCGACGTGATCGCCGCCGCCTTCGCCGAAGGTCGCTGGGGCGCGGCGCAAGGGCTTTCCAGCCATTGCTACATCACGATCGGCACCGGCGTGGGCGTCGGGCTCATTTCAGGGGGCCGGCCCGTGGAAGGCTTTTCGCATGGCGAAGCCGGACATATGCGCGTGGCGCGCGCCAAGGGTGATGATTTTGCGGGCTGGTGCCCCTTCCATGGCGATTGCGTCGAGGGACTGATCTCCGGCCCCGCGCTGGCCGACCGTTTCGGCCGCTCCGGCGAAACCCTTCCCGACGACGGACCGGAATGGGACGCGTTTGTCCACGACCTGACCGGATTGCTCCACAATCTCGTCGTGGTGGCCGCGCCCGAGCGTTTCGCGATCGGCGGCGGCGTGATGGCCACGCGCGAGCGGCTTTTCCCCCGGCTCCGCGCGAGACTGGCCGCCAGTATCGGCGGCTATGGATCGCTCTCTGCCTATGTCCAAGAGCTGGATCGCCGCCTGGGCGCGCCCGGCCTCGGTCCATTGGCTGGACCAATGGGGGCGATCGCGATGGGGCTTGAGAACCTCGGCCCATAGATCGCCCCGGCTATCGGCCCCGGTCTGGAGAGAGCCGCACAGCATTGTGCGGACCCTCGCAGAGACCGGCCTTCCTTGCCCTTCCGACCGTTCGCCGGGCGCCCGTGAAACGGATCAGGCCAGAGATCAGAAGGGATAGTTCACCCCGTAATAGCCATAGACCTCCCGGCCATAATCGCGGTCGAAAGCAGGTTCTCTGTCGCTCGCGTAGCGCGGCGCCTTTTCGAGCATGGCCCTGTCGAGATTGACGGCATAGCCGCCCTGGGCGGTATCGTAAGTGAGGACATCCCAGGGAAGCGGATAATAGTCGCTGCCGAGCCCGAACAATCCGCCGAACTGGAGCACGGCATATTCGACCCGGCCCGATCGCTTGTCGACCATGAAGTTATAGATCGAACCCAGCTTCTCCCCGTCCCGGTTGTAGACATTGGTGCCCTCGACCTTGTTCGAGGCGATGAGGCGGCTGGTTTCGTCGGTGGCGATATCGGTCTGTACCATGTGGATTCTCCTCGCGGCGGTGGGTTAGGATCCAACGCAGGAGCAGACCTCGTCTTTCCACCCGGCGGCGGCCAATCGCCGGAACGCCCTGCGAGCCGGACCAGAGCTGTACGAACCGGCCGATAAATCCGTGTTTCATTGACCCAATATCGGCCGGCATGGACACAATCCCCGATTGTGCGGCGCAGCATGATCCATGCCGCATGAACCACGACGAAGCGGCCATCGCGTCCGGGAACTTTCACCCGGCCTCACAATTCAACCCTGACCGTCCATAACGCGGCGACATCGCCCGAAAGGAGCTGCAATGCCCGTGAAGCTCAACGGATCGTGCCGGTGCGGCAATGTGCGCTTCTCCGTCGACAGCCATGCCCCCGTGCCGTTCATGCGCTGCTATTGTTCGATATGCCGCAAGACCGCCGGCGGCGGCGGATATGCGATCAATCTCCACGCCGATAAACGCACGCTGACAGTCGAGGGCGCCACGAGCGTGTTTCACGCGGAGCTCGACGACGGACATGGGGGGTGCCGCGTCAGCACGGGCGAGCGGCACTTTTGCGCGCAATGCGCCAGCGCGCTCTGGGTCTTCAGCCCGGAATATCCCGAGCTCGTTCATCCCTTCGCATCGGCGATCGATACCGAACTGCCGAAGCCCCCGTCGCTCGTCCATATGATGCTCTCCTCAAAGGCGACATGGGTCGAGCC
This sequence comes from Sphingomonas sp. FG14, assembly GCF_057809675.1. NCBI lineage: Bacteria > Pseudomonadati > Pseudomonadota > Alphaproteobacteria > Sphingomonadales > Sphingomonadaceae > Sphingomonas > Sphingomonas sp. FG14. The sequence continues at coordinate 68,735 of NZ_JBMDKK010000016.1, read as the reverse complement.
GGAAATCGGCCCGCAGGATCAATGTTTCGAGGAATATCCCGAAGACGCGCTCGAGGACTGGCATCGGGCGCATGGCCTGTGGATCGACTAGCCGCGCACCCGTCTTCGCATCAGCCTTCGCCATCAACATAGGTTAAGCTGATAAAATGAAACAATTTATTCGACTTCGACGTTGAGAGCCACATGCTGAAACCGACCGACGATTCCACGCATCCCCTTGCCCGCTCATTCCAAGCCTTCGTCAAGGCAGACAGCTTTCCCTGTGTCGGCGCCAAATCGGCGCTCGGACGCGGGAAAATGCGTTTTGTCGTCGGCAAGGAGATCGGGTCGGCATGGGACGATCTGCGCATCTACCCCAACCTGCTCGACCTGGTTCAGGACTATCGGGCCGATCCGACACTGTTCCAGTCGCTCGTCGTGCTGTTCGAGAATGATGCCGGGCTGGACGAGGCCGCGTTCGAGCACAATCTCTGGGCGCGGCTCCAGTCGCTCAGCGACAAGGACGAATGGCTTGGGCAAAGGCCCGATCCGCGCGTCAGCGCGGATCCGGAAGATCCACACTTTTCCCTGAGCTTTGGCGGAGAGGCCTTTTTCGTTGTCGGCCTTCACCCGCATGCAAGTCGCCCCGCCCGGCGCTTCGAGCGCCCCGCGCTGGTCTTCAACCTTCACGACCAGTTCGAGCGGCTGCGCGAACAGGGGCGTTACGACAAACTGCGCGAAGCCATCATCACGCGCGATGTGGCATTGGCGGGCACGCCCAATCCTATGCTGGCGCGACACGGCGCGATATCGGAGGCACGGCAATATAGCGGCCGCGAGGTCGGGCCGGATTGGCAATGTCCGTTCCGCGGCCGCAAGGAAGGACAGCCCAAGGGAGAACAGGATGCCGCATAGGATCGCTCCACGCACGGGCGTCGCCTTCGAATTGCCGAAGGGTGCGCTGCTTTCGGTGATCGATCCGAGCGGCGAACAGGTCGCCGACCTTCTCGCCTTTCGCCGCGACGACGTGCGCGAGGTACTGTCCTCGGGCCGTACGCTCGATTATGCTGGCCGCATCTATCTCACCACCGGCCACAAGCTTTATTCCAACCGCAGCAACATATTGCTGGAGATCGTCCATGACGATGTCGGACGGCACGATTTCCTGCTCACGCCATGTTCCAGCGACACGTTTCGGATCATCTATGGTGACGAGGACCCGCATCATGGCTGCTTCGGCAATCTCGCATCGGCGCTTGCTCCCCATGGCATCGCACCGGACGATATTCCCGTGGCGTTCAACTGCTTCATGAATGTGCCGATCGACGCTGTGACCGGCGCCTTGCGCGTCGATCCGCCATTGAGCGTTGCTGGAGATCGCATCGTCTTCAGGGCGGAGGAAGACCTTGTGATCGGCCTCACCGCCTGCTCGGCGCCGCAATCCAACAACGGATCGTTCAAGCCGATCGATTACGAAATTTCCCACCCCTAGGTTCGAGGTTGGTTGCGGGGTCAGATTCTCATTACCGGGCGGCAATGTTTACCCCGGTGCATCGGCCGCAAGAAGATCCTGTTCCTCGGGATGCCTGTCGAGATAGGCGGAGACGAACTCGCAGAGCGGAACCACCTTCAACCCCTGGGCACGAACGTCCGCCAACGCACCCCTGATCAGCCGGCTGGCGACACCCTTGCCCTTCAGTGCGCCCGGCACTTCGGTATGGGTGAAGACAATGGCGCCTTCGCGACGTTCATAACATGCGATGCCCAGTTCGCCGTCCACCATCAGCTCGTAACGGCCGGCTTCCACGTTGTTTCGTACTTCTGCATGTTCGGTCATCAGGCCTGTTCCTTCCAAACCATGGCGCGAACGGATCATTCACCCAGCAGGTGGAGCGCGATGGAGCGCCGATGCGGCCGCCGCCTGTGCTCGAACAGGTAGATGCCCTGCCACGTTCCCAAGGCGAGGCCGCCGTCGATCAGCGGGATCGACAATTGCACCTGGGTGAGTGCGGTGCGCAGATGCGCCGGCATATCGTCCGGCCCCTCGTCGTCATGCGCATAGGCTGCCGGGTCCTCGGGCGCGATGCGCGCGAAATATCTTTCAAGATCGGCACGCACCTCCGGCGCCGCATTCTCCTGGATCAGCAGCGAAGCGGAGGTGTGCCGGCAAAAGATCGTGAGCAGCCCCTGTACGAGTTGGGCATCCTCGACCCATGAGGAGATGCGATCGGTGATCTCGACCAGGCCTTGGCCGCTGGTCTGGATCGACAAGCTTGTGGTGAACTGCCGGATCGCCATTCGGCCCTCCTGAAAATCGTCTGGCATGTCCGGCATGTGCGGCGAATCCGGATCAGGCCACCTGAACCAGCGCCTTCGCAGTCATGTCGAGCAAGATCGCTGTCGAGAAGGGTTTGGTGACGATCGAGACTGTCTCGAAACCCTCGGGCAAATTCTCCCGGCCATAGCCGCTGACGAACAGGAAGGGTACGCCGCGCGCGGCAAGCGCGGCGGCGATGTCGTCCACCGTCTCGCCCTGCAGGTTGCCGTCGACCAGCGCGACTTCGGGACCGGCATCGTCGATCAGCGCCAGCGCCTGCCTGGCGGTCGCCGCCGGACCGATCACCTCCGCGCCGGCATCGGCCAGGATCGTCGCCAGTTCCAGCGCAACCAGCGGCTCGTCCTCGACGACGAGGATGCGCCTCCCGCGCAGCGATCCGCCACCGCTCGACTGCTGCGCCGCCTTCACCGCCTGTTCGAACCGGCGCGGCCGGGCTGGTGCGCGCGGGCGCGTGGACGCGCCGTGCGGCAGCGACAATGTCCAGCGCATGCCCGGCCCCGTATAATCGGGCACCGCGCTGCCGCCCTCGGCGCGCAGGCTGCGTTCGATCAGCGCGGTGCCGAACCCCTTGCGCGTCGGCGGAGAGACGGCGGGGCCGCCGCTTTCCACCCAGTCGATGCGGAGCGTTCCGTCCACCACGTCCCAGTCGAGCGTCACCCGCCCTTCCGGAACCGAGAGCGCGCCATATTTATGCGCGTTGGTCGCCAGTTCGTGGATGACGAGCGCCAGGTGCAGCGCGGGTTCGGGCGCCAGTTCCAGATCGGGCCCGTTCGCCGCGAAGCGCGCGGGATCGATCGTGCCGATCTCGCGCTGCCCCTCGATCAGCTCGCTCAGCCGCGCACCCTGCCAGGTGGTGTCGCTCAGCAACCCGTGCGCGCGCGCCAGCGAATGGATGCGGCCGATAAAGGTCGGCGCGAAATCCGACGGGCCGGATGAATGGCGCAGCGTCTGCGTCGCGATCGCCTGGACGGAGGCGAGCGTGTTCTTCACCCGGTGGTTGAGCTCGCCGATCAGCAGCCGTTGCGTTTCCTCGGCCCGCCTGCGGTCGGTGACGTCCAGGATCTGCGCATTGACCGAAACGAGCCGGCCCAGCGCATCGAGCAGCGCCGAACAATAGACGTCGCAATCCAGCACCACGCCCTCGGCCGTGCGCATCCGCAGCGCGCCGGTCTCGCGCAGCGATCGCCCCTCGATCATCGCCTGCATCAGCGCGGCGAAGCGCGCGGCATCGTCGCTGTCGATCCAGTGCAGTTCCCCGCCGCGAAAACCCGCCACTTCGGGCGCGCGCCAGCCGAACATGCGCTCCGCGCCCTTGGACCAGCCGATGATCCGCGCCTCCGCGTCGAACTCGACCACGGCCAGCGGCGAATTGTCGATATGCGCGTTGAGCCGGGCGAGCGCCGCGGCATGGCGGTCGCGCTGGCGCGCGAGCTCGCGGCGCTGCGCGAACAGCTCGACGAACACGTCCACCTTGTTGCGCACGATCTGGGTATCGACGGGCTTGAGCAGATAATCGACCGCGCCCGCCTCGAATCCCCGGAAGCGGCGGCGCTCGTCGGTGGCGACGGCGGTCAGGAAGATGATCGGTACGCCGCGCGTCCGCTCGGTGCCGCGCATCAGCTCGGCCAGCTCGAACCCGTCCATGCCCGGCATCTGCACGTCGAGCAGCGCCAGCGCGACATCATTGACGAGCAGCAGCTCCAGCGCCTCCTCGCCCGATGCCGCCTTCAGCATCTCCAGCCCGTCGCGCTTCAGCAACGCTTCCAGCGCGACCAGGTTTTCAGGCACGTCGTCCACCGCCAGGATGGTGACCGGATCACGCAGCATGGATCGCCTCCCGCATGTTCACCGCATTGCGCCGGTAGATCTTCTCGTCCGGATCGAAATCGGCGAACCGGTCCGAAACGGTCGAGAAGCGCAGGCTTTCGCGCGCGCCCAGCCCCAGGAAGCCGCCGCGCACCAGCGAATCCCCGAACAGGCCCAGCGCGCGATCCTGCAGCGCGCGGTCGAAATAGATGAGCACGTTGCGGCTGGAGACGAGCTGCACCTCGCTGAACACCGCATCGGTCGCCAGGCTGTGTTCGGCGAACACCGCGCGCGCGCGCAGCGACCGGTCGAACACCGCCGATCCATAGCCCGTGGTGTAATAATCGGAGAGCGAGGTCCTGCCGCCCGAGCGGCGATGATTTTCGGTGAACTGGGCGATGCGGTCGAGCCCGTAGATCCCGGCTTCGGCCGCCTGCAGCGCGGCCGGGCTGATATCGGTGCAATAGAAGATCGTGCGATCCTCCAGCCCCTCCTCGCGGAACAGGATCGCCAGCGAATAGAATTCCTCGCCATTGGCGCAGCCCGCGATCCACACTTTCAGCGAGGGATAGGTGCGCAGGTGCGGCACCACCTTTTCGCGCAGCGCGCGGAAATATTCGGGATCGCGGAACATCTCGCTCACCTGGATGGTCAGGAAGCCCATCAGCCCGGCGAAGATCGCGGGATCGCGCAGCACCAGATGCTGGAGCTGCGACAGGCTCTCGCAGCCGAAGCGCGCCCGCGCCCGCGCCAGCCGGCGATGCAGCGATCCGCGCGAATAGCCCCGGAAATCATGATGATGATGACGCCAGATCGCATCGAGCAGCAGGTCCAGCTCGATCTCCTCATGCGGCAGGACGGCCTCTTCGTTCATCGCGGCATCCACACGCGCACCAGGCTCAGCACCTTGTCGACATCCAGCGGCTTGGCCAGATAATCGTTGGCGCCGGCATCCAGGCAATCCTGCTGGTCGCGCGCCATCGCCTTGGCGGTCAGCGCGATGATCGGCAGCCCGCCATGTTCGGCGCGGCTGCGGATCTCGCGCGTCGCGGTCAGCCCGTCCATCTCGGGCATCATCACGTCCATCAGCACAAGGTCGAAAGGCTGGCAGAGCTTGCGTTCCGCCTCGTCGAGCGCGGTCAGCGCCTCGCGGCCGTTGCGCGCGATCCGGATCTTCACGCCATGCGGCTCGAAGATGCTGGTGAGCGCATAGACGTTGCGGATATCGTCCTCGACCACCAGAATGTGCCGCCCCTCCAGCGCGGCGTCGCGGTTGAGTGACTTCACGATCAGTTGCTGCTGCTGCTCGGGCAGCTCGGACACCATCTGGTGCAGGAACAGGGTCACCTCGTCGAGCAGCCGCTCGGGCGATTTCGCGCCCTTCACGATGATCGACTTGGAATAGCGCCGCAGCCGGAATTCCTCGTCGGCATTCAGGTCTCGTCCGGTATAGACGATCACCGGCGGGAAACCGACGCTGTCGTCGGCGCTCAGCCGGTCGAGCAGGTCCAGCCCCGATGCGTCGGGCAGGTTGAGGTCGAGCACCATGCAGTCGAAGGTCTGTTCGCCCAGCCGCTCGAAGCACTGGGCGGCCGAATGCGCCTCCACCGTCTCGACATCGCGCGACGCCAGCAGCAGCCGCACGCTTTCGGCCTGTTGCGCGTCGTCCTCCACCACCAGCACGCGGCGCATGCGCTGCGCCATGCGCGCCTCCAGCCCCTCCAGCATCTCGACAAGCTGTTCGCGCTTCACCGGCTTGAACAGATAGCCGATCGCGCCGCTCGACAGCGCCGCCTGGCTGGCGTCGTCGACCGAGACGACATGGACGGGAATATGGCGCGTGCGCACGTCGCGCTTGATCCGGTCGAGCACCGAAAGCCCGGTATGATCGGGCAGGTTCATGTCCAGGATCACGGCATGCGGGATATATTGCCGCGCCATCAGCGCGCCTTCGTCGGCGGTGCCCGCCACCAGGCACTGGAAACCCTGTTCGCGCGCGATATCGCACAGGATGCGCGCGAATGCCGGATCGTCCTCGACGATCAGGATCGTGCGCTTGTCGCCCGCAAGCTGCTCGCGATCGTCGCCGGCGGGCATATGCCCCTGCGAGCGTTTCGGCCGGACCGGCCTGGGCGCGGGCATGGGCGGCGACGGCAGCGGCCTCGCCCCCTCGAAGTCGCGCGGCAGCACCAGCGTGAAGGCGCTGCCCTGGCCCCTGGCGCTGGCGACCGAGATCTCGCCGCCCAGCAGCCGCGCCAGCTCGCGCGAGATCGAGAGGCCAAGGCCGGTGCCGCCATATTTGCGGCTGACCGTCCCGTCGGCCTGGCGGAACGCCTCGAAGATCAGCCCCTGATCCTCTGGCGCGATGCCCACGCCGGTATCGCGCACGGTGAAGGCGATGCGGCCATCCTCCTGCTCCGCCACCGCCAGCGTCACCGTGCCGGCATCGGTGAACTTGACTGCGTTGGAAAGGAAGTTCTTGAGCACCTGCTCCACGCGCAGCGCATCGGTCTCGAACGCCTCGGGCAGGCCCGGCCCGGTCTCGGTCACGAACATCAGCCCCTTCGCCTCGGCGGCGGGCGCGAACACCGCTTCCAGCTTGGCGATCATGCCCCGGATCGCGACCGGTGCGGGCTCCAGGTCGATCTTGCCCGCCTCGATCTTCGAAATGTCGAGGATATCGTTGATCAGCGTCAGCAGGTCGTTGCCCGACGTCTCGATCGTCTCGGCATGCTTCACCTGCTCGGCGCTCAGATTGCCCGCCCGGTTCTCCGCCAGCAGCCGCGCCATGATCAGCAGCGAATTGAGCGGCGTGCGCAGTTCATGGCTCATATTGGCCAGGAATTCGGATTTGTAGCGGCTCGCCCGTTCCAGCTCGCCCGCCTGGTTTTCCAGCGAGACCTGGCTGCGCGTCAGATCGTCGCGCTGCACTTCCAGTTGACGGGCCTGTTCCTCGAGCTGGGCGTTGGTCTGCTCCAGTTCGGCCTGCTGCGCCTCCAGCCGCGCCGCCGCATCCTGCAGCTGGCGGCTCTGCGCCTCCAGTTCCTCGTTATTGGCGCGCAGTTCCTCGCTCTGGACCTGGAGCTCCTCGGCCTGTTGCTGCGTCTCCTCCAGCAATTCGCGCAGCCTTGCGCGATATTTGCCCGATCGGATCGAGACACCAAGCTGGCCAGACACGCGATCGAGCAATTCCTGCGCGCGCGCGCCGCCGCCGCCGCGGAAGCCCAGCTCGATCACCGCATTCACGGCGCCATCGGCGCGCGTGGTCGCGATCACCAGCCGGGCGGGTTTTGCGCGGCCGAAGGCGGATCCAAAATAGAGATAATCATCGGGCACCTGATCGATCACGAAGCCGCGATCCTCGGCCGCCGCCTGGCCCAGCAGCCCGTCGCCGGGCAGGAAGCGTTCGGGCACGGGCGCATCGGCGGGCACGCCATAGGTCGCATGGCGGCGGAAACCCTCGCCATTGCGGATGAACAGCGCGCCGGCATCGGCATCGAGATAATCGACCAGGAAATCGAGCGCGCTTTTCGCGAGTTCGTCGAGCGGCTGTTCGCCGCCCACCGCCCGCGCCAGCCCTACCTGTCCCGATTGCAGCCATTCCTGATGCGCGATCGCCAGCCGGTTGCGGATGAACAGCGCGCCGATGATCGCCAGGATCCAGGTGACGCCCACGCCGAGCGAGCGATTGACGATCGCCACATTTGGATCGACGCCTTCGGGCGCCATCGCGAAACCGACGATCACGAGCAAGGTCGCGAGCGCGGCGACCACCAGCGGCGCCTGTTGGCGCGGCGCCAAATATGCGCCGACGACGGGTAACAGATAGGCGACCCAAACGGCCGTCCCCAGCGGAAAAATCAGATCCGCGGCAAAAGGCAGGGCCAACAGCAGCGCGACGACGGCATAAACCCACGGGGCCCGGTCGCGAGAGGTGAAGCTGGACATCAATTGCCTCGATCAGGTCGGAAGAAGGGCCGGGAATGGCGTCTGCGCGGTGAGATCATCCGCCCGTTCCTGCCCGGGCGCATAAGCCGCGCCGGCCTCCGGTCGATCGAATTGTTTGGTCACCCCCGCCATCTGGCGCGCCAACGCACATCTTGTCAAACCGTTCCCAATATTGAATTTTTTGTCATGGCAGGGCGGAATGCGACGAATGGGTCACGGCCCCGCGTTCGTATCGCCCCCACTTTCCACGGGCTGGAGCCGCGACAATCGCGTGAGCAAAACGGGCAGGTCGCCGGTGATGAAGGTGTCGCGCCGCACCTCGTAGGTGGCGCGCAACGCATCGCGCAATGACAAGACAGGATCATTGTCGTCACGAGCGGCAGGCTCCCGCTCGCGCAGTTCGAATTCGGACGGCATGCTCATCCCGGATGATAGTGAAGCCAGCACGCACCAGGGGAGGCGGGCGGCTGGCTCCGGGGGTTCAAACCCGGCAACCGTGCGCAGGTTCCACGACGAAAACCGGCTCGCGAATTTCCGGAAGCGCGCTCAGCCATGGTCTGCCATCATTGGGCGCGCGCCGGAATTGCCAGTTCCTCCGGAAAATGCGGAACGGCTGGATCGGGCGATGTATCGGCATCCTCACCGATCGGGATCACGGGCTCGGCAGGCGCCGATGCACCCAGGTCGATATCGGGTATCATGCCCTCATCGGCGATGCGAGCGGACAGGCTCGCACTGTCATCGGTTCCATCGGCGCGATGCGTCAGTCCGGGTGATCTGGCCCGGCGTGAACGCCATATCCATACCGCCGCGATGGCGGCGATTCCGCCGGCTGCGGCGGTCAGTCCAGCCAGCGCCGCGGGCGGAACGATCCGGTTCCTGCTGTCTCTGCTCATATTGCCCTCACGGATCGGTCGTCATGGGTTTCGAAACCCGCCGGCGTCGATTCGGTTGCCTCGTCCGCCGCCGGCGGCCGTGCGCGCCGCTGCTCCAGCCGGCGGGCAAGGACGGCCAGGTGCAGGAAACGCTCCGCCGCCACCACCGCCTGCCGGGCGCGTTGCGGCAGGCGTTCGCTTTCCGCGAGTGTCATGAAGGTGCGCACACGCTCCAGATATGCCTCGCTGCTTTCCAGGGTACGGATCTGGCGCGCGCTTTCTTCGCGGGCGTTCACGGGTATTTCCCCGTTTGGACAAGGCCCTGCGCGTATGCCTCGCAGCGGGCGGCCCAACCCTCATGCGCCAGGCGGTCGCCGGGATCGATCGCGCTTTCCGCCCTGCGCCGGGCCTGCCGGGCCCTTGCGCGCCAATACGCCAACTCCGTGTGATCGGTCATCAGGCCTCCGAACCGCCCCCGGCTCGTCGGCGCATCCTGCGCGGTTCTTCGGTCCGCCGCCTTAATGTCGATCAGTGTGTTCGATAATCGCGGTCACGCGTCAGGACGCGGCACGCCATTTTTCCAATGCGAGAGCGCACGCCGGGGCCGGGCGGCCACGCGCGTGGCCCTGGAAATGATGCCCGGCGAAATCGATCGCACCGCCCCGGAAGCAGGGAACTTCGGACTCTCACCCGTGGTTTGAGACGAGCCCAATCAAGGAGACTGATCATGGCGCAACAGCAATTCACCGATGCCATCGCCCTGCTGAAAGCGGATCACCGCAAGGTGGAGGGACTGTTCGAACAGTTCGAAAAAGCGCGCGATCCAAGCCGCAAACAGGCGATCGCCAACCAGATCTGCACCGAACTGAAAGTCCATACGATGATCGAGGAGGAGATTTTCTACCCGGCATTCCGGGGGAAGATCGAGGACGACACGCTCGACGAGGCCTATGTCGAGCATGACGGCGCGAAGGTGCTGATCAACGACATCATGAACTCGACGCCTGACGCCGATTTCTACGATGCGAAGGTCACCGTGCTGTCGGAGGAGATCAAGCATCACGTCCACGAGGAAGAGATGCCGTCCGAGGGCATGTTCGCGCAATGCCGCAAGGCCGATGTCGATCTCGTCGCCCTGCGGGACGAGATGGCTGCACGCAAGCAGCAACTGCTCACCGAAGCGGAAAGCAGCGGACTGCCGCCCGCGAAACCCCGGGCCGTCAGCCTCCAGCCAGCGTGATGCTTCAAGCGCGGGGCGACCTCACCTGACCGGAGGCCGAGATTTACCGCGCATGCCCTGGCGGCGTGGTCGCGCATGGGTCTTGGCCCATGGTCCCCGGCTTTGCCGCGCCTTTGGCGACGCACCCCCGCAGCGTCGCCACGGCACCCTTCTGATAGGCGTCGATGATATCGTAAAAGGCGGGTGCCGCCCGTTTCAGCCGTGCATCCTGGTTCGGTGACGATGGATCGATGAGCACGATCCCCGCGACCTTGCGAGGATGGCGAAAGGCGAACATCAGCGTTTCGAAACTGCCGAGCGAATGGCCGACCAGTACATAAGGCGGGCGGATGCCCGATCCAGCCAGGATGTGTTCGAGATCGCCGGTGCGATGATTCACATCCTGGACCTCCGCGCTCGGATCGCTGAAGCCGAAACCGGCGCGGTCCCAGGCGCAGATCCGCGCCTTGCCGGCAAGCGCGGACTGGATGGATCGCCAGGTCAGCGACTGGTCGCCTGCCCCTGCGGTCAGGATCACGGCCGGGCCGCCCTTGCCGGCGCAGCGTATATTGAGCCGGCGCCCGCCCGGTGCCTTCACCAGCAGGCCGGGCCGCGCATAGGCGCCGAGTTCGAGCGGCGCCGGCGGCGGAGCGGCGGGAGCAGGGGCGATCGTCGTGATCACAAGGCCGGGCGCCAGCAACCGGGCAAGGCGGCGGCGCGGGATCGTGGAACGCTTCATGCGCCTCTCCATTGCGTCTGATGCGCCGGATCAAAGACCCGGCGCAGAGATGAGAAAGGATTCAGAAGCTCACGCGCGCGCCGACCGTGAAATAGCGGCCGACGACATCGCAATGGATGTTGTGGAGCACGGTGAGGGGCGGAGCCACGTCGAACAGATTGTTGATATTGCCGAACAGCGTGAAGCTGTCGCGCACCCGGAACTGCGCGCCGATATCGTTGTTCACCAGCAGATCGCCGTCCACGCCGTTCAGCAACGGATTGAACTTGCCGCCGCCGACATAGCGGATCCGGGTGTCGAAGCCGAATCCGTCGTCCTGATAGGTGAGGCTCAGCACGCCGCGCCATTTGGGGCCGCCGCTGTTGACCTGCAGGCCGCTGCCGCTGTCGCCGACGACGCCGGCATAGTTGAGCGCATTGGGCGCGCCGCCGGTTCCTGTATCGAAGCGCGTCCATTCAGGAATTCCGGAAAGCGCGTCGTGTTCTTCAGCCTGGCCGTGGTGTGGACTTCGCCATCCAGCGCGTTTCGAGCTTTCAATGCCTCGCCAAGGGCATCTGCCGGGTGTGAGTCAGGTGGCTTGCTAGCGCCCTATGATGAAGCATGGAGAGTGGAGCAGACTCGCCACTGAATGCGGCGGCCTTGTCGCGCGGCTCGCCGCGGTTGCCCCAACGAGATCGTCAGCGCGCATCCCGGGTACACGCGAAATTGCTCGCGGACCGCGTGGACCCCGAGCCGCGATAGACCGCCTTTCCGGGATAGGGGCAGATCGGCCGCTGCATTTCGATTGCGCGCCTGTCCTCGCTCGAGAATTTCGTCGCGACGATGCGGTCGGGCGCAGTGCCTCCATTCGTCCATGCGATCAGGGCCGAGAAGATATCATGATCCGCGTCGTCCACCGGCGGCCGTGGCGGGATGCCGAGCGTGGCGTTGAACGCGTCGGGGCCGGTGCCTCCGCCGCAGTGCATCATGCCCGGCGCCAGGAACAGGCGCGCATTGTCCTCGATCTTGCGCCCGGCACCGAGTTGGGCCGCCTGCCGTTCGTAAAAGGCCACCGACTGCCCCGGCGCCACAAGCGTGTCGGCCAGGCCGTGGTAGATGATCAGCTTGCCGCCGCGCGCGACGAACGCCTGGAGGCTGCCGCGCGTCGCATCGTTCACGATGCCGTCCAGACGCGTCTGGACCTCGGGCATGTCACGATCGAAATCGAAACCCTTCCAGTCCCAATCGGCGCCGAAGACCCATTTGAACAGTCCTCCGAAGGGCGGCTGGCCGTTGATCGGCGTCTGCAGGAACGACCAGCCGAACGTGTCCGGCATTTCACTCCCCGGCAGCCAGCCGAAATAGCGCGGCTTGCCATCGCGGCTCGCCGGCCCCGAATAGAAGGCGCGCGCGGTCGCGATCTCGCTTTCGGTCAGGCAATTGTCCGATGCCCCGCTCTTGCATTGCAGCACGGCAGGGTCGAATTGGCAGCTCATCGGATCCGAAACAAAGGGGTCTCCGGCCAATCCATGGCCCTGGCGCCAGCAGGTCGCGATGGCGGCCTGGTTGAGCAGCTTGAGCTTGCCGGCCGAAAGCGGGCTGGCCGGCGTGCGGTGCGCGGCCGCATAATCCCAGAGCACCGCCGCATGGCCCCATGTCCGGTTGATCACCGGAGCGCCCACAAGGATGCCGTCATAATCGGCCGGGTAGTACAGCGCCTCTATCAGGCCCTGCTGACCGCCCGTCGAACAGCCGGTGTAATAGGAACGCTTCGCATCCCGGCCATAAAAGGCTTTGGTGATCGCCTTGCCCGTCGTGGTCATCGCATGCGTGGACAGGCGCGCCCAGTCCCGCCACTTGCGCGGCTGGCCGATGAGCGCATCACCCTCGAGCGGGGTTGCCGGGGCGGTGCCGGTGTCGGTCGTCGCGGTCGCGAAGCCGCGCCGCAGCCCATCGGCCATGCCCGAATAGCCGGAGGCGAGGATGCCGGCGAAACCGCCATTGCCGTTGCCGTGGAAGACGCCGGCCCACCCGTCCACGGGCAACCAGATCTCCACACCGACATCGGAGTCGGGCGCCGAACGCACGCGCGCGACCACGCGGCAGAAACTGCGATAACCCGGCGTCTCCCCCACGACCGTCGTCTCGGCGGCCTTGGCGGGAACGAGCGCCGCACTCACGATGCCTGTGTCGGGAAGGCGTAATTTTCCAAGCGCCTCGCAACGTGCGGCCATCGCCTCGGGCGCCGGCGCCTGAACCGGCGCCGCGACCGCCTGTGGCGGCACGGTTGGCGCCGCCATCAAAGCCGCCGCGACGACGACACCCCGTCTCCGATGCATCGATCGTCTCCGCAAATCCGACTGTCCCGTCACGCACCAAACCTCCATCAACCGGGCTACGGGCCTCATGCGCATCCCTTCCCTGCCACGGGCAGCACCGGCGCATAGGCGCCGACGCGCCAATCCCATGGCTGGGCACCACTCGCGCGACGCCGACACATGATCCGTTCGTGCAGGTCGAAAACACCCGGCATGAACCTCGGCGCCATGCGCGGCTTGCCTTCGAAGCGCATGAACGCATTGTCGGCACCGAATGGCAACCACTCGGGTGCCCGTTGCGCAATGGGACGGCCGGTGCGGGCGAAGCTCGTCCAGTAATCGAGCATTGCGTCCGCGATTTGCCGCTGGCCCGCATCATCGGGAATTCTGGGCCAATTGGGCGGTGTGGCAGCGAAATTCCCGAACAGGAACGGCACTTCCGACGCGTGAAAGCCGGCCAGGCCCGCTGCATCGGCGCTCGGGTAGCTGTGGCTGAACAGATAGAGATAGGATGGCTGGCCGAGCCGCGCCTGGGCGCGGACCATGCGCTCCATCGCCCAGGCATATATGCCGTCCCGGCTCGCATCGAGCCGGGCCTGTTCCGGGTGAGCGGCGGGATAGAGCCGCAGATAGGCTTCGGACAGGTCGCCGTAACGCGTGCGGATATCGGCCGCATACGCCTCCTCATTAGCGGGCAAGGGCGGCAGGAGCTGGCGCAGGCTGCGCGTCTCACCGCTGTTGAGGCCGGCGATGATCGGCACCGGGGCCTGCTCGCCGCGATCGAACGTATCGACGAGCTGGCGCTTCAGGAGATGCCCGTCGATCGTGCCATAGGGCAGGAAGCCGGCCATGGTGGATGCGACGCTCAGCGCGCGCGCATCCATGGCGCGCAGGTCCGCGATGGACTTCGCACCCAATTTGCCGGCGAGCGTGGCCCCGATCGCCTCGGCCGACTGCTCGCCATGGCGCCCGTCTCGCAGCTCCGGCATGGTGAACATATAGCCGCTCTGCGCGATCGCCCTGCCGAAGAGGCCCCGCGCGCGCGGCGAGGCAAGAAGATATTCGATGCTGAGCGCCCCCGCGGATTCGCCGAAGATCGTCACGTTGCGCGGGTCGCCCCCGAACGCCCCGATATTGCGGCGGACCCATTGAAGCGCGGCGATCTGGTCCTGCAGGCCGTAATTGCCGGAAATGCCCTCCGGCGTCTCCCTGCCGAGCTCGGGATGCGCCAGATAACCGAGCACGCCGAGCCGGTAGTTTATCGAAACAAGAATGATGCCGCGCTTCGCGAATTCCCGGCCATCATACATGGCCGACTGGGCGCTGCCCCAGATCAGGGTGCCGCCGTGAATCCAGATCATGACGGGCGCGTCGCGGGCATTTTCGGGCGCCGTCACGTCCAGCGTCAGGCAATCCTCGCTCATGTCGATCTCGCCGCGATTATACGGCCCCTGCGCCATGGGCGGCTGGATACAGGCGGCTCCCCGGCCTTGCGCCTCCCTGATCCCTTTCCAGCGCGGCAAGGGTTCCGGGGCACGCCAGCGGCGCGCGCCGAGCGGAGGCTTCGCATAGGGGATAGCGCGGAACTTGCGGGCGCCATCCTCCAGCACGCCCCGCACCGATCCGGCGGGCGCGCGGACCACCGGATGCGGCGCCATCGCCCCCTCCCCGGTTTCGGCATGAACCGCCGCCGACAGGGCAAGCCCGACAAGGGCGATCAGTGCGCGGACCGGCATGGTCATGCCGCGCTCGGCGCCGGACTGGAGGACGATTGCCTGATCAGCCGGGCAAGCCACAGGAACAGAAGCGCCGCGATGAGGTACATCGGCGCCAGCGCGTAAAATCCCATGCGCAGGGCATGGTCGCCATAATCCGGGCGAAAGAAGTCGCTCGCCATGCCGACGAAGGTCGGCCCCAGGCCCAGCCCGATCAGGTTCATGACGAGCAGCAGCAATGCACCGGAAATCACGCGCGCGCCCGGATCGACCTCGCCCTGGACGAAGGTCACGGTCGCGGGGAGGAAGAAGGAATTGAGGAACAGCGGCACGCACAGCAGCGCCAGCGACGTCTCCCAGCGATCCGCGGCGGCGAAGCCCAGGAAGAATGGCAGGGCCAGGACGAGCGAGAATGCGGGAATGGTCGCATAGGCGGCCTTGTTCGCGGCGCCGAAGCGATCGATCAGGCGCCCTGAGACGAAGATGCCCGCCCCCATGCCGAGGCCGACGGCCAGCGCATACCAGATCGCCACCTCCTCCAGCGCCATGCCCTTCTCGCGCATCAGGAACAGGGTGGCGAAGTTGCTGAGGCCATAGGTGATGAAATTGGCGGCGCCGCTGGCGAGCGCCGCGACCGCCAGGATCCTGTTGCCGAAAAAGCCGCGGATCGCCTGTCCGAAGCTTTCGCCGCGTTCGGGCGCGATCGGCGCAAGGGGCGCCGGATCGAACCGGCCACGCTCGGGCTCGGGCACGATCATGTACACGACCAGCGCGGTGACGACGCCGATCGCGCCGACGACATAGAAGGGAACCCGCCAGTCATAGGCGGCCGCGAGCGACGCACCGAACGCCACGCCCAGCGCCGAGCCGAGCGGCGGGCCGAGATTGAAGATGCCCATCGCCGTACCGCGCCGCTCGCGCGGGAAGGTATCCGAGATGATCGCATAGGAAGGCGGCACGCCGCCCGCCTCCCCGACGCCAACCGCCATGCGGGCGACGACAAGCTGGCCGTAGGTTCCAGCCATGCCGCAGGCGGCCGTCGCGGCGCTCCACAGGCCGCAGGCGATCGAAAGCACCTTCACGCGGTTCGTCCGGTCCGCCAGCCAGCCGACCGGAATGGCGATGAAGCAATAGAAGAGCGCGAAATAGAAGCCGGTGATCCGGCCAAGCTGGCTGTCGGTGATCTGCAGCCCGTCCTGGATCGGCTTGGCCAGGATCGAGACGAGCTGGCGATCGAGGAAGTTCAGCACATAGACGAAACACAGCATGCCGAGCACGAGGCCGCGATTTCCGTGCGCGCGCTCGCCCGCGTCGACCATGCCTGTCTTCACGATTCTTCTCCCGCGCGCGGCCCCGTCCCGGCGGCATGTTCGTCCCGCCAGCGCCGTGCCCGGTCGATATACCATGGCAGAACATCCGGCGTGGCGGTCGCATCGGCGTTGATCACCTTCGCGACCGGCCATCCCGCGAACAGCCGCTTGATCGGCAGCTCCTGTTTCTTTCCGGAGAGCGTGCGGGGAATGCCCGGCGCGGCGATCAATCGATCCGGCACGAACCGTGGCGAGAGGCTGGTGCGGATCGCACCCGCCACGGCCGCTTCCATCGCCGCGTCGACCGCATGCCCGGCCGCCGGGACCACGAACATGATCAACTGGCTGTCGCCGCCCTCGCGCTCCACATCCACGATCATGGTGTCGGCGATCGCCGGAAGCGCCTCGACCGCCGAATAGATCTCGGCCGTCCCCATGCGCAGGCCATGCCGGTTGATCGTCGCGTCGCTGCGGCCCGATATCGTGCAGCCGCCGTCCGCCCCGATCGTCAGCCAGTCGCCATGGCGCCAGACGCCCGGCCATTCGGCGAAATAGGCGTCGCGGTAGCGACTGCCGTCCCCGTCCCCCCAGAAGTATAACGGCATGCTCGGAAAGGGGCGCGTGCAGACGAGCTCGCCGACTTCGCCGATCACCGGTTCGCCGCGTTCGTCCCAGGCCTCGATCGCGGCGCCCAGATGACAGCATTGCAGCCGCCCGGGCGTGTCGGGCAGTTCGGGATTGCCGGCCATGAAGGCGGCGGCGATTTCCGTTCCGCCGCTGACATTGCACCACCAGATGTCCGGACGGCCCATCCCGGCGAACTGCGCGGTCCCCCAGCGCTGGACATCGGGCGGGAGCGGCGATCCGGTGCTGCCCAGCGCCCGGATATGATCGAGCCCGCCGATCCGGGCAAGATCGAGCCCGGCCTTCTGGCAGCTCGTGAAGAAGGCGGCGCCGGCGCCGAACCAGGTCGTCCGCGTCCGCGCCGCGAAATCCCAGAGCCGGCTCCAGTCGGGATCGGCCCTGGATCCGCTGGGCGATCCGTCGAACAGGCAGATGGTCGTGCCGCTCAGCAGCCCGCCGACCTGGATGTTCCACATCACCCAGCCTGTGGCGCTGTACCAGTGGAAACGGTCGCCGAACGTGTTCGCGGCGTAGCTCGGCCCCAGATCGAAATGAAGCTGCCCCGCGCAGGTCGCGAGCAGCACTCCGCCATGGCCGTGCACGATCGGCTTGGGCAGGCCGGTCGTTCCGCTCGAATAGAGAATCCACAAGGGGTGGTCGAAGGGCAGCCATTCGGGTTCGAAGGCCGCGACCATGGCGTCGTCGCGCGCGACCGCAGTGTCGAAATCGATCGCGCCCGGCACCTCGGCCTTGCCGAAGCCGCTGGCGATGACGAACAGACTATCGATATCGGGAAGCCCGTCGCGGATCTCGGTCACGGCGGCGCTGCGGTCCATCGACTTGCCCGCATAGAATACGCCATCGACGGCGATCAGGGCCTTTGGCCTGATCTGCCGCAGACGGTCGAGCACGGCATTGGTGCCCATGTCAGGCGAACACAGCGTCCAGATCGCGCCGAGGCTGGCGCAGGCGAGCAGTCCGACCACGGCCGCGGGAATATTTGGCAGATAGGCCGCCACCCGGTCGCCACGCACAATCCCGCGCCGCCGCAGTTCGAGCGCCAGCGAAGCCGCCTGCCGCCGCAGTTCCGCCCAGGACAGGACGACGCCCTCGCCGCGCTCGTTCCCGGCCACGATCGCGGGCTGGCCCGCCGCGTCGGCCGGATCGGCATGGCTGAACAGGTGCCGGGCGTAATTGACCTCGGCGCCCTCGAACCAACGCACCGCCGGCATGGTCTCCTCGCCCAGGACCGTGGAGAAAGGCGTCGGGGATTCGATCCGGCCATAGTCCCAGATGGCGCGCCAGAATCCGTCCAGATCCGTCACCGACCAACGCCGCAAAGCCTCATAGTCCGAAAAATCGAGATCACGCTCGGCGCGAAGCCACTGCGTGAACAGGCGGATCTGCGGAACGGGGCCGGAAACGATCGCACTCATCGAACAATAGACCTTGCTTCAATCTGGAAGGGCGGACGGAGGCGCATGGGTGAACGGCTGCACCCCTTCTTGTCGGTCATTCCGGCGAAAGCCGGGATCTCACTTGTCCTTCTGCGACCGTGAGCAGGCAGGGAGATTCCGGCTTTCGCCGGAATGACCATTTGTAATCTTCTGTTTTAAAATGCTTTTGTTGACGTTCGCCCATCAGAATGCGGTGCGGAGGCTCATCGCCGCGTAGCGGCCAATCGCGTTGTACGTTCCGCCGATGCCGTCCGTGCCCGGGAAATAGGGCGGGGTGGCATCGAAGACATCGTTGATCTGCAGCGCCAGTTCCGTGCCCTTGGCGAAACTTGTGTCGGGCAACCGCACCGACAGGCGCAGGTCGACGGTCGTGTAGCTCTTGGCCTTGTAGACGCTCGTTCCGGTCGGGGTCGCGAAGGGCGCGGTGACGCCGCTGCGATGATTGACGAAGTTGACGAACGTCACCGGTCCGGCGGTCAGGCCCAGCGTGGTGCGCAGGGTGGTCCGCGGGATGCCGGCGTCGAGCGAGTTGCTGACCGCCGATGTCGGCGACAATTGCGTCCGGTATTTCAGGATGTAGTTGCCCGCGATGCCGCCAAAGATCGTGCCGAAGCCGGTCGTGCT
Organism: Sphingomonas sp. FG14; assembly: GCF_057809675.1. NCBI lineage: Bacteria > Pseudomonadati > Pseudomonadota > Alphaproteobacteria > Sphingomonadales > Sphingomonadaceae > Sphingomonas > Sphingomonas sp. FG14. Next base: position 49,804 of record NZ_JBMDKK010000016.1, on the reverse strand, counting down.
GCGATAGCGTATGTCGAAATCGATGCCGTTGGTCTTGCGGATGCCGAAATTGCCCTGGCGCAGGTCCAGGATGTTCCCGGTCGTCGGCACCGCCGCGAAGGTGTAGAAGAAGGGGACCGTGTTCGCGATCGCCGAACTGACCTGCGCCGCGCTCGGGTTGCGAATGACCAGCGACGCGAAGGTCGGATCGGTGAAGATGAGCGCGCCCAGGCCCGATGGCGTTCCGATCACGTCGTCATATTTGATGTCGTAGAAGGTCGCGCCGGCGCTGAAGCCGGGCGCGAATTGCGGGCGAAGGTCGACGCCGAGCGAGAAGGTGCGCGCCTTTTCAGGCTTGAGGTTCTGGTTGCCGCCGAAGAGCAGGATCGTGTTGACCTGGGTCGCGCCGCGCAGCGGATCGCGGGCGCCGAAGGCGTCGACCAGCGCCGCGGCCGAATAATAGGATCCGACGGTGGAACCGAGATCGCGAAGGCCGGGCGCCCGGAACGATCGGCCATAGCTGCCGCGCAGGTTGATGCCCTGGACCGGTTCCCAGGTGATGCCGACCTTCGGATTGGTGGTCGAACCGAAATCGCTGTAATGATCGTAGCGCCCCGACAGCGACAGCGCGAGGCTGTGGAACATCGGCACCGCATTGCCCGCGCCGAAGACGGGTACGAACAGTTCGGCGTATAGCGACTGGACGCTGCGCCCCAGATCCTCGGGAAAGCCGACCCCGCCGCTCGATCCGCGCTGCCTGTAGGTTTCCCGGCGATATTCGCCACCAAGAGCGACCTTGACGGCCCCGCCCGGCAGATCCGCCAGCGATCCGTCAACCTTGGCGGCCGCGATCCAGGTCCGCTGCCGGTTGGTGAAGTCGGTGGGGTTGTCCAGGATGGCCGCGACGACGGTCGGGCTGGTCCCGAACCCGAAGGGATCGAGCGCCGTCGCGGTCGTGGTGCCGGCGGCGGCCGTCGCCAGCGCCGTGGTGTTGATGCCGGGCTGGAAGGTATCGTTGCGCGACCAGTTGAACGTCCCGAAGACGCTGGCCTTGAAGTCGCCGGGCAGCTTGACGTCGATCCCGGCCGTCGCATTGCCCGACCGCACGCGGAAGGTCTGGTCGAAATGATCCGCGCCCACGAGCTTGTCGGGCCGGAAATCGACGAATTCGAACACCGCTCCCGTCCCGGGAGGAGCCCGGAAGAAGGGGTTGGCCGGGGTCAACAGGATGAGGCTCTGTCCCGGCAAGGCAGCCTGGACGACGTCCTTGCGGTCCGAATAGAGCAGATCGCCCCACAGGGTGATGCCCGACGACAGATCCTGCCGGGCCGAGAGGAACACGCTGTGCGTGCGGTTCTCCGGAACCAGATCGACCGGGCCGCGCGCGTCGCAGGTGTTGATGCCGGGGGCGAGCGTGGGCGCGGCATAGATCGTGCCGGCGAACAGGTTGACGTTCGCGTCCGGGCAGACGGTCGATCGCGTGTCGACGCCGCCCGCCGCCCGGAAATCGAGCGAACGGTAACGGCGGTCGGCGCCCGTGATGTTGCTGCTCTCGGAATATTGATAGGCCGCGACGAACGATCCGCTGCCCCAGTCGTGCCCGAAGATGCCGCCCGCGTTGAACGCATGATAATCGTCCGCGAAGCCGTAGCGGACATTCGCCTCGAACCCCGAGACGCGCTTGCGGGTGATGAAGTTCACGACGCCCGCCACCGCGTCCGAGCCGTAGATCGCCGACGCGCCGTCGGCGACGATCTCGACGCGCTCGATCGCGAGTTCGGGAAGAAACGGATAATCGGGATTGGTCTGCTGCGTGCTCCCCGAGATCAGGCGATGCCCGTTCATGAGCGGCAGAGTGGCGCTCGGCGGCAGGCCGCGCAGACCGGGGGCGAAGGAACCGAGCCCGCCGTTGCTGGTGCGCGGCGCGGTGTTGAAGCTGTTGAGCTGCGGCACGGTCGCCAGCAGTTCCGGGGTGCTGGCCGCGCCGATCAGCTTCGCATCCTCGCGCGACACGCTGATGAGGCCCGATCCGGTCGGCGGAATGCCGCGAATGCTGGTTCCGGTGACGACGATCTCCGCATCGGAGTCCGCCTCTTCCGCCTGCGCGCCATCGGCGGCGGCCTGGGCATGGACGGCGGCGGGCGCGCCCAGCATCGCGGCCGCGATCGCGGCTCCGCACAGCATGCGCGCACGGCATCCCGTGAGACTGGTTCTGATCGACATGATGATCCTCTCCCCTCGCTGCTCAATTCCGGTCGCGGATGCGTCCGCCGCCGGACTGTGCCGGCTTGATGTCGTGCTTATGGTTTGCCAGAGCAGTTTGTAAGAGCATCAGCGGACATCACTGTGTCTTTGGCGGACACATGACATGCGGAGAAGAACCATCATGGCTGTCGACGATGAACAGGGCGGCCCGGCGAACCGCAACGCGCGCGCGGGATTTCCGTCGCTCAATCAGCGCATATTCGCGCCTTTCAAGCTGGCGACGGTCATCGACACGGTGGCGGGTCGCGGGATCACGCCGGAAACCGTGCTCGATCGCACCGGACTGACGCTCGCGGAGGTGCGCGATCCCCACACGCTGACCTCGATCGGGCAATATCTGATCGCGTGCGAGAACATCGTGTGCGCCGGCGCCCAGTTCAGCGATGCCTTCGCGATCGGTTCGCGGCTCCATCTGTCGGCTTACGGCATGTACGGATATGCGCTGATGTGCTCGCCCACCATGCGCGACTTCTTCGATTTCGCGGTGCGATACCAGCCGCTTGCCACCCCCACCGTCCGCCTTGGCTGGCGCACCGAGGGAGAGGTCGCGATCTGGCAGTTTCGCGAAATCTATCGCGACGTGATGAGCAGCGACCTGCGCACCTTTCTGGTGCGGCAGCAGATGAAGATGACCTACACGCACATCCGCGACACGGCCGGGGCGGACAATCTGCCGGTCCGCGCCCTGTTCGCGCTGGCGGAGGACGCCCACGCCGCGGAGGACGCGCGCGAACTCTCCTGCCCCTGCCTGTATGGGCAGGATGCGAACGAACTCCATTTTCCGATCGGCATCCTCGAACAGACGCCCGAACTGGGCAACCGGCTCACAAGGGCGATGCTGGAAGAGACGTGCGACCGGCTGATCGGACAATCCAGGATCTCCTCCGGCCTGTCCGGCGAGGTCTATCAGCTCCTGCTGCTCGCCCCGAACCAGTTCCCCTCGATGACGGCGATCGCGGAACAGCTCGGCCTGCAGGAGCGCACGCTGCGCCGCCGCCTCTCGGCCGAGGAGACAAGCTATGGGGAGATCGTCGACGACGTCCGCCGCAAGCTGGCGATCGAATATCTGCAGACGACCCGCATGAGCGTCGACGACGTGGCCTGGAAAGTGGGCTTCAGCGACAGCGCGAACCTGCGCCGTGCGATCCGGCGATGGACGGGCCAGACCATCAATGAAATCCGCGCGCGATAATCCTGCGCGGGACACGCCGGGAGATCATCGCCGCCGGGATGGCCGCCCCTGCTCGCGGCTGACCAACTGGCGCCGCGATACGATCAACATGCTAGAGCCGCGCCGCCACCCAGTCGCAGATATAGCTGCATGACGGCTCCATGTTGTCGGCGCTCACATGCTCGACGCCGCCTTCGCGGTCGGTGAAGAATTTGAGCTCCAGATCGGGGCTGTTGAGCGCCTGGTCATGGCTCTGGTGCGCGTACTCGATCGGTATCTGCCGGTCGTTGGCGCCATGGGTGATCAGATACGGGATCGTCATCCGATCCATGTGGCCGTTCAGCGTGATTTGCGGGACATGGGCCATGAACGCCTCCATGTCGGGCTGCCCCCAGACCCACATGACGTGATCCCAGTAATGCGGCACGGGCCGGTCGCCCTCGCGCTGGAGGCGGCGGGCCTGGAGTTGCCCCCAATCATGGTTCGCGCCCCATGACACGCAAAGCTTGAAGCGCTTCTCGTAGCAGGCGGCGCGCGGCGCATAATATCCGCCCAGCGACCAGCCCATCATTCCGATCCGATCGGCATCGACATCGCCGCGCGTCTCGAGATAGTCGATCGCGGCGCCCGCCCAGCGTTCGCTGTCGTGGATCGCGGCCAGGCCCTTCAGGCGCAACGCCTCGCCCACCCCGGGATGGTCGATCGCCAGCATCGCGATGCCGCGCTTCGCGAACTCGTCGCGCATGCACAGCACGATCATCTCCTTCACCGAATCGAGCCCGTTGCAGAAGACCATGCAGGGCCACGGCCCCTCCCCATGGCCGGGCACGAACAGCCCGGGATAGCTTGTCCCCTCATAGGCGATCTCGACCCGCTCCGCGGGCAGGCCGGCGGCGATCGCCTTGTCCATCGTCGCCAGCATCGTCGCGTACATGGCCTTGCGCGGCGCATAGCTGCGGCTCTGCATGCGTTCGGCCGTGACGTAATAGGCGGTGGCGCGCTTGTACTTCTCACAGGCGCTGAAGCGGCGGCCGGCCGCCATCGCCTCGTCACCGAGCATCGCCAGCCGCTCGGCCATCGCGCCCCAGGCGGTGAAGAAGGCTTCGGTGCCCTTGTCCTCCCCCTCCCGCGCGATGGCGCGCACCTCCCCGTTCGCGCGGTCCATCTCTCCCATCGCGCCCCCCATGCCGATGCAGATGTTGACCGAGAGGTTCCAGACGTAATTGCCGGGGAAAGGTTCGTACATGCGAGCGTCCTTTGACGAGGGATCAGTCGGCCCAGTGGACCATCGGCAGGCCCGGAACCGGGCTCTGGAATGCGGGTATGCGGGTGGCGCGCAGCCCGCCGAGATAGACGGTGGAGAGGTCCGGCCCGCCGAAGGTGATGCTGGCGAGCCACGGGCAGATCGCGCCGCCACACGCCATCATCGTATCGAAGCCGACCGGATCGCCGCTCGCGAACTCAGCCTCGAAGCGGGCCGTGGCGGCGGGATCGCCGTCGTTCATCACCTCGATCAGATCGCCTTCCGGCGTGATCGCCACCAGGCGATCGGCGAAGATCATCGTCGCCCAGAGATTGCCGAACGCGTCGAAGGCGATGCCGTCGACCACCCCGTCACCGAGCGAGGACGGGCCGTAGACCTCGCGGTCGGTGAGCGAGCCATCGGGCTGGACGCGCAGCCGCGTGACGCGCTTTCCCGTGGTTTCGGCGACGTAGAGCCACTCCTCCCCGGCATCGAGGCGGATTTCGTTGGTGAAGCGGAAGCCGTCCGCCACGATGCGCGGTCCGTGCTCGTCCAGCAGGAAGATATAGCCGTCCGCCAGATTGGCATTGACCGCGTCGCTCCAGGGATTGACCCGGGTCGAGACCGTCACCCACAGCCGGTCCCTGCTGTCGCGCAGGACGAAATTGACCTTGCCGATCGGCTTGCCGTCGATGCGGTCGGCCAGCACGCGCACCTCACCGGTGCGGGTCATCACCTCCAGCCGGTCGGTGCCGAAATTGGCGATGAGGATATCGCCGTTCCGCGCGAAGGCGAGGCCGTTGGGCAAGGTGCCGGCGAGGAGGCTCGCCGCCGCGTCCGCCACGGGATCGAAATGCGGGTCGGGCTTGAGCGCGATGAGCGTTTGCGTGCCGTCGGGCGCGATGCGCATCACGCCGCCGCGCGCATCGGCACTCCAGAGCGCGCCGTCGCGCGCCGCGAGGATGCACTCCGGGCGTTGCAGGTCGCGCCCGACATAGCGGATCGCCGCCGGGTCGACCCGCCAATCGAGCAGGGGATTTGGGGGTCGCGCCGCCATTCAATCCTCGAAGATCGCCACGGCACGGGTCCAGCCGGCCGAGGCCGCGCGGATCTTCATCGGGAAGCAGGCGATGGTGAAGCCGGTCGCGGGCAGCGCCTCCAGATTGTGGAGCTTCTCGAGGTGGCAATAGCCGATGTCGCGCCCGGCCTTGTGCCCCTCCCAGATCAGGCCGGCGTCACCCGTCTCCAGATATTTCTCTCGGGTGTGGACGAAGGGCGCATCCCAGCTCCAGCCGTCGGTGCCGGTCAGCCTTACGCCGCGCTCCAGCAGGTACATGGTCGCCGCATACCCCATTCCGCAGCCGGCGGTGACATAGTCGTCCCCCCCGTAGCGCTTGCCTGCGGCGGTGTTCACCACCACGATCTCCAGCGGCGAGAGCCTGTGCCCGATCCGCGCGAGTTCGTTCTCCACATCGTCCGCGGTGACGACATAGCCGTCCTCGAAATGGCGGAAGTCGAGCTTCACGCCGGGCTGGAAACACCAGTCGAGCGGCACCTCGTCGATGGTGATGGCGCGCTCGCCCTTGTTCATGGTCGAGGCGAAATGATACGGCGCGTCCAGATGCGTGCCATTGTGCGTGATCAGTTCGATCCGCTCGATCGCCCACGCTTCCCCATCGGGCAGATCGCCGGGCGCCAGTCCGGGAAAGAAGCCCGCCAGGTCGGGAACCGACATCTTGTGGTCGATGTAATCGATCTTCGGCCGGAAGGGCGGCGGATCGGAGATCACATCGTTTTCCAGATAGATGGACAGATCGACGATGGTGCGCGCCATGATCAGAACTCCACGCGGTCGCCGCCCTTGAGGCCCAGCATCTCGCGCGCCTCGCTCGGGGTGGCGGGTTCATGTCCCATCTCGGCCAGGATGCGGACGATCTTCTCCACCTGCTCGGCATTGGAGGCGGCAAGCTGCCCGCGTCCGATGAACAGGCTGTCCTCCAGCCCGACACGGACATGCCCGCCCATCAGCGCGGCCTGGGTGAGGAAGGGCATCTGGTGCCGGCCCGCGGCCAGCACCGACCATTGATAACTGTCCCTGCCGAACAGCCGGTCGGCGGTCTGCTTCATGAACATGAGGTTGTCGAGATCGGGGCCGATGCCGCCGAGGATGCCGAAGATCATCTGGACGAAGAATCCCGGCTTCACCAGCCCGCGATCCAGGAAATGCGCCAGGTTGTAGAGATGGCCGACATCGTAGCATTCATGCTCGAACCGGGTGCCCGATCCGCTCAGGCTCTCGAGGATATGGGCGATGTCGCGGAACGTGTTCTTGAAGATATAGTCGTCCGAATTGACGACATAGCCCTCTTCCCAGTCGTGCTTCCACCGGGTGATGCGCTTGGCGGCGGGGAAGAAGGCGAAATTGATGCTGCCCATGTTGAGCGAGCACATTTCGGGCTTGAAACGCTCGGCGGCCGCGAGGCGCTGTTCAACCGTCATCGTCACCGCGCCGCCGGTGGTGATGTTCACCACCGCATCGGTCGCCTGCTTGATGACCGGCAGGAAGCGGTCATAGATTTCCGGATCGCCGGTGGGGCGTCCGTCCTTGGGCAGGCGCGCGTGCAAATGGAGGATCGCCGCCCCGGCCCGCGCGGCCGCGATCGACTGGTCCGCGATCTCCTGCGGAGTCACCGGCAGCGCATCGGACATTGTCGGCACATGCGCCGATCCCGTCACCGCGCAGGATATGATCACTTTCGCCATGTCAGTAGTCCGCCATCAGAGCATGGGTGGCCTCGCCCAGGAGCTGGCCGGGCCGGGCGGCGGGGTTCTGGATTCCCGCCCATTGTTCCATTTCCCAGTCCGCGATCTGGGTGGAGCAGTCGATCACGAACCTGGCGCGGTCGAAGCGGCGGGCCATGAACTCGTCGAGCAGATCGGCCAGCGGCCGGTCGCTGCCGAGCAGTTCGCCCAGCAGCACCGCGTCCTCGATCGCCATCGCCGCACCCTGCGCGAGATGCGGCGTGGTGGCGTGCGCACCGTCGCCGATCACGATCACGCGCCCCTTGTGCCAGGGGGCGGGCAGCAGCAGATGCTCCATCGGCTTGTAGACCACCGCATCCGCATCGGTGATCGTTTCCCTGAGCGCGGCGACCAAGCCGGTATAGCCATCCAGTCGCTCGCGCATCAGCGCGGGAAGCTGCTCGCGCGGCATGCGCGGATTGCCCGGCTCATGCGTGACGAGGAACATGTACATCAGGTCGGGTGACATCGGCACCAGCCCCACCTTGGTCCTGGCGCCGTAATAGACATGGCCCCATTCGACCTCGGCGGGACGCGGGAAATTGTAGCGCCACACCGCCTGTCCGCTGAACTGCGGCGCGGGGCTGGAACCGAACAGGCGCGTGCGGATGTCCGAATACAGCCCGTCCGATCCGATTACGAAATCGTAGCGGGCGGCCCTTCCGTCCGTGAAGCTGACATCGACGCCGTCGCCATCGTCCGCCATCGTCCCGATGCCCACCCCGGTGCGGATGTCCGCGCCGCTCGCCCGTGCCGCCTCCAGCAGCACGCGCTGGAGAAGCGGGCGGGTGATGCCGTTGACGGGCGGATGGCGCGGAGAGGCGTCGCTATGGTTGGGCGCATCCATGATGTGCTCGCCATGCGCGTCGAAGATGCGCCAGCCGGGAAAAGCCCCGCCGAGCCGAACGCACTCGTCGGCCAGGCCGATGCGGTCGAGCGCGCGCAGCGTGTTGTTGGGCTGGATGATCCCGACGCCATAGACGCTGTGGTCGGGATTGATCTCGACCAGATCCACCGCGATCCCTTGCTGCCGGAGCGCCGTCGCCGCGGTCAATCCACCGACGCCGCCGCCCACCACCAGTATCCTCGACACCGCCGCCATCAGTGATGCTCCCCGCTGGCCGGCTCGATCCCGGTGATGTGCCGTACGTCCCATGCGGGCGGCTTCATCAGGAAGGGCGGCAGGTTATGGACGAAATGCGAATAGGCGAAGAGCGGCTCGGCCCAGTCGCGCGGCACCCAGCTATCGTCGATATAATCGGCGTCGGCGCCATATTCGGCCTCGCCGCCCGCCGGACACGGCAGATAATAGAAGAGCGCTGAATCGATGCGGTGCCGGCCAAGGCCCAGATGGGACGGCTCCCAGCCCTGGCGGACCATATGGTTGGCCCCGACCATGATCTCGTCGATATCCTCCACCCCGAAATTGGCGTGATGGAAGCGCAGCATCCCGTCCATGCCCGGAAACGGCGCATTGGCGTTGAGCAGCAGCAGGTTGTGATGGTTGTTCGCCCCCGGCGCGCGCAGATACTGGCCGAAGCCGCGCTGGTTGTCGGAAAGGCGGAAGCCCAGCCGCTCGATCATGAACACCGCCGCCGCATCATAGCCCGGCACGGCGAACACGACATGCGCGATCACCTTGGGCATGGCGCGCAGCCGCCATTTGCGGTGCTGGTTGAGCCGGTTGACACGGCCCGGCGCGTTCACGGGATCGGGCGCCGACACCACCGGCTTCTTCGCATGGATCCGCAGCGCCATCGGAAGCCCGAAATCGGTGAGGAAATGCACAGTTCCGTCTTCGTCCCGAAGCAGGTCGCGATCGCGCCCAAGGTCGTCCGCGAGCGCTTCGAGCGCGCCGCGGTCCTCCACGCCCCAGACGATCTCGCGCACGCCGATCCCCTGGATATCGGACATGGGCAGCGACGGATCCTGCTTGTGCCGGATGATCACCCGCGATCCCTCGGCCAGCAGGAAGACCGCTTCGTCATCGCCGCCTCGGGCAAGCGGCAGACCGAAATCCGCGAAGAAACGCGTGCATTCGGCGACATCGTCGACGCCGTAGATCAGTGACTCGATACCGGTAATGCTCACGCGGCCTTCCCCTGCGAAACTTGTGATGCGATCGTGTCGAAATTGACGGCGAGCCCCTGTTCGGCGAGCTGCCGTGACGCCGCCGCGTGGATATCGAGCACCGTGCGGACCGATGGACGCTCGGAGAGCCGCCGGTCATGGTCCTGGAGGCGCGGAAAGGCCGACGCGTCCAGGCCGCAGCCGGTCACGCGGAACCATATCCAGTTGATATAGACGTCGATGATCGACCAGCGCGCGCCGTACCACCAGGGCCCGGCGGCCAGGCGGGCCTCGATATTCAGGAATTCGGCGGTGATCGCCGCCTCGGCCAGCGCGCGGACATTGGCGGCTGCCTCGGGCCGGTCGCAGAAGAAATGCGGCAACCGCATGCGCGTGACGATCGGGTGCAGCCCCGACGCGCACCAGGCAAGATCGGCCAGCGCGCGCGCTTCCTCAAAGGCGCCGGTCGCGTCCGGCAACAGGCCCGCCCGAGGAAAGACGCGCGACAGCCAGTGCAGGATCGCCATGTTCTCGGTAAGCGGCGCGCCGTCGATCACCAGGGTCGGCACCCGGCCGCGCGGATTGAGCGCGCGGAACCAGTCCGAGCGGTGGTCGCCGCGCACGAACGAAATGAGCTTCGCTTCATAGGCCGCACCGGCTTCCTCAAGCGCGACCATGGTGACGCGGGCGCACGTGTCGGGCGCGTAATAGAGCGTCAGGTCCATCATCTGTCCTCCTCACCGACCGCGAAGCGATCGAGATCCTTCGCGACGGTGACCGGGCCGGTGAACCGCCCGGCCAGGCCGTGCACATAGCCCGCGTCGCTGGTGTCGCCGTCGCGTCCGGGAACGAGGTGGCTGAGCACCAGCGCCCTGACGCCCGCGCGCGCCGCCATCTCGCCTGCCTGCGCAGGGGTGAGATGATTGGCGTCCATATGTTTCATGAAGCCCTCCAGCGCAGACCCTGAGAAACCGCTCGCGGCCAGGTCGCGCGCGATCGCGGCGCGATCCATCACCTCGCTCACCAGCATATCGGCGCCCTTCGCCAACGCCTCGACCCGGCGGGACGGACCGGTATCGCCCGTGAGCACGATGCTGCGTCCTGCCGCTTCGATCCGGTAGGCATATGAGCGCGCGGTGCGGGCGGACTCGGTGCCCGGGGCGAAATGATAATGGTCGTTGACCACCGCGAACACGCGGATCGCCTCGTCCTGATAGACCAGCGCGGGGCTGTCCATCTCCGCAGCCAGATCGCGGACCTCGACGCCGCTCGCCATCGGGGGCGGCGCTTTCGGCCCCAGCGTCACCGGCGCCAGTTCGATCGGGCGATATGCCTGCACCAGCCCGGCGACCATCCCCAATGTTCCCGGCGGCCCGATCACCGGCAGCGGCGCATGGCGCATCTGCACCCAGCGGTTGGCGATCAGCGGCCCCAGGCCGCCGACATGATCGAGATGATGGTGCGTCAGGAACACGGCGCGCACCGAGGCGAGCGGAAGCCGCGCGGCCTCCATCTGCCGCTGCGTGCCTTCGCCCACGTCGAACAGGTAAACCGCGTCGCCCACCCTCACCGCGTTGGCGGGCTGGGCACGGCGGGTCTGCACCACCGGCCCTCCCCCGGTTCCGAGCGTCACCAGCTCGACCGGCGGGTTCGCCGCCACGGCTGGAGCACATGATATCGCCGCCAGCAGCAAGAGCGCGCCGCGCATGGGATCAGAACTCGATCGCCGCGCGCAGGCCGTAGGTGCGCGGCGGACGGAGAATGTTGAACACCACCGGGAACACCGGCCGCAGGCTCGCGCCGGCATAGACGGTCTCGTCCTCGAGATTGTTCACATAGGCGGTGAGCGACCAGTTCCGCTCGGACTTGAGCTGCACGAACAGGTCGGACATCATATATCCGCCCTGGCGCTCCTCCGGCAGATATTCGGGCGAGAGATAGCGGCCGGATTCGATCCGCGTCCGCGCGCCCAGCAACAGCTCCAGCCCGCCGCCCAGCGGGACAGTCCGCTCATAGCCGAGGTTGAGGCTCCATTTCGGGGTATTGATCTGCGGCCGTCCCGAACAATCCACCAGGAAGGTGGTGCCGGGCGCGGGCAGGACATAGCCGGGCACGCTGGTCACCGTCGTGCCGCAGGTGGTGCGCGGCGGCGTCGGACTCGCCGAGGCGGCGAGATAGGTGAAGTTGGTGTATTTGGCGTTGAGATACTGGAGGTTCGCCGTGAACAGGTCATCGGGCGTGATCTGGAAGCTCAGCTCGGCCTCAGCGCCGTAGATGCGCGACGCCCCGGCATTGGTGGTGGTCAGCGCCGAGCCGACGACGACCTGCCCAGCGGCGTTCAGGTTGCGCACCGGGCCGATATAATTGATCTGCTGGTCCTTATAGTCCCAGTAGAACGCCTCCAGATTGAGCTGGAGCCGGTTGTTCATGAAACGGTTCTTGCTGCCGATCGTGTAGGCGGTGATCTTTTCGGGATTGAAGGTGTTGTCGAGCGCGGCGACGAAGAAACCGCCCGATTTGAAGCCCGTCGCGACATTGGCGTAGACCAGGTTGCGCGCGCCGGCGTCCCATTCGACGCCCGCCTTCCATGTCACCTTCTCGAAGCTGAGCTTGCCGCCGACGAGCACGGGCGGGACGGTGTTGTTGAACGGATCGACGGGAGTCCCCGCGAAGATGCCGGTCTGGGTGAGCGCGGTCGATTGCTCCTTGCGCTCCTTGCTGTAGCGGATGCCGCCAAGCGCGCGGAAGCCGGGAGCAAGTTCATAGGTGGCCTGGCCGAACAGCGCCGCGCTGCGATTGTTGAGGTCGACCGCGAACTTGGTGCTGAGCACGGTGCCCTGGACGAAATGGTTGAAGGAGTTCTGGTCCTCGTCGAAATAATAGCCGCCGAGCACGTATTTGAGCGGTCCGTCGCCGTTCGAGGACAGGCGGATCTCGAGGCTCTTCTGCTTCGCCACCTCGATCACCCGGCCGTAATAGCCGCCATTATAGGTCAGGTAATTGGGCCGGCTGTCGCGATAGCCGGGGATCACGGTCAGCGTCGCGAAGCCCAGATCGGCGTCGATATTGGCCGAGATGCCCCAGAACTCGCTGTCGACGAAACCGTCACGCTTCGGACGCAGCACGCCCGGCAGCGTCGGGCTGTCGGTCTTGGCCGGGGGCGGCAGCGCGCTCGCAAGGATGCCGGCGTAGAGCGCCGCGGTGCTGACCGGATCGGCCGAACCGATGCGCCGATCGATATCGGGCGCGCCCGGAACCAGCGGCGAAGGAACGAGCACGCTTCCCGGACCATTGCCGCCCTGATGGAAATAGTCGGCGACCAGATTGATCGAGACTGTGTCGCTTGGCTCGAACAGGAGAGACGCGCGCGCGGCTTCTCCGCTCTCGTCGTCGTAACCGTCCGAAAGATAGCCGTCGCGCCGCGACAGGCGGCCCGCCACGCGCAGGGCGGCGGTGTCGCCGAGCGCCAGATTGAGCGCCGCCTGCCCGCGCACCAGGTCGTAATTGCCCACTTCCAGCTCGACCGAGCCGCCATTGTGACCCAGCTTCGGGCGTTTCGGAATGACGTTGATCGCGCCGCCGGTGGCATTGCGGCCATAGAGTGTGCCCTGCGGGCCTTTCAGCACCTCGACCCGCTCGAGATCGTAGAAGGTGCCGAGCAGGCCGGCCGGCCGTGCGACGTAGATCTGGTTGAAGTTGAACGCGACCGGGTTCTCGGTGAAGGCGTTGCCCACCAGCGCGCCCACGCCGCGCAGATAGAAGCCGACGGACGTGCCGGTCGCCGGCTGCACCACCAGCGAGGGGACGAGCTTCGTAAGCTGGGTCACGTCCGACACGCCGGCGTTGGAGAGCTGCTGCGCATCAACCGCGGACACCGCGAGGGCGGTGCGCTGCAGGCTTTCCTCGCGCCGCTGCGCGGTCACGACGATGTCGGCCAGCCCTTCATTCTCTTCGCCCGCGGGCGCGCCGGACTCCTGCGCCGATGCCGTCGCGCTCATGGCGATGGCCAGCGCGGCGACCGATGCGCGCAGCGCCAGCACGCGCGTCCCCTGGATGAATCCTCTCATCTCCCTCTCCTCCTCAGCGCCGCCTTTTGTCCCCGGCGGCTTGCTGAGTGGAATGTGACGCGGTGCACCCGATCCGCAAAATCACATCGGGGATGGCGAACTACAATCAGGGCTTGTGGTTCGAATCCAGCTTCCCGGCCAGTTTGCGGAAGGTATGGCGGATATAGAGATGCGCCGGATCGCTCTCGTTGCGGACATGCCACATCATATGCTCGTCGAGCGTCGGCACCGCGACCGGGCATTCAAGCACCTTGAGGCGGAGCGGCGGCGCCAGCGTCCTGGCCAGCCGCCGCTGCGCCGTCGCGACGAGCGGGGTGCCCGGCACCATGAACATCAGCGCGGAAAAGCTGGGCGCGGTCGCGGCGATCTGCGGCTCGAATCCGATATGCCGCCACGCGTGTTCGACCAGCGTCTCGATTCCGTTGCCGAACCGGACGACATTGTGGAGCGCAGCGCGATAGTCCGCGAGCGACATGGTTTCCGCCGGATGGCTGCGGCGATCGACCACGCAGACGAAATCATCCTCGAAAAGCTGCTCGTTGAGGATGTCCGCGCTGGGGCCATGATCGTTGTACAGCCCCCAATGCGGAACCGTGATGCAGAAATCGAGATCGCCATGCTCCAGCCGGCGAAAGCTGGTGCTGTTGAGGGACTCGACGCGCACGGTCATGCGCGGCGCCTCGGCGGCGAGCAGGCTCATCAGCTTCGGCAGCACGATCAGCGAGGCATAGTCGGACATGGCGAGCCGGACGATCCGCGTCGCCCGCGCCGGATCGAAGCTCGGCTGGGTCGCCAGCGCCGCCTCCACGCGCAGCAGCGCCTCGCGCACCGGGACGACGAGCGACTGGGCGAGCGGCGTCAGCTCGAAATGCCGGCCGACGCGGACCAGCAACTCGTCCTCGAAAAAGTCTCTGAGCCGCCGGAGCGCGCCGCTGGCCGCCTGCTGCGTCACGAACAGCTTCTCGGCGGCACGCGTCACGTTCCGCTCGGCCAGCAACGCATCGAGCGCGCGCAAAAGGTTCAAATCGAAATGGCTGAACTGCACGCGCGCCTCCGGTCCGGGCCGCAGATTGACACCGAATTCGGGCGATACGCAAACCGCCAGGCCGTTCGGCCGCCGGTCCGGGAGTTTCCCGAGTCGGCCTGGCGCGCGCCGTGCCCCTTGCGTGATCGTCTCTCGGCGAGAAAACGGCCCATGTCCGCCGCGCCCCTCCATAATACTCACACACTAGAGAGTGAATATTGACATATGCATGTTTAGCCCTCATTCATTCCCCACGAGGCCGGCGTTCGAACGGCAGAACTGGAGAGGACATGATGAGGGGAAGGCTTTTCACATCGGTTTGCGCCGGCGCGATGATCATGGCGTCGGGCGCGGCCGCGGCGCAGGACGCGTCATCGACCGGCGACCAGGCCAATGAGCGCGGCCCCGGCGAGGACATCATCGTCACCGCGACACGGCGCGAAGAACGTATCCGCGACGTTCCGCTCAGCATCACCGCGTTCACGCAGGAAGCGCTGACGGAAAAAGGCATTGTCGGCTTCGAAGGCATCGGCCGCGAAACGCCCGGCGTGGTGCTCAACCGCCCCACCCAGAACTTCAACAATTTCACCGCGCGCGGCATCGCGACCAACGGATACAACGCCAATCTGCAGAGCTCGGTCGCGGTCTATATCGACGAGCTTCCGATTTCGACGATCGGCAACACCACGGTTGTCGATCCAAACCTGTTCGACGTGGAGCGCGTGGAGTTCCTGCGCGGCCCGCAAGGCACGCTGTTCGGTTCGGGGTCGCTCTCGGGCGCGATGCGGATCCTGACGAAGAATCCCGACCTCAACCATTTCGACGCCTCGGTTCTCGTCGATCTCGGCCTGACCGGCTCCGACTCGCTACGTCAACGCTACAATGCGATGGTCAACGTGCCGCTGGTGGACGATCGGCTCGCGATCCGTGCGGTGGGCTTCTATCGTCACGAGGAAGGGTATCTCGACAATGTCGGCACCGGCGTGAAGAATTCCAACACGCTGGTCGATTATGGCGGACGGGTCAGCCTGTTGTGGAAGCCGACGGACCGGCTGTCGATCAAGCTGCTGGGCTCGTACGAATACAGCAATCCAAAGGATTCATCGCTCACCAGCCCGTCGCTCGGCCGCGAAAAACGCATCTCCGACGAGCCCGACCGTTTCACCGGCAAGCAGCTGATCGCGAACGCGACGATCAACTATGAGTTCGATTTCGCCAAGCTCACGAGCTCGTCGACCTATTCCGATTTCGACCAGCGTTTCTATGTCGACCTGGCCGGCACCTTCGCCCCTGGCTCGTTCCCCGGCGCCCCGATCGCGTTCGGCCTGGACGCGGACGCCTATGACAAGGTGTTCGTCCAGGAGACGCGGCTCGCCTCGACGCTGGACGGTCCCTTCCAGTTCGTGGTCGGCGGCTTCTATATGCATCGCCGCCGCGACGTCGATTATTTCTACCGGTCGAACCCCGCCTTCCTCCAGGCGCGCGGCATCACCGGATTGCCCGACAAATATTTCCAGAAGCAATACACCCATCAGATCAGCGAGGAACTGGCGGGTTTCGGCGAGCTCACCTATCGTTTCTCGGATCGCTTCTGGCTGACCGGCGGCATGCGCTACGGCCGGATCTCGGCCCAGGGCTTCACCGAGGCGGGCGGCTATCTCGCGACGGCGTTCGGATTCAACTATTATGACTATGCGCTGCTCGGCCTCCCCGTGAACTTCAACACCTTCACCCCCTATGCGGCGGTGACGGGCGTGAAGGCGAAGGGATCCAAGCCGTCATGGAAAGCCAGCGCCAGCTTCAAGCCGAACGACGACATCACCACCTACGCGACATTCTCAACCGGCTTCCGCGCCCCGATCGTCAACGCCTTCGCGGGCCGGCCGAGCCTGGTGAATCCCAACGACATCATCATCCCCTATGGCGCGTCGTCGGACGATCTGAAAAGCTACGAGCTCGGCGCCAAGGCGCGCTGGCTGGATGGGCGCGTCAGCATGAACGTGGCGGCCTATCTTATCGACTGGAGCAATATCCAGGCCCAGGCCAACCGCGTGTCGGACTCGGTGCAGTTCGCCACCAATATCGGCGCGGCGCGATCGAAGGGCTTCGAAGTGGAGATCGGCCTGCTGCCCGGCAGCGGCTTCGCCATCGGCTTCAACGCGGCCTATAACGATTCGAAGATCACCGAGCTCACCGCGGCGGAGGCCGCGATCTCCGGCGCGGTGCTCGGCCATCGCCTGTCCGCCCCGCGCCTGCAGGGCGCGCTGAGCGTGGCCAATACATTCGACATGGGGCCGGACATGCAGGGGACGCTGGCCGTCAGCACCCAATATGTGGGATCCTATAACAGCTCGTTCCCGAACACGCCGGGCAACCCGCTGCGGCCGCTCTCGACCTTCGGCAAGACCGACGAATATGCCAACGTCAACCTGACCTTCGGCGTGAAGAAGGGGGCGCTGTCGGGCCAGCTCTATGTCGAGAACCTCTTCGACGACCATTCGATCACCTATATCCATCCCGAAGCCTTCCTGGTCAGCCGGTTCGGCACGATGCGGCCGCGTACGATCGGCATCCGCATTGGTTACGGCATCTAGGGCGATGGCGGCCGTCGATCCGTCGTCCGCCCGTGCCGCGCGGCCCGCATCGGCGGCCGCGCGGCCGGACGGGCGCGCCTGGTTCGTGCTGGGCGTGCTCTGCTTCGTCTATGTGCTGAACTTCCTCGACCGGCAGTTGCTGTCGATCCTGGCCAAGCCCATCCGCGACGAGCTTGGGCTGACGCACGGCCAGATCGGGCTGATCAGCGGGCTCTATTTCGCGCTCTTCTACGGCGTCATCTCCATTCCCGTCGCATGGTTCGCCGATCGCGCGAACCGGGTGAAGGTGCTCTCCTTCGCATGCGCCTTGTGGAGCGCCGCGACCGTCGCGTGCGGCTTCGCCGCCAGCTATCCGCAACTCGCGGTGGCGCGCATGACCGTCGGCATCGGCGAGGCGGGCGGCGTTCCGCCATCCTACGCGATCATCTCCGACTATTTCCGGCCGGGCACGCGCGGCACCGCGCTCGGCATCTACAATCTCGGCCCGCCGCTGGGCAACGCGCTGGGCGTCGCGTTCGGCGCGTCGGTCGCGGTGGCGTTCAGTTGGCGCGACGCCTTCATCGCGGTCGGCGCGATCGGCGTGGTCACGGCGGTGATCGTATGGTTCACCGTGCGCGAGCCGCGCCGCGGCGGGCTGGACATGCCGGCCGACGCCGCGCCCGACACCTATGCGCCGCCGCCCAAGGCGCCATTCGCCGCGACCTGCCGCATGTTCTTCACACGGCGGGTGCTGCTGCTGGTCGCGCTCGCGACCGCCGCCAACCAGTTCATCACCTATGCCGCGGGCAATTTCGCGACATTGTTCCTGATGGAGGAAAAGGGGATGACGCTTGAGCAGGTCGCGCTCTGGTATGCGCTGCTGATCCTGTTCTCGATGGGCGGCGGCATCTTCCTGGCCGGGCGGCTCGTCGACAAGTTCGCGCCGCGCGACAAGCGCGCCTATGCCTTCATCCCCGCGATCGGCCTGAGCGTCGCGGTGCCCTTCTTCGTCGCCTTCATCTGGGCGCCGGGCTGGGAACTGGCGATGATCATGCTGATCGTGCCGTTCGCGCTCAACTATTTCTATCTCTCCCCGGCGGTCGCGCTGGTGCAGGAGGAAGTGAAGCCCAATGAGCGGGTGCTGGCGGGCGCGTTGCTGCTGCTGGTGATGAACCTTGTCGGGCTTGGACTCGGACCGACCTGGCTGGGCGCGGCAAGCGACTGGTTCGCCGCGCACGGCCATGACAGACCGCTGCAATCGGCTTTCTTCACGCTCGTGCCATTCTACGCGCTGGCGATCCTGCTTTTCCTCATGCTGGCCCGGGCGATCCGGAAGGAGGACGCATCATGATCCGCGCGTTGATCGCGCTTTCCGCGCTCGCCATGGCGGGCGACGCGTCCGCGCAGGTGATCAAGGCGCCCGCCGGCGCGGTCGAAGGCAAGGCCGTGCGTGGCGTCTCCGTCTTCAAGGGCATCCCCTTCGCGCAGCCCCCGATCGGCCCGCTGCGCTGGAGAGCCCCGGTGGCGCTCGCGCCCTGGCAGGGCGTGCGCAAGGCGCAGGCATTCGGCCCGGCGTGCATCCAGCCGCGCCCGCGCGCGGGCAGCATCTACGCCAACCCGCCCGAGGCGATCTCGGAGGATTGCCTCACCCTCAATATCTGGATGCCGGAGAATGCGAGGAATGCGCCGGTGTTCGTCTGGCTGCACGGCGGCGCGCTCAGCACCGGCTATAGCCATGAGGGCATGTATGACGGCGCGAAGCTGGCCGCGCGCGGCGCGATCGTCGTCACGGTCAATTACCGGCTCGGCGTGCTCGGCTACATGGCGCATCCCGGACTGAGCGCTGAATCGCCCGACGGGGTATCGGGCAATTACGGGCTGCTCGACCAGATCGCGGCGCTGCGCTGGATAAAGGACAATATCGGCGCGTTCGGCGGGGACGCCGGCAATGTGACGATCGCGGGTGAATCCGCGGGCGCGCTGAGCGTGATGTATCTGCTGGCCGCGCCGCCGGCGCGCGGCCTGTTCCACAAGGCGATCGCGCAGAGCGCCTATATGATCTCCACGCCGTCGCTGAAGGAGGCGCGTTTTGGCGAACCGGCGGCGGAAGCCGTCGGCACCAGGCTCGGCGCCGCGCTCGCCGCGCCGGACATCGCCGCGCTGCGCGCGATCGACGGCGAGAAGCTCACCGCCGACGCGATGAAAACCGGCTACATGCCATGGGGCACGATCGACGGGAAAATCCTGCCGCGCCAGCTCGTCGAAACCTTCGATCGCGGCGAACAGGCGCCCGTGCCGTTGATCGCGGGCTTCAATATCGGCGAAATCCGCTCGCTTCGTTTCCTGGCGCCGCCAGTCCCCGCGAACGCGGCCGCTTATGAAGCCGCGATCCGGGAGCGCTATGGCGACCTCGCCGATCCCTGGCTGCGCCTGTACCCGTCGCGCGACCTGGAACAGGCGGTGCTCGCCGCGCCGCGCGACGCACTCTATGGCTGGACCTCGGAACGGCTGGCAATCGGGCAGCGCGCGATCGGCCAGCCCGCCTATCTCTATCTGTTCGCACATGGCTATCCGGCATCGGACGAGAACGGCTTGCATGGCTTTCATGCCGCCGAAATCCCCTATGTCTTCGGCACCGCCACACGCACCCCGCCCTTCTGGCCAAAGATTCCCGACAGCTTGGCGGAACGCCGCTTTTCGGACGCGATGGCCGACTATTGGATCTCGTTCGCGCGCGACGGCAAGCCGGTCGCGAAGGGGCAGGCCGCATGGAGCGCCTATGGCCGCGACGCCGCCTTCATGGCCTTTGCCGACATCCCGCGCCCCGGCGTGCGGCTGATGCCCGGGATGTTCGCGGTGCACGAGGCGGCCGTCTGCCGTCGCCGCGCGGCGGGCAACCTGCCCTGGAACTGGAACACCGGCATCATGTCCCCGCTGCTGCCCAAGAAAAGTGCCGACTGTCCATGATCCACGGTTCGATGCAGGATTTTCCGCTGACGCTGAACATGTTCCTCGATCATGCGGCCCGCTGGCATCCGGAGGCCGAAGTGGCCACGGCGCGCGAGGACGGCACCATCGCACGGATCGGCTATGCCGGGTTGCGTGCGCGCAGCCTGGCGGTGTCATCCCTGCTGGCCGGCTTCGGCATCGGCCAGGGCGATCGCGTCGCGACGCTCGCCTGGAACAGCCAGGCGCATGTCGAGACCTGGTATGCCGTGATGGGCATGGGGGCGGTTTGCCACACGCTCAATCCGCGGCTGGCCGGTGCGCAGCTCGCGGCGATGGCAGTCCAGTCGGGTGCGCGCATCCTGGTCGCCAGCGCCGACCTGCTGCCGCTCGCCCGGCATATCGTCGAGCGCGCGCCCTGTATCGAGCGTGTCCTGCTGATCGATGGCGAGCCGGGTGACTGGCCTCTGGCGGCGCCGCCGCTGGCTGACCTTGAGCGGCTGATCGCGGATGCGCCCGGTGGCGCCGACTGGGGCGGTTTCCCTGAGACGGCGCCCGCCGGCCTGTGCTTCACCTCGGGCACCACCGGTGCGCCAAAGGGCGTGACGTACACGCACCGCGGCAGCTTCCTGCACACGCTGCGCGCGCTCCAGGCCGATGTGATGGCCTTTACCGCGCGCGATAACGTGCTGGCGGTGGTTCCGATGTTTCACGCGAATGCGTGGGGCCTGCCATTCGCGCTGCCCGCGGTGGGCGGCAAGCTGGTGCTGCCGGGCCGCAAGGCGGATGGCGCGAGCCTCGCCAGGCTGATCGCGGCGGAGCAGGTGACGATCGGCGTCGGCGTGCCGACCGTGTGGCTGGGGCTGGTCGAGCATCTCGAGGCGGCGGGAGGAGACCTCGCTTCGCTCGAGCGCATTATCGTCGGCGGCGCACCCATGGCGCCTGCGCTGATGGAGCGCCTGGAGCGGCGCCTGGGCGTTACCGTGCAGACAAGCTGGGGCATGACCGAGTTGTCGCCGCTCGGCACGATCACGCCGCCCGCCGATCCGGAGCGCACCGCATCGATCTCGGGCCGCCCGGCGATCGGCGTCGATCTGCTGCTCACCGACGCCGCGGGCACGCCGCTCCGCCAGCAGCGTGGCGGAGAGGGTCATCTGCGTGTGCGCGGCGCGGCGGTGATCGAGCGCTATTTCGGGCAGGACGAGCCGGCGACGGATGCGAGAGGCTGGTTCCCCACCGGCGATCTCGCGCGGATCGATGCCAGGGGCAACCTGACGATCACGGGCCGCGCCAAGGATCTGATCAAGTCTGGCGGCGAATGGATAAACCCCGCCGAGATCGAAGCGGTCGTGGGTGCGCTCCCCCATGTATCGCTCGCGGCGGTGATCGGCCGGGCGGACGCCAAATGGGGCGAGCGGCCGGTCCTGCTCGTCGAGATGCGCGCGGGGCAGCACGCGAGCGACGAGGAACTGCTCGCGCCGCTCGACGGGCGGGTGGCGCCCTGGTGGATTCCCGATGCCGTGGTGCGGCTCGATGCGATGCCGCTGGCGCCCACCGGAAAAATAGACAAGATGCGCCTGCAGACTGAATATGGAGGGGCCTGAGACAGGATATGAGCGCGCGCGTGAACCTGGCAGGAATGGACGGACCTTAGTGACTGAACCGACAAAATCGCGCCGTCGTTCCACCAAGGCGGAGCAGCGCGCCGAGACGATGGAGCAAATCCTCGACGAAGCGGAATATCTCTTCTCGAAGCACGGCCTTCACGGCGTCACCCTGAAGGACGTCGCCAAGCGCGTCGGCGTGCATCACACGCTGCTCAACTATTATTTCGAGGACAAGCAGAAGCTGTTCGACGCGGTCTTCTCGCGCCGCGCGGTCGTCACCAGCACCCGCCGGATGCAGGCGCTCGACGACTATGAGAAGTCGGTGTCCGGCAAGCCCACGGTGGAGGGTGCGCTCCACGCCTATCTCGATACCGATCTCGATCTCTATATCCATGGCGGCGAGGGCTGGAAGAATTATGGCGCGCTGGGCGCGCTCGTTTCCAACACCCCTGAATGGGGCGCGGAAATGATGGACGCCCATTTCGACCCGGTGGTGCTCCGGCTGATCGACTTGCTCAAGAAGGCCCTGCCCGACTGCGCGGAGGAAGACATCTTCTGGGGCTATCACTTCGTGACCGGCGCGCTGATGGTGACGCTGGCGCGGACGGGGCGTATCGACAAGCTGTCGGGCGGATTGTGCCAATCGGAGGATTTCGAGGCGATCAAGGC
This sequence comes from Sphingomonas sp. FG14, assembly GCF_057809675.1. Taxonomy (NCBI): domain Bacteria; kingdom Pseudomonadati; phylum Pseudomonadota; class Alphaproteobacteria; order Sphingomonadales; family Sphingomonadaceae; genus Sphingomonas; species Sphingomonas sp. FG14. The sequence goes on along the minus strand of NZ_JBMDKK010000016.1, from coordinate 27,388 downwards.
GCGCATGGCGTCGTTCATGGCCGCTGGCTTCCTCAAGATCTGCGACCGCCGCTAGGGCCGAGGCCCACCGGGCGATGCCGCGCGTCCAATATGTTAACTCACTAGAGAGTGAATGGAGTTGCACATGAAATCAGATGACCGCCCCGCCCTTGTCGGACGTGTCGCGATCGTCACCGGCGCGGGCGGCGGGCTCGGCCGCAGCCACGCCCTGTATCTGGCGAGCCAGGGCGCGATGGTCGTGGTCAACGATCTCGCGGCGGATGCCGCCCAGGCTGTCGCCGACGAGATTGCGGCCAATGGAGGTCGGGCGCTGGCGATCGCCGCATCGGTCACCGACGAAGCCGCGATCGCGGCGCTGGTCGGGCAGACCCTTGATCGCTGCGGCCGCATCGACATTCTCGTGAACAATGCCGGCATCCTGCGCGACAGGAGCTTCACCAAGATGAGTCTCGACGATTTCAGGCTGGTCGTGGATGTGCATCTGACGGGCGCCGCGGTCTGCTGCAAGGCGGTGTGGGATGTGATGCGCGCGCAGAATTACGGCCGCATCGTGATGACCACCTCGTCCTCCGGCCTGTGGGGCAATTTCGGCCAGGCGAATTACGGCGCGGCGAAGATGGCGCTGGTCGGCCTGATGCAGACGCTCGCGATCGAGGGAGAGAGATACGGCATCCGTGTGAACAGCCTGGCGCCCACCGCCGCGACGCAGATGACACACGGGGTGCTCTCCGACGACAGCCTCGACCTGCTCGACCCGGCGCTGGTCAGCCCCGGCCTGCTCGCGCTTGTCGCCGAGGATGCCCCGACAAGGGCGATCCTGTGTGCGGGCGCGGGGCATTTCGCGGCGGCGCATATCACCCTGACCGAAGGCATTCAGGTCGGACGCCACACCGATGCAGGCGCGCGGATCACGGCCGACTGGTCCGCGATCGTGGCGCGCGAGGCCGATATCGTGCCGGCTTATGGTTTCACGCAAGCCGAGCGGGAGCTTGCCGCGGCGGGCTTCGAAGCACCGCTTGCCGTCATTCCGCGCTGACGCCGGCAAGCCATCCCCGCGCCATTCCTTCCAAATCGGATCATGTTGATGATGCGCCCGCGCGATACGGCTGATAGCTTTTGATCGCCGCATCGGAGGAGACCCCTGCCTCCGTGCGGCGCGTCCCGGGCCTGGCCCAAAAGCGGCCCCGGATCCATTTGGGATCCGGGGCCAGGAGCGATCCGTCTGCGCCCCGGATCGCGGGAGACAGGCTATACGCGCGAGCATGCGGCAGGGTTGCGATCGGCATCCTCACAAGAGCGGGCTGACCAGCCGCGCGCCGTTCTCCACCAGCTTGCGCGCGCCGCTCCGCGCGCGCCACGCGTCCAGCGCGATCTCGTCGCTCGCCGCCAGATAGGCGTCCTGGATGCGCCGAAGCGCCAGGATCGCGTCATGATCCAGCAGCAACAGGCTCACTTCCTCGTTGAGGCGGAAGGACCGGATATCGACATTGCTCGATCCGACGATGCCCAGCGTGTCGTCGATGCGCACCGCCTTCGCGTGGAGCAGATAGTCGCGATAGCGATGGATACGCACGCCGCCCGACAGCAGCTCGTCATAATAGGATGACTGGGCCAGGCTCACCAGCCACTGGTCCACCACCGCCGATACCACGACATGCACGGCCACGCCGCGCAGCACGGCGGTCTTGAGCGCGCCCAGCAGCCCTTCGTCCGGCACCAGATAGGGGGTGACGATGACGATCTCGCGCCGGGCGGCGGCGACCTGCCAGGTCATCAGCGCCTGGAATCCCTCCAGCGGATAATCGGCGCCGCTGGGCAGCAATTGCACCGTCGACGCGCCCGCGCGCGGCGGCACGGCGATGGCGTCGTCCAGCAGCTCCTCGGTCTCCAGATACCAGTCCGACACGAAGATCGCGGACATCGCGGCCACCGCCGGCCCGGTGACACGCGCCACCAACTCGCGGTTGACGACGCCCGGCCTGAAATCGCGCGCGACGATGTTCTGCGATCCGGCATAGCCGATCGCGCCGTCGACGATGAACAGCTTGCGATGGTTGCGCATGTCGCGCCGCGTGCGTTCGCGCCACAGCCGGAACGGCAGCACCGCGCGCACCTGCACGCCGCGCGCCTCCAGCGCGCGCATCGTGCCCTTGATCCAGCGATGCGATCCCACCGGATCGACCAGCACATGGCAGGCGACGCCGCGATCGACCGCCCGGCCCAGCGCGTCGATCACCTTCGCGGCGGTCGCGTCGTCGGCGAAGATATAGGCGAGCAGGCGGACATGGCGGCGCGCGCCGTCGATATCCGCGACCAAGCGGCCGATCGCCGCGTCATAATCGTCGACCAGCTCGACCGCGTTGCCGGATGTGGCGGGCAGCCGCCCCAGCCGGTCGGCCAGCGCGACGATGTCCCGCGCCATACCCTCGGCCGCCGCCGGCGCCGCCTGCCGCATCCGTGCCGCCACATCCGCGACATGGGGCTTCAGCCGCTCGAACCGCGCGGCGCGCCAGTGCGGGAAGCGCGGCGATCCGATCGCCAGGAACAGGATCAGCCCGGGTATCGGCAGGAAGAAGATCAGCAACAGCCAGCTCGCCGCGGCGGCGGGAGACCGCCTGAGCGGCACCACCGCGAGCATCGTCAGCCGGATGATCCATTCGGCGGCATAATAGATCTCGCCGATGCTCGGCAGCGCGGTCATGCCGATGTTGTTGGCCAGCCCGCCCCGCTTTGCAAGGACCGATGCTTTCGGTTTGACGCCGCTGCCGGACGATATCACCGTGATCGCGCCCATTCCCGCATGAAAGACTCGATCATGGCCGTGAACCCGGAAGAATCGCCGCATCGCGCGCTCAGCCGCGCGGAGATGCGGATCCTGCGCATCCTCCAGGAAAATGGCCGCATCGCCAATGTCGACCTCGCCCGCCGCGTCAATATGAGCGCGGCCACCTGCTTCCGCCACACCCAGCGGCTGTTCGACGAAGGCTATGTCACATCGGTCCGCGCGCAGCTCGCGCCCGAAAAACTGGGGCGCGGCTCGCTGGTGTTCATGGGCGTGGTGCTCGACCGGTCGACCCCCGAATCCTTCGCCGCGTTCGAGGCGGCGGTGCGCGAGATCCCGATGGTGATCGATTGCCATCTGGTCGCGGGCGATTTCGACTATTTCCTCAAGATCCGCGTCGAGGACATGGCGGAGTTCAACCGCCTTCACGCACAAAGGCTGATCGCGCTGCCCGCCGTGCGCCAGACGCGCACCTTCTTCGTGATGCGCGAGGTGATCGACAACGCGCCGCTCAGCATCTGAGCCGCGCGACTCGCGATCCGGTGAATGATCCTTTCAGTATTCAACGATCGATATGCCAATTCATCCGATCGATTGCCATAGATCAGAATCATCGCATAATGATCCGCCGAATATAGAAAAGACCCATCCCGCCCGTCCGGCTAGCCTGCCGCCATCGTCACACATCAGATGGAGCAGGCAGATGCTGTCCGATTTCGCGCGTTACCCCCTCACCTTCGGCCCCACCCCGATCGAGAAACTCTCCCGGCTTTCCGATCATCTCGGCGGCGGGGTGGAGGTGTTCGCCAAGCGCGAGGATTGCAATTCCGGGCTGGCGCTGGGCGGCAACAAGCTGCGCAAGCTGGAATATATCGTGCCGGACGCGATCGTGAGCGGGGCGGACACGCTCGTTTCGATCGGCGGCGTGCAATCCAACCATACCAGGCTGGTCGCCGCCGTCGCCGCGAAGATCGGCATGAAATGCCATCTGATCCAGGAAGCCTGGGTGCCGCACGAGGACGCCGTTTATGATCGCGTCGGCAACATCATGCTCTCGCGCATCATGGGCGCGGACGTGAACCTGGTCGATGACGGGTTCGACATCGGCATCCGCGAAAGCTGGCTGAACGCGCTGGAGGCGGTGCGCGCGGCGGGCGGCGTGCCCTATGCGATTCCGGCGGGCGCGTCGGTGCACAAGTTCGGCGGGCTCGGCTATGCCGCCTTCGCGGACGAGGTGCGCGCGCAGGAACGCGATCTGGGCTTCGCCTTCGACTATATCGTCACCTGCACCGTCACCGGATCCACCCATGGCGGCATGATCGCGGGTTTCGCGGCGGACGGTCGCCAGCGCCGCGTGATCGGCGTGGACGCATCCTTCACCCCCGTCCAGACGCGCGCGCAGGTGTTCGACATCGCCGGCAAGACATCGGCGCTGATCGGCGGCCCCGCGATCGTCGAGGACGATGTCGTCATCGTCGAGGATTATGCCTATCCCGCCTATGGCGTGCCCTCGGCCGAAACGCTGGAGGCGATCCGCCTCGCCGCGCGGCTGGAGGGGATGGTCACCGATCCGGTCTATGAGGGCAAATCGATGCAGGGGCTGATCGATCTGGCCGGCAAGGGCTATTTCCCCGCCGGATCGCGCATCCTCTACGTCCATCTCGGCGGCGCACCCGCGCTCAACGGATACAGCTATACCTTCCGAAACGGCTGACCGGGGCCGCGCGATCGGGACATTGGGTTGGCAGCGCGGGCCCGCGCCGCTACCCAATGCCGATCCAGAGCAACGGAGTCTTCCATGCGCCTTTTCGCGAGCGCCGCCGTCATCGCCCTTCTCGCCGCCGCGCCCGTCGTGGCCCAACCCGCGAAACCGGACATTCCGATCGAGACGATGAAGCGCGTCACGAAGGAACTCTCGTCCGACGCGTTCGAGGGGCGCGCGCCCGGCAGCGCGGGCGAGGAGAAGACGCTGGCGCTGCTCGCGGCCGAGTTCGCGAAGCTGGGCCTGAAACCCGGCAACAAGGGAAGCTGGCTGCAGGACGTGCCGCTGGTGGAGATCACCGCGAAGAACGTCTCCGCCCTGTCGTTCACCGGCGGCAAGGCCCCCGTCTCCGCCGCCTATGGCCCGGAAATGGTGATCGGCACCTATCGCGTCACCCCGCATATCGCGGTGAAGGACAGCCCCGTCGTCTTTGTCGGCTACGGCATCAACGCGCCGGAGAAGAACTGGAACGACTATGCCGGGCTGGACGTGAAGGGGAAGACCGTCATCATCCTCGTCAACGATCCCGATTATGAGACGCCGGGGCTGGAGGGGCCGTTCGGCGGCCGCGCCATGACCTATTATGGCCGCTGGACCTACAAGTTCGAGGAAGCCGCGCGCCAGGGCGCCGCCGCCGCGATCATCGTGCACGATACCGCGCCCGCCGCCTATGGCTGGAACGTCGTCCAGTCGAGCTGGACCGGCGCGCAGCAGGTGGCCGACGCACCCGACGGCAATATGGGCGCGGCCCCGGCGGTGGGCTGGATCAGCAACGACAAGGCGAAGGCGCTGATGGCGAGCGCGGGGCAGGATCTGGCCGCCCTTACCGCCGCCGCGAAAAAGCCGGGCTTCAAGGCGGTGGACCTTGGCGTGAAGGCCTCGGTCTCGTTCGACAACAGCCTGCGCAAGCACGCGTCGAAGAATTTCATCGCGGTGCTGCCCGGCAAGACGCGGCCCGACGATTATGTGCTCTACACCGCGCACTGGGATCATCTGGGCCGCTGCAAGCCCGCGCCCGACGGCGACGATATCTGCAACGGCGCGGTCGACAACGCCACCGGCACCGCCGCGCTGGTCGCGCTGGCACAGGCGCATGCGAAGGCGGGCGCGCCCGATCGCAGCATCGCCTTCCTTGCGGTCACGGCGGAGGAATCGGGGCTGCTCGGCTCCAAATATTATGGCGAGCATCCGGTGCTGCCGCTCGCCCAGACCGTCGCGGGCGTCAACATGGACGCGTTGAGCGTGGCGGGCGCGGCGCGCAACGTGGTGGTGATCGGCAAGGGCAAGTCGGAGCTGGACGCGTTGCTCGATCGCGCGCTCGCCGCCGAGGGCCGCGTCGCCACGCAGGAGCCGACGCCGGAGAAAGGCTTCTATTACCGTTCGGACCATTTCAGCCTCGCCAAGCAGGGCGTGCCGATGCTCTATTTCGAGGGCGGCGACGATCTGGTGAAGGGCGGCAAGGCCGCGGGCGAAGCAGCCGCGAAGGATTATGAGGAGCATCGCTATCACGGCCCCAAGGACGAATATGATCCGTCCTGGGACTGGGCGGGCGTCGCATCCGACCTGCGCCTCTACTACACGATCGGCCGCGAACTGGCGGAGGGCGACGCCTGGCCCAACTGGGTGCCGGGCGACGAATTCCGCGCCGCGCGCGACAGGAGCCGCGCCGGGCGCTGAGCGGTCGCGGCGGCTGCGGCGGGCCGCCCGCAAATCGCGCCGGGGCGGCGGGGCATGATCGCGGCCGGGCGTTATACTGGCCGCGCTCCATGCCGGAGCGGACGATGGAGATTGCCCATGTCGTTCCACGCCGCCATCATTCGATGCTGGAAACTCGAACTGCGCGCCGCCGAGGCCGCGGGCGACGGATTGCGCCGCCTGGCGCATATGGCGCGCGCCGCGCGCTACGCCAAACGCGCCGCGCGCGGGCTGGCGGGGCTATCGCCCGATCGCGCTTCTCCTGCCCCGGCGAGATTACAACTAGGTTGACTTCATCCTGATCGGATATATTTTTGCCGCTGGTGAAAACAAGATTGCCGGGCCTGTGCATCCCCGGTGACAGGGGGGTTCTAAGACATGGCAGAAAACGCTCAACCGAGCTGGTTCCAGCGGATTCTGCTGCCCGGTTTCGCCTTCAAGGCCGTGGTGATCGGCGGCGGCTACGCCACCGGCCGCGAGCTTGCCGAATTCTTCATGCCCAGCGGCCCCTGGGGCGGGCTGGGCGCGATGCTGCTGGCGACGGTGCTGTGGAGCATCATCGCGGCGGTCACCTTCGCCTTCGCACGCCATGTCGGCGCCTATGATTACCGCACCTTCTTCTCGCGGCTGCTGGGGCCGGGCTGGATCGCGTTCGAAATCGCCTATGTGCTGTTCGTCGTCCTGATCCTGGCGGTGTTCGGCGCCGCCGCCGGCGCGATCGGCGCGGCGATGTTCGATCTGCCGCCGATCGTCGGCACGCTGGTGCTGGCGGCCTCGATCGCGGGTTTCGCGGCGTTCGGCAATTCCTCGGTCGAGGAACTGTTCAAATATGTCTCCTTCCTGCTCTACGGCGTCTATGCGCTGTTCCTGGTGCTCGCGCTGGGCGTGTTCGGAGACAAGATCGCCGCCAATTTCGCGATCCCCGCCCCGTCGGACGGCTGGGCGATGGGCGGCATCACCTATGCCAGCTACAATATTGTCGGCGCCGTCATCGTGCTGCCGGTGCTGCGCCACCTGACCAGCCAGCGCGACGCCATCGTTTCCGGCATCATCGCCGGCCCGCTGGCGATGGCGCCCGCCATCCTGTTCTTCGTCTGCATGATCGCCTTCTATCCCGCGATCGAGCACGAGACGCTGCCGTCGGACTTCATGCTGACGCAGCTCAACATGCCGCTGTTCCACCTGCTGTTCCAGTTCATGATCTTCGCGGCGCTGCTGGAAAGCGGCACGGGATCGGTCCACGCCATCAACGAGCGGATCGCGGGGGTATGGCGGGCGCGGCGCGGCAAGGAACTGAGCACCGTCGCGCGCGCGGTGATCGCGGCCAGCCTGCTGATCGGCTGCATCTTCGTCGCCAATTATTTCGGCCTCGTCGCGCTGATCGCCAACGGCTACCGCCTGCTCGCCTACACCTTCCTGGCGGTGTTCGTGATCCCGCTGTTCACGCTGGGCCTCTACCGCCTGCTGCGCGGCCCGGCGGCCGAACCGGCGGCGGCGGACCTCAACCGATCGGAAGCCTGAGCACGGTCGTTCAGCCGCGGCGAGACAGCGCGCCGCGCCAAACCGGAAAGGCCCCGCATCGCCAGGACCGGCGGGCGGGGTCTTCGTGTAATGGCCCACACCCATCTGTCATCCCCGCATACGCGGGGATGACAGCGTGAAGGCACGGTATCGAGCCTTGCGCCAGAACATCGCGCAGGCGGGCCTCTTGCGCCGAATCAGATCCGATTTGGGGATGCCAGCCTCGCCGACGTCACAGCGCGGCGCGGGGATCGCATGGGCTCCGGCTTTCGCTGGAGCGACGGACGGGACCGCGTCCGGCCGGTCACTTTCATGCCGCCATCCCACGCGTCATGCCAGCACAGGCTGGCAGACGGCATGGACCTGGATCGCCTCCTGGCCCCCGCCAACAGCATACAGCGCCGCCGCTCACACCGTTCGGGCTGAACCTGTCGAAGCCCTGCCCTTCTACTTCGGTGTCAAGAAAGGACGGGGCTTCGACAGGCTCAGCCTGAACAGAGCTTTGGTTTCATTCCGAACAGAGGCTCAGGTCCAACCCGAACGAGGCGACAGGCTTACGGGCGTCACCGACGCCCGCCCGCCATCACTTCCCCTTCTTGCCCAGTTCCTCGAAGGTCTGGTTGCCGATGGGATAGTCGCGCCAGTCGCCATAGTCGAAGTGCCACCATTCCTCGGGATAGACGTCGAAGCCCTCGGCCTCGATCGCGGAGCGCAGCACCTCGCGCAGCCAGCGCTGATGATCCGTCCCGCCCACGAAGTTGGAGTATGACCGCGTCGAGAACTCGTCATAGCGGCCCGTGGTCACGATCGGCTTGCCGGTCTTGAGCTCGAACATGGTGAGGTCCACCGCCGCGCCGCGATTGTGGCGCGATCCCTGCGAGGGATCGGCGACGAACATCCGGCTCGACGGCGGGCTGGCGTCCCAGAACATCTTGGTGACGAACCAGGGGCGATAGGCGTCGTGGATCAGCAGGCCGAACCCGCGCTTGCGCAGCGCCTGGTTGACGCGGCCCAGCGCCTCGGCCGCCGGGCGCTGGAGAAAGGCGGCGCTGCTTTCATACACCGGGGTACCCAGGAAATTATTGGTGCCGGCATAGCGGATATCGAGCCGGATCGTCGGATCGACCGATGTCAGCGCGACAAGATCGCTCGGCTTGGGCCGTGTTTCCTTTGGCGGCGATGCCTTGAGCGCTTCCGCGCGCAGTGCCGCCCCACCCGTCTGCATGTCCGACCGCACCTTCGCCTCGATCTCCGCACCGAAGTCGCGGCGCGGAAAGCGTATGCCGCTCAGGCTGAGCGCCGTCACCGCGCCCTTGGCGTTACGCTCGAACGTCAGCGCTTCGAGCGGATAGAGCCCCCCGGTTTTGGGGAAGGCATAGCGGTTCGCATCCACGCGCGTCAGCGGCATATGATCAACCCACTCCACCCAGGCAAAGGGCCGTCCATCGCGCTCGTAGATACGGATCACATTATGATCCCAACCATAATTGCCGACCAATGCCGCGAAATCGGCCGCAGGCTGGGGCGGTTCGGGCATGGTGCCGCGCGTGTAGCGCGTGCCCGCCAGATCGATCCATGATCCGTCGTCGGCGATGGCGAGCTTGTCGAAGCGGGTCTGCGCGTCCTCGACGATGAAGCCGCTTGCGGTGCGGCGGATATCGCCCACCAGCTCGGGCGCGTCGATGACGAGATGTTCGTTGTAGATGCGCGTGCTCACGCTGGCCTTGCCGTTGGTGAACCAGCCCGAAAGCCGCTTCGCGTCCGGCCCGGTCACCAGCGTGCCGGTGCCGAAGGCGGGCGGGTTGGCGCCCTTGGCGATCGCGGCCACCGTCCGCAGCGCATAATCGGCGAGCTTGCCCGCGCTGTTGCTGGAATCAACAGTGGCGAAGGCGACGACGGCGATGCCGGCGTCGGGCATGATCAGCACGTCGGTGACATGACCATAGATCGCGCCGCCATGGCCGACGACGCGCTGGCCATCGACCTGCGACAGCGCGAAGCCGATGCCATAGCCGCGTGTCGAGGCGTCGCCCGGAAACTGCCGGCGCCACATCTCGTCGAGCGTCGCGGGCTTCAGCAGCACGCCGTCGGGCAGCTTGCCGCGATTGAGCATCGCCTGCGCGAAGCGGCCGAGATCGCCAAGCGTGGTGAACAGGCTGCCGGCGGCGGGCGTGCCCAGCTCGATCGGCGGTGCGGGAATGCGCGGCCCGTCGAACGCCGCCATCTCGCTATAGGCGATGCGCCCCTTGAAGGGGGCGGCGGTCATCCCGCTGGACGCCATGCCGAGCGGACGGAACACCAGGGTCGCCACCGCCTGTTCATAGGGCATGCCGGTCACGCGGGCGACGACCTCGCCCACCACCGCGATGCCGGCGTTCGAATATTTGGTGATCGTGCCGGGCGCCGCGACCAGGCTGGTCTCGTTCAGGCTGAGCACGGAATCGGCCTGCCCCTTGGGCGCGATGTCGAAATAATTGCCGCGCGGCGCTTCGCGGACCAGGCCGCTGCGATGCGTCATCAACTGGCGCAGCGTGATCTGCCCGCCGAACGGATTGCGCGGCTTGAAGCTGGGCAGATAGGTGCTGACCGGCGCGTCGAGGTTCAGCTTGCCCTGTTCGACCAGCCGCATCACCGCGACATCGGTGAACAGCTTGCTGACCGATCCGGCGCGATAGATGGTTTCGGGCGTGGCGGGCACCTTGCCCTCCGCGTCGGCCTTGCCCCAGGCGCCCGACCAGCGGACGCCCTCCGGCCCGACGACCGCGACCGCGACCGAGGGCACGCGCTTGTTCTCGACTTCCCATTTCGCGGCCTCGCCAATCAGCGCGGCGGCCCTGCCCAGATCGGGGGCGAGGCCGGGATCGGCGGAGGCCGTGGCCGGCGCCATCGCCGGAACCAGGAAAAGCAACAGGACCAGGAGCTTCTTCACGCGTCTTCCCTTCACAACCTGCTTGAACCCGCGCCCATCAGGACGGCGTCAGAAGAATGTTCGTATCGCGCCCGTCACGCGAAGGCCATCGTCGACCAGATAAAGCGCCTGCCATTTGTCGAACGTCGTGCAGGGGTGCGAGACGCCAAAGGCCACCATGTCCCCCGGCTGGAGCGGGGAATCGGCGGGAATGTCGAGATAGGCGTGCTGATCGTCGAGCCGGACGACGCGGTGATCGGCCGGAATGGGCAGCATTTCCGCGTCGGGACCGGGGCGCGCCCATCCGAGCACGGTGGGCGGCGCGACGTCGTCGGCGATATCGCGCTTGCCCAGTCCGACGACGAGCCGGGTCGGCTCGGGCCGCGAATGGACATAAGCCCAGATTTCGAGCGCACCGCGCAGGCCATCCCCCAGGCTCGCCGCGACCGGCGAGCGGCGGATCAATCCCTCGACGAGCTGCTTGTAGAAATGGCTGTCGTGCACGATGTAGCAGCCGCTGCGCAGGATCACCGTATAGGGCCGCTCGACCGCGGCGGCGGCGAAGGTTTCGGCGACCATGTCGAACAGCGAGGATCCGCCCGCGGTGATGATCGGCCGGCCGGTGAAAAGCTGTCCGTCGCTGCACGCGTCGGCCAGCCCGACCACGCGATCGAGCAGCGCGCGCACCTGTGGATCGCGGCTTTCGGCGGGCGTGCCCTGGAACACGCCCTCGAACGCCTCCACGCCGCGCAGCGACAGCAGCGGAGAGGCGGCGATGCGATGGGCAACGGCCAAGGCCGCGTCATTGTCGCGGAACCCCGTGCGGCCGCCGGGAAAGCCCAGCTCGATCAGCACCTGAAGCGGCCGGCCCGGCGGATCGGCGGCGAGCGCGGCCTCCAGCAGATCGACCGAGGCGGCGGAATCGACGAGGCAATAGAAATCGAAATCGGGATCGCGGCGCAGCTCGGCCACGACATAGGCGATGTTCTGCCGCCCGATGAGCTGGTTGGCGAGCAGGATCGTGCCGATGCCGTGCTTGCGATAGGTGCGGACATGGCCGATCGTCGCGGCGGTCAGGCCCCAGGCGCCGTCCGCCATCTGCATCGCGAACAGGTCCGGGCTCATCGTCGTCTTGCCATGCGGCGCGATGCGCGCGCCCGACAATTGCGTGAACTTGCGCATCCATTCGCTGTTGTGGCGCATCGCCGATTCGCGCAGCACGGCGGCGGGCAGCATCAGATCCTCGCGCAGCACGTGCCAGCCCGCATCGGCCAGCGCGTCCGCGCCAATCTCCTCGCAATCCGCCGGCATGCCCTTCAGGCGCCAGTCGAGCACGGCAGCCGGCCGCTTGTCGGTCATTCTCTCGTCGTCTCCCTTCGCCCCGCCAAAGGCGGCGGGGCGCATATGCACATGTTCGGAAATGTCTGGCCGCGCCTCAGGACGCGGGCTTGCTGAAGCGGATCACCTTGCCGGCGCGCGCGCCCGTCATCTTGCCATTGTCGATCGCGAGCACGCCGTTGACCCACACATAATCCATGCCCGTCGAATATTGCGCCGGGTTCTCGAAGGTCGCGTGGTCCTGCACGGTGTTGGGATCGAACAGCAGCAGATCGGCGGCATAGCCCACGCCGATGCGGCCGCGATCGTACAGGCCGAGCCGGTTGGCCGAGGCGGAGGTCATCCGCCGGATCGCTTCCTCCAGCGGGATCACCTTTTCCTCGCGCACATATTTGGCGAGCACGCGCGGCATCGTGCCATAGGCGCGCGGATGCACGGCCAGCCCGTCGACATCGGGGCTGGCGGGCGAGGTATCGGTGTTGATCATCATGAACGGCGCGCGCAGGCCGATATGCTTCTGCTCTTCGTTCATGCTGAGCGGGGCGACGCCGACGCCGCCCGCGGCGATCGTGTCGAACACGAAGGTCCATTCGTCCTTGCCGCGTTTCTTCGCCGCCTGCGCGATGCTGAGCCCGACCAGGTCGGCGCCCAGCGCATCGTCGGTGATCTGCACATTGTTCCAGTCCTGGCCGACATGGTCGTACCAGTTCTCCCACGAGGTATCGGTCTCGACGGTCTTGCGCAGCGCCGCGCGCACCTTGGGATCGGACAGCGTCTTGTAGAAGGCCTGCGGCCCGTGCGCATAGGATTGCGGCGGCACGAACGAGCCCAGGCCGATGCCGTTGCGGATATAGGGATAGATGTCGGCGGTGACGTCGATGCCCGCCACGCGCGCCGCCGCGATGCGATCGACCGCCTTCTGCATCAGCGGCCAGTTGCGCACGCCCGCCGCCTTCAGGTGATAGATCTGGACGGGAATGCCCGCGCCCTGGCCGATCGCGATCGATTCATCGATCGAATCGAGCAGCTTGTTGCTCTCGTTGCGCATATGCGTCGAATAGAAGCCGCCATAGGGCTTCACCATCTTCGCCAGCTCGATCAGTTCGCCCGTCGTCTGGTAATTGCCCGGCGGATAGATCAGCGCGGTCGACAGGCCAGACGCGCCGTCGCGCATCGCCTGATCGACGAGCGTCTTCATCTTCTCCATTTCCTGCGGGGTCGGCGTGCGATCCTCCACGCCCATCACCACACGGCGCACCTGCGCGGCGCCAACATTGTGGACCACGTTCACCGGCACGCCCAGATCGTCCATGATCTTGAAATATTCGGCATAGGTGCGCCAGCGATAGGGCTTGCCCGCGATCATCACCGGTTCGGGCTGGGTCTGGTCGTTCTGCGGCGCGGGCGATCCGCCCTCGCCGCTCAGATGCACGGTGATGCCCTGGGTCAGGCGCGACTGGGCGGAGGCGGGATTGGTCAGATAGACCAGGGTGCTCTGCCCCATGAAATCCATGAAGCCGGGGGAAAGCACGCGATCCTTCGCGTCGATCACCTTTTCGGCGCGCGTCTCGTCCGGCTTCGACGCGCCGATCCAGACGATCTTGCCCTCGTCGACCGCCACGGCGCCCCGGAACCAGGGCGCGCCGGTGCCGTCCACGATCCGCGCATTGGTGATCAGATAATCCCATTTGCCCGCGTCGTTCGCCATCGCCGCGCCGTGCAGCGACAGTCCGACCAGGCCAACCAATGCCGCGATCCGCTTTTTCATGGTTCGACATGCTCCCCTGCTAGAAGCGCGGGAAGCTACGACGGAACGATCCGCCGGAAAAGCGAATTTTTCAAACACCGGAACAATTTTTCCGTTCTGAAAACGTGGTCAACGACGCGTCACCCGCCGAGCAGGAAATAGTCATATGCGGTGCGCGCGACATCGGCGATCACCCGGTCCTGCACCTCGGTGCCCTTGGTATCGCCCTTCACGAACACCGCGATCGCGAACTGGCTGCCGTCGGGCAGCGTCACCAGCCCGACATCATTGGCGATGCTCATCAACGTGCCGGTCTTGTGCGCGACGACGGTGTCGACGGGCAGCAGCCCCTTCAGCCTCTTGTCGCCGGTATGGCAGCGCTCCATGATCTCGATCAGCGTCTTCGTGCTCGCCGCGCTCACCGCCTTGCCCGCGCGGATCGTCAGCAACAGCTTCAGCATCGCTTCCGGCGTGGAGGCGTCGCGCGGATCATTGTTGAACGCGACGTTCGGCGCGCGCTTCTGGCTGCGTTCGCGCATCGCGGGGTCGGCCATCGCCGCCGCCCGGCGCTCGCGGAAGCTGCCCGGCCCCGGCGGCACGCCCAGCGCGCGCAGGATCAGCGGGCCGGTGCCGCCGTCGATCTGCTGGCCGGTGATGCCGATGCCGCGCAGCCACGCCGTCACCGCCGCCGGGCCGCCCGCCTCCGCCAGCAGCACGTCGGTCGCGGTATTGTCGCTGCGCGTCAGCATCAGTTCGAGCAGGTTGTGGACCGACAGCGCGACGCCGTCGTGCGGCGTCTGTTCGGCGATGCCGGCGGAATTGACGATCAGCGCGGGATTGACGGTGACGAGCTGGCCCAGCGTCATCTCCCCTTTGTCGATCCGCGCCAGGATCGCCCCGGCCACCGCGATCTTGAAGGTGCTCGCCATCGGGAAGGTCGTGCCCGCGTTGAGCAGCGCCGCGTCGGTGCCGCCGACACGCTGCACCGCCACGCCGACGGTGCCGTCGGTCTGCTTGGCGAGCTGCGCGAACGCCGCCTCCAGCCGCGCGCGGGCGCCCGCTTCCGCGCTTTTAGCGGCGGGCGCGGCCAGGAGCGGGGCCGGGATCGCACCGGGCATCGCGACCGCCAGGGCCGCCACGACGGGAAGAAAGCGCATGCGCCGCATCGATGATCCTTTCAGGCTGATGACATCGATCGCCCCCGGTTTCGTCCCGGCTTCCGGCGATTAGATCCGAAATGGTTGTTTCAGATTTTTCATATTTGTCAACTTGGGCGATCCCGACTATCCTGCGGCAGCGCGACGCCCGATCGGCGCCGCCCCGGGGGGACGATGACAGCTCGACAAGGCTCTGCTATTCGGCGAGGCCGGGAAAGGACGAGAATGTCTTCAGCAAATCATCGCGAGCCCTCCGGGCTTGCCCCAGCCACGGCGGAGATCGATCCGGGCGCGGTCCTGCGCGGCATCCGCACCGAACGCGGCTGGACGCTGGCCGAGGTCAGCAAGCGCACGGGCATGCCCGTCTCGACGCTTTCCAAGGTGGAAAACGGCAAGATGTCGCTCAGCTATGAAAAGCTGCTGCGCCTCAGCCGTGGCCTCAGCATCGACATCACCCGCCTGTTCGCCGCCAGCGCCCCGCCCGTGGCGCCCAGCGCCGCGACCGGCCGCCGCGCGATCACCCGCGCGGGCAAGGGGCCGTCGATCCGCACCGCCACCTATGGCTATGTCTATCCGGCGGCCGATCTGCTCAACAAGACGCTGAACCCGATGATCATCGACGTGCAGGTGCGCTCGATCGAGGAATTCGGCGAGCTGATGCGCCATCCCGGCGAGGAATATGCGCTGGTGCTGGAAGGGCAGTGCGAGTTCCATTGCGATCTCTACGCCCCCGCGCTGATGGGCGTCGGGGATTCCATCTATTTCGACGGGCTGATGGGCCATGCCTATGTCGCGGTGGGCGACGGCCCCTGCCGCATCCTCTCCATCTGCTCGGCGACCGACGCCGATCTGAAATCGGCGCTGAACCCGATCGAGACCTCCGAGGAAATCTAGAGCGATTCCGCGTTGGCCGTTTCCGGTCGACGGCCCGGAAAAATGCGGCCGTGAGGGGGCCGGGCGCTCCGGCTCGCCGTGGAAGCGTCCCAGGCGTTCGCACGCCTGACCGGGCGCTTATTTCCGCTTCGGAAACGAAAGTTGCGTTTCGGAAAATCCCGTGCGACTGTCCGCCGCGCGGCCGGGGGACTCACCCCGGCGACGCGACAGTCCGGTACCGCGCTTTCCCGAGCGGAAAAGCCGATCTCGAGGGGACATGCATGAAACGCCTTCTGCTTTCCGCCGCCGCCATGCTGCTGGTGTCCAACGCGCCCGCCCCGTCGGGGGCGCCGGAATATGACATCGTCATTCGCGGTGGCCGCGTGCTCGACGGCGCGGGCAATCCCTGGGTGAAGGCCGATGTCGCGGTGAAGGGCGGCGTCATCGTCCGCGTCGGCGACGTTTCAGGGCGCGGCGCGAAGGAGATCGACGCGCGCGGCCGCTATGTCACCCCCGGCTTCATCGACATGATGGACCAGTCCGGCCGCGTGCTGCTGAAGAATGGCGGTGCGGAGAACAAGCTGCGCATGGGCGTGACCACGGTGATCGCGGGCGAAGGCGGCACCCCCGTCGAGGCGAAGGACATCCCGACCTATTTCGACACGCTGGAGAAGCAGGGCATCGCCGTCAATTTCGGCACCTATTATTCGACGATGCAGGCGCGATCCAAGGTGCTGGGCGACGCCGCCGGCACGCCCAGCCCCGAGCAGATGAAGGTGATGGAGCAGGAGGTGGAGACCGCGATGCGCGCTGGCGTGTTCGGCATCAGCACCGCGCTCGTCTATTCGCCGAGCAATTTCCAGTCGACCGCCGATCTCGTCGCGCTCGCCAAGGTCGCCGGGCGCTGTGGCGGTTATTACGCCACGCACATGCGCGACGAGGCGGCGAAGCTGGTGCCCGCGATCGAGGAAGCGATCGAGATCGGCGAAAAGGGCGGCGTGAAGGTGGAGATCTTCCACCTGAAGGCCGGCTATCGCCCCGGCTGGGGCAAGCTGATGCCGCAGGCTGTGCAGGCGATCGCGGCGGCGCGCGCGCGAGGCGTGGACGTGGCGGCGGACATGTATCCCTATGCGGCGGGCGGCACCGGGCTCGACATCACCGTGCCCACCTGGGTCTGGGCAGAGGGCAAGGCCAAGGGCATCGAGCGGCTGAAGGATCCGGCGGTCCGCGCGCGGCTGAAACAGGAGGTGGCGGCGGGATCGCAGCCCGACTGGTCCAACTTCGTCGAGGCGGCGGGCGGCTGGGACAATGTGATCCTCGCCAACGGCCATAGCGACACCTATCGTCAGTATCACGGCAAGAGCATCGCCGCGATCGGCAAGGCGCTGGGCAAGGATCCCGCCGATGCGGCGTGGGATATCCTGATCGGCGCGCTGCCCAAGCGCGCGACCGCGCTCTATTTCATGATGGGCGAGCCCGATATCGAACTGGCGATGCGCCAGCCCTGGGTCAGCATCGGCAGCGACGCGGGCGCGGCGGAGGTCTATGGCCAGGTCGACGGGCTGGGGCTGCCGCACCCGCGCGCCTATGGCAATCATGCGCGCGTCATCGCCGAATATGTGAAGCGCCGCCCGGTGCTGACGCTGGAGGACGCGGTCCGCAAGATGACGAGCTGGCCGGCCGAACGCATGGGGCTGAGCGACCGTGGACTGGTGCGCCAGGGCATGCGCGCCGACCTGCTGGTGTTCGATCTCGCCAAGGTCGACGACGGCGCCAGCTACGAAAAGCCGCTGGCATCGCCGACCGGCTTCGACGACGTGATCGTCAACGGCGTGGTGGCGATCGACAAGGGCCAGATCACCGGCGCGCGCGGGGGCAAGGTGCTGCGCCATCGCTGTAGCTAGGATCAATCCAGGCGCCGGCTTTCGTTGTTCGAGGCCAGGGCCTTTATCCTGGCACTGCGCGGAAGAAGAACAGGGCTTCGACAGGCTCAGCCCGAACGGGGTTGGTCGGCTGAGCCCTGTTCTGACGAAGAGGCGCTTTCACTCGCTCCGTTCGGGCTGAGCGTGTCGGGGCGAAGTCGGCCGTAGGCCAACCCCTGCCTTTCTCTTTCAAAGCCCGGCGAAAGCCAGGTTTGGACAAGCCCGGCCGATTGGTTCCGGCGACCGCCGCCTTCCGGATCAGATCCCGCCGCTCGCGTCATCTCCGTGCAGGTTCATCAGCGAATCCATCAGCCCGTCCTCGGCGCTGGAGCAGCAGGCGATCACCAGCGCCTCCTCGCAATCCTTGCCGACGACATAGGCGTGGCCCATCGTCGAATCGATGTAGATCGACTGGCCTTCCTCAAGCGGGATGGGGTCGTAGAATTCGGTGTGGACGACGATCCGCCCCTTCACGACATACACGAATTCCTCGCCGGGATGGCGCACGGGCTCGCCGAACTCGTCGACCGATTTGGCACGGATCCGCGTGTAGATCGGGATCATGCGCTTGCGGCGCAATTCGGTGCAGAGATAATAATAGTCGTAATTGGCGGTCTGCACGCGCACCGCGCTGGCGAGATCGCCGACGCTGCGCCGCGCGGTCACCGGCGCGTCGCCGCCGGCCTGCGCGTCCTCCGCGAACAGTTCGGACATGCGGATATTGAGCCGCTGGCTGAGCTGGAGCAGCTTGTCATAGGTGAGCGTCAGCCGGTCATGCTCGACCTTGGACAGCGTCGAGATCGGGATGCCGCTATGATCGCTCATCTCCTTGAGCGTCCAGCTATTGCGCGTGCGCAATCCGCGTATCAGCGCCCCCAATGTGGGTTGCCCCCCCTTCATCGCTTCGCCCCCTCGAGAATTTTCAAATTCGACAAACCACTGATTGACAATTTTCCAAACAGGACCATTACTGCCCAATCAGGATGTAATCCGTCGTTCTTTGCTGCGCACGATATCTCCGCAGCCGCCCAAGCGCAATCAATTGCCTTGCCGGGCGGGCCACGGCGAATTTTTTGGGAAGGGGGTTGATCATGAGGCGTCTGAAACTTGCTTTCGCGGCATTGATCGGCCTGGCCGCATCGCCCGCCGCCACCCAGGCGCCCGCCACGCCCAGGCCCGCCGCGCCCGCGCCTGTTACGGTCTCGGCCCCTGCCGCCGCCGCCACGACGCCCGTGCTGACCAAGGCGGATGCCGATGCGTGGCTCGACGGCTTCTTTCCCTATGCCCTGCAACGTGGCGACATCGCGGGCGGCGTCGTCGTGATCGTCAAGGACGGCCAGGTCGTCACGCAGCGCGGCTATGGCTTCTCGGATGTCGACGCGCGCAAGCCCGTCGACCCCGAAACCACGATGTTCCGCCCCGGATCGGTCTCGAAACTGTTCACCTGGACCTCGGTCATGCAGCTCGTCGAACAGGGCAAGCTGAACCTCGACGCCGACGTGAACACCTATCTCGATTTCAGGATCCCGCCGCGCGACGGCAAGCCGATCACGCTGCGCAACCTGATGACGCACACGCCGGGCTTCGAGGAAGCGGTGCGCGGCCTGATCGCCAGCGGCACCACCGCCACGCCGCTGGACGCGGTGCTGAAGCGCTGGACGCCGAAGCGCATCTTCGATCCAGGCACGACGCCCGCCTATTCCAACTATGCCACCGCGCTCGCCGGCTATATCGTCCAGCGCGTATCCGGCATGCCCTTCGACGATTATGTCGAGCGCAACATCTTCGGCCGGATCGGCATGACGCGTTCCAGCTTCCGCCAGCCGCTGCCCGCCAGTCTCCAGCCGCTGATGTCCAGGGGTTATCAGCTCGGCTCCGGCAAGCCGATGCCCTACGAAGTCATCGAGGCGGCGCCGGCGGGCAGCCTGGCCGCCACCGCGTCCGACATCGCGCGCTTCATGATCGCGCATCTCGCCCAGGGCGGGCCGCTGCTGTCGCCGCAGACCGCGCGGACGATGCACACCACCTATCTGGACATATTGCCGCCGCTCAACCGCATGGCGCTGGGCTTTTACGAGCAGAACCAGAACGGCCACCGCGTGATCATGCATGGCGGCGACACGCGCCTGTTCCACAGCGCGCTGTGGCTGTTCATCGACGACAATGTCGGCATGTTCGTGTCGCTCAACAGCACCGGCCGCGACGGCGCGACCGGGGCCATTCGCGGCGCGCTGCTCGCGCAGTTCGCCGATCGCTATTTCCCGGCGCCCCCGCCCAAGGACGGCAGGGTCGACGCGAAGACGGCGGCCGAACATGCGCGCATGATGGTGGGCAACTATATCGTCAGCCGCCGTTCGCAGACGAGCTTCCTGTGGGCCGGCGCGCTGATCAACCAGATCGAGGTGACGCTCAACCCGGACGGCACGCTGCTGATCCCGTCGAGCAAGACCATCGGCGGCGCGCCGCGCAAATGGGTGGAGATCGCACCCTTCGTCTGGCGCGAGGCGGGCGGCGAGATGCGGATGGCGGCCAAGGTCGTCGACGGCAGGGTGCAGCGCTTCAGCTACGATCCCGGCGCGCCGATCTCGCTGTTCGAACGCGCGCCCTGGTATGCGGACAAGGGCTGGCTGAACCCGCTGGCATGGGTGGCGTTCGCCATCCTGCTCATCACCGCCCTCTCCTGGCCCGCCGCCGCGATCGCCCGGCGCATCTATGCCGCGACGCTGCCGCTCACAGGGCAGGATCGCAGGGCCTATCACCTCGTGCGCGGCTTCGCGCTGGCGGCGCTGCTGGTCGCGGGGGGCTGGGCCTATCTGCTCAGCATCATGGGCGCGAACCCCAACAACATAAACGGGGCCTATGACACGCATGTCATCCTGCTCCAGATCCTCGGCCCCATCGTCTTCTTCGGCGCCGTCGGCATCGCCGCCTGGAACGCCTGGCGCACCTGGGCGGGCAAGCGTTCCTGGATCGCGCGGATCTGGAGCGTGCTGGTGCTGCTGGCCGCCGCGATCCTGTTGTGGGGCGTGGTCAGCTATGGGCTGATCGGCTTCGGCCTAGACTATTGATCCGAACAACCAAGGAAGGAAAACTGGCGTGAACGCCCTTACTCTCGATGTCGCAGTGGAATCGCTGCCGCTGGCGAAACCGTTCCGGATCTCCGGCCATGTCTTCACCGAATCGGACGTGGTGGTCGCCACCCTGTCCGACGGCGTCGCCTCCGGGCGGGGCGAGGCCTCGGGCGTCTATTATCTCTATGAGAACGTCCCCGCGATGACCGCCGCGATCGAGCGCGTCCGCGCCGAGATCGAACAGGGCGTCACGCGCGAGGCGCTGCGCGACCTGCTGCCCGCCGGCGGCGCGCGCAACGCGATCGACTGCGCGCTGTGGGAGCTGGAGGCGCGCCGCACCGGCCAGCCCGTCTGGGCGCTGGCCGGGCTGGAAGCGCCCAAGCCGCTGCTCACCACCTTCACGCTGGGCGCCGACGATCCGGCGGTGATGGCGGATGGCGCGCGCGCCTTCGCCTCCGCCCGCGCGCTGAAGCTCAAGCTGACCGGCGACCTGGATATCGATATCGCGCGCGTCCGCGCGGTGCGCGCCGCGCGCCCCGAATGCTGGATGGGGGTGGACGCCAATCAGGGCTTCGCGATCGACGCGCTCGAAACGCTGGTCGGCGCGCTGGTCGACGCCGATGTGAAGCTGCTCGAACAGCCGCTGCCGCGCGGGCGCGAGGCGGATCTGGACGGGTTCGAATGCCCCATCCCGATCGCGGCGGACGAAAGCGCGCTGTCGCTGGCCGATGTGCCGGGGCTGATCGGCCGCTTCGACGTCGTCAACATCAAGCTCGACAAGTGCGGCGGGCTGACCGAGGGGCTGATGATCGCCCATGCCGCGCGCGAAGCCGGCCTGGGCGTGATGGTCGGCAACATGGTCGGATCCAGCCTCGCCATGGGCCCCGCCTTCATCCTGGGCCAGCTTTGCGACATCGTCGATCTCGACGGGCCGATCTTCCTGGCGGCCGATCGCACCCCCGCGATCGATTACAGCGGCGGCCTCGCCTGGTGCGACGAAGCGATCTGGGGCCGCGCGGCCGAAATGGCGGTGCCGGCATGAGCGCGCGCCACACGCTTCGCCGGCTGGCGACCGCCGCTGCGGCCACCGCGATCGTCTGGGCCGCGGCGCCCGCCGCCGCGCAGGCGGACGGCACCACCTATATCCAGGCCGGGCGCCTGCTCGCCGATCCGGCGAGCGGCCGGGTGGAGCAGGGCAAGACGATCGTCGTGCGCGACGGCCGCATCGCCGAGATCCGCGACGGCTTCGTCGGCGAGGGCAAGGTGGTCGACCTGCGCGACGCCTTCGTGCTGCCCGGCTTCATCGACAGCCATGTCCATATCACGTCGGAGAACGGGCCGAACGCCCGGCTGGACGCGGTGACCAAATCGGATTCGGACGTGCTGCTCGACGGCGTCGTCTATGCCAGGCGCACCGTTCGCGCGGGCTTCACCACCGTGATCGACCTGGGCGGCACGCCCGAGGTGACCTTCGCGATGCGCGACGCGATCGCGGCGGGCAAGATCATCGGCCCGCGCATGATCGCGGCGGGCGGCGTGGCGGCGCATGGCGGCCATGGCGACATCCAGGGCTATCGCCAGGAGATCCTGGACCTCTACCGCTCGCCAACCCTGTGCTCGGGCGCCGACGATTGCGCGCGCGCGGTGCGCCAGGCGGTGCAGAGCGGCGCGGACGTCATCAAGACCGCCTCCACCGGCGGCGTGATGTCCGCCACGGCGGCGGGCGTGGGCCAGCAGATGAGCGACGCGGAACTGACCTCGCTGGTCGAGACCGCGCACCGGCTGGGCCGGCAGGTGGCGGCGCACGCGCACGGCACCGACGGCATCAACGCGGCGCTGCGCGCGGGCGTCGATTCGATCGAGCACGGCACCTTCCTCGACGCCGAATCGATCAAGCTGATGAAGGCCAAGGGCACCTACCTCGTCCCCACCCTGCTTGCCGGCGATACCGTCGCGCGCCAGGCCAAGACGGCGGACTGGATGCCCGCGCCCGTGCGCGCAAAGGCGTTGCAGGTCGGCCCGCTGATGGTCGACGCGGCGCGCCGCGCGCGCGTCGCCGGGGTCAAGTTCGCCTTCGGCACGGACAGCGGCGTTTCGGTCCATGGCGAGAACGCCAAGGAATTCGCGCTGATGATCCAGGCGGGCTTCTCCCCGCTCGACGCGATCCGCTCCGCCACCGTCTGGGCCGCCGATCATGCGCGCCTGTCGAACGAGATCGGCACGATCACGGCGGGCAAGGCGGCCGACATCATCGCGGTGAAGGGCGATCCGCTGAACGACGTGAAGACGCTGGAGACCATGGCCTTCGTGATGAAGGGCGGCGTGATCGCGCGCGCGGTGGGGGATTGATGCACTTTGGTTTGACCTTTTCCCAGTGGGACAATATGATCCTGATCAGGATCATAGAATCAGGGGAGTGACAATGCAGCAGGACAAGGGACTTTCACGACGCCGGATGCTCGGCGGCGGTGCTGTAGCTGTCGCCGCGGTCGCCGGTTTTCCGATGATCAATCTCGGCCAGTACCGGCTGAACGCGGCCTCCCCCAAGACCTATTCGAAGCGGGCGGTCGATCTCGTGCGCAAGTCGCTCGTGATCGACATGCTGGCGCCGATCAAGCTCGACTTCCGCCCCGAATATTTCGCGGCGCCGCTGAGCGAGAAGGACGCAGCCGAGTTCCGCGCCAGCGGCATCACCGGCTTCCACAATGCCGTGGGCGTCGGCGGCGCGGACGCGCGTTCCAGCGTGCTGGAATGGATGAACGCGTGGCAGGGCTTCGCCGGCCGCAATTCGCACGTCTTCTCGCTGGTCGGCCTTGCCACCGATCTCGACCGCGCCAAGCGCGAGGGCAAGTGCGCGGTGATCATGGGCCTGCAGAATTCGGACCATTTCGAAACCGTCAAGGACGTGAAGACCTTCTACCAGCTCGGCCAGCGCTGCTCGCAGCTCACCTATAACAGCCAGAACCGGCTGGGATCGGGCAGCACCGACCGGGTCGATGGCGGCATCAGCGATTATGGCGCCGCGATCATCAAGGCGATGAACGAGGTCGGCATGCTCGTCGACGTCTCGCATTCCGGCGACAAGACCACGCTCGACGCGATCGACATCTCGACCAAGCCGATCGCGATCACGCACAGCAACTGCCGCGCGCTCAACGACCATCCCCGGCTGAAGCGCGACGAGGCGATCCTGGCGCTGGGCAAGAAGAGCGGCGTGATGGGCATCACCGGCGTCCGCAACTTCGTCAGCGGCAAGGAACCGACGACGATCGTCGAGATGGTCAATCATATCGACCATGTCGTGAAGCTGATCGGCGTCGACCATGTCGGCATCGGATCGGACGCCGATCTCAACGGCTATGACGACATGCCGGCCGACCAGTACAAGATGCTGAAGAGCGGCTACAAGGAAAGCTACGCCTTCCGTGACAAGCTGGACACCGACGGGTTCGACCAGCCGATGAAAATGTTCGACCTCACCGAGGAGCTTATCCGCCGCAATTATTCCGACGCCAACATCTCCGCCATTCTCGGCGGCAACTTCCGTCGCCTGCTTGGCGACACCTGGCTTTGACCCTTTCCATTTCCACACGGTCCTGAACGGACCCCAGACAGAGTACTCGCATGAACGCTCAATTCGATCCCGAGCAGGGATCAGCCATCCGACTCCCCCAGCCCTACCTCCTGTTCCTCGCGGACACGGTTGAGCCCGGCTTCGCCAAGACGGCGTTCGGCCTGCGCGACTGGGCGGGCGACAAATGCGTCGGCGAGTTCAGCATCGGCGCCACGGTCACCACCGGGCTGCCGCACATGACCCCGGCCCAGGCCTATGCGGCGGGCGCGCGCGCGCTCGTCATCGGCGTCGCCAACAGCGGCGGCGTGCTGGCGCCGAACTGGGTCGCCTCGCTGGTAGAGGCGCTGGAGGCCGGGCTCGATATCGTCAGCGGCATGCATGTGCGGCTGAGCGACATCCCGCAGCTCGCCGACGCCGCCGCGCGGCTGGACCGCCGCCTGATCGACATCCGCGTCCCCCCCGCCGGCCTGCCCGTCGGCACGGGCCGCAAGCGTTCGGGCAAGCGCATCCTGACGGTGGGCACCGATTGCGCGCTGGGCAAGAAATACACCGCGCTCGCGCTGGCCAGCGCCATCGCCGAACGCGGCATTCCCGCCGATTTCCGCGCGACCGGCCAGACCGGCATCATGATCGCGGGCGGCGGCATGCCGATGGACGCGGTGGTTTCCGATTTCGAGGCGGGCGCCGCCGAAATCCTGAGCCCCGACGCGGCCGACGATCACTGGGACGTGGTCGAGGGCCAGGGCTCGCTGTTCCACCCGGCCTATGCCGCCGTCTCGCTGGGCCTGCTCCATGGCAGCCAGCCCGACGTGATCGTGGTCTGCCATGAGCCGGGCCGTGACGAGATGCTGGGCACCGCCGGCTACAAGACCCCGTCGATCGAGGAGACGATCGAGCTCAACCTGATGCTCGGCCGCCGCACCAATCCCAATATCCGCTGCGGCGGCATCTCGATGAACACGTCGAAGCTCGATGCCGATGAAGCGGCGCGCGTGATGGCCGCCGAAAGCGAGCGGCTGGGCCTGCCCGTCGCCGATCCCATCCGCGGTGGAGAGGCGTTCGCGGCGCTTGTCGAGAACTGCCTGAAATGAGCATGGCCGGGGCCATGGCGGACGCGCGACACGCGTGCCCGCCTGGCCCCGGCTTCATGCCGACCGCGCCCTCCCGTCCCCAGGAGTTTCCCCAATGACGCTTAATCCGCGCACCCTGCGCCGCGCGCTGCTGCTCGGCTGCGCCGCCGCGCTGCTCGCCTCCAACGCCTCGGCCCAGTCCGGCGCCCCCGAATATGACATCGTCATCCGTGGCGGCCGCGTGCTCGACGGCGCGGGCAATCCCTGGGTGAGCGCCGATGTCGGCATCAAGGACGGCCGCGTGACCAGGGTCGGCACGATCGCCGCGCGCGGCAAGCGCGAGATCGACGCCAAGGGCCGCTATGTCGCCCCCGGCTTCATCGACATGATGGACCAGTCCGGTGAGGTGCTGCTGGAAAACGGCACGGCGGAGAACAAGCTGCGCCAGGGCGTGACCACGGTGATCGCGGGCGAGGGCGGCACCCCCGTCGAGGCCACGAAGATCCCCGCCTATTTCAAGCAGCTCGAAACCCAGGGCATCGGCGTCAATTTCGGCACCTATTACGCGACCCATCAGGCGCGCTTGCAGATCATGGGCGACAAGGCCGGCGCCCCCACCCCGGCGCAAATGGCGGCGATGGAAAAGGAAGTCGGCATCGCGATGCGCGCCGGCGTCTTCGGCATCACCAGCGCGCTGATCTATCCGCCCAGCAGCTTCCAGACCACCGAGGACCTGATCAAGCTCGCCAAGGTCGCCTCGCAGTGCAACGGCTTCTACGCCACGCACATGCGCGAGGAGAGCTCCAAGCTGATCCCCGCGATCGAGGAAGCGATCGCGATCGGCGAGAAGGGCGGCGTCAAGGTCGAGATCTTCCACCTGAAGAACGCCTATGCGCCGCAATGGGGCAAGGGCATGCCCAAGGCGGTGGCGCTTGTCGACAGCGCCCGCGCGCGCGGCGTCGATATCGCGGCGGACATGTATCCCTATCCCGCCGGCGGCACGGGCGTCGAGATCACCGTGCCCAACTGGGTATGGGCCGACGGCGTCGAAAAGGGCATCGAGCGGCTGAAGGATCCGGCGGTCCGCGCCAAGCTGAAGCAGCAGGTCGCGGCGGGATCGATGGCCGACTGGTCGAACCTGGTGGAAGCGTCGGGCGGCTGGGACAAGGTCGTCCTCGCCAACGGCCAGAACCCCAAATACGAGAAGTTCCACGGCAAGAACTTCGTCGAGATCGGCAAGGCGCTGGGCATCGATCCGGAGGACGCGGCCTGGAACATCGTGATCGAGGCGTATCCCAAGCGTTCGATGGCGCTGTATTTCATGATGAGCGAGCAGGATATCGAGACCGCGCTGCGCCAGCCCTGGGTCAGCATCGGCAGCGATGCCGGCGCGTCGGCGGGGCCGGGCAAGATCGATACGCTGGGCCTGCCCCATCCGCGATCCTACGGCACCTTCCCGCGCGTGATCGCCGAATATGTGAAGCGCCGCCCGATCCTGTCGCTGGAACAGGCCGTCCGCAAGATGACCGGCTGGCCCGCGCAGCGCATGGGCCTCAGCGATCGCGGCCTGATCCGCCAGGGCATGCGCGCCGACGTGGTGGTGTTCGATTACGACAAGCTCGACGACGTCGCGGGCTGGACGAACCCGACCGATTTCCCCACCGGCATCGATACGGTGATCGTCAACGGCGCGGTCGCGCTCGACCAGGGCAAGCTCGGCAACGTCAAGGCCGGAGCGGTGCTGCGCCACGCCTGTAGCTGACGGCCCCTTCAAAAGCTCCCAGCGACCAGGGCGATCCCGCAAGGGGTCGCCCTGGTTTTTTGTGGGGGGCCCCTTACCGTCGCTCCAGCGAAAGCTGGAGCCTATACGATCGTCGAGCCACGGTGCAGTCGGAGGCATCGCATGGGCTCCAGCTTTCGCTGGAGCGACGGCGAGATTTGTGGATCGGAAACACCTCGTCATGGGGG